>RJAE01000099.1 GCA_004000035.1 Arthrobacter sulfonylureivorans | reverse complement strand
GGTAACCTGCATCTTCACAGGTACTATAATTTCACCGAGTCTCTCGTTGAGACAGTGCCCAGATCGTTGCGCCTTTCGTGCGGGTCGGAACTTACCCGACAAGGAATTTCGCTACCTTAGGACCGTTATAGTTACGGCCGCCGTTTACTGGGGCTTCAATTCGCACCTTCGCTTACGCTAAGCGCTCCTCTTAACCTTCCAGCACCGGGCAGGCGTCAGCCCCTATACTTCGCCTTACGGCTTCGCAGAGACCTGTGTTTTTGCTAAACAGTCGCCTGGGCCTATTCACTGCGGCTCTCTCGGGCTTGCACCCTAACAGAGCACCCCTTCTCCCGAAGTTACGGGGTCATTTTGCCGAGTTCCTTAACGAGAGTTCTCTCGATCACCTTAGGATTCTCTCCTCGCCTACCTGTGTCGGTTTGCGGTACGGGCACCTCTCACCTCGCTAGAGGCTTTTCTTGGCAGTGTGGAATCAGGAACTTCGCTACTATATTTCGCTCGCCATCACAGCTCAGCCG
>RJAE01000098.1 GCA_004000035.1 Arthrobacter sulfonylureivorans | reverse complement strand
ACGCCACTGTGCGGGTTGGGTGGTTTGCAGGGCAAGCCCGTTGCGGACACGCAAGTTGTCCGGCGGGTGCTCATGGGTGGAATATCAACGGATTCGGTGTTGTCCGCGGTTCTCCGCATACCAGTACGGTGCCCCTTTCGGGGGGTGCCTGGAACGTGTGGGGTGGGTCGTGGGGGGCGTCTTTTGGCACACTGTTGGGTCCTGAGGCAACAGGATCTTTGTCTTGCAGCGATGCGAGGTGGGGGCCGGTTGGTTTCCTCTTGTTCCCGCATTTTTCCGGCGCCGTGCACGTTATGTGTGTGGTGTTGGTGGGTGACGGGGTTGTTGTTTGAGAACTACATAGTGGACGCGAGCATCTTAAAGCAATTTTTTTGATGAACCTGGTTTGGTCCCACCCCTTGTGGGTGTGGCTGTCCTGGTTCTCTCGAATAGCTGATTTTGATCTTTGTGGTCAAGTTTTTAAGAGCACACGGTGGATGCCTTGGCATCAGGAGCCGAAGAAGGACGTGGGAATCTGCGAT
>RJAE01000097.1 GCA_004000035.1 Arthrobacter sulfonylureivorans | reverse complement strand
ACGCCACTGTGCGGGTTGGGTGGTTTGCAGGGCAAGCCCGTTGCGGACACGCAAGTTGTCCGGCGGGTGCTCATGGGTGGAATATCAACGGATTCGGTGTTGTCCGCGGTTCTCCGCATGCCAGTACGGTGCCCCTTTCGGGGGGTGCCTGGAACGTGTGGGGCGGGTCGTGGGGGGCATCTTTTGGCACACTGTTGGGTCCTGAGGCAACAGGATCTTATCTTGCAGCGATGCGAGGTGGGGGCCGGTTGGTTTCCTCTTGTTCCCGCATTTTTCCGGTGCCGTGCACGTTGTGTGTGTGGTGTTGGTGGGTGACGGGGTTGTTGTTTGAGAACTACATAGTGGACGCGAGCATCTTAAAGCAATTTTTTTGATGAACCTGGTTTGGTCTCACTCCTTTTTGGGGTGTGGCTGTCCTGGTTCTCTCGAATAGCTGATTTTGATCTTTGTGGTCAAGTTTTTAAGAGCACACGGTGGATGCCTTGGCATCAGGAGCCGAAGAAGGACGTGGGAATCTGCGAT
>RJAE01000096.1 GCA_004000035.1 Arthrobacter sulfonylureivorans | reverse complement strand
CGGGGGAACCCGCCGAGGCGCGCGTGCGCGCGCACGCGTGTGTGTGCCGCGGACAGAGACGGACGGGAGAACGGACGTGTGATTTGTTTAACGGTTTTTATTGAGGACGATGGAGATGTTGGCGCGGGCCAGGCGCGCCCGAAACAGCTGAAACAGGTACTGGGCCCCACGGAGGGCCGCGGGCGAGTCGCCGAAGGCGGTCAGGAGCGCCGCCTCGGCGCAGACGGCGGACGTGAGCCGCAGCGCGCGGCCCACGGGCGCGGTCGCGGCGACGAGGCCCCGGCCGGCGTAGAGCCCGTCCAGCACCCGCGCCCCGGCCGCCTCCACCAGCTCGCACACGCCGGGCGCCGGCGCGTTCGCCTCCGCGTCGCTCATCATGACCGCCAGCTCCAGGCCCGTCGCCGCGTCCTCCCGGGCGTGCTTCGTCGTCGGCGGTGAGGCCCCCGCCGGGGCCGCGGAGACGATGGGCGCGAGCGCGGGGGCGTGCACCACGGCGGCGTTCACGAGCATCCGCATCACCTCGCCGAA
>RJAE01000095.1 GCA_004000035.1 Arthrobacter sulfonylureivorans | reverse complement strand
GGCCCGCCCCCGTCCTACTCGGAGACGCTCCTGTTCGACCCGCCCGCGTACGCGGTGACCATCCCGGACCCGCCGGCGTACGAGCCCACCGTCATCGGGCCGCACCCGCCGCGCCCCCGCGACTGGATCTCCTCGCCCTCGGTGGTGCAGCCGTCGCTGCTGGGCCCCTTCAGCCAGTGCCTCCCGCGGGTGACCTGCCCCGACTGCCGCTACCCCGAAGACCGCCCGATGGTGCTCGTGGGCTTCCTCTGGGGGGGACTGCTCCTGCTGGTGGGCCTCGTGTTTCTGATCCTGCTCCCGGTGCTCCGGGAGTCCGTCGTGTTTCCCTGATCAATAAACTCGGCTCGCCCGCCCCATCGATATTCGCGTCTCGTGTGGTGCTGCGACGAGGGGGGAAGAGGTGGGACGCGAAGAGATGAAGGGATCGGGGGGAAAGACGGCGAGAGGAGGAGCGGGAGTGTGCGGAAGGGACGGTGAAGCGGCGGTGGTGGAGGGAGATGGGGAGATGGAGGGAGATGGAGGGAGATGGAGGGAGATGGGGG
>RJAE01000094.1 GCA_004000035.1 Arthrobacter sulfonylureivorans | reverse complement strand
GTACAGAATTAGAAAAAAACTTTATTTCCACACAGGGGGGCAACGGGGGAAAACAATACAACGGTGAGTCCGTGGGAGCCGTCACACGCGCCAGCTCTTGCGGCGCGACGCGCGGTGGCCGGTGAGGTCGATGACGGGTCGGGGTTGCTGGTACAGGCCGTCGTCCGCGCGGGTCCGCGGGCGGGGGTGCTGGTACACGTGGTCGGTCTCGCCGCGGGCGGAGGCGGCGGCGGGGGCCGCCGCGGAGGCTGAGTCGCCGGAGGCCCGCGGGGCCGCCTCGGCGCTCGTGCGCGAGAGCCGGCGGCGCACGAAGCGCTGGGCCGCGCGGACCCCGCGCCGGAAGCTGGTGCGCATGCTCCCGTGGCGCGTCAGCGGGGCCCAGGGGGCGCCGTCGTCGTCGTCCGCGGCGTTGCCGCCGCCGGCGGCGCCCCGTTCGCCGGTACCGTCGGGGCCGACGTACACGTCCTCCTCCTCCTCCTCCTCGTCCACCCCCTCGTCCTCGTCGTCCTCCTCGCCGTCGCGCACGCCGATCCCGGGCGGGAAC
>RJAE01000093.1 GCA_004000035.1 Arthrobacter sulfonylureivorans | reverse complement strand
TGCGCCATCCAGTCCCGGGCCACGTCCTCGTAGCGCGCCGCGTTGAGCGTGCGCGTGAGCAGCGTGGACTGGATCTGCCGCACGGCGGCCTCGGTGGAGCGCACCGAGTTGTAGATGCCCTGGCCCTCGGTGTAGCCCAGGTTGCCCATGAGGATCTCCTTGAAGACCATGGTGCGCGGCGTGGGGTGGATGAGGATCCGCGAGGGGGCGCCCAACAGGTTATTAGCCTCCTCCGCGGCGCCGCCGGGGCAGAGCCCGTCCGCAGCCGCCGCCGCCGTCGCAGCCGACATGGCCGCCGCCGCAGAGGGTCCGCGCGCCACCAACGCCACCTATCTGAACTTTACGTCCATGCACGGCGTCGAGCCGATCGTGGAGCGCGTCCGGGAGCTCGCCGCGACGCCCGCGGAGGCGCCGCCGCCGCTGGCGTGGTTCAAGTCCCTCGCCGCGGCGGACAACCCGGTGGATATAGAGGCGCTGGAGCTGCCCTTCGCCGCGTACCTGATCAGCGGCAATGCCGGCTCCGGCAAGAGCACGTGCATCCAGACC
>RJAE01000092.1 GCA_004000035.1 Arthrobacter sulfonylureivorans | reverse complement strand
CTCCGCGGCGCTGGCGGCCACTGATATGAGCGCGCTGGTCCTGTCCTGCCGACGCAGCTTCACCCGCACCCTGGCGAGACGAATGGACGACGCGGGCCTGGGATTTGTGACGTACTTCGACTCGGACGCATACGTCATGACGGGCCGGCCCTACCGCCGGCTGCTGGTGCAGATCGAGAGCCTGCACCGCGTGGACGAGCACCTGATCAACAACTACGACGTGCTCGTCGTCGACGAGGTCATGTCCACGCTGGGGCAGCTCTACTCGCCCACCATGGCGCGGCTGGCCCGCGTGGACGCCCTGCTCGCGCGGCTGCTGCGCGGCTGCCCGCGGGTCCTCGTCATGGACGCCACGATCAACGCGCAGCTCGTGGAGCTGCTCGTGGAGCTGCGCGGCGAGCCCAGCGTGCACGTGGTGGTGAGCGACTACGCCACGGCCGCCTTCGCGAGCCGCCGCTGCCTCGTGCTCCGGCACCTCGGGGCCGAGGTCGCGGCGGGCGCGGCGGGCGCGCGGGAGGACGGCGGCGGCGACGGGAGCGAGGACGCGGCGC
>RJAE01000091.1 GCA_004000035.1 Arthrobacter sulfonylureivorans | reverse complement strand
CGAGACGGGCTGCTTCGACGCGCACAGCTTCATGAAGGCCACGGTGCAGCGCCACCCCGTGGACGCCGCGCTCCTCCCGGCGCTCACGCACAAGTTCTTCGAGCTCGTCAACGGGCCGCTCTTCGCGCACGACACGCACGCCTTCGCCCAGCCCCCCAACACGGCGCTGTACTTTGCGGTGGAGAACGTGGGCCTCCTGCCGCACCTGAAGGAGGAGCTGGCGCGCTTCATGGTGGCCCGCGATTGGTGCGTCAGCGAGTTCCGCGGCTTCTACCGCTTCCAGACGTCCGGCGTAACCGCCACCCAGCGGCAGGCCTGGCGATATATCCGCGAGCTGGTGCTGGCGGTTGCAGTCTTCAGGTCCGTCTTCCACTGCGGGGACGTCGAGGTCCTCCGCGCGGATCGCTTCGCCGGACGCGACGGGCTGTACCTGACCTACGAGGCGTCATGCCCGCTGGTGGCGGTCTTTGGCGCGGGCCCCGCGGGCATCGGCCCGGGCACCACGGCGGTGCTGGCCTCGGACGTCTTTGGCCTGCTCCACACCACGCTGCAGCT
>RJAE01000090.1 GCA_004000035.1 Arthrobacter sulfonylureivorans | reverse complement strand
CGCCAGCTTGCGCGGCAGCTTGGCCGCGCGCTCCTTGACGTCGCGCGTGTTCGGCTCGGCCGCGCCGGGCGGCGCCCCCGCGTCCACGGCGTCAAAGTTGGCGTGCGCGGCCTCGAGCGCCGCCTCGAGCGCGCTCACGTCGCGCGCGCGCTCGAGCGCGCGCTGCGACTCGCGGGACTCGCGCGCCCGCGCGCGCGCAAACAGGCCCCGCGCGCGCGACACCACCGTCTGGTCGTAGACGCCGCCGGGGTCCCGCGCCGCGGCCTCCATGAAGCACGCCGAGAGCTGCGCGTAGGAGCCCCCGGACTCGAGCGCGTCCAGCGCCCGGTGCATGGCCTCGTTCGCGGGCCGCGCGACGCGCGCCGCCACCAGCGCCAGCTTGGCCACGGGCGCGGACGCCTCGCCGCCGGCCGCGTCCAGCAGCGCGCGCGCCTCCGTCAGCACCATGTGCGTGGCGGCCACAAAGTCCCCGGCCGGGCCGCGCTCCGGCAGCGCGGCCAGGACGGGCTCGAAGAGCGCCGCGACGGCGCACGGCGCCTCCGCGTGGGTGCGGGCGCCGTT
>RJAE01000009.1 GCA_004000035.1 Arthrobacter sulfonylureivorans | reverse complement strand
AGACGCGGTCGGTTCAGTAAGGAAGTGGGCAGATTTCATGGCCGCGAATGGGCAGTTTTACTGGCCGCCAGCGGGCACTTTCGTGGCCATCTATGGGCAGTTTTTCATGGCCGCTGACACTCGCTGCTGGCCGCGGCCGATGAATATTCCCGCGGAATCGTGGCGCTACTAGATGATCATCAGATGCTTGCTTTGCCGGCCATGAATTGCGTCCGTGCCATACACGACGCCTCATTGCGGATGTGTTCGCTGGCAGACCCTGGTATCGCTGCGGAAGCGAGGCTAGCCCGCTGCGCTGCAGATTTCCTTGCAACGGTCCAAGGTGGCATCCCACTTCTTCGTATTTTTAACGACTCGTTAGAAGACAGTGGTGATCTGCAGAAAGCCTTGAAGGGCAGAGACGGGGCAGTAGAACACTTCGTTGGGATCGGGCTGGAGGTGAAGCTAAACGGGAAAGGAGACGCGATCAACGTTCGCTGTGGCAACAACCTGGCTAACGTTAATGTAAAGAGTACGGATTTGTGCCTTAAGTACACACCGCTTGTCCATTACGCGTGGGGGCTTAACTCGGGGGCCACATACTCAAGCTCTTGGCTGACTCACGGGCTGTCGGGTCCTTGGTCCCAATTACTCGTGTCCATGATCTCCCCGTTGCTAGATATTTCTGATGCTCTCGCCACTAACCTCCTCGGATATGTAGGTCTACCTGCGGATGAAGTTCTTCGATCCACGCATACTCGCCGGCTCTTGCTCTTGGATCGGTACCGATGTGATGGGCGTCCGTTGTGAACCATCAGACGTACCACCGGGGAAACTAGGCCTCCGATTTACCGGGAAGCCCTCAGCAACAGTCCGAGCGACGGCTTCCAACGGGGGAATCACTACACGGCGTGAGCTGATGCAGATGGCTTGGGGCTAAACGAGGTTCAACGGTGGGAGCCATTCGTCTCGCAGTCGAACTTCCAGGGCGTGTGCTTCTTCTGGGCGTTCGAAAGCGATCCACCCCAGCTCACAGGAAGCAAGCCACAGATTGACAGCTGCTATCTGGTCGGCATTCACGAGGCTCGGGCGCTGACGGGCGACCGAACGGTCGATGCCAAGTTGTGCCACTGCAACGCTCGCTCTGAGAGTACTGCGACTCAGGTCAGCGCCTTTATCGAAGTGAGAGCTCAGGCGCCGCCGCAGCCCCTTTGCCCCAAGTCCTTCACCTACATAGATGGGCTGGCCGTCGCGGAACCAGATATAGATTCCAGGGTCGGTCGGGATTTTGGCACGTGGGACAGGTAACGGACGGGGCTCCACTTGCGATAAAACCCGTTTCCACTCATCCCCATATGGTGCATCTGCGAGAGGCGCGTTCCTAGAGCGACGTTCGACGCCAATGATCCGGTTGCCCTCGCCGAGTTCTTCGAGCATCTCGCGGGACCGGTCGACCACGTCATGGTCACTGCCGGGCGCCCCTATTACGCACGCCTTGCCGACATGGACTTCGAACAGGCGCGCCACGCCTTGGAGGCCTCCGCCACGCTGATGCTTGGCGTCGCCCGCTATGCCTCCGGCAAAGTCCGCCCAGGGGGCACGCTGCTGTTCATGAGCGGGACCGGGGGCCGCCGTCCGGGCCCCGGGTTCGGGATCATCTCGGCCGTCACGGCAGCGCTTCCCGCACTGGCGGCCAACCTGGCGCTGGAGATCGCCCCGGTCCGGGTGAACGTGATCGCCGCAGGCTTCGTCGACACACCTCTGTCCGCATCGCTCCTCGGCGCCGGGCTCGACGAGCGCCGCAGCGAGCTCCGCACCACACTGCCGATCGGCCGCGTCGTTGTACCGGCCGACGTCGCCGCGCTGGCCGGACACATCATGACCAACACGGCTCTGACCGGGGCCACGTACGACATCGACGGCGGCCAGCAACTCCTCGGAGGACACTGACACGGGCAAGTTCGCTGCGCGCAGCGCTGACATCGGGCGACCACCACGTTGACGCCCTCGGCAGACCCCGGAGCCGCATTGAGAAGGACGAAGGAAAAAAATGACCACCATCAAGCTGCACGCGAACACGAATGCAACTCCCGAACAGTTCATCGCCGGCCTGACCGATTTCGGGCCGGGCCGTGCTGAGCTGTTCGGCAACAGTGCCGACGGGTACATGAAGATTCACGACCGCGGGAAAACCCAGGCCGACGTGACCGAGGGCTCCGGCGGAGTGTGGGAGCGGCTGCACTACGACTGGTCGAATCCGACGCAAGCCGTGCTGACCACTACCGATTCGAACGCATGGGGCCGAAACTCCGGTCACACCTACGACCTCACCGTGAGCCAGGACGGCACGACCACTGTGGACTACATCGTAGTCCGTGAGGGTAAGAACCTGCGCGGACGGTTCCTGGCAGTCGTTCTCGGAAGCATCGGCAAGAGCGTCCTCGTGAAGTCGTTCCACAACTCCGTGAAGGCGATCGAGGCCCGCGCCGAGTCCCAGAAGGGGGCCGGGTAAGCGGACGGCCCGAACCGACCGCTGCCGACATAGATAGAACGTCGACACAACCAGACAGATCCCCCCTTGCACCTGCCTGATACCACTCCCAACCTCATCACACCCCAGACGAAGCCGGGCGCCTACCCGGGCTTCAACGGGAAAACGAGAGGCCTGAAGTCTTTCTCGACGGGGCGTCTCATCCCCTTCTTATGCCCCCAGTGTTCAGTACCTAAGAGTCACCTACGAACCCGGGACCGAGTCCTATGATTCTGCCACTGGAGTTGCCCTCCCAGAGGGGTTTCGTAATGGCGTCCCGGTATCAACGCGAAACATCGGGAGTAGTATCGGGCCATGCATGACCCGGACGATGGGGAGCTGAGGCGCCGGCTGGACTTGCTCGAGCCGTTCCTTCGGACACTCGGACAGCGGACGCTGGAATCGTACGCCGCGGCCGGAGTGCTCGCTGCCCTGCCCGACCTTTCCTTCCCTGTCTCGGACGCCCGCTTTCACCGCACGGCCGAGGGGTTGACTTATCACCCACATGGGCCGGTGTACTTCACCCTTACCCGATCAGGGGAGCTGGAGCTCGGCACTGGCATCGGAATCCCTCTCCCGGACGCAATTGTCAAATACGTGCAGCTCGGGCGGGAACAGGACCTGGAAGATGCCGTCCCGGAAGGAGCGACGGAAGAGTTCCCGCCGCCGCGTTTCGTTCTCGACACGGACACGTCCCGGCTCTACATCGCAGCCGTTAGCCGGGCCCATGAACCCCACTCCCGTCCTAGCTTCCTCCCTGTAGAGCAGTACGTCGAAGAACGGACGCAGTTGTTTATTGACGCTTTCCAGTCCGCGCGCTAAAGCATCAGTGCCGGCATCGAGGTTGCCACCTCTGCACCGAAGCGGCCTCTACAGGGAAGCGGCCTGGAACTTCTTCCATTGGCGATGAAAGCGGGCTTCTGATTCCAAGGCAACGGCTTGCTCCAGCGCGTGAAGCCGCCCATAACTGAACCCGTTTTCGCCCTGAACGAAGGCTTGGGCACCTAGCCTGCGCAGCAGCTCCCGAGTGACGACGCTGTCCTGGTGGTCGCCCAGGATTTTCTGGACACTCTGTGCGGCATCCGCCAGATGCCCTGCCTTCTTGGGGTTGATGGGCGCCGCGGCTTCAGCGGCGTACCGCAGCCGCTTGCCGTCCTTCCGTGCCTTGTGCAGTGCCGGATGGTCACTGGTGCCGGCCGGATGTTTCTTGGCGTCCCGGACCGCCGAACGCAGGCGCTTGACATCCCGTTGGACCAGCCGGGGAATCACCTTCCGAGCCGGTTTCGACGCCAGCGGCGCCAGGGGCGGGGCTGACAGCAACGATTCGAGGGCGTCAAGGAGGCGGAAGTAGCGCGGCCTGTCCAGCGCTTCCAGTACCTTGGTGTGGGCCTTCTGGTAGTCGGCTCCGAGCTCAAGATCGATCCGGCGGGTGACAGGTCCCATGACAAGCTCATCCGGTTCGTAGGCGACCATGTCGCGGAGGCGGGCATGCATGACTTCGGCGTCGCGGGCCTCGCCGAGCACGCCAGCAAGCCACTTCAGTTCATCCCGGAGGGAGTTCATTTTGTCGGCGTCATCCAGCAGTTTCTTGTATGTCGCCAGCGCCGAGCGAATTCTACGGGTGGCTACGCGCATTTTGTGGACCGCTCCGGGGGTATCCAGGCGGACGAGGGGGTCCTGGGTCTTGAGTTCCCGAATCTGTTCGCTGAGGTAGGCGAGGATGACGTCCGCCGCAGGGCTCTTGGGTTTCGGTTTTGATGCTGAATCCGCGGAGTCCAGTGGATCCCGGGCCAGCGCATGTGCCAGCTTGGAAGGATGGGCCGAGGGCCGGACGCCTGCGACTGCCAGCCGGTCCTGACCGGCATCGAGCAGGTCCCGGGAGCCCTCGACCAGTTCGATTTCCCACTCACGCCAGCGCCGGAGGGCCCGTTTGGGCGCAAAGGTCTGGGCTTCCACGTTGTCATCACAGACACTGGCGAGAACATCGCCCTTCTTATTCAAGAGGTGGTGCACGATGCGTCTGGTCTTCAGCCTCGCAACCGGATTCAGGGCCCGCCCCCTCGTGTGCACGCGCACGAGCATCACGAGCGGTTCGGGAACCCCCTCGTCGATTTTCCCGAGCGGTTCGTGGAGTTCCCTCCGCTCGTCCGCGGCCGAGGGAAGCTTCAGGTGCCATCCTGCGTCCTCGCCGCCGGTTCGTCGGCGGAGCGTTATCTGCGCAGATGCCAGGCGCAGGTCCTTGGTATCGAAGTAATCGGCCTCCAACCGGTGCTCCACAGGCATATCCATCCGGTCGACCCCGGGCAGGTCCTGCAACGACGGAAAGAGGACCGAGTCCTCGACATCAAACTTCCGTTCGATCTCAACAACTTGGGTCGCGGCCATATCAAATATTACGTCCCCGGCTGCAGGGCACGAAAGACGAAACTGTTACTGCTCCGATATGCCGGCGGCATTCGCTCTCGCTTGTTCCACTTGTCTCTTAGCAACTGCTGCCCAAGCGGGTTATCCGCCAATGGAGCTGTTCTTGAGTGCACGCTGCAGCCGCGTGCGGGCACCGTTTTCGACCAGAGTCGGCACATAGGTGCGAATACGGCCGCTGTCCAAGCCGTGGTATTCCTCGTCGACAATTTCGGTGATGAGTGAACCAGGCGCCTCGGGGTAACGGGCCGCAAGCCGCTCCACGACACGTTCAACGAGATGTTCTTCAGTTTCGTTATTCACCAGCCCAGTGTGAGTCTGGCCGTTCATGGCGTCAAGAGGATTAGGTAGGGGCCAGTAAACGATAGATCTTGCGGTGCTGATGTCGGGAATGGCAGAAGCGGCTTTTTGCTGCTTCTGGAACGATCATCCTGATCTGCGTGCCGGTGAGGGCCTTGTGGGCATCGACGCCAAGATCGGTGGTGCGCACCAGCGCGTTGAGGGCGTTGCGGTCCGCCGTGCGCCGTGTATCCAGTCCCTTCCGGCCGGTCAACAACACATCGGAAGAGGACAGGCCGGCGCCAGCCCCACCGAACGGACAGGTCATAAAAAAGACCCCGGGACCGGGTCAGAGTCAACGAGAGTCACGTTCAGCAGGACTGGCAGCCATCCTGCTTGCCAGCCAGGTACAAGGCCAGCCACCACCTATTAGAGAGGCAACGCGATGTCTGGACCCTGCCCCGCCGTTGCCATATCGTTGGGGAACCGATCACAGTTGGCCGGCGGAGCTCCGTATAGGAGGTAAATGATGGGAATCATTTCGTCTGGTTTTCATGGAAAAAGGCGGACCGGCAATCCAGCGTTACCCCCCGGCCAATATGAAACGGAAAGCTTTCCCGTTCTGACAGCGGGCCCTGCACCCTCCGTCGCCCCGGCGGACTGGGAATTCTTCATCACAACCGAGACGGGGCAGCGCCGCGCCTGGTCCTGGAATGAGTTTATGGCGCTCCCGCAGGTTCATATCCGCACCGATATTCACTGCGTGACCAGCTGGTCCAAACTGGGCACCTCGTGGCGCGGAGTGTCTCTGGAAACCTTATTCGAGGATGTCGAAACAACCTCGGAGTTCACGACGGCTCACTCCTACGGCGGCTACACGACCAACGTCCCGCTGCAGGACCTTCTAGGCGGCCAGGCCTGGGTGGCCTGGGAATTCGACGGCGAGCCGCTGGAACGGGCCCACGGCGGCCCGGCACGCCTGTTGGTTCCCCACTTGTACTTTTGGAAAAGTGCGAAGTGGATCAATGGCATCGAGTTGATGCCGCACGATGTGCCCGGTTTCTGGGAATCCAACGGGTACCACATCTATGGCGACCCGTGGCGCGAGGAGCGCTACTCATGAGGCAGGACACATGAGCACCCTGTGGCGCGTAGCCGAGGTGATCAGCGGCGTTCCCGAAACGGAATCGTCCAGAACGATCGGGCTGCGCGTGGACGGGTTGAACGGAAACCTTGCCGGCCAGCACATCGATATCCGGCTCACGGCGGACGACGGTTACACGGCAGTGCGGTCCTACTCCGTGGCCACGGCGGGGATGGACGAAGTCCTGGAGATTACAGTCGACGAACTGGCCAACGGGGAGGTCTCCCCCTATCTGGTCAGAGACCTGATGGTCGGAGACCAGCTGGAGATCCGGGGCCCCGTCGGCGGCTGGTTCCTCTGGCGACCGACGGATCCGAACCCGGTGCAGCTGATCGCCGGAGGATCCGGCATCGTCCCGCTCATGTCCATGATCCGCGCCCACGAGGCATCCGAGAATCCCTCACAGTTCCGGCTGCTGTACTCGCTCAAATCCCCCGAGGCGGGATTCTATCGGGAGGAGCTGCTCACCTTGAGCCGGGAATCCCCCAAGATGACCGTCGACTATTTCTATACACGCAAAGTTCCGGAGGGCTGGCCGACCGCCCCGAAGCGACTCACCGCTGAAACACTGTTAAAAAACATCCTGCCGGCGGACCTTGCCCCCGACACTTTCATTTGCGGTCAGACAATGTTTGTCGAAACGGTCACGGAGTGGATGGTGCAGGCGGGCTATCCGGCCGCCTCAATCAAAACCGAACGCTTCGGCGGAACGGGAGGACTACGGTGACTGTCAACAACGACTCCGCTTCCCCTGGTGCCGAGGAGCCGCGCCTCGAGGACCAAGACATCGCCGGAACCGCAGGCAATGCCATACCTCATCTTGACGGGAACGCGGCGGCGGGACCGCTGTGGGAGTTGTTCCGCATTGACATCATTGCAGCGATCGGTCGGTGCAAGAACTGTGGCGCTGTCAGAGTCTTCGGGGAAGCAGCGGTCTACGCCGACGCCCCGGGAATAGTTGTACGCTGCAGTTCCTGCGGGGGCGTCCTGCTGCGTCTCGTAGAGACTCCGACTAAATTCTGGCTCGATGTCAGCGGACTTAGCTATCTGCAGATCGACCGGGAGCGATAGAGCGTATCCTTGGAGGCTCCCAGAATCGCGACGACAAAGCCGCTGCATTCCTGACCATCGGCGAGGACAGCCCGGCCCCGTGACTTTCCGAGCACGCCGCCGGCGTGAGCAGGTGTGGTCATGGCTGCGGTCCTGATGGTGCGGTGGAGGTGGACGATGGAGTGTTTAAGCCAGGCCGAACATCAGCCACGCCTGGTGGGTGGCCCAGTCGGGATACAGCTGGCCCATGGCGTCGAACAGCTCCCGGTCGTCGGGGGTCTCCTCCTTGAGGCGGCCGAAGTCGATGAGGTAGCGCTTCGTCCATCCGATGGCCTCCGGCGTGTTCGGGGCGCCCGGTTTCTTGTGTCCGGCGACCGCGGTCTTTGCGTTCAGCGCCGCCAGCCGGTCCAGCGCGGCGATCCAGTTTTCGCGGATCTCGGGGGTGAGCTTGGCGACGTACTGGTGGCACTTGTTGTAAAGGACGTCTCCGCCGACGACGAGGTCGATCGAGGGCATGTACAGGGAGGTGCTGTCTGCGGGGTCGGTATGGCCCTGCTCGATGATGCGCAGTTCGTGGCTCTCTAGGTGGAAGACCTTTTCCGGGTAGGGCTCGGGCACCGTGATCGCTGCCGGCAGCTGGCCGGGCAGGAGCTTGCGGTAGAACGCCACCGGCTGTTCGCGCGCCAGCTCCACCGACTTCGGCGTCGCGATGGCGCGGGCGCCGGGGAAGTGGCGCAGCAGCACGCTCAGGCCGGCGAAGTGGTCGAGGTGGCCGTGGGTGATGTAGATCAGCGTGAGGTTGCGGTGGTGAAGCCTGACCCAGGCTGCCAGCGCCTCAGCTTCGGCGACGGTGGTGAGCGGGTCTACCAGCACCGCGTCGTTCTCGCCGTAGATCAGCGTCGAAGTCATCGGGTCCCAAGCCATCGGCGGCCCGGAATGCCCGGGCCTGTCCCCCACCAAAGGTTTCTCCGGCGCGTCGAAAACGTTGAAGCTCAGCTCGGATGTCATGTCGATTGGTTCCTCTCTAGGACCAGCGGGCCTAGCGGATCCCGCCCGGCGTGCGGCCGGAATCCGAGGCTAGGGCTGGACATGATCCCGGCTCAGGCGCCCGGCTGCCTTCGTGGCAGTTCCTGCTGGCCGGCAGGGCCAGGCGTGGCGGGTGATCGCATCGGAGGTGACCGCGGTGGCGTTTCGAACCGTTCAACCGCTCAGTTCGGCGAGCCAGTTGAGAGCCGAAAGGCTGGGCATGAAGAGGTACTCCCCGCCGCGGAGGACGTTGAATGTCTCCAGGCCGTGGATGCGCCGTCTGACCGGTTCCTCCGGGATGGTGAAGATCCCCGCCTCATCCTGCAGCCCGATCACGGGATCGCGTTCGTCGCCCAAGGTCATGAAGTTCCCGTTATTGATCCACTCCCTTTGCAGGAACTCGATGGTGTCCATCGCACGGGCGCCTAGGAAGATGAAGTAGATCCCGTGGGGTGACTCGTCGTCGTGCTCGGTTAGCGCGGCGGCATCGTAGGGCACCCCGTAGGTGGTGCTGCGCCTGATGATCCGGTGGAGGTTGACGTCGGCGAGCTGCGCCAGGGCTGTGTCGCGGGGGTTCATTCGCCGCATGTGGGCGCCGAACGGCACGCGTCGGCCATGGGTGTCTTCTGCGTATGTGAAGTCGTCGTTTCGCTGCGGGTCCTGGCCCAAGCCGGGGTCGTCCTGCCCGGGCGCGAGAGTGAGCGGGGCACCACTGCGCCAGCGGCCCACGAGTTTCGCCGCGAGCAGCTCCCGCTCCTGCTCGGTCTGCCCGTTCGCCTGTAGGAATCGGTTGAACGCTCCGACCCGCGACTGGTACTTGCGCACCCCCACAAACGTGCCGTTACGGCCCAGCACCTCCGGTTGTGGCATAAGAAGGGGCACCCCGGCCTCGCCGGGATAGCCGAGGATGAACTCGCCGGCCTTGATCGGCCGTCCTTGGCCCGGCAGCGGCTCGACGCCGCTGCCTTCAATGGCAGGTTGGCCGATCAGGTCCTTGTAGCCGAGCGGGTTGCGGTCCCCGGGCTGGGCGCCGAAGTCCTGGATCGTCAGCACGGCCGTACCGGACAGCCCCTGATACTGCTGCCGCGCCGTCTCCATGGCGCGGTGCCACTTCGCCCGGTCGTCGCTGAAGATGCTGAGCTGGATGTGGATCTGGCCGGTTCCGAACGGTGCATCCCAACGCTTCGGGTCGTTCGGTCCGGTGTCACCCAGCGCGTCTGAGCGCGCGGCCATCCCCTGTCGAAACGTCTCGGGAAATGACTCCAGCGAGTCCTCCGGGACGCCCAGGGACACCAGCCCGGGATAGCTGATGGCAACCGCGGTCCAGGCGTTTCCGGCCTGCCACCAGTCGGCCGCGGAGTCGATGTACGGCGCGAGCCGGCGCAAGAGCTCGCGACCGGCGGCCGCTTCATCGACGTGCAGCATGACATGCGTGCCGTAGTACGGCTCGGGCCGGTAGCGCAGCACCGTCGCCTGGATGTCGTCCAACTCAACTCCGACGGCGCTACGCCGCGGACCTCCACCGGACCTGCCCAGCAAGGACATGACCCACTCCTCAGGTTGAAGTCTGTGTCGATAAGGCTCCGGCCCGATCCGGGCCCAGATGGCGCGGGCAGGAACGGCTGGTGCGTGGTCAACTGTTAGCCGATCTTGTCCAGGAACTCGTCCAGGGCCTTGCCTACCCGCTGCAGGCGACGGGTCTCCACCACGGTCAGGTCAGGGTTCGCGACATACCAGGCGTCGGCCGGGATCTGGTACTTGACGAGGAAGTCCTTGATCGAGGGGTCGCGGATCCCCGGCCAGCCCTGGATCGCCGAAAACACGATGTCCATCAAGTCCGGGATCTTGGTCGCGAAGTCGCTGATGTAGTCATCCCAGTCGCCGTCATAGGCGGTGGCGAAGAGCAACTTGGTGTCGTTGTCCAGGAAGACGAAGCGCATGTCGTGGACGGTGCCGACCTTCTCGGCGCCGTCAAAGTTCCCCCCCAGCATCTCCAGCAACGTACGGAGTCGCTTGGTTGCGTCTGGGGCGACCGGGGCGATCATGGTCAGTTCCGAGACTTTCCCCTGGCGCTTGCCGATCCGCCCGGCGCTTTCCAAAGGCGGTGCCGACCCCCGGGTCTGCATGTCCGGGATCGCGTTCTCCAGCGCCGTTCTCACGGGTTCCGGTGCGTCTGCGAAGAGTTCCCGCAGTTTCTCAGCCTGCTGCTCGGTATCATTGGACTGCTGCGTGGTCATGCTGACCTCCTAGTTGTGGTTGCCTTCGCGTGTCGTGGCGCTTGGTCCGGCGCCAGTGTCGGGAAGTTGAGCCGTGCCAGCCACTGGCGGCCCGAAGACCTCGGCGAGGTTTCTCGGCTCCCTGCGTATCTGGTGATTGAGCCGGTGCCGAAGGAGCGACGACTGCCGGTAGACCTCCTTACGGGTGCGCATGATGTTGCCCAGCGGGCGGTGCTCCTCGGTAACGCGCCAGGGCGTCATGGACGTCGCGTCCATCCTCGCGAGGTTGTCGGGGCCGCTGATGTCCTGCTGCTGGAGCGACAGCCTGGCGACCGTCACGAAGGGCGAGAGCGTCTCGGACCAGCGCACGGTCACGTCTTCGACGGGCATGTGCTCCAGGTCGGTGCAGAGCTGGACCTGGATGTCGAACTCGTATGGGCGCTCCCGCAGTTCGGCCACGAGTGCCGGACGGAACACCTCGTCGGCTGAGTCGACGCCCAGCGTTCGCCGTACGACACGGTCGGCGAACGCCTGATCGGGAGCCACTCGTACCTTCGCGATGTAGTCGCCGTGGCGCACGGCTCCCATCGTCCAGTAGGTAGACAACAGCGGGTTCAGGAACTTGATCTGTGCGAGCGAGAGAAAGGCGCCCAGTTCCTTCCAGGCCCATTCTTCCGGCGGGAGGGTTCCGTCACCCGTCACCCAGTCGTGCAGGAAGCGGTAGAGGCGCCTCCGCTTCTCGTCGGCCGGCTCGTCAGCCGGGGGAACGGTGCCGATCTGCAGAATCAGGCCCTGCAGGAAGAGGTAGTGCTCAACGGTGTTGACGAAGAACGTGGGGTTGTTGATCATCGCGTAGTCAAATGTGCGGGTGTCCGCCTCGTCCTCCAGCATTGTCGGTCCGTCAATGTCGAAGATCTTCAGGCCGATTCCGCAGGTGGCCGGCAGGAACTTGTCCGCCCCGGTGTGTGCCGTCCCGTTCGAAAAGCGCAGCATGGCCTCGTGGCGTCCGGGTGTGGCGTAGATGCCCTGGGCGTATTCCTCGGGTAGCCCCTCGAGGATCTCAACCTCCCCGCGGGCGAGGCCGTAACCTTTGGCATGCGCGTCGCGGACCGCGACGCCGATTCCCTCAGCGTCGACCGACCGCTCGGTGTGGCGTCTCATGTTGTCGAGCACTGTCTGAAGGCTCTTTTCGAACCCAGGATCAGCGCGTTCGATCTCGGAGGTATAGCGCACGAATTGCTCTGTCATGACACGTCGCCTCCCACCCATGAGCAGAATCAGCGCATGACGGCTTGCGCTGCGGGAGCGCTTTCGATGAGACCCCGACAACCAAACGTGACGTGGTCAAGCGGGCGGAAAGAGACCCATCGGGGCCGTTGCTCTAAGGCCGGCATCGCGGCCCGACTAATTGATTCAGGGTCAGCGTCAGACTCACCTTCTAGCCGACGCCGGAACTTGCGTCATCCGGTCGCAGACACGGGATCTAAGTCACTCGTCTGCCGCCTCAAGTGTATGACTGGCCGATTGACGGCAGCAAGGTTTCGACGAGACTCACCTTGACGTTGATGCGCCTTTCCGCCGCCCACCGCTGATAAATCAGCATCTTCCGGGCCCCCAGGGGTGCACAGCCACCAAGGGTGGTGAACGACTAGAGAGTCCGGCCTATCGTGTCTTGGCGGGCTTTCCTGATGCTGCGGTGGCAGTAGGTGTGAGGTGTTTAGGCCAGGCCGAACATCAGCCAGGCCTGGTGGGCGGCCCAGTCGGGGTACAGCCGGCCCATGGCCTCGAACAGCTCCCGGTCGGTGGAGGACTCCTCCTGCAGGCGGCCGAAGTCGGTGAGGTAGCGCTTGGTCCACCCGATGGCGTCCGGCGTGTCCGCGGCGCCCGGCTTCTTGTGCCCGGCGACCGCGGTCGTCGGGTTCAGCGCCGCCAGCCGGTCCAGCGCGGCGATCCAGTTCTCACGGATCTCGGGGGTGAGCCCGGCGACGTACTGGTGGCACTGGTTGTAGACGACGTCCCCGCCGATAACGAGGTCGATCGAGGGCACATACAGGGAGGTGCTGTCTGCGGCGTCGGTGTGGCCCTGCTCAATGATGAGCAGTTCGTGACCCTCCAGGTGGAAAACCTCCTCCGTGTAGGGCTCGGGCAGCGTGATCGCAGCAGGCAGCTGGCCCGGCAGTCGCTTGCGGTAGGATGCCACCGGCTGTTCGCGCGCCAGTTCCACCGTCTTCGGCGTGGCGATGGCCCGCGCGCCGGGGAAGTGGTGCAGCAGCACGCTCAGCCCCGCGAAGTGGTCGAGGTGACCGTGGGTGATGTAGATCGTCGTGAAGTTGCGGTGGTGCAGCTTGACCCAGGCGGCCAGCGCCTCAGCCTCGGCGACGGTGGTGAGCGGGTCCACCAGGACCGCGTCGTTCTCGCCGTAGATCAGCGTAGATGTCATTGGGTCCCAGGCCATCGGTGGTCCGAACTGCCTGGGCCTGTCCCCTGCCAGAGGCTTCTCCGGCGCGTTGAAAACGTTGAAGCTCAGCGCGGATCTCATGTCGATCGGTTCCTCTCTGTGATCAGCAGGCTTGACGGATTTTGCCGGCGTGCTGCAGGAATCTCGGTGCTGAGGGCTGGAGGTAATCCCGGCACCGCGCCGCAGGCCGACTTAATTTGCCTGAAAGAATGCCTCTGCGGATCAGGAAGGGTTTTTTGTTCGCGGCAACCATTCCGGCTGGTCGGCGCCCATCGGATGCAGCACAGTGGTGGTGAATCCCTGAGGAAGTGAAGAGTATTCGATCTGATCGGTCATTCCCTGGTAGATGCCGAGTGGGGTCTTCGCGGTGAACAGCTCGGGCGGGGTTGCCGAGTGTTCCGCGGTGTTCCCCGCAGTGGCTGTAACGAACTCCTTGTCGAAAATTCCCAGGGAGATCAGCCAGAGACAGACGCGGGTGAGTGATACCCGGACGCGGTAGGATCCGCCCTCGACGGCTCTGCGGCGGAGCGCCTCGAGTACCCCGACCGTGCCGAACCAGCCGACGATGTTGTCGACGATGGGCAGCATCGGTGGCATCCTGGGGTCTTCGAGGGTGCCGCCGAGCGCGAAGATCCCGCTAACGCAAGCGCCGATCTCGTCGAATCCCGGGCGTGTGGCCCATGGTCCCTCGGCGCCGTGCAGCAGCACCTGGGCATGGATCAGGCCCCGGTGTCCGTCAGCGACTTTGTCGGCGGTCAGGCCGACCTGCTCCAGGTGGCCAGGGTGCCGGTTGGAGAAGAAGACGTCCGTTCCCCGCAAGAGCTCGTCCAGCTTGGCACGATCGTCGCCGGTATCGGACAGGTACGTCGATCGCATGCCTACCTGGGTGTCCCAGTAAAACATCTCGACCTCGCTGTCGTCGGGGCGCCATACGTTTAGGACGTCGGCCCCGAACGATGCCAGGTCCCGGCCGATTCCGGAGCCGGCGATGACGTGCCCCATTCCCAATGCCCGGATGCCTTCCAGCGGTGTTGACGCAGCGGCTGCCAGCGGCTGCGGTTCGCCGTCAGCGATCTTCTCGACGGAGATGAGTGGCATGTGCTGCAGCACCTGCTGGTACTGCTGTTCCTGGAAGAACTCCTCGGTCGATCGCACCTTGGCGATGATGATGCCGGCATCCGCGGCCGCCTCCTCGAGTTCATCGGCGTCCCGCCTCGCGATGGCCTCGTTGATTGACGTGGCGTTGTCAGCGCAGTCGAGGAATGTCAGGGCCTTCTGGTGCAGCCCCGGGTAGACATTGAGCGCAATGACATGCCGCCCGTCCCGGGTAGCGCGGAAGAACGGCACTTCGCCGAACGGGTTGTACTTGTTCCCTTTGAGCGAGGGCGGCCGTCCGTTGACCTGTTCCCAGCGCCCGTCCGCGAATCCGGCGAACCGCTGGAACGCCCTGCGAATGTCGATGGCGATGTCTTGGTTGCCGCCATCGCGTTCGCGCCAGATTGCTGAAGCAGCGACAGCCTTGGCGCCGAGGGCTACCGCAGCCGCAGACGCGAAGAGGAACGGACTGGCGATCAACGGGTCAGCTCCGCCGTAGAAGCGCACGTTGCCACCAGCGTCCTTGACGCTGAGACCGAGGGTGCTTAGTACGTCATCGAGGACTGCGGTGCAGTCGAAGTCAGTAGAGGTGAGGGGGTTGTTGACGCTGTGCCTGATCTGGTCCGTGAGGCCTGACGCTGTTCCCTTGCCGTTGACGTTCATTGCTGGTCCTTCCATAGATGCGTCCGCGTTCCCGAAGGCGAATCCGGCCCACCCGCGTCCGCGTGGCGCCTGTGTACACCACTGGTCCCTAGCGACTAGGGGGTTGAGCACTTCTGGTTCTCGGACGTAGCGATGACCACTCACCTCGCGAAGGGCGCTAAGCGGAAGTCCAGCGTCGGAGAATAACCTTCAACGCCCTTCGGTGAACAGGCTTGATGCCGAGCTCAGGCCGCTGGACGCTTCGCGTGCTCGACCGCCCACTCAAGGGCGTAATCTGATACCTCCTCCCATCCGTCCTGCCCCAGCGTGTAGTGCGAGCGTCCAGGGAACTCCTTGAAGTCGGTCACGGCCTTGGCGTGGCGGTAGTGCTTGGCGTTGGACTGGTTGATCGCTGGAGGCATCAGGTTGTCTTCTCCACCGGCTATGAACAGCAGAGGCGCGCGCTCTTCGTTCCTGAAGTTCACGTAGGTGTCTTGGTGTCCAGGCGTGAAGTTGGCCAGGGGACCGGCCCACACGAAGCTGCCAGGTGCCGGGATGTGGTAGCGCTCGTAGACCTTGTCCGATTCCTCCCGGCTCAGGGTGTTGGCGAAGGCGTAGTGGAACTGCTCCGGGGTGAAACCCACCGCCCTGTGGCGGTTGGCGGGGTTCCTCAAGACGGGGAAGAGGGATCTTATCTGTGAGACCGGGGTTACCCTGACGCCCTCTGCCGGCGCGGAGTCGATGGCCACGCCAGCCGCCCCGTAACCGTGGTCGAGCAGGATCTGGGTAAAGAGGCCTCCTGCCGAGTGGCCCATAATGATCGGCGCCCTCTCCAGCCGACCCAGGATACCCTCAAGGTGTTCGACGACCGCAGGGACGGTCACAGCCTCGATCGGGGTGGGATCCTGGTTGAGCGCTTCGACCTCGACCTCAAAGCCTGGGTAGGCAGGCGCGAGCACGCGGTAACCAAGGTCCTCGTAGCGCTCGACCCACTTCTCCCAGCTGCGTGGGGTCACCCACAGGCCGTGAACCAACACGATGGTGTCCGGGGCGCTCGGACCGGCGGGATTCTCTTCTTCAGTCACGGGGTCCTCCTTACTTGGGGGTGGAACCCGTGGCCGCCTCGCGGCCAGCATTACCGGCTTTTCGGGCTCCTCCCACCAGTAGGAACCCGTCACCGCCAATGTGCAATACCGGGACCCGACAATTTTGCCAGTTAGCGCCGCACGGCTCGGCGTGCTCGGTCCCGTTCGCCCGGGCCTAACCTCGGCCATGCTCGCTCGGCCAGGGGTACCTGATCGTCGCCGGCCGCGGCTGCCCGCGGGGAGCACGAGAAGCGTTCCGGCGAGGCGGACCCGAACTGGCCCGACTGGTACTCGGAGTACATGGTGCGGAGCAGACACGCGGCGGAACCGCCTGCCCCGGTTGATTCCATGCAGGATGGTGGATCCCCAGCTCCGGCGCTGGACTGTTTTTTCAGCTTGTTTCAGCCTGACGGAATCCGGACTGGACAGCGTATGGTGCTGATCTCGGGCATGGCAGATGCAGCTTGTCTCTGCTTCTGGAACCTATCGCGCATTGGGTATAGACTCCGCCGTATCTTGCGCCGGGCGGCGCCTCCAACCTTTGGGCGACCTCGGCGCGCGCTTCAAGTCATCGAAGACTGCAGGCCCACGAGTAGGCGCAAGGAGAACCATCATGCCTTACAGCACAGCCCCTGACGGCGCGCAGATATTCTACAAGGACTGGGGAACGGGTCAGCCTGTCGTCTTCAGCCACGGCTGGCCACTCAACGCCGATGCCTGGGACGTCGAGCTCAAACTCGTTGCCGATAACGGCTTCCGCGCAATCGCGCACGACCGGCGCGGACACGGACGCTCGACCCAGACCTGGGACGGCAACGAGATGGATACCTACGCGGCCGACCTGGCCGCACTAATCAACAGCCTCGACCTCCACGATGTCATCCTCGTCGGTCACTCCACCGGCGGCGGTGAGGTCGTGCGCTACGCAGCCCGTCACGGCGACGGCCGAGTCGTCAGGATCGTCACCGCCGGCGCCGTCCCTCCGGTGATGGTCAAGTCCGAGAGCAACCCCGAAGGCATGCCCGTCGAGGCGTTCGATGAGATCCGCGCCGGAGTTCTGGCCGACAGGTCACAGTTCTACAAGGACCTGTCCGCGGCGTTCTTCGGAACCAACCGGGAAGGTTCGGTAATCTCCCAGGGTCAGCGCGACCAGTTCTGGCGTCTGGGCATGCAAGTAGGACTCAAGGCCGCCTACGACTGTATCAAGGCGTTTTCCGAGACCGACTTCAGCGACGATCTCCGGGGCATCAAGGTGCCGATGCTCATTGCCCACGGGGATGACGACCAGATTGTGCCCATAGCGGCTGCAGCGAAGAAGGCTGTCCATCTAGTCGGGGGTGCCGAGCTGAAAGTCTATCCCGGCGCACCTCACGGGATCGCAGGCCCGTACCAGCAGGCGTTCGACAAGGACCTGCTCGATTTCATCAGCAGCTGAACCGGTCAGCCGGATTGTCCCTCATGCCGGCAGGAGCGGCTCGATACCAATGGCCGCCCCTGCCCCCGGCAGCCGCGCGGACCTGAATGCCGGATGGCCCGCCCGGGGTCAATGCAGCCGGTCCGCCCAGTCGGCAGGCACCCGCGGGGCCGGGCCCGGGGCCGTCTGGTCCGGCGGATGGTGTGCCGGGGGCGCCAGTTCCGGACCGTCAAAATAGGTGGAGCTGCGGTAGTCCCAGAACCAGTCCTCACCTGGTTCGAAGCTGCGGATGACCGGGTGCCCCGTCGAACGGGCGTGGGCGGTGGCGTGTCGGGAGGGTGAATTGTCGCAGCAGCCGATGTGGCCGCACTGGGCGCATCGGCGCAGATGTAACCACCAGCCGCCGCTGGCCTCACAGTCAATGCAGCCGGTCCCACTGGGCGGCACCGAAACATCGATGCCGGATCTGGCGTCCATGGCCGCCTCCTCGCTCGGATATGCGTGGAACAACACCAACTTTACGCGGGCCGGACCACGCCGGGGAGGTCAGCGGGCCTGCGGGTCACGGGCCGGCGGATGCCGCCACCTGTCGGGGTCCGTCTCGAGCGAGGCGCGGTCCCAGTGCCCGGCCTCCGCTGCGGCACTGTACGTGGAGTGCAGGAACTGCAGCAGTTGCCGGTCGGGGTCGGCCTCGCGGCGGACCACCTCATAGGGCAGCAGATAGAGTCCCAGCTCCTGGTCGTAGGCTGCCTCGGCCGGTTCTACCGGGCGCCCGGTGAACCCTGCCGGCTCAGGGTAGGCATAGGAATAAAACGCACCCTCGTCCCCGCCGCCGGGCCAGAATCCGCAGCTGCTGACTTCGTGGGAGTAGCCCTCCACCATGACCCAGTCGGCGCAGTTCGGGGCCCCTCCGGGATGTGTGGGCGCCGGCCGCCCCGAGAACCGCGTGCAGGCCAGATCCATGCCGCCCCAGAAGAAGTGCACGGGACTCACCTTGCCCAGGAAGCAGGACCTGAACACATTGAACAAGCGGTCCGCCTGGATCGGCTGGAGCCAGAACAGCCGGACAGCTTCACTGTCATACGAGGCGTGCCGGTAGTCATCGGCGAAGGGTATGGCAGGCTCGACCTCGTTCGGCGTCGGCCGGATCGCCGTCTCGACGCCGGGCCAGCCCAGGGCATCGAAGGTCTCGGCGTGGAATTGGGCCACCGGCTTCGGACTGAGGATAACGATCGCGCTCGTACCCCTGCTGCTGCGTAGTCGCAGGACGTGCTCGCGGAAATCGAATTCCATGTCGAACGTGCCATGGCCGTAGGGGATGGAAGACGTCGTCAGCCCGCGCGGGGTGACGTACAGCGTCACCTGCCACCAGTGATTCAGCATCGGCGCATGCGCCATGCGGATCTTGCCGACGATTTGAGTCCACAGGTGCTGGGTATCCCGGGTCCCGGTCCAGTCCTGGACCCTGAGTTCCGGCCATCCGATGCCAGCGTTGTTCGTTTCAGGGACTTCCATTACACGGCCTCGCTGTCACAGCACGGTCCGATGTCAGTCGCACGCTTAAACCCGCCTTTCGCACAGCGGAGACGGCGCCGGCGAGGCGGCGTCAACGTGGCCGGCGGCGCCCCGGTTGGCGGCGTTCAGAAGCGTCCTGCCACACCCCCGTACCTTCGCGCGAGCCTACGCCGATTTCGGGAGGCCAGCAACGCAGCGGCGTCCGGATGGGTTCCGGCAGCAGGGGTGCTGCGGGGCTGAATCCTTTAGGCATTTTGCCGTTGGGACTGCGGGTTGCCGCACCCTTGACTTTCGTTCCGGATGAGGCCACTGTGGGCTCCCGAGGGCAGCGTCCCCGGCCAAAGATCGGCCGGGGGTCGACCAGGAAGAGCGCATGGAGACCCCCGCAGGGTTGTTTTGGCGCCCGCCGCCGGTACACCTTTCCCGGTCGCCGCCGACCCCGACGCCGCCCTACAATAACCCCCGCGCCCCGGGGAGGCCGGATGAGTCGATATCTCGTTAAATACTGGCCGTGGCGCCCACGAGCAGCGCAAAACGCCGAGGCGATGGAGTAGGTTCAGCGCGGCCGAATGCAACCGCCCGTGGGAAGAAGAGAGAAGAGACGAGGAGACCATGACCGCCACAACAGGTAGTCCGACCGATGAAACCTCAATTCGACCCTTTCGCGTTGACTTCCCAGCCGAGGCATTGGAGGACATGCGTCGCCGGATTGCCGCGACTCGCTGGCCGGAGCGTGAGACGGTGACGGATGACTCGCAGGGCGTGCCCCTCGCGACCATGCAGGCACTCGCCCGCCACTGGGCCACCGATTACGACTGGCGCGCATTCGAGGCGACCCTCAACGCGCTGCCGAACTTCATCACCGAGATCGACGGGTTGGACATTCACTTCATCCACGTCCGCTCTCAGCATGATGGTGCGCTGCCGCTCATCATCACGCATGGGTGGCCGGGCTCGATTATTGAACAGCTGAAAGTCATCGAGCCCCTCACCAACCCGACAGCACATGGTGCGAGTGCGGACGACGCGTTCGATCTAGTGATCCCGTCCTTGCCCGGCCACGGGTTTTCCACCAAGCCGACCAACACCGGATGGGATCCGTCCCGCATCGCCCGCGCCTGGGTCGTGCTGATGAAACGGCTCGGCTACGACCGCTTCGTGGCGCAGGGCGGCGACTGGGGGGCAG
Source organism: Arthrobacter sulfonylureivorans (assembly GCA_004000035.1). GTDB lineage: Bacteria > Actinomycetota > Actinomycetes > Actinomycetales > Micrococcaceae > Crystallibacter > Crystallibacter sulfonylureivorans. The sequence goes on along the minus strand of RJAE01000009.1, from coordinate 123,098 downwards.
CGGTCACGCAGCAGATGGGCCAGCAAGCAGCCCCGGAACTGCTCGGAATCCACTCGAACATGCCTGGCACCGCGCCGGCAGACCTCGACGGCTACTTGCGCGGCGAGCCGGCGCCCTCCGGCCTCTCGGACGAGGAGCAACGAGCCTACGATCAGTTGAGCGCGTTCTACGCCAAGCACGCCGCGTACGCCCTCATCATGAGCACGCGCCCGCAGACGATGTACGGCTTGGCGGACTCACCAATCGACTTGGCGGCTTTCGCGATCGACCACGGCGACGGCACCGGCCAGCCTGGACTGATTGCGGAGATCCTTGACGGGCGGTTGGCCGGCGACCTGACACGGGACGACATTCTTGACAACATCACGCTCTATTGGCTGACGAACACCGGTGTCTCGGCCGCCCGGCTTTACTGGGAGAACACGGCGGCGTTCTTCGACGCGAAGCCCATTACGATACCATTCGCGATCAGCGTATTTCCCGACGAGCTCTACCAAGCCCCGAGGAGCTGGGCCGAGCGCGCCTACCCAGACAACCTCATCTACTACAACCGGGTCGATCGAGGCGGCCACTTCGCCGCATGGGAACAACCCCAATTGTTCTCATCCGAGCTTCGCGCAGCGTTCAAATCCCTGCGGTGAGGGCCCAGAGTGTTTCGGCCCCGCAACGATCTGCCAGTCGAAGGGGTACCGTCCCCCGTTCGACGGAGCCACCAACTGATACGTCCGCCCGAACCGATCCGCGACCGGTGATTCGAGGTCGCCTTTCCCGGCCCTGGTTTTGAAGCCTTCATATTCACATTCGGATAGTCCAGGAGGAAATCATGTCCGAACCAGTATCTACTCCATCGCCCACAGTTGTGCTCGTCCACGGCGCCTTCGCCGACAGTTCCAGCTGGAACGGGGTGATCGAGCTGCTTCAAGCCGACGGAGTCCAGGTGTTCGCCGTCGCAGTCCCACTTCGCGGCATCTCTTTCGACAGCGCCTACGTCGCGAGCGTGTTCGCCCAGATCCCCGGGCCTATCCTCGCAGTTGCCCACTCATACGGCGGCGCAATCATTAGCAACGCCGCGACGCAGAGCCAGAACGTCGTCGGCCTCGTCTTCGTGGCCGCCTTCGCCCCCGACGAAGGCGAGAAGCTGAGCGATATGACCGCCGCCTCCAAGGACAGCGTCCTCGGCTCGGCGTTAGTGCCACGCCAGTACCCGACTGGCAGCGGAACCGGAACAGAGTTCTTCATCGACCCGGCGAAGGCCCGTGACGCATTCGCCGGAGACCTGACCGACGTGCAGGCCGCGTTGATCGGCACCGTACAACGACCGGTGACCGACATAGCGTTCGGGGAACCGTCTGGTGTACCGGCGTGGAAGACCCTGCCCTCGTGGGCGGTAGTGGCCACCGCCGATCGTGCCGCCGGGACAGACATCACCAGAGCCCACGCTGAGCGCGCCGGTGCCGCCATCACCGAACTGGGCGGCTCACACGTCATCATGATTTCCCAACCCCAGGCCGTGGTCGACGTGATCCAATCTGCAATCGCAGCGGTCAGCTGAATGGACGCGCTCACGTTCGGGCCAGTCGTTCAGATCGACGCCGGCGTGCTGAACGTCGGTTACGTGGACATCGGACCCGCCAACGGTCAACCCGTTGTTCTGCTGCACGGATGGCCCTACGACATCCATAGCTACGCCGACGTCGCACCAGCGCTCGGGGCTGCCGGCTATCGGGTGATCGTGCCGCACCTCCGCGGCTTCGGCACAACCCGCTTCCTCTCCGACACCGCGATGCGCAACGGCCAGCAGTCCGCCTTGGCCGTCGACACGATCGAACTCATGGACGCACTCGGCATCGAGTCGGCCATCATCGCCGGATTCGACTGGGGTGCACGGTCTGCGAACGTCGTTGCTGCGCTCTGGCCCCGCCGATGCACGGCCCTGGTGTCCGTCAGCGGCTACCTGATCGGAAATCCGGCAGCGAACGCGGAACCGCTGCCACCATCGGCAGAACTTTCGTGGTGGTACCAGTTCTACTTCGCGACCGAACGGGGCAAGGCCGGCTACGGCAAGTACCGCGACGACTTTGCGAAGCTGATCTGGCACACCGCCTCCCCCAGGTGGAGCTTCGACGATGCGACGTTCGACCGCAGTGCGGCGTCCTTCGACAACGCCGACCACGTCGACATCGTGATCCACAACTACCGGTGGCGACTCGGGCTGGCGCCAGGCGAACCCCTTTACGACGGCTTGGAACAACAACTCGCGACTAGTCCGCCCATCACGGTGCCGACGATCACCCTCGAAGGTGATGCCAATGGCGCGCCCCACCCGGACCCGAGCGCCTACACAACGAAGTTCACGGGGCAGTACACGCACCGAACCATCTCCAGAGGGGTCGGGCACAATCTGCCGCAAGAGGCGCCCGAAGCCTTCATCGAGGCCATCATCGAAGCGGACAACTTCTCGTAGTCACGACGTGCGGCCCGTCCAGGGCCCGTCTGGTCCGCCGGATGATGTGCCGGGGGCGCCAGTTCCGGACCATCAAAATAGGTGGAGTTGCAGTAGTCCCAGAACCAGTCCTCCGCTGAGCGGCACCGAAACATCGATGCCGGGGGTATCGCCCATGGCCGCCTCCTCGCCGGGTACGCGTGGAACAAACCCAACCCTACGCCGGCCGTCCGCGCAAGGGAGGGAGCGGTCCCACGGGTCACGAGCCGGCGAATGCCGCAATCTGCCGGAGCGTCTCGAGTGCAGCGCGGACGCAGCGCTGGCGCCCGCTGAAGTCTGGACGGGTTGACTTGCCGGATCCATCTGCTGATTCTCGGTTGGTATGGGCTAAACGTGGAATCCGATTGAGGCATGGACTGATTGGACGGCGCTCGCTCCCTCTCCGACCGCTGCGGCGACGCGCTTCATTGAGCCCTTGCGGACGTCGCCCGCGGCGAACACCCCAGGGATGCTGGTTTCAAAGGGCAGCGGCCGTCGCCCGAGAGACGACCAGCTTCCACTGAGTTCCGACGGGTCCAGGTCCGAGTCGGTAAGGATAAAACCTTCGTTGTCGAGCGCGAGTCCGTTCAGCCATGCGGTTGCGGGAACTGCGCCTATGAAGCAGAAGAGTCCTGCGCACTCGACAAGAGTCCGGATTCCCGATTCCCGTTCCGATATCTCTACAGCGGCGAGATGGGTTTGGCCCCGGAGGCCCGACACCTCAGTCGCGGTGTGGATGGAGACCAGCGGTTCTGCCGCCAGCCGGTCCACGAGATAGCGGGACATGTCAGCCGCGAGATCAGCACCGCGGACGACAAGGTGGACGGCGCTTCCGCGCGACGCGAGATACAGCGAAGCCTGGCCGGCCGAATTCGCGCCGCCGACAACTGTGACCGGCTTACCGGCACACCATTTTGCTTCGAGCTCAGTTGCAGCGTAGTAGATTCCGGCGCCTTGGAACTTCTCCCAGTGCGTCAGGGGAAGAGACCTGTAACGGGCGCCCGTGGAGATGATCACCGCACGGCTTTCGAGGCTGGTGCCGTCGGTCAGCGCGAGACGGACTACGCCGGTGTCAACGTCGAGTGCGTTGACCCCGCACGGTGCCGATAACTGAGCGCCAAACTTGAGTGCCTGCACGATCGCTTTCCCTGTCAGGTCCGTCCCGCTTATGCCGGTGGGGAAACCGAGATAGTTCTCGATTCGCGAACTTGCCGCAGCTTGTCCGCCAGGACCCACCATGTCGAACAAGACAGTTGCGAGCCCCTCAGATGCGCCGTAGACCGCAGCGGCAAGTCCCGCCGGGCCTGCGCCAATCACTGCCAGATCCACCTTTTGGTCGGCCGCTCGTCGGTATGAGAGTCCGAGTTCACGGGCCATGATCTCTGCAGTCGCGCGGCGCATCACCCTGCCGGGAGTGATGACGACAGGGAGGTCCCCGGTCTCGACCTGCACGGCCCGCATGAGCGCCTGCCCGGCAATGGAATCGGCCTCGACATAGAGATGGGTAAGTCGTAATCGCGCCGCGAATGTCCGGAGTTCCAGCGAAGCTGCGGAAAGACGGCTCCCCACGATCTCGACAACTCGGGCAGCTGAGTTGTTGCGAAGGAGTTCTCTCCGAGCGAGAAAAGCGCGCAACAGGATATCGGAAAGCTCGGCGTCCTCGGCCATCAGCCGACGAAACTGGGCCGGTGGAATCCTGTGAATTCGTCCCGCTTGCACCACCAGCCCCGTCAGGTACACAGCTTGACCGGTAAGCAAGCTCAACTCACCGATGAAACGGCCCGGCCCATGGCTGACCACGACCTCCTCGGGTGCATCGTGGGTGGCGGCCCGGATCAGATCCACCGCTCCCCGCTCAATGACGATGAGATCGTATGTTTCGTCGCCTGCCCGGAACACGGTGTCGCCCACGGCAACGTCTTGCACGACGGCGTAACTCCAGAGGCGTCTGATCTGCTCGGCTGAAAGGACCGGGAAGGCGACACCTGCGTTCGCGTCGACGGGGCCTTCTTTGGGCATCGGAATCACCCGCCGTCCCCTCACATACTGTCGGCCTCCTTTCGAGCCAACGCGGCGTCGAGCACCCTGTACTCTGCTTCCTCTACCGCCCAATAGGCATACGCGATCGCGAACTTGGCGTCTTCCTCGGCGTCGTCCGCCTTTCGCTGCGCGGACTTGAGGTCGTGCTCTTGCTTCTTGGACTCAATATCGCGACGGATCGACGCGATATCGTCGTCCCAGCTCTTCTGCACGCCGCTCCACCACGCGGCGACCTTTCCCCGGTTCGCTTCGGCGGCCTCGCGCAGCTGATCCGTGTTCTTCTGTAGCGAGTCCCGCGCGCTCTGGACGTCCTGCTGCAACTTTGCGTGCGCATCCTGCTGTGCGGCGTCAAAGCGATCCTCTGCATCCTTGGCTCGGGCAGCGAGCTTGCTCAGATCATCGGAGAGGGTCATGGCAATTCCTTTCACAGTGTTGTGATTTGCCCGGAGATTCTCGTTGTCTCCGAACCGGCGTCGCCCATTCGGACGACGTGATCCCACCCTTCCTTCTACACTCACCCTCGAGCCCGCGGACGTCAAGGGCCGAAAGTCCTCTTGACCGTGCGTGCAAGGCCTCCGCTTGGTCGCTCGCCCGCGGCCCGTGCGGTGAGCGTGTCAAGGATTTGTGCCCTTTCGGTGGACCATCGACATCGACCCCGACCTGCTTCAGCGGCTATCCGCGTACACCCGTACCCACCGGATCACCTTGTCAAAGATGACGGTTGCCATGTGGGAGGAAGCCCTGGCGGACTCTCGGGCTGGCCGGGTGACTACACGAAGAGGTGTATTCGGCCGGCCATCTGGCTGGCGCTGAGGAGATGCCGCGCAGGTGGTTTGCGTTCATGGCCACGCAAGTGCAGCAGGCCGTTCCGGAGGTGCCCGCGCAGGAGGGGAAGCCGACCCCGGAGGAATTCCGGGCGAGCGAACTGGTCGAGGCGATCTTCAGGCTGACCTGGCCGCTCAGGTGCGCGCCTGCCGGACCCGTGCCTTGAAGGGCACGGTGCTGTGAACCGGTACACCAAGGGCACTCTGCTGCTATCGCCAGAGGCATCCTCATCCCCGAAGGCGGCAACAAAGGGAAACCGCCCCGGTTCTACCGGCTCGGCCCCAACGCCGACAAGCACCTCCCCTCCCTCCACCGACCCGTGTGAACCCAACCGGCGATGAGGCTTTCGAAGAGAAAACTGGTGACGACGAGGACAGGGCTTCGTGGCTGAATCGGCGGCAACGCAATTTGGTTTTTTCGGCAACGCGAATGCTGACGGCGTACTTGAACCGGAGCGCCAGCAGCCCGTACTCCCGCACGTCCTGACATGCCGATGTGGGGACGGCTAAGAAGCCACGGAACGGGAAACCCGGAGGTAGTGCAGCGCCGGCGCCGGGCAGGCCGCGACTTGGTTTCTCTGGGGTGTTGCGACCGCTGCCCGAGGGGACCACGATGGAGGTACGTCCCCTACGGGATGGAACTTTATGAGCGAGCGGTCATCCAATGCCCTGCCGATCGTGCTGATCCATGGGCCTTAAATGACCGCCCGGAGTTGGGACCGCTAGGTGGGGACATGAGGTCATCGTGCCGTCGTACCCGGGATTCGAGATCCAGGTGGAGGCGCAGCGTGAAAAACCCGAGATCATCGCCGAGGCGTCCGTCCCCGAAACGCTTGACCATCTCAGCGAGGTGGTCGAGCGCCTGGACCGTCCGCCGATCATCATGGGCCACTCCTTCGGCGGGACCTTCACCCAATTCTTGGTCAACCGCGGCTTGGGCGCCGCCGTGGTCCCCGAAAAGAACCGCGAACGCAGGTCCAGACGGTGGGGCCAAGCGATCAACGCTGCGCACGGCCGCCGGCCTAGTCCAGTCCAAGGGACCTGTTCGAACCCGGCCCTGCGAGCGGAGGGGGAGGGATTCGAACACTCGAACGACGTAAACCGCCGGAAAGGTCTTCGAGACCGACCTTCGCCTACACGGGATGGCCTGTGTGCGGCATTTCTTGACGGCCGAACACGTTAGGAGATGGCCGGCGAGGGCGCGGTAGCCATCAGAACAACGAAGCGGAGACTTGACATCGCGCACAACCTAGTCACGCGGGACCCCCAGCGTCGCGATCCTCCCGCGCATCGACGGTCTGGTCGCAGAGGACAGCAGACGCTGCCGAAAAGCGACCTAGAACGCTGCTTCCAGAGCGGGGTCCCACGGAATCGCATGGATCGGGTGATGACGAGCCACCCGACCGGTCGCGAACGTTAGCCAGACGGTGGACGACCCGTCCCCGATCACAAGAACCCGAACGAAAGAGAGAAGATCATGTCTGAGTACAAATACGACCCCAACGTCACTTCGCCGAGGAAGGGCAAGTCTGACGGACCGGTCAGCGAGTTGAGCGTCTTTCTCAAGGTCAAGCCGGGCCACGAGCGAGCCATCCGCGAGGTCTTCGACAACATGCCCCCGGACCAAAAGGCCGCGAATGCGAAGGCGATCACCCACTTCGGCACCCTGCATAACGCCAGGTACGTCTTGTTCGACAACGGAACGCGCCTGCTGATCGCGACGACGTTCGATGGTGACTGGGACGTCTACATCGACGATTTCTCCACGTCGGCCGTACTCGACGGGTGGGACGACTTCCTCCTCCATTGTGAGGGCTATCCAGACGAGGGGAAGGATAAGGCGGGAATGAGTGTGCACGAGATCAAGGAGTTCCTCACCGTGAACCAAGTCACAGCGTCCGACTTCCTCATGGTGTACCCGGGGACGGTGCAGGAGATCCTGAAGGCGCAGCGCGTTCAGACGGCGTTCCAGCAGGTGCTGGATGGCCCCGACGCCGCCGAGGCGCTCCAGCACCCGGCCCTCAAGCCGCTGCTGAAGGAGGCAGCAGACTGACCCCAGACGGTCCATGACGGGCGGCAACGCATCCCTTCAAGGGACGAGACGGAAAGTGAGGCCGCTGCCGGGCGATGCCGGGTAGTCACTACCTTGTTGAGCACGACAGGCCGGTGCATGAATCGCCGAATGGATGCCAGTTACGGCCAGGTGAAGCTGGCAGCGCCCGATGGCAGTGTGGCAGCTGTCGCACGTTCTGGACGACCCCCATGAGATCGTGACACTGACGGCGAGTCTCGCCCCCCGGTCCGGACAGTTCACGGCCATGGCCCGAGGACGTGGGTTTCTGACGTGGATGGGACCGGTGTGGAAGTAGACCAGATGGAACCGAACCGGTTCTGATCCTCGAATGGCCACCGGAAGAGTGCAGCTTGGAGGAATTCCATGCGACCGCCCTCGTTGAACTCGAGGCCCGCAGGCGGATCGACTACGAGGTCGCCGACCTGTTTTTCCGCGATCCCTGAACGGGGCGTCGGCTGCCGTGCGGCGCCTTCGTCGCCGACGACAATCATGATGATGCTGACCAGTACGACGACCCTTACACATTCATGGCGCGGGCGGTACAATTGATTCCATCGTTCCAAGCCCAGCATAGGCCGCTCTGCGCCTCAAGATGGCAGCTCTGCGACTCAACTTATTCATCGTTCTAAGCCTAGCCGAGGCAGCACTGAGCCTCAGAATGTCAGCTCTGCGCCTCATTATTTCGGAACGTCGGGTCCGTGCCCTTCTTGAAGAGGCCATGTTCACCGGACGGGCAGGAGGAAGGCAATGAGTACCATGGCAAACGAGAAGTCGGGGAAGGGGCTCAGCTACGGAGTGGTGTCCGAGCTGGCCACGTACTGGGATGTCCTCCCGGGACACGAGGACGAGCTGCGCGCGGCCACTGTACGGTTCGCCGATACGCTGGCCCAGGTCCCCGTCGAGAAGAACATCCACACCGGCTTACGGGACCAGCGCCACGTGATCTTCGACGACGGGAAGCGGATGATGTGGGCCACGACGTTCGAGAACGAATGGGACCCCTACTTCGAGGACTTTCTTCTGATCGGGATCGAGCATTTCCTGGATTGGATGCAGCACACCGCCCAGTACACGCACATCACAACTTGGCTGGAGTCATCCGGTGGAGTGAAGGCGTTTGATCAGAACAGCCCTGGTGTCGAGACGCACATGAAGCAGACTGTCGGGGGGCTCAAGGCGATCGTCCAGTCGGTACAGAGCCCGGCCACCGGCTACTTCAACAACCTGAGTACCTGGACGATGCCGCAGATCGTCAAGGCCCAGCGTCTGCAGGAGGTCTTCCAGCGGGTGCTCGACGACCCTGAGGCCGCTGAGGCGCTGCAGCACCCGTCGCTCCGGCCGTTGCTGGACGAGGCCGCCGACTGAACCCGGCTGCAGACCGCAGCGTCTTCCCCGGCACTGCGGTCTGCGGCAACCATCGCTATGGAGGACCGTGACACCGTGGCCACGCAGGCGAAGACCTTGTTAGAGCTCGGTGACATCCAGGCCGCTGCCCTGATGCCGCGGCCGCATCCGTACGCGGGCGCCTATCTGGCTCTGCGCATCGACGACCGGCGCTCGGGTCGGGAGCTGTTGCGGCGGCTGATCCCCCTGTTGGACCCGGTCTCCCTGTTCGACCCGGGCAGGCCGGTGTCGCTCGGGGTGGGTATCAGTTTCGCCGGGCTGGAGGCGCTCGGCGTGCCGGCGGAGTCGCTGGCCAGTTTCGCGCCCGAGTTCCAGCAAGGCATGGCGGCTCGCGCGGCGTACATCGGGGACGTCGGGGAGAACGCGCCGGAGCACTGGGAGGCACCGATGGGGTCGAAGGACCTTCACCTCGTGGTTGCCGTCCTGGCCCGGGACACCGGGCTGATGGACACGCTGTTCCTGCTCGCCCGCGACGTCGTGCGCGACCTGCTTGGAGTCACCCCGATCTGGCAGCTGGACGTGCACGTGCCACCGGACGGCCGTGAGCAGTTCGGCTTCCGGGACAGCATCGGCCAGCCGGCCGTCGAGGGCACCGACATCCTCGGCAACAACCCGCAGGAGGCACCGCTGAAGGCAGGAGAGTTCGTCCTGGGTTATCAGGACGAGACCGGTGACGTGGCGCCGGTGCCGCAGCCGGAGGTGCTGGGCCGCAACGGCACGTACGTGGCCTTCCGCAAGCTGCACCAGCGGGTGGCGGCCTTCCGTACCTACCTGGCGCAGCATGCTTCGGAGGACGCCGAGCAGCAATGGCTGGCCGCCAAGATGGTCGGGCGCTGGCCCAGCGGCGCGCCGCTCGCCCTGGCCCCGGACAAGGACGACCCGGAACTGGGCGCCGACCCGGACCGCCACAACGCCTTCCTGTACGGCGACGACCCGCGGGGGTTGAAGTGCCCGGTCGGGTCGCATGCCCGCCGGATGAACGCTCGTGACGCGGTCATCACCGGCCAGGTCCGGCTGCACCGGATGATCAGGCGCGGCACCAACTACGGGCCGTCGCTGCCCCCCGGCGTCCTCGAGGACGACGGCACGGACCGCGGCCTCATGTTCGCCTTCGTGGGTGCGCACTTGGCCCGGCAGTTCGAGTTCGTCCAGCGGCAGTGGGTCAACGACGGCAAGTTCATCGGCGCGCCCGACGAGCGGGACCCGCTGATGGGCGTCCAGGACGGCGGTCAGTTCACCATCCCCAACCGTCCGATCCGCCGCAGGATGCAGGGGCTACCCAGTTTCGTCGTCAACCGGGGCGGTGAATACTGCTTCATGCCCGGCCTGCGGGCCATACGCTGGCTCGCCGACCTCGACACCTGAGACAAGGAGGTTCGCCATGGCAGATCATTTCTCCGGACCGCGGGCTCTCGCCGACCCAGCGTCCGACATCACCGACGTGTTCGCCTTTCCCAGCCCGGAGCGGCAGGGTCATCTGGTGCTCGTGATGGATGTGTTCCCGTCCGCCACCCCCACCGCGCTTTTCTCCGACGCGCTCAGCTACCGCTTCCGCCTGCGTCCGCTGTCGGCGACCAGAGCCGACCAACCGGCGTTTTCGGTCGGCGCCGACGAGTACGCGTTCGACTTCAACTTCGCCGTTCCGTCCTCGGCCGACGGTCCAGGCCTCCCTGAGGGCGTGGTGCAGGACGGGACTTGCACGACCGCCGGCGGGCCGGAGATCCCGTTCCGGGTGGGCGTGGAGAAGCCGCCCGACGGACAGGGGGTGCGTATCTTCGCTGGGCCACGGCTCGACCCGTTCTTTCTCGACCTGGCTGCCGAGCAGGCCAACCACACGCAGGAGCGGCTTTCATTCCGGCCCAACGGCGTCAACGCCGTCCAGGGCGCCAACGTGCTCAGCATCGTCCTTGAGCTCGACACCGCCAAGGTGCTCGGTCCCGACACCGGCCCGCTGCTGGGCGTGGTCGGCGAGACCGTAACCTCCGGCAGGCACCCCGTCCGGCTAGAGCGCATGGGCCGACCGGAGATCAAGAACTTTCTCTTGCAGGACAAGAAGTTTGATCCCGTCAACCGAGACCTCGAGATCCGCGACATCTACAACGACGAAGACGCCTTTAAACTGGGACAGACCTACCTCGGCGCGTACCGCGCCCGGCTCAACGCGAACCTTCCCTTCTTCGACCGGCTCGACGGCAGGACCGACTGGCCACCGGACGACCAGGGTGCCCACCCGCTGACTGAACTGCTGCTGGCCGACTTCCTCGTCGTTGACACCTCGAAGCCGTTCTCCGACAGCGGCTTCCTCGAGATCGAGCGCGCCCTGCTCGCCGGCCGCCCGCACACCACCTCCGGCGGCCGATCACCCGACGACGACATCGTGGACGTTCTCTACACGCTGCTGGTCGGCGGCCTGGACGGACCGCGGATCAGCGACGGCGTCGACCGTCCGACCCAGCCGGCGAGTCGCAGCTTCCCCTACCTGAATCCCCCCAACCCGGACCCGCCGGATCTGAAGGCCGTGCTCGCCGCATTGTCCGCTCCAGCGAAGGAAACGCCATCACCACCGGCCTGACCGAAGAAGACCACCGGCCATGCACCACGAGTGGGATGTTGGCTCTGACGAACCTGCAAGCCCAAATCGACGGCCTGGCGGCGCGGCCTGCAGCGGCACCATCCTGGCAGGAAACAAGGGCACGACCAACGGTGGTCGAGCGGGCTCTGCTCGTCAACCTGCTCCTGCTCCGCGGGCAGCTGCTGGGCCGTATCAAGGACTACGAGTTCGCCGCGGAACTGGCCGAGACAATGGTGCGCCATGCGCCGGGCGACGGTACGGCCCGGCTGGCCCGGGCCAGGACGCGGGCCACCTTCCACCGCTTCACCGAGGCAGCCGCCGACCTCGACGCAGGAGAACGACGAGGTGTGGACCGTGCCGCGCTGGACGCGGAACGGGCTACGATCCTCCAGGGGGCCGGGTGCCACGCCGAAGCTCGCGTGCTGCGCCGGGACGCGGAAAAACGCTGTCCCGACTTCGCCACGCTGGGTGCGCTGGCCGTGATGGAGGCCGAGCAGGGCAGGGCCACGAAGGCGGAGCGCCTGTTCACCGAGGCGCGAGACCGCTATCGGGGGGTTTCCCCGTTCCCTGTCGCCGAACTCGACTTCCGGCGCGGCCTGTTGTGGCTCAAGGAGGGCGACCTCCTTGCCGCCCGTGCCTGGTTCGACGCCGCCGTTGGCCGGGTGCCGGCCTTCGCACCCGCGCTCGGTCACCTCGCCGAGGTAGACGCGGCGCTGGGCGTCCGGGACACCGCCATCGCCCGGCTGCGCCCACTAACGGTGACCAGCGACGACCCCGAGTATGCGGCCGTCCTCGCTGGCATGCTCAACGACGCGGGCCAGCTCCAGGAGGCTGATCAGTGGCGCATCAGCGCGGCGGCCCGCTACGACGAGCTGGTGTCCCGCCATCCGGAGGCGTTCCTCGATCACGCGGCCGAGTTCTGGCTCAACATGGGTGGCGATCGGCGAAAAGGGCGCCAGCTGGCCTTGCTGAGCTCCATCAGCCGGGCGACCGGCGCATCGGATTTGCTCCACCGCGCTCCTCCGAGCAACTGATGGCTTGCCGGGCCGGACAGTACGAAGGGAGAGGCAGCGATGGACAACAGCTATGACCTCGTGGTGATCGGCGCGGGCCCGGCCGGGGAAGTCGCCGCTGAGCTCGCGGCCGCCTTCGGGCGAACGGTGCTCGTCGTCGAGCGGAGCACACCCGGTGGGGTAGTCACGACCACGGGCGGCGCTCCCACGAAGGCCCTGCGCGAAGCCGCGCTTTACCTCACCGGCTACCGCCAGGAGGAGGTCTACGGCGTGCGGGCAGCAGCGCCGCTGGAGGCCGTGATGCCGACCCTGCGAGCCAGGATCGAGCAGGTGCGCGACCAACTGCAGGAGGCCGTCGCACACCGGTTCGTGGCACGCGGCATCGCCTACCTGCAGGGCACCGCCCACCTGGACGCCGCCCTGTCCGTCCGCGTCACCTCCCCGGACGGACAGGCGCGCGAGGTTACGGCGCGCACGGTCCTGGTGGCGACGGGGTCCCGTCCGACGCACTACCCCGGCATCGCCTACGACGATCCGGACGTCTACGACTCCGACGAAATCTACTCACTTCGCACGGTCCCGAAAGACATTGTCATCGTCGGTGGTGGCCCGATCGGCGTCGAGTTCGCCACTGTGTTCACCGCACTTGGTATTCCCGCCACCCTCATCAGCAATTCCGATCGCTTGCTGCCGAACATCGACGGCGAAGTGGCCCGGCTGGTCGCCGACGAGTTCCAGCGCCGCGGAGTTCGGCTGGTTCTGGGCACCGGCGCAGAAGGGGTCAGGCGCGTCGACGGCGGGCTCAGGGTCACGCTCTCGACTGGTACCGTCCCGGACCCGGACGCCGTCCTGGTGTGCGCCGGTCGCACACCCAACACCGAAGGGCTCGGCCTCGAACAGGCCGGCGTGCGCACCGACGCCCGTGGCCGGATCCTCGTCGACCGCTACTTCCGGACGACCGTCCCGGGGATCTACGCGGCCGGCGACGCTGTCGAGGTAGGGCTCGCCTCAGGCGCCATGCAGCAGGGACGCGCAGCGGCGGCCCACGCCTGCGGACTCTTCTTCGGTGTGGAGATCGACCAGACCGCGAGCAGCGCCGTATACGGCTTACCCGAAGTCGCCAGTGTGGGTGCGACGGAAGAGCAGGTCCAGGCAAGCGGCGCTCCCTACACGGTGGGCCGCTGCGACCTGGCCACCACCGCGCGCGGGGCGATCGCCGGACACGGCGGGCTGCTGAAGCTGATCTTCCGCACCGATAACCGCAAGCTGCTCGGCGTCCACTGCTTCGGCGACATCGCCTCTGACGTGGTCGGCCTGGGGCACGTCGTTCTCCAACTCGGTGGCAGGGTCGAGCTGTTCCTCACACTCGCGCTCAACACCCCCACCTACAGCTACGCCTACCACGACGCCACCGTGGACGGCCTGACCCGGCTGACAGAGCGTATGAGCACTGCTGCCAGCGGCGAGATCGACACGACCATGGCGCGAAGCCAGCAGGACGGGTCTCGGCCTCCAGGTTAAGGTCCTCACCGCGTTCGCCGGCACCTCCGACGGCGTGTTCATGTCCAGAGCCTAGGGGTGGGTAAGTGGCTGAGGCTGCGCAGGAGGTGGTATGAGTTGGTGCCAGTTTCAATCCTGGTTCCGTTGAAAGGGATCCGATCCACGTTCGCGGCACAGGGCCCATGATTGGTGAAAGCTCTCGTCCAACCGGAGGAGGATCCGTTGGAAGCAATGACGATTGAGTTCTTCTCCTCCCGCATGGTGAGAGCCTGAAAACGCGGCTCGGCGCCGGCGGCGGTCCAGTTCCCCAATATCCGAGCTCGTCATTGTAGAGCCGATTCACGCGCCCATGTCTGGCCAATGCTCTTCGCGAAAACCTTTTCATCGACACTGACAGCGCCTACCCGCAAGGCCTCGGTGATGCCGACCTCAACATCGGTGGCGCCAATTTCCCCCAGCGGCTGGTCGTGCATCTTGGAGGACGCGGGCTCGCAGGCCAGACGCCTTCCTGCCCGCAAGTGAGCCACAGCGTAATCTGATGCAGTGAAACACGGGCAGAACGTGACCCCTTTCCCATCCAGCCGACGGCCAGGCCCGGACGCTCACCAGTGCGCAGAGGCGCTGAAGGAGCGCGTATACGTCACCTTTACCGCGCTTGCCGTGACGGTCGCTTTCGAACGCGAGGCCGAACACGCTACGGTAGGCGGCGCTGCACTCACGCTGCTGCTGACCGTGGTGGGCACGCTGTTGGCGGTGTTCGTAGCAGATGTGATCGCGCACATGGTGCGGGACGGCTCTCTGCCATCCCGGAGGGAAGTCGCCCATCTCGCCTATGTGAGCTTCGGGTCACTAACCGTGATCGTCGTGCCGATGGCGATCCTCGGGCTCAGCGCGCTCGGCGTGATCGAACTTGCGCTGGCCCTCCGGACAATCGCGGTAGCGCTCGTCGCAACGCTGATTGTGGTGGCGCTCTTCGCCGTATGGCGATTGCGTGTGAATCCTTGGCTCAAAATATTGGTACTCGGCATCATGACGGCACTCGGAATCGCTGCACTCGCCATCGAGCTCGCAGTCCACTAAGCAAACCTCCACACTTCCTTCAGCGGGAAAGGGTCCCAGAGCGCTCCTTCGAATGCATCACTCCAACAGGCCGGCTCGTCCGTGTGTCGCCGACTTCGCCTCCCATCAGTGATGCTCCCAGCCCCGCCGACGATCCGGACCTGGAAGCCGGGCGGCTCGGTCCGGTGTCAGTGCAGCTGTGCCTCCCAGTCGGCAGGGAACCGTGAGGGCCGGGCGCGGTCTGGCTCAGCGGATGATGTGCCGGGGGGTGCCAGCCCTGGTCCGCGGGAGTATGCGGAGCTGCGGTAGTCCTAGAACCAGTCCTCGCCCGGCTCGAAGCTGCGGATGACCGGGTGCCCGGTTTTGCGCGCGTGGGCTGTGGCGTGTTGGGAGGGTGATTTGTCGCAGCAGCCGATGTGGCTGCATTGGGCGCACCGCCGCTGGTGCAGCCACCAGCCGCCGCCGGCTTCGCATTCGAGGCAGCCGGTCCCGCCGGGCGGAATCGACGCATCGATGCCGGGGCTTTCGGTATCACTCATGGCCGCCTCCTCGCCGGGATACCCGTGGAACAAGGCCAACTTTACGCCGGCCGGGCCGCGGCCGGGAGCTCAGTCCCGGTGGTTTTAGACGTCACGGGGCTGCCGCTGCCGCAACCTGTCCGGAGCGGTCTCGAGTGCGGCGCGGTCCCAGTGCCCGGTCTGAGCTGCTGCGATGGCATCCCCGCTAGTCCGCGGGAGGATTTCCAGACATTGCCCAGCTCTTTTACTCTGGCGTGCCCGAAGCGGGCGGGTCTAGCATTCCAGTTATTACTCCATCTCGAGAGTAGGAGAAATCCCATGCCCGAAGAAACGATAAAAAACGTAGTGCTAGTGCACGGCGGCTTCGTGGACGGATCAGGCTGGCAGGGCGTGTACGACCTCCTGACAGCAGAGGGCT
The DNA here is from genome assembly GCA_004000035.1 of Arthrobacter sulfonylureivorans. Classification (GTDB taxonomy): domain Bacteria; phylum Actinomycetota; class Actinomycetes; order Actinomycetales; family Micrococcaceae; genus Crystallibacter; species Crystallibacter sulfonylureivorans. The sequence continues at coordinate 107,194 of RJAE01000009.1, read as the reverse complement.
ACAACGTCAGCGTCGTCCAGAACCCAACCGTCTCCCTTGATGACGATGTCGCCGTTACCAAGCGGGCCATCGCTGACTGCGAGGGCCCAGTCGTGCTTGTCGGCCACTCCTACGGAGGCGCGGTCGTCACCGAAGCCGGCACTGACGAGAAAGTCACTGCCCTCGTATACGTCGCCGGGTTCGTACCCGACGCCGGCGAATCCGTGAACACCCTCATCGCCGATCCGCCGCCCGGCGCACCGGTCCCGCCGATCCTTCCGCCACAGGACGGGTTCCTCTTCCTGGACCGCGAAAAATTCGCCGCTTCATTCGCGGCGGATGTGCAGCCTCAGCAGGCAGCTTTCATGGCCGACTCGCAGGTCCCCTGGGGCGTCGGCGCCCTTGAAGGGGCAATCACCAAGCCTGCCTGGCGAGGCTTGCCCAGCTGGTATCTGATCACCACGGAAGACCAGATGATCCCGCCGCCCGCGCAGCGCGCAATGTCGGAACGAGCCGGTTCCTCGGTCACAGAGGTTTCCGCAAGCCACTCCGTGTATGTCTCACAGCCGCAGGCAGTGGCTTCACTGATCAAGGAGGCCGCAGGGCGACAGACCCCTTAGAAGGAACCCCGGCTCATTCCCCCCAGTCGGCCGGGCGGTCTTGCTGGCAGTGATGCCCGGCCAGGGTGACTTACCGGCGAAGCCGCCTGTTCAACTATCGCGAGTTCGCCGGTTGGCCACCCTAGCCGTGAACAGGGTGGCCAAGACTTGTGATGAACCGTCCGATGGCGTCTTCAGCCGTGGGCGTCCCGAAGACTTCACCCTGACGGGTGGTGTCTGCCACATAGCGGCCCGTCTCGAACCATTCCAGCATGGCGGCCATGTCATCGGAAACGGGGACGACGCCGCCAGGGGCCTCCGCCGCCCCCATGCCGGTCGGCCTTGGCCCTACTCCGATCTGCCGGCCAAGGAGACGGCTGGAAATTTCGGCAACGTCCTGGATGCTCACGGGACGGTCCCATCCGATGTCAATCCGCTCCCCTGCAGCGATGTCGGCGTCGACAGCGGCGGCGAGGTACGAGGCGAGGTCGGTGCTCAGGACGAACGTCAACGGGACACTGGCCGAGCCCAACCAGGAAAGGCTGCCCCGGGCGAAGGGGTCTCCCCCGAATCTGGCGGCCTGGTCCAGCAGGGCGCCGGGACGGAGAGCCACAAAGGAGACGTGCTTGTCCTCCAGCCGGTCTTCGGCGAGTTTTTTATGCCAGAAGTGGGGAATCTGCGGTGTCTGGTCGCAGGTGAGGATGCTGGTGAGCACAAACCTGCGGACACCGACCTGTGCCGCCGAGTCAACGAGATTGCGGTTTCCGACTACGTCGATCTCGGACGTGTCGCCCTGGCTGTGGCCGGTGTAGCCGGCGGCGGTCGTTACCACCGCGTCGACGTCGCCCATGGCGCGCACCAGGGAGCCAGGATCCATCATGTCTCCGCGCGCGATCTCGACCCCGGCCGCTTCGAGCCGGGCCGCGTCGGAACCGGGCCGCACCAGGGCCCGCACCTGCCTGCCGCGGTCCAGCAGTGCTGTTACGACCTGGCTTCCGAGATACCCGGTGCCGCCGACAACCAATACCGGTGAACTCTCCACAATTCGACTCCTTGTCCGTTGTGCCAGACTGGGCGCAGTCCGTCGGATGTACCTAATATGGCCCGGCAGGTTGTGAAACGGAAGGGCGCCGTTGCCCCATCCGGTCAGGAGTGAAACCTCTGGCGTGTCGGGCACCGGGGTCGGTAGTGTTCTCGCACCGGTTCGGCGTCATTTCAGATCCCGCGATCTATGGATGCCGGGCCGGCCCCTATACAAGGGAAGGCGGCCATCACAGCGCGGGAAAAATTCGTGCCTTCGCGATCTTGCGCCGTAAGCCGTTCTGCGGGATACAGGGTGGTTGGATTTGGCTTACCTGCTGGTCAATCCATACAGCATTTATGCTTGCACTTCTGACCGCTGGTTACGAGAAGACGAGCATTTATGGGCCAATCGCGCCAATCCTCTGGCCGGTTTCGTGGGCTGTTCTGGTCCTGTCCAGATACCGGAGGAACCTGGGGGTTGAAGTGACGGCGCGCAGGAGGGTTTCGGGTGTGTCGTATTTTCCGCCCCGCATGTATTCGCAGAGGAGTTCCGTTTTTTCGGGGTGTTTCAGGATGAAGTCGATGATTCCGGTGCCTTCTTCAACGACGCTGTACCGGGCATCGTAGATGTCCGTGTATTCGCGGTAACAGACTGCCAGCCCGTGGTGGTCGCCCTCGGTAACAAGCACGCGTGCCAGAGCGGCTCCCACACTGATGATGTTCCTTTGCGCGCCGATGCCGAGTTGTCCGGGCCAGGGCGAGTAGACGAGGCCGCTCACCAGGCTGATGGCGTCACGGATTTCTTGACTGACGTTGTGTCCTGCACTGTCGCGGTCGATGAGGCGGGCGGTTGTGATCTTTCCCGGGTTCAGCCGCGCACGCCGGACGCCGCTGTTGGCGACGCGCCATCGAGCGTGGAAGTAGGTCGCTTGGGCCGTATTAACCCAAAGAGTCAGTTTGGCCGGAGATCGGCGGTAGTGCCGGTAGAGGTGGCTGGCAACTAAAGAGCGTTCGGTGGCGCCGCATCGGCTGATGAGATCCGCGAAGGCGGTAGCGTCGGCGGCGTCCAGGATCTCGGCGACACCGAGTGCCATTGAAAAAGCCTTGGGCCGCGTCTTGCCGCGGAAGGCGTTCGTCATGAGATCCAGTGTTTCCGCTGATACTTGCGCAGGCCGTTCCGGCTGGGACTCCTCGGCGGCGGGCCTCCGGATTGGCGAGGATTGCAGCTCAGGCTGTGCCCCCGCTGCGGAACGAACCAGCCCGGTCAGTACTTTGCTCATGCGGAACCGGCGTGTGGGGATGCTGGTGTCAGCGACGGCGGAAGAGTCAGAATCCCCCTTCTTGTGAATCTGTGGAAGTATTTCCGGGGCGCTTTTGTATTGCCCGCCTGTGAGCCACTGCAGCGCCTCCGTGTCTTTGGTGAAATACGTAGCCGGGTAAGTCGGCCGGTGAATCGTGCGGAAGAACTGCACAATCGTTTGCTCAACTGGGGAAGTTCCGACCAGCGCCACCCTGGTCGCGGGAAGGCCTTGGGCAAATTTTGCCAGTGCTGTGGAACTGGCAGAACGCATTCCGTGCATGTCGACCAGCATCGGCCTGGGTTCGTCTCCACCCACCTCTTCGATGAGCGATATCGCCGCCAAAGCATCAAGCTCGTCGATCGCCGCATGCGACGGCCAGCGAACGAAGACGACGCCGTCGGAGAGGAATTCGATCTCGGGACGGCAAAGGACACCGGGTCCCCGCGCGGGCTGATCGGCGCCCCACGTGATTGATTGGGATACAGGATGCATGGCGACCTTCGGGAAGTTTTTGGTAAAGGTTCCATCAAGAACCTTGACAAATCATATTCCGGTGAATGTAGATACTCCAACTTTCAACTATTCAGCAGCCTTACTTTCTTTGATGCGATCTCGTATTTCTTTCAGGTCAAACCGAATCCCGGGGAACTCCTCTGCCTAGTAGCCATTTGCAGAGCAGAAAGTGTCAGGTATTAAACGCTTTGGCCTACCCCAACGCAGTCCAGGTGGTATGTGTGTGGTCGTGAAGAACCTGAGAGCCGACATAGCTTCTGCTGGCTGTGGGGGTGTCCTGAGTGTGGAAGCTGATGCCGCTGGCGTGTACCGAGCGCAGAATAATCGCCCGCTGGTGTCTCGATGTGGCTTTAGCCGCGGAGTGCTCTACGTTTTAACGGAGCTGGTTCAACCTTCGAGAAAAGAGAACACGCCAAGTGGCAACCGATTACGACGAGCTTCGTTCCGACGTCAAGGAATCCCAGCAGACCTCTCTGCAGGCACTGAAGTCCGCAAGCGCACCGGATGCCCGCAGCGTCGTCTTGGAACTGGATGAGGCCGACGGCCTGGACGGAGCCGGTGTTCCCGGCGGCGAGTTCATCGCCGAGGAGCTGACCGTGCAGGTCATCCCGCAGGCCGACGACGAATTCACGTGCCAGTCGTGCTTTATGGTCCGCCACCGGTCCCAGATTGCCCGGCAGAAGGGCAGCCACGCCTACTGCACCGACTGCGACGGCTGAACGGCTGTTCCCACTGTTTCCTGTCGGGTGGGTCAGCACCTGATTATCTGGCGCTTGCCTTAGTGCCGGGCCATGCTCTCCGCGTCGACGTGGGGGCCGGCGCCGGCGGCTTCATGGATGATCCCCGGCAGCAGGATCTGCCACATGTGCCTGATCCTCTCCCTGACATCGGCCCTGTCCGTCATCACCGCAGATACCAGCTGAACTCCGGTAAAGCATGCCACCACCAGCCGTGCCAAGGCATCGGGGTCGGTGACAGGGACTCCATAACTTTGATCCAGTCGCTGTACGGTTCATGGAACCGGTGGCCGAACGAAGAGGCCTCAAAGGTAAGGCGGATGCCGGCCCTGACCACCGGCCAGGCGCCAACCGAACTCCCGGCACATGATCATCGCATCGAGCGACGGATGGCCCTGCTGCAGGACAGCGATGGCGTCCTCGGTAACGATCCTGTGCTGGGCGGCCGGGCAACGTCCTTCAGTCCGGTGCGGGCGTATCCGCGCTCCCCGAAAACCTCTGCCGCATCGCAAACCTCATCACGGTGGTCGCCGGCAGGATCAACGAAACCGGGTACCGGGAACGCCAGTTCAGAATAACGAATAATCAACAGCTTGAAACGCCGTTTCCGGCAGGGGATGACCAGAGCATCCTCGGTCACGACCGGGATGTGGTCCTGGCTTCCAACCATTCCAGGACGGGGGGCCATAAAGCTTCTCTTCCATTGCGCCGGAAGAATCCCATGTGACCGATAGCGGGGACCCCACCTTCTTCGGGCGTGTAAGTGCGACGTTCCACGTTTGCGCCGGATAATCGGCCGTAGAGCGCGTTAATCTGTTGAGGCGTAGCCCAGAGATCGTCGCTGAAGCCGATGGCCAAGACGTCGGCGTTCACCTTCGCGGCGCTCTCTGCCGCGCGCATGCTCGGATCGTCAAAGAAGTAGCCAGGCATGCGGGACCATTTACTCCACTCAAGCATTGCGGCTCCCGGTATGTCTTCCCCGATACCCAGCCGGCGGCCAGGCACCATTCCCATCAACCGGGAAAAAGCTGGTCCGACAACATGCAGTATCAGTCCGACCCTCGACCGTTCCTTCCAGTCCTGGATGGCCCGTGTTACCCCCGCATGGGACGCGATAGCGACGAACCCCTGCAAGCCAGTGGTTCCATTATTAAGTGCCATGGCCTGGCCTCCAATGCTGTGTCCCACGGCAAGATGGGGGACCTGCGGGAGGCGTTCAGACATCCAGTCGGCCACAGCCGGAACGTCCTGATTCATCCAGTCCCGCATCCTCAGCGCCCGGTTGGCCTTCGGGCGGCCCGAGGCGCCGGTGCCCCGGTAATCGTATGTCAAGACCGCGAAGCCGTGTCCCACTAGATACTCGGCAAAGCCGGTGTAGAGCCACTCGCCTACTGCAGTGGCGGGATGAATTGTTACAGCGGCCGCGGTAGACGCAGTGGGCAGCCGCAACGTTCCCGCCACCGCACCTCCCGCAGCCACAGGAATGCTGACGCGATCACCAGTAGCGCTGGCGATCCGGTTGCTTCTCATGCAAAGCAATATACACACAGCCCCTCGGGGCAGCTGCGGCGCTTTTCCCCCGGCATACGAAGGTGGGCGCAGGATCAGACATTTTTGAGGCTGATTCGATGCGGTCGCGCCCATAACCCCCAGCGAAATGCCCTTCAGGATGAAGGCAATGAGCACGGGCGAATCGCGGCCCCTGCTACTGTCGCCGCGCCAAACAGACGAGAGTAATCATAAGTACTTTCCAAATGGAATGTACTTGTTGTAACGTTACTGACAGTCCATACGGACGGACGCGCACCAGTCAAAGGCGACCCGCATGTCAACTAACCACTCTCAGGAATCCCACCCCGATTTGAAAGAGCAATTACGGGCAGCCCAGCTCGGCGGAACCGGCGGCGCACGGCTCGCCCGCTCGGCGGACCTGGCCGGAGGCCGCTACGCCGCCGTGATGGCCAGCTTGATAGGGCTCTACCTCCTGGTGGTCGTCTACGTCTATCCGCAGGACATTCTCTGGCTGAGCATCGCCGCCACGGCAGTCTTCGCCATTGGGATGATCGCCACTAGCGTCAGCTACTCGCGCCTTCGGAGGGCATCGGGACTGGGCTGGAGCAAACGGTATTCGACCGGATTCGCCTTGAGTGTCCTGCTTTTTGGCCTCGGGATGCTCCTGCTGGAACTGACGGATGTGCGCGACGCATGGATGTGGATCCCATACGCCGGGGCGACCGGGCTGCCTCTTATGGCGGGAGTCTCCGATCACCTCTACCGAGGTCCGCGAGCATATATCGGGGGGAAAACACCGTGACCAGGAGTATCTGCGGCCAGCCGACCCCCGACGCGGCGCACCCAACTGACACCGGCGCATCACCCCATCCGCGGCTCCGGCTGGATGAATACCTGAGCCTCCCGGTCCGGCTGAGCATCGTCGCAGCCCTCGCCCGGGTGGATGACGCCGAGTTTGCAGCGGTGCGCGATGCCATCGAGGCCAGCGACCCGGTACTGAGCAAACAGGCCGGAATCCTGGAACAGGCCGGGTATCTCAGCATCAGGAAAGGCTACGTCGGAAAACGGCCCCGCACCTGGCTCAGCTTGACCGATGCGGGACGCGAAGCACTAAGCCGGCACCTGGAAGCCCTGCACGCACTGATCGGAGACCTCTAGCCCCACACGAGCACCCCTGCTTGGCGCCGACTGTCTCGCGCTGGACCCGGGCCGGCCGCCGCGCGATCGGGAGTTTTATGAGGCGCAAGGCTTCGGCTGTGACAGCACACTCCAAACGCCGATTACAGCGCCTACGTCGCTCAGGCGCCGGACGCTTGACGGCCCCCTCACGCACTCTGGGCTTTCTCTTCCACAACGTCCAACGTCCCAAGAACGCGGACTATGACGTTATTCGGCAGCCCGGAATACCGAGCGTTCGAGTTAGCGTCCTTCGACGGCCTTGCCAGGATCATCCGGCTGTCGGCACTTTCGAGGCTCCCGACACGAGACGCCGCCGCTTCAACACCGTGGGCGCACGGATTATGGCCCAAATGCCAGGAGACGTGCCGGTGAGCGGTTTCGACCGGGGCCTGCCGCGCATCGAGGTCGACCGGAAGACCCCCGGCCACGCACATACCCGACAACGCCTGGGCACTGAGCCAGGCCGGCCAATACAGCGCCATGGTCCAAGGCTACGAACAGGAGCTCCGATAAAAGTACCGCGGCTTGGCGGCCTAACCGCGCCGCGATGGGTCAACTTACCCGCGCAGCGAAATAGAGGCGGACCTGTTTTGTGCGGGTTCGCCCCTTTCCGGCGTGGAAGATGCAGCTACTTGAGCTTGCTCATTACGGTGCCGGTCTTCTTGAACTTGCTCTGGGCAGTGGGAAAGCTGGCGATCTGGAGGCCGTCGCTGGTCTTGAGCATCAGAACGGAGGTCTTGTCGGGAAAGTCATAGCTTTCGGTGGCGACAACCCTGGTGCCCTTCTTGATGAGGGGCCCCTTGTAGTTCGCGGTGCCCAGGCGCACATCCGCCGTGGTCCTGTATACGGACATCTTCTGGGCCGTCAGGTTCTTCGTGGGAACCCAGGCGGTGCGCCCGGGTTCGTGCGAGAGCACCATAGTTTTGCCATTCTTCGCATACCCGAACACAGCGAACATGGCGTCCTTGAAGACCTTCTCCTTGGCGACGGTCTTGCCGTTCTTGTCCAGGACGTAGCGGGTGGTGGCTTTTCTGGCGACGGCCATGCCCTGCTCGGCCTTCTTCACCGCTGTCTTGGCGATGGTGAGTTCTTCACCGAGGGCGTTTGTGGCAACCCAGCTTTTCCCTTTGGACCGGACAGACCAGAGTACGCTGCCTGCGGGGATGGTCACCTTTTTGCCGGCCTTGCCGGTAGCGGTGGTTTTCTTCGTGACCAGCAGGGTGTTTTCGGCCCCCGTGATCGTTTTGACTTTTACGGCCGCGGCGATGCTGACGGCAGTCGGTGCGCTGACCGTGGCCGCCTGGGCGGCGGGGGCGACAGCACCGAAGCTGAGGGCGGCTGCTGTGGCTGTTGCCAGAACTGCTGTGGTAAATCGTTTCACTGGGTCCTGTCTCAGGTGACACGGTCGGTTGAGGCTGATGCGCGGATAAGGCACGAAAACGCATCAGGAGGTATGCCTTCAAGCTACAGGAACGTTTCATCAAAATCCCGGAAAATGCCCAATCTGCAGAAAGTTTCTGGTGACAATGCCGTTTCCGTGTCGTGCACTCGAATTTATCCAAACGGTAGGCTTGCCCGGTCGGTGGCATCGGACGCCACCCGTTCATCTCAGGAGGAATATCTTGACCACTCGGCGCATTCGGGTGGTCAGGGAGCTGGAGACTCTAGGGAAACCACCCAAACTGCTCCAGGGGGCCTCCCTCAGATGTGTGTGATCGACTATTTGTAGGCCGGTTCTGCAAGGAAATCCTGCCAAGTCAGCGGCCGGTTTCCTGCCATTACCGCTACCCCATCGGCGGCGCGCCCTACCTTCGGACGACCCAGCCGAATATTACTGAGCTCGTAGGGGCGGTGTCAGGCCGTGACCGGCCCTCGGTGTCCCTGCCGATTTCCCCGCTCCATTGACCCCTACGATGCCCAGCACCTGGCCCGCTGCGACTCTCACCGAGACTTCACCGCAGACTGGGCTTCCCCATACCCCACTGCAGTCATTCATTCGGAGGCAAATAGTCCGGTTTCACGATTCATCACCGCATTGCTGAGCTGGAAGGGCGGCGTGCGTTTCCGGCAGTTTCCGTGCACGGTCGCGCTGCCCCGGCGGTGGGAAGTGAGACTCAGCGAACCCGGACGAACGCCTCGTAGCTTTCCGATCTGTATCCGGGCTTTGAGCCGGTGACCCAGACGGACAAGGCCCTGCCACGGTCCGCGGCGCGGATGGTGTATGTGCGACCAGTGGCGCCGCGGATCTTCGAGCCGTCGCGGGCCCATTGGTAGGTGAATTTGGTCCCCGTGGTCCAGGTTCCCGGCGCGACCGTCACTCGGGAACCGACCCTCTGCGTTCCGGAGAATGTGGGGTTGGAGCTTTTCAGGACGCCGTATCCGACCGTTCGCGCCGTGGTGTAGCGGGTGACGGAGGCGTATCCGGGATTGCTGCCGGCAACGCGGACACGGATCTTCTTCCCCCGGTCGGCGGCCGCGAGGACGTAGGTGCGCCCTGTTGCCCCGGCAATGTTCCTGCCGTCTCGCTGCCACTGGTACTTCAGTGTGGTTCCGCCCGTCCAGCCCGTGGTTGCAGCGGTGAGCCGCTTTCCCACCCGGGCGGTTCCGGTGGCCGATGGCGCGGGCGAGACGATCGTGCCGGTGGCCACGGTCTTCGCACCGGAGTAGCGGCTGACCTGCGCGTAGCCGGGCTTCGTGCCGGTGACGCGGACCCTGAGCTGCGCGCCATGGTCGGCCGCCGTTGGCGTGTAGTCGGGGAAGCGGGCGCCGGCGATGTCCTTGTCGTTGCGCTGCCACTGGTAGTGGAACTCCGTCCCCTCGGCCCACGGGCCTGGCGTGGCGGTCAGGCCTTGACCGACGCGCCACGTGGTGCCGCCTACGGTCGGGGTCACGGCCTTGAGCGCTCCGGGGCCGACGACAACTGACCCGGATTCCTGGGTCAGGTCGGCGTAGCCTGCTTTTCGGTGGAACGTCCTGACCGAGATCCGGTGTCCGAAGTCCTCGGCCGACGGGACGTAGGTCCCCGCGTAGGCATACTGGATCGGCTTCCCGTCGCGAAGCCATTCGATCCGGCGGTCGTCGGGGGCCCACGTCATTGCGGAGTCCTGTTGACTGAACGTCAGCGGGCGGTCCACGGCCGCCGGGCCGGTGATCTCGGGCGGCAGGATGGGGAGCACGCCTTGGTCGATTGCGCCGGTCCACACGATGCGGGTGCGGACGGTGCCGTCCGGCCACGTGCCGGTGACGAACAATCGGACGTCAACCCATAACATGGAGGCTCCGAGCGGTGTCGTGGTGCCCGAGGCGAATTCACGCCCCCACGTCGTCCAACTGTAGGAAAGGGACGCGGCAGGGTCCCAGCCTTCGGCGACCGCGGAGAGGGTGTGACCAATTTCGCGCTTCCCGCCGATCACGACCGTCCCGACTGGATGGTCGGGGTCCTGCACGGCGATCGAGACACCGGGATCCCTCCGGAGGACGTTGTAAAACCTGTCGTAGGCGAAGATACGCACCGGGTAGGTCCCGTAGGGAGTGTCCGGGCGAGCACGAAAGATGGTCCGGATCGTCGACGTTCCATCGCCGTTGTCAGCGACCTCGTTACCTACTTCGTCCAGGGCCGTCTCCAAGAACTTGTCCGCTTCCAGAACGGCGTTTCCCCCGTTCACCGACGTGGCATCCCTCAGCACCGCGGTGACGACGACTTCTTCGCCGGGGCGGACGACGGCGGGCTCCACGCCGATCGATTCGAGGACGGGCGCGTCACCGTCGTACGCCGGATTGGCCGCCCGATACGTCAACGGATCAAGGATTGCCCGGTCTGTCACAACCGTCCGGTTGCCCAGAGCATCCCGCAATTCGACGCGCGTTACGGTCAACGTCTGCGGCTGCACGTTCGCGGAAGCGTACTGGTTATAGGACCAGATGGGCCGGACGATCGTTGCCACGGAGACGGGCTCGATCCCGCTTGAATACTCCCATTCGCCAGGCGCCGCGGTGCTGTCCGTGGCAACCCAAACACCCATCCACTGGACACCATTCGGATCGGTCGCTTGCACCGCCAGTCGCGCCGTGGGGTTCTCCACGGACACCACGTCGCCGGTGGTACGTGTGATCGAGACAAGTTCGGGCCCATTCACGTCGGCCACCTCGGCGGCCTGCGCCATGGGTGCGAACATCAGCACCAGCCCCGATACGACAACAAGAACGACAGCCTTGAGTGGCCCCCCGCGCATTCGTTTCCCCGGTCCAGAGGGCGACCCGGCGCGCCCTCTGGAAGAATGCTATGTCCTCAACGCCTGCCGTGCGAATCGCTTCACATGCGGCTCAGACAGCGGGCAGGAACCCACGCGGGCCGAATCTAGACGAAGGGCACGGGGAGAAGGCATCGACGTGGACATCACGGGGTGAAATCCTTCCACTACGACCTTCCAGAGTTGGCCAAGGCCAACTCCCTGGCCGCCGGGCGCAGCCGGCGCGCAGCGGAGCTCAAGAGCCCTTCGCCGCGTATTCGTTGGCCTGTGCCAGCACCAGCTGCACATATTCCCCGGAGTGGTTGTAGGCGTAGATGGCCGCGGACCACCCGGCGCCGGAGGAAAGATCGCCGCCGGCGGCACACAGATAGTGGCCGGCAGCTAGGGCCGCGTCGTCCATGTTCTGCGGATCCGCGATGCCGTCGCCGCTGCCATCCGTGCCGTAATGCAGCCAAGTGGAGGGTATGAACTGCAGTGGTCCCACGGCGCGGTCCCACTCCGGGTCCGCGTCGAGGGTGCCCTGGTCGGTGTCTCGGATTTGGGCATAACCCGCACCGTCCAACTGCGGGCCCACGATGCGCGGTGCCGCGGTCCCGTCCGCCGCAAGCGACGCCCCGCCATGGGTGCCGTGCCCGGATTCGACGGCGCCGATTGCGGCCAAGGTGGTCCAACCCAGCCGGCACGCCGGATCGGTGTCGGCCATGGTGAGCGCGGCGGAGGCATAGGCCAGCAGAGCGCGCTCCGGGATGCCGGCGGCTGCCGCGGTGCGGCCCAGCCAAGCCGGATCAACAGCCGCCGAGGCGGCCCCGGACGACGCCGGCGATGCCTCTGGCACGGCCTTGGGTGCTGCCGCCGGCGCAGCGTGGGGTGCTAAGGGCTGTGCGGCCGCCGCGTAGCCGGCTGGCCGCACGTTCACCGGCGGCGCGCCGTGCGGCAGCAGCACCAGCCAGACCGCGAAGCCGGCGACGACGGCGGCACCCGCCGCCGCCGTCGCCGTCAGGAACCTGTGCCCGGTCCCCCGCCCCGCCGGTGGCCTATCCGAAGCGGCCATTGACGTAGTCGCTGGTGCGCTGATCGCGCGGGGCACCGAACATCGCCTCCGTATCGCCGTGCTCCACGATCCCGCCAGGCTGGTTGTGGGCGGCAAGGAAGAACGCACATTCGTCGGACACACGTGCCGCCTGCTGCATGTTGTGCGTAACGATGACGATGGTGATCTGGCCGCGGAGCGAATGGATGGTCTCTTCCACCCGCCGGGTGGAGGTCGGGTCCAGCGCCGAACATGGTTCGTCCATCAGCAGCACGCGCGGGGAGACGGCCAGCGAACGGGCAATGCACAGCCGCTGCTGCTGGCCCCCGGAGAGTCCGCCGCCGGGCTGGTGGAGCCGGTCCTTGACCTCCTCCCAGAGGGACGCCTTGCGCAGCGAATCCTCCACCAGGAAGTCCTTTTCCCCGCGGTCCGCCTTGATGCCGGCGAGCTTGAGGCCCGCGATGGTGTTCTCGTAGATGGACATCGCCGGGAACGGGTTGGCTTTCTGGAAGACCATGCCGATCTGCCGTCTGGCAGCGGTCACCCGCTGGGACGGGTCGTAGATGTCCGTGCCGTCCAACCTCACTTCCCCGGCCAGCGATGCCGAGGGGATCATTTCGTGCATCCGGTTCAGGATCCGCAGGAAGGTGGACTTGCCGCACCCGGAGGGGCCGATCAGCGCGGTCACCTTGCCGGGCTCCATGGTCAGCGAGACACGGTCGAGTACCTTCCGGTCCCCGAACCAGGCGCTGATGTTCTCGGCCCGTAGCCGGGCGGCTCCGGACGGAGCCTGCGGCGCCGGTTCGTCGAACACTGCCAGCGGCCCGAGCGCTGCGGCGTCGACGGCGGGCAGGGCCTCGGTTGCAGGCGCCAGAGTGGCGGGGGCCAGGGTGGCGGAGCGCCGGGCTTTGGTTTTCATCGGATTCCTCACAACAGATTCGGCAGTAGGTAATTGAACTGGGTGCCGGCGGCCACCGAGACCGCAGCCAGCACCGGCAGGAACACCAGCCAGGCTTCCCGCTTCCCCCAGCGGAACCAGGCCCAGAGCCCGGCGGCCAGGGTGAGGATCAGCAGCTGCAGGGCCAGCACGGTGGTAGACAGATTCCCGGTGTCCTGACCCAGCGCCCGCTCGGCCTCTGGCAGCGAGCCGGGGGTGAAGGCCAGACCCGCCCGGGCAAACGGCGTGGAAACCAGCTTGGCATCCGCACGGAGCACATCGTCGGGCAGGTAGGGCAGGCCGGCTGCGGTGGTCAACGTCAGCCGGCCTTCGTCGGCGACGGGCGCCGGGGGCGCGATGTCGCCGGCGCGCCGCAGGCCGATGACCTCGTACTCGGCGGTCCCCTGACCGGTGACCACGGTGAACCGCGATCCGGGCGCAAGCTTCTCCAGGTTCCGGAAGACTCCGCCGTAAGCGGCCGACCGCCCCATCAGCACGCTCGTGCCCGGCTGACCCGGCAGCGGGGTGTCCCGGCGGTGTCCGACGCCGAGCATGGTCTGGCCGGCGGCGGTGCCTTCGACCACAACTTCCCGGATGCCCAGGCTTTCGATGGTCAGTACGGCCAGCGGGGTGCCCGGCACTACCGGGCGGCCCTCGGCATCGACCGGGGCCAGCGGTGCCGAGCCTTCGCTCAGGCTCAGCCGGATCTCGTCATAGAGCCGGTCCTGCGCGTTGGCATGCTGCAGCGAGGAGACCAGGACGATGTTCAGGACCTGGCCGATAATCACCACGGCGAGCATCAGCAGGGACAGGGCGGTCACGGTCCGCCAAGGCTCCGGTGCCGTGGCACTGTGCGCACTCACGCGGAGTCTCTCCGGGCAGCACGCCGAGCCTCCAGCTCACGCGCCAGCAGCGGCGGGGCCAGCACCAGCACCAGCAGCAGGCCGCCGATGACCACCAGGAGCATCTGCGTCTGGCCCCAGCCGTTGCTCCCGGCGATGGTAGTGGACACCGGGGTCAGCAGCTGGGTGCCGGTTCCGGCGGAAGCGACGGCCGCTCCGGCCGTACAGGCACCGGTATCGGCGTCACAGCTGGTCGTTCCTTCGGCGGTGGTGCCAACCGTGCCGGCTGCCGGGGCCTGCTCGGCAACCGGCGTGGCGCCGCTGCCGCCGGCACCGGCGGGGGCACCCTGCGTCCTTGGCTTCGGCTGCTTCACGGCCGGCTTGGCCCCAGCAGCCTCGTTGCCCTTGTTGGCACCGGTGCTGCCCGGTCCCTGGTTCTCGGCGGCTCCTTCGCCGGTCCACGGTGCGCGGCAGCCTGCATCGCAGGCGGCGTCGAACGGGGCGCTCCGCACCAGTTGGTTCAGCGCCGGCGAGTCGCCGGGCTTGAACGTCGGGTTGTTGCAGGCCGGGGTGCCGCCCTTCTTCACGCTCGCGGCGGTCTGGTCCATTTTGGCCAGCGTCGCCTTGTCCACCCCGGGCACCTTGCGCAGTTGGTCCATGGCGGCCAGAACCAGGTTCATCGGCAGCGGCGAATAGCCCAGCTGGCCCATCGAGCGCTGGCCCTCGCACAGGGCGTAGTTGGCGAAGTACCCGAGGGTCGCGCCTTGGGCCTCGTTGAGGGCATCGGTCGTCTCCGTCGGCACGACCATGTAGGAGTACGCCGACATCGGGTAGGAGCGCGGGTCCAAGTAGCCGTAGACCTTGGTGAGGTCCTGCGAGAGGTAGTTCAGCGACTTCGGGTTCTGGTTGATTTTCGCTTGGGTCAGCGCAACCGCCACTGCGTGCTCGGTCGGCAGGGTGTAGAAGCCGGCCGCGTTCTTTACCTGCGCCACCGGGAAGTCGATGCCGCGGGCGTAGGAGTACTCGTCGTAGTTGATGGTGTACAGGTTGTTGGCCGTATATGTGGTCACGCCTTGCGAACCGTTCTGCGCCACGAAATTCTTCAGCCCCTTGGTCGGGAAGAAGGAGGTGGCGCTGTTGGGGTCGCAGCCGGTGACCTGGCACAGCTTGGCGTAGTCGGACGGGAATTGGCGCAGCAGCCACAGGGTGAACTGGGCGGTGGCGCCGGAGCCGTCTGAACGGACGACGACGTTGATGGTGCCGTCCGGCAGTGCAACGCCGGGGTTGTCGGCGGCAATGATCTTGTCATTCCACTTGGTGACCTGGCCGGTGAAGATCTTGGCAATGGCCTTTTGCGAAAGCTTGAGCGTGTCCAGGCGGCCGCTGCCGGCCCTCAGGTTGTACATGTAGGCGGTGCCGCCGGCCACCACCGGCAGCATGCTGTACTTGAAGTTCGGCCGACTGTTGTCCTTAGGGTCGGCAGTATCTCCGGTGTACGGAATTTCCGAGACCGCGAACTGCTTCATCGAATCGGCGAATTCCTTGCGACCCGTGGACGAGCCCTTGCTTTCGTAGTCCACCGTGACGCCCTGGGCGCCGACCCGGGAGACCCAGTCCTGCAAGGCGTTGCCGGCCCAGGATGACCCCGAGCCGCCGATGCGGATGTAGTTGGCGGCCTGGGCCGGCGCCAAGCCTGCGAAGATCAGGCACAACGCTGCCACCATGCCGGCTATTCTGGCGCTGCGGGTCATTCTTTCTCCTGCTGGTAGTTGAAGTCGTGGTAGTTCTTTTCGATCCGCGGCAGGTCTTGCCGCGAACGCGCGGCCATTCGCCGCAACTGCGCGTCCGTGGCCTTGCCCGCTTCCTGTCCGCCGACCCAGCGGGCCAGGATGAACAGTATGAGCACCACGAACAGCAGGAATGCCGCCGTCGCAAATCCCCGGGCCACCATCTGCGGTACCGGCGAGCGGACCAATTCCAATGCCGCGAGCGGTAGCGGTGTCTGCGGACCGGAGAACGGATTGAGGTTCATGACGCCGGTAAAGCCGGAGGTCAGCAGCACCGGGGCCGTTTCACCGATGCCGTGGGCTGTGGCCAGGATGACGGCGGTGGCCAGGCCGGAGCGTACGGTCGGCAGGACAACGTGCCAGACCACCGCCCACTGTCCGGCGCCCAGGGCCAGACCCGCCTCCCGCAGGTTGCCGGGCACTAACCGCAGCACCACATCGGCGGAACGGATCATGATCGGCAGCATCAGTACGGTAATGGCCAAGGCGGCGGCAAAGCCATTGGTCTGGTGCGTGATGACCATGACCACCGAGGCATAGATAAACAAACCGGCGACCACAGAGGGCAGCGCGGTCATGGCCTCGACGACGGTGCGCACCACCTTGGCGAACCGGCCACCCACTTCGTTCAGGTAGATGGCGGTGGTCAACCCGAGCGGCAGCGTGATGGCCAGGGCGATGCCGATTTGCTGCAGGGTGCCCACCAGGGCATGCAGGATGCCGCCCTGATCGAGGCCGGAGAGCGGCCCGACGCCGGTCATGTCCTGGCTGAAAAAGTTCCAGTAGGCCAGCGGCTCCTGTCCCCGGGTGAAGACGAAGCCAATGACCAGGGCCAGGGTGCCCAGCACCGTAACACCGGCGGAGACCATCAGCACGGTCATGAACCGGTCCCTGACAGCGCTGTACTGCTCGCGCATGAAGACCAGCGCACTGTAGATCAGCACGAACCATAGATAGGAAACAATCAGCGTCCAGCCGGCCGGGATCAGCCCGATACCGACGGTCAGCAGCAGTCCCATGGACAGGCCGGCCGCCGCAGCGCCAGCCACCGCCAGCTTGGCATTGCCCGAAGTCCCGGGCCGGATCCGCGACTGTTCAGCCGGCCCGGGCTCCCGGTCCAGCTGCGGCAGGAAGGTGCGCGGGGCGTCAGCGGCCACCGGCCCGGTAACGGCGCCAACCGCGTCGTGGTGTTCCAAAACTGTCATGGCTAACCTTCGCTATCGGCGCCGGAACGGGACTTGGCGATAATCGCCGAAGCGGTGAAGTTCACGACCATGGTCATCAGGAACAGGGAGAAGCCTGCGGCCATCAGCGCGCTCATGGCAAACTCATTCGACTCGGAGTACTTCAGGGCGATCATGGCGGCGATCGAGTTAGCCCCCTTTTCCAGGATGTGGAACTTGATCTCGAACACCGGGCTGATGATCAGGTAGATGGCGATGGTCTCGCCCAATGCCCGGCCCAGGCCCAACATGGTGCCGCCGATGATGCCGCCCTTGCCGAACGGCAGCACGACGGTGCGGATCATCCCCCACCGGGTGGCGCCGAGGGCGAAGGCGCCCTCGCGTTCGCCCACAGGTGCGCGACGGAAGGACTCGGTCATGATCGAGGTCTGGATCGGCACAATCATCATGGCGACCACCAGACCGGCGATAAAGGTGGAGGCGGTGAAGGGAACGGTGTCCCGCAGCGGGCTGGCCGGATCCACCCCGTCCACCTGGAACAGCGGGATCCAGCCGAACCAGACGGAAATCCATTTGCTGAAGTCCACGATGTTCGGCTGCAGCATGTAGGCGCCCCAGAGGCCGAAGACTACCGACGGCACGGCAGCCAGCAGGTCAACCATGGAGGTCAGCACCTTGCGCAGCCACCCTCCGGCCACCTCCGTGATGAACAGGGAGGTGCCCAGCGCCAGCGGCATGGCCACCAGCAGCGCCACCGCGGCAATCTGCACGGTGCCCAGCAGCACGGCGGCAATGCCAAAGTCGTTCGATTCCGGCGCCCAGTTGGCGGTGGTCAGGAACTTCCCCAGCCCAACCTCGTTGACCGCCTGGATGCCGTTGGAGGCCAGGAAGGCACCAACCAGCAGCATGATCGCCAGCACAATAATGCCGCCGGTGAAGGTGATCCCGCGGAACGCATGATCGCTGCCGGTATAGGTATTGCGCAGCGTCCGCGGTTTGGCGAGGTCGGCTTCGTCCGCGGGACGTTCCGGTGTCAGGGTTGCCGACGCGAAGGTGCTCATCGCCGCGGCCTCCGTACCAGCAGCGGTACAGCAAGTACCGCAGCCAGGGCGGCGCCCAGGGCGACGGCCAGTGTGGCCGGCGGCCAACCCCCGCTGGTGCGCGCTGTCGGGATTCCGGCCAGCGCATGCGGTTCAACCGGTGCGGCCGCTGGGTTCGGGCCGCCGGCGGGCGGTGCGGCGGGGCCAGGCGCTGGTCCGATGCCGGCCGGCATCTGGCTGCCACCGGCCGGAGCCGGGTTGGCAGGTGGCGTGGAGCCGGTGTCGGACGGCTGCGGGGCCTGGGTGGAGTCGTCGGCCGGCTTGGCCGTGGGCTTATCCGTCGGGACCGGCTTCCCCGCCGCCACCGCCTGCAGGGTCTTGACCGCAGCGGCGGCGTCCGCCTGCAACCCGGCCGTCAGCGGCGCGTAGCCCGGCGGCAACATGCCCGACCGGAAGCCCTGTTCCTGGCCGTCGGTGGCCAGATAATCGAAGAGCGAGGCGAAGGTTTTCGCCGCGGTCGGGGCCAGTCCTGCGGTCTTGACCGCGCCGTAGACCGGCAGCGTCAACGGATAGGCGCCGGCCCCGTAGTCCGGCTTGGCGGCGGGCTTCAGCACGCCGGTCACGGCGGTTTTCACGAAACCGGCCGCTGCGGTGCGCAGGCTTTGGGCGCTGGCCCCGATGCAGGCGGTGCCAGCGGTGTCGCACAGCTGTGCGGTGGGCAACTGGAACTTCGCCGCCGAGGCGGCATCGGTGATCGACAGGACACTCCGGCCGCCGTAACCCTGGCGGGGCACCGACTTGAACGCAGGCGGCGTACACTCGGCACACCACTGGCTGGTGGACGCCGGCTGGGCGCGTACGGTGTTCAGCGCTGCCGCTGCCATGTCGGCCACGCGGGCATACTGGTCCCCCACGGTGAGCGCGGGCTGGTCCACGGCGCCGTCCTGGCGCAGCACCGGTGCCCGCTCGGTCCAGTAGGCCTGCGGGTAGGCCGCGCTGTCCGAGGGGTAGAAGGCCTTGGCATAGTTGTATGAGGCCGGCACCTTGGTGTCCTTAATCTTGGCCGCGGCCACTGCGTCCAGGTCCTTTGCCTGGTCCTGGCATTCGGTGTAGCTGCGGGTGGAATAGAACGGATTAATGACCAGGCCGGCCTCGTCCGGACAGCCGTTCAGGAAGGCGCGGCCGGCGTCGTCGGCCAGAATCCAGTCCCAGACGGCGGCTGCTGCGTCGGAGCGCAGGCCCTCGACCACCGGCGGCGCCATATTGGCCGCCGAGCCGAGCCCGCTCGGGTTGAGTCGCTTGAATTCCGGGTCCCCCTGCAGGCTGTAGGCCATCGGCGTGCCGTACGTGGTGCTGGCCGGACTGGTGAACGGCGCGGTTTCCACCGAGGCGGGTGCGGTATGCACCACGTAGCTCTGGGTCAGCAGCTTGGCCAGGAGCCGGGCGTTGAACTTAAGGTTGCGCACCATCGAGCCGTTGCGCTCCCGGTCCGCTTCGAAGGCGGCCTCATCCGCGTAGCCGCAGTCTTTCAGCGTGTATTCGGTGAAGCGGGTGGTGCAGACATTGTCAATGGTCATCGCGACGACGACGCCGGACAGCGCCACCGGCGCGTACAGCACGTCCTTGCCGGCGTCCAGCGGCCGGGTGGTGAACTTCAGCGGATCCGCTGGGCCCAACTGTTGGCGGGCCTGCAGGTCTGCCATCGGCGAGAAGCCGAGGGTGAACTTGCGGTCCGCGCACAGGCCCGGGATCCAGGACTTCATCGCCACGGTCAGTGACTCGGAACCGGAGCTGAGCGTCGCAGCATCGTCCGCCGGGCAGACCGCGGCGGTGGGCTGGAAGTGCAGCGGCACCTGCAGACGCATCGCCCAGAGGCTGGGTGCCAGCGGTCCGGCGGGCTGGACCTCGTCCATCGCCTCGGTCCGTGGCACGGCCACCAGCCAGCAGGTGTCCACGCTCGGCGCCTCGGGGTTCAGCCCACAGCCCAGGCCGGACGCTTCAGTACCGGTCTGCAATTCGAAACTGCGCGAACCGTCGCCTTGCGCGGAGGCCAGAAACCGTGAATGCTCGTTGGTAGTCGTGGAGCTGAAGAACGGATTCCGGTATTCGCTGAGGTTGAATCCGTCCTCGATCCGGGTCGCCTCACCGCCAATCGCTTGGAACGGCGCCGGCAGGTTCATCTTTGTGGAATTCGGCGCCAACTGTTCCCAGTCACCGCCCTTGACCAGCGGGTCTTTGAGCAGCGAACGCTGGTGCGCCGTGCTGGAAATGTCGCCGTCCGGCCCGATGGCTCCGAACTGGCACGTGGCCGGGTCCGGCTCGGCAGCGTCCGGATCAGGCTTGCCGTCCTCGCCCATGGCGCCCCAGCATTGGAAGATCTGCAAGTACGTAGAATTCAGGCCGTTGCTGCCGGTTACCGGCTTGGCGCCGCTGAAGGAGACGGTCACAGCTTGGTTCTGCAGGTTCTGCGTCTGCGACACGCTGAGGCTCAGTCCGCCCAACCCGTTGTCCGGTCCGAAGGCTTCTTCGGCCGCGGCCCGCAGCCGGGCATTGACGTCCGCATAGCTCTTGGCGTCCGTATGCGGCAGCAGTCCGGTTTCGTCACGCGGGACCACGCTGCCGGAGCCATTGCCCTGATTGTCCCAGCGGATGGTTGCTGCGGAGTCACTGGCCATGTGGCCCTGCGGACCCCAGTCACTGCCCGAGGCAGCCGGTGCGGCGGCCGCGGGGCCAGTCCCCGCCGCGGTGATGGCCATGGTGGCTGCAACCGCGGCAGCGACGGCGGCCGCTGCCATCGCCGGCCACCGGCTTCCGGGACGCAGCCGTGCCGGGCGCAGCCGTGCCGGCTGCGGGGCGCCCGCGCGGCGGGCAGAACGGGGTTGGGTCATCGAAACTATCCTTCGACGCGGCCACGGGAAGGCCGGGAACGGGTGACTGGCCGGGGCGGGGATTTCCGGCGGCCGGGAGTGTCCCCGCCGGAGCGGAAGCCGGCCGGAACACTCCCTCATTATCGGAAGCAGCGCCCCGTCCGGCCGGGCTCCGCAGGCGAAGGAAAGCTGTCCGGCAGATGAACAAATCCCCTCTCCGCCGGTGCCGGGTCTGCGAAAGCAATGGCAGGGGCGGACCGGATTATCCGGCCCGCCCCTGCTATTGCGTGGCGGTTAGGTTTTCCGCTGGCTTAGCGCACGGTCCTGGAGGAGGAGACGCTGCTGCCGGTCAGGTAGCCGCTGCGCTTGAAAGTCACCTTCACGCTGACCTTCCGGCCCTTGTCCTGGGAGGTCAGCTTGTAGCTGCTCTTGGTGGCCTTGGAGATGGCCTTGCCGTTGCGCAGCCACTGGTAGGACTTGGACGAGGCCGTCGGCGAGGAGCTGGAACTGGCCTTGACCGTGCGGCCGACCTTCATGGTGCCGGTCACGGACGGCTTCTTGTAGCTGAAGACCCCGTAGCCGGTGCGCGAAGCGGCAGTCTTGGCAACCGACTGGTAGCCGCTGCGGGAGAACTCCACACGGACGGTGATCTTCCGGGAACGGTCGCTGCTGGTCAGCTTGTAGCTGGACTTGGTCGCCTTGGAGATCGCCTTGCCATCGCGAAGCCACTGGTACTTGACCGTGGTAGCGGACGGGGAAGCCTTGCCCACGGAGGCCTTCAGCGTGTAGCCAACAGCAGCAGTGCCGCTGATCTTCGGGGTGGGCGCGGAGGAGAACTTGGCCGCGGCAACCGAGGCAGTGGCCGCGGAGACAGCCGTGGCGTCCGTGTAGCCGGTCTTGACGTAGGTCACCTTGATGCTGATTTTCTTGCCCAGGTCGGCAGCCGTCAGCACGTAGCTGGACTTCGTGGCGCCGGAGATCACGGCAGCGTTGCGCAGCCACTGGTACTTGACCGTGGCGGCCGGCGACGCCGCGCCCACGGACGCCTTCAGCGTGTAGCCGACACCAGCCGTGCCGCTGATCTTCGGGGTGGGTGCGGTGGAGAACTTTCCGGCGGCGACGGAGGAGGTGGCCTGGGAAGTTTCCGAGACGTCCGAGTAACCGGACTTCACGTAGGTCACCTTGACACTGACCTTCTTGCCCAGATCGGCAGCCGTCAGCACGTAGCTGGACTTCGTGGCGCCGGAGATCACGGCATTGTTGCGCAGCCACTGGTACTTGGTGCTGTCCGCCGCCGGGATTGAGGCCTTCGCGGTGGCCTTCAGCGTGCTGCCGACGACGGCGGCGCCGGCAACCGTGGGTGCCCCGACCTGGGCGAACTTCGGCGCGCTGATGGTCCAGTTCTTGGCGGCATCAGTGGTCAGCGTGCCCCAGGAGGCCACGGCCTTACCGGAAGTCGGCACGACGGTGGCGCTGCCGAAGTCATCCGAGAGCGTCGTGCAGGTGTAGCCGATGCTGTAGGTGTAGTTGGCCTTCAGGGCCGCGGCCATGTCGGCAACCGGTGCCTTGGCCGCATCGACGAAGCCGCCGTCCAGGGTGCTGGCATCGGCGAGGCTGCCGTCCGCGGCAAACGACATCTGGTTCATCGGGTCCAGCGTGAACGGGTACACGCTGCGGGCCTCGGTGGTCGCGTTGGGAACAGCCGGGGTTTCCTGGCCGGGCTCGGAGATGAACAGCAGCGCGCCGTTCATGCCGTCGGTGTCGGCACAGGTCATGTCGGTGCCGATTTCGGTAGCCGCCAGGTCCTGGACGGACCAGCTCCCGGTGGCCTTGTTGGAGGTGACGGTGCCGGCGGAACCGGCGGAATCGGCGGCAACGGCCTGGGCCGCCGGCGCCATGCCGGCTGCCAGCAGCACGACCGCGGCAGCCGCGGATGTGCCGGCCAGCGCCAGGCGGGTTGACTTGTTCTTCAGGGTGGTCATGGTGACCTTCTCTTTTCTCACGGGGCGCTCAGCACGAGCGCAAGCATGGAACGTTTAAGGGCGAGGCGGGACTAGTTGGTGTAGCCGGACAGCTTTCCTTCGTCCCAGTCGCCCACGTAGGAGAGGTTCTGGAAGCCGTACTTGCTGATGATCGCCTTGCCGGCGGTGGTCTTCAGCTGCCGGGTGACGGCGTTGCGTACCAGCACGTCCTTGTGTGCGGTGCTGGTCTGCACGTCGCTGGCCACCACGTTGTAGGTGTCGCGGGCGAAGGTGCCAAGTCCGCTGGCCGGCGCCACATTAACGTTGCCGTAGAGCGACCCCGGCTTCAGAGTCGGTGCGGTGCTGTCCGGATTCACAGCCTTCAGGCTGTTGACATCGGACAGCTTCTGGTTCGCAGCGGTGGTGTCCGTCATGGCACCGTTCTTCTGGGCAATCCACTGGGCTGCGGAGAACGGGATGATGTCGCCGTCGTTGACCAACGCGGCACCTGAGTTTTCCGGGTAACCCTGCTCGGTCGCTGCCGGGATGCAGGAGTCCACGACAGTAGAGATTCCTACGGCCTTGAGGAAGAAGCTGCGGGTACCGGACGCGGCCTGGGGCAGCTTCGGGGTGAAGGTGATGCCTTCGAACACGGGCTTGCCGCCGACGACGGTCACTCCGGCGCCTTCGGTGCAGTTGAAGATGTTCGCAATCTGCTGCGTGCTCAGGTTCAGCGATTTGCCTGTCGAGTCCTTGTACGCCACGGTCACGGCGTCGCGGGCGAACGGCAGGAAGGTCAACTCGTTGCCGGCCTTGGACGGGCTCGAGGACGAGCGGGCCATGTCGATGTCGGATTCCTTCAGCGTGTAGCCGTTGGCACCGTCGTTGTAGACATGGTTGGCCGGGTTGTGTGCGGCGCTCAGGGCCTTCACGCCCGCGCCCGATCCGGCGGGGCGGGACAGTGTGGCGCCGCCGGCCTTAGGGGTGATGATGCCGGGCGCGCCGAACGCGTCGTAGGAGGCCATGTTGCGGACCGGGCCGTTGTTGGAAAGCCCGTTCCAGACGTCCTGAGTGGTGTCGGAACCGACCGCGGCAAGCGGCCGGTCGGCTGCGGTCGGTTCGGCCGAGGCAGCTGACAGCCCCAGCAGCACCAGGGCGACGGCGGACAGTCCCGTCGCACCGGCCTTGATGAAGGTGGTGGATTTCATGAGGATCCTCAATCTCGGAATGCGGTGATGGAGTCCGTCCCGGCGGAGAATTGCCGGAGGGGAAGGCCGGATCCCTGAACGAAGGGCTGCACTGGGAGTGCACCGGTCTTCCCGCGGCGGAACAAGATGATCATCACCGCGGCGCACCTCGCAGCGCCGTCCCGCTGTGAGAAGCAAGAGGGGCCGGAAGATGAATTTCCGGTGAGCCGAGGGCCAACAGTGGTGGCTGGTGTCGGATCAGTGCGCTGGATCAGCGCACTGATCCGGTACCGGATCCACCGTGATGGAGAGGTCCGGAGCGGCCAGTCGGTGCCGTTGTCCGTGCTTGGCAGGCTTTTCCGCAAGACGTGCCTGTGGCAGGCGTTCCAGCGCGGCAACGGCGGCCCGGTCCCGGTCCGCCGCCAACGAGTACCACTGCGAACAGGACAGCATCGTCCGTCCGGACGCGACCGCAACCCAGCCGTGCATACCGTCGCTGGGGCGGCGCAACGGGACGATCGTCAGAGCCGCCGCGTCCGCCTGCACCCGTGCGGCATGGGTAACAGCTTCCAGGTAGCTGTCGAACATGCCGATGCCCCGGGCCTGCTCGCGGTGATTGCTGGACACCAGGCGCCAGATGAAGCTCGGCTCGTCATAGCGCGGCAGGCTCCGCACCAGCGGTTGCCGGGCGGGAGTGTCATCGGGCCGACGGCCGCGCAGCGTGCCCGCAGCAAGCGAGCCGACGGTGGCCACGCCAGCTGCGAGGACTCCGGGCGTGCCGGAGTGCGCCAGCAGCTCGGCGATCTCCACCTCGCGCTGGGCCCAGCGCTCGGCGGCCGGCACCAGCCGGTTGAAGAAGGAGGTAAACAGGATACGCATGCCGGACAACCGCAGAACCCTTCCCTAAGGCCGCGGGGTCCACGGGGATTCGTGTGCGGCAGGGCTACTGTGCGGCCGGTGGGTGAACGATGACAGTCCGCAATACACAAGCAGGAGTGTTTCGCGTGAATCTCCGGTGAAATCTCCCAAGATCCCCGCCGGAACCTGTCCTTAGGCCTTGCGGGCAACGCCCAACATGTCCTGACCGGCAGGTCCCGTCCGCTCAGGAGCGGCTGAGTCCGATCGCGTACCGCATCGACTCGCGGACGCGCTTGCGGTCGAAGGCCGCGTCTTAGGCGCAGGAGAGGCGGAACCAGCTGCGCCAGTCCTCCGGCGCTGCTTCGGCCTCGGCCTTGTAGTAGAGGAACTCCTGGTCCGCTGCTTCCCGATGACCGGCTTTAGGCTCATTGTGTTGAGGATTCTGGTGCGGCAGTTCGTGCACCAACTTCCCATATTGGGGACAGTCGACAGCTGCTCAGCATGGCCGGTCTGCTGGAGCTGCGAGGCCAACCATGTGGGAGACGAATCGTTCTTTGCTGCCCCAAGGGGAGACAGCAGATATGCGTTACGCCTCAAGGGTTCGGTACGGAAACTCAAGTCGGCTGTATCGTTTGTTTCCTGTACCGCCATGCGAAGTAGGCAGTTGACACCGCTAGGGCAAACAGGGACCCCGACGAGATTCTGGCAGCGATAGTGCCGGGAGGCTGGCCCCAGAACATCAGCATGGCGGTAAACCCTGTGACAGCGGTTATCAGCGCGCACTCGATCGCCGAGCGGGTCATAAAGGAAAGCTGCGGGAACAGGAAGTGGTCCAATTTCCAGACGACGGCACCAAGAATCAGACCCGCGAGCCCACCGGCACACGCCCCGATCATCCCTGCGTAAATCCTCAGTCCGGCCATGCTGGCAGGGAGTTCGGTGCCGATAACGAGGCTGAGTACCGCAATGACCGCGCCAACAGCAGCGCCCAGGAAAAGCCCGGCGACCACCGCGGTTCCGGGAAGGGGCTTGTTGCGTTCTGTCATCGGGGTCCTCTCGGCATTCCTTCGAGCCATCACGTTGGCGGCTCGACCGCGGCTGGATCCAGTTCCGGCCTGGCTCTAATGAAGCGTACGGCGTGGCGGAAGGATGATCCGGTCATTGCGGTGTCGGCTGAGACTTCGACGACGATCGGTTCCACGAGGGTCAGCTCTGTTTCGCCTGCGTCGGCGTTGAATCGGTCCAGAATCATGGATTTCACGCGGTGTGGCCAGGGATGGTCGGGGCCGCCTGGCTGCAGTTGGGATCCCAGCAGTTTCGCGGCTGCTGCCTTCAATGGTGCGGAGCGTCCGACAATGCGCAGTTTCCCGTCGATAGGCAGCCCTGACACGATGGCCTCGGGCCGGGTGAGGGGGCCGATGACTGCGGCGCAGACAACGTCAACAGTGTCGCGGTGCTTGATCTTCAGCCACTGGCGCTGCCCTCCCTCATAGGATTGGCCGGCGCCTTTAATCTTCCCCGTCAAGTTCAGCGTGTTGAACTCGGCTCCGTCCAGACCGATCGGTAAAGCGACTCATTTGCCTTCGTGCTTTGTCTGTTTGGGACCCGGCCGGGAAACTTGGAGCATGGTTCCTTTTCAGCGGCATGTTCTCACGCTGCGGCCGTCCCTTGTGACCATCGAGACGCACATATCGGCACGGCGAAGCCGGAGGGCTCCTGTTCCATTCCTTGACTTCATCGTCGACGGCGTCCCGCTGGCCGAAGGGATTCTTGGTGTCGGTTCGGAACGGCTTCCTACACGATTGCAGCCGGAGTGGGCGGAGTTCAGCCTCGAACAGCAGTTCGGGAAATTGCTCGGGAACGGGGAAACCGACTACCCCGACGGCCGAACAGCAATGTACGTCTGTAGGTGCGGCGATCTCGATGATGCCGGCGTCAGTGCGCGGATCTATCGAAACGAAGACAACATCATCTGGACGGATTGGGCGTGGAAAGACGGGTTTGACCTGACCGAGCCCATCGACGCCCTCGGAACATTATCCTTTGACTTGAGCGAGTACGAGCAGACACTTGCCGAAGCTCGGGAACGGGCTTGCGTCCATCCCGGATTGGGACCCGCCTAAGGACAAATTTCTGTGGCCGTGGCAATGGGGATGGTCCCTGGCTGACAATAGTCATGAGAAGGACAAGCCGAACATACTGCTGCTCAGAGAGGCCGTGCGCAGCGCTTTTCTCGACACAGACCCGGCCGGGATGGAGTTCGGAGGTACGTGGTTTCCCGAATCCGAATATGACACCGAGGTCGACAGGGCAACTAGTTGGCTCACCAAAGGCGTGCCCCCTGGGGAGATCGCCGCGAGGACGATGCGCGTCCTAGTCCGTGATTGGGGAATCGAGGTGCAAGCCCGCAAGCAGGAACAGCTCACACAAGCCCTGGAATCAATCGGCCCTCGCCCTGATCTACCGACAAACCATTGAAGGATCCGCCAGCGCTGAAATGCATAGTAGAAGGAATAATTTCAATGAGCAAAAGGCTTTCTCCAGTGATTCTGTACGAATCATGGAGCGAGGGTCCTGACGACGAAGAGTACCTCCGCGAGAGGAATTTTCCGGGGGGAACGTTTGGTACTTCGGGAACCGAATGGGCCACAGTTTACGATCTCACCGTCAGGGAGACAAACCTCGGAGGATTCTCTGAGGAGATAGGGAACATTTTCTATGTCAGGGTTTGTTCCCCTGGTTTTGTGGATTCCGATGACCGGTTCAAAGGTAAATGGCGGGTGGAGATGGAAAACTTCAATGATGGAGAAATCACAAGGAAGATCATTGACTACGTCGAGGGTACAAGGGGAATTCTCCTGCTCAAGGCCCCAGTGGAGGTTCCAGCCAGACTCCGCTGGCCCCCGCCGGACTCCGGAGCCGCCTCCAAAACTTCCGTCGTCATTCCCGGCCACCCCCTCGGATCCGAATGCCACGTAAACCACATTCTGCCTGATCATCGGACGGCCAGCCCACGCTTCGCTTAATTCGAATCTTTGTTCTATTTTTAACGCATGGATCGGGATGCGCTGGCGAAGCTGGCTGCCCGTTACACCAGGCGGGCCGAGCCGGTGGCTTTGACTCCGGAGGAACTGGATCTCGAACACTGCGAGGTGACCCGCGTGGTGCCCGGGCTGCCGGTGTGGGCGTGGATCCGGTTCCCGGGTTCGGCCGAGCTGGTCGCCGGCGAGGCGTTCGGTTGGACGTCCCGGGCGGTGCAGGTCACGTGGACGGACGGAGGAGTCCGAAGGGTGACCTGGGTGTGGGCCTCGGCCGTGCGGCGGCGGAACGATCAGGTACGGAAGACAGCTTTAGGAGAACGGACGGCGAAGGCCAATGACGGCGGTACAGGAACAAACAAGCCAGAGAACGCTCAATGAGCCGGTCGAAATTCGCTTCATGCCCCACGGTGTGCCGTTGGCGGTTCGCTGGCGGGGCCGGCTGTGGCCGGTAGCGGCCGAGCCGGTGCACTGGTTCAGCCGGTGGAACTGGTGGGAATCCAACCTGCGTGCCGGGAAGGGGCAGGGCAACATCGTTGACATCGAATTCTGGCGCCTGCAGGTACGGGCCACGTCGACGTCACCTTTGCGGACGCTGGATGTGCGGAAACATCCGGGCTGGGATGGCTGGCGCCTGGTGCACGTCTCGGACGAAGAGTAACTGTCGAGCCCTCAAAAGGGGCTGCCTGGATCGTTTGAGGATCGTACGGCTGGTCACTCCTGTGACGCCACGCGGACCCTTCCACTGCGTCGGAGCAGCAGCGCAGTAACTATGCAGCAGTCATGCTTCTGGTCCCTGGCTCGAGCCCGGCCACGGGGAGTGCCGGTGTCGACTTCGTTGAAGGCCTCGCCGGGCATCGCTGAACTGGCCTACACGCTCCGGCGGAAGCTCAAAGCTTGAATCCCGAGCACACGGGGAAGCGTTTTTGCCGGCCCGGGCGGAGACAGTCAGTAGGAACGAGGGCTCTCAGCGTTGAAAGTCTGGAGGTAGAACGTCTCCTCGCGGAGACACTGATCCGCTGTACCACCCAGTACTTTTCCGATGTCGCTACGGGATAGGTATCCGCCACCGAAACTGACGAGATCTCTGACCCGAAGGGAGTGGCCTTCCACTTCAACGGGACGTCTGGTCTCCTCGCGCTGCCGAACCCTAGCGCACCTTTGATGAAGCGGAACTGCGGCGCAAGCCTAGACAGACCGGGTCGCGACTAACCTAAAGCTCCTTATTCGCCCATCGCTCCATGCCCATTGTTGCCGAAATGAAGTCTAGCAATTGGTCTTGGCCCAGGTGACGAGGGTCAAACGCCATTGTTAGATCCAAGTAGATGGCTCCGATTTCCTCGATCGCTCGGAAACTGCCGTGCTCCGAGAAGGCAACAATGAGAGGTCCAACGGCGCTTTCAAGCGCTTCAGCAATGGCTCGGGGATCCTGGACAAGGGAATCAAACGAATGCTGGGTGCTGTCGAGCAACGGGAGTGGCGGCAAACCTGGATCTGGTTGGTCTTGACCATATGTGCCCTTTGTCTCCGAGCTAAACACCAAGCACGATGTGTGCAGTTTTGCCTGCTTGTCAAGGAGTGTGAGTTTGTACTCGTACCCACGACGCCGCCGGAGGGGCGCGTTCGACCCAGGAAATAATGGGGGGAGGACTTCTCCGCGGTCGTACGCGATCCACACTTCATAGCGCGAACCCACTATGAGGGCAGGTCCGTCTGGCCCGTCGGGCTGGATGATTGGAAGGTCCGTGGGGCTCTTTCCGACGCCAACCCGCTGAAGTGTGATGCCTTCATAGGAGAGGCTTTCAATGAGCCTGAAGATAGGTAATGCAACTTCATATAGGGAATAGAAAGATGGAATCCCAAGGGTTAGTGGAGGCAGTAGACCTGCCCGCAGGTTGGCTTCAGCGAGCCGATTGTATGCAGTATCTATTCCATGCAGGTAGGTACCGACTTTTTGATGGGAGTCGAAAAATACCATTGGGTAATCGGCGAGTGCATATCGGGAAGACATGGGATCCCACCGTATGTCAGATCCCGTCATTGCCGTCCAAGGGAGAGGCTTTGTGATCATAAATGGAGCGATATTTCCCGACACTTGCTGACTCTCCAACTCCTAAGAGAAGCGTTTATAGCGACTGAATATGATCATAGATAGCGGCCCTCGTTTACACTCAAATGTGACGCCTGGAAGCGGAATGAGTCAGCGCCTTTCCCCTGGAAGTCACCGCGTCCCGCCGACACGACTGGTTCCGGGTCACCGGACGCGATGGCCGGTGGGTGATCCCGGACTGGGAACGCGTCGCGCGCGCGGATTTCCTTGCGCAGCGTTGAGAGAACCTCTTCCCGTTTAGTCGGGTCGTAATTCCTTCGATACGTCACATCATGCCCCTCCCGTTCGACCTGACGATCGGCGGCAGCTTCATCCGGGCCAGACGCTTCACGGTCAGAGACGTTTGACGGCCCAGCTCTTCGTCCAAGGTGACCTTGAGACGTGCTGCCAGGATCTCGCGGCGCAGCGTGTCGAAGACCTGCTCCTTGTTCGTCGGGCCGCCTGTTCTGCTTCGTTTCACTTCATCGGCGCCTTTATGCTGCCTCATGATCGGTGCCAGCTTCATCCTGGACTGGCGTAGCACCTTCGATGAGGTGTCCCGACCCAGCAGTTCATTCACCGACACTTTTAGTCGCGCAACAAGGATCTCGCGGCGGTGCGTTCCGGGGACAGGGTCTTCGGTCGCCACGCCGCAGGTTCTGCGACCGGCCGCATTTTCGTCCTGGTAATCCCGTCTCACGATCGGCGGCAGGTCCATCGCTGCCAGGCGCTTCACATGGTCGGAGGTTGGGCGGCCCAACTCTTGGTCGAGGATAACTTTCAAACGTGCGGCTCGAATCTCGCGGCGCAGCACGTTGGACACAGTGCCCTTGCCCATCCGGCGGTACTTCGTGGACTTCGTCATGGGATTCCTCCTCGCTGGGTCCCATTGTTGCGGTTTAGGGAAACTCAGACAATCACCTGACAGTCCCTAGCTGTAACACGTGATCGAGCCCAAAAAGGAACCGATGGGTGCCATAACTTGTCGAAATCAAGGGAAGGGTTATTGCCCCGTAGCCAGCGCGAAAGGACCATCGCGACCCTGCTGATAAAAGTTATCAGGATGCGGCCATACCAAAGGCTAAGCGTATAGCGTTTGATACGCTCACCAAATGATCACGGATAGACAGCACCCCAGCGTCTGGCCGGCGACCGGATACGAAGCGCACCCGTGGGTGCGCGCCGGTGACGAGGTCACCTCCACTCGGACTCTGCTCCAAGACCTCAGTGACTATCAGGCCGCCGTCCCGCCGCTCATCGCCGACGCGCAGGTTGTACTGCCCGCCGAGACGATCGCCCTAGCTGATGATGCGAGCCAGGAGCTGGCCCGGTTCGATGCCGAGGCCGGAACGATCGCTGCCCCGCTCCCGTCGATCCTGCTTCACAGCGAGTCCGCCTCCAGTTCGGAGGTGGAAAACATCATCTCCAGCGCCAAGCAAGTGGCCCTTACAGAGATCGGCCAGTCGAAGTCAGACAACGCCCGCCTGATCCTCGCGAACGTTCGCGCCACGGCCGCGGCCATCGAGCTGTCCGACCGGCTGGTCGAGAACTCGATCATCGCGATCCACGATGCGCTGCTGCGGGAAACCGCGCCGCAATACAGCGGCCACTGGCGCAACGAACAGGTGTGGATCGGCGGCAGCAGCATCTCGCCGCACGCTGCATCGTTTGTACCGCCTCACCACGAGCGAGTACCTGGGCTCATGGCCGATCTTGTCGCATTCGCCGGGCGCACCAATGTGCCGGTGCTCATCCAGGCAGCGATCGCACACGCGCAGTTCGAGACCATCCACCCCTTCCCCGACGGTAATGGCCGGACCGGACGGGCATTCCTCCAGGGCATGCTCCGCCACGGCGGCTTGACCCGCAACGTGACTGTGCCCGTGTCTGCAGGGCTCTTACAGGACACCAACGCCTACTTCCGCGCGCTGACCGAGTACCGGGATGGGCACGCGGACGCCATCGTAACCGCGGTGGCCGAGGCGTCGTTCGCCGCAATCCGGAACGGCCGCCGGCTGGTCGATGACGTCCAGACTCTCGCGAAACGCTGGGACCACCAGGTCGTCGCCCGCAGCGACTCCTCGGTGCACCGGGTCAAGCAGTACCTGCTCCGCCAACCGGTCGTGAACACCAAGACCATCGCGGCAGAGCTGAACATCAGCGAGGTCGCCGCGCAGAACGCGGTCGACCGGCTGGTCGAGGCCGGCGTGCTCACACAGAGCACCACCGGCCGCCGGAACCGTATCTGGCAGGCGCCGGAGATCCTCGCCGCACTCGATGCGTTCGGCGCACGGGCCACACGCGGCCGCGGCTGAGAGCCCACCGATCCGAACAACCCCACTCCCCCGTGATCGCGCGACTCTGCGAGTTCAAACCCCCTTTTTCTGCTCAGCCCCGTCTCATTTCAAGTGACGATAGGTTTGATCGCCGGATCTACCTGTCTAGCTGTCCTGGGCAAACCTATTGTTGATCAGGGCCTCCGGGTCCTCGGCGCCTTGGGTCGATGATTCGTCTCACCGCTTGCGGTGCCTCCGGAGAGCAGCCGTTCCGTCACCGTCATGGTCTGCTTTCCAAGGTCAGCTCAGGCTGCGGGATCTTGAAAAAGCCGACCCCGATTCCGGGTGCAGGTCCCGGGCAAGCGCCTTAACCCGGTCCAAATGCGGCAGAGGGCGTCCTCTTCAAAAACCTGCGTTTCTGCCCTCAGGGACCAACGTCTCGGAGTTTCGCTGCAATCCGGGACTCTTCGCCCTCGAAACGGACGGCTCGTGGGCTCCCTCCCTCGCAGGAAGCCCACCGTGCGTCAGAATGGACTCTGCCCGCTGATCGGCGGTTTTGCGGGCGCCCGCCTCGGGTTTTGCAGATCGCCGTCAAGCTTCTGCTTAGATTCATGAGCAACTCAGCTCGACCAAGTGTTGAAGACGGAATTTTGAGCGATCCCTGCTTTTGCAGGAGATACTTGGCTGGAGCGTAGTGGTTCAGCCGCCGAACGCCCGTGTACTCCTTGCTCCGCTGCTTTCCCAATACCCCCCACAACGCAGCTGTGGCGCGAAGGGCTAGTGAACATCCAATCACCCAGTTGCCCAAGGTGGCGAAATTGTGCCTGGCGCCGGACCACCTGTCACCTAACCCATCGAGTCAAGATCCGCAATTCTGAACTTCCAGTCCGCTGGCACGGCTCGTTAGACTTTTGGTGGTTCCGGATCGGACGCCTCATCGGCCACAATCCGGAGAAGCTCAATTGCGGACTGTGAGAGTTCCACAATTCTCACCCGCTCGGCCTCGATCGGATTCTGCTCAGAGTCCTCAAGTTGTTGTTCATTCCCGAGGAGCCTCTGGATATATTCGAGCGGATCCGCACCGGCTGCTCGAGCAGTTCGCAGCCACTCTCCGTCCGCTTCAACCGACATCACTGAAGCGCACTTCACTAGCGAGCGCACAAGATCCGCCATTATCCGGTCAAGCCCCAGCGCTACCCGAAGAAAGGTGTTGACCCCTATCTCTGCCGAGTTCGGACCGGCCTCTTCTTCGAAGGTGTTGTAGTAGCCCCACGGTCGAAGCCGATCAGGATCGAGTCGCGCGATCGCACGCTCAACACTTTCAGAAAGGGCGATTGGATCCTCACGAAGTGCCGCCCCGTGCCGGTGTTCCCAGAGTCGAAGGATCTGGTCAGCAATCTCGCTCTCCGCGGCGGACCGCGCCTTCCCGCGGAGAGACTCGAGCGCCGCCATCCGCTCGGCAAGGTAGTGTGCCATCCAACGCGATAGCAAATCGTGTTCATCAAGGGTCGCGGCGATCTTCTCACCTAGTGGCAGGATCGCCGCGGTAGTCCCGCCATCCGTTGTTGGGTGTGAAAAGGAAGAACTTGACGTAGTCATCGAGATACCTCAGAGAGTCATCGGAGTATGCATAGCGTCGGGTGGATTCATCGTTCCTATCGAAGCGGACTTCGAGAATCACAGCGCTGTCTGTTTTGACAGCCAAGTCTGCGAGGAAAGTAGATGTGACTCGCAATCGAGCACCGTCTGGGCCGCGCGGTTCACGGCCGCCGTCTTTCAGCGACCACGCCTCAGAAACGGCGACGGCGTCCAGGTTGCCATTTTGGACCCAGTTCAATCCATCCGCGGTCGAGGCCAAGCCGAGCAGCTTCTGAACCCACTCAGCAGGACGTGGGGTTGGATACCTCACGTCGGAGGCAAAGTCGTCCCGACTGTCGCTTCCGTCCTTCGAGTATGGGTGGTCCAGCCAGCCGAGAAGCCGAAAGTTCGCGACGTTGAAGGTGAAGTCGTCGTCATCTGCGAGCGGGATGCGGTGGCTCCTGAATGACGGTGCCGCTTGCAACGCACGGACGAGCGCCGGACCGGTCTCGCAGTCAACGAGCGCGCTTCTCACGAAGACGTTGTCCGATGTCCCGTAGTCAGTTCGATGAGCGGACTGCTGCACCGTGACCCACTCGTCTTTTCCGAGAAATGCCCGGACAAAGTCACCGGAAGTAATGTCCCACAGCCATCCGTCGCGACCGCTACGCGAAGAGTGGCCCAGATTTTGGGGGACGGTACGTCGCGCGTCCGATAGCCACCGCCGGTCCTCGCGAGCAAGATCGAACGTTGCGAACCAGCGGTCGAACTCAGTGCGGTCATCCTCCGGGTCCTGATAAGGCGTCCTACTGCTGAGGAGACGGCCGGCGACTGTGAGCATCGCATGGTAAGAGAGGTAGAAGTGCAGGTCCTCCCCCTGCGGGAAATCGTACTTGTAGAAGTACGTCTCCCCCTCGGAGTATGCGCCTGCGGCCCGTCGGGGGTCGGTTGCCAGGGCAGGCGAGCCGCGCCACTCCCACTCGTCGAGGATTACATCGCTCACCGCATTTACGACGTCTGCATGCTCGACTTGGAAGGATTCGCTTAGGGGGCCGAGCCAGTACTCATCGAGGTCGAAGTGGAAGTCAAACTCCGAGGTCACGCGACCTACTGTGAATGGCTTGGGTGCATTGGGTCGTTCGAATCGGGACAGGGTTTTACTGGGCTTCGAGGTGATGGTGGCTTGATTGATCAGGTCCATGTCTCCACTTCGATAACCGATTTCGAGGCAGCATCGCTGGATTCGCACATGGTCTGGATACTCGGCCTGCAGTCTTTTGATCGTCGGCAGCATCGAAAGAACGCTGTGCTGATCCGTCACGGATGCGCGCTCTGCCGCAACCAATAGAGCTTCAGCGGCGTGCATCCGGTAGTAGGGGAACCGCTCGTCGGCGTAGCCTGCCACAGCATCGCCACCTGAGATCTCGTAGAGGGCGTTTAAGCACGATTCATCGCCGTACTCGATTAGGAATCGGACCGCGTGTGTTGCCCGCCAGCGAATGGAAGCCCGTGGGTCTGCCATCGCTGACCAGAGGAACGCTGCGGTCGCAGAGTGAATGTTTGCGGTAGCTGGGACTTTAATGCCCTGCGTTGACCACGGTTCGATCTCCAGCGCTCGCTCCAGGTGATCGAGTGCTGATTTGAGCGAGGAGACTGCCTCCTGGGGAGACAGGAGGGGGGCAACTGCGCCTGCCACCCGGTAGCACGATTCCGCCGAGGAGACAACGTGTGTTGCATCGGTCGCTTCGAGGGCAAGCATGAGGACGCCGCGGACGTCCGTGTGCAGGAGGGCCGCGAGCCGGTCGAGATCGGCTCCATGTCCATATCCCGAGATGATGTCTGTCCCATGACCCGCCACATAGTCCTTAGCGAGGGAGCAGAGAGCTCCCCGAAACGCCTGGCTGGACGAGGGCATCTGATAGGCGCCTTGAAGGAAAGAGGCTTTCTGCCATGCCGTGAAAACATCACATGCACGGAAGGCATGGACGGCAGCCGCCCATTGGCTTATTGGACGTTCAGCCAGTGCCTCAAGGAGCGGGGAGATACTGTTCCGGTGAATTGCATCGGCAATCGCTTCTGCGGCCCCAGACATTCCTTCTGGGGTAGTGAGGTCGAGCTTGTGCAGATGTTCGTGCAGACCCGCCAGTTTTCGTTCTTGCGATTCCCGGTACTCAATGTTGTCGAATGACAGACTCGATGCGAGGCTGTCGCCCGTGGTCTCCGAGATCCCTTGAGGGGCCACTGCGAAGCGTGCCGCGACAGCAGGACCAACGTCTGCGGCATAGAGTTCGGAGCCACGTGCCCGTTCCAGGTCGCGGGCAGCCGCGAACCTGAGGTCGCTGAGTTCTCCGCGTTCCGCGAGCATAGCCACTTGCGGGCCGATAGGGATGCGATCGTCAAATGAGGCCAGCGCGATAGAGAGATGTGGCGCTGGCTCGAATAGACCCTTTTGTTCCTCTGCGAGTGAGCGGAGAAGCCGTTCGAGAGTTCCGAATCGCCGGTCCCGCCACTGACTGAGTAGCCCCAAGCATCGTGGTCCGGCGATGTGCCGGATCGTCCGGATGAGTTCACTCTCATCGAGGCCGTCGTCAAGGTAGGGTTTCAGCTGCTCCGAGACGTGCGCGAGATGTGTTGCGAGAAGGTACGCTTCGTGCTCTTCATCGACGGCGGCTGCGCGTCCCATGGTGACTATCGATCTCCAGCGCTGCCAGGTGTCGTCACCGACGCGGGACGCCACTCGGACCGCGCGCTCGAAGTAAATTCGTGCTTCGAATGGGT
Organism: Arthrobacter sulfonylureivorans; assembly: GCA_004000035.1. Lineage (GTDB taxonomy): Bacteria > Actinomycetota > Actinomycetes > Actinomycetales > Micrococcaceae > Crystallibacter > Crystallibacter sulfonylureivorans. The sequence goes on along the minus strand of RJAE01000009.1, from coordinate 70,649 downwards.
CGTAGGCGAAGACCGCTCGCGCAATGCGAACGAGGTCATCTGTCATCTGGTCTGCAGTCTGTGGCTCCTGCTCAGACTTATCGGCCGCGGTGCTTGCGCATGCATATGCCGCCTCGACGTAGCGGACATCACCGTGCAGGCTGGCGATCATGCCGGTTGCGACAAGCAGTCCGGAGTGGTCGTTTGCGGTCAGGAGAATCTCCCGGAACCGATGGATTATAGTCTCCGCTGATGTGTCCCGAGCCAGTTGTGCGGCGATGGGGCCGGCGATCCGGCGAAGGAGAACAGGGTCGCGGTAGTCTGATCGCTTCGTAGGATATGAGGCGAGCAATTCATGGATCGCGGTGTCCGTAGCAACGCCTAAGCTCCAGTTCGCCCATTGGTTGAGCCATGGAAGTAGCTGCTGGAGTAGGGCGCGTTTTTCTTCTGAATCTTGCCGTCCTCGGACACGGTCTGTTGCGTCGGCTGCTGGTTGGAGATCCGGAAGCGTGAGCTGTTGTTCATGAAGACGCGCGCGAAGTGCATAAGCATGAAGCAGACCGGCACGCTTGCGTCCGTAAAAGTCTCCGAGATCGTTCGGCGGTTCTGCGGGAAGGTACCGGCTGAGCAGAGAGATCGCTTCACCCGAAGCCGTCACACCGGAGCGCACAGCCCAAGCCGCGATCCACGCGACGCCGCGAAAGACCATGTCCGTGACGTCCTGGAGCATGTACTCATTGGAATCGATATTGACGCGCTTTCCGCGTAACGTGTCCCAGGCGCGCTTTGCATGCTCAGGCGTCAGGGGAAGGCCAAGTCGCTGCAACTCAGCGGAGATCGCGACGCTAAGCGCTGCCGTCCGGGACGCCGCGCCGAGTCGCGCGACGCGATCTTGCTCGCCTCGCGCTAGGAGTGTCGCGGTGACGAGCCCAGCTGGCTCCACGATCCAGCGGTCCGGGCTCCATCCTTCCAAGTATTGCGCGGCAGTCGTCTCTCCGTGGAGGTAGACGGTCGCGAGCGCAATGTCTGCGTCGTGCCGCGGCTCGATCTTGTCGGCACCGGACTCGGGTGAAGTCTGGACCCAGGCATGCATCGCGGCTCGGGCGGCCCGGAGCCGATTCTGTGCTTCGCCCAACCGGTCGGCCTTCATCGCCAGCATGACCGATTCAGCTCCGAGCACGGCTCCCGGCCAGTCACTCGGAAACAGGCGTGCAGCACGTATCTCGTCGAGTGTGGCGCTGTCGAGAATTTCGCCTGCGAGGTCGGGTTCGTCACGCAGAAGCTTGTAGCGGCGCTCCATGCTCGCCGCGGCTGCGCCCGCGCGCATCGCCAGTTCGACGATGTCCGCTGGCTGACGAAGCTTTACTGCCGCCCGAAGCGCGAAGGCGGTTCGCAGTTGCGCGATCTGGCGGCGCTCAACCTCATTCGAGTTCGGAAGCGCGAGATCGGACTGGGCGAGTCGTGTCAGTTGGTCGTAGCAACCTGCTTCCCACAGCACTTGCGGCAGTGAACCGGCAGCATACGAGCTCGTGGCCGATAGTGCCGTAAGCTGTGCCACTACGCGCTCAGCGTTGTCCAGGGTCAGCTCGTATCGCGTCCGGAAGAACGTTTCAGTAGGCTCGTCTAGGAACTGCACTGCGTCGTCGTCGATAAGGAGCCCGCGTCCAAGGTCGGACACGAAGCTACGTATCATCCCAGTATCGCGCTCTGTAAGGGATGCGAGCACCGTGATCGGAATTCGGGGGCGAAGGGTGGCTAGCAGCTGGCCAGCGAACTCGAGGGCGTCCCGATCTTCCCCAGCCGCGTCGAGGACTTCATTGAGCTGCCGGCTGAGCAGCTGTTCGACGGCATCGCCGGCTTCGACAGTGATCCCGGCGAGTGATTCAAGACACTGCCGGAGACCGAGGGCCCCTTCGAGTGTCAGCACTTGGATACGTGGATTGGCCGAGGTTCGGCGATGGAATTCTTCCGCCTCGCCGGCAGTAGCGTCCGGAAATCGGGAGCGGAGCATGGCCGTAGATTCGCCAAGTGAGTATTCCGGCAACTCGAGGTGAACGAATCCGGGGGGTGGGTTGAGGTCATTCATGCGGTAGGGGCGGCAGGTAAGCACAATGCTGACATTGTCGATGGGCTCTAGGCGCAGCAGGTCGCGTACGAACGACTGTTCGCCCGGCCTGGCATCGGCGACAGCGGTTGCGTTGTCGGCCGCATCTACGATGAGGACGAGTCGAGTGCCGGGGGCGGTTGCGGTAATCCGCCGGGCGGCCTCAGCGATGCGCTTTCGGAAAGCCTTGAGGTATTCGGTCGGGGCCGTCGCTGGGCGCGGGATGAGCGGAGGGCAGAGCGCTCGGGCCGCAAGTTCCGAGGTGATCTGGACTAGTCCGTCACGGTGTCGATGTCTGGAATGGTTGGGTGCACGGTATGCACCGTTACCGAAGCAGTCGTAAATGATTACTGTTGCGCGGTCTGCGAGCAAGCGCGGGAGCTGTCCGGTGAAAGTGCTCTTGCCCGCCCCGCCGACTGCCGTGATGATCATCGGACGCTCGGTGGCTAGTACAGCCTCGGCTAATTCTTTGTAGCAGTCACGTTTGACAGTGGCAGACTTGGTCGACAAAAGAGGCGGCGCTGGGACGAGGTCTTCCACCATCACTCCGAACGCGGCAGCCACGGTTGCAAGTCGGATGGGATCGGCGGATTCCCCGCTCGCCCGTCGACTGACATGCTCTATGAGAACGGATGGAATTGTGGGGTCAACCTCGCCAGTGAGCGTCCCCGTCAAATCATCGAGTTGGGATCTAAGTGCCCCGAGCCCCAGCTGGGCAGAAGCAAACTCGACCTGCATGAGAAGCCGGGCAGCAGCATTGCGCTCCAGTTGAAGCCTGCTCAGCACCTTTGCCGGAATGGAGTTGCCGGCAAATTGCCGACCATCGATGATCTTTTGGATAGCGTTCGTCAGGGTACTGCTGACGGGGCGATTGGTGACGATAACATATCGGACTCTCACGTCGGCGGGCACTTTCAGAGCCTCAGCTGCCCGAGAGTTGATCTGCGCGAACTTGCGGAGCGTGGATCCCAGCTCACTCAAACCAAGGTTCCTGGTGGCCCGCGTCGTAGAGTACTTCAGTTGCCGGATGACGACCTCGTCGAAATCATTGGGTCCGGGACCGTAATACTCAGCTATGTCAATGATCTCGTCACCAGCAACAGTTTCACCTTCAGCTCCCTCGATCCAGACAGCTTGCAGCCGAGAACTCTTGTCGAGAAGCTTCAATGATTGGGCGGCGGCCCAGACATGATGAAATCGCTCTCCAGCGCGACTGTACTCAACCAAAGCAGAGTAGTTGGGCAAGGATTCAGGCACAGCAGACCCAGTGTCCTCGCTCTGCATCGGTTTAGGTTTCATCGCCTCATTGCCTCATTGCGTCGGATCCGGCACCAAACGAGCGCGGTGCGAACGACACCGTTGGGCAGGTCGGGACACGCTAGTCCAGTCTCGCCGTCAGGCCAACTCTACTTGCTCGATACCCAACTGCCCGCTACATCAGTGGGAGTCTGAGCGGGTTTACGGCTCCCGTAATTATCGGGCACGATCCTGCTGCTCCGCGGCTTCCTGGTTCGCGGTAGCGTCGACACTAGCCTGCGTAGATCAACGATGATTATTCGAGCTGGCTCCGCAGATGGATCAACTCCTGTCAGCAATAAGAATCGTCCGGCGCTAGTACGGCCACCGTGCGACACCGGCCAGGTCCTCATCATGATGACCCGGCCGGTCTCGCAGCAGGGGTGTCGCCCTGCCGGTCTCAACCCCAGTGACTTTCGAGCCTCCCGACGACTCCAGGCAGCCGGGAGGCTCGATGGTCGAGGCTAGTACGACTATGTCGCGAGTATATTTGCAGAAGTCGCGCAAACTTTGCAAAAGTCGCAACTAGCCGTTCACTTCACACCTCACAACGACTTAGAAATCCCAGTCCTCGTCTTCGGTGTTGACGGCCTTGCCGATCACGTAGGAGGAGCCGGAGCCGGAGAAGAAATCGTGGTTCTCGTCGGCGTTGGGGCTCAGGGCGGAGAGGATGGCCGGGTTCACGTCCGTGACGGTGGACGGGAACATGGCCTCGTAGCCGAGGTTCATCAGCGCCTTGTTGGCGTTGTAATTCAGGAACTTCTTGACATCCTCGGCCAGGCCAACGGAATCGTAGAGGTCGTGGGTGTACTGCACCTCGTTCTCGTAGAGCTCATAGAGCAGCTCGAAGGTGTAGTCCTTCAGCTCTGCGCGACGCTCCTCGCTGACCTTTTCCAGGCTGCGCTGGAACTTGTAGCCGATGTAGTAGCCGTGCACGGCCTCGTCGCGGATGATGAGCCGGATCAGGTCGGCGGTGTTCGTCAACTTGGCGCGCGAGGACCAGTACATCGGCAGGTAGAAGCCGGAGTAGAACAGGAAGGATTCCAGCAGGGTGGACGCGACCTTGCGCTTGAGCGGATCGTCGCCCTGGTAGTAGTCCATGATGATCTGCGCCTTCTTCTGCAGATTCTCATTCTCGGTGGACCAGCGGAAGGCTTCGTCAATCTCCTTGGTGGAGCACAGCGTGGAGAAGATCGACGAGTAGCTCTTGGCGTGCACGGATTCCATGAACGCGATGTTCGTGTAGACGGCTTCCTCGTGCGGGGTCAGCGCATCCGGGATCAGGCTGACCGCGCCCACGGTGCCCTGGATGGTGTCCAGCAGGGTCAGGCCGGTGAAGACGCGCATGGTCAGCGTCTGCTCGTCAGGGGTCAGCGTGTTCCAGGACTGGACGTCATTGGACAGCGGGACCTTCTCGGGCAGCCAGAAGTTGTTGCAGAGCCGGTTCCAGACCTCAACGTCCTTCTCGTCCTCGATCCGGTTCCAGTTGATCGCTTCCACGTGGTGCAGAAGCTTGACCTTCTCGGCTGACATCGCGTCCCCTTCTTCCCAAAGTCTGTGTTGTTCCATGATGCCCGAATGCCGGCCGTGGTGCGGCCGGCGGTCGCCCGCGGGTGGGCCGGATTGCCGGCACCCCGTCGGTGCCCGTACGACGGCGGGCGGGCACCCGCCGTCGTACTTTTCAGTTGTCCGGGGCTGCTACAGCATGCAGCTGACGCAACCCTCTACTTCGGTTCCTTCCAGCGCGAGCTGGCGGAGCCGGATGTAGTAGATGGTCTTGATGCCCTTGCGCCACGCGTAGATCTGCGCCTTGTTGATGTCGCGGGTGGAGGCGGTGTCCTTGAAGAACAGCGTCAGCGACAGGCCCTGGTCCACGTGCTGGGTAGCCGCGGCGTAGGTGTCGATGATCTTCTCGTAGCCGATTTCGTACGCGTCCTGGTAGTACTCCAGGTTGTCGTTGGTCAGGTACGGCGCCGGGTAGTACACGCGTCCCAGCTTGCCTTCCTTGCGGATCTCGATCTTGGACGCCACCGGGTGGATCGAGGAGGTGGAGTTGTTGATGTAGGAGATCGAACCGGTCGGCGGAACGGCCTGCAGGTTCTGGTTGTAGATGCCGTGCTCCATCACCGAAGCCTTCAGCTCCCGCCAGTCTGCCTGGCTGGGGATTTCCACCTCCGCAAACAGTTCCTTGACCCGCTCGGTCTGCGGCAGCCACTCCTGCTCGGTGTACTTGTCGAAGAACTCGCCGGAGGCGTACTTGGACTTCTCGAAGCCGCCGAACGTCTGGCGGTGTTCAATCGCCAGCTTGTTCGAGGCACGCAGGGCGTGGAACAGCACGGTGTAGAAGTAGATGTTGGTGAAGTCCAGGCCCTCTTCGGAACCGTAGTGCACCCGCTCGCGGGCCAGGTAGCCGTGCAGGTTCATCTGGCCCAGGCCGATGGCGTGCGACTGCAGGTTGCCTTCGGCGATGGAGGGCACCGAGTTGATGTAGGACATGTCCGACACGGCGGTGAGCGCACGGATGGCGGTCTCGATGGAGGTGCCGAAGTCGGGCGAGTCCATGGTCTTGGCAATGTTCATCGAGCCGAGGTTGCAGGAGATGTCCTTGCCGATCTCGGCGTAGGTCAGGTCCTCGTTGTACAGCGACGGCGACGAAACCTGCAGGATCTCCGAGCACAGGTTGGACATGATGACCTTGCCGTCGATCGGGTTGGCCCGGTTCACCGTGTCCTCGAACATGATGTACGGGTAACCCGATTCGAACTGGATCTCGGCCAGCGTCTGGAAGAACTCGCGGGAGCTGATCTTGGTCTTCTTGATCCGGCTGTCGTCGACCATCTCGTAGTACTTCTCCGTGACGGAGATGTCCGAGAACGGCACACCATAGACGCGCTCGACGTCGTACGGGGAGAACAGGTACATGTCCTCGTTCTTCTTGGCCAGCTCGAAGGTGATGTCCGGGACGACCACGCCGAGCGAGAGCGTCTTGATGCGGATCTTCTCGTCCGCGTTCTCGCGCTTGGTGTCCAGGAAGCGGTAGATGTCCGGGTGGTGGGCATGCAGGTACACCGCGCCGGCACCCTGGCGGGCGCCGAGTTGGTTGGCGTAGGAGAAGCTGTCTTCGAGCAGCTTCATGACCGGGATGACGCCGGAGGACTGGTTTTCGATCTGCTTGATCGGTGCGCCGTGCTCGCGGATGTTGGTCAGCGACAGCGCCACGCCGCCGCCGCGCTTGGAGAGCTGCAGGGCGGAGTTGATGCCGCGGGCGATCGACTCCATGTTGTCTTCGATGCGCAGCAGGAAGCAGGAGACCAGCTCGCCGCGCTGGGCCTTGCCGGCGTTGAGGAAGGTCGGGGTGGCCGGCTGGAAGCGGCCGTCGATGATCTCGTCCACCAACTGGGTGGCCATGGCCTCGTCGCCGCGGGCCAGGTGCAGGGCCACCATACAGACACGGTCTTCGTAGCGCTCCAGGAAACGCTTGCCGTCAAACGTCTTCAGTGTGTAGGACGTGTAGAACTTGAACGCGCCCAGGAAGGTCTCGAAGCGGAACTTCTTCTTGTAGGCCCGGTCGTAGAGCGAGCGGATGAAGTTCATCGTGTACTGGTCAAGCGTTTCGCGCTCGTAGTACTCGTTCTTGATCAGGTAGTCGAGCTTCTCTTCCAGATCGTGGAAGAAGACCGTGTTGTTGTTAACGTGCTGCAGGAAGTACTGGTGGGCAGCCTCGCGGTCGGCTTCGAACTGGATCTTGCCGTCCGGGCCGTAAAGGTTAAGCATGGCGTTGAGCTCGTGGTAGCCCAGCCCCTTGAAGGCGGCCGGCAACTCTGCCTTGGCGTCGGCTACGGCCGCGTGTGCAACTGTTGTTTCCAAAAGAGTTCCAATCCTTGCTTGACCCGGTCTACGTCCTCGGACGTGCCCATGAGTTCGAATCGATAGAGAAGGGGCACCTGGCACTTGGCTGCGATTTTCTCCGCCGCCAGGCAGTAGGTTGTGCCGAAATTCGTGTTGCCGGCACCGATCACGCCGCGCAGCAGCCGCCGGTTCTCCTCGCGATTGAGGAATTTAATAACCTGCGGTGGAATCGAGTTCCTGCCGGATTCCCCGCCATAGGTGGGCAACACCAGCACGAACGGCCGGAGCGCTTGCAGGGTCTCCTGCTGGGTGCGCAGCGGGATCCGTGCCGCCGGCAGTCCCAGCTTCTGCATGAAGCGGTCCGTGTAGCCGGAGGCCGAGGAGAAGTAGATCAGGTCCGTATCGGCTGTCCCGCCGTCCGCCGGACCTGCCTGCTGCGTCCTGGCGTCCTCACTCATCAGCAGCTCGGTCATGACGTGTGCTTCTGGTTTCGCTTGGTGCAGGTCAAGCTACGGAAGCGGCGGCCTGGGCCAGCTCCTCGATCTTGTCGGGGCGGAAGCCGGACCAGTGGTCCTGCTCGGTGACAACCACAGGGGCCTGCATGTAACCAAGGGAACGGACACGCTCCAGCGCTTCAGGATCCTGGGACAGGTCAACGCTCTGGTAGGCGATGCCCTTCTTGTCCAGAGCCCGGTACGTGGCGTTGCATTGCACGCATGCTGGCTTGGTGTAAACCGTTACAGTCATGGTCCTTCTCCCCTAATTTTCGGTACGACGTTTCTGCTGTTTTCTTGGCTGCGCGGCCTCCCCAGGAAGGACCCGGACTCACTGCCCAACAGCTGCTCCAATACTACATCTAGTGGACCCGGCCGATCGGAACCCCAAGATGATGTATTACAAGTATGTCATTCCATTCCCAGCTTCGTCCACAGCCCATGGGGATATCTTTCGGTGGTTAAACAGTTGATATTCCGGCCTTCTCGATCCGCCGTCCACAGCCTGTGGATTCCCTGCCCACAGCTTGGGAAAGTATCGTGTCGCCGGTTCCTCGGCGTGTCGCTCGTAGTGCTGCCGCCACTAGATGTTGTGGTCCCTGGTCCGGAGGGTGTCCGCGCTCACCGCCCGATGAGTGATCAGAACTATAGCGGGTACGTCGGACACTTCGGTGCCGCGGCATGAGGGCCGACCCAACCCAGTGCCTGTCCCCCGGCGAGACCTTTTCGCACCCCTTAAAACAACACTCCAAGTCGCCGGCACATTCCTCCGGCCGGCGGATCGGGGCCCGCGATGCCCTCCCCGTCGAGGCGGCCCCTCGGCCAGGATCGGTGAGCCCCGAGCCGCACCAGCAGCCCAAGGTAGGCTGGGCTCAATCACCCACATGCAACAGGAGAGCTGATGGTCAACACGGTGCACCTGCGCACGCTGCTCGAAGTGACCCGGCGCGGCTCGTTCGCCGCGGCAGCCGCCAACCTGGGCTATACGGCCTCGGCGGTGTCGCAGCAGATGTCCGCCCTGGAGCGCGAGACGGGCGCCAAACTGTTTGAGCGATCGGCTCGCAGCGTTCAGCCGACCGAAACGGCACTGGTGATGTCCCGGCACGCGGCCAAGGTGCTGACGGACATCGATGCCCTGCTGGCTGCCACCGCCCGCAGCCAAGACACCAGCACGCAGGAAATCCGATTGGGCATCTTCCCCAGCCTGGCCACGTACGTACTCCCCCGCCTCTTGCAGGCACCTGAATGGCCGGGCCTGGGAATCAATCTCAAAGTATCGGTCGCCGAGCCCGGACAGACGATCCAGGGGCTTCGGGCCGGCGGCGGACTCGACGTCGCGCTGGTATTCCAGGTGGGCCAGGGCGGTTTGGCCTGGCCCAATACTGTGAGCCGGCAGTGGATCGGCGACGATAATTTCCGCGTGGTATTGCCCGAATCGTGGGGCATCCGTCCCGGTGCCTCCGTGACGGCGTCGCAGCTGGCCGAGATGCCGTGGATCATGCACCACCCGGGCACGGCGGACGCCACCGTGATTGAGCGGCTCTTTGCCAGCTGCAACCTTCATCCGCGCGTGGTGGCCTACTGCGACGATTTCAATGCCAGTCTGGCCATGGCCGGTGCCGGGCTGGGTGCCGCGCTGGTTCCGGAGCTGGCCATGCACAACGGACCGGACGGAATCGTGGTGTTGGACGTTCCGGAAATCCGGTTGGCCCGAAACATCTTCGCGCTGCTGACCAACGACAGGCAGAACGCGCAGCTGGGCCTGTTCATGGACCAGCTGTCCTTGATCCTGCGCGACATGAGCATCACCACCCGGCGCGCCTGAAGGCAACACCCGCCGTCGCTCACGCGCTAGGTTCGTATCCGACGAGCCAGTGCAGTCCGTGACGATCGATGACTTGGCCATCTGACGCACCCCATGGCTTTGGCGCGAGGGGATCGACCACCGAGCCGTCAACGGAAAGTTTGTCGAACCATTCATGCAGCACCGTCGGTTCGGCGGTTCCCAGCAACGACAGCATGATGCCTTCGAGCCGGACCGTTGATTGGCCTTCGGCTGCGTCCGATCCGGCCAGGGCAATGACGCCGTTGAGCATTCCATGAGCTATGGCGTCCGGCGGGCCGTCGCTCCTGCCGAAGTCCTCGTACGTGTGAAGCGAAAGCTCACCGCCGAAAACGTCTTTGTAGAAGTTCAGTGCGTCCCGTGCTGTCCCGGGGAAACAGATATAGAGCTGAGGTCCCGCCATGTGCCCGTCAGTCCTGCTGGTCAATGCGGTACTGTCATTTACCCGGTCAATGGTGGCCCGCCAGCCCTCCCGGGTGCCACCGAGAATGAGTGTTTGCACCTCTTCGACGTCGAGGCTCGCGGGAAACTGAACGGAGAGGACGAGCTCCGTATCCGTGCCGAGGTCGTTGAGCTGCACCGTGACGACAGGGGCATCTTGTTCGTTCCCGCCATCGAGTTCGGGCCACCCTCCGACGGCTCCCCAGCGGAATACGAGTCGTTCGTCGGGAACTATCTCCAGGTAGATCCCCCCGGTGGGGTAGCTTAGGTCTTCATTAACGATCATCTGCTGTTTCCACGTTCCCCCCACCCGGAGGTCGACCTCGATGGGGGTGGTGGGCTTGGGCATGTCGGGATTGTAGAACCAGCCGAGGTGCTCAGGGTCGGTCCAAGCGGTGAACACGGCACGACGCGATGCAGCCAAAACGCGAGTAAACGTGAAGCTTCGGTCCTGTGTTGAGAAGTCGGCCATCATCTATCCCTCGGTTCTGTGAGCTCATCTGGTCGGTCTGGCGTCATGGAGAGCTGGGCGTCAAGACGATCTAGCGGGTGCCCAGGAAATCGCCGTACGGGTGCATCCATTCCTCAACCCGCTGTAGCGACGCGGGTTGTAGGCGGCAGTTCCTGCTCTGAGCGGATCGGGCTTTAGTGGTATCCGGCCTGCGCAAACACTTCACATAGCGTGATACGGATCGCACGCTGATTGAGTGCGGGTGGCTCAATTTGCCTCATTGCGCTTTAGCGTAATTTCGCAACAGGGCGAATACAAGGTAGCCGGGCACCGCCGTCGTTGTTTTGTGCAAGAGCCAAACGGCAGGCGCCGCCGGTTCCCGCGGTGAACGGGATCCGGCGGCGCCGTGCTTGGTACTGGTGGAGGGCTGGGCTGCCTTACTTGGCGGTCAGGCCGTCCACGTACTCCTGGTTTTCGCTGATCCACTTTTCCACTACGGGACCGTAGTCGTCGGTGTCTGCCTGGTTGAACATGGCGTTCTCCAGCGAGTACAGCGTCTCGGAGTCCATCTTGAAGTCCTTCAGCCAACCGGCCAGGGTCGGGAAGTCCTCTGCGAAGCTGGTGCTGGAGTAGGCGTAGATGCCCTCGGTGTCGCCGAGGGTTCCCTCGGGATCTTCGAGGTCCTTGAGCGGGAAGGCGTCGTAGGCCCAGTGCGGGCGCCACAGCGTGACGGCGATGTTCTCGCCGGCGGCGGTGGCCGACTTCAGCTCCGAGAGCATGGCCGGGGTCGATGACGTCAGGTACTCCATCTTGTCCAGGCCGTAGGTCGGGATGACGTTCTTGGTGGTGGCCTCGGTCAGGCCGGCGCCGGGCTCGATGCCCACCAGACGGTTGTCGAACTTGTCGGCGTTGGCCGCAAGGTCCTTGAGCGAGTCGACCGGGGCGTCCTCGTTCACCGCGATGGTCAGCTTGGCTTCGTCGTTCCACTGGCCCAGTTCGGTGATCTTGTCGCCGTACTCTTCCAAATAGCTGGCGTGCGTGACCGGCAGCCAGGTATCCAGCGTCAGGTCATAGTCTCCCGTGGACAGGCCGGAGAAGACCGGGGCCGGGTCGGCATATTCCAGCGTGACCTTGTAGCCCTTCTCCTCCAGGATGGCCTTCCACAGTTCCGACGCGGCGATGCCCTCATCCCAGCCGTTGAAGACAGCGATGGTGACGTCCTGCTGGTCGCCGTTATCCAGGCCGCTGGCTGCCTGCCCGCCGGCCTCGCCACCGCTGCCGCAGGCAGTCAGTCCGAGCGCTGCCACGGCGGCTACGGCCGCGAGCTTGCTGTAGTGCTTCATATTGTTCCCCTTCGTTATGCCCGCTGCGGGCACGTTGATTGGTCTTGGAGCTACGCGTGTCAGGCGTTCTGCAGACTTTGTTTCGCCGGCCGGCCGGCGCGCTGGCGCCCGCCGGGCCGCGAGGCCTTGCCCACGCTGGCGGTCACTCGGTCCAGGAAGATGGCGAGGATGACCACGGCCAGTCCGGCTTCGAAACCGAGGCCGGCGTCGATCCGGTTCAGGCTGGCGACCACTTCGCCGCCCAACCCGCCGGCGCCGACCATGCCGGCGATGACCACCATGGACAGGGCCAGCATGATCACCTGGTTGATGCCGGCCATGATCGTGGGCATGGCCAGCGGCAGCTGGATCTTGCGCAGGATGCTGCCGGGGCTGGAACCGAAGGCGTATCCCGCCTCCACCACTTCCTTGTCCACCCCGCGGATGCCCAGCTCGGTGAACCGCACACCGGGTGCCATGGAGAAGATGATGGTGGCGATGATGCCGGGAACCACGCCCACCCGGAACATCACCAGGGCAGGAATCAGGTACACCATGGCGGGCATGGTCTGCATGAAGTCCAGAATCGGCCGGATGATGGCCGAGGCGGTGGCGGAACTGGCGGCGAGAATGCCCGCCGGGACGCTGATAACAATCGCCACCACGGTGGCCACGATGACCAGCGCGAACGACTCCATGGCGTGGTCCCACTGGTTCACGCCGACAATCAGCAGGAAGCCCACCGCGGTCCCCAGTGCCAGCTTCCAGCCCTTGGCCGCGTAAGCGATGGCAGCGAACACGATGATAATCACCAATGACGGAGGCGTGATGAGCAGCCACTCCAGGCTGTCGTAAGCGCCCAGGAAGACGCTGCGGATGAAGGCGAAGACACCGGCAAAGGTCGCCAACAGCCAGTCAAGAGCGACGTCGACCCAGTCGCCCAGCGGAATGCGGAATTCGAGATCCACTAGCGGGTTCCCCCTTCAGCCGATGTCGTGACATCCATCGATGTCTTGTTGAGAGTGCGCGTGACTTCCTGTTCGGGAATCGGCGCGGGAGCGCTTTCGACGATCGGAATGTCTGTGGTGCTGGAGGGCACGTTGCCCAGGGCCGCCAGCAGCGTCACCCGGGGTATCACGCCCACCAGCCGGCCCTCGTCGTCGACCACGGGCAGCGGGATGGGACTCTCCACGGCCAGGCCAAAGAGCTCCGAGAGCGGGGTCTCGGCACGCACCGGCCCGTTGCCGTTGCGGACCGCGGCGGCCAAGTCCGGCGCCCGCGATTCGACCAGATGCATCACATCCCGGTCGCGTACCGTGCCGAAGAAGGTTCGTCGCCGGTCCACTACGAAGGCTGCCGAAGTCTGCAGGTCGCGCATGGTGCGCAGCGCGTTCCGCGGTCCGCCCGAGAGATTGACGACGGCGCGGGCCGGCTCCATCACCGATCCGGCCGTCAGCACCCGTGTCCGGTCCACATCCTGGACGAACTGCGCCACGTAATCATTCGCGGGGTGAGTCAGGATGTCGTCGGGAGTGCCGATCTGCACAATCCGGCCGTCACGCATCACCGCGATCCGGTCGCCCAGGAACATGGCCTCGTTCAGGTCGTGCGTGATGAACACAATGGTCTTGCCCAGGTCCGCCTGCAGTGCGACCAACTGTTCCTGCATTTCGCGGCGGATCAGCGGGTCCAGGGCGGAGAAGGCTTCGTCCATCAACAGAATGTCGGTCTCCGCGCACAGCGCACGGGCCAGCCCGACGCGCTGCTGCATACCGCCGGAGAGTTCAGCCGGGAACTTGTCGCCCCAGCCTTCCAGCCCCACCAGCTTCAGCACTTTCTCGGCCCGGGCCAGCCGTTCTGCCTTGGCCACGCCCTGAACCTCGAGGGCGTAGGCGGCGTTGTCCGCCACGGTGCGGTGCGGCATGAGGGCGAAGTGCTGGAAGACCATCGAGATCTTTTGCTGCCGGACCTTCCGGAGCTCGCCGTCGGAGATCGTCGAAATATCCGTGCCGCCGACCACCACGCTGCCCGCGGTCTGTGGCTGCAGCCCGTTGAGGGTGCGGATCAACGTCGACTTGCCGGAGCCGGAGAGCCCCATCACCACGAAGATTTCGCCGGCTCGGACGTCGAACGACGCGTCGATCACTGCGGCAGTCCCCAGAGCGGAGACCTCCTCGCGCGTCTTTCCGGCTTTCAGGCGCTTGACGGCTTCGGCCGGTCGCTTACCGAAGACCTTGTAGACATTTTGTACGCTCAGTGCGATTTGTTCGTTCACTATGGCCCATCTACGCTGCGGCGCCGCCAGGAGCGGACGGTTTTGCAACGATTGGTGCTTGGTCTGCGGACAAATACACGCGTCAAACTCATAGGCTCCTGGTTGCCGCGGTCACGGCGCCCAGAAAGACGGTTTCGCCGAAGCGATGACGGGAAGCTCCCCCAACCGCCAGTTCGACGTCCAGCACATGTGGACTTCTGCCACGGGTCTGCGTGGCTTGGCCACATGCTGTTCGTATTACTGGTTGTTCGTCCCCCACCGTAACAATCCGCTGTTCACTCTGAGCTGAATATTGGACTGAAATCGGTAAAGTCATTGCAGGCTAGCAGCGGTTTGGCCCTGAAATCCCGGGGCTGGGAAGGAGTTATGCCATCGTGACCACCGGCGCGGCAAACCGGCGTTTTTGGCAATTGGGTGCGTCCTGCGCAACACATTTGCCTCACATGGACGGGACGACCGTGGCTGTCCGTTCCCCCGCAGGCGGGCTGCACTCTCGAGGCGTTCTCCACCGGCGCACGAATCAGCAACGACCCAAGGGGTCCGGCTTGGGCCTGCGCACTTCTGTGCAAGGCAGAACCGGCCCCTGCTGGCCGACGAATGATCAACTTCGGTGCCCTCGCAGACGGCGTCGTTAGGGCCTCCGGACAACCGTGTGAAGACACCGGCCTGCCTCACTTCAGAAGCGCCCGGCAGCCAGGCAAGCCGCCGCTCAGCACCATAGCCCACTGAGGTGATATCGAATCGACATGGAAGTCTGCTTGGCAAACGACGCGAGTGGTGTAACGCTCGACACACGCGAGCAAGCCGCGATCATCATGACCGACAAACAGAGTTGCCCCTCTGCGCGCGCATTATCCCGACCACGCACCGCCCCTTGTACAGGACAAGCACACTCGACCTGAGGAGAAGCATGACGTACGACGTTTCCGCCATACGCGCCGAGTTCCCGTCGCTGACGTCTGGACTGGCCCATTTCGATGGCCCCGGAGGCACCCAGACTCCGGCGGTCGTGGGAGAGGCGATAGCCCGCACCCTGACCGGCCCGTTGTCCAACCGCGGCACATTGGTCGCCAGCGAACGCAACGCCGAGAACGCCGTGGAAGGTTTCCGCACCGCCGTAGCCGACCTGCTCGGCGCCACGCCCGAGGGGATCGTCTATGGGCGCAGCGCCACCCAGATCGCCTACGACTTCTCGCGCACCCTGGCGAAGACCTGGAAACCAGATGACGAGATCGTCGTCACCGGGCTCGACCACGACTCCAACATCCGCCCCTGGCTCCAAGCCGCCCAGACAGCCGGCGTCACCGTCCGCTGGATTCCGCTCGACCCCGCCACCGCAGAACTTGACCTGTCCGGGCTCGGCGAGATCGTCAATGAGCGCACCCGCCTGGTCGCCGTCACGGCCGCTTCCAACCTGCTAGGCACCAAGCCCCCCGTCGCCCGAATCGCGGCACGCGCGCACGAAGTCGGTGCCCTCGTCTACGTCGACGGAGTCCATTACACCGCCCACACCGCAGTTGACATCAAGGCACTGGGCGCGGACTTCTTCACTTGCTCGCCGTATAAGTTCTTCGGACCGCACTGCGCCGCTCTCGCCGCCGACCCCGCCCTGCTGGAAACCCTGAAACCCGACAAGCTGCTCCCCTCTACCAACAACGTCCCCGAGCGATTCGAGCTCGGCACCCTGCCCTACGAGATCATGACCGGCACGACGGCGGCCGTGGACTTCATCGCCGGCCTCGCACCGGTCGACGGCACCCGCCGGGAACGGCTTATCGCCGCCCACCACCTCATCGAGCAGCACGAATTGCGGCTACGTCACCGCATCGAAGAAGGTATCGCCAGCCTCGGGGACCGCGTTACCGTCCACTCGACCGCCGCCGATCGCACGCCGACGCTGTTCTTCACCTTCCGCGACAAGAACGCCGCTGAGGCCTCCCGGTTCCTCGCGGACGGCGGCATCCACGCCCCTGTCGGCAACTTCTACGCCCACGAGCCCTTCCAGGCCCTCAACCTCACCGTCGATGCCGGCATGCGCGTCGGACTCGCCCCCTACAACGACGACGCCGAGGTCGACCGACTGATCACGGCGCTGTCGGAGTTCCTCTGAGGACGGTGCAACCCAGACAAAAGAAAACACCCCGGTCCGAAGACCGGGGTGTCGAACGATGACCGGAGTCATCCGCGAGGGATGTCTCAATTCATCACCTTGGTGGAGCTGAGGGGACTCGAACCCCTGACCCCCTGCATGCCATGCAGGTGCGCTACCAGCTGCGCCACAGCCCCTTGAAATGGAACTCTTTGCCGACGTGTCGGCGGTTATTCCACAGCGTGAATATCACCGATGGTGTCTTCACGAGTGGAGCTGAGGGGACTCGAACCCCTGACCCCCTGCATGCCATGCAGGTGCGCTACCAGCTGCGCCACAGCCCCGTTATCCTTGCGGATTCCGTGCCGCTTCCTTCGAAGCAACTTGAATATTCTATGCAGAGATCAGCACGGAATCCAAATCAGCAGACGGGTTCGGAACGTGCCACCGACGCCGCGCAGGACGGTACCATGCGGCAGGTGCCACGTTCCCCCTCGACTACTCAGTCCCCGTTGACGCCGGCTTCTCGTCCAGTTGCAGGTCGATGGACGGGCAATCCTTCCATAGCCGTTCCAGGGCGTAGAAGACGCGGTCCTCCTGGTGCTGCACGTGGATGACAACGCCGGCGTAGTCCAGCAGTACCCAGCGTCCTTCGGAGCGGCCTTCACGGCGGACGGGGCGCAGATCCTGCTTGTGCAGTTCTTCTTCGATGCCGTCGACGATCGCGTTGACCTGCCGTTCGGTCTGCGCAGAGGCGATAAGGAACACATCGGTGATGGCCAGCCGCTCGCTGACATCGATGGCGACGATGTCTTCGGCGATTTTGTCGCTGGCAGCCTTGGCGGCGGCGCGCGCAATGGCGATAGAGCTTTCGGGTGCGGTCATGTGTCTCCTTGAAATGTAAACCAGCTATTGATTGGCGGTTTCAGCCGCCGAAAAGTCCAAGCATCATGGCGATTCCCGCTGCGAAGGCAGCGGCGCCAAGCACCAGAGCGGCCCCAACGGCCAGCCGGGTCCGATGCACCCGGGCCAGCCCCGCGGTCCGGGCGTCGAGTGGATCCAGTCCGTGGGCGCTGCTGGCCTTGAGCGGGTGGATGGTAGCGCTGCGCCCCCCGGCCAACGCTTCGGCCTCGGCCAAAATCTTTGACCGCGGAGCGGCACCCGTTGCCTGGGCTGCGCGGGGTGCGGGCCTCTCCTCCCGCGGCACGGGCACAGCCCGGGTTGTGGCGGAAGCTTCCGTCTTCGGTGCTTGCGCTGCGGGCCGCCGCGGTGCGGGCATAGCCTGCCGGGCGGGAGCCGGCTGCCAGGCGGGAGTCGGCTGGGGCGGAGCCGGCACTACCGGTGTAGTCACCACGGGAACGTAGGACGTCGCGGACGGCCGGAGCACGTGCTGGTCGGATCCCGGCACGGCCACAAACTCCATCGGCGCCGAAGCGATGTCCGCTATCGGCCGGTCCGAGGCCGAGTGCCGGCGCTGTTCGTTCTCGTCGCTCAGCCGCTTCTTATCGGCAGCCCGGCGGTTGAGGACTGCGGCACGCTCGGCTAGAGCCTTCTGCTGCGCCAGCAGCTCCAAGTCCACGTCATGCGGAGACTGTTCCTGCCTGGCCTCCATCATGGCGACCATATTCTTGGCCTGGCCCATCAGCAGGTCGCGGGCGGCCAAGGCCTGCTCCACGCTCATCTCGCCGGCGTCGACTGCCTCGCGTCCGGCGGCGGAGAGCAGTTGTTCCTGTCCCTCGGGCTGCGGCTGGACCGGGTGCCGGCCGGTGTCACCGCTGCGCCGGGCGCGGCGGCCGCCTTCGATCGGCGGACGCTGCGGCTCATACGGGGCATCGGCCGGAGCTGCCGAGGTGCGCGCCCGGCCGTCCGCCGGAGCAGCCGCGGTCCGGGCCCGGCCGCCCGTTGGCTCGGCTGAGGTACGGGCCGGACCGGCAGCCGGAGCGCCAGAGCCACCGGCCCGTCCGGGGCCCGAGGTACGGGCGGCGCCATCAGCCGGAGCATCCGGGGCGAGCCCGGGGTTTCCACGCTGCAATTGCTGTTGGCGCAGCTGGCGCCTGGTCGGCACCTGTTCCCGCTCCGGCGCGGGGATCTGCGGCAGCGCTGCAGTCAAGGTCTTGAGCGCACGGCGTGCCTCACGCTCGCGGGCGCGGGTCTGCGAGGACCGCTCGCCCTGGCGTTCGCGGGAGGCTGGCGGGCCGTCACCGGAGGCTGCGGGAGCGTCTTCCCCGCCGTCGACCGGGGCACTTGCTTGGGCATCCGGTGCCTGCGGGACGATCCCGGAGGCAGACTCCGGACCCGTACCTTCGCCATCGCGCTGCCTCCGGAGGTCCCGGCGGCTGCGCGGCGGCTGGGATTGATTGCTCATGCTTTGCTGATCACCCAGTAATAAACGACTGATTTCATTGGCTCGGTTCAAGTTGGCTCGTCAGCGCGGCGCCCTGCGACGAGCGCCGGTAGAGACCGTACTTGGCTATGTACTGTACTACGCCGTCCGGAACCAAGTACCAGACAGGCTGGTCATCGGCCACGCGCTCCCGGCAATCCGTGGACGATATCGCCATCGCCGGAACCTCCAGCAGGCTGACGTCCTTGCGGCCCAGATTATGCAGTTCATGCCCCGGCCGGGTCACGCCAACGAAGTGCGCCAACGACCACAACTCGTCAATGTCTTTCCAGGACATGATCTGCGCCAGCGCGTCCGCACCGGTGATGAAGAATAGTTCCGCGTCGGGTCGCGCCGCGCGCAGGTCCCGCAGCGTATCAATCGTGTAGGTCAGGCCCGGACGTTCGATGTCCACCCGGCTGACCGTGAACTGCGGGTTTGATGCCGTGGCGATCACGGTCATCAGGTAGCGGTGTTCGGCCGGGCTGACGTCGCGCCCGGTCTTCTGCCACGGCTGGCCGGTGGGTACGAAGACCACCTCGTCCAGGCCAAACACGGACGCTACTTCGCTGGCTGCCACCAAGTGCCCGTGGTGGATCGGATCGAACGTTCCGCCCATGACGCCAAGCCGGAGCTTGCGCCCCGGGTAAGTGAGGTGCAGTTCTCCGGCTGGCGGGGCTTTGATAGGCAGCGCGGGCACGAACGGCTAGTGGCGTGCGGCTTGGCCGTGATCGTGCTTGTTCGGGTGCTGGCGGTGCGGGTCCGCCTGCTCCTCGACGGCCGAGTGGCGCTGGCCCACACTGGTAAACGCGATCGTGGCGAACATCAGGAGCACGAAGAAGGCCATGATTCCGGCGCCGATGGTCCACGCGGGGACCGGCAGTTCGACGTGGTGGGCTTCGCTGGCCACGAGTGCGGCGTCGAGGACCTGAGACAGCATGATTCTCCCTTGATGTTTTTCAGTCCGGCCGCGCTCAGGCGGACGGGATATGGCTTCCTACTCATGGTACGCGTTCCGGCAGCGGAACCGTGATTCAGTGCCGGAACCGGGCCGGCCCCCTACAGGGTCAGTCGCGGACCTGGCCGTCGCCCTGGACGATCCATTTGGTGGTGGTCAGCTCCCGCAGGCCCATCGGGCCGCGGGCATGCATCTTCTGCGTGGAAATACCCACTTCCGCACCCAGACCGAGTTCCCCGCCGTCGGTAAACCGGGTGGACGCGTTGACGATCACGGCGGCCGAATCGATCTCGGCGATGAACCGCTCCGCGTTGCGCAGGTCGTTGGTAATGATCGCTTCGGTATGCCCCGTGGTCCAGGTGCGGATGTGCCGCAGCGCATCGTCCATGGAGTCCACCATGGCCACGGCCAGGTCCAGGTCCATGTACTCGCGGGCCCAATCCTCGTCGGTGGCGGCGGTGGCCTGGACGCCGGACGGCAGGATGCCGGCCACGCGCTGGTCCACGTGCAGCCGCACCCCCGCCCCGGCCAGGGCAGCGAGGACATCGGCCGAGGCGGCCGCGTCGCGGTGCACCAGCAGGGTCTCCACGGTGTTGCACACCGACGGCCGCTGGGTCTTGGCGTTGAGCAGGATGTCCACGGCCATCTCCGTGCCCGCCGACTCGTCCAGGTAGATATGGACATTGCCTTCGCCGGTCTCGATCACCGGCACCTTCGCGTTGTTGACGACCGACTGGATCAGCTCGCGTCCGCCGCGCGGAATCAGTACGTCCACCAGCCCGCGCGCCTGCATCAGGGCGTTGGCGCCGTCCCGGCCGTACTCGTCCACGCTCTGCACCGCATCTGCGGGCAGCCCTACCCGGTCCAGCGCATCGCGGATGATGCCCAGTAGCGCAACGTTGGTGTGCCGGGCCGCGCTGCCGCCGCGCAGGATCACGGCATTGCCGCTCTTGAGCGCCAGTCCGGCGATGTCCACAGTGACATTCGGGCGTGCCTCGTAGATGGCGGCCACCACACCCATCGGAACATGGACTTGGCGGAGCCGAAGTCCGTTCGGCAGGGTCTGCCCGCGCATCACGGTGCCCACCGGATCCGGCAGCGCGGCAAGGTTCTCCAGTGCAGCGGCCAGCCCATCAATCCGTTTGCTATCCAGCGTCAGCCGGTCCAGCAGCGCGGCGCTGGTGCCGTTTACCTTGCCCTCGTCCAGGTCCTGGCGGTTGGCCTGCAGCACCACGTCCCGCTTGGCGACCAGCGACTCGGCGATCTCCCGGAGCGCTTTGTCCTTCCACGCCCGGTTGGCCCGTGCCATCCGCCGCGCGGCGTTCCGGGACCGGACCGCGATGGCCTCAACGGCCGCGGCGGCATCCGGCTTGTGGCCGTCCTGGGACGCTTCGGTCGTGGACTGGGAAGAGGCTGTCTGGGTCATACAGCCGATTTTAGCCGGTGCGCCACGGGAAGCACGACGACGGAGGTCACGTTACGCCTCCACCCCGCCGGCGGGGTGGTTTAGAGCACCACCAGATCGTCGACGTGGATGATTTCGCGTTCGTACTGTCGGCCCAGCGACGCCGCGAGTTCCTTGGTGGAGCGGCCGAGCATCCGCGGCAGTTCATAGGAGGAGAAGTTGACCAGTCCGCGGCCCACCACCCGGCCGTCCCCGTCGGCCAGTTCCACCGGATCCCCCGGCTCGAAGTCGCCCTTGACCGAGACGATGCCGGCCGGCAGTAGCGACCGATGCTTGTCCCGCACGGCCTGCACGGCGCCGTCGTCGAGGATGAGCCGGCCCTGCACGGAGGCCAAATGCGCCAGCCACAGCAGCCGCGGCGGCCGGCGGGTTCCGCTGACCGCGAACCATGTTCCAACGTCCTCGCCGGCCAGCGCGCGGGCAGCGTTCGGCGTGGATGTGACCAGTGCAGGGATGCCCGAGCCGGCGGCGATTCCGGCCGCCTCGACCTTGGTCATCATGCCGCCGGTCCCGACGCCCGCGGCGCCGGTGCGGCCAATGTTCACGCCGTCCAAATCTTCCGGCCCGGACACCACGGGAATCCGCCGCGCGCCGTCCTTGGGCGGGCCGTCATAGAGCGCATCGACGTCGGACAGCAGCAGCAGCGCGTCCGCCTTGACCAGGTGGGCCACCAGCGCGGCCAGCCGGTCGTTATCTCCGAAGCGGATTTCGTGCGTGGCCACGGTGTCGTTCTCGTTGACCACGGGGACGACGCCGAGGTGCAGCAGCCGATGCATCGCACGGTAGGCGTTGGCATAGTGCTGGCGGCGCATCAGGTCCTCGGCGGTCAGCAGCACCTGGCTGACGGTGATGCCGCGGGCGCCGAAGGCCTGCGTGTAGCGGGCCATCAGCAGGCCCTGGCCCACGCTGGCCGCGGCCTGCTGGGTGGCCAGGTCCTTGGGCCGGCGGCCAAGGCCCAGCGGGGCCAGTCCGGCGGAGATGGCGCCGGAGGACACCAGGATGACTTCGGTGCCGGCGTTGCGGCGCGTTGCCAGCACTTCCACCAGGGACAGCAGCGCCTCCTCGGAGATGCCGCCCGCCACCGACGTCAGTGAGGACGAGCCGACCTTGACCACCAGACGCTCTGCCGTGGCCAGCAGGGTCCGGTCGGCCGCCGTGGCCGGCTCAGAGCTCATCGTCGTCGTCATGGTCTTCCTTCTCGATCCAGACGCCTGACTTGCGCTCGGCTTCGAGCTCGGCGCGGGTGGCGGCTCTGGCCTCCTTGCGCTCCTGGTACTGCTCACGCTTCTCTTCGCGGGTGGGCCGGATGTACTCCATCAGGCGCAGGTCGGTGCCGCGCGGGGAGGACAGCAGCTCCGCGCCGGCGGCCATGGTGGGCTCCCAGTCGAAGACCACTGCGTCGTCCTCGCCGATCACCACTGTGTCTCCCGGGCGCGCTCCGGACTTGAACAGCTGGTCCTCTACCCCCAGCTTGGCCAGCCGATCGGAGAGGTAGCCCACGGCTTCGTCGTTGGTGAAGTCGGTCTGCTTGACCCAGCGCTCCGGCTTCTCTCCCAGCACCCGGAACAGCGGTTCCAGGTTCTTTTCTTCGCGGCGGATGATGAAGCCGCGGTCGTTCACGGACCGTGGGCGCAGCACGGCAGGTGCGACCTTCGGCGGGGCGGCCTTCACTTCGGCCCGCGCCGCGGTGACGATCTCGGCCATGGCGAAGCCCAGTTGACGCAGGCCTTCGTGGCTGGAGGCCGACACTTCGAAGACTCGGTAACCGCGCTTTTCCAGCTCGGGCCGGACGAACTCGGCCATGTCGCGGCCGTCCGGCACGTCCACCTTGTTCAGCGCCACCAGCTTGGGGCGCTGGTTCAGCGGGACCACGTCGCCGTCGGCACCGGCGTAGCTCATGTCCACCGCGTACTGTTCCAGTTCGCGCTCGATAATCGCCAGGTCGGAGAGCGGGTCGCGGTCCGCTTCCAGCGCGGCGCAGTCCAGTACATGCACCATGGCCGCGCAGCGCTCCACGTGGCGCAGGAAGTTGTGGCCCAGGCCCTTGCCCTCGCTGGCGCCTTCGATCAGCCCGGGCACATCGGCGATGGTGAAACGCACGTCGCCGGCCTCCACTACGCCCAGGTTCGGCACCAGCGTGGTGAACGGGTAGTCGGCGATCTTCGGCCGCGCCGCGGACATGGCCGCAATCAGGCTGGACTTGCCCGCGGACGGGAACCCGACCAGCGCCACATCGGCGATGGACTTCAGCTCCAGGACGATGTCCCGCTCGTCGCCCGGAATGCCCAGCAAGGCGAACCCCGGGGCCTTGCGCTTGGCCGATGCCAGCGCGGAGTTGCCGAGCCCGCCCTGGCCGCCGGCAGCGGCCACGAATTCGGTGCCGTCGCCCACCAAGTCGGCGAGTACATCGCCGTTCTTCGTCTTGACCACCGTGCCGTCCGGCACGGGCAGCACCAGCGTGGCGCCGTTCTTGCCGCCGCGCCAGTCCCCCATCCCGGGGCCACCGTTCGTGGCATGGCGGTGCGGGGCGTGGTGGTAGTCCAGCAGCGTGGTGGTCTGGTTATCCACGCGGAGGATCACGTCGCCGCCGTTGCCGCCGTTGCCGCCGTCGGGCCCGCCCAGGGGCTTGAACTTCTCGCGCTTGACGGAGACGCAACCGTGGCCACCGGATCCGCCGGATACATGCAGGACTACCCGGTCAACGAATGTTGCCACGTGATCGATCTCCTCTATGCCGGTGGGCCGGAACTGAAACGGCCCACCAGTGATTCTAGTCTGGTTAAAACACCAGTGAGGCGGACCGTCGGCCCGCCTCACTGGAAAGCATTTTGCTGCTGGAGGATTACTCCGCAGCCGCTGCCACGATGTTGACCACGCGGCGGCCGCGGCGGGTACCGAACTCAACGGCACCGGCCTCAAGGGCGAACAGCGTGTCGTCGCCGCCACGGCCGACGTTGGCGCCGGGGTGGAAGTGGGTACCGCGCTGGCGGACGATGATCTCGCCGGCGGAAACTACCTGGCCACCGAAGCGCTTGACGCCCAAGAACTGAGCGTTGGAGTCGCGGCCGTTGCGAGTGGAACTCGCACCCTTCTTATGTGCCATTTGTTTTGCCTACCTTTTGATCTTAGGAACGTTACAGAAAGTCAGCGGACCGCTTACGCGATTCCGGTGACCTTGACCTTGGTCAGTGCAGAACGGTAGCCCTGGCGCTTCTTGTAGCCGGTCTTGTTCTTGTACTTCTGGATGACGATCTTCGGACCGCGGAGATTCTCGACGATCTCGGCGGTGACCTTGACGTTGGCCAAGGCATCGACAGCAGAGGTGACCTTGTCGCCGTCGACCAGGAGCAGAGCAGGCAGCTCGATGGTGCTGCCAGCCTCACCGGGGACGCGGTCAAGGGTCACGAGGTCTCCAACGGAAACCTTTTCTTGGCGGCCGCCGGCGCGGACAATCGCGTACACCACTTGGGAACTCACTTCTCTAGACGTTTATTACAGTTTTTGCTCGAATACGCAGGCACGTTCACGACGGCCTGGAAAGCACTGTGCATCCGCGCCTGCGGGTGGAAACCCTTCGAAGGCGTACGCACCGAAGATCTAGATTACGCTATTGCGGCTATCCGCCGCAAACCAGCGGCTCCGGGAGTGCCGGAGGGGCCCTGCGTGATCCTTTACCTGGCGCGAGCGGACGGGAATCCGCTCGGTCGCACCTAGTAATACTACTGCCGCCATGCCCGGACGCGTGCATTTCCGCTCCGCGACACGGCGGGCACAGCACAGGCCGCGGCCTCAAAGGGTCCGCGGCCTGTCCGATGACACGTTGCTACAGCTCCGAGGCGGGCACTCCCACGCCCAACACCAGCGGAGCGGCGGCTTCGGCCTTTCCTGCTGCCGCCTCGGCCAAGGCGGGCGCTGCCGGCGCCGCTGCGGCGTGCCGGTGGCTGCCGTTGCCCTCCGGGGAGACGGCGGCATCCACGGTCTCCACCGGAGCGTCGGCCGCACCCTGCGGGCTGCTGGCAGCACGACGGCGGCGCGGCTTGCGGAACGGGGCTGCGGCCGGAGCCTGCGGCTCGGCGGCCACGGGCCGGACCTGGTCCGCCGCCACCGACGGCTCGGCCGCCTGGGACTGGACTGCCGCGGCCGGTTCCGGTGCGGCTGCCGGGGCGGTCCGCTCCGGCTTCTCCACCGGGGCAACCTTGTTGAAGGCCTCGGTCAGGCTCTCCAGGGTCAGCGACGGCTCAGCCGGGGCGGCCACCGGAGCGTGCGTGGCGCGCGGAATGGCGACGGTTTCGCCGTTGATCTTCAGCACTCCCGCTCCGCCGTCCTCGTCGGCCGTCGCGGCCGGGGCAGCAACTGCGGCGATGCCGGAATCGTCGGCACGGCGCGACCTGCGCTTGCGGCCGGTGGCGGCAGGCTGGCCCTGCGCCGGGGCCGTTGCGGCGGCGACGTCGGGCTTGCCCGCCCCGCTGGCTGCGGGGGCTGCTTCGGCGTCGTGCTGTTTGGCCTTGGCCGCCTCAGGGTGCTCTTCCGCCTCGTGGGCGGCATGGGCAGCGGCGGCGATGTTGGCCAGTGCCGCACGGGCGGCCTCGGCCTTGGCCTTGCGCTCGGCGTCGTCCTCCTGCACCACAGGTGCCGGCGTCTCGGAGGGCGACTCCTGCTGGCCCTGGCCGCGGCTGCGGCGCTTCTCGCTGCGGGACTGCCGCTCCGAACGCTTCTCGATCCGGACCTGGTGGTGCTCGGTCGCAGCGCCGACGCGTCGGTGCTCGACCGGTTCGTCATGAGTGATCACACCGCGGCCGGCGCAATGCTCACACTGCTCGCCGAAGACTTCCAGCAGACCGGTGCCCATCCGCTTACGCGTCATCTGGACCAGGCCCAGCGAGGTCACCTCGGCCACCTGGTGCTTGGTGCGGTCGCGGCCCAGGCACTCCACCAGCCGGCGCAGCACCAGGTCCCGGTTGGACTCCAGCACCATGTCGATGAAGTCGATGACGATGATGCCGCCGATGTCGCGCAGCCGCAGCTGGCGGACCACTTCCTCGGCCGCCTCCAGGTTGTTCTTGGTGACGGTTTCCTCAAGGTTGCCGCCGGAGCCGGTGAACTTGCCGGTGTTGACGTCCACCACGGTCATCGCCTCGGTGCGGTCGATCACCAGCGAGCCGCCGGACGGCAGGAACACCTTGCGGTCCAGCGCCTTGTGGATCTGCTCGTCCAGCCGCTGGGCGGCGAAGATGTCCGTCTCCGACGTCCACTTTTCCAGCCGGTCCACCAGGTCCGGGGCCACGTAGGTCACGTAGGCCTCGATGGTGTCCCAGGCTTCCTCGCCGGAAACCACCAGCTTGGAGAAGTCCTCGTTGAACACGTCGCGGACCACCTTGATGGTCAGGTCCGGCTCCGCGTAGAGCATTTCCGGTGCCAGCGTCTTGGTGGAGCCGGCACGCGATTCGATGCCCTCCCACTGAGCGCGCAGCCGGTTGATGTCGTTCATCAGCTCTTCTTCGCTGGCGCCTTCGGCCGCGGTGCGCACAATCACGCCGGCACCGTCCGGAACATGTTCCTTCAGGATCTTCTTCAGCCGGTTGCGTTCCACGTCCGGCAGCTTGCGCGAGATGCCGGTCATCGAGCCGCCTGGTACATAGACCAGGAAGCGGCCCGGCAGCGAGATCTGGCTGGTCAGACGGGCGCCCTTGTGGCCCACCGGATCCTTGGTCACCTGCACCAGCACCGAATCGCCGGACTTCAGGGCGAGCTCGATCCGGCGCGGCTGTCCGTCCAGGTGCGCGGCGTCCCAGTTGACCTCGCCGGCGTAGAGCACGGCGTTGCGGCCGCGGCCAATGTCGATGAAGGCCGCTTCCATGCTGGGCAGCACGTTCTGTACCTTGCCCAGGTAGACGTTGCCGATTAGCGAATCCTGCTGCGTCTTGGAGACGAAGTGCTCCGCGAGCACGCCGTCCTCGAGCACGCCGATCTGGATCCTGTCGTCGCGCTGGCGGACCACCATCTGGCGGTCGACGGATTCGCGGCGGGCCAAGAACTCGGCCTCGGTGATCACCTGGCGGCGGCGGCCGGACTCGCGGGATTCGCGGCGGCGCTGCTTCTTGGCCTCCAGCCGGGTGGAGCCCTTGACCGAGGCCACCTTGTTGCTGGGAGCGGTCTCCGCCACCGGGCGCGGTGCCCGAACGCGGGTGACAGTGTTGGGCGGATCGTCCTCGGAGCCGCCGGTGAGTTCCAGATCGGCATCGCCGCGGCGACGACGGCGACGGCGGCGCGAAGTCACGCCGTCCTTCTCCCCCGCAACGCTCTCTTCTGCGGATTCGGCGGCCTCGTCGGTTCCTTCGGCGCCGCCCGCCTCGCCGCTGCCGGATTCCTCGGCACGGTTGCGGGTGCGCCCGCGGCGGTTCCGGCGGCTGCGGCGCTGCCCGCCGTCTTCGTCTTCCTCTTCGGAGTCCGCTGCCGCGGCCGGTTCCGGCTTGGCGGCTACGGCGGACAGGTCCGGTGCGTGGAAGAGCAGGGATACCGGCGAGGACGGAATGGTGAACGGATCGTTCCCGGCACCCGCTTCCGCCGCTTCTTCGGCCTGTTCCTCTTCGGCGGCAGAGCCGGCTGCGGGTGCGGGCTGCTCCGCGGCGGTGGCTTCCGCTGTTTCCGTGGCGGCGGGGGCCGTTGCCCTAGTGGAACGACGACGGCGGGAGGGCGCCTTCGGGGGCTGCTCGCCTGCTGGCTCGGTACCGGCGGCCTCAGAGGCTGGCTCGGTGGCTACCCCTGCACCGGCGGCCTGCATGGCGGTTGCGGTCTGGGCGGTGGCGGTCTGGGCAGTGGCTGCCTGGGCGCCCGAAGCGTCCGCTTCCGCGGCCGCGGGCTCCTGCGCGTCGGCCGGGACCTCGCCCTCGGCGGTGGTCAGTTCGGCGGCGGCAGCCTCGGTGGTCTGCGCGGCGGTGCTGCGGCGGGTCCGCGTCGTGGCGGCAGTGCGACGGCGGCCGGCCGGCTTTTCGGCGGGTTCCTCCGCGCCTTCGGCCTCCAGGATGCCGTCGGCATCGACGGGCTGCTCAACCGGCTGCGCCGCACGGCTGCGGCGCTTGCGGGCCGGCTTGCCTGCGGCGTCGTCATCGGCCTGCACCGCTGGGTCCAGCACGCCGTCCGGAGCGGCTCCGCCGGTGGCCTCGGTCGGCTCGGCGGCAGGCTGTGCGTCGGTGCCTTCCTGCAGTGCCGCTTCCTGAGCTGCTGCTTCCGCGGCCTTCTGTGCGGCGGTCTTGCGCGGCTGGCGGGTTCGGGCCTTGGCGGCAGGTGCCGCTTCGGCAGCCGGGGCGGCGGCGGGTCCGCCAACGCTGGCGGCGACAGTCCCTGACGCTGCGGCGGCCTCGTCCTGCTGCGAGGCCAGGGCGGCCGCTGCCTCGGCGGCCGCTGCCTCGGCGGCCTTCTCGGCGGCCGTCTTGCGCGGCCGGCGAGTTCGGGTGGTGGCTGCCTGCGCGGGTCCGGCGGACTGGCTGCCTTCCGGAGCTACCCCGGCTGGCTGCTCCGCCGCGGGAGCCGCATCGGTGCCCGGCGCTGCGGCGGAGGCACCGCCGTCGTTCGTAGAATCAACGGCCGCGGCAGGCAGTTGCACATCCAACTGGTCCTGCGACGGTGCGGACACAGTGGGCTTGCGACGGGGGCGCGGCGGTTTCTTGGCTGTTCCCTCCGGCGACTCGGCCGGTGCGGAGGTAGCGGGTATTACCTGTTCATTATCCATTTAAAGTTATGCTCCAACCCTTGCGGCACCGGCCACATCCCGGTGCCCTCGGGGGCACGTAGCCGGGTGTCCGGGCGCCTGAGGCTGCCCGCCACCAAAAGTCGTCTTGATATCACCCGAGCTCGCGCCATCACGTGGGGCGCGGCACACCCGAGGACCAGCGGCGCTTTTCCGTCTGCCGTATCTATCTTCTCTTCACCGGCAGGGCCGCCCGGCGGATTCCCAGCGCCCATCCGGATTGATGGGCTCCTTGTTCGGGAAGCGTCGCCGACGGACCTGGAAGCCTGTCGCTGGACCAATAGCAGCATGTGGGGCCGCTATCAGCCACGATCATTCTCTCACACCGGGTCCGTTTTGGTGAGTATTAGCCGTTCCCTCCGGCGTAGAATCAAGCCAATTGCCCCCGAGCTCGAGGAACACGGTGCACACCGACGCGCAACCCTCCACATCCCTGGCCTCCACCGCCTCCGGCCACCGACCGGACAGCGAGGTCCCCGGCATCGCCCGGGAAAAACCGTTCGCTTGGCTGCTGCTGATCACCGGCGTCTTCGGCTGGATCATGTCCGGCATCCTGGTGCTCGAGCGGCTGGCCACCTATGCGGACCCGGGCCACGTGACCAGCTGCGACATCAACCCGTGGGTCTCCTGCGGCAAGGTGTTCCTGCACTGGCAGGCCTCGCTCTTCGGCTTCCCCAACCCGCTGATCGGCATCGTCGCCTTCGCGGTTCCCATCACGACGGCGGTGGCGATCCTTGCCGGGGCACGGTTCCGCCGCTGGTACTGGATCGGCCTGCAGAGCGGCGTCACACTGGGCTTCATCTTTATCGTCTGGCTGTGGAGCCAGGCGCTCTACGACATCCATATCCTGTGCCTGTATTGCATGGGCGTGTGGGCCGCGATGATCGCGATGATGGTTCACACCACGGCGCGGAACCTGGCGCACGGGGTCATCAAGGCGCCCGCCGGCGTGGTCCGCTTTGCCGGCAGCTGGGCCTGGACCATCACGGCGCTGCTGTGGATCGTGACCGCCGGGACCATCTTCCTGGCCTTCATCGACGCGTTCCTGGGCTGATGTTGCTGCGCTGATTTTCGGCTTAAATAGCCAGAGGCCGCGTCCCCGTTCGGGATCGCGGCCTCTGTGCGTTGGGCTGGGCCTAGGAGAACCAGATGCCGATCTCGCGCTCGGCGGACTCCGGCGAATCCGAACCGTGGACCAGGTTCTGCTGCACCTTGACGCCCCAGTCGCGGCCGAAGTCGCCGCGGATCGTGCCGGGAGCGGCAGTGGTGGGGTCGGTGGTGCCGGCCAGCGACCGGAAGCCCTCGATCACGCGGTGCCCCTCGAACACGGCGGCAGCCACCGGGCCGGAGAGCATGAACTCGACCAGCGGCTCGTAGAACGGCTTGCCAACATGCTCTTCGTAGTGCTTCTCCAGCAGTTCGCGGGTGGGCTCCACCAACTTCAGTTCGGCCAGCGTGTAGCCCTTGGCCTCGATGCGGGCCAGGATGCTGCCGGTGAGACCGCGGGATACGCCGTCGGGCTTGACCAGTACCAGTGTGCGTTCAACGCTCACAATTTCTCCTCTTCGCTTCACGATTAACCCCGTTTTATCCTACGGGACGGGCCGGCAGCCCCCGACTGCGGACG
Source organism: Arthrobacter sulfonylureivorans (assembly GCA_004000035.1). GTDB lineage: Bacteria > Actinomycetota > Actinomycetes > Actinomycetales > Micrococcaceae > Crystallibacter > Crystallibacter sulfonylureivorans. The sequence continues at coordinate 40,326 of RJAE01000009.1, read as the reverse complement.
GAATTGCCGCGGGCCGCTGGATGGGAGCGCCCGGCTCGGTCCGGCTCGCCGAAGCCCGCACAGCCTTCCACCGGCAAACAGCGCAACTGGGCCTTGGCCTGCTGCGCCGGTCAGCGGACGTCGCCGCCCGCGGCCCCTGTTTCCCCGCCGTGCTGGCGCTCCCATTCCGCCTGTTCAGCGGCGCGCTGTGCGTTCTCGCGGTCCAACCGGCCGCCCGTGCGCACCGCATACCACCAGGACAATGCGAACAGCAGCCCGACCACGAACATCACCGGTTCGACGATGCCGGTGGCGATCAGCAGCACCTGCAGGCCCCAGCCGATGGCGTAGCCGGACGGGCGGCGCAGCAGCGCGCAGCAGAGCACCAGCACGATGCTCAGGCCGATCCCGAAGCCCAGGATCAGCGCCGGCGGCACCTCGTCGCGGTAGAGCCCGAACACCACCAGCGTGGCGAAGAAGGCAACGAAGGCTTCCAGCAAGAGCACGGTGGAGGCGAACATGGTCTTGATCGAGCGCCGTTTCTTGGGCGTGTCCGGACGCCATTCGCGCTGGGCTTTGGTCAGTTTGGCCATGGATCTTGTTACTTTCCTAGCAGGATTCGGGCGTCGGCGACCAGGGTGATGGACCCGGTGATCAGCACGCCGCCGGAGAGGTCGTTGTTGGCTTCGGCCCGGCCGACGGCCCACTCGATGGCGTCGTCCAGCCGGGGCGCGATGTGGACGGCGTCCTCAGGGAACCCGGCGGCCATGGCGTCCTCAGCCAACTGCTCGGCCGGAATGGCGCGCGGAGAGTTGGACGTGGTGACGCAGATTTCGTCGGTCAGGTCGATGAGCTGCTCACGCAGCTGCTGGAAGATGCCGATGGCGTCCTTTTCCTGCAGCACGCCGACCACCGGGACTAACGTGGTGAAGTTGAACGCCTCCAGGATGGCCTGCGCACTGGCCTTCATCCCGTCGGGGTTGTGGGCGGCGTCCACAATGATGGTGGGCGCGGTCCGGACCACCTCCAACCGGCCCGGCGAGGTGACCTCCAGGAACGCCTCGCGGAGCACTTCGACGTTGAGCTCTTTCTCCCCGCCGCCGAGGAACGCCTCCAGCGCAGCCACGGCCACCGCGGCGTTCTGGGCCTGGTGCGCGCCGTGCAGCGGCAGCATCAGATCCTCGTAGCGGCCGGCCAGCCCGTTGATGGTCAACTGTTGGCCGCCTACCGCCACCGTGCGGGACTCGACGCCGAATTCCACGCCTTCGAAGCGGAACGGCACCTGCACATCGCGCGCCTGTTCCAGCAGCACCTCGGCCGCGTCGAGCGGCTGGGCAGCGCTGATCAGGAAGCCGCCGCTCTTGATGATGCCGGCCTTCTCCCGGGCGATGTCTGCGGTGGTGTCCCCCAGCAGGTCCGTGTGGTCCAGCGAGATCGGCGTGATCACCGAGACCTGGCCGTCCACCACGTTGGTGGCGTCGGTGATGCCGCCCAGACCCACCTCGACCACCGCAACTTCCACCGGCTCGTCGGCGAAGATGGCGATGGCGAGGATGGTCACGCACTCGAAGTAGGTCAGCCGCGGTTCGCCCTCGGCGTTCAGCTCCTGGTCGATGATGTCCAGGTACGGCCGGATCTCGTCCCAGACCCGCACGAATGTCTCGTCGGCGACGGGCTCGCCGTCGATACTGATCCGTTCGGTGACCTTGGACAGGTGCGGGCTGGTGTAGCGGCCGGTGCGCAGCCCGTGCGCCCGCAGGCCGGCCTCGATGATCCGGGCCGTGGACGTCTTGCCGTTGGTCCCGGTCAGGTGGATGCTGGCGAACGCCTTGTTGGGTTCGCCCAGGATGTCCATTGCACGGAACAGCGGTTCCATCCGCGGTTCCATCTTGTTTTCCGGGGCTCGGCCCAGCAGTTCCGCGTAGACGCTCTCAACGCCGAATTCATCGCTCATGGTCGGTGCCCCTTCAGGATCCGGTCTTTTCCACGGACACGGCATCGCCGTCCCCGGCCACCAGGACAAGGTCCACGGTGAGGGTTTCCTGCAAGACCAGCCCCTGGTGCAGGGTGAGGGCGTCCAGCACGGACTGGTCTGCCGTCACCGTGGTGCGGACTCGGTCGCTGACCACCAGTCCGGCGTCCTTGCGGGCCTGCTGGATGGTGCGCACGTAATCGCGCGCAACCCCCTCGGCCTCCAGCTCCGCGGTCACGGTGGTGTCCAGGACCAGGAACCCGCCGCCCGGCAGCATGGTGACGGCGGCACCCGCCGCGGCATCCGAGGCAACCACCGTTTCCAGCGAGTATTCCGACGGCTCCAGCACCAGTCCCCCGGCGGTGACCACACCGGCGTCGTCCACCGACCAGTCACCGGACTTGGCCGCCTTGATGGCCTGCTGCACGTTCTTGCCCAGCCGCGGACCGGCGGCCCGGGCGTTGACGACCAGCTTTTGCGAGATGCCGAACTCTTCCGGCGAGGCGTCGGCGGCGTCGATCAGCCGGACGGACTTGATGTTCAGTTCGTCCTGGATCATCACCGCGTACTGGCCGGAGAGCCGATCGGCGCCCGGGACCACCACCGTCAGGGAGGCCAGCGGCAGGCGCACCCGCAGGTTCGCGCCCTTGCGCAGGCTTGACCCGGACGAGCAGATCTGCCGGGTGGTGTCCATCAGTTCCACCAGCTCGGCCAGTTGCGGGAACTCACCGGCGTCGGGCAGGTCGGTCAGGTGGACCGAACGTCCGCCGGTCAGCCCGCGCCAGATCTCCTCGGTCACCAGCGGCAGCAGCGGAGCGGCCACGCGGCACACGGTTTCCAGCGCGGTGTAGAGCACGTCGAACGCGTCGCGGTCCTCGTCGAAGAATCGCTGCCGGGAGCGGCGGATGTACCAGTTGGTCAGCGTGTCTAGGTACTCGCGCAGCGCGTCGCAGGCACCGGAGACGTCGTAGGCGTCCAGCGCGGCGGTCATGTCGCGGACCAGGTCCCCGGTGTTGGCCAGGATGAACCGGTCCAGCGACTCCATCCCATCGATCCGGGCGGTATCGCCGAGGACGGAGCCCGCCTCGTAGCCGGCGCCGTTGTTCGCGGAGTTGGTGTAGAGCTTGAAGAAATGCCACACGTTCCACAGCGGCAGCATCACCTGGCGGACGCCGTCGCGGATGCCCTGCTCGGTGACGATCAGGTTGCCGCCGCGCAGAATCGGGGACGCCATGAGGAACCAGCGCATGGCGTCGGAACCGTCGCGGTCCAGGACTTCGGACACGTCCGGGTAGTTGCGCAGGCTCTTGGACATCTTCTGCCCGTCCGACCCGAGCACGATGCCGTGGCTGATTACGTTGCGGAACGCCGGGCGGTCGAACAGCGCGGTGGCCAGTACGTGCATGGTGTAGAACCAGCCGCGGGTCTGGCCGATGTACTCGACGATGAAGTCCGCCGGATTGTGGCTGTCGAACCAGTCCTTGTTCTCCATCGGGTAGTGCACCTGGGCGTACGGCATCGAACCGGAGTCGAACCAGACGTCCAGCACATCCTCCACCCGGCGCATCATCGACTGGCCGGTCGGGTCGTCCGGGTTGGGGCGGACCAGATCATCGATGTACGGGCGGTGCAGGTCCACCTCGCCGTCGTGATTGCGCGGCAGGGTGCCGAACGCTTCCTCCAGCTCGGCCAGCGAGCCGTAGACCTCGCGGCGCGGGTAGTCCGGGTTGTCCGATTCCCACACCGGGATGGGCGAACCCCAGAACCGGTTGCGGCTGATGGACCAGTCGCGGGCGTTTTCCAGCCACTTGCCGAACTGGCCGTCCTTGACGTTTTCCGGGATCCAGTTGATCTGCTGGTTCAGCTCGACCATCCGGTCCTTGAACTTGGTGACCTCCACGTACCAGGAGGAGATGGCACGGTAGATCAGCGGCGTGCGGCAGCGCCAGCAGTGCGGATAGCTGTGTTCGAAGCTGGCCTGCCGGACCAGCCGGCCCTCGGCCTTCAGCACGCGGGTGATCGGCTTGTTCGCCTCGAACACCTGCATGCCGGCGATCTCGGCCAGCGGGCCCTCGGCGAAATTGGACAGGAACTTGGCGCCCTCGTCCACGGACACGATCACCGGGATGCCGTTGTCCTCGCAGATCTTCTGGTCGTCCTCGCCGAACGCCGGAGCCTGGTGGACCAGGCCCGTACCGTCGGTGGTGGTCACGTAGTCGGCCACCACGATCTGCCAGCCATTGCCGGTGCCCCACTTTTCGGTGTCCGTGTAGTAGTCCCACAGCGGCTCGTAGCGCAGGCCGGCCAACTGGGCGCCGGCGTAGGTGGCGGTAACCGCTTCGGCGGCGGCAGCGGCGTCGTCGTAGCCCAGATCCTTGGCGTAGGAGCCGAGCAGGTCCTCGGCGAGCAGGAACTTGGTCTCCACGCGCTCGCTGGCGCTCGCTTGGTCGACCTCCGAGGAACCCAGCCAGCCGTGCGGACCAGCCGGCAGCACCACGTAGCGGATCTCAGGGCCGACGGCGAGCGCTGCGTTAGTGGGCAGCGTCCACGGCGTGGTGGTCCAGGCCAGTGCGTTGACGCCGACCAACTCCGCGGCCAAGGGGTTCTCCGAGCCGTCCGCCCGGATCGGGAAAGTGACCGTGACCGTCTGGTCCTGGCGCATCTTGTAGACGTCGTCGTCCATCCGCAGCTCATGGTTGGACAGCGGAGTCTCGTCCCGCCAGCAGTACGGCAGCACGCGGAAGCCCTGGTAGGTCAGGCCCTTCTCGTGCAGCTGTTTGAAGGCCCAGATGACCGACTCCATGTACTCGACATTGAGCGTTTTGTAGTCGTTCTCGAAGTCCACCCAGCGGGCCTGGCGCGTTACGTAGTTTTGCCATTCGTCGGCGTACTTCATCACGGACGTGCGGCAGGCATCGTTGAACTTGTCGATGCCCATGGCAACGATTTGGTTCTTGTCAGTCATGCCCAGCTGCTTCATTGCCTCCAGCTCGGCGGGCAGGCCGTGCGTGTCCCAGCCGAAGCGGCGCTCCACCTTGTGGCCGCGCTGCGTCTGGTAGCGCGCCACCAGGTCCTTGACGTAGCCGGTCAGCAGGTGGCCGTAGTGCGGCAGGCCGTTGGCGAAGGGCGGCCCATCGTAGAAGACGAACTCGTTCCCGCCATCTTCGCCGGCATCGCGGGCATCGACGGAGGCCTGGAAAGTGCCGTCCTGCTGCCAGTATTTGAGCACCAGCTCCTCGATCTCGGGGAACTTGGGCGAGCTCTCGGCAGCGGCAGCGCCGGCGGTGGAGGCCTTGGGATAGGTCTGTGGCATTTTCGTCATCCTGGAAAGACAGCTCGGCAAGTGTGGGTACTTCTGCGAGGACGTGCCCTGCTCCAGCGCACCGGTGCGGCTTGAAAGCCGAACCCGCTGCCGGGGCGGAACCCGCGGTACCACCTCACTTGCTGGCCTGATGCGCCGGAACCGGTGCAAAGGGACAGCCACTCGTTCGCTGCTGTGACGGGCTTACCCGTCCGGCTCTACTAGGCCCGGTGTTGCTGTGTGGACCGTTCTTCCGGAAGCTCACCGGTGATGGCCGGGTCGAAGCTTGTAGCTCAAGTTTAGGGCCACATCACCGCGACTGTCGAAACGCGGCCGGCAGCGCGCCCGAAAGCTCTGGACCCCACAGGGTGCTTGCCTTTTCCGTTGCCGGCGAGGCCGCCGATCCCAGGTTCGGCAGCCCCGCCGTCCTCACGGAACCGCCAACAAGTCTGGAACTTTGGTGCGCCAGTATCGGTTGCGTCTTCTGCGGCGGTGCGGATCGATATAGCCGGGCGGGATCAACCAGGGGATGCCGCCTTCGACCACGATCTCCCAGTCGCCCTGTTCAACCAGGTCATGGTGAAAGATGCATAACAACACGCCGTTGTTCACACTTGTCCGCCCGCCTCGGTACCAAGGCACGATGTGGTGAGCCTCGCACCAGAGGGCCGGCATCGTGCATCCGGGAAACGCGCACCCGCAGTCCCGTACAGCGAGCGCTTTGCGGACCGCCGGGGTGAAGAACCGCGACGCGCGGCCAAGATCCAGGACCTCACTCTGCGCACCCAGTACGACCGGAATAATCGATGCGTCGCACGCTAGTCTCCGTAGCGTCTTGACCGAGACGGGATTGCCGAACACCGGATGCGCCGGGCCGGTCAACTCGCCGGCTAGTTCCTTGTAACCGGTGGTGACCATGATCTGGGCTCGGTGTCCGCCGGTGGCCGGCAGCCTGCCAGCCGACAAAGCCACCACGCACCCGGCCACCAGGCCGGCCAGCTGCTTCTGCGCAAACGAACGCGGATCCAACGACGTGGCATCCGGATCCGTCGTTCCATCCTCGAACACGGCATCGGTTGTCCCGGACGTGGGAGCGGGCAGGAACGCAGCGGTCCCCGGCACCTGACCAGCCCCGTCGACGGTGGCGCCGGCGGCCACGCCCGTGCCGTTGCCGTTGCCGGCAGTTATGTTCTCCCCGGTCAGCCGCGGATTGGTCGCTGTGTTCATCACCGTCGCCAACGCCTGGTACTGAGCGTCATCGGCCGCCAGAGTGAAGTAGTGCAGGCCCCCGCGCCGCCCACGATAGAACACACCCTGCTTCGCGCGCAGCGCCGCCTCGGAAGGCTCCTTCCCGTCCGCGTCTGCGGCCGCCTCCCACATCCTGGCGACCTTGGCCAAAACGTCCTGGTCGGCTTCCACCGCCTGAAGCACCAGCGCCGCTTCCATCTCCGACGCAGTATTCATCCCGGCAGTCGGACGCACCCGCGCCACCGCATCAGTGATCAGCGACGCAGCCCGGCCCGCAATCCTGCCCTCGGCCAACGCCTTCCCGAGCGCCGGCAGCCGGACGCTCCCGGGCTCGCCGGAGGGCAGCCGTCCGGCGAGCGCAGCCCGACCCACCCTGATCCGCCGCTTTGCCTCACCCGCGCCGATCCCCAGCCGGGCCCGCAAATACTCGGCATTCGTGCGGAACTCCGTCCCCCTGCGGGCGCTGCCGTCATCACCCTTCGCCGCTACCCGCTCGTCAGATCCGCCTGGACCAGTGCCGGCGCTCAATGCTTCCGCCGGATCAGCCCAACCGGGCTCCCCCGTGTCGGCACCCGCAACAGGGCCCAAGCCACCACTCCGTGAAGATTCTGCGCCGCGGCAATCGGCAGCCGCGGGGCCTCCGAAAAGTCCGTCCCGCTCCCCTACACGGGCAACATCGGCCCGCTCTACTGCCCATGCTCCTGCCAACTGGAAAAACTCAACGATCTTGGAGATGTCCTCCACGGTTGCGACAGCCGCCGCCAGTTCACGGGTGGACATGTGGTCCATTCCAGCGACAAAGATACCCGCCCTGCTGGCCAAATCGACGCGCATTCGGTCCAGGAAAGCAAGTATCCCTGGATCCGGTTCGAGAGGTGCAATGGCCATACATCCATTTTTCTTCGAATATAGATTCGAAGCAATCGGATTCCTCGATTGTGTAGGGATAGTCGGCTGGTGCCCGCCGTGCCGCGCCGGGAGAAACGAGTCCTAGCCGGGCGAGTCCGACCTCGGAGCCAGGCGAGCCCGAACGCGGAGCTAGGCGGGCGAGTCCGAAGCCGGACAGAGCGAAGCCCTACCGCTATTTCCGAATCAGCTTGTGCGCGGCCGCCTGCGCAACAGGACGCATGACGATCTGGTCCAAGTTCACGTGGTGCGGGAGGTTGAGCGAGTAGGCCACGACGTTAGCGACGTCCTCGGCCAGCAGAGGCTTTTCCACGCCGGTGTAGACACTGTCAGCTGCGGTCTGGTCGCCGCCGAGACGGTTGAGTGAGAACTCTTCGGTCTGCACCAAGCCCGGCAGGATGTCGATCACCCGCACGTTGTGTTCGGCCTCTTCCAGCCGCAGGGTGCCGGCCATGGAGTGCTGCGCGAATTTGGCGGCCACATATCCACCGCCCCCTTCGTAGGCCACGATCCCCGCGGTGGAGGTCAGCAGCACGACCGAGCCTTCACCGTTGTGGCGCAGGGCCGGAAGGAACGCCTGGATCATCCGCAGCGAGCCGAGGACGTTGACGTTGTACATCTTCTCCCAGTCGGCGAACTTTCCTTCGGCGATCGAATCCACTCCGAAGGCGCCGCCGGCGATGTTCACCAGCGCGTCAATCCCGCCGCCCGCAAGCACGTCGGCCACCAGCTGGTCGACAGAGGCCTGGTCTGTCACATCGCCGGGCATCGCCACGGCGCCGGTTTCTTCGGCGAGGGCGGCAAGCCGGTCTGCACGCCGAGCCACAGCCACTACCTCCCAGCCGCTTTCGCGCAGCGCCCGCACGGTGGCGGCGCCGATACCCGAACTTGCTCCCGTTACTACAGCGCGCTTGGTCATGGATCACAGCCTAATCGCGAACGAAAACGAAGGCCCACCAGAGCACAATTACCGGGAGATCAGGAGGGGCTTCACGGGCATCGCGCAGGACACGCGCTCCAGTTCGACGCCGGCTTCTCCAGCAGCTCCCGAAGCGCGGTTGTTCCGGCCGGTGTCATCGCACCAGTCGACGTTGTAGGGCATCGCAGTCACCGAGGCCTCGCCGGCCGCGATTTCGGAGGGGACCGTAAATGAATACGTAAAGCCGCCGCCGTCGTTCATTGGGGCCGTTTCGTGGAGAACTTCTGCACCGGAAGCATCTGTCACGATCACTTCAATCTGGACGTCGCTGCCGTAGCGCGGGTTGCAGCCGGCGTCGGGCGCTGACACCGTCACAGCCTGCCCCGGACCCGCCTCCGCAGGGCTCACCGAATACTCAGGCGGGAGGCACGGCGGAGCCACGAGCCCAGGGATAATGCCGCACCCGGCCATGGAGCCGACCAACACCACCGCACCAGACACGGCCAGGACGGCGCCGCGCCGTGTTCTGCCGCCTGCGCCTCGGCTCCCGACTCCAACCATCCGATCCCGCAGGCCGCCCACACCAAGCAACTCCCCCATCCGCCGCGGCATGTCAGCCGGATTCCCCGCCGAGTTCCTCCAGGATCACATCGCGCAGCACCGCCGCCTGGTTATGCGTCTCATCCTTGGCGCCGTAGAGCAGGCAGAGCTTCGGATGCTCGCGGGCCAGCTCCAACAAACGCTTCAGCGCCTCGGAACCGACCAACTCGTGCCGGTACGCCACCGTGAACGCTTCAAACTTCTCCGGCTGGTGGCTAAACTCCTTGCGCAACTCGGCGGATGTTCCCGCTTCCTTCAGCCAGAGGTCCAGCCCCGCCTCGTTTTTCTTGATCCCGCGCGGCCAGATCCGGTCCACCAACACTCGGTAACCGTCACCATCGTCGGCCGGTTCGTAGACCCGCTTGATCTGAACGTCCGTCATAGCCGCATGCTACGCGAGGCGGGCCGGAGCGGATAGGTAAGCCAGACGAGCCGCGGCACGCGAGGCGGGCCGGGGCAGGTAGGGCGGGCACCGCCGTCGCGAATCTTCATTCCGTGCCCGGCATGAAAGAATGGCCAGCATGGCAGAACATACCCCGGGCACAGACACGCCCGTTTCCGTAAACGTTCCCGACAAGCCCGCCCTCGAAGGCCTTGAGGACGCCCTGACCCGGCGCTGGCGCGGGGAGGGAACCTACAAGTTCAACCCCGAGACCACGCGGGAGCAGGTCTACTCGATCGACACTCCGCCGCCGACGGCGTCCGGCTCGCTGCACGTGGGACACATGTTCTCCTACACCCAGACCGACGTGCTGGCCCGCTACAAGCGGATGCGCGGGATGAACGTGTTCTATCCGATGGGCTGGGACGACAACGGCCTGCCCACCGAGCGCCGCGTGCAGAACTTCTACGGCGTGCGCTGCGACCCGTCGGTGCCGTACAACCCCGACTACCAGCCGCCGGCCGCGCCGGCGAAGAACCAGCGTGATTTCGACGTCGTTTCCCGCCGGAACTTCATTGAGCTCTGCGAGACCCTGGCTGTGGAGGACGAGAAGGTTTTCGAGAACCTCTTCAGCACCCTCGGCCTGTCCGTGGACTGGGACCTGACCTACCGGACCATCGACGACGTGTCCCGCTCCGTCTCGCAGCGCGCGTTCCTGGCCAACCTGACCGCCGGCGACGCCTACATGGCGGAAGCCCCGACGCTCTGGGACGTCACGTTCCGCACCGCCGTGGCGCAGGCCGAACTTGAGGACCGGGACATGCCCGGCGCCTACTACCGCTACGCCTTCGAGACCGCCGACGGCGAGAAGGTCCACATCGAGACCACCCGCCCCGAGCTGCTGCCGGCCTGCGTGGCGCTGGTGGCCCACCCCGACGACGAGCGCTACCAGAAGCTGTTCGGCACCACCGTGAAGTCCCCGCTGTTCGGCGTGGAGGTGGAGGTCAAGGCCCACCCGCTGGCCAAGCCGGACAAGGGCGCCGGCATCGCCATGGTCTGCACCTTCGGCGACCTGACCGACGTAACCTGGTGGCGCGAGCTGCAGCTGCCCACCCGCTCGATTGTGGGCCGCGACGGCCGGATCGTGGCCGAGACGCCGGACTGGATCACCACTGAGGAAGGCGCGGCGAACTACGCCGAGCTGGCCGGCAAGACCGTGTTCTCCGCCAAGGAGATGGTGGTGGAGCTGCTGACCGCCGCCGGCGAGCTGGACGGCGAGCCCAAGAAGATGTCCCACCCGGTCAACTTCTACGAAAAGGGCGACAAGCCGCTGGAGGTCGTGACCTCGCGCCAGTGGTACATCCGTAACGGCGGCCGGGACGAGGACCGCCGCGAACGGTTGATCGGCCGCGGCCGGGACATCGAGTTCCACCCGGCGTTCATGCGCTCGCGCTACGAAAACTGGATCGAAGGCCTCAACGGCGATTGGCTGGTCTCCCGGCAGCGCTTCTTCGGTGTGCCGATTCCCGTCTGGTACCCGCTGGATGCCTCCGGCAACCCCGACTACGACAACCCGGTGCTGCCGGGCGATGAGATGCTCCCGGTCGATCCGGCCGCGGAGCCGGCCCCGGGCTACGAGGAGTCGCAGCGCAACCAGCCCGGCGGCTTCATCGGCGACGCCGATGTGCTGGACACCTGGGCCACCTCGTCACTGACACCGCAGATTGTGGGCAAGTGGAGCCGGGACGAGGCGTTCTTCAACAACGTCTTCCCGTTCGACCTGCGCCCGCAGGGCCACGACATCATCCGCACCTGGCTGTTCTCCACCGCGGTGCGCGCCGACGCCCTGAACGGCTGCGCGCCGTGGAAGCACGCGGCGCTCTCCGGCTGGATCCTGGACCCGGACCGCAAGAAGATGTCCAAGTCCAAGGGCAACGTGGTGGTCCCCACCGACGTGCTGGAGCAGTTCGGTGCCGACGCGGTCCGCTACTGGGCGGCCTCCGCCAAGCTGGGCGCGGACACCGCCTACGAAATCGCGCAGATGAAGATCGGCCGCCGGCTGGCCATCAAGCTGCTCAACGCCTCCAAGTTCGTGCTGAACTTGGGCGCCACCGAGGCGTCGGTGATTGCCGACGACGCCGCCGTGGTCACCAACCCGTTGGACATCTCGCTGCTGGGCCAGCTGGCCGACGTGGTGGAAACCGCCACGGCGGCGTTCGAGAAGTACGACCACGCCCGGGCGCTGCAGGTCACCGAGAGCTTCTTCTGGTCCTTCACCGACGACTACGTGGAACTGATCAAGGACCGTGCCTACGGTGCCGCCGGTCAGGCGGAGCAGGACTCGGTCCTGGCCACCCTGGCCACCACGCTGGACGCGCTGCTGCGCCTGTTCGCGCCGTTCCTGCCCTTCGCCACCGAAGAGGTCTGGAGCTGGTGGCGCGCCGGTTCCGTGCACCGTGCCGAATGGCCGACGACCGCGGGGCTCGCCTCGGTTGCCTCCGCCGCGGACAAGGGCCTGCTGGGCACCGTCGGGCTGGCGCTGGGCGGCATCCGCAAGGCCAAGTCGGAAGCCAAGGTCAAGCAGCGCACCGAAGTGCTCACCGCCACCATCAGCGGTTCGGCCGCCCAGGTTGCGCAGCTGGAGGCCGGGCTGGGCGACCTGAAGGCCGCCGGCAACGCCCGCGAGGTCATGCTGGCCGAGGCCGAGGGCGAGCTGACCGTCACCAAGGTGGAGCTTGCCGCCGCGGAGGCCGCGGCCGAGTAACCGCTGCCGGGCCGTTCAGGCGGCCCGTTAACGAGGGGAAGCCCCATCAGCGTTTCGCCGTTGGTGGGGCTTCGACTCTTTTGATCCAAAGGTGACGGCTTTGGGTCTCGCGAACTCCGCTGATTTTCAGGTCTTCCTAGCCTCGTCACTGGCTGGCAGTTTGTGGAGCTAGTCCACTACTTGTCACTGAATCTTTGGTGTTCGGTCCCGCATCTTTTGGTGGATGCGTATAGATATTTATACTCCTGTGCAAGCCGACACGCCATAGCTATGCCGAAATTCTTTCCGGTTGGCTGTGGCGTGCCGTCTTGGAGTTGTTCAGCCCGGCAGACGGCCGGCCTGAACTGTCCGGCGGGACCGATCAGTCGAACTCGGGGCTGGTGGTCCGGGAACGCTTGATCTCGTAGAAGTACGGGAATTCTGCCAGCGCCACCGCGCCGTCGAAGATCTTGCCGGCGTCCTCGCCGCGCGGAATGCGGGTCATCACCGGTCCGAAGAAGGCGGTGCCGTTGAAAGCCACCACCGGGGTTCCGACTTCGTCGCCGACCTTGGAGATGCCTTCCTCGTGGCTGGCGCGCAGCTGCTCGTCATACTCGCTCGAGGTGGCGAAGCGGGCCAGGTCCGCGGGCAGTCCGACCTCTTCCAGCGCGGCGGCGGTGACGGCCTCGTAGTCCTTGTTGCCCCCGTTGTGGATGCGGGTGCCCATGGCGTCGTAGAGCTTCCCCACGTAGGCGTCGCCGTGCAGCTGCTGGGCGGCAATGATCACGCGCACCGGTCCCCAAGCCTGCTTGAGGAACTCCTTGTATTCTTCCGGCAGCTCATCGCGGCCGTCGTTGAGCACGGCCAGGCTCATCACGTGCCAGTCCACCTTCACGTCGCGGACCTTCTCCACCTCCAGGATCCAGCGGGAGGTGATCCAGGCAAACGGGCAGGCCGGGTCGAACCAGAAGTCAACGGTTGACGGTGCGGCGTTTTCAGACATATGGCAGTACTCCTTCATGAGGACCGGTTATGGGTGTTGTTCTGCGTAACTGCGCGGCAGGAGGTTTTGTTCCGCCGCAGCGCAGTGGGCTAAGTGTCAGTGCGGCACACGAGCGGCCACACCGGCTCCCCCGTCAGGCGGAGTCGCGGCGGCGGATGGCTTCCACATCGTGCGGGATGAGCGTGGGCTCGGTCCCGTCCAGGACCGTCGCCGCGGTGATCACGGCGGTGGCAATGTCGTCGCGGCCGGGCAGGTCGAACATGATCGGCTGCAGCGTCTCTTCCATGATCGCGCGCAGTCCGCGGGCTCCGGTTCCCCGCTCCAGCGCCAGCTCCGCGACCGCCTCCAGCGCGTCCTGCTCGAAGGCCAGCTCCACGCCGTCCAACTGGAACATCTTCTGGTACTGCCGGAGCAGCGCATTCTTCGGTTCGGTGAGGATCTGGATCAGCGCCGGCTTGTCCAGTTCGGACACCGTGGTGATCACCGGCAGGCGGCCGATGAACTCCGGGATCAGCCCGAACTTGAGCAGGTCTTCGGGCATGACCTCGCCGTAGTTGTCCTGCTGCTGGACGGCGTCCTTCAGCGGGGCGCCGAAGCCGATGCCCTTGCGGCCGGCCCGCGAGCCGATGATCTCTTCCAGCCCGGCGAAGGCGCCGGCAACAATGAAGAGAATGTTGGTGGTGTCGATCTGGAGGAACTCCTGCTGCGGGTTCTTCCGTCCGCCCTGCGGCGGCACCGAGGCAACGGTTCCTTCCAGGATCTTCAGCAGCGCCTGCTGCACCCCCTCACCGGAGACGTCCCGGGTGATCGACGGGCCGTCGGCCTTGCGGGTCACCTTGTCGATCTCGTCGATGTAGATGATGCCCTGCTCGGCCTTCTTGATGTCATGGTCCGCGGCCTGGATCAGCTTGAGCAGGATGTTCTCCACATCCTCGCCCACGTAACCGGCCTCGGTCAGGGAGGTGGCGTCCGCCACCGCGAACGGCACGTTCAGCTGACGTGCCAGCGTCTGCGCCAGGTAGGTCTTGCCGCAGCCGGTGGGACCGATCAGCAGCACGTTCGATTTGGCGATCTCCACGTCGTGCAGCTCGCCGGCGGCGGACAGTGCGGCGTTGCCCGGCGCGGCGTGGCCGGAGCGGATCCGCTTGTAGTGGTTGTAGACCGCCACGGCCAGCGCGCGCTTGGCGGGCTCCTGGCCGATCACGTATTCCTGCAGGAACCCGAAGATCTCCCTAGGCTTGGGCAGCTCCAGCAATTCGGAGGCTGTCGCCCCGGCACCGAATTCTTCCTCCAGCAGCTCGTTGCACAGCCCGACGCATTCGTCGCAGATGTAGACGCCGCCGCCGGCGATCAGCTTCTTGACCTGCTTCTGGCTCTTCCCGCAGAACGAGCAGGTGAGAAGCTCCGCGCTTCCGGCGGTGCGGGCCATAGTGTGTCCCCTTGTCTGGTCCTCGTGCGGTCGTCCGGTGGTCGTGAGTGGTTCAGTGCGTCAGGCGGACTTGTTCCGCCGCTTGGCCACCACGTCGTGGGAAATCAGCGTCGGTTCCGTCTTGTTCAGCACCGCGTCGGCGGTGATCACCACGGAGGCGATATCCTCGCGGCTGGGCAGATCAAACATCACCGGTTGCAGCGTCTCTTCAATGATCGCCCGGAGCCCGCGGGCACCGGTCCCCCGCTCCAACGCGAGGTCAGCCACTGCCTCGAGGGCGTCCGGCTCGAAGCTCAGTTCCACGCCATCCAGTTGGAACATCTTCTGGTACTGCCGCAGCAGGGCGTTCTTCGGTTCGGTCAGGATCTTGATCAGTGCCGGGCGGTCCAGGTTGGACACCGTCGTGATCACCGGCAGGCGGCCGATGAACTCCGGGATCAGGCCGAACTTCAGCAGATCCTCGGGCATGACCTCGCCATAGCTATCCTTTTCCGCTGCCGCGTCCTTGAGCGGGGCTCCGAAGCCGATGCCCTTGCGGCCGGCCCGCGACCCGATGATCTCCTCCAGCCCGGCGAAGGCACCGGCCACGATGAACAGCACGTTGGTGGTGTCGATCTGGATGAATTCCTGGTGCGGATGCTTCCGTCCGCCCTGCGGCGGAACCGAGGCCACGGTTCCCTCCAGGATCTTCAGCAGCGCCTGCTGGACTCCTTCACCGGAGACGTCGCGGGTGATCGACGGGTTCTCGCTCTTGCGCGAGATCTTGTCGATCTCGTCGATGTAGATGATGCCCTGCTCGGCCTTCTTCACGTCATAGTCGGCGGCCTGGATCAGCTTGAGCAGGATGTTCTCCACATCCTCGCCTACGTAGCCGGCCTCGGTCAGCGCGGTGGCATCCGCGACGGCGAAAGGAACGTTCAGCCGGCGGGCCAGCGTCTGCGCCAGATAGGTCTTGCCGCAGCCGGTGGGGCCGATCAGCAGGATGTTGGACTTGGAGACTTCCACATCCTCCAGCGGACTGGCGTCGGACAGGTTGGCCGTCCCCTTGGGGGCATGACCGGACTGGATGCGCTTGTAGTGGTTGTAGACCGCCACGGCCAGCGCGCGCTTGGCGGGCTCCTGGCCGATCACGTACTCCTGAAGGAAATCGAAGATTTCGCGCGGCTTGGGCAGCTCAAAGCTGCCCAGGTCCGAAACCTCGGCCAGCTCCTCTTCGATGATCTCGTTGCACAGCTCGATGCATTCATCGCAGATGTACACGCCGGGGCCGGCGATCAGCTTCCGCACCTGTTTCTGGCTCTTGCCGCAGAAAGAGCACTTGAGCAGGTCAGCGCTCTCACCTATGCGAGCCATATCCGTCCCCTTACTTGGTTCTACGTCGGCACTTGCCGCGGCAGCCGTAGCCTCAACCCCGTCTGGAATGCCGGGTTGGTGCCGCGTTGCCGAAGCTAGCTGACACCAACTCTAATTCACTGCGCCGACAGTTTCAGTAACCACACTGCCCGTGGTGCGATATAACGCGCCACGGGCAGTGAAGGCAATCCGGCAATCTTACTCGGTATTACTTGGTGATCGCCGGTTTGTGGATCTTGCGGGAGTCGAGCACCTGGTCGATCAGCCCGTATTCCAGGGCGCCGTCGGCCGTGAGGATCTTGTCGCGCTCGATGTCCTTGTTGACTTGGGCCGCGTCCTTGCCCGAATGCATGGCCAGCGCGTTCTCCAGCCAGGCGCGCATCCGCATGACTTCATCCGCCTGGATCTGCAGGTCGGAGGCCTGGCCGCGTTCGCCGCCGCCCAGCGCCGGCTGGTGGATCAGCACGCGGGCGTTCGGCAGGGCCAGACGCTTGCCCGGCGTGCCAGCGGCCAACAGCACGGCGGCGGCACTGGCAGCCTGGCCCAGGCACACGGTCTGGATCTCCGGGCGGATGTACTGCATGGTGTCGTAGATCGCCGTCATCGCGGTAAACGAACCGCCCGGCGAGTTGATGTAGATCGTGATGTCGCGGTCCGGGTCCGTCGACTCAAGCACCAGCAGCTGGGCCATCACGTCGTCGGCCGAGGCGTCGTCCACCTGGACACCCAGGAAGATAATGCGGTCCTCGAACAGCTTGGTGTAGGGATCCTGGCGCTTGAAGCCGTAGGGCGTGCGCTCCTCGAACTGGGGCAGCACGTAGCGGCTCTGCGGCATGTTCGCGGCGAAACCGCCGGCAGCGGCACCGAAGTTGTAGTCCATGAGATTCTCCTGCTTGTATTCGGGTCGGTGGCGCGTGGGCTCAGGATTCCGTCGTCGAGGCGGAATCGCTTTGCGTCCCGCCGCCGCCGGTGACCCCGCCGGCGTGGGCGGAGATCTTGTCGAAGAATCCGTAGGCCAGGCCTTCCTCGGCCGTGAACCACTTGTCGCGGTCGTTGTCGATCAGGATCTGCTCAACCGTCTGACCGGTCTGCTCGGCGGTCAGCTCCGCCATGACCTGCTTCATGTGCAGGATCAGCTCGGCCTGGATCCGGATGTCCGAGGCCGTGCCGCCGATGCCGCCGGAGGGCTGGTGCATCAGGATCCGTGCGTGCGGGGTGGCGTAGCGCTTGCCCTTGGTGCCCGAGGACAGCAGGAACTGGCCCATCGACGCCGCCAGGCCGGTAGCCACGGTAACCACGTCGTTCGGAATGAACTTCATGGTGTCGTAGATGGCCATGCCGGCAGTGACCGAGCCGCCAGGCGAGTTGATGTAGAGGTAGATGTCCTTTTCCGGATCCTCGGCCGATAGCAGCAGCAGCTGCGAACAGATGGCGTTGGCGTTCTCGTCCCGCACCTCGGAGCCCAGCCAGATGATGCGCTCTTTGAGCAGGCGGTTGTAGATGTAGTCTTCGCGGCTGGCGGCTTCCACCGTAGCCATCATCGGAGTGGCGGATTCATTCGACATGCTGAAATACCTCTCGCTTCTTCCCCGGGCCAAACCGTCATCCGGCGGCCCTCGGGTGGTTTATCTACTTGGACAGTAACGTGTTCGGCTGCCCGATTCCTCCCTGACAACGCACTGTTCGCTGACGGCGCATCAGGCCCGTGTTGGCGCGGGAAAACCTCTGCCTGCAGCAGAATTACGACGCCGGAGCTTGCCTTCCCCAGGGCCGTTCACCATGCGCTCGGCGCACCTTTTCCGGCGGCTCGAAGGTCACGCGCCGGAACCGGGCACCGCCGTCGGGCACCCCATCCTGGCCCTCCCGGGCACCGCCGTCGTGCATCCCCTGGCCAAGCCGCGCACCGCCGTCGTGCATCCCCTGGCCAAGCCGCGCACCGCCGTCGTGCATCCCATCCCGGCCAAGCCGCGCACCGCCGTCGTACGCGGGAGTTAAAGCGGCGGACCGCCGGCCCCTTGCGGGAGTCCGGCGGTCCGTCTGTGCGGCAGTGTGCTGCCTACTTTTTGTCTGCCTCGGCGGCCGGAGCTTCCTCAGCGGCCTCGTCGGCGCCTTCGGTGTCTTCAGCCGATTCGGCGTTGTCAGCTTCGGCTTCGGCAGCCTGGATCATGTCCTCGATGTTCGGCTCTTCTTCGCCGGCGGGGCGGACGAAGTCGCTCAGGTCCACCTCGGCGCCGTTGGAGTCGGTGACCTTGGCCAGCTCCAGGACCTTGGCCAGGGCCTTGCGGCGGCGGACCTCGCCCACCATCATGCCGACCTGGCCGGACTGGTCCAGCAGCTGCGCGAACTGGTTCGGGTCCATGCCGTACTGGCCGGCGGAGGAGACGATGTAGTCGATCAGTTCGGCCTGGCTGACGCCCAGCTCTTCCTTATCGGCCACGGCGTCCAGCACGATCTCGTTCTGGAAAGCCTTCGCGGTGTTCTCGCGGACCTCGGCGCGGTGCTCCTCGGTGTCGTGGTCTTCACCGTGGCTGTTCTCCGGGCGGAAGTGCTGTTCCATCTGCTCTTCGACGACGGAATCCGGCACCGGAACCTCGACCAGCTCCATGAGCTTGTCCAGCACCTTGTCGCGGGCCTCGATGCCCTGCTCCATGACCTTGGCGTCGGCGGCCTGCTTGGCCAGGTCTTCCTTCAGCTCGGCGATGGTGTCGAACTCGCTCGCCAGCTGGGCGAAGTCGTCGTCGGCCTCGGGCAGCTCGCGCTCCTTGACGGCCTTCAGCTTCACCGTGACGGTGGCGTCCTGGCCGGCGTGCTCGCCGCCGGCCAGCTTGGTCTCGAACGTGGCGTCTTCGCCGGCGCTCAGCGCGGTGACGGCCTCGTCGAGGCCTTCGAGCATGGTGCCGGCGCCTACCTGGTAGGACAGGTCTGCGGCGGAATCAACTTCTTCGCCGTCCACCTTGGCGGACAGGTCCATGGTGATGAAGTCGTCGGCAGCGGCCGGACGGTCAACGGTCTTCAGGGTGCCGAAGCGGCCGCGCAGGTCGTCCAGGGCCTTCTGCACGTCTTCCTCGGAAGCTTCGGTGGCTTCCACGGTGACCTCGAGGCCGGCGTACTCGGGCAGCTCGATCTCGGGGCGGATGTCAACTTCCACGTGGAAGGCCAGCTGGCCCTCGGTGGCGGTGGGATCCGGAACCTCGGTGATTTCAACCTCGGGGCGGCTCAGCGGGCGGATGCCGGTCTCTTCGATGGCGCCCTGGTAGAAGCCGTTCAGCCCCTCGTTGATAGCGGTCTCGATCACGTAGCCGCGGCCCACGCGCTGGTCGA
Organism: Arthrobacter sulfonylureivorans; assembly: GCA_004000035.1. Classification (GTDB taxonomy): domain Bacteria; phylum Actinomycetota; class Actinomycetes; order Actinomycetales; family Micrococcaceae; genus Crystallibacter; species Crystallibacter sulfonylureivorans. The sequence goes on along the minus strand of RJAE01000009.1, from coordinate 21,170 downwards.
TCAGCTTGGCGGGAACCTTGCCCTTGCGGAAGCCGGGAACCTGGATCTGGCCCGCGATGGTCTTGTACGCCGCGTCGATGCTGGGCTTGAGTTCCTCAAAGGGGACCTCAACGTTGAGCTTGACCCGGGTGGGGGTGAGGGTTTCGACAGCGCTCTTCACAGCGTTAGGACTCCTGATAGCTATAGGGGTTAAATCTGCACCAAGAATACAGAGTCGGGGCGACAGGACTCGAACCTGCGATCTCCTGCTCCCAAAGCAGGCGCGCTAGCCACTACGCTACGCCCCGTAGTGCACACGCAAGTCTACGGGCTATCCCGGCTTGCTGCACAATTGCGTACCGCGGACTGCTGCGCCGATGAAGCCCTGACGCTGCAGCCGCAACAGAAAAGGCGGCCCCTACTGGACCGCCTCTCACTGCGAGGGGATGACGGGAATCGAACCCGCGTAATCAGTTTGGAAGACTGAGGCTCTACCATTGAGCTACATCCCCGAGGACGTTGAAACTTTAGCACGACGGCGGCCCCGTTCAACAAATCGGCCCGGCCGGTGCTGCGCCCTCGTCCGTGGTCTTCACGCCAGGCTCACTCGTCACGCGCCTCCAAGTCAGGGTTTAATTTCCACGTCAGGGTTTGTCGCCGAGACCATACGCCACAAACCCTGAGTTGGACGATAAAACCTGATGTGGGCCGCCCGGAGCAGTCAGTTGACGCCGGGCGGGAGCAGCCAAGTGACGCCGCCCGGAGCAGCCAAGTGACGCCGCCCGGAGCGGTCAGGTGACGCCGCCCGGAGCAGTCAGGTGACCGGCCGCGGCCCGCGAATCAGTCCGGCTGGCAGGAGGGGCACCAGTAGAGCTTGCGGGCGGCCATGTCCGTCAGCGCCACGGGGTTGCCGCAGACCCGGCACGCCATGCCCTGCCGCTGATACACGTAGTAGGCGTTGTCCGGCCAGACCGGCAGCACCTGGCCGGCCGAGTCGGTGTCCCGGTGTTCGGGCCGGGTGGTGATGATCTTGCCGTCGCGGACGCCGTCGCCCATCACATCCACGATATCCGCCCACAACAGCCCGGCTTCCTCCGGGGACAACTTCTTGCCGGGCAGCCAAGGGCTCAGGCCGCGGCGGAACAGCGTCTCGGCCCGGTAGATGTTGCCGACGCCGGCCACCACATTCTGGTCCATCAGTAGCTGCCCCACCGCGGTGCGCTTGGAGGTCAGCCGGCGGACAAACTCGGCGGCTCGGTCGGTCCCAGCCTGCAGAGGGTCGACCGCATCCTGCCGCAGGCCACCCTCACTCTGCAGCGGGTCCGGACCCAATTTACCGACGACGGCGGACGCCTCCTCGGGCGTGAGCACCTCGCAGGCGGTGGGGCCGCGGAGGTCCGCCCAGCCGTGGTCGGACACCAGTCGGACGCGCACCTGGCCCACCGGCTCCGGCGGGCCGTCATACGCAACGGGAGCACCGTCGTCGTACGTTTCCCGCTCCCCCACCCGGCGCGGCGCCCCGATGCTGGAGGCGCCGCGGAAGGTCGCGTCGCCGCCGAAACTCCACGCCCCGTACAGGCCCAGGTGGACCCGGAGGACCAGCCCGTTGTCGAAGTCCAGGAACAACTGCTTGCCGTGCGCGCGGGCGGCCAGCAGCGTGGCCCCGTGGAGCCGGGCGGCGCCGGCGGTAAAGCGGCCCTGCGGGCTGGAAACGGCAAGCCGCGCGCCGGCGAAAACGTCCTGGAACTGGCGGGCCAGGCGGTGGACCGAATGGCCTTCGGGCATGGTTAGGCCGGGACCTCGCCGGTGGTTTCGTAGGAGGCGATCTTGCCGATCCGGCGGGCATGGCGTTCGGCGTTGGAGAACGGCTCGGCCAGGAACGCCTCGATGATGGCGGTGGCTTCCTCCACGCTGTGCATGCGCCCGCCGACGGCGACGACGTTGGCGTCGTTGTGCTCGCGGGCCAGCTTGGCCGTGTCCAGGTTCCACGCCAGCGCGGCGCGGATGCCCTTGACCTTGTTCGCCGCGATCTGCTCGCCGTTGCCGGAGCCGCCCAGCACGATGCCCAGCGCTTCCACGCCGGCGGCCTGGTCCGCCACCACGGCGAGCGCGGCGTTGATGCAGAACGAGGGGTAGTCGTCCTCGGCATCGTAGGCGGTGGGTCCGTGGTCGATGACTTCGTGGCCCTGGCCGGTCAGGTGCTCAATCAGGTGGTGGCTGAGCTCCAGGCCGGCGTGGTCGGTGGCAATGTGAACGCGCATGGGGTCCTTCTGTTACGTACGGGGAGGGAGATTGGCGGCTTCCAGCCTACTGGAGGCGGCGTGCCGGTCCTGATTTCCGGCGGATTTACGACGGCGGTGCTCGCCTTGGCGCGGCCTTCCTCCTTGCGCGGGCCGCGTCAAACCCCTGTGGTCTCACTAACCCGTCAGCGGGTTCACCCAGCGGCCGCGGTCTTGTAGCCGTTCAGCACGGCTGCCATCCGCTCGGCGTTCTGCAGCGTGTCCGTGTTGACTACGAAGTCCTTGCCGCCAGCCAGATGCAGCACCACGGCGGGTCCGGTGCGCACCACAAAGGCCGAGCCCCACGCAGAGATCCGGTAGCCCCATCCGCCGTACTGAATCGGGTAGATCTCCCGCGCCGCCGTCGCAACCCGGAAGTCCGAAACCGGGATGGACACAATCCGCCAGCCGCCCAGTACCCGCACGCTCAGTCCGTCGGCGTCGGCCCGCACGGTTGCCACGAAGAACGCCAGCAGGGCGGCCGTGATGACTGCCGCCACCAGCACCCACCACCAGGACGCCACGGCCAGCCACGCGATGGACCCGAACATCAGCACGCCCAGAACCGACATCAGGGTCCGCGAGCCACTGATTTTCAGCTCCAACGCTTCGCCACGGCGGGCGGCATCGACGTCGAGATGGGAGCCATCCCGAACCTCGGCGGGCACCGCATTGACGTGGTCGTCACGCTTTAGCAGCCAGGGCAGGCCGATCGCCGGCAACGCCGCCAGCCCGACGCCGGCCCAGAAGAGTCCCCAGTCCAGTTGGGTCCCGGCGGCGTCCGCGACGTCGAGCTGCGGCGCGATGCCGGCGACAAAGATCATGACGCAGAACGCGGTGATCAGGATGCTGAATCCGACGCCGAACCGACGCATGGCCAGCGGCACGGCATACAGGGCACAGCAGAGTCCGCACACGGCGCCGGTGAATGCCGTCACGACGACGGCGGCAACCGCGGTGGAGGTGAAGCCGGAGAAATCATCGGCCACACCGGTTGCGTCGAAGTGCGAGGCCACCGGATCGGGCATCCGGTGCGCCACGGACATCAGCCACAGCGCAAGCCCCACGGCCATCAGCACCGGCACGCCGACGCCGAAGAGCACGGCCCTGACGTCGAAGGTCGGCCGGTAGGTTGCATCGCTGGCCGTGATCGTCCGGCTCATCTCTCCCCTGTCATTGAGCGTATTGAATCGACTGTAACCGCACGGCTCCAAGGACTATTCAGCAGACGCCCTGATGACGGCGGAAAAGGGCGCCTGCTGGACAGTCGATGGAGGCGGCGGGCGGTCGTTGCCACCAGCCCGGGGCTAGTGGAACCGGCGTCCTTGGTCCCTCCTGTAGGCCACGACCGCCAGCGCGGTGAACAGCGCGCCCCAGCCCAGCAACACGGGCAGCGCCAGCGGGTAGGCGTCCGATCCGGTGAGCACCTGGATCAGCAGCTCGCGGCCAGCACGGCTGGGCAGAAACTGGCTGAACCTGTCCAGCCAGTCCGGGAACAGCTCCGCCGGCATGAACAGTCCTCCCGCGAAGGCCAGCGGGAACAGCACCACCTGCACCACGGCCAGCGCCGCTTTGGCCGAGATCGAGTAGCCGATCGCCAGGCCCAGCATCAGGAACGGTGCGCCGATGACCAGGATCAGCGCGGCGGCCAGCAGCAGCACCGCCATGCTGACCTCGGCTGCCGTCAGGAACCAGCCGACCAAAACCAGCGGCACCAGGGCCATCAGTGCGAAGATGCACCCGTTGATCAGTCTCCCGGCCATCCGCGGACCGGCGCCCGCCGGCAGCGTCCGCATGTAGGGTTCGAACGGCTGCGCCCGGTCCTCGGCGACCCCGATGCCGAAGCTGAACAGGAAGGTTGACATCACCGCGAACATGGCCAGTTGACCGACCATCGCCGTCGCAACGGCCGGGACTTCCTGGGCCGCCGGCTGCGGCACCACGAAGAAGAACACGGCCAGTGTGGGGAAGAGCAGATTGCCAATCACCGCAATGGGGATCCGGACCGTCTCGAGGAACTGGAACTTGGTGTGCAGCAGCACCAGCCTCGCGGTGCCCACGGTGCCCTGCGCGGTCGAGGCGGGCACCGCCGTCGTTGTTGTTGTGCTCATGACTATTTCCCCTCTCCGTGGGATGCGGTTCCCCCGGCCGACGGCGCGGCGAACGCCGGCTCCGGCGCGGCACCGCGGTCCGCGGCGTGTTGGTGCGTCAGGGTCAGGAAGGCTTCCTCCAGCGAGGCGCCGCGAACCTCCAGGCCGGAGAACGGCACGTTGGACGCCACAAGGGCACGCACGAAGTCGTCCGAGTCCGAGACCAGCAGGCTGTACCGGCGCCCGGCGCCAGCGGTGGATTCCGCCTGATCGGTGCTGATATCGGCAACCCCGGGCAACCGGACCAGTTCGGACTCCGGCACCGGCGCGGCCAGCGCCACGCGGCGCACGCTGACCCGGTCCAGCACGGCCGGCAGGGCATCGTCGGCCAGCACGCGGCCGCCGCCGATGACGACGACGCGCCGGGCCAGCGCCTCCACTTCCTCCAGGTAGTGGCTGGTCAGCACGATCGTGACGCCGTCGGCGTGGTAGTCGCGCAGCGCCTGCCACAGCGCGCGCCGCCCCTCCACGTCCAGCCCGGTGGTCGGCTCATCCAGCAGCACCAGCCGCGGCCGGCCCACTAGCGACAGTGCCACGGCGAGCCTGCGCTTCTGCCCGCCGGAAAGTCCGCCGGTCTGCCTGCCGGCCAGCCCCGCCAGGTCGAATCGCTCCAGCAACTCGGCCCGCGGCATCGGGTCCCCATAGTGCCCGGCCACGAAGTCCACCACCTCGCCCACCTTGAGCGTCGGCGGCAGCCCCGTTTCCTGCGGCGTGGTGCCCAGCATCGCGCGGGCGGCGGGCTTGCGCGGGTCGGCGCCGAAGAGTCGGACGACGCCGGAGTCCGGCTTCCGCTGCCCGTTCACCAGCGAGAGCAGCGTGGTTTTGCCCGCCCCGTTTGGTCCGAGCAGGCCCACCATCTCCCCCGCGCCCACCTCCAGGCTGACATCGTCGAGCGCCACCACGTCCCCGAAGCTTCGGGTCACGGAGCGGACACTGATCAGTGCCTCCATTACTGTGCTCCTTTCAAGAGCGATTTCAGCGCGGCGGTATAGCTTTCGAACGCGTAGCGGCCGCGGGGCGTCAACGCGATAAAAGTTGCCGGGCTGCGGCCCTCGAAGGTTTTCTCCATGGCCACATATCCGGCCTCTTCGAGTTTGCGCAGGTGGGTGGACAGGTTTCCGGCGGTCATCTCCAGCAGTTTCTGCAGCCTGGGGAAAGAGATCCGATCGCCGGCGCCCAGCGACGCCAGAGTAGCCACTACTTTCAGCCGGGCCTGCGCGTGGATCACCGGATCCAGATCCGGCTCGCTCACGGCGCCACTTCCACAGCGGCGTCAGTTGCGGACGTCTGCGAGCGCCGTCGCCGGTCAAGCACAACGTCCGAAACCACGGCCAGCAAAAAGCCGCCGCCACCGGCCACAGCCATCAACAAATAGGACGACGGCGGCCCCACGATTGCGGCGGCCCCGCCGACCAGCGCGATCCAGACACCGAGGGCGAACATCCGCCACTCGCGCCAGAGCGCCCCGCCTACCATGTACAGCGCGGCCACCACCAAGCAGGACATCGAATTGGAGAGGATCTGCATGACTTCGTCGCTGGCACCCGCCCTCGCCACGCCGCTCAGGATGAGGAAGACGACGGCGAAGCAGACCGCCCAGGACCAGCCGTACATGGCCCCGGCCGCCGCTGAAGCGCCCCGGACGCCGACTGCCCGGCGTCCGATGTGCACGCCGGTGAAGACCATCGCCGAGACCAGCAGCATCCCGAACACGACGAACGCCCAACCTGCCGGCAGGCCGTGTTCTTGGGTCCCGCTCACGTAGAGCATCAGGTAGCCGGCAAACCAAGCCACTCCCCACGCCGCGAAGAGCAGCGCCCCGCTGGGCTCGGTGCCCGTGCGGACCATGTCCTGCTGGGACCGGATGAGGGCCAGCATTTCCGCCGGGTGGGCCGGCAGGTCCTCTCCGTCGCGCCGAGCGTCCTCCCCGTCGCCCACGGTGTCCTCCCCACCTCGGGCTTCCTCCCAGCCCACGGCAGGGCTTCCGGTGGTTCCTGGACCGCCCGCCGGCCTGTTCGGAGGTTGGCTGTCGCTGTCCATCGACTCCCTTTCGATCCCGTCAAAGTACTTTGTGCTGCAAACCACTTTGTCAGGATGCAAGATGCCGCACAAGGGATCTTGGCAATCTTGACCACTTCTTGAGGCTGGCGGATCCCCCGTGCGCCCTGAGGCAGCGCCGCGGGCCACGGGAGCCGGACGCTGCCCACGGCCGCCGGCCCTTTACTGTTCCCCGTGGGGCGACAACAATAGCGGCATCCGTTCCGACAGGATGCGAGCGTGTCGCCCATAGTCCATTTCCCCGTCAACACCTTGGCCCTCAAGCGCGGGGGCCTGGTCAAGGCGGTGCGCACCCGGGCCAACACGCTGGCCAAGAACGGCGCCGCGGAACAGATCTGGATCGAGGTGCTGGGCCTGCAGTACCGGCTGGCCAGCGAGGTGGCCGAGCTGAAAGCGGATGGCCATCTGCATCCGGACGTCAAGGTCCGCAGCGTCCTCTACGCGCTGGACCCTAGCCCCGAGCCCGACAACCGCGAGCCGGTCCAGCCGCCGCCGGAGGACGACTACGACGTTGTCCCGCTGGGCAATTCCGGCTTTGCCTTCGGGTATTTCCGCGACGGTGTCCAGGAATACTACGTGCGCTTCCAGCCCGATGGTGTGCTCGCCGCCGTCGAACAATTGGCACCAAACCGCGCGCGGCTGACCCGGGAGGACATGGACGAAGGCGGCCGGCTGGTGCTGGTGCAGCATTTCCTGGAGGCGTCCAAGACCCCCACCGCGCGCCACCTGATCGGCCGCAACGGCCGCTGTTTCCTGACCATCACGCAGCAGCCCGGCTCACCCAAATGGGGAGGCAGCTACCTATTCGACGGCGTGGCGCACGACGACGCCGATGCCCTCAGCTTCGCGGATCCGGCCGAGCTCTACCGGCATGCCTTCGAGCAATTGTTGGCGGACGAAGAGGCTCCGGTGCTCACGTCCGAATTCCGCGAGAACCTGAACAACCTGCCCGGGCGAACCTTGGACGACGCGGTCGTTGGCGTCCGGCACCCCCGCCTGCGGCGCATCGCCGCCGTGCACAGCAACCATTTGGAGCCGCCGTACGCCGCGGGGTCGGGCGTCAGCCGCAACTGGCGCAGGCTGCTGGAGCATCTGGACCAATGGGACGGCCTCGTACTGCACACCGACGCCCAGCGCGAGGACATCGCCGCGGAATTCGGCCACGCCGACCGGCTGCACACCATCGGGCAACTGGCGCCGCCGGGGCAGCCGGAACCCGCCAACCCCGCCACCGATCCGAACCGGCTGGTCATGGTCGCCCGGCTGCACCCCAAGAAGCGCGTGGACGAGGCCATCCAGGTCTTCGCCCTGGTGCGGGCCGGCAACCCGCAGGCCAGGCTGGAGCTTTTCGGCTTCGGCTACGGCGACGAGGAAGAAGGCGCCATCCGCGCACTCATCGACGAACTGGGCCTCGGCGCCGCCGTCGACTTCCCGCCCTTCACCAACAACCCCGCGGATATTTACGCCACCGCCTGCGCCACACTGCTGACGTCGGCCTCCGAGGGCTTCCCGCTGATCCTGCTGGAGAGCATGTCCTTCGGCGTCCCGGTCGCCGCCTACGACGCCAACTACGGTCCGCGGGACGTGATCCGCCACGGCGTCAACGGCTACCTGGCGCCGTTCGGAGACCGGCAGGCCCTGGCCGACGGCGTCCTGGCGCTGATGCGGGACCCGGAGCTGCGCTCGAGAATGGCACAGGCCAGCCGCGAAACCCTGAAGCGGTTCGACGAAACCGGCTACGTCGCCGGCTGGACCAAGGCACTCACCGGCTGACGCCTATGGTCCGCAGGGACACAGAACCCGTCCGAGAGGACACAGAACCGAAACTATTCGCCTTTTTTACACAACTGCTGCGCCGCCGCCCATCGCGGTGAGAGAATGACCACATTGTGCAAGGGTTCTTTCAGATTCCCGGCACTTCCGACCGGTCCTTCACCCAAGGACACCCGTACTTCTGGAGGCGATCTTGCCAGGTTTGAATCTCACCCGTGACGAAGCGCGGGCCCGCGCCGAACTGCTCAACGTCGAGTCGTACGACGTCACGCTGGACCTCACCCGCGGCGCCAAGGTTTTCGGCTCGCGCACCGTGGTCACCTTCACCGCCACCGCGGGCGGCTCCACCTTCATCGACGCCGTCACGGACACCGTCCGCTCGGTCACGCTCAACGGCACGGCGCTGGATCCGGCCGAGGTGTCCGACGGCGTGCGCATCCAGCTGCCGGAGCTGGCCGAGCACAACGTGTTGGAGATCGACGCCGACGCGCTCTACATGAACACCGGCGAGGGCCTGCACCGCTTCGTGGACCCGGTGGACAACGAGGTCTACCTGTACAGCCAGTTCGAGGTCCCCGACTCGCGCCGCATGTTCGCCGTGTTCGAGCAGCCGGACCTGAAGGCGGCCTTCCGCTTCACCGTCACCGCGCCGTCGCACTGGGATGTCATCTCCAACTCCCCCACCCCGGCGCCGCAGCACGTGGGTTCCACGGACGACGGCGCAGCTACCGCCACCTGGGCGTTCGAGCCCACCCCGCGGATCTCCTCCTACATCACCGCGCTGATCGCCGGCCCGTACCAGTCGGTGCGCAGCGAGCTGACCAGCTCCGATGGCCGCACCATTCCGCTAGGCGTGTTCGCGCGCAAGTCGCTGATGCAGTACATGGACGCCGAGAACATCTTCACGCTGACCCGGCAGGGCTTCGAGTTCTACGAGAAGCAGTTCGGCACCCCGTACCCGTTCGCCAAGTACGACCAGCTGTTCGTGCCGGAATTCAACGCCGGAGCCATGGAGAACGCCGGTGCGGTCACCTTCCTGGAGAACTACGTGTTCCGCTCCCGCCCCACCGACGCCATGGTGGAGCGCCGGGCCATCACGGTGCTGCACGAGCTGGCGCACATGTGGTTCGGCGACCTGGTCACCATGCGCTGGTGGAACGATCTGTGGCTGAACGAGTCCTTCGCCGAGTTCATGTCCACGCTGGCCGCCGCCGAGGCCACCGAGTACACGCATGCGTGGACCACGTTCGCGTCGATGGAGAAGTCCTGGGCCTACCGGCAGGACCAGCTGCCCTCCACGCACCCGATCACCGCGGAGATCAAGGACCTGGAGGACGTGCAGGTCAACTTCGACGGCATCACCTACGCCAAGGGCGCCTCGGTGCTGCGCCAGCTGGTGGCCTGGGTGGGCCAGGAGGAGTTCATGGCCGGCGTGCGCGAGTACTTCGGCAAGCACGCCTGGGCCAACACCGAGCTGGCCGACCTGTTGGGCGAACTGGAGGTCTCCAGCGGCCGCGACCTGAAGGATTGGTCCGCCAAGTGGCTGGAAACCGCCGGCGTGAACACCCTCCGCCCGCAAATTTCAACCGACGACGGCGGTGCCATCACCTCGTTCGCGATCCTCCAGTCTGCCCCGGAGGGCTACCCGACCATCCGGCCGCACCGCCTCGCCGTCGGCTTCTACAACCTGGATGAGGCGGGCAAGCTGGTGCGCACGCACCGCGAGGAACTGGACGTGGACGGCGAGCGCACCGAGGTGCCGCAGCTGGCCGGGCTGGCCCGTCCCGCCCTCATCCTGCTCAACGACGACGACCTGGCCTACGCCAAGATCCGCCTGGACGAGGCCTCGCTGGCCGCCTCCAAGGCCCACCTGAAGGACTTCACCGCGTCGCTGCCGCGCACCCTGGTGCTGGCCTCGGCCTGGGACGCCATCCGCGACGGCGAGACGCCGGCCCGCGAGTACGTGGAGCTGGTGCTGAACAACATCGCCTACGAGTCCGACTCCTCGGTGGTGCTGGTGCTGCTGCGCCAGCTGGCCACCACGCTGAGCTTCTACGTGAACCCGGAAGACCGCAAGCGGCTGACCATCGCCGCCGCGGACCGGCTCTGGGAACTGGCCGGAGAAGCCGCCGCCGGGTCCGACTCCCAACTGCAGTTCGCCAAGGCCTTCGCCGTGCACGCGCAGACCGCCGGGCAGCTGGACACCGTCGCCGCGCTGCTGGACGGCAGCCGGACGCTGGAGGGGCTGACCGTGGACGCCGACCTGCGCTGGGAACTGCTCACCTCGCTGGTGGCCGGCGGCCGCTTCGGCCAGGCCGAGATCGACGCCGAACTGGAGCGCGACCACACCGCCACCGGCCAGCGTGCCGCCGCGCTGGCCCAGGCCGCCATCCCCACCGCCGAGGCGAAGGCGGCGGCATGGGACGCCGTCGTCGTCAAGGGCCACCTGCCCAACGCCACCCAGCAGTCGGTCATCGCCGGCTTCACCCGTGTGCACGACACAGCGCTGCTGGAGCCCTACGCGGCCAAGTACTTCGACGCCATCGAAGGCATCTGGAACACGCGCACGCACGAGCTCTCGCAGCAGATCGTGGTGGGGCTCTACCCGTCGCAGCTGACCACCCAGGCCACCGTGGACGCCACGGACGCCTGGCTGGAGAAGCTGGCGGAGCGCACCCCCGCGCTGCGCCGGCTGGTACTGGAAAGCCGCGACGGCGTGGTCCGCGCGCTCAAGGCCCAGGCCGCCGACCGGTAACCCTGCCCGGCACGGAACCGCACGCGGCTTAGACACGTCGCTCGTTCCTCGCTCCGCGATGCGCCGCTTAGCGCTCCCGTGCCCGGCCAATCGGTGGTCGACCAAGGCCAGCCTGAGCCTAATCGGTGGTCGACTAAGGCCGCTTGCGGCCGCATGGAGACCCGGCCGCGTGGAGACCCGTCCCGAATCAAAACCCACTGCCCGCCGGAACACCCGTTCCGGCGGGCAGCGGCGTTTCCATGCGCCCCGCGGAGGGTACTGTCCGGCAGCCCGACGGATCTACAATTCCACAACAGCCTGCGTGCGAAGGAGTCCGGATGCGCAGCCAACATGTCCACCGGAACTGTTCCTTCGCTACGTCCGGACAGCGGCGCTGATATGGATGCCTTGACGGTTGCCGGGCAGTTGGCGGTCATGCTGGCCGTGTTCTACCTGCCCGGGTTCCTGGCGCTGCGCGCGCTGCGGCAGCCGGCGATCCGCGCCCTGGTGCTCGCCCCGGCCGCCGGCACCGCACTGGCCGCGGTCGGAACAACGCTCTGCCTGCTCACTGGCGTGCGCTGGAACCTGCTGTCGGCCACTGTGTTGGCCGCGCTGGGCATTGGGCTCTGCTGGCTGGCCGGACGGGCCATCGCTCCGCCCGAGTCCCGCGTCGTAGCCGTGCCGCGCCCCGTGAAGTGGCTGATGGCGGCGTCGCTGGCCATCACGGCCCTGATCCTGGGCTGGGTCATGCTCGAGGCCATGGGCTCGATCCACCGCGTTTCGCAGGCCTGGGACCCGACCTACCACGTCAACGTCCTGCAATGGATCAAGGACAACGGCCAGGCCAGCCCGTGGAGCATCTGGCCGATCTTCGGGGGCGCACCGCCGTCGTTCTATCCCGCCGGCTGGCACGCCATGGTTTCCCTGGTGCCCGGCGATGTGGTGACGGCGGGCAATTTGTCCTGCCTGGTCATCGGCTGCCTGATCTGGCCGGCCTCGCTCGCGCTGCTCGCCCGCGCATTGTTCCCGGCGCGGCCGCTGGTCTGGGTCCTGACGCCGCTGCTCGCCTCCTCTCTGCTGGCGTTCCCCTTTGTCCAGATGTTCCGCGCCGGCCAGTGGCCCAACGGCTTCGCGGCAGCCCTGCTGCCGGCCATCCTCGCGCTCGGCATCGAGCTGCTGCACAGGGTGCCGGGCAGCAGCACGGCCAGCCCTGCCGTCGAGCGCACCATCAACGCAGACACCGGCCCCGGCGCACGGAAGCGCTCCCTGCCGCATGCCAGTCGGCGAAGGACGACGGCGGACCTCGCCGCCCTGGCGATGGTCACCTTCGGCGCCGCCTGGATCCATCCCTCGGCCCTGGCCAGCCTGCTGGTGCTCGGCGGCGTCTATCTGGCCCGCGCCGCAGTCCTCGGGCTGGCCCGGCTGTGGCGCAGCCACCGCGGGCGGTTCGTTGCTGCCATCGGCGTCCTCGCGGCGGCAGCTGTCGCCGTCGTCGTCCTCCTGACCCAGTCCCAGCAGCTGGCGGCGGTGATGTCCTATCCGCGCGGCCGCACGGCGGGCTGGGCGGACGCGCTGGTGTGGTTGTTCTTCGACCTGCCACGCCAGCCGGACAGCGCCGATGCCGTTCCGGGAAGCTACGCCGTCGCCGTCGGCGTCCTGATGGTGTGCGGCGCGCTGCTGGCCTGCTCCAGCGCCAGGACCTGGCCGGCGGTGGCCGGGATGGCGGCCGCCGTCGTGCTGTTCATCCTGGCTGCGGGGCCGGAGGACCAGCCGTTCCGCTGGCTGACCGGTTTCTGGTACACCGATCCACCGCGGATCGCGCCGCTGGTCCACATCTTCGGCGTGGTCTTCGCCGCGCTGGCGTTGGAACAGTTGTGCACGCTGCTGGTGCGGCTGATCCGCCCGCGGCGTGCCAGCGCCGGCGCCAGCGCCCTTGCCGACCGCCAGCAGCTGGCGGCGGCGGGACTGGCTTTCGCGGTACTGGCCGCGGTCTTCGTGACCACCGGCGCCTTCCGGCACGACGTGCGCGTTGACGCGGCCTCCATCCGCTACGGCGTCACCGAACACCGGGACGGCCGGGCGCTGATGGGCGACGAGCAGGACTTCGTCCGCTCGCTCGGGCCGCTGCTGCCCGACGACGCCATCATCATTGGCGACCCGTTCAACGGCCTGCCCTACATCTACGCCCTCACCGGCCACCAAACCGTCTACTTCCAGAATGTCAGCAGCGCGGGCAGCAAGGACAAGGACTACCTGCGCCGGCACTTCCGCAACATCGCGTCCGATCCCCGCGTCTGCCCGGCGCTGCGGAGCACCGGCGCCACCTACCTCTACGACGACGAACCGATCCGCGGCTACCAGCACAGCCCCAGGCACCAGTGGCCCGGCTTCCAGCGCGTGGACTTTTCCCACGGCTTCCGCCTGATCGCCTCGCACGGCAGCGCGGCGCTCTATGAAATCACCGCCTGCCGCTGAGTCCCCGACGCGCACGGGGTCCCGGCGGGCGCAGCGCGGCGGCGCAGGGTTTAATGTCCCCATGGACCTCTCCCAGCACCGCTACGCAGTTTCGCTCCACTGGACCGGCAACCGGGGCGACGGCACCGCCAACTACCGGGGCTACGGGCGCGACCACGTAGTCCGCGCGGCGGGGCTGCCGGACCTGGCCGGAACCGCGGATCCGACCTTCCACGGCGACAAGGACCGCTGGAACCCGGAACAGTTGCTGCTGACAGCGCTGTCCCAGTGCCACATGCTCTCCTACCTGCACGTCGCGGTGAAGAACGGCATCGTCGTGACCGCTTATGACGACGACGCCGAGGGCACCTTGCGCCTGAACCGAGATGGCACCGGCGAATTCACTTCCGTGACGCTCAGGCCGCGCGTTGTGATCGCGGATGCCGGGCAGTCCGAGCTCGCGCAGCGGCTGCACGAGGACGCCAACAAAGTTTGCTTCATTGCGCGCAGTGTGAACTTCCCGGTCCTGCACGAACCAGTGGTTGTCCCCGGCTGAGACAATGGTTGCTGACAGCATCAGCGAACAGAGACCATCGATGACCGAAACACCCCAGAACCCAGCACAGCCCGCCTCCCACGCCGCGTCGACGCAACCGGCCGAGGGTACGGCCATTCCGTCCCGCTTCGGCCAGCCGCTGGCCACCCTGACCCCGGCACCGGCGGCGGCGAACGCGTTCAAGCAGCCCGAGTACACGGAGAACTTCTACAACGCCGTCGGCGGCCACGAGACGTTCGTGAAACTGGTGGACGTGTTCTACGACGGCATCGCCGAGGACGACGTGCTGCGGAAGATGTATCCCGAAGAGGACCTGGGACCGGCCAAGGTCCGGATGCGGATGTTCCTTGAGCAGTACTGGGGCGGCCCGGGCACCTACAGCGAACAGCGCGGCCACCCGCGGCTGCGGATGCGGCACCAGCCCTTCAAGGTGGACTTCGACGCCCGCGACCGCTGGCTGTCGCACATGCGCCGGGCGGTCGATTCGCTCGAGCTGCCGCCGCTGCATGAGCAGACGCTCTGGGACTACTTGGAACGCGCCGCCCACTCCATGGTCAACAGCGCTTAAGCAGCTCTGCTTAGAGCGAGGCGCCGCTGCGCACCAGAACGTGCCCACGGCCGGTACTGACTCGGAGCCACCGGCCGTTTCGGTACACCGCAGCCGGGTTCCCGTCCAGGAAGCCCAGCGTCAGCGCAGCGAACGCCGCCCCCGAAGGAATCTCGACGTCGGCCGGCAGTCCGCCGGTGCTCGGCAGCGGCCTGCTCCACACGGTGCCGCGGGCGTTGTTGACCATCAGCTGCCCCGGACTCTCCGGCAGCGCTTCGGAGACCTGCCGGATCCCGTCCCGGGCGGCTTCCTCCAACACTGCGGACTCCAGCACGCCGGCGTGTTCCCAGCCGGAACGCGGCGGCAGCACCCCTGTCCACGATTCGGTGACCCTGGTCGGCGGAACGGTCAGGCCGGTTTCCTGAGTCCCCATCCTGGCCAGCCGGTCCCCGACCGCACCCAACGGGACCGTCTCCTCGACCGCGGCCGGCGCGGCCAGCGGCATCACCCGCAGGCCCAGGATGGTCGGCGTCGACTCGCCCAGGATGCGCGGACGCATCAAACACACGTACGCGGCCAGCACGCTGCCGAAGGCCTGCAGGTGGATGGAGCTTTCACCGGCGGCGCGGGCCCGGCTGACGTAGGTCTTCAAGTCCGCCGCAACCTGGACGTCGGCCAGTTGCAGAACGGGCGTTCCGGCGGGGGTCACTGGGTGGCCTCCTGTCCGGTGCCGGCAGCCTGGCTGCCGTTGCGGAACGGAACCGGTGGCCCGGCCCACTGCTGCAGGGCGGCCCGGTAGCCGTCGGGCAGTGGCACCGGCCGTCCCGTGGCGGCAGCCGCCAGCACTATGGTGGACGCGCCCAGCGCATGCAGGGTGCCGGCCTGGTCTTCATCAACGACGGCGTAGCCCAGGTCGAAGCTGGAGTTGCCGATCCGCGTCACCCACAAGCCCACCTGCACGGGTTCGGTCCGGAACTCCAGCGGGACCCGGTACTCGATTTCCTGCCGTCCCACCAGCGTCTGGTTGTCGGTGCCGTGCAGCTCGCGCAGCGTTGCGCCCGGCTCCTCGCCGGCTGTTGCCGGAAGTTCCGGCCGCAACAGGTGCAGCAGCACCCGGGCCGTTTCCAGATACCCCAGATAGGTCACATTGTTCACATGGCCATAGGAATCAATGTCGCTGAACCGGAGCTGGATCGGGAAACGCGGGGCATTCGGCGGAACAGTAGGCATGCTGCCATCTTCTCAAAGCGCGGCAGCCGCCACGAACCCGCACCCAGCCGACAGGACTTCCCCGCCCCCTTCCAGCCGCGCCGGAGTTGAGTGGTTGACGGGTGCGAACTACTGTCGGAGATGTTCGTACCCGCGGGTAACCGGCAAGGAGAGCATATGACCGCCACTGAGGAACACGCCGATCCGACGGCGGTGTTGCTGGAGCTGCTGGACCTTTCCGACGCCGATGGCGCCAACACGGATGAGGAGATTTTCGTCGGTGTCTCCGAAAAGCAGCCGCGCGGGCGGGTCTTCGGCGGCCAGGTGCTGGCCCAGTCGGTCATCGCGGCCCAGCGGACGGTGGAACCGGACAGGCCGATCCACTCCATGCACGGGTACTTCCTGCGCGCCGGCGATGCAGACCTGCCGATCACCTTCGGCGTCGAACGGCTGCGCGACGGTCGCTCCTTCTCCGCCCGCCGCACCCATGCCTACCAAAACGGCGTGCCGATCCTGTCGATGATCGCCTCGTTCCAGACGCCCGCCGACGGACTGGAACATCAGGAGGCCTTCCCTGACGGCATCCCGGATCCGGAAACGCTGCCGAGCACCGCGGATCTGCTGGGCAAGGTGGACCACCCCGTGGCCCAGCACATGGTCTACCACCGGCCGTTCGACGTCCGCCACGTCCAGGACGCCCTCTACATCCAGGCCAAGGGCGAACGCCAGGCGGTCAACGCCGTCTGGATGAAGACCAAGGGCCCGCTGCCCGACGACCAGGGCCTGCACCGCGCCGCGCTGGCCTTCGGCAGCGACTACACGCTATTGGAACCCATCCTCCGCCAGCACGGCGTCAGTTGGGTGACGCCCGGCATGAGCGTCGCCAGCCTGGACCACGCCATGTGGTGGCACCGGCCGGTGCGGGTGGACGACTGGCTGCTCTACGTCCAGTCCTCCCCCAGCGCCTCCGGCGCCCGCGGCCTGGCCGTCGGCAAGATCTTCAACCGCGTCGGCGAACTCGTCGCCACCGTCGCCCAGGAAGGCATGATCCGGATCCCGGACTAGCAGCGGCACCCGCCGATTGCAGTCCTGGCCGAACTGTTCTCAGGCAGCCGAATGGACGTTGAATTCGTTACCTTCACGGCTGAGCTTTAAGGAACGCGGAGTCTTCTTCTCTATCTGTTGAGTGGCAACTAGCTCTTCCAACCGCGTGGTGCATGCGTCCGCGTCGCTGAAGTCGAGGCTGCCGGAGACATGAGCAAGGTCGTACTCCCACCAGCGCAGCGCCAACAGTCTCGCCACTAGGTCCGCAGAGAAACGTGTGCGGATCGGTCGCGCCGGCACTCCCGCCACTATCGTGTACGGATCGACATCGCGTGTGACAACAGCCCTCGCGGCGACGATTGCACCATCCCCGATACGGGCACCCCGGCGGACCACTGCGCCCTCGCCAATCCACACGTCGTTGCCAATGTAGGTATGGCCTTTGCCGTCGTCGAACGGAAGCGCGGCAGCGATCTCCTCATAGGTGGCCTGGCCTTTGAACTGGCGGGTGCCGTCGTACTGAAACGGGTGAACCGATAGCCAATCGGTCGGATGCTCTGTTGCACCTATCAATACATTTGGTGCTAGGGCACAAAATCGTCCGAGGGAAACATTGTTCAATTCACAGCCGGGTCCGACGTAGGTCAGCATGCCGGTGGTCACCGCGCCACCGATACGTGCTCGGTTGAGTGATACAGGGATTTCTGCTGTCAGAGTCCCTGCGAGGTCCTGGGGGTAAATTCCCCGCAAACCGACTGCTGCCAAATGCGAAGGCAGCGGGTGCCTACCCAATTCCATTCCAAATACCTCATTACTTTCCATGTCCGCTGACCGGCATGCCGTGGCAAAATGCTGTCCGCACTAAATGAAGCAGCATTATCTTTCCCATTCTTAGAATCTAAGGGAAGTAGATATAGTTCAAACCGGCGAGGGTCAAAACCAGCAGTTGTATCCCGCTCCATTGTTTATCATTTCCTTGGTGCGGCACGCTCATTCTGCACGATTATGCGTCCACACAAAGTGAATTTTGCGTTAACGCCCTTCAAAATCGCTCTGGCCCTGGCGCCTGCCCTTGCCCATGCCCGTCACCGGACAGTGGGTCCGCCTACGAAGACGACAGTCAGACGGCTCGGAAGCCTGGGGGCCCGCGTCAATCCCGGCGCCGTTCAATGCAGTCCAGAGCGAGGATTTCTGTCAACCTTCCGGTGCTACAATCGCTGCGAATTTGCTTCGCACAGATCGTTGGTATTGCCAACGTCTAAGCAATAGAGCACCAAAGCTACAAGAGGATCAGCTTCAATGAATCAATCGAATCGGACCGTTGCCTTCTTTCTCGAGAATCGCAACGGCGTTCATTTAGCTGCCAAGATATGGGCGCGCCTGCCTGTAGGCACCCGGGTTAAAACTCTCGTGGCAGATCCAACGAACGTCACCGTCGAGTGGGTCAAAGCAGGTCTCGCCGACATTGCAGCAGAGCACCCAGTCCATAACGTTTTTGAGGGACTCGAGAGTATTTCGACGTGGCGCGACGATCTGCCTCGTCTGGTTCGTCGTTGGGCCCAAGCCGAAGGTGTAGATGTAGTCGTTTTATTCAACGACCGCTCCGTACGAGGATCGCGAGTAATGGAAGCAGTTCGCGATATCGCCGGCACGGTGCTGATCCAGGACGGCCATTTGCACTTCCATTTCCGGCGCGCGTTTCTGCACCGACGTGACCAAAATTGGTCATACGGTTCCACACTTCCGTCGTCGGTCTGCGTTTGGGGACGGACTACTGAGGATTTCATTCGGGGACGTGACGAGAACTTCGATACGCGAATAGTAGTGACCGGCGCACTCGGCACCTCAGATGACAGCCGTTTCCAGTCTGGGGCCGAACTGCAGGAACCGCACCGGCGGACCTTCAGTGGGAAACCCCGCTTCGTCCTCGCCGACCAAGCATTATCCGACCAGGGAAAGTGCACTCAACAACGCCACCGATTCCTTCTCCAGCGAGTAGCTAAGGCACTGGCGAATGTAGGCGAACTAACCATCAAACCGCACCCCTCGAGCTCGGATAAGCACCTCCAGTGGCTGAGGGAAACCTTCGGCGATCGTTTAGCGTCCACTGGCCGGGGCTGGGAGGTCGACGAGGGGGATGATACGACGGCAGCCATCGTCACCTTCTACTCGACGATTTACACGGACGCGGTACGGCAGCGCACGCCGGTTATTTTCGTCAGTTCCCCGGACATTGAGCCGGTCATCCCACGCATCAAGCATCCGTTGGTCCGTAACGCGGCGAGCTACAAGGAACTCGCACTAATCATCAAGCGCTATGTCGCAACAGGCGTTTTTCCCTCCAATTCTGCCGGCGCACCCATCGAGGATGTTGTGGCCCGCATCCAAGATCCAGCGGAGTTGATCGTCGCAGAAATTATGAAGGCATCGCCTATGCCTCCGAAGGCGCCGGTGGAGCCGATTGAACCCAAGGTTCCGGCTTCAGCTGATGAAGTGTTGGTCCGAGAACTGCCGTTCCCCCGCGGCCCCATGGCGGTGGTAACCGACGACTATTCCTACCGCACTGGAAGCGCCATTCCGCTGCTGACCGGGCTCAAGACGCTTGCGCCGGAGCAGGCCAACTCAATCTGCCTGATCGACTCTCGCGCTTATCTGTCACCCCAAGCACTCGCCACTGAGCTCCGCAAGCACAGGGTTCTGTTGGTCAACAGTCTCGCCCCGTTCTGGCGGAGCAGGAACTTTGCGGCGATCATCGGAGACCTGGCGGCTAAAGGGACACGGGTGCTGGTTTACGTGCACGAAACCGAGTGGGTATTCGATTACGAAAGCTCACGTGTTCCCGAACGCCACGAGCAACTGCTCGAGGTCCTGCCCCACATCGAAATGCTCTGCGTTTCCGAAGGTCAAGCAGCCATGTACCGCGCTCTGGGGGCGAGGACACGAGTGGTGTTGAATACTACGCCGGGCCTCGCTGGTTCCATCGCGCGCCGGAAGGATGGTGAAGCGGAGGAAATCGTCACCGTCTTGATGGCTGGCACAGTCCAGGAACGGAAAGGCGTTGCGTTGTTCTCGGCCGTGGCGGACGCAGCACATGATCTTGGACTTCCTTACCGCTTCCAGTGGGCAGGACGACTTACTCCAAGATTGAACGAAGGCACTCGACTCTCGGAACATGTCAATTGGCTGGGAGAGCTTTCTCGGCCGCAACTGGAAGACTGCCTCGCTACGGCAGGCGTTTTCTTCCTCTCTAGTGCAGACGATCCCATGCCCTTGGCGGCACTGGAAGCAGTACGAGCGGGTACCCGCATCGTGACGTACTCACGTGTCGGAACTGCTGAAGTCCTTGACGGTGTCGCTGGGTACGAGCACTTCAATGAGTACAACGTCGATTCAGCATTGGCAGCTATCGGCAGGGTCCTGCAATCGGAACCTGACTACGAGGCGCTCGAGGAGCGACTCGATCAATTCGACGCCCGGGCGTTTATGCGGCGTATGGCACTGGCTTTTGCGTCGGAGCTAGATAATGCCACTGTCGCTCGGGAGCAAGCGCCAGCTACAAGCATCCTCAAAGCCCGTAGAACCGCTGACCTGATGGCCTCAACCGCTCGGTTCATTTCGACGAAACCCAATTCGCATGAGCTGAACCAGCTACTGCGATCAGCGCGCAAGCGCCTGCCCATGCCGCTGTTCGCCCAGTTGATCCATGTACTCGGGTTGGCTCGGTGGAAGTCGGCGCGCCCTTGGATCGCCCTGAGTGAGGCCACACGGCACCTGCCGTGGAAGCATCGTGATCTTGGGCGTCAATATGCTTTGCAGGCTCTGGAGATCAATCCTTCATCACGTCAGGCTCGCAGGCTGATGGTGCGACATTCAACGATTGTGTCGGCCGCAATCCACGTGCGCCGGCGGACGATCGGCAACGCACGCAAAGTTGCCGTGGTGCGCTAGAGACCCGCCCGGGCATCCGCAGCAGCCCCCGGGAGTTGCGTTAGATGCCCGGGCAAGCACGGCACTGCACCGACCGAATGCGTTCCGAGCCATCCCGTTCCACGACATGCTTCCCACTCCTGTCGTAGCGACTTCCAGCTTACGATCCAGAAGCACGGGAGAATTTGGCCGCCAACGACAATGACGGCCCCCGCCATGTGCGGGAGCCGTCAGCGCCTATTGAGGGAGCGGGGCGGGGTGCTTAGCCGTCCACCCGGCGCAGCCGGGACAGCGGTGCCAGTTCGCCCGGGAAGACGCGCTTGACGCCGTCGCCCATCGCATCTTCCAGGATCCGGATGTCGCGGATCAGCGCCTCGAAGCCCTTCGGCTCCAGCGAGGAGGCCTGGTCCGAGCCCCACATGGTCCGATCCAGCGTGATGTGCCGCTCCACCGTGACCGC
>RJAE01000088.1 GCA_004000035.1 Arthrobacter sulfonylureivorans | reverse complement strand
GCGCGCGCGTGCAGCGCCACCAGCTCAGCCTGGTGCGCCTGGTGGCGCTGGAGCTGCAGAACCGCCAGCGCGTGACGGCCCCCGTCAACGAGGTCATCGCGGCGCACGACGCCGTGGCCGTGCAGTACGAGGAGGGGCTGGGCCTGCTGCTGCAGCAGCCGCACCTGCGCAACGCGGCGGACAAGCGCCTCGGGCAGTTTGGCGTCTCCAGCGACTACGACCTCCTGTACTTTCTCTGCCTGGGCTATATCCCGCAGTTCGCCGCCGCCTGAGCCCGCAGTCTCCTCCGCGCGCGCGCCGCCGCCGTCGCCACCGCCGCCGCCATGGGGCCCGTGTACGTGTCCGGCTACCTGGCCCTGTACGATAGGGACGGCGGGGAGCTCGCGCTGACGCGCGAGGTCGTGGCCGCCGCGCTGCCCCCGGCGGGCCCGCTGCCCATCAACATCGACCACCGCCCGCGCTGCGACATCGGCGCCGTGCTGGCCGTGGTCGACGACGACCGCGGCCCCTTCTTCCTCGGCGTCGTCAACTGCCCGCAGCTGGGGGCCGTGCTCGCCCGCGCCGTGGGCCCGGACTTCTTCG
>RJAE01000087.1 GCA_004000035.1 Arthrobacter sulfonylureivorans | reverse complement strand
CACGTGCGACGACGACGAGGTCGGGGCCGGGATCCCCGGCTCCTCCTCCGCCGCCGCCCCCGACCCCGAACCCGGCCCCGCGCGCGCCCCCGCGGCGGACGAGCGCCCGGCGTGCGGCTGCCGCGCCAAGATGGGCTTCCGCGTGTGCACGCCCGTGCCGTCGCCGTACGCGGTGGCCGGCGCCGACACGGTCCGCGGCCTGGCGCGTGTGCTCCAGCAGGCCGTGCTGCTGGAGCGGGACTTTATCGAGCCCATGGGCCCGTACCTCCAGGACTTCACCTTCGTGGACACGGGCGTGTACGCGCACGGGCGCAGCCTGCGGCTGCCCTTCTTCGCCAAGGTCGACGGCGGCGGCTGCCACGGGCGCCTGCTCCCCTTCGGGGACGCGCCCCCGGGCTTCGACGACCCGCGCAACTTTCACTTCCACGCCCGCCCGGCGCACGCCGTCACGCGCGTGCTGCACAGCCTCGGCGGGGAGTACGAGAGCTTCTTCGAGCGCAAGGCGGCGCGGAACCGCGAGGCCTTCTTCGCCCGGCGCACGCCGCTGGCGGACATGCTGCGCGGCCTGGCCGTGGACGCGGA
>RJAE01000086.1 GCA_004000035.1 Arthrobacter sulfonylureivorans | reverse complement strand
ATCAAATCTCTCCACGGGCCCCACGTGCCCCTATTGGCAATTTATCGACCGCTTTCCGAAGGGATCGAACCCCGGGGGCGGGTGCCCCGGGGACGCGCCGGCCAATGGGGGAGCCGGACCCGCGTCCCCGGAGCCCGCATTGGCCGGTCCCGGACGCCCGTCCCGCGGGCCGGACCGCCCCCTCCTCGAGTCTTGGCACGCGTCCAGCGTTCGCACTTGCGGTATATAAGATATAATACTAGTATATATTAGCAATTGGTGCGAACGTGACGTGGCCCAATCAAATCTCTCCACGGGCCCCACGTGCCCCTATTGGCAATTTATCGACCGCTTTCCGAAGGGATCGAACCCCGCGGCACCCGCCTCCGGGGACGCGCCGGCCAATGGGGGAGCCGGACCCGCGTCCCCTGAGCCCACGTGTGAGGCCCCGGCCAATGGGCCCGTCGGCCCGGCCCCCTCGACGGGGCGATAAAGGGGTGCGCGGCGGCCCGGCCGACGGCACTCGCCGCCCCAACGACGCCGACGGGGATCGACCGGGAGAGGCGCGGAGCGCGCCCCGAGCCGACGAGGAGCCGCGCCCCGCTCGA
>RJAE01000085.1 GCA_004000035.1 Arthrobacter sulfonylureivorans | reverse complement strand
GCGCGCGCGCGCCTTATACGCCAGGTGACGCTGGCGGACTTTTGCGAGCCCCAGGCCGAGCGCCCCGGGCTGGTGGTGCTGGCGCTGCGGCACCCCGCGGACCTGGCCGGCGCCGCCTACGCGGCCACGCCGCCCGGCAAGAACCACCGCGACCTGGAGGAGGCGTGGCTGGCCCTCGACGAGGGCGGGCGCGGCCTCGGCGGCGACGGCATCCGCGCCTCCGTCGTCTCGCTCAACTTTTTGGTGGCGGCCGCCGAGAACGGGGACGACGCGCTGCGCGCCCACGTGACGACCAACTACCGCGACCGGCGCACGGCCGCGCGCCTCGAGCGCTTCGCGGCCGTGCTGCGCGCCATGATCCGGAGCCACGTGTTCCCGCACCGCGCGCTGCACGTCCTCGGAGGGCTCCTGGGCCACGTGACGCAGGACCGGCTGGCCAGCGTCACGTGCGTGGCGCGCGGCGACCAGGAGGCGGCGCGCACCAACGACATGGCCGCGCGCCGCTCGCAGGTGCACGTGCCCGCGTGCGCGCTGATGGACGTGGACCGCGAGCTGCGCCTCGGCGGCGACGACGGGCTCCGCTTCGTGTACCTGGTC
>RJAE01000084.1 GCA_004000035.1 Arthrobacter sulfonylureivorans | reverse complement strand
TGGTGCGCCACTGCATGGCGCCGCGCCCGCCCACGGAGCACGTGGGCGCCGCGCGCGCCGCGCTGATGCGCGAGGTGGCGGTGGCCGAGCGCCGCGCCGGGCTGGCGCACAGCGCGGCGCGCGAGGCCCTCGGCACGTGGCTCGGCTTCCGCGCGCAGAGCCGCTGGGGCCTGCGCGCCGACGGCGCCGGCGAGACGCCCATGGAGGCGCCGACGAGCGCGGCGCTCGTCGACCTCGCCGCCGCCGCGGACCTCGTGAACTACCCGTCCATGGTGCACCTCGAGGCCATGGCCGACCCGTCCTTCGCGCCCTTCTTCGTCGTGACGGCCGTGGCCGACGCCTACAACTGCCTCCTGACGGCCTCCTACGACCGCCGCGCGGAGCTGGCGCAGGTGCTGACGTGGGCGCGCGACTACGGCGCCGGCCTCATCCCCAACGTCAGCGGCTACCGCACCAAGCTCGCCGCGCTCGTGGCGGCGCTGGCGCGCGAGGACCTGACGGTGGCGCACGCGCGCAACGTCGATACTCCCAAAATACAAGGCACTGGATAGACCAGCGCCTTGCAACAGGCTTGTGAGCCGAATACAATGTATAAGTTAA
>RJAE01000083.1 GCA_004000035.1 Arthrobacter sulfonylureivorans | reverse complement strand
GGGGCCTCCCCGGCGCCCGGGCCCAGTGCGGCCATGGCAGCCCCGCCGAGCGCAGCGCCCGGCGACTACATCTTCGTGCCCGCGGCGCAGTACAACCAGCTGGTGGTGAACCAGCGCCCGGCGCCCAGCCTGGAGTCCCAGCTCGGCGCCATCGTCTCGGCCGCCATGGACCGCCGCCACCGCCGCTCGCCCTCGCCCGAGCCGCGGCCCCCCGCCCGGAAGCGCCGCTACGACGACTACGCGCAGGACAACGCGTACTACCCCGGGGAGGCGCCGCCCCCCGCGAGCGACCTCGCCGCCGTGGTCTCGTCGCTCCAGCGCGAGATCAGCCACCTGCGCGCCCAGCAGCTCCGCTACCCGACGCCGTACTACGCGCCCGCGACGCCGCCGCAGCTGCTGCCGCCCGGCCTGCCCCCCGGGGCCGTCGTGGGACACGCGCACCAGCACCCGCACCACGCCGCCGGGGCGCTGTACCCGCCGATGTACGCCCACCAGCCGGGGCTGCACGCGCCGCACCCCTCGCCCGTGGCGCACGCCGTGCCGGCGCTCCCGGGCCTGCCGGGCCTCCAGGGTCTGGCGGCCCCCGTCGCGCACGTCCCCG
>RJAE01000082.1 GCA_004000035.1 Arthrobacter sulfonylureivorans | reverse complement strand
CCGGCACGCCGTGCCGGACCGCCGCCGGTCACAAGGCCGGTGCGTGAGATGTTCGACCCTGACAGGAGGAAGCGCTATGAGCTTGATCAACACCCAAGTCGTTCCGTTCAAAGTCCAGGCTTACAAGGAAGGTAAATTCATCGAAGTCACCGACGCCGATCTGCGCGGTCATTGGTCGGTGTTCGTGTTCTACCCGGCCGACTTCACTTTCGTGTGCCCGACCGAGCTCGAGGATCTCGCCGATCTGTACGATGAATTCAAGAAGATCAATTGCGAGATCTACTCGGTGTCGACCGACACCCACTTCACGCACAAGGCGTGGGCCGAGGCTTCTCCCGCCATCAAGAAAGTGCGCTATCCCATGCTCGGCGACCCGGCGCAGAAACTGGCGCGCGCCTTCGACGTGCTCATCGAAGAAGAAGGCCTGGCGCTGCGCGGCACCTTCATCATCGACCCCAACGGTGTCATCAAGGGGATGGAGGTCAACGACAACAGCATCGGCCGCAATGCCGCCGAGCTGCTGCGCAAAGTGAAAGCTGCCAAGTACGTGGCCGAGCATCCGGGTGAAGTCTGCCCGGCCAAGTGGAACGAAGGCGCCGAGACGCT
>RJAE01000081.1 GCA_004000035.1 Arthrobacter sulfonylureivorans | reverse complement strand
GTCTGCCGCTTGCCGGTGCGCCGCGCCGAGGCCGCGATCCGTCCGCCGTGGACCGGGGGATCCGTGGGGCCCGCGGGCCTGGATTCGACGGGACGGCGGGTCCGAGCGACGGCGGTCCGGCGGCGTTTCGGCTCGCGGTCCTCGCGGCGGCGACGATCCTGGTCCGGGGGATACAGCGGCGACGGCGGCGCTCCGGGTTGTGGCGCCGGGCTCCGGCTCCCCGGTCTTTTATACCCACACCTCATGAATATTCATGAATGGTTGGTATGTGCGAATTTTTCGGCGTTCGCACTTGTTGTATATAAAATATTATATCCTATATATATTAGCAATTGGTGCGAACGTGACGTGGCCCAATCATTTTCCTCGGATTTGCCCATGTGACCGAGTTTCCAATAGCTCCGCCCGGATCGATCACCGGGCCGATATTTTGCCGATAATCCATCAATATTTTCTTCGGCCGACGCGGGTTCCACCCGGGCCGTCCCGCCGGGGAGCCCGGCCCGGGCGCGGGACTCTGCTCTCCGGGCGCCGCGCGGCGTCGAGACCGCGCCGGGACGATGGCGTCTGCGCATGCGCGGGTGGAGGCGAGTGGCCGGGAATCCCCTCTC
>RJAE01000080.1 GCA_004000035.1 Arthrobacter sulfonylureivorans | reverse complement strand
AGATGGACCCGGCGCTGCTGGCGCTGTGCCCCGCCGGCTGGCGCGCGCGCCACCTCGGCGCCGTGCTCGCCGGGCTGCTGAGCCCCCGCGACGACGACGGCGGCAGCTGCTGCCGCGAGTGCCGCGTGGACCACGTGGACGCGCTCAACGCGACGCCGCACCCCGACGGGGCGGGCGCGGCCTGCCTGTGCGCCGCGCCGTGCCTGTGGCGCCAGGCGGACAAGCGGGAGCTGCGCGCGAGCGACTCGGGCCTCTTCCGCGTGCTGTTCCTGGACGCCGTGCGCTTCGTGCGCATGCTGCCCCGGCGCAAGATCGTCGACGTCGCCTCCGAGCTCATCGGCGGGCTGGACGCCCGCGGGCGCCACGTGGTGGTGAACGACGCCGGCTGGCGCCTGGTGGCCCTGGACCCGGACGCGAGCCACGCGCTCGTGTGCGGCTGCCCGCTGCTGCGCGCCCTCTGCGACCCCCCCTCCCGCGCCATCCCCGAGCTAATAAACGACTATTGAAATAAAAAAATGGGTACTTGCGTTTGTGTTGTGGCTGGAGGCGAACACGATGGTGCTGCGCGCGCCGTCGGGGAAGGTGACGGTGATGTTCTCGCCCTTGACGTG
>RJAE01000008.1 GCA_004000035.1 Arthrobacter sulfonylureivorans | reverse complement strand
CGGTGTTGGCGCCGGCCACGTAGGTGGCGTGGTGCTTGGAGTGGTGCAGCTCCATGATCCGGGCCGAGATATGCGGCTCCAGGGCTGCGTAATCATAGTCGAGCTCGGGCAGTTCGTACTTGCTCATGTTCTTCCTCTTCTCGTCGGAATTACTGTGCGTAAACAACTACGTGCACACTTCCAGCCGGCACGGGCAACGGGTGGTTGGCCCGCCGGGCTGCCGCTTCTCATTCAAGCATGTTCGGGGCCAGCACCGTAGCGGATTTCGCCCGTAACGTAGCACGACATCCGCAGCCTGCCGGGCCAGTTGGGCCCTCTGGCGACATTTCACCTCCGGCCAGCGGGCCGGGCTGAGGTCAATTCATGCTGTGGCAGAGCCCGGCGAAGGCGCCGAGTTCCTCAAGTCCGGTGGGCCGTGCCGGAAGGTAATCGGTGAGCGCGCGGGAGCGAACGATGACCGCGCGCCATTGTCCCCGCGAGACCGCCACGTTGTTGCGGTTCCGGTTCAGCACGAATTCCATCCCGCGCGGAGCCTCGCCCGCCGCAGACACGGCGGTGGACACGATCACGACGGGCGCCTCCTGGCCCTGGAATTTGTCTACGGTGCCGACCCTCACATCCGGCAGTCCGGCGCCATCGAGTACCGAGCGGATCAGCTGGACCTGCGCGTTGTAGGGAGCCACCACCAGGATGTCCGCTCCGGCCAGCGGCCGCGGCTGCGCTGTGCCATCGCCGCGCCAGAGCAGACCCACATGCCGGCGGACCTGGGCGAGCACTTCGGCGGCTTCCTCCGGCGAGGACGTGGCATTGCCCTGATGGTCGACGTAGACGCACTCGACTCCCGCCGGGGCTCCCTCCAAGTGCCGTGTGGCGGCAGCGGGTGCCGATTCGAGCCGCCCGTCGTAGGACAGGACCGACACTGCCCGGCAAAGGTCCGGATGCATGCGCCAGCTCCGGGCGAGGAAAAAGCCCAGCTCCGGCGGCAAGGTGGCATGCCCGGCGGAGAGCCAACCAAGGGCAGACCCATCCACCGGTTCCGGGTGCGTGCCCTGGGTGACCTGGGGCAGTTGCTGCGGGTCACCCAACAGCAGCAGCCGCTTGGCGGCCCGGGAAACAGCCAAGGTGTTCGCCAGCGAGAACTGGCCGGCTTCGTCAATGACCAGAAGATCCAGGGACTTGGGCGGGACCGCCGAACCGGTCATGGTCCACGCCGTGCCGCCGATCAGCGCACCTCCCGGCGACTCGAGCAACCGGGTCAAATCTGCAGTGCTCCGGTTGGGCCAGGGAAGGTCATGGTCGCCGTTCGGTTTTTTGGCGACCAATTCCGGCGGCACACCGGCCTTTTCGATGGCCGCGCGCAGCATGTTGTCCACCACGGCATGCGACTGGCCGACCACGCCGACTTTCCAGCCGAGTGCCACGAGCCGGGCGACAGCGTGCGAACCGACGTAGGTCTTGCCGGTGCCCGGCGGCCCCTGGACCGCCAGATAGGAGTCCTGCAAATCAGCGACGGCGGCGGCGATCGCACCGACATAGCCGTCCGGGTGGTCCTGGACTTCGGGCAGTTGAGCCAGCGTTGCCAGCCGCGGCGGACGCCGGCGCAGCAGCTCCAACGCCGGTTCGGCGGGGAAGCACGGCAGCGTACCGGCAACCGCGGCGGCGAGGTCGGCCAGGGCCTGGCGGATGGAGGTTGTGCGCACCGGCTGGTCAGGAGTCAGCGCCACCGGGAACTCGCTGTATTCGTCGGCGCCGCGCGGCAACCGCTCCTTGATCAGCAGCGTGTCCTTCACGCCGTCCGCGCCCAGTTCCAGCACCTCGGCGCCGAAGCTGAAGGCGCGGTGGTTGACGCCGTCCTTCTGTTCGCAGAGGAACTCCGGGTAGGGCTGGTTGTAGAGGCGGCAGAGCAGGCTGCCATCCTTGATGGTGGAACCGGGAGCCAGCCGGCCGGTCAGCGCGAGAACACGGACCGGGTTGCTGCGGGAGTTCGGCTTCGCCCACTCGGAAACCACGCGGACGGAATCGACCGTGAAGACGTCGCGCACATCGGCCCAGTCCTCGACCGGGGCATCCAGCCGGTCAAAATGCGCCCACCAGAACTGCTTCTCTTCGCGCCGGTGGTAGCCGACCGACGCCGCGACCATGGCAACCGCCTGTTCATCCTCGGACAGCGTCTGGTTGCGCGCCGCGGCCGTTTCGGCCGCTGCCGCCACGAAGTCCAGCAGCCGCCGTTCCTGCGGAAGGACCGGTCCGCCGTCGTCAGCGCCTGTTCCCGCCGAGAGGGCAGGAGCGGGCACCGCTGCCCTTCCCAGCACAACCCCGCGTTCGGCGGCCAGCCGCAGCAGCCAGTTTCGCAATTCCAACGTGGACAAGCAGTCGTATTCGTTGTAGTCCGCAATGCTCTTGAGGATCGTGTCGGCTTCGGAGTCATTGCCTGCATCCCGGGCAGCGCAGTACTGGGCGTAAGCCACGACGGATGCGCCGGCGTCCTTGACGTCTCCGGACCGCAGGTTCTCGCCCATGTAGAGCGGTTCCAGTTTCTTGATGCTGTAGGAGTTTTCCGAAATCCGCAGGCTGTGCCGGACCGTGTCGTACAGGTCAACCAGGATGCCCTCGCGCAGCAGTTCATCAACTGCCTCTTCGCCGACCAGATGCTGCAACGACAGCCGGCGCAGGGCGGCTTTCTCGTAGTTGGCGTAGTGGTAGATGTGCAGGCCCGGGTGGCTGCGGCGCCGTTCGGACACGTAGTCCAGGAAGTCCGCCAGCGCTTTTCGTTCACCCGAGCGGCTGTGCGCCCAGAAGGGTTTGAACGGCGCGGGGCCGCCACTGGCCGGCGGGTTCTCCACCACGCCGAAGAGGTATTCCAGCCCCCAGACCCCGTCCTCGTCCTGCCAGAGCGGGTCGCCCTCGAAGTCGAAGAAGACGTCCCCCGGGTCCGGCGCGGGCAGCCGCCCCAAGGTGTGCTGGTCCAGCACACGGTAGGCAACGGTGTGTTCGGCACCGTCCTTGCGGTAGGTGACCCCGCCGTCCGTTTCCGCCGTGCCGGTCTGCATGCGCGCCTGGTCACGCAACCGGGCCAGCGGGCCGGTCGGCGATTCGCCGGCCGGCAATTCGAGCGCGGCCAGTTGGTCGATCGTGCGGATTCCCGCCGCGCGGAGTTTGCGGCGGCGGACCGTGCTCATGTTCGCCACCAGCAGGAGATCACGGTGCAGCTCAACCTGTTCGGCACAGCAGTCGCAGCGGCCGCATGCCTTGACCCGCTCGTCTCCCCAGCGGACCGGGGCGGGCTGCCCGCGGTGTCCGGCGACCAAGTCCAGGAAGCGGCCGCGGCGTTCGCGGAAGACCGGCAGCAGGTCGGTCAGGCTGTGGTCGCTGTGACGGCCGTCGCCGAGCACCAGCGTGACCGTCGGAGCCGCCCTTATGCCGGCCTGGAGGAGCTGGTCTCCGTAGGCGGCCAGCTGCAGCAGCGCGGTGACCTTGGCGTGGCGGGCCAGTTTGGTGTCGTAGACGGCGTAAGCCGGGGCCTCGCCGTCGTGCTGGGTCTTGACCAGGAAATCGGACCGACCATGGAAGCCGCCGTCAAAGAAGGAGGCCTGGAACACCACGTCCGCGCCGGACTGCAGCGCCGCTATGGATTCGGCATGCTTGGCCTGGAGGTCTGCGCGGGTGTAGCTGCGGGTCTCGGCGATCTCCACCACGCCGGAGCCGAAAGCGTCGCGGAACTGCTGCAGCACTCGGTGTTCGTGCACATCGCCCAGTGCCGCCGTGCGCTCGAGCATCTCGTCCCGGCCGAAGTCCGGCACCGGGGAGCGGCCCAGCTTCTCATCCAGCTTGCGCAGCAACTGGTACTCGCACTGGGCGGCGGTGACCAGGTCGGTAGCCGTGTAGACCAGATCCCGGTCAGCCCCGGCGGCGTCGGAGTCGAGCAGAAACACGGTGCCTCCTTGCACAAGTACGGCAGCTGCCAACCCGGCCGGCGGCGGGGTCCCCCCAACGATATCCCGCCGCCGTCCGGTGCCTGCCGGCAGTTAAAGATGTACCAGCCGGTGCGGACAGTTTCGGAAGGATGCGCCGGGGTGGCCGCCGAAGGTGCCCGGACACGCGCCAACCATTCGCCGGTGCCCGCCCGGCAGGTGGAACGTTACGCTGCCTGTTACGCGATGTGACCACGGTCTCTCACGGGCGGCACTCGGACCGGCTAAAGTAGCCCTAGCTTCAAGAATTGTGGCCGCCAAGCTCCGA
The DNA here is from genome assembly GCA_004000035.1 of Arthrobacter sulfonylureivorans. Lineage (GTDB taxonomy): Bacteria > Actinomycetota > Actinomycetes > Actinomycetales > Micrococcaceae > Crystallibacter > Crystallibacter sulfonylureivorans. Next base: position 150,091 of record RJAE01000008.1, on the reverse strand, counting down.
CTTTGGCCACATACCAACCCCACGCTCGTTGGGTGGTTCGGATGACGAAGCGGCCTGCATCAGCCACTGGCTACCGGTGCGGGCAAGAGCACCCGAAAGGACTCGGCGCCCGGCGCCGGCTGCCATGGAAACCCTTGAATCCCCGCAACTCCAGGTCTTGAGTCTGGCCGACTACGAGCAGATCTCCGCAGCCAGGGAAGCCTTTGTGGATTTCCTGCTGGATGCGGCACTGCAAACCCGCGGGCAGCAGCGCGCCGTCGCCGCGGCCCGATGACCACCAGGACCGAACCAAGCCCGACGGCGGCCGGTCCCGCGCCGGCACCCGCTGAGACCTCCGGGCCGCGGCGTGCCCGCGGGCTGCTGTTGGACACCGACGTGGTCGCCGAGCTCAGGCGCGAGAACCCGGCCCCCGCCGTTGTGGCGTTCCTGCAGCGGCGCCGCCGCTCGCGCGTCTACATTTCCGCGCTGACACTGGGGGAGCTGCACGCGCTCAGCACCCAGGACAGTGCCCTGGCCGGACGGGCGGACAGCTGGCTGGTCGAGCTCACCGAACGGTTCGCCGCGTACATCCTTCCGGTAGATCTGCAGGTGGCCGAGGCATGGGCGCCGCTGGCCGTCCAAGACGTGCCCGCCGTGGAGTCGCTGATCGCCGCGACGGCCGTCAAGCACTGCCTGACCGTGGTGTCCGGAAACGCCGAAGGCTACCGGCGGCTGTCGGTTGAGGCGTGCGACCCGTGGAAGTCTGCCCCGCCGGATAGTGCCGGCGGATAGCACCCAGCGGGAGCACCCAGCGGATAGCACCGGGCGGTAGCACCGGCGGGCACAGGCCCGTATGACGGGGCGGATCCGGTGTGCAAAAGGCCACAGTCGCGCCGCTATTTTCCGGCCAACGGAGCCTTCCCGGCGATGAACGGTTCCCCGTGTGGCCCCTTCGATGATTTACTGACCGGGCGTTCGGAACGCGTGAGAAACTAAACGGGGTCCGGTGACGGGCGGCACTCGTGCCGCCCGTTTTCTGCGGACAAGCTCCATCACGGTAAGGATTACATGGCTCATGGCCACTGAGAACAACATCACGGGTGCGGCGGATCCCGCTGTACGCGTTGACAACGACGGCGGGGCTCCCGCCAAGTGGAAGATCGTCGGTCCCGGCCTCGTCGTAGCGGCCACCGGCGTCGGCGCCGCGGATATGGTGGCCACCCTGGTGGCCGGTTCCCGTTACGGCTACGGCCTGTTCTGGGCGGTGATCGTCGGCGTCATCCTGAAAATCATCCTGGTCGAAGGCGCCGGGCGGTTCTCGCTGGCGACCGGCAAGACGATCTTCGAGGGCTGGCGCTCGCTGGGCCGCTGGACCACCTGGTACTTCGGTCCGTACATCATGATCTGGGGCTTCGTTTACGGTGCCACCGCGATGTCCTCGGCAGCGCTGCCGTTGGCCGCGGTCTTCCCGGTGCTGCCGCTGTGGGTCTGGGCCATCCTGATGGGCCTGGCCGGTTTTGTCATGGTCTGGTTCGGCAAGTACGCCATGTTCGAGAAGATCACCGCCTTCTTCGTCGGACTGATGTTCGTCACCGTGGTCGGCCTGGCCGTCATCGCCGTGCCCAACATTCCGGAAATGATCGGCGGCCTGGTGCCGATGATCCCGCAGGAAGAGGGCGCCATGTTCTACACGCTGGCGCTGGCCGGCGGCGTCGGCGGCACCATCACGCTGGCAGCCTACGGCTACTGGCTGCGCGAAAAGGGCTGGCACACGCCCAAGTGGATGCGCGTCATGCGGATCGACAACTCCGTGGCCTACGTGATGACCGGCATCTTCGTGATCGCCATGCTGATCGTCGGCGCCGAGGTGGTCCGCACCGCGGGCGTTTCGCTGAGCGCCGGCGACGAGGGCCTGCTGGACCTCTACGAAGTGCTGAAGGTCGAGTACGGCGATGTGGTCGGCACTGGCTTCCTGGTCGGCTTCTGGGCGGCATCGTTCTCCTCCATCATCGGCGTCTGGAACGGTGTGTCCCTGATGTTCGCCGACTTCTGGGGCAACATGCGGAAGAAGGAGTCCGGTCACCCGGACACCCGCGTAGGCGGCAAGTACTTCAAGTTCTACGTGCTCTGGCTGACCTTCCCGCCCATGCTGCTATTCATGCTGGGCAAGCCGATCGCGCTGATCCTGCTGTATGGTGCGCTGGGATCGCTGTTCATGCCGTTCCTGGCACTGACCCTGCTGGGCCTGCTCAACGGCAAGCGGATCCCGAAGGAGTGGGCCAACAAGCTCCACACGAACATCGCGCTGGGCATCTGTGCACTGCTGTTCGTGGTCCTCGGTGTTTACCAGTTGTGGAACAGCATCGCGCCGGCCTTCGGCGGCTGATTTCGGACAGTTTTGCTGTCCCGTGCCTGTTTGGTGCGGGGCAGCACTGTTTAAGACGACGACGGCGGTGCGCGCCCGCAGCGCGGGTGGCACGACGCCGGACACAGGCCCTAACTGCGCTGGTTGCTGCGGTGCGCCCCTCGGCGCTACTCCAGGCTGGTCCTGTGGTGCCCGCGGCTTTCTGTTTCGTCGCCACCGACCATCGACGCGAGCAGGTCGTCGGCTTCGCCCAGGCCCCGGACTGTCTGGACCAGGATGGCCCGCGCTTCGGCCTCGGGTGTGCGATGGTGCGAATCGGCAAGGATACGCAGTCCTTCCAGCGTCCTCGCATCCAGATCCGGCACGGTGAGCGATTCCATGACCACCCTTCCTCGGGACGTTCCGCGGCCCGAATGCCGACCATGATAGACCCGCGGCGGCCCGGCTGGGTATAGGCCGGCCCGCGGCCGCCGGTCAGCGCAGCGGGTCGAACGGCCGGATCTCGTCCGGCACGCGGCCGGTGACAATCTGCTCGGCCAGCAGTTTGCCGGTGGCCGGGCCCAGCACAATGCCCCACATCCCGTGGCCGCCGGCAACGTACACGCCGGGGGAGCGGGTTGCACCAACCAGCGGCAGCCCGTCCGGGGTGACCGGGCGCGGCCCCACCCAGATGTCCTCGAGATGCTCCAGATCCATGTTGGTGAACAGCGGCCGCACCGAGGCCAGGATGGCGTCGATCCGCCCGGTCTGCAGCGGTTCGTCCGGGCCTCGGAACTCCATTGTTCCGGCGACGCGCAGCCGTCCCTGATACGGGGTGCAGGCCACACGCCGGGCGGGGAAGTAAATGGGGAACTCGGCCGGCTGGTCGGTGGCCACGCTGAAGGAATACCCTCGGCCGGCCTGCACCATGGTGCGCACGCCCAGCGGCTTGGCCAGCTCGGGCAGCCATGCCCCGGTGGCCAGCACAACGACGTCGGCGTGGAACGGCTCCTGGGCGTAGGTCTCCACCGAGATCCCGGTGTGGCCGTGGCGCAGCGAGCGGACCTCCGCGCCCGGGATGATCTTCCCACCCCGTTCCACCACCGCTGCGGCAAGGGCCTCAACAAAAGGACCGGGCTCAAGGAATCGCTGTCCTTCCAGCTCGAACACCGTCGAGACGGCGGCGGACAGCTGCGGCACCTTCATCTGGGCGTCGTCCAGGCGGGTCAGCGGAGCGGACTGGCCGGCCTTCTCCACGTTGGCAAGCTCGTGGACAAAATGTCGGCTCTCCCTCTCGTCCTCGAAGCCGACGATGAAAGGGCCTTTCCGCGTCCAGGATTCGACGCCGTTGTCCGTCAACTCGTCGAAGCTCTCCAGTGCCATCCGGTCGATCGGCGTCAGCGCGGCCATGGTCCGGTCCCACGCCTTCTGCGTTCCGTGCAGCGCGAAGCGGGCCAGGAACTGCCACAACTGCGGGTCCATCCGAGCGGGAACGTGCAGCGGTGCCGCAGGGTCAACCAGCGCCTTCGGGCCGTAGGTCCAGAGGCTCGGGTCAGACAACGGCATGGCCATACCCGGAGTCAGCCAGCCGGCGTTGCCCCAAGATGCACCGGCGGCGACGCCGGACCGGTCCAAGACGGTGACTTCCACGCCGCGTTCCTGCAAGTGCCAAGCGGTGGCCAGTCCCACCATGCCGGCCCCAACGACGACGGCGGTGCTCGGGGTGTGTGCGCGCGAGTACATGGGTGCTCCTCGGGTTGTATCTACTTTCGGCACCATCGTGAACAATGTTTAGCTGTATCTCAAGTGATCTGGAGAAGTTTCTGCGAGACTAATTATTGCTCATCAAAAGTTCAGGAAGTGGTGACTGTCACATGGTGGAATCGAATGATGTTCGACGCACTTTCGGGGCTCCAGCCGGGTCCGGTTTGGACCGCATCGACCGGTTGATCGTCGAGCTGCTCCAGAACGATGCCCGGACCCCCAATAACGCGATCGCGGCGGCCGCAGGCATTGCTCCTTCAACCTGCTTGGGCCGGATCCGATCCCTGCGCGAGCGGGGTGTAATTCGAGGCTTCCATGCCGACGTCGATCCCGCTGCGGTGGGGCGCGGCCTGCAGGCGCTGATTTCCATCCGGCTGCAGGCGCATGCCCGGTCAAACCTGACCGAGTTCAAGGACTACCTGGCCGGATTGTCCGCGGTGGAGGGGATCTTCTTTGTCACCGGAGACCGCGATTTCTTGATCCACGTGGCCGTGGCGGACTCCAATGCGCTACGCAATCTGGTGGCGAACAACCTCAGCCTCCGCCCGGAGGTTGCCGGCACAAATACCACCGTCATCTTCGAGCATGTCCGCCCGCCGGGAAGTTCGCTCGCCCCCTGAGTGCGCCTGCACCTGCGGCCCGGTGAGGTGCGGTCTAAATCTCCCTCGCCGAGGCGGTCGCATCCTCACTTCGCCAGGGCGCAGCGCTCCATTATCACCATTTGTTGACATGTCATTCTTTGCGGCGCTAGGATTGTTGAAACGTCAAGCAATCTATCGAAGGCTGCCATGTCCTGGTTTAAGAATCTTTTCAGCAAGTCCAGCGCCCGCCGGTCTGCCGCCAACCCCGCGCCGGCAGCGGCCGAAGCCCAAGAGACCGCAGCCAGTGCTGCCTCGACGGCCCCGGTGGCCCCGGCGCCGGCAGCTGCCGTCGCTGGCCTCCCCAAGATCGCCATCATCACCGGAAGCACCCGCCCCGGCCGGGTCAACGACTCGGTGGCCGCGTGGGTGGCCGCGGAACTGGCCGGTCGGACCGATGCCACGTTCGAGGTCGTCGACATTGCCGATTTCAACCTCCCGCTGCTCGATGAGGCATACCCCGCCGCTTACCAGAACTACCAGGGCGATCACACCAAGGCCTGGTCGGCCAAGATCAGCGAGTTCGACGGCTACGTCTTCGTGGCTAACGAATACAACCACACCGTCTCGTCGGCACTGGCCAACGCGCTGTCCTACCTGAACGCGGAATTCAACAACAAGGCCGCCGGCATCGTGTCCTACGGTTCGATGGGCGGCGTCCGCGCTGCCGAACACCTGCGCAACCTCCTGGCCGAGCTGCAGGTGGCCGTGGTCCGCAACCAGGTGATGTTCTCGCTGTTCACCGATTTCGAGAACTTCGCCGACTTCAAGCCGACCGAGCAGAACGCCGGAACGCTCGCCCCAATGATCGACCAGCTCATTCCCTGGGCCCAAGGCTTCGCCACCATCCGCACCCCGCAGGCCGCAGCCGTCTAAGTCTGCCTGCTGACCGAATCGCTCCGCCGTATCCTCATCCGGCGGAGCGATTCGCTTTAATCGGGCCTGACTACGGCCCGCCGGCCGCCACAATGGCGGCGATCGAGGTCAGGAAACCAGGCAGCCAAGCCACGGCCAGCACAGCCAAAGCTATCCGGCCGCCGACGAGCACCCAGCGTCCCTGCAGGAGCCCACTCCTCGTCCGGGGCTCGGCACTTAAAACCGGCGCTCCACCCGGTGCCACGCCGGTCAGTTCGGGCTCACCGGGCTTCGATTCTGGCCCGCCCGCAACTCCGGAGTCCACTTCCGCTCCACGCCGCCGGGCCCGCAAGAACGTCAGCCTGAGGGCCGCCACGGCCCAACTCACGACGACGGCGGCAATCATCCATGCCGCGACAGCTATCGCGCCAGCGCCCAACGGAACCAGAACAAGCAGCAGCGGAAGGTACCACCGCACGTCTTTCGCCGATTGAAGCAGCGGCACGCGCCGCGACAGCCAGATACTGGCCGTCGCAACCAGCATGCCGTGGGCAACAGCCAGCGCGGAGAACGCAGCTATCGAGAGCCAGCCCGGGCCGACTACCCGGAAATCCCGGCTGTCCGGCTCCAGCGGTCCGAACACAGTGCCCAGTCCCAGCAGCAACAGCAGCCCGAAGGCAGCTCCGCCGACCCGCCCGGCCGGCAGCCACCACCGAACCAGCCCGTAAAGCAGCGCCGTCGCGCAGCCGATGGCAACGCCGAACGCGACGAAGCCCGAGGTTCCTTCCAGACTGATCTCGCCGATGGTCTCCCCGGCGTCGGTCAGCCTCCCGTCGTCTTCCGGCGATGTCACCGCGAGCAGGCGCATCACAAGCCGTCCGCCGGCACCGGCCATGCACAGCCCGGCCACGCCGCCGCCTACCAGCAGCACGTTCGCCCACCACAGCACCCGGCGCGCAACATGCACCAGGAGGGCACCGCCGTCGTTCGAAGGGGCGCGGCGGTGGAAGGGGCCGGCGCCGCTCAGGAGGACACCGCCGTCGTTATTGTCCGTGGGGAGCTGGAAGCGCTCCCCGCCCCGGAGGGCCACCGCGGCCAGTCCCGCGGCCAGCAGCAGGCCGCAGGCGATCATGATCATCACGCGGTTAGTATCCGATGGCCCCGGGCGCCAGCGAACCCCAGTCATTGTCGGCTGGGGTCCGCGCGCTAACCGACCTGCCGGAAGCTCCGGCGCGGGCAGGCAGCGATTATGTTGTTTCGTGCGCCTCGTCCCCGCGGCGCATCATGTAGGTGATCCCCAGGGCCAGCATGACCGCGCCGAGGACGAAGTTCAGCCAGTTGGTGGCTGTGTTGGTGGACAGGAAGTTGGCCCCATATTCGGCGGGTCCGACGATCAGGCCGTACAGCCACAATGCCAGGTACAGGATGCCTGCTCCCATCAGGAATTCCCGGGCAGCACTGGCGGTGCGGCTCATGATGTAGCCCACCACGCCTACCACCAGGTAGACGATGTTGAGCAGCACGGACACTTGGAACACGTTGAGCAACTTGGCTTCGGAGCCGCCGGCGAAGGCCATTTCTCCGTAATTCATAGTGATGCCGGGGACGAAGCCCAGGACACCGATCACAAAGAGAACAATTCCCGAAGTCATCGCGGCGTTACGCACATTTCCGCGGGAAACGTGGGCGTGACCGGCATGCGGTGAAGCGGTTGTCATTTCTCCTCCCAAACAATGAGTTTCGAAACTTTGTCGAGGTGCAACTCGGCCGTTGGTAGGGCGTATCTGACGTCGGAACCAGCGCTTTCAGTGTACGTCCGTTTGCCCACTCCGGCGGGGAAAAATCACGACGACGGTGGGCCGGCTCAGGCCTCGAGCAGTCGCTTGAGCGTGTGCAGGTCCTGGTCCACCGCGGCCGCATCGGCGTCGAAGCTTGACTCATCCATGCCCTCGCGGCGGAAGAGCGTGAACACCACCTCTGCGCCGTCGCCGTTGCCGAGCACGCGCAACGGGTTGTAGATCGACTCGCCGGACGCGGTGATGACGTAGTGGTCCAGCACGCCAAACTCATTGCGTTCGGCAAACTTCACCCGCACCGGTCCCGCGGCCGTTTCCGCGACCCAGTCGTCGTCGACCATGCCGATGGAGGAGCTGAGGCCGGCGGCCCACTTGGGCAGGTTCTCCGGGTTGCCGGCGAAGTCGTAGACCTCCCCAAAAGGGCGGTTGATGGCGATGCTGATGTGCCGCGCTGCAAAGGTCATGCGACCAGTCTTCAGGTTCGCTTCGGCCCGGACAAGACCCGATGGCCGGTCCTGCCGGCCGGAACGTCCAAAGATGGAGGATCGGGCCGCAGTGCATGACAGACTTGGACCATGGCATCCAGGACTGGCAACGGCGACGATCTCCAGGAGAAGGCAGCCCACATCGGCATGCGCGTGGAAGACCGCTGGCAGGCGTACCGGGAACGGCGGGCACGGCGGCGCGGATATGTGGCTACCGTGATGCCGTTTACCGGCTACGGCACGGCCGGCTGGATCCGCGTGCTCGGCCGGGTGGTGATGGCCCGCCCCGGAGCCTTCGACAACGGCCGGATGCCCTCCAAACTGGTGGCCGACGGCATCCGCGGCTGGCGGAATTTCATCAGCCCGCCGGTGGCCAATGCGCGCGTGACCATCTCCGCAGCCGGCGTCGAACACCATGTAGTGGCCGACCGTGGCGGCGTGGTGGATGCGAAAGTGTCAGTGGATCTTGCGCCCGGCTGGCACACCGTCACGCTGCGCTGCGAGGACTCCGAACCGGTGGAAGCTGCGGTGAATGTGGTGCCGCCGGGGGAGCGCTTCGGCGTGGTCTCCGACGTCGATGACACGGTGATGGTCACCGCGCTGCCGCGTCCGCTGCTGGCGGCCTGGAACACCTTTGTGCTGGATGAGCATGCGCGCAACCCCACGCCGGGCATGGCGGTGATGCTGGAGCGGGTCACGCGCGAACACCCGGGCAGCCCGGTGTTATATCTTTCCACCGGCGCGTGGAATGTTGCACAGACGTTGACCAGGTTCCTGTCCCGGAACCTGTATCCGGACGGCGCGTTGCTGCTCACCGACTGGGGCCCCACCAAGGACCGCTGGTTCCGCAGCGGCCAGGGGCACAAGGTTGACCAGCTGCGGCGGCTGGCCGAAGAGTTCCCGGACATCAAGTGGCTGCTGATCGGCGACGACGGACAGCACGATGAAGCCATCTATGCGGGCTTCGCGCTGCGCTATCCGGGGCACGTGGCGGCCATCGCCATCCGGCAACTGTCGGTCAGCGAAGCAGTCCTGGCCGGCGGCCGTTCACAGGACCGCCCCAGCGGCCCGGCGCGCAGCATCCCCTGGATCTATGCCCCCGATGGGAAGGGCCTGGCGAACCAGCTCCAACAGCTGGGAATCCTGTAGCACCGGCGCCCAGGCGGCAGCGCTGAGGGCCCGGCGAGAGAAGCGGGTACTCAAAAGGCGGCCTTCTCAGAGCTGAGAAAGCCGCCTGTTGACTAGCGAATGATTAGGCCGTGGCGTCGACCGGGCCGAAGACGGCTTCGATCATCTCGCGGGCTGATTCGTTGTCGGTTTTCTCGGCCAACGCAATCTCGGAACACAGGATCCGCATGGCCTGCTCGAGCTGGTGCTTTTCACCGGCCGAGGAGCCGCGTCCGAGGGCCCGCAGCGAGAGATCGCGGACCACTTCGCTGACCTTGTAGATGTCGCCGCTGTTGATCTTTTCCTGATTGGCCTTGAAGCGGCGCGACCAGTTCTCCTGGTCCTCGGGCACCTTCGCCTTGAGGATCGCGAAGACCTCCTTGACGCCCTTCTTGCTGATGGCCTTGCGCACACCGACCGTTTCCGCGTTGCCCAGTGGCAGTTCGATCATCAGTCCGTCATGATGCGCGCGGAACTGCACGAACTTGGTCTGGCAGTCCTTGAACGGACGGGTCCGGAGATCGGTCACGGTGACAGCGCCGTGCGGGGGGTAGACGAGGGTGTCGCCAACTTTAATGTTCATTGATGCCCTTTCATGCCATTATGGCAGATACTGCCACATTGGCACCGAATACTCAAATATTGGGGTATCTTGGAATCTGCTATGCCACAGAAATCGCCGATCAGCGGCGCTTCCAGAACCGATGTGCCCGGCCCTTCCACGGCTGAGCTCCCTGCTGCTGCACCCGGATTAAGGGAGCGACGGCGGCGCCAGACCCGGACCGAAATCAGCCAGGCCGCGCTGCGCCTGTTCCAGGAATACGGCGTTGATGCCACCACCGTGGACGGCATTGCCAACGCGGCCGGGATCTCCCAGCGGACCTTCTTCCGGTACTTCACCAGCAAGGAAGAAGCCGCGCTGCCGGCGCATCAGGATTTCGACGCCGCACTTGAAGCCGGGCTGCTGACCATCGACCCCGCCGGCGATCCGCGCGAAGAGCTCGAACGCGTCTACCAGCAGGTGATGCAGGGGTATGCGGACAACGATGCGCCGCAGGCCCGCAGCATGTTGCTGGTCAACCAGCTCATCCGGAAGGAGCCGCTGCTGAGGGCGGCGCTGCTCAAGCACAATGCCACCCGGACCACCGGGCTGGTGGATGCCCTGATGGACAGGTTTGGCCGCGACGGCATCAGCGATCTGCAGATCCGGCTCGCGTTCGAGACCTGCGCGGCAGTGGTCCGCGTCGCCTTCGAAGTATGGGTGACCCGGCGCGAGGCCGGCCGGAACGACAACCTTCCGGACATCTACGCTTCGGCCCGGCAGCTGGCCCATTGAACGTGCGGTACGAGCGGAGCGTCCCTCAGCGAGGCGGCGCCGACACCGTGAAGGCCGACACCGTGAAGACTGCTCAGGTGCCTGAATGAAGACCGTGCCGATCGATGCGCCCTGTCCCTGCCGGAGCGGCCACGCCTATGGCCAATGCTGCCGGCCGTTCCACCGCGGTGACGCGGAGGCCCCGACGGCGGAGGCCCTGATGCGCTCGCGCTACACCGCGTTTGTGACGGGCTACGTCGACTATCTTTTGCGGACCTGGCATCCGGAAACGCGGCCGGCGAGCCTTGAGCTGGATTCCGCGCTGGCATGGACCGGCCTGCAGATCCTGAGGACCGTGCGCGGCGGCGAATCAGACCGCGCCGGCACAGTGGAATTCCGGGCTACCTACCGCGAGGGCGGCCAGGACCGCGCGCAACAGGAGAAGAGTACGTTCGTTCGCGAGGATGGCCGCTGGGTCTACCGGGACGCGCTGTCACAGTCCTGACTCCGGCCGACCGCCAAGCCCGCCGCACGCCCGACCGCCCTGCGCCGCACGCCGCCCGCCCGCCGCAGGGCATGCCGTCGTTAATTAGTCCAAGGCCAGGAACAGGACGGCGAAGAGGCCGAGCGCGCCCAGCACCACCACACTGCCGGCGACCCAGGCGGCCGCGGCGGCATCGGCGTGAATCCTTTCGTTGGCGATGCCGGAGACCGCCCGGCGGTAGCGCAGTTGCTGGGTGATGTAGATGCCCAGGGCCGTGCACAGTGCCACGGCCACGAGCGTTCCGGTGAACCAGCCGTATTCCGGAAACCAGCGCAGGAACATGGCCGTCGCCACGATCATGGCCAGGGTCGTCCGGCTCCAGGCCAGCGAGGTGCGCTCAGGCTGCAGGCCGGCGTCGTGGTGTTCCGGCTCGGGCACGGAACGGCCGCGTCGCATCATGTCAGCCGCAGGAGGACAAAGACCAGCAGGAGCGCCGCCACCACGCCGCCGCCAATGGCCAGAATCGGCGCAATCAGCGGAAGCGGCAGGGGAGTCTTGTGCCGCATGGACCGTTCGATGTTCAGCCAGCGGAAGAAGGAACCGCAGCCGATCGCCATCGCCAGTACCAAGAGGACGACGGCGATGGTGGTGCGGATCGCCGGATCGAAAATGTCGGTGGTGAAGGCCTCCACGGCGATGCCGCCGGCCACCAGGGCCAGCGACGTGCGGATCCAGGCGAGGAACGTGCGCTCGTTGGCCAGCGTGAACCGCGGATCAGGTTCGGTGCCGCCGCGGAGCAGCTTGGCGGCGAACTTGCCGCGTTCCGGACGGGGTGAAGGCGATGAAGTAGGCACGGCTTCATGGTAGTCATGTCCGCGGCAGGGCAACGTTCATGACGGTCATGTCGGGCCAGGGCACGCCCGTGTCCGGCGCCGGCACGGGAACGACCCGCGCACCAACCGCCTGCGGCCGCCAACCGGCGCGGCCATCGGGCGGTGCACGGTTACGCCGCCGGGCGGTCCCCGTCGTCGTTCTCTTGGTCCATCCTTGTCACGGTGAAGAAGCGGTTTCCCGCCCCCTTGCGCGAACTGGGCACCAGGAGCTTGGAGTATTTTTCGCACCATTGGGCGGTGCCGACGGAATCGGCGACCGCCGACGCGATGGCGTCCATATTGTCGGACCACCCCAGAACGCGCTCGCCTTCGAGGCAGAACTGGATGAGGCCCAGCTGGGTATCAACATGGAGATCGACGTCCACCCAAACGTCGAATCCCGCTGTGTTGCTGTCTGTATCTTCTGTTTTATATGTATTCATCATGAGACTTGTGTTGCGCATCACACTCTGTGGCGCGCCCTCCCACTATAGGGTTCACCATCCGGAATGCCAAACAGTTTCCACAGCGTAAACGGCCGGTAAAGTAAATCGGGCCATGACCAAGACACCTTCCGCCCAGCGCCTGTCCTGCAACGTTCCGATGCGTTGGGGCGACATGGATGCGTACGGGCACATCAACAATGTGGAGATCCTGCGGATCCTGGAGGAAGCGCGCATCCACGCGTTCGGCCCGCCCGCCGGGACCGGTGGACCGGGACTAGAGGTGGACCTGCCGGTCTTTTCCGACCTGCCCGAATCCACCCAGGCGCTGGTGGCCGAGCACCGGGTCAAGTACGTCCGGCCGCTGAACTACCGCAACATCCCGGCCCATGTGGAGGTCTGGATCAGCGCGATCAAGGGCGCCAGCCTGACCATCGCGTACGTGATCATGGACCCGGTCACCGCCGAGCAGTGCGTGCTGGCCGAAACCACGCTGGCGTTCTTCCACACCGACTCCGGCCGGCTGCTGCGCCTGAGCGACCGCCAGCGGCAGATCCTGGAACCCTACCTGGGCGAGCCCAACTTCCGCTGAAACAACAACGGCGGTGCGTCGGCTTCTGATCGCCGCGCGCCGGCCGCCACCTAGTCGGGACGTTGGCTGACGGCATGCCGGCCCAGGTTGGACAGTGCCAGCGGGAACGCGGGGCTGGATGGAAACGGCTTGCTCGACTCCACGATCAGGTCCGGGCCGATGCAGACCATCTCGCCCGGTCCCAGCAGCCGCCAGCCGGTTTCGCTGTCCATGACCTCGCTGGCAATAACCACGCTGGGATACCGGGCCAGGTCGGGAAAGTGCGCCCGGATCCGGCTGCTTCGGGCGTCGAGTTGGTCTTGGCCAGCAGGATCGCCGGCGGTGCGCTCCAAGACGTACAGCTCGTTGGTCTCCGGATAGCGGAGCGCCCACAGGTGGTCCGGCGTCGTGATGATCATGTTGAGGCTGTAGAGCGGTAGGGTGTCGATGATCCAGCCCAGCGCGGCGGTGATGCCCCGGGCGACATCGCCATGGCTGCGGCGTGTTTCCGCAGTAATCAGCGCGAAGATCCGTTCGCTATCGGTCTGGCCGCGCACCAGGGACGCGGCGCCAAGCCGCTGTAGCCGTTCATCCAGCAGTTCCAGGCCACGGCAGACCCCGTTGTGGGCGAACAACCGGCCGTCCTGTTCGAAGGGGTGGGTGTTTGCAACGGAGGCCTTGCTGCCCGACGAATACCGGACGTGGGCCAGGAAGGTGGAGGAGGTGAAGTCCCGTGCGGCGAGTTCGAACGTCCGCCCGTGCCAGGCCGATTCTGCTTGTCGGCTGACAATCGGGGCGCCGAGCGACGTGAAGATGCCGATGCCCGCTCCATCGGGTTGGCGCCTGCTCTGCTCGGACAGGCTGTCAGGAGCACCCAGCAGCCAGAAGGTGGCGTGGACCCGGTGTCCGCCCGCGTGGAGTCCAAATAACCTGCACATCCGTGGTGCCCTCCGTCCTGTCGCGCCGGCTATCCGTCCCCTCGCAACGACTGCCCGGAGACAGCCAGTGCTTCCGTCAGAATCCGTACCGCCTTCGGCCCGACGCCGTGCAGCGCCAGCAGTTCGGCCTGGCTGTGGCGGGCCACCGTGTCTAAGTCCGTGATGCCGGCCGATACCAAGGCGCGGGTGGCCGGGCCGCCGATCACTGGCAGCAAGTGCGGCGTGGTCCCGGAATCGGCGGCTTCGAGCTGCATGGCCAGCCGCTTTGGAGCGCAACTCAGCCAGGAGCGGCGCAGCAACCAGTTGAGGTCCTTGCCGTTGATGTCGGCCAGCGGCAGCCGGATGCCGATCGGCGTTCCCTTGGCAGCCCACCGCCCGGCCGTCGGGTGGGCTGCCAAGGCGGCATCGGCGTCGTCGTCGCTCAGACGTAGTTGAAGCAGGCCGTCCTGGCCCAGCGACGTAAACTCCTTCTTCCGGACGGAGAAGGCAGCCATGCCGGAGTGCACGGCCTCGACGGTTTCCGGCAGGGCCAGCGCGCTTTTCCGCAGCTGGGCCAGCGTAGTCATGGTTCCTATCCGTCCCAGCCGAGATTGCGGGCGATGCGTTCCAGGACGTCGAGGGTGGCCGCGTACTCGTCGTCGCTGATGCCCTCGGCTAGGACGGCCCGTGTGCGGTCAACCACGTCGCCAAGCGAGGCCAGACTGGCGCGGCCGGTGTCGGTCAACGCGTAGTGTCCGTCCGTGGAACTGACCCAGCCGCTTTCCACCAGCTCTTCCACCGGCGCCTGCGGCCCTTCGTCTTCCGTCTCCGGAATGAACGGGCCCAGGGCTTCGGTGAGCTCATCGTCGGTGGAGGGTTTGTCCGCCAGCAGGTTCATCAGCTGCCACTGGCGGCGCGTGATGCCGTGTTCTTCCATGGTCTCGATGAACTGCTCGTCGATCAGGCGGTCAACGAGCTTCAGCCAAAATCCGATGGGTCGTAGAGGTGCCATGCCGTCACCCTACAAGGGAGGCCTCCTGCTAATCGACCTAAAACGTCGAATCCGCCGCGGAACTGTCAGTTTGAATGCTTTACTGCCGTCAGCAGACCATGCTGACTCCGGTGCTGGAGCTTCCTACGATGGAACCAGCCAGGAGGGAGTTCCACCGTGCTTGAACTTCAAAAGCTTCATCGCCATCCCGCTTCCAGACCGGCGCCGCTGCTCCGCGACGTCTATGGAACCGTGCTCCGCCGGGAGCGCCGCCGCCAGCGGCGCACGCTCGACGACGTTGCCAGTCGCGCCGGGGTGTCGATTCAATATCTGTCGGAGATTGAGCGCGGCCGCAAAGAAGCCTCCTCGGAGATCCTCGCGGCGGTCTGCGCATCGCTGGGCTCAGGGCTGGCCGCTTTCCTGGCAGCGGCGCACCGTGAATTGCCTGCGACCGAGCGCCGGCCCGTTCTAGATCTGACCCGATCGGTCCCGCCGGGTTCGTTGGCGTCGGCTCCATTGGGCCTCGGCAGCAGCACCGAGCGGGGCGCCGTCTCAGAACCGGGCGCGGTCGCCCAAGCCGCGCCTCCGCCGTCGTCCATCCTGATGGCCGCTTAGGCTCGGACGTAAAGGCGGTCGGTGGCCACGCCGCCGGCGCCCGATTCCTCGCGCGGTCCGCACCTCCTGCGGCCAAACCTGACCGGCATGCCCTCGGTGGACAGCAAAACGGGCAGGTGCAGCCTTGCGGCTGCGCCTGCCCGTTGGGGTTGCTGTATGGCGGGGATTAGGCCATGGCCGCCAGCTTGGTCTTGCCGAAGATGGCGCGGTCAACCGAGATCCGGCCGGGGCCAACCAAGGCCAGTGCCAGTGCGGCAGCGCCGAGCAGCAGCACCAGTTCGTAGCCACCGGCCTCAACGAAGACGCCCGCGGAAACGTGGACCAGCACCAGGGCGCCGAACATGTTCAGCGCCAGCAGGGCGGCGACCACGCGGGTCAGTACACCAAGGATCAGGGCGATGCCGCCGCCCAGTTCCAGACCGGCGACGATCGGGGCCGCGATGTCGGCCACCGGAATGCCCATCTGGCCAAACGCGGCCTGGGTGCCGGCAATGGTCCATTCGTTGAACTTCTGCCAGCCGTGGGCTGCGAAGAGGAAGCCCAAGATAACGCGGAGGACGGTACGTGCGGTGGTGGTCAAAGCGGAATTAGTCATGATGTTGTCACCGTTTCGATGGTCAGGGGAACTCGGCCGTCTGGAACGAGCGATAAGCATCTAGGTTGACGCTTCAACTAAATCTTGACAGAAATAATGTTGAAGTGTCAACTTTCGCACCACTTAAGCCCGGCGGACCGGCTGGCGCAGGATGGTCTTGAGCTTGGACGGCTCGGTCTTCCGGGCGTCGCTGAGGTAGATCTCGTGGTGGCGGCCCACCGGTTCCAGCTTGTTCGCCGGCAGGTACTCATCGTGCAGCCGCGCCAGCACAGGTCCTTCGTCGTCGTACGGTCCCACATGCATGATCTGGACGCTCAGCCCTTCATCCAGCGACCCGAGCCGGAGCGAGTCCACGGCGGGAAGTTCCTTTTTGGCAGCTGCCTGCTGCATCGCGTCTTTTATGTGGTCCGCCCCCAGCCAGTCGGGCTGGCGGATCATCAGCGTCCAGGACCACTCGTCCTTGGCGCGGCGGGTGAAGGCGGACATGTCCTTGGCCCACCACAGGCCTTCCAGCGGGCCGACAACGTAGTCGCGGGCGAACTGCTTCTTGCTGGCGAACTTCAACGTGTAGGAGACGGAATACAGTGCTTCGATCACCTGGCCGTACCACTCGGACGTGTTTGGATTGCCGTGGCCGTCTGCCTCCAGAAACTGCATTGGTGGGACGGTAACCAAGCGGAAATCCTTGGCCGGGGAGTAGAGCTCCTTCTGGTCCTTCTTGAAATCCAGCTTGTCCATGTTTGCTTTCCAAAGTCGAGGAATGTGGTCTAGTTATATCGCGTAGTCACGGCTGAGACGAGGGAAAATGCTGCAGCAGTTCGCCGCCGAATGGTGGCGCAGGATCACCGAGGGGTTCACGCGCGGTGAACCGCTCGAGACCGGAATCCTGGAACTGGCGCTGATCCTTGTTGTTGCGTTGGTCTTGTCGGTTCCACGCGGCAGCTGGCGTTACTTCGGGTTGTTCGTCACGGCGGTCCATGAGCTTGGGCACGCTTTCGCGGCGCTGACCACCGGCCGCCTGGTGCGCGGAATCCATCTGCGGTTCGACCAATCCGGCGCCATGATCAGCCGTGGGGCGGGCCGGGCTTCGGCCGCGTGGGCAGGGTTCTGGGGATACCCGGTGCCCGCGCTGGTGGGGGCGGTGCTGGTGTGGGCCGCCTTCACCGGTTGGTCCGGCGCGGCGCTGTCGGTGAGCGCGCTCCTGCTGCTGGCCACGTTGCTGTTCATCCGGAATCTCGAGGGCATCGTCATCGCCGTTGGACTGGCGGTTGCCTCCCAGCTGCTGGTCTGGTTTGCGCCGGCGGAGTTCCTGGGCCACCTGACTCTGGCCATTGGCGTCGCGCTGCTGGTAGGTGCCGTGCGGGACTGGTTGAATCTGCTGAGCGTCCACACACGGCGCCGCCATCAGGTGGCTAATTCAGATGCGTTCATCATCGCCAAACGGACGGGGATTCCCGCCGCCTTCTGGCTGGCCGGGTTCGCGCTGGTCATCCTGGCGTGCTGGGCCGGGGCAGTGGCAACCGTAGCCGGCGTCGGCGACCTGATGAACCTCTGACCGTTCTGCGGAAACCCTCCGCCCGCAACTGCCCGTGGTGGTGGCCTTGCCCACAGTCATATCCGCCTCCCCGTGCACTGCAGCGGTTCCCGAGGGACGGGAATTATCGCCCTACGCGAGACGTTGTGGAATTGATGTTGAAATGTCTGGATGAGCAGCTATGATGGGCGCTCGCAGATAGGTCAAAACAAACTAGAGCATCAGGAGTTCTAAACCCGCATGGCAACCGATTACGACGCACCGCGCAACAAGGACGACGACAACAACAATGAGTCGCTCGAAGCCCTTCAGGCCCAGCGCTCCGGTGGTGCGAAGACCGCGCTGATCGACGTCGAGGATTCGGACACCGCCGAGGGCATTGACCTTCCGGGTGCTGACCTCTCCGGCGAAGAACTGGTAGTTCAGGTAGTTCCTCCCCGTGAGGACGAATTCACCTGCTCCTCCTGCTTCCTGGTCCGCCACCGCAGCCAGGTAGCCCGCGAAAAGAACGGCGAGAAGTACTGCCGCGACTGCGAAGGCTAAATCTTAAGTTCCGAACCCCGCGCTGATAGCAGCGCGGGGTTCTGCTGTTAAACCAAGGGCGGCGGTTTGCTAGGACCGCGTGCCTCACACGTCGCGGACGGCCTGGCTGATCGGGGTGCTCCCGTTGATGAATTCGATCACCTTGCCGGTGGTGGACGGAACGGCCAGCACCTCCGCGGCGACCATCGCGACGTCTTCCCGGCTCACCTGACCGCCCGGTGTGCCCGGTCCGGCCTGGATCTTCCCGGTCGCCGGCTCCAGCGTCAATGCGCCGGGACCAAGGATCGTCCAATCCAGCGACGTTGACTTCAGGTACTCGTCCGCGGCAGCCTTCGCCTCGGCGTAGGGGAAGAACGAATTGTCTTCCGGAACCCCATGATCCTTGCCGGCGCCCAGATAGGAAACCATGATGTATCGCTGCACACCGGCGGCGGCCGCGGCATCCATCGACCGGATGGCCGCGTCGCGATCCACTGCATAGGTGCGTTCCGGATTGCCGCCGCCGGCACCGGCCGACCAAACAACGGCCTCGTGCCCGCGCAGTTGATCGGCCAACTCCCCGGCGGTGGCGGTCTCGACGTCGGCAAGCACCGGCGTGGCGCCAGCGTCCCGGACATCGGCGGCGTGATCGGGGTTGCGGATCATCGAACTGACCTCGTGGCCCTGGCCGGTGAGGATGCGGGAGAGATGCAGCGCGACCTTGCCGTGGCCGCCAATAATGGCAATGCGGGACATATGCTTCCTTCCGTTGTGGTCTCCCCAACTTAGGCACGCAAACCGGCCAACGCCAGCGCCGGGCACGTCCGGAAGTACGACGGCGGTGCTCACCTCGGGCGGGAAAGCCGCGGACTACGGCGGCGGTGCTCACCTCGGGCGGGAAAGTCGCGGACTACGGCGGCGGTGCTCACCTCGGGCGGGAAAGTCGCGGACTACGGCGGCGGTGCTCACCTCGGGCGGGAAAGTCGCGGACTACGGCGGCGGTGCTCACCTCGGGCAGGACAGTCCGCGGCGCGCTGGCTTGCTCAACGATGGGCTGCGGTCAGCCCAGCCCGCGCCGCCACCCATGGGGTGTCTGGCGTGCGGCTTCCGCGGACCCTAACCGTCGCTGCCGGTCAGATGGATCGCGGCCTCCGGAGTGGCCACCCGGAAGCTGAACGACTGCTCGATGTACAGATAAACGAACTCTTCGTCGTGCCGGTCGTAGCCGACCGACAGGTCCTGGCCCGACTCGAACAGAAAGTCCCCGCCGCGCAGGCTCATCACTATCGCCCCGCGGACTCCGGGCGCCCAGATAATCGGGCCGCCGAGCAGCTTGCGCAAGTGCTCGGACAGCAGATATCCGCCGTGCTCCGTCGCCTCCACCACGGCAGTGTAGTGTCCGGGGCCGAGCGCCAGTCCGAAAGGCCCGCCGATGCCCACCTGCAGCAGCGCCGAGACAGCCTTGGCCACGCGCTTGGGGTAGTCGTTGAAGTCTGGCACGCGCGCTATGGGTGCGTGCGGCGTGGCGCTGGTGACTCCGGTGATACCCACCTGCCTCCAGCCGTGGAAGACGGCCGAGTTCTCCGCAATGGCAATCTGGAGTGCCGCCTCATCCAGATCGGTGAGGTCCACATCGGCCGCTCCTCGATCATGATCCAGCAATTCCATGCGGGAAACCTTGAACGGTGCCCGGACCTCCACCAAGGGCAGCACCCCCCGCCGTCGCGCCGCCACGCCGTCGGCCGGCGCCGGCCCGGTCACCCGTTCCGTGCGTCCCAAATTCGTGGCGGAATACTCCCAGCCGTAAGGCCCTGCGAAATCGACCATCTTGCGGGCACCCAAGGCCACGGTGAGTCGCTCCCTGGCTTCCTGATCCAATAGCCTCCATCCGCCATCGGAAATCGGGGCATGCTCGCGGAGCAGGTGGTTAATGGTCATGAGAAGTCCTCCCGGAGGCTGCCGATCCCCAGCGACGAATCAGGGCGACCCTGCCCGGACCCCGAACCTGTCGCCGGCGCTTCGGGGCTCGATCCCGCTGCGGCCGCAGCCTCGGCGGCGCCCCCGTTGGCCACAATGTCGCCGTCCTGGAACAACGTGCCGCGGGCAATTTGCCGCCATTTCGGCTTTCGCCGCAGCAGGAACTCCAGGTCCATGCTGAAGTGCTTGAACTCCTCGGCCAAGGAATCCTCCATAATGGCGACCGATTCCGGATCCTTTTCCAACGACATCCGTTGCTCGTACCAGCCGATCGCCTCGGCTTCCTCGGTCAGGTTGGCGCACATGCGCGCAAACGTCCGCGTCTCGGCGGAGAGCTCTTGGGCGGGTTCGTGATACTGGTCAAAGCCCATCTGGATTCCTCCGTGAGGTTGTGCCTCTGAGCCAGCGTAGCCACGGCCCAGCAACCTGACTACCCCCTGACGACGGCGGAGCACGGCTGGTCTCGGGAAGCTCAGTTTGGGTGCGGGCCAAGCAACCCCGCCCGGCTCGTTGGGGTTGACGTCCCGGGCGTTTACCGGCGCCTATCAAGGATAGAGAACCGCATCTTGCCGCCGAGAATCCGGTATTGGCTCGGATGCTGTCGATGCCGGGAAGGCCGTGGCCTACTGGGACCCGGCATCCAACCGAGACTGAACCGCAGGGCGACGCAAGCGCGGTGATCACCTTGTCACTGCCGATCGTCGGGCAGCAGACGCCACCGGTGCCGGAACAGCCCAGCCGCCATCGAAGCGGCGCAGTCTGGGCCGCTGGTAGATGGTTTCTGGAGTGGCAACAGTGGCTGCGAGCATTTTGACCGGGACCGTCGCCGTTGGCGGTTTACTGATCATCACTGCCGGCAAGTACACCGCCGACGTATAGAGCCGAGCGCCGCGAGACCAAAGCCTCCATCAAAGACTGAGAGTCAGGCGCCTGGCCGCATGAAGTCGGATTCATAGGCCGCGATGACGGCTTGGGTGCGGTCCCGGACCCGGAGCTTGGAAAGGATCGACCCGATGTGGGTCTTGATGGTTTCGGTGCCGAGGAACATCGCCTGCGCTATTTCCTGGTTGTTGAATCCGCTGGCCAAGTGACGGAGGACCTCGGCCTCACGGCTGCTGAGCCCGGCAGCAGCAACGCGGTCGCGGGAATTGTTGCCGTGGACTGCGACTAGCTCGCGAAGCTTGGCCGGGAACACGATGGAGTCGCCAGCGGCCACTGCACGTACGGTGTGAAGGAGTTGTTCCGGCCGGGCTCGTTTGAGCAGGAAGCCGTCGGCGCCGGCTTTCAGCGCCTGGTACACGTAGTCGTCGCTTTCGAAGGTGGTCAGGATCAGGATCCTGGGGCGATCGACGACGAGGGCCACCAACTGGGCGGTCGCCTCGATGCCGTCCATCTGCGTCATCCGCACATCCATCATCACCAGGTCCGGCTGCAGCCGCCGCACTTCCGGCCACACTTCCGTTCCATCGGAGGCTTCACCGACGACTTCGATGTCTCCGTGTGCACCGAGAATGACGGCAAGACCGGAGCGGACCAATGGTTCATCGTCAACCAGCAATACGCGGATGGGCTGGTTCACCTGGCTCGCTCCTGCAAGGGGATGTCCACGGACAAGATCCAGCGGCCGCCGGCTAACTGGGACCGGGTGCTGCCGCCGGCCAGTCTGGCCCGCTCCTGCATGCCCGCGATGCCGCGGCCACTGGGCCTCGGCGCAGCCGCGTCCGAGGACTCCGCTATTGGATTCACGAGTCGAATCTGCAGGTACCGGCCGATGGGCTGGATGTGAAGTACTGCCTCCCGCGGTGAAGCGTATTTAAGTGCGTTCGTGAGCCCCTCCTGCAGAATCTTGAACGCGGGCGCCGACGCTGCTGCCGGCACCTCCTCCAACATCTGGGTCTCGAACTCGCGTTCCACGTGCAGGCCTTGGTCTTCCATGTGGTCCAAATAACCGGGTAATTGTCGAAGTCCCGCGGGATTTTCTACTTGCGCTCCGGGCGCCCGCAGAATTCCGATCACTCGATCGAGTTCGGCCAGGGCACTTCGGCCAGTGTCGGCGACCGCGCGCATGGCCCGCGCTGCACCATCGGGATCACGTCCCAACAAGGCTTCGGCGGCGGTCGCCTGGAGCGTGGTTACGGTCAGGGCATGGCCCACGGAGTCGTGGAGTTCGCGGGCAAGCTCGTTTCGTCTGGCTTCCATCCGCGCTTGCTCTTCCTCTAGTTCACGGTGCTCCGCCGGAGAGGGACCCAGCAAAAGCGAAGCCCAGTGGGGCAACGCCATGCCTGTCAGTATGGTGAAAATGATGACTCCGGTGCTCAGCCCCAGCGACCACAGTGCCGCCGTCGTGCCATCGGTAAAGGGGACGACTGCGGCAGCCAGTTCGTTGGCGGAATCCGCGTTGCCGAGCAGAGGCAGGATGACCACGGCGAGGATCAGCGGGGCCGCGAATGCGATTGCCACCAGGGTGAGGCCGCCGGCCATGAGATGAACGAGGTACCAAACCGCGCCTCTGATCCGGCGTTGCCGGGTCACGGGACCGGCCGGTTCGGCCAGTTTTACCGCCAGGAGTTCACCGACGGCGGTTCGTTCCAACGCCCGGGTTGCGGAGAGCGCCGCGGGCACGGCGAGCAGCAGGACCAGCACTGCGAACGCGACGACAGCGTTGGCCGGGCTCACAGCGGTTAGTTGGGTGGCCCAGATGAAGACGACGATGTACGGCACAGCGAGCAGGGCGCCGATCATCATGAACACGAAGTGTCTGAAGATCCGCCCCGCCCGCTGTAACGGCCTTCGGCCCGTTTCGGTCATGGGCTCATTCTCGGCCATCGACTGCTGGCCGTCATCCGCTGAGCCCGCACCGGCGGCAGGAACCGCGGTGTTTGAGGTAGTAGGCCAGTGTCGCGGCGCCGAGCAGTAGGCCCCAAGGAATCCACAGGAGGGTCGGGCCAATCGTCGCCCAGTTGGCCCAGTCGATCGGGATGCCGCCAGCGCCGCGTATGGTGAACACCCGAATCATCTCGGCCCCGGCGGGAATCGCGATGAGGGATACAAAGCCAGCCGGAATGACAGCCAAGAGGACCGGGACCCGGCGTCCGCCCAGGAAAGGGATCCAGCGGGGGAACACCGAGCCCCAGCGCTGGATCAGGCCCAGCGTCAGCAAGACTCCTAGCAGCGCCATGGAAGCCAGGCCAAGACCGGCGTACACCAGACCGCTGTCCTGCATCTGCTGCAGGAATGCCGGCTCGATTCCTAACGGGATGCCTGCCGCCCAAGCAAAGCGCGTGACGGCATAAACTCCTGGAATGATGGCTGCGGCGATGGTAACTGGCTTTCCCCACCGTCTGGCGGTTGCAACAGAGGAATCACGACCGCACGCGACACAAGCGCCCGAACTCCTGCGAACGGCCACGGTTGCGGTCAGGATCCACAGCGCCACGCCAATGATGCAGACCAATTGATGGCCCACAATCGGCCACGGCAGATCGATCGCTGTTCGCAAGAAATCAGGATCGGTCAATGACTTCACCGTGAGGAACGGCAGATAGCCCAGTGTCGCCAGGATATTGCTATCGACGACCGCCAGTAGCACGACGGCGCCATAAACTGAGGCAAAGACCATGGAGCCTTTCGCTAAGGCCCGGGCCGGAAGCAGTCGGTAATGAACGGCAAGGCCAAGTAGGGCTCCCAGCATCGCCAGAGACGGCAGGACGTACGCGAGTACGGCGCCCAGCGGACCATTCAACTCGTGGGACAGGGCCTCGGCGGGAACCAGAGGCAAGGAACCGTGCGTCAGCAGGAAGAAAAACGCGGCTATCGCGTAGATGCCGGCCGCCAAGGCCGTGATCAACGGTGCCCGTTCTATGAACCGGACGCTTGCAGTTGGGGGATGGTGTTGCACTCCTGTAGTAGTCATGATTTCAGTCTTCCCACCGGGGATCGCCTGCGGATCCCGCTGCCGGGCGAGCGGCATCCCCCGAATGAGGGAAAGCGAGTGCCTCATAGTAAAGTTGCGGGGTGATTCGCCGATACTCTGCTTTGCTGATGCTCCCGCTCGTGGCCCTCGTCGCCACCGGTTGTGGACAGATCGAACAGGCCGCATCCGACGCCGCCGACCAAGCCGCAAACGCTGCTTCCGAAGCCGTCAGCCAAGCCGCGTCCGATCTGGCAAATGCTGCTGTAGGCGAAGCTGTCAAGCAGGCGTGCGCTCCGATCCGGGACGGCAGCATCGGTGCCGAAGAGCAGCAGCTGCTCGGCGGACTGGTCTCGGCCGCAGACGCCGCCGGCGTTCCCGCCGAGATCACCGGCCCGATGTCGCAGATCGCCGAATCCGGCGACCAGATCCCGGCCGAAACCGTCGCCTCCATGCAACAGGCGTGCGACGACTACAGCGCCGGCTAGAGTTCCGTCCGCCGGCACCTATTCTCCGTCCGGATGCCGGAAGATCCTGACCGGCACCTCGTTTGCCAACCGGCCGGGCGCCCTCAGAACGGCGGAGCTGCCGGCTGCGCTGGCCACCCAGGGAACGGGCTGGATCGTCTGCCCGGGCTGTCGGGCTCTGAACCGGAGGCCAATCCAATATCAAGTTCTTCTTGTTCCGCTAGCTCGGGTGCGCCCGAATGGACAGCTGGCGTTGCTCGAACATCAGCGTCAGAACCACCCAAGTCTCCATGCGGTGGGTCGGTGGATTGTCCGGAACTAATGCCCTGGACCGCTGGTTCCGGTTGGCGTTCGGGTAGTTGGGCGTTCTTCAGCCAGGCGTGGTTGCGTAGTGGTTTTTGTGCCGGATCCAGGGTGGGCGGTGGGAAGAACCAGGCGACGCCGTTGATGACCTCGATCCGCCAGTCTCCTTCGTGGATGAGGTGGTGGTGGTGACTGCATAGCATTACGCCGTTGTCGGTGGAGGTTGGGCCGCCCTTTTCGAACCACCGGATGTGGTGCACCTCGGTCCAGGGTGAGGGGGCGGTACAGCCGGGGAAGGCGCAGCCTCCGTCTCGGGCGATGATCGCCAGCCGCAGGTATTTCGGGAACAGCCGCTGGGATTGGCCGACGTCCAGGATCACGCCCATGCCGGCGAGGACGACCGGGATGATGTCTGCATCGCAGGCTATCCGGCGGATCGTCTTGGCGCTCAGCGGTCCGGAGAAGGTGCCGGTTCCGGGGCGGCCGAGGTCGGTGGCCAGGTCTTTGTAGTCAATGGTGGCCAGCAACTGGGGACGGCGTCCGCCGGCGGCCGGCAGCAGGTCCGTGGTCAGAGCGACCTTGCAGGCGCCGATGAGTCCGTCCAGTCGCTGCTGCTGCCGGGTCCGCCCGTCCAGGTCCCGGCCGGTGGCGGCGGCCGGATCAGCATCGTCTGGTTGGTTCCCGCCTGCTGCGGTTCTGCTAAGCGGCTCGACGGCGGCCGGCAGGGACCCGGCAGCGTCCTCGCCGGTAGCATCGTCCCCGGTGCCGGGGGCGGCACCGGGCGTACCGGTGCCGTCAAACCCGACCGTGCCGGCCGTAGCGGTGCCTTCCCTCAAGCGGGGATTGGTGGCCGTGTTGTAGACCGTGGCCAGGACCTCGTTTTGCTCGTCGGTGGCGTTGATCTCGTAGCAGTGCAGGCCGTTGCGGCGGCCGCGGTAGAACAATCCTTGGCGTGATTTCAGCTCGGCGGCTGTCGGGTCGGCGCCGCCGGGATTCAGGCCGCCCTCCCAATACCGGATCAGCTCCCGCAGCGAATCGGTGTCGTAATCGGAGGCATGCTTCACCAGTGCCTCTTCCATCTGGCGCAGCTGGTCCGGTTCGGCGGTGCGGCGCAGCCCGTCCACGGCTTTCCGGATCAGGTTCGCGGCCTGGCCGGACACTTTCCCGTCGTCCAACGCACGGGCGAGCACCGGCAGCCGGGGCGGCGCGGCCGGCCTGCCCTCGGGAACCGGCCGGGCTTCGGTGGCTTCCGCGAGCTGGAACCGGCGCGCGGCTTCCTGCCGGGCAATGCCGAGCTTGGCCCGCAGGTAGTCTTCATTCGACTTGAAGGCGCCGCGTTTCGGCCGGTCCGGTGCATCCGGATCGTGGGGTTCGTCCGTTTCGCCGACGGCAGCGATGTTCTGCGCTTTGATGATGCGGGCCAAGACCAGCTGGGTTTGGGCAACGGTGTTGGCCAGCTCTTCAACTTGTGCTGCCGTCCGGGCGACAGACTTTGTGCTGCGTGTCAGCCCGCCGCTCCTGAGCCGGCTGTTCAGTCCGCTGACTTCGGCGCACAAACGGGCCAGCAGAGCGGACTCATCCTGCTCTGCTCCCGGAGTCGCATCCAGCGCCTCGATCGCCATGAATCCAGCCTATGGAGCGCGTGTGCCGGGGAGCAGAGCCGAGATCAGACAGGTGGATAAGGTGCCAGCGATGGGGCCTGTGGAGATGGGGTGCCAGCAAGGGCGGTCTGTGGAGGATAGGTCCTGCGACGCGGTCCTGCGACGCGTGCCCGCGACGTGCCCGGGGTGCAGGCGTGCCCCACTTAGTGCGAGGCGCGCACACCTTCCCTAGGGGCTTCGGCGGGTTCTTCTTCAACCGGTTTACGGACGAAGAACGCGGCTGCGACGGCTACCAAGGAGATGATTGCCCCGGCGAGGAAGGCAGCCCGCACGCCTCCGGCCACCGCCGTCGACGTTTCCGCGCCGCCGGCCGTCAGCGCAGCTGTCTGCATGGACATCACGGTGATGAACATGGCGGTGCCCGCCGCCCCGGCCACCTGCTGAACGGTGCCGATGATCGCGCTTCCGTGCGAGTACAGTGGCCGCTGCACCGAGCCCAGGCCTGCGGTGAACAGCGGAGTGAACAGCAGAGCCAGACCCAGACTGAGCACGATATGCGCGGCCAGCAGAGTCAGCGGAGCGGTGTTCTCGCTGACCGTGGACAAGTACCAGAGCACGGCGCTGACCAGCACAGTTCCCGGCACCAACAGCACCGTCGGCCCGAACTTGTCGTACAGCCGGCCCACGGCAGGCGCCAGCAGGCCCATCAGCAGCCCGCCCGGCAACAGCATCAGGCCGATCTGCAGCGGTTCCAGCCCCAGAACCTGCTGCATATATATAGGGAGCAGAATGATGGTGCCGAACAGCGCCGCCATGCTAACGGCCATCAGCCCCACGGACATGGAGAAGTTGCGCGCGCGGAATGGCCGCAGATCCAGCAGCGCCTTGTCCTGGCGCTGCAGCCGCACCTGGCGCAGCAGGAACACCAGCAGCGCCACCCCGCCTGCCGCAAACGCAACCCACATCGCGGCACCCGAGGTGGGCTCCGCCGTCGTTGTTCCGTGTCCGGACCCCACCTGGCTGAGGCCGTAAATCAGCCCGCCGAAACCAATGGCGGACAGCACCACGGACGGAACATCCAGCGGCACCTGCCTGGGCTCGCTCACGTTCTGGATGCGGCGGTTGCCGACCAGCAGCATCGTCAGCGCGATTGGCAGCACCAACCAGAACATCCAGCGCCAGGACAGCGCGTTGAGGATGATGCCGGAGATGGTCGGGCCGATCGCCGGTGCCACCGAAATGACAATCGAGACGTTGCCCATGGTCTTTCCACGGTCCTCCGCCGGCACCAGATTCATCAGCGTGGTCATCAACAACGGCATCATGATCGCCGTGCCCGATGCCTGCACCACGCGCGCCACCAGCAGCACCTCGAACCCCGGAGCCAGCCCGGCCAGCAGCGTGCCCGAAGAGAACAGCAGCATGGCGGCGGTGAAAACCTGGCGCGTGGTGAAACGCTGCAAAAGGAAGCCGGTCACCGGGATGACCACCGCCATGGTCAGCATGAAGGCGGTGGTCAGCCATTGGGCCGCGCGGGCGCTGATGTTCAGGTCTTCCATCAGCTCGGTCAAGGCCACGGACATGATGGTCTCATTCAAGATCACCACAAACGCGGAAACCAGCAGGATGCCGATCACCCGGCGGTTGCGGCGCGACTCATCAGCCGTCAAACCGCCGCCCTGGGCCTGTACGGGCTGCGCCGAGGCACTATTCGTCAACGGTTCATTGCTCACGGGAGAATCCTCGGGTGGAGTGCGTGCTGTTGTGGTCGGCCGCTAGAGGCCAAGAACGCCGCCGAAAACGCGGAATAGTAGTCTAACCCTGACCCATCAGCGCCTATTCCCGCTCCGCCTCAAGCCCTGCCAAATAACGACGGCGGTGCTCGCCGCCTTCGGCTGCGTCGCCTGGGAGTGGCGCGGGGAAGCAAGCGCCGATCCGGATGCCGCGCCCTTGGGTCAGCGCTGAACCGCGTGACGCAGGCACCCTTCAACCGCGTGACGCAGGCACCCTTTAAAGAGGAGAGGCCCCGCCGGCGCACTGCCGACGGGGCTCCCTGTGATCCTGGCCCGGCCGTTGGGGGAATAGCCGGCCCAGGAGACTGTGGTGAACTACATGGTGTAGTAGCCGGTGACCGGCATGGCGCTCACGTCGTGAACCAAGGTGCCCTGGCTCGGGTTGAGCGCGCTGATCATCTTGCCGCCGCCCAAGTAGATTCCGATGTGGGCGCCGCCGTTCTGCACTACCAGGTCGCCGGCCTTCGGGCTGCTAGTCGGCGTCAGGGCGCTGCCCTGAGTCTGGCTGGTGCGGGGCAGATCGACGCCAACCTGGGCGTAAACCCACTGGGTGAAGCCGGAGCAATCCCAGCCGGAGGTGGAGGTGCCGCCCCAGACATAGGGCGTACCCACACCCTGCATGGCGATGTCCACGATGCTCTGGTTGCCGGCGGTTGAAGCAGGCTTGATGTTGGTGCTGGCCAACGAGACGGTGGCGGTGTCTGCCGGTGCAGCCTGCGTCGCCGCGGCGGCTACGCCAGCGCCTGCGCCGGAGCCCTGGGCAACCTGGCCGCCGCCGGACTGGGTGCCCTGCTCGGAGCCGGTCAGCGCGATCTCGTCACCCGGGTAGATGATGGTGTAGGCGTTCAGCCCGTTGATGGCCAGTACGTCCTGCACGTTCTTTCCGTACTGGGCGGCGATCGTGCCTACGGTGTCGCCAGCGGCCACGGTGTGGGTGGCGGCGTCGGAAGCAGCTTCGGTGCTGGTAACGGAAGCCTGCTCCGCATCGGCGGCGGCGTTGGCCGGGGCCGCAACGGCGTCCGCCACATCGGCTGCACCGTAGGTCGGGACGGTGACATCGGCGGCGGCGTTGGCCGGCATGCCGACGCCCAGCATCAGGCCGCCGGCAGCCGTGACAACGGCGGCGCTGCGGCCGACGGTGCCGGCGTGGGTCGAAACGGCGTTGGACAAGCCGGCCACAGTGGTGTTGCGGACGGGGGTGGCGCGGTGGCGAGCGCGGTTGTTTTTGAGCAGCAAGAAGTAACCTCTCCCAATGCTTACGAGGTGAGCTGTCGGATTCGGATGGGAGTCACCCGGTCGTGCGGCAGTGCGGCATGCACTCCACGCGACTTAACCCCAAGGGCCCCAAGAGGGGCCCGGAAAAGTGGGTCCCCCGCCTCTGCCAGATGTCTAGCGAACGAACTCGAGAAGGTTGGCAGAGCTCAGCAATACCTTCCGAGGACGGCGGCGCATGATCGCCGACGTGATGATTACGTTACATAACGGTCCGATAACTGTCCAAGTCCTGAAATTTACCTGTGGATAACCTGAGAATGGGTCCTTGTTAGGAAGGCCAGGCATACGACTGGGGCGGCGACAGGCGGTTTGGACGATACATCCATCGGCACAATCTGCCCAGCAAGTCATCCTCATCGCGTTACTTGTACGCTGGCCGGGTGGTCAACTTCACTCTCAAACAGCTGCAGTACTTTGTGGCAGTCGCCGATCACGGCTCGATCTCCGCAGCCGCAGCCGCCACCCACATCTCCCAAGCGGCAATGTCTCAATCGCTGACGGATCTGGAACGGATCGTCGGCGCGCAGCTGATGGTGCGGCACCGTTCCCGCGGAGTGGCTCTGACAGGTGTCGGCCAACAGTTCCTGCGAGACGTCCGGAGCTTGGTCCGGCACGCCGATGACGTGCATAACAGCATCATCGAGCGCCAGCAGGGACTGGTCGGTCCGCTGGCCATCGGCTGCTACAGCACCCTCTCCGCCTTCTGGGTCCCGGTGATCAGCGAACGGTTCATCAAGCCCCATCAACGGCTAACTGTGACCATGGAGGAAGGGGAAGCGGCCGAGCTGCAGCACCGGATGCAGGAGGGCTACTTGGATGCGGTGATTACCCATACGCGGCACTTGTTGCCCGGCGTGCAGGCGCGAACGGTCAAGGAAGGCCGGCCCTATGTTCTGTTGGCGGCCGACCACCCGCTGGCGTCCCGAAAAAGCGTCAGGCTTGCTGAGCTGGCCGAAGAGGACTTCGTCTCGTTGGACATCCCGACCGTGCGGGATAACCAATTGGTCAACCTGCGGTTGTCCGGACTGGACCCGAAAATCGCTTGGCGTTCTTCGAGTTTTGAAGCTGTGCGGGGCATGGTGGCCCGCGGCCTCGGCTACACCGTACTGGTGCAGCGGCCGCCGGATAACCACAGCTACGACGGTCTTCCGCTGGCCACTGTGGAGATCGACGGGCCTGTCGGGCACAGCGACGTCTGCGTGGCCTACGCCAGCGTCACCAAGCCAAGCCTCAGGCTGAGGGCATTTCTCGACTTCTGTGCGGAGGTTGGCGGTGCGGCTGCGAGTGGACCCGGCGAGCGCGGACGGCGTGACACGGCTTAACAAGCCGGCCGCTAGCCCGGCGAGCGCAGACGGCATGACACGGCGTGACACGGCTTAAACGTGAGGGCGGCCGCTGCCTTGGGCAACGGCCGCCCTCACGTTCAAGCATGGCCGGCAGAGACTACATGTTTTCCGCAGTGAGGTCCTGGTTCTTGCCTTCCTTGATTCGCAGGATGCAAAGCCCGGCCAGCACGAACGCGCCGGCCCAGACTGCAGCGACCATCCACAGTTCCCCGCCGGCCGCCAGCACTAGGCCGCTTGCGATCATAGGGGTGAATCCTGCGCCCAGCGTGGAGGAGAGCTGGTACACCAGTGAAGCGCCGGTGTAGCGCACCCGGGTCGGGAAGAGTTCTGCGGTGAACGCACCGAACGGGCCGAAGATGGTGCCCTGGATGACGCCGTTGGCCAGGAACAGGCCGATGGCAAAGAGCCACAGCGTCCCGAGCTCCAGCATCCACATGATGGGGAAGGCCAGTAGCGCGCCGGCGGCGATGCCGATGAGCATCACCGGACGGCGGCCGAGCTTGTCGCTATGCCGGGCGGCGAACCAAATGGCCACGACGGTTAATGCCGCGCCGATCGCTTTGACGTTGAGGACGGCGGTGCGGTCCAGACCGACTTCGTCCACCACATAGGAGATGGCCCACACGGTCATCAGGCCCTGCACGGTGTAGGAACTCATCCCAACGAGCGTGCCCATGACGACATTTTTTGGGTACTTCGTCAGTACCTCAAGAATCGGGATCTTCTTCTCGTCGGCCTTATTCTCCAGGGCAAGGAACAGCGGAGACTCGGCCACTTTGAGGCGAACGATCAGGCCGATGCCCACCAAGACGATGCTGATCACGAACGGCAGCCGCCAGCCCCAGGCCAGGAACTGCTCGTCCGGAAGCACGGACACGGCCGAAACCGCGAGTGTGGCCAGCACCGCGCCGGCGGGGCCGCCCATGTTGGCGAAACTGGCCGCGAAGCCGCGGCGTTCCTTCGGCGCGTGTTCCAAGGCCATCAGCATGGCACCGCCCCATTCGCCGCCCACGGCCAAGCCCTGGATGATGCGCAGGACGATTAGCGCCAGCGGAGCGGCCATGCCGATCTGGGCCGTGGTGGGTAGCAGCCCGATCAGCGTGGTGGCCACGCCCATCAGCATCATGGAGGTGATCAGCACGCCCTTGCGGCCGAGCCGGTCACCAAAGTGGCCGAAGATGATTCCGCCGAGCGGACGGGCAAGGTAGCCGACCGCCAGCGTGGCGAAGGAGGCGAATATACCCACGGCGGGGTCCAAGTTCACGAAGAAAACCGTGTTGAAAACCAGCGCCGCCGCGGTGGCGTAGAGGATGAAGTCGTAGAACTCGATGGCGCTGCCCAAGAAGCTGGACGCGAGAATACGCCGCATTTCCGGTGTGTTGAGGCTGGGGACCTTCAGGTCGTCCGAAGATCTGCCGTGCTTGGCAGGTGTCGACGCCGTCGTCGTGTCATTGCTCATCGTGCAGCCGCCATTTCATGGTCATCGGTTCCGCCGACTCCAGTCGGCCCCGGATCGGTGGAAGAGAAAGAGATCACGTCCAGATCATCGGGGATCAGGAACGTGCCGTTGAAGTCCTTGCCGTGCGCCTGCCATACCTCGTCCGGCGTGGTTCCCGGGACGAGGTGGTGCAACGCCAAGGTTCGTGCCCCGGCCTGGTGTGCGATCCCGATCGCGTCCTGAGGCGAGGTGTGGGACCTGCGGTGGTGGTCGATCGAAGCCCGGGCTTCCTCGGTGTCGATGCTGCCATACGCCCGCTGGACCCAATCGAAGTCGATGGCTTCGTGCAGCAGCAGATCGGTGTCGCGGGCGAGCCGCACCATATTCTGGCAGGGGGCAGTGTCGCCGGAGATGGTGACCGACCCTTCGGCCGTGTCGAAGCGGAAGGCGAAGGCGGGCGCGACCGGCGGATGCTCCACCAAAGTGGCCGTCACGGTCACCAGTTCATCGCGGTAGATTTCGAACGGCTCCATGTTGTCCGGCGTCGGATTCTGGTTCGGGTGGTAGCCGCTGGACTCGGGGACAGCAATGTCCTCGGCCACGAAATAGTCCAGCGGCGAGGGGCGCAGGGCGTCGATCACGCGGTCATTGAGGTCGGTGGCGTAGGCCTGCATTAAGTGGTGGAACATGTCCCGGGTACCCGGTGTAGGCAGTCCCGGGAAGACCGGCGACGGCGTCACCGCCGCGCGGGGGGAGGGAGGCGGCAGTTCGCCCCGGTCGCCCGGGCCTAGAATGCGAATGCTTCGCTGTCCCGGCGTGAGGGTGAATAGTCCGAAGATCGCGAGCCCGGCCAGATCGATCGTGTGGTCGGAGTGCAGGTGGGTCAGGAAAATCCCGCGCAGCGACGAAACCTGCAGGCCGGCTTTCATCAGTTGGCGTCCCACTCCGTTGCCGGCATCCACCAGATAGACGGCATCGCCCACGACGACGGCGGTGGAGATGCCGGTGCGGCGGCCTGCATTCTCGCCAGTCCACCAGCGAGGGCCGCCAGCCGTGCCCAGCGTGACGACGTGCGGTTTGAGGGAAAGGGTCATCGGGTCGAGCTCCTAAGAATCTGTCCGCCCGTGGTGCCGGCGGAACCTGAACTCCATGATGCGGCTCACAAAGACTTTCGTAAAACGGTAATAACCGGCTTACTTAACCGGTTTTACCTGAGAACTGGGCAAATCCGGCAAGCACGATCGTCTGGCCAACCCCCATTGTCCGAGCCCGGCGGCGGGAGTAGGCTCCGGCTTAACCGGGCCGCGAGAACGGCCGGCGCTTCGGCTCGCGGCCGGCGGCGTGGCCCAGCCACTTCGGAGAGGAATGTAGCGCCATGCCCATCACCCGCGATCTCATCATCAACGGCGAGCACGTCCCGGCGGTTTCCGGCAAGACCACCGAGGACATCAGCCCTTATACGGGTGACACGTACGCCACCGTCGCCGCCGCCGGTCCGGAGGATGTCACGCGCGCCGTCAACGCGGCGTCCTCGGCCTTTGACTCCTGGGCAGCCACGCCTCCGACCCAGCGGGCGAAGATCTTCCTGAAAGCTGCCGACCTGCTGGAGGAGCGGATGCAGCAGGGCATCGAGCTGATGGCCGGCGAGGTCGGGGGAGTAGCGGTCTGGGCCGGCTTCAACGTCCAGTTGGCCGCCAACATCCTGCGCTCTGCCGCGGCGGCTACTACCGCGCCGCGAGGTGATGTGCTCGCCACCGACCTGCCGGGCAAGTTCTCGCTCTCGGTCCGCCAGCCCTACGGTGTGGTGGCGGCGCTCTCGCCCTGGAACGCGCCATTCATCCTGGGCATCCGCGCCATCGCCATCCCGCTGGCCGTGGGCAATACGGTGGTGCTCAAGCCCAGCGAGGACGCACCGCTGGCCTGCGGCCTGTTCCTCGCGGACGCCATGTTGGACGCCGGACTGCCGGCGGGAGTGCTTAACGTGATCACGAACGACCGCGCGGACGCGAACGACGTGGTCAGCACCCTGATCTCCGACCCGCGCGTGCGGAACGTGAACTTCACCGGTTCCACCAAAGTCGGACGGATCATCGGCACGCTGGCGGCGCAGAACCTGAAGCCGGCGGTGCTCGAGCTCGGCGGCAAGAACTCGCTGGTGGTGCTGAAAGACGCAGACATCGACTACGCCGTCCAAGCGGCGGCTTTCGGCTCGTTCATGAACGCCGGGCAGATCTGCATGTCCGTCGACCGGGTGATCGTTGACCGTAGCATCTCCGAGGAATTCTCCAGCCGTTTTGCGGAGAAGGTCGCCAAGCTGCCCACCGGCGACCCGATGAACCAGGCGACGGTTATTGGACCGCAGGTCAACCAGGGCTCGGCGGACCGG
Source organism: Arthrobacter sulfonylureivorans (assembly GCA_004000035.1). Taxonomy (GTDB): domain Bacteria; phylum Actinomycetota; class Actinomycetes; order Actinomycetales; family Micrococcaceae; genus Crystallibacter; species Crystallibacter sulfonylureivorans. Next base: position 115,708 of record RJAE01000008.1, on the reverse strand, counting down.
CAGTACGCACTGATCGACGACGCCGTCTCCAAGGGCGCGCAGGTCCTGGCCGGCGGAGAGAAAGCGGGCCAAGCCGTGGTGCCGGCGACGGTACTGTCCGGCATCACGGAAGAGATGCGGATCTACGATGAGGAGATCTTCGGTTCAGCCACCACGGTGATGGAGGTGGACGGGCCGGAAGAGGCGGTGAAGCTGGCTAACGATACGAATTACGGACTCACGTCCGGCGTGATCACCGAGAACCTGGCCGAAGGCTTTGAGGTGGCGCAGCGGCTAAAGACCGGAATCAGCCACGTCAATGACCAGCCGGTGCAGGACGAACCGATGGCCCCGTTCGGCGGCATCCACGAGTCGGGCTACGGCAAGTTCGGCGGCCAGGCCGGCATCAATTCGTTTACCGAGGAGCGCTGGATCACCATCCAACAACGCGGGCACGCGCAGTACCCGTTCTAGTTTCAGTCGCGGATGCGCACGGCGGTCTCGCGCATGTAGCGGTCTACATGTGCGTACGCGTCGCGGGTCAGTGCTTTCCACAGTTCGACGGCGAGGCGCGGGTTTTCGCTCTCCAGCCGGCTGATCGTTTCGGCCGGGAGGAGTTTGACCCGTACCGTTCCGTGGGCGCGCACGGTGGTTTCCTGCCGGTCGGCGCTGCCCAGCGCCATTTCGCCGAACGTCATGCCGGCGCTGAGGGTGGAGAGCTTGACCCGGCTGTTCTCCGGACCGGGCGACGTGGTGACGACGCTGCCGGACAGGATGAAATAGACACCGCCGAAGCGCTGGCGGATGCGGCGGATCACGTCGCCGTCGTCATAGCTGTGCTCTTCCATCAGTGCGGCGAGCGCAGCGGCGTCCTCGGCGGCGAGCGGGCTGAGCGCGGGCGAGTCGGCCACGTCCACGGTGGCCGGCTGGCAGAGTTCGTCCCCGTAACTGGCAATCAACTGGTTCTCCGCGAATTCGACGGCGGAGGTGCGGGTGGCGAACGACGGCAGCGCCCGCCCGTCCTCTTCGAACCGCTGCGCCAGGGCGCCCTCGCCGTCGATGAGCACCAAGCCCCGTCCTGCCTTCGCCAGCGACGTCCGGAGCTGCTCCAGCATGTCCAGGGCGACCGGGGCGGTTTCATCCACCCGGCGCATATCCAGGATGATCAGTTCCACCGACTCGTCCAGGTCGCTGACCTCGCGCACCATGGATTCCGTGCCCGCGAAGAGCAGGTCCCCGTTCAGTTCGATCACCCGGGCGCGGTGCGCGTTGTCCCGCAGCACGTCTGCGGCCTCGTCGGTGCGGCGGATGCCGGACGGGGCGTCGGCGATGTCGTAGCTGGCACGGATGGCATTGCGGCCGGTGCGGGCCGCCCGGACGAAGTGCAGCCCCATGTCGTGCGAGATCCGCCGGCTGGCCTCCACACCGCGGACGCTGCTCCCGTGATCGTTCAGCGGCGGTGAGTAGACGGCCAGGCCCAGCTGGCCCGGGAGCACCGCGAGCAGCCCGCCGCCGACCCCTGACTTGGCCGGCATCCCCACGTCCGAGAGCCACGCCCCGGCGTCGTCATACATGCCGCAGGTGGCCATGACGGAGAGGACCCGTTCCTCCACCTCCAGGTCCAGCACCTGTTTCCCGGTCAGCGGATTGGTACCGCCGTTGGCCAGCGTGGCGGCCATGACGGACAGATCGCGGCAGGTGACCAGCACCGAACACTGCCGGAAGTAGTCCTCCGCCACCGGGTCCGGCTCCTGCTCGATGATCTCGAAGGAGCGCAGCAGGTGGGCCAGCGCCCGGTTGCGGTAGCCGTGCCGCGCCTCCGACTGGTAGATGCGCTCGCTGACCGACAGGTCCCGGCCGGCGAAGGCCGAATAGTGCTCCAGGATGCGGCGGAAGCCGGTCTTGCCGCCGCTGCCCTTGATCAGCGAGGTGGCGGTCAGCGCACCGGCGTTGATCATGGCGTTGGCCGGGCGCCCGGTGCCGGGAGCCAGCGAGATCTCGTTGAACGCGTTGCCCGACGGCTCCACGTCCACCTTCCGGTCCACGGCCTCCAGGCCCAGATCGGACAGCGCGAGCCCGTAGGTGAAGGGCTTGGAAATGGACTGGATGGTGAACTCTTCGCCCGAGTCGCCGACCTCATACACATAGCCGTCCACCGTGGCCAGGCAGATGGCGAACCTGTCAGGGTCCACCCCCGCCATCGCGGGAATGCCGCCGTAGGGCTTGCCGTCCTTGAGTCCGGCGAGCTCGGTGTGCAAGGTGCGCAGGTAGCTCTGGATAGGGGAGTCCATGCTTGCCAGCCTATGGGGTTCGGGGGTCGGAACCGGATCCCGTTGCCCGCGGAGCCTGCCCTTGAAACGGAACGCACGCTCACCTGGCTGGGGTATGCGGGCCGCTAAATTAGCTGCATGAGTGATTCCTTGCCGAGGTCTGCCGTCGACAATCCGCTGTTCGACCTGCTGGCTGCCGGTGATCGGGCCGGGACGCTCGCTTACGCGGCAGGGATGGACGACGACGAAAAACGGCGGCAGAAGTCCCTGGTCCGGAAGCTCCGGTTGGTGGTGTCGGCGGAGCCGACCAGTGCACGCTCAACGGGCGGGTGGTGGCTGGGCCGGTTGACGGCAGACCACTGGGCCGCGGCGGACATCGCGCACATGGCCTGCATCGGCGCGGAACGTTCGGCCGACCTCTCCTACACCGACGTCAGGGTGGCCCGCGATGCGCCGCCGGCGCTGTTTCCTGACCGGCTGGACTTGTTCGTTGAATCCTGGTCGGCCCGGTACGAACGGAACCCGAAAGGCTGGGACCGCAACCGCGGTATTGAAGCGATGTTTGACTGGGTCCGTGACGGGCTGATCCCCGCACCGGCCCGGCGCGGGGCAATGCTGCTCCTGCTCAGAGAGACCCAGATGGACCGCGTCGCCTACCTGAAGTTCCTGCGGGAACGACCCGGGCTGATCGACGTGACGCTCAAGGAGTTGTTCCGCGTGCCCGGGGTCACAGGCGCCAGCGCCATGCAGTTCGACGAGACCAACCCCTGGGAGAACCGCAGGCTGTCCGTCCTGCTGCCGCAGTTGGTCAAGCTGGGCTACTGGGACGATGAATGGGTTCGGCAGCGGATCGAACGAGTGCTGGCCAGCGATGAATGGCCGGAGTACCAGAAGCGCTTTTTCAAGCTTCTGCGCAGCAACCTCGCCGAGTGAATGGAGAAAACCAGCCGGTGAAGGAGCGGCACACTGGGGTTATACCGCCCGGGCGCGGTGTTGTCCGATGAACTGTTCGTCTACGCTGTGGGAAACGGCGGCAGCGGCGAAAGGCGGGACAGCAATGACTTCCAATCCGCAGGGCACGGGGCCGGACGGCGTCGAGGCTGAAGGCGGGGGCGCCGGCCGATCGGGCACGGGACTGCCCGGCGAATCCGGCCGTGGTGCATCCGACGCAGTAGAGCCCGGGTCCGGCGGGCCGGACAGCGACCGGCCGAAGCGCACACCGGCGAAGCGGATAGGCACACGCCTGGGGGTGATCTGGACGGCGGTTGTCATCGCGCTGATTCTGCTGGTGCTGCTGATCATCTTCATAGCTCAGAACCAGGATCAGGTCCTGCTGCGCTACTTCGGTTTCGAGGGGCAGGTCGCCCTAGGGCTCGCGCTGTTCATCGCCTCGGTTGCCGGCGGCATTGTCGTTGCCGCTGCCGGCGCCGCCCGCATCATCCAGTTGCGCTACCGGGACCGAAAGATCCGCAAGAACGGTGCGAAGCCGCGTTAGCTCCGGTGGCGCAGATGAGCCAGAGCGGTGCCCTCCGGCTGTTGACCTTCGGCCACGGCACCAGCACGCCTGACGAACTAGCTGCACTGCTCAACGGAGCCGGCGTGCAGAAAGTCGTTGACGTCCGCCGCTTCCCGGGCAGCCGCAAGCACCCGGACATGGGCAGCGATGCGCTCGCCGGATGGCTTCGCGACGCCGGTCTCGGCTACCGCTGGGAAGAGGCGTTGGGCGGACGACGTCGGATTCCGGCAGGGGAGCCGGAGCCCGACGTTTGGTGGCGGGTTGCAGCATTCCGCGCCTACGCCGCCTACACCCGCACGCCGGAATTCGCCGGTGGCCTGGGGCGCCTGCTGGCCGATGCCGAGGCCGCCGAGGTGGCGATCATGTGCAGCGAGAGCGTGTGGTGGCGGTGCCATCGCCGGCTCATCTCTGATGTGCTGGTAGCCCTGCACCAGGTTGACGTGGTGCATCTGCTGCCGGGCGGCAAGGAATCAATCCATGAGCCGTCGGCCGGCGCCAGAAGCGACGACGGCCAGCTTTTCTGGGACCGCGCGGAGGATTAGGTCAGCGCTTGCGGCCGAAGACCAGCGACGCCACCGCCGTCGCCGCCGTCACTGTATAGACGGACGGCCAGGCGCCGATCTTCTTGGCCAGCGGGTGGGACAGTCCGAAAGCGGCCAAATATCCGGCGGTGAGGGCGGCCGCCCGGCCCGCACCGGCGTTGCGCTTCCACAGCGCGAAGGCGCCGGCACCTGCCGCGAACAGCACGGCTCCGCCCAGCGGCCGGTTCTTGGTGGCGCGTGCGGTTTGGAAGCCGCCGATCAGGCCGGCGCTGGTCAACAGGGTAGGGGCAACGGAGTCCATGGACCTCTCCTCAAATTCGGGACTTCCAGCCTAGCGCCCACTTTGCCGGCGGGGTCCGCCAGCCCCAGTCCTCGTAGCGCCTGCCGGGGAAAACGTGCACTCGTCGCCGCGGCCCATGGTCACTACAACATCGGAGTCCTTGGCCGCCTCGGTGGAACGGCGGCCTAGCAATGGGCTGACTGGGAAGCTTCGGCCTGCTTCGGCGGGCACCGGGTAGTGCCGTACGAGCAAAACACGCAGCAATCTCCCTCGAGCGGCCGTATCCGCGAGTTACAGCGAGGGCAGAACCAGAAAAACTGGCACGCATCAGTGGGCATCTGCGCGGTAGCCGCATGCCCGCAGGCCGGACACGTCAGCACTGATTCCAGTTCAATCTCCACGGCTCCAGTATCCGGCCCGGGGACGGCCGCCGCCAGATCGGTGCTGGGGCCGGTCAACCGCCCGATCAAGGCCGGACCCGGTCAACCGCCGGTCACCCGCGGGGGATGTTGCGCAGGTTGCTGCGGGCCATGCTCACGGCCTCGCCGGCGCCACGGTTCAGCACCACCTTGGACATGGCCGTCGCGAATCCGAAGACCTGTTCGCCGGTGATCTTAGGCGGCAGCGAGAGCGCTTTCGGGTCGGTGATCAGCTCCACCAAGGACGGCCCGGCGTGGGCGAAGGCCGTGCGGTAAGCGGTCTCGATCTCGGCTGGATCGGTAACGCGCACCGCGTGGAAACCCAGGGCCTGGGCCACGGCCGCATAATTGGCGTCCGGCACGTCCACGCCGAAGTCCGGCAGCCCGTCCACGAGCATTTCCAGCTTGACCATGCCCAGCGTTGAATTGTTGAACACCACCACGTTCACCGGCAGCCGGTAGGAAGCGGCGGTGATCAGTTCGCCCAGCAGCATGGACAGCCCGCCGTCGCCCGAGACCGAGATGACCTGCCGGCCGGGATAGGCGAACTGCGCACCGATGGCGTGCGGCAGGGCGTTGGCCATGGACCCGTGCAGGTAGGAACCGATCAGCCGGCGCGTCCCCAAAGGTCGGATGTAGCGGGCGGTCCAGACGTTGCACATGCCGGTATCGGCAGTGAACACCGCGTCCGGTGCCGCCACCTGGTCCAGCACCGAAGCGGCGTATTCGGGATGGATCGGCACCAGCTCCTCCGCCCTGCGCGTGTAGGCGCCCACCGCCTTATTCATCAGCTTGTCGTGCTTCTTCAGCAGTTTCTCCAGGAACCGGCGGCTGCGCTTGTGTTTGACCAGCGGCAGCAGTGCGGTCAGCGTGGGCAACACGTCGCCGTGGACCGCAATGTCTACGTTCGTCCGGCGGCCCAGATGCTCGGCGGCCCGGTCCACTTGGGCGGTCTTCGTGTCCGGCAGGAACTGCTCGTAGGGGAAGTCCGTGCCGAGAAGGATCAGCAGGTCGGCGTCCTCGATGCCCTCGGCGGCGGCGCCGTAGCCCAGCAAGCCGGTCATCCCGATGTCGAAAGGGTTGTCGTACTGGATAAAGTCCTTGCCCCGCAATGAGTGGCCGATCGGGGCGCCGATCAGCTCGGCCAGTGCGATAACTTCGTCGTGTGCGCCGGCCACGCCCGCGCCGGCAAAAATGGCCACCTTGCCGGCGTCGTTAATGGCGCTGGCCAGCATCCTGACACTCTCCGGATCCGGACTCAGTGATCCTGGCCGGCACAAGGCCGGCTTCGGAGTGGGCGCCACCGCGTCGAGGCTGACGATGTCTCCGGGGAGCGTGACGACGGCGACGCCCCGCAGACCGAGGGCGTACTGGATGGCGCTGTGCATCACCCGCGGAGCTTGTTCTGCCGTGCTGACCATTTCCGAATACACCGAGCACTCGTTGAACAGCCGGTCGGGGTGGGTTTCCTGAAAGTAAGTGCTGCCGATCTGCTTGCTGGGAATGTGCGAGGCGATGGCCAGCACCGGGGCGCCCGACCGGTTGGCATCGTACAAGCCGTTGATCAGGTGTAGGTTGCCTGGTCCGCAGGAGCCGGCGCAGACCGCCAGCTCTCCGGTCAGTTGGGCCTCGGCAGCGGCGGCAAATGCGGCGGCTTCCTCGTGGCGGACATGCACCCAGTCGATCCCGCCCGCGGCCGAACCACCGGTCTGCCGCACGGCGTCGACGATTGGATTCAGACTGTCTCCGACAATGCCATAAATCCGGCGCACCCCGGCGGCCTTTAGCTGTTCGATGAGCTGTGCTGCGAGTTCCTTGGCCATGGCGGATGCACTCCTGATCCGTTGCGGTGCGGGCTGGCTGATGTGGCCAATATAGCCGCCGCCGGTGGCACGCGGCAGGCTTAGGCCGTCTCGCCAGACGTCCTCGGGCCACTAGTGCTTCGCGGGCGGAGACCCCCGATGGGTGTGGACCGGTCCTTCCCGGCGGTACCAGACCGTCAGGTACAGGCGGTGGGCGGTGATGACCAGAGCCAGCCACGCTACTCCGAGGGTCCAGGCGACCAGAACGTCAGTGAACCAGTGATGGCCAAGGTAGACCCGGCTCAACCCCATGGTCAGCGCAAACAAAACTGCGGCGCCGCCCGTGAGGAACCGGGATCTTCTTCTCGTCTGGCGGAGCATGAGCAGGTACGCCACGACGCCGGCGATGACCACCGCGTTCAGGGAGTGACCGCTGGGAAAGGACGCAGAAGATTCGAACGGCGGCACGGCATCGGCGAGCGCCGGACGGGCCCGGCCAATGAACTGCTTGGCTACCACCGTCATCAACAAGGACCCTCCGGCAGCAGTGATCATCACGATGGCCGGTGTCCAAGACCGCCGCCGGAACGTCAGGATGACCAAAACCAGGACGGCGAGGATGGGCATGCCGATGGGGCCGCCGATGTTCGTGAACGCGGTCACCGCCGTGTTGAGCCAGGGCGACCTGAGGCTTTCGGCCGCGTCGAGGGCTGGACGGTCCAATTCGGCAACCCCGTCGCCCTCCGTCACAGCCTCGTAGATCTCCGTCGACGCGACCGTGAGCAGCACGGCGACCATCGCGCCGACCGCCAACGTGAGGATCAACGCCGCGTGCGGGCCCAGCATGCTGCTGATCCGGTCCATCCACCGCGCCAGCAACTTTCCTTGCGGCGTGGTCCACCTGGTCAGGTCCCGCCCGCCCACAAAGCGCTCGTCGGCCGGCCCGCGGACGGGCGGCGACGGCTCATTGGCGGGTCCTCGGTTGAATTCCTCAGGCACAAGTAGCTCTCAGCGCCACGGAAGCACGGTGCCGCCGGCGCACTACTACTGCGCCGCTTTGCGCCGGGCCGCCAACAGCTTGTGCGTGCCGTCGCAGTAGGGCTTGATGCCCGACCCGCCGCAGCGGCACAGCGCTACGGTCTCCCGCGACCGGGCCACCGCCGCGCCGTCGCCGTCCACCAGGTCAAAGTCGCCGCGCACCAGCAACGGCCCGTCGGGGCAAACCACGATCTCCGTCGGTTCCTTGCTCGTCATTTTGGTTCTCCTAGGTTGAGATGGCTCAACTGCCGCCGCAGCGCCGCTGGGCTGCTGGCCGCGGTTCGCAGGCGCCGGCCGGAGTACGGCACGCCTCCCGCGCACCGCCAAGCCAGCGCAATCCACGACGTCACCGCGCGTTCCAGCAGCCAGAGCGGCGCCCACAGCGCAGTCCAGGTATCGAAAACCTGTGTACCGCCGGCACGCCGCCGTCCTGCTTCCGCCAGTACGACGGCGGTGGCTGCCAGCGCGGCGCAGGCCGCGGGGCGGCGGACCAAGACCAATATCAGTGGCAGCAGCAGCAATTCGACGGCCAACCGGGCCGGCTGGGTCTGCGAATCGTAGGCCTGCCGGACCCGCTGGTCGGCGAAGTGCCCCAGCGTCGGCGGCAACCGGCGGACATACACCCCGTCGGCCCTGATCTGGCGGCCGCCGGCAGCTTGGACGGTCCGGATGAGCTCCAAGTTCTCGAACAAGACGTCGCCGCGGTACCCCTGTGTCTGCACCAGCACCGAGCGGCGGACCGCCAGCGTGCCGGGGTAGTCGGAGGCGAAGGCCCGGTTCAGCAGCGATCGGGCGGTGTCCCAGCGGGCGTGCCAGGGCAGCGGCTCATAGTAGTTCTGCGGCCGGACCAGATCGGCCTGCTCCAGCAATTCCGCCACCGAGGCCAGCGACTCCGGCGTGTAGCGGACGTCGTCGTCGGCAATGACCACCCGCTCATGCCGGGCGTGCCGCAGTCCGGTGAGCACCCCCTGCACTTTCCCGTTGGGGGTGGCCGGCCCGTCCGGGCGAAGGTGCTGTGCACGGTGCCGCCAGAGCCGGTGATGCTGGGCGAAAACCGAATCCGGCGAGCCGTCCACCACCGTGAGGTCCGCCCACACCGGCAGCGACTCCACATAGGCGGTCAGTTCGGCGTCGCCTCCGCCGTCCTGCCATCTCAGCGGCAGGACATACTCGATCCTCACACCGATGCACCGACGGCGACCGCCACCTCCCGGCCCGGATCAAGCGGCTGCCGCAGCGCGGAGCGGCCCGCGGCCCAGGCATCTAGTTGCCAGCCGCCCGCCAGGCCGTCCAGATAGAGCGCGCTGCGGGCACCGAAGAAGACATCCGCGGCGAGCGCCGGGTCCTCGGCAATCAGTCCGCCGGCCAGATCCCGGCCGGCAATTTGTTCGTGTACCGAATCGGCTTCTACATGCTCGTCGAAGTATTCGGTCACTTCGTCGCCGAATCCCAGCCGGCGGAACCCGCGTGCGTACTTGCCGTTGGGAATCGACGAGGTCATTTCGTAGATGGCCAGGTGGCCGCAGATCGCTCCGCGCAGGCGGCGCTGCAGCCCGAAGAGGGACATGGTGTTGACCGATGCCAGGGTGATGGCGGGAATGCAGTCCACGTAGGCTCCGAAGGACGGATCGAGCCCCAGACCCTGCATGGTGTTGGCGAAAAGCTCCGCGTGGATCCGGCCGGGCTTGCCGCCGCCGTATTCATCGGCCTGGATTTCCACCATCGCCGACTTTGCCCGGCCGCGCAGCCGTGGGATGGCCCAAGTGTGCGGGTCGGCCTCCTTGAGCTGGTACACCGAACGCAGCACCACGAATTCCTTTGCCTGCTCCGGCGTGGCTTCCCGGGCCAGGAACGCGGAGACGCTTGGCCCGTCGTCGTCCGCCGCCAGCGCGAAGAGCCGGTCCGCCACGGACTGCGGCGTCAGCTTTTCCGGGGCGGAGACAGCCACGGATTCGCGCAGCCTGGACTCCACCCGCTGCTCGATCAGGGCGCGGACCTGCAGCAGCTGCACGTCCCATTCCCAGCGGTCGTCCACGCCGTCGATCCCGCCGTAATGCAGTTCGTACAGGCAGAACAGCGCCAACTGCAGATCGTCGTCGTACAGCACATCTTCGGTTGCGGCCGCGGCGTCCCCAGCGGCGGCCAGCAGTTCCGGCAGCGCATCCGCAGCATCGTTGCGTGGCAGTGCGTTCAGCAGCGTCTCGCTGACCGGACCCCGGGGATGTGGAAGCTTCACGGCGTCTCCTTACTGAACCGGCGCAGGGAAAGCGGCGGTGCGCTGATTTCAAGTGCATCCCCGCGGTTTCGCCACGTCAAGAGGCCCCAAGGCGCCGAGGGCGCATGGCTGGCCGGGCTGCGGACAGGGCCCTTGGCTTCGCTTCCCAGCGGTGGCAAGGTGGAAAGAGTCCGAAGATCCCCGAACGAAGGACGGAAAACCATGCCAGAAATTGCAGGCAAAAAAGTCCTGGTTGCGGTCAGCAACCGCGGCGTTGAGCAGGACGAATTGAAGGTTCCGGTGGAAAAACTCCGGGCAGCCGGAGTGGATGTCCTCATCGCGGCGCCCGAAGCCGGCGAGGTGGAAACGATGGTGGGGGACTGGGAACGCGGCGAGAAAATCCCGGTGGACAAGCCCTTGCCCGAGGTGTCCGACGGCGACTACGACCTGCTGGTGCTGCCCGGCGGCACGCTGAATGCGGACGCGCTGCGGCTGGACCCGGATGCCCAGGGAATCGTGCGGTCCTTCGCCGAATCCGGCCGGCCGATCGCCGCCATCTGCCATGGCCCGTGGCTGTTGGTGGAAACCGAACGCACCCGAGGCAAGACGCTGACCTCGTACATCTCGCTCAAGGCGGACATCATGAACTCCGGCGGCCAATGGGACGACAAACCCGTGGTGATCGACCGTGAACACGGCTGGACGCTGATCACCTCCCGCAACCCCGGCGACCTGGACCAGTTTGTCGACGGGATCAAGGACGTACTCGCCGAGACCTCGTGATCGGCGCCCCGAAAATCCAAAAAGTGTGCGGTGTGAAAGTCGATTTCACACCGCACACTTTTGCGAGTAGATCCTGGCTGCTCGTCGTGAGAGCCGGATCGGCGTCAGTACTAGACCGTGGCCTGCTCGGCTGAGTCCTCCGTGGCAGGCGCCGCAGCTCCGGCTTCCTCCCAGCTGGCCGGGCCGTTGGCAAAGGCACCGCGGTAGGCGGCAGCCGGGTGCCGGTCGTTGAGCAGGGGAGAGCCGAACAGCTTCTGCCGCAGTGGGCCCTCGGCGTACTCGCTCTGGGCCAGGCCGCGCTCGCGCAGCACCGGCATGACCTTCTCGCCGAATTCCTCGAAGGAGCCCGGGATCACCCAGTTGATCACGTTGATGCCGTCCACGCCGGCGTCGCGCCACAGCTCCAGCTCGTCGGCGATCTGCTCCGGGGTGCCGACAATCCTCGAGTTGCGGGCCTGCAGCCAGGCCAGGTCCTCGATCAGCGGCTCGCGGTCGGTGATGGCCTTGGAGAGCCACTCGGTGAAGCCCTTGGACGTGTTGGTGTCCACCTCCGACAACGGGGTCTTCGGCGGGTAGACCCGGCCCGTGCGGTCAAGGATGGCCATGTGCGCGAGGTAGCCCTCGACGGAGACGTAGCGGTCGTACTCTGCCTCCTTCGCCTTCGCCTCGGCCTCCGTCTCGCCGATGATGAAGGACAGCCCGGCGAAAAACTTGATGTCCTCGGGCAGCCGGCCGTGGGTGGCAGCCCGGCGTCGGGTGTCGGTGACGATCTGCCCTGCGACCTCCCGGGTCGGCGCGATGATGAATGCGGCCTCGGCGTTGCGCGCGGCAAATTCGCGGCCGGAGGTGGAGGAACCTGCCTGGAACAGCACCGGTGTGCGCTGCGGCGACGGTGCGGGCAGGTGCGGACCCTCCACCCGGTAGCGGGCGCTCTGGTGGAAGATCTTGTGGATCTTCGACGGGTCGGAGAACCGGCCGCCCTCCTTGTCCTTCAGCAGCGCGCCCTCGTCCCAGGAACCCTCCCAGAGCTTGTACACGATGTCGACGTACTCGTCGGCCCAGGCATAGCGTTCGGTGTGGTCCGTCAGCGCCGGGAGGCCGTAGTTGCGCGAGGCGTTCTCGTTGATCCCGGTGACGATGTTCCAGGCGATCCGCCCGCGGGAGATGTGGTCCAGGGTGCTCATCTGCCGGGCGAAGTTGAACGGGTGGTTCTGCACAACGTTCGACGTCGTCGCCAACCCGATGTGCTGGGTGTGTACAGCCAGCGCCGCGAGCAGCACGGTCGGATCGTTCGACGGGATCTGCAGGCCCTCGCGTGCGTAGACGTCGAAGTCTGCCTCTGGGTCACCGTAGAGTCCGGAAACATCCGCAAAGAACATCGCGTCGAACTTGGCGGCCTCCAGCGTCTTCGCCAAACCGATCCAGGTGTCCACGTCGTTGAATTCGGTCTGGCCGGCATCGGGACGGCGCCACTGGCCGTGGTGGATGTGGCTGGTGGTGTTCATGACGAACGCGTTGAAATGCAGCGGCTTGGGCATGACGGCTGTCCTTGTCCTCGGGTGTCCTCGTGGCGGTTTCCTTGTGTCTCGATGCTGGCGTCCTGACCCCGGGCAGCGGAAGTTGTGTGTCGCCGTCGTGGTTTCCAAGGCGCTGCGTGACGCAACATTGCCCCTTTGTGTCCCGCCGTGACGGGATGACGACGGCGGAGGCCGGCTGCCGCAACAAACTTTGGCCGCGTGCCGGGCGTGGGTTGGACTGTCTCCACCCATCTAGCTGACCGATCCCAGATCGGCCGTCCCAAGGAGCACCACCGTGACAAATCGCCAGCCGGCGTACCAGCCGTCCACCACCGACTCGAGCCGCCCCCGGCTGCGCAATAGCCTGCGCAACAGCCAACGCAACAGCCTGGGCAACAGCCTGGGCGCCAACCGCGGCAGGGGACCGGGCGGGAGAGCTGCCTCCGCCGCCGCACTCCTCGGCGTGCTGGCCCTGACGGCGTGCGGCAGCGGCTCCGGCGGAGCGGCCGGCGCCACGGCGGGGGAGAAAGTGGACGGCGGGACCATCCGCTACGCCCACCTGCAGGAACCGCCCTGCATCTACGGCGGCTGGGTCCAGCAGGCCTATTTGTCGCGGCAGGTGCTGGATTCGCTGGTGTCGCAGACCGAGGACGGCAGCATCGTCCCCTGGCTGGCCGAGGAGTGGAGTGTCAGCGAGGACCAGCTGACCTGGACCTTCAAGCTGAAGGAGGGCGTGAAGTTCACCGACGGCACGCCGGTGGACGCGCAGGCCGTGAGCGACAACTTTGACTACTGGACCAGCGGCGGCAACGGCACCGTGCAGGCCTACATCCAGGAGTACTACGAGTCCAGCAAGGCCGTGGACGCCGGCACGCTGGAAGTGAAGCTGTCCGCGCCGTACTCGCCGCTGCTTTCGGCGCTGAGCCAGGGCTACTTCGGCATCCAGTCCGCCGCCGCGCTGGAGGAGCGGACCGAACAGCAGAACTGCGAGGCTCCCATCGGTTCCGGGCCGTTCACGGTGGGCGAGTGGAAGCGCGGAGAATCCGTGACGTTCAACCAGAACCCGGACTACAACTCCGCCCCGCAGAACGCCAAGCACCAGGGCCCCGCCTACGTTGATTCGGTGGTCTGGTCCTTCGTGCAGGACAACACCTCGCGCTTCGGCTCGCTGGCCAGCGGCGAGTCGGACGCCATCGGCGAAGTGCCCACGGTGGACTTCGAAACGGCCAAGTCCCAGTTCCAGGTGCAGCAGTACATCACGCCGGGCCGTCCGGTCACGCTCTCGCTGAACACCGTTGAGGGCCCGTTCGCGGACACCAAGGTTCGCCAGGCCTTCGCCTACAGCGCCGACCGCAAGGCCGTGGTGGATTCGGCGTTCCTGGGCGTGGTCCCGTTCGAGCCCAACGGCACGGTCAGCCAGAGCACCCCGGGCTACAACACGGACATCGCCGACGACTACCCGTTCGACCAGGCCAAGGCCAACGCGTTGCTGGACGACGCCGGCTGGACCCAGCGCAACGCGGACGGCGTCCGGACCAAGGACGGCCAGGAGTTGGCCGTCGACATCGCCTTCGGCCTGAACTCGATCGTCACCACCGAGGGCGCCACCGCGCTGCAGAACCTGCAGGAACAGGTCAAGCCGGTGGGCTTCAAGGTGAACCTGGTGCCGGTCACGCAGGCTGACCTGTTCGGCGGGACCTATTCCACGCCGGACAGCTATGACGCCCAGCTGGGTTACTGGACCAGCCCCACCGCCGGCATCCTCTACATCAACTTCCGGCAGAACACCGCCAAGAACCCGAATTACGCGAACACCGCGTTCTACAACAATGCGGAGATCGAGGACCTGATCCTGAAGGCGAATTCGGCGGCCAGCCCCGAGGAGGCCAACACGTTCTACGCCCAGGCCCAGCAGCGGCTTAGCGACGAGGCGGTGGCCGTGGGCCTCTACACGCAGACCTCCACGGTGGCCACCAGCCAGAACCTGCAGGACGTCTGGCTGGAGGCATCGCAGGGCGAGCCGGTCTTCCACGACGCCTTCTTCACCGAGTAAGGAGCGGCCGCCATGAGCACTCTCAAGCACAACACCGGCCTTCTCCTGCAGGATCCAGCGCACGACGGCGGTGCCTCCGCCGCGGGCGGCGGCACCGGTGGTGCGGCCAACCACCCCGGACGGCGCCGGCCGAGGCCGAACAACCTGCTGACCTCGCCGGGACTGCGCCGCGCCGGCGGCCGGCTGCTGACCGCCGTCGGCGTGGTCTGGGCCGCCGCCACCTTCACGTTCCTGATCCAGGCGCTGCTGCCCGGCGACCGGGCCACGCTGCTGCTGAACCAGCTCGCCGGACAGGTCCAGCAGCGCACCGCGGCGGAACTGGCACCGATCAACGCGAAATACGGGTTCGACGACCCGCTGATCGCGCAGTACTTCCGCTTCCTGGGCGATCTGGCCACGGGCAACCTGGGCGTGTCCTACCAGCTGCACAAGCCGGTCACCGAAGTGATCGGCGACCAGGTCGGCCCCACCATCGGCCTGACCTTCGCCTCCCTGCTGGTCGCCTGGCTCATCTCCGCCGTGGTGATCGCGGGAACGGCCCGGCGCAGCCGGATGGTGTCCTCGGTGGCCTCCGGGCTGGAAGCTGTGGCGGCCGGGCTGCCGCAGTACTGGCTCGGCGTGATCCTACTGGTGGTGTTCGCGCTGAACTTGGGCTGGTTCCCGGTGGTCGGCGGCACCGGCCTGGACGGGCTGGTCCTGCCCGCCCTGACGCTGGGCATCCCGCTGGCCGGATTCCTCGGCCAGGTCACCCGGACCGAATTCGAAAAGGGCATGGATCAGCCGTTTGCCCTGTCCGCCCGGATGCGCGGCATGGGGGACATCGGCGTGCGGCTCCGCCACGTGCTGAGGCATTCGGTGCTGCCCGGCGTCACGCTCTCCGGCTGGGCGCTGGGCTCGCTGTTCTCCGGGGCGGTGATCGCCGAGAGCATTTTCAGCCGCCCCGGACTGGGCAAGGTTCTGGTCACCGCGGTCAACTCCCGCGACCTGCCGGTGGTCTGCGGCATCGTCATCCTGATTGCCGCCATCTACGTGCTGGCCAACCTGCTGGTGGACATCGCCTACACACTCATTGATCCGAGGCTGAAGAATTCATGAGCACCTCCACCCTGAACACATCCGCCAACGTCCCCGCCGTCGCGTGGCAACGGCTGCGCGAGGTTCCGCTGCTCCCGGCGGTGGCGGCCGCCGTCGTGCTTTTCTTTGTGGTTGCCGCGCTGGCACCGCACCTGCTCACCAGCCGTGATCCGTTCGCCATCGACCTGCCCAACGCGCTGCAGGCACCCAGCCTGGCCCACCCGTTCGGCACCGACCAGTCCGGGCGCGACCTCTACACCCGGGTGGTCTACGGAACCCGGGAGTCGCTGCTGATCGGGCTCGGCGCCACCGGGCTGTCCATGGCCATCGCCGTGGTGCTGGGCGTGGTGTCCGGGCTCGGCGGGAAGATTTTCGACGGGCTGATCAACCGCAGCCTCGAGGTCCTGTTCGCGTTCCCGGTGCTGCTGCTGGCCATGCTGTTCGTGACCGTCTACGGCCCCAGCGTCACCACCCAGATTGTTGCCGTCGGACTCGGCACCGCGCCCGGCTACGCCCGGATGATCCGCGGCCAGGTCCTCGCCGTGAAGAACTCCGGGTATGTGGAGGCGGCGCACGCGCTCGGGCACAGCCGTTGGACGGTGCTGCGCCAGCACGTTTTCCCCAACGCCATGCGCCCTCTGGTTGCCGTCGTCACGCTGGGCATCGGGCAGTCCATTGTCTGGGCGTCCGGCCTGGCCTTCTTGGGCCTGGGCGTTGCCCCGCCGTCGCCGGAATGGGGCGCCCTGCTGGATGCCGGCCGCATGTTCATCACCCGGGCCTGGTGGCTGGAAGTGATGCCCGGTCTGGCCATCGTCGCCATTGCCCTGGCAGCCACCGTGCTGGGACACCACCTGCAGAAGAAGCTTGAAGGAGCCCGATCATGACCGCCACGCTGGAACACACCGCAATCACCGGCACCCTGCGGCAGGAACTGCTGAAGGTCCGGAACCTGAACGTCTCCTTCAGCACCGGCCGCGGCAGGGACGCCCGGCTGACCCACGTGGTCAAGGACGTGGACCTGCGGCTGGCCGCGGGCGAATGCCTGGCGATCGTGGGCGAATCCGGATCCGGCAAGTCCGTGACCGCGCGCACCCTGGTGGGCCTGCCCGGTGCCAACGCCTCGGTGCAGGCGGAGCGGCTGGAACTGGCGGGCCACCGGATCGGGACGCTGGGGGAGCGGCAGTGGCGCCGGCTGCGCGGCAAGGACATCGGGTTCGTGCTGCAGGACGCACTGGTCTCGCTGGATCCGCTGCGACCGGTGGGCAAGGAGATCGAAGAGGCGCTGCGGCTGCACGGCTGGGGCACCACGCGCTCCCGCGCCGCGAGGGCCGTGGAGCTGCTGGCCAGCGTGGGCGTCCCGCAGCCGGAACTGCGCGCCGGGCAGCGCCCGGACGAGCTCTCCGGCGGACTGCGCCAGCGGGCGCTGATCGCCTCCGCCATTGCGCTGGACCCCAAGATCCTGATCGCCGACGAGCCCACCACCGCACTGGACGTGACGGTGCAGGCGCAGATCCTGGAGCTGCTGGGCCGGATGAAAGAACGCGGCACCGGGATTGTGCTGATCAGCCACGACCTCTCCGTGGTGGCCACTCTGGCCGACCACGTGGCCGTGATGCAGGGCGGCGCCATCGTGGAGCAGGGCCCGGCCCGCCAGGTGCTGTACCACCCGCAGCACGACTACACGCGGGCGCTGCTGGACGCCATTCCGTCCGAGCACACCAAGGGCACCCCGCTGAGCAAGGACGGCCGCGCCCGCATCACCGCCACCAGCCGCCGGCCCCGGACCACGCGCCCCGCGGATGCACCGGTGCTGCGGGCGGAGGGACTGGTGAAGAGCTACCAAGGCCACGACGGCGTGGTGCGCACCGTCGTCGACGGCGTCTCCTTTGAGCTCCGGGCGGGGGAGACGCTCGGGATCGTCGGCGAATCCGGATCGGGCAAGAGCACCACGGCCAAGATGGCGCTGGCGATGCTGGAACCGGATGCCGGCCGAGTGCTGCTGGACGGTGCGGCATGGACCGGAATCTCGACCGCGGCCCGGCGTTCCCGCCGCCGCTCGGTCACCGTGGTCTACCAGGACCCGCTCAGCTCGTTCGACCCGCGCTGGAACGCGGAACGGATTCTCCTGGATGCCCTCGCGCGGCAGGACTATCCCGGCGAAGCAGAGCGGGCAGCCCAGGTGCGGGAGCTCGCCGGCCAGGTCGGCCTGCAGGTGGAGCACCTGGCCAAGCATCCGCTCCAGCTCTCCGGCGGCCAGCGCCAGCGCCTCGCCATCGCCAGGGCGCTCGCGCCGGAACCCGAAGTCATCGTCCTGGATGAGGCGGTCTCCGCCCTGGATGTCTCCGTGCAGGCCCAGGTGCTGGACCTGCTCACCGACCTGCAGCAGGAACTGGGCCTGAGCTACCTGTTCATCTCCCACGATCTGGGCGTGATCCACCACATGAGCGACCGGGTGCTGGTGATGAAGGACGGCCGGGCCGTGGAGCAAGGCAGCGCCGAGGACGTCTTCAACCACCCCCGGCACCCTTACACCCGCGAACTACTGGCCTCGCTGCCCCAGCTTGGCCTGGCACCGGGCCAGCGGAACCCGCCCGCTGCTGCCGGGACACCGACCACTGAAGGAGCCCATTCGTGAGCCACACCGTTTCTGAATCCCGCGCCGCCACGGACCAGGAACTGGACGCGATTTTCCAGCCGGTGTTCAGCCGGATCCGCGAAGGCGCCCTCGAGCGGGAGCGGGACCGGAGACTGCCGTTTGAGGAGATCGGCTGGTTGCGCGAAGCAGGCTTCGGCCGGCTCCGCGTTCCGGTGCAGGCCGGCGGCTTCGGCGCCACCGTGGACCAGGTGGCCCGGTTGCTGATTGGCCTGGGTGCCGCAGACTCGAATATCCCGCAGGCGCTGCGTGGCCACATCGGGTTTACCGAATTTGTGCTGGCACATCCGGAAACCGGCTACCGTGACCACTGGCTGGCCGAGCTCTCCGCAGGTGCCTTGGTGGGCAACGCGGAGAGCGAGCGCACCGGAACCTTCGCCGCCCAATCCACCCGGGTGGTGGAACAGGACGGCAGGCTGCTGCTCAACGGCACCAAGTACTACGCCACCGGATCGATCTTTGCCGACTGGATAGTGGTGAGCGTGCTCGCGGCGCATCCGGAAACGGGGGAAGCGGGCTTCGCCACGGTCCAGGTCAGCACGGGTGCCGCCGGCGTGAGCGTCCACGACGACTGGGACGGTTTCGGCCAGCGGCTGACCGGCTCCGGCACCGCAGAGTTCGTCGACGTGGAAGTGGACCCGCGCTTCCTGCACTTCCGCGGGAGCGAGGAAGCAGGCGGCGGCATCCAGCACGCGGTGTATCAGCTGGTGCACCTGGCCAACCTGGCCGGCATCGCGTTGGCGGCACTGGAGGAGATCACCGACTTTGTCCGGTCGCGCAACCGCAATCTGTTCAATCCGGCCATCGCGCCCACCAAGGACCAGGTATCCCTGCAGATCATCGGCGAGGCCTTCGGCACCGTGGAAACGGTGAAGGCCGCGGTCCTCGCGGCGGCGCGCACCGTGCAGCAGGCGAGCGCGGCGCAGCAGCAGGGCACCGCCGTCGTCGACGATTTTTCCCGTGCTGACGCCCACGTCTTTGGGATCCAGCCCATCGTCATTGACCAGGTACTGCGGCTGATCTCGCGGATCTTCGAAGTCGGCGGCGCGTCCGCAACCTCCAGCTCGCGGCAGCTGGACAGACTGTGGCGCAACGCCAGGACCATCTCCTCGCACAACCCCGCCACCTACCGGCAGCAGGCGGTGGGCGACTACGTTATTAACGGGGTGGGCCCCGGCGAGGCGCTGCTGCAGCTGTTGACCGCCGTTCCGGCCGCGCACGGCGGGTAGCCGCAGCGCGGGGCAGGATTTCGCCGTGTCGGTTATCCCTTGAACCCGGCCGGGAAACCCTAGACTGGCTGATGTGCTGTTGCGTAGCCAGTTGCCCAGCAGGGTGAGCCCATGAGCCGCGGCGGCCGCGAACGCCCCGGCTCCAGACCGCTGCACCTGCAGCTTCCCGCCATGTTGATGGTCATGGGCGGTGGGGCTCTGGGCACCCTGTGCCGGTACTGGCTGAATACGGCCATCCCCTCGCCGGACGGCTGGCCGTTGCCGACCCTGGTCATCAATCTCTGCGGGGCTTTCGCGCTCGGCCTGTTACTGGAGGCACTTGCACGGCGTGGCCCTGATGTTGGCGCACGGCGGACGTTGCGGCTGCTCGCTGGTACAGGGTTCTTGGGAGCCTTCACCACGTACAGCACCCTTGCCCTGGACGCCAATCTTCTCCTGGCAGCCGACAGGATGGCCGATGCCGTGGCCTTTATGCTGCTGTCCGTGATTGGTGGGCTGGCAACGGCTGCGGCCGGGGTGTGGGTGGCTGCCGCCCGCCGTGCCGCCACCGGTCCCGGGAACGCCGGTGGCGCCGAAACGGACCTGACATGACCATCCTTCTGGTGATGCTTGCCGGCGGGGCGGGCGCGGTGGCCCGGTTTGTGCTCGGCGGGCTGATCAGTTCACGCTTCCGTGGCGAGCTGCCCCTGGGCACCATGCTGGTCAACGTCAGCGGTTCGCTGCTCATGGGATTCCTCGCCGGAGCCATCATTTTTCACGGCGCCCCGGCTGCCCTGCAGACCGTGCTGGGAACCGGGTTTCTGGGCGGCTACACCACCTTCAGCACGGCGAGCGTGGACACCGTCCGCCTCCTGCAAGCCCGACGGCCGATCCTTGCCCTGATCAATGCGGCGGGCACGCTGATCGTTACCGTTGCGGCAGCGGCCGCCGGACTGGCCCTGGCGCTGCTTTAACCCGACAATTTAAACCGTCCGCGCAGGTTAAACGCCACGCCGTTGACACTCCAGAATTTTGCCCACTATGCTGGGCCGCACTATCCAACACGTGCTATCCGGGCGCCGATAACGGTGCGTGGCGTCTAACCTCCCCAAGCGGGGTTTTAGGCCACACTCTTCAGAGCTACACCTCAAGCATCACCTGTATCGCGATGGAGCGAACATGGGCAGTGTCGGTTTATTGTATGTCGGTGCCGTTTTGTTCATCAACGGTCTCATGCTGGTGGGGCTTATTCCGGGAAAATCAGCTGCCATCCTCAACTTTTTTGTCGGTACCATGCAGGTAGTCTTCCCGACGCTCATTATTCTGCAGGCAAATAACGATCCGGCGGTGATTTTCGGAGCAGCCGGGCTATATCTTTTCGGTTTTACGTACCTTTACGTCGGAATTCTCCAGGTTACTGGGTTTCCCGGCGAGGGGCTGGGCTGGTTCTCCCTGTTCGTTGCCATCTGCGCCGTCATCATTGGAGTTATTCAGTTCACGTCGGTCAACGATCCGGTCTTCGGCTCCATCTGGCTCATCTGGGCGGCGCTGTGGTTCATGTTCTTCCTCGTGCTGGGGTTGCACAAGGAATCGCTTACCCTCGCAACCGGTTGGTTCACCATCCTCGTGAGCTTCCTGACCGGTACCATCCCGGCGTTCCTCCTGCTGCTGAACAGATATGAGACCGGAGGGGGCAGTGCCCTGATCATGGCGCTTGCGGGAGCAATCTGCCTGGCCGTGGCCTTTTTCCTGGCCAGCAGGGGCTTCCCTCATTCGACAACCGCTGACGATACAGCCACGGCCTCCACTGCTTAGGGAGTTTGCAGCAGGAAAGGAAACCGCTTCTGATGCCTATTTACGAATACCGGTGCCCCGAATGTGCGGTTTTCGACCTGATGTGTGGAATGGGTGAAGCGCCGGATTCGATGCCCTGCCCGTCCTGCGGTGCAACGTCACGTAGGAAAATGAGCGCTCCGCACCTTTCCCGCGCCGGCTCGGCGGAATTTCGGCTGATCGACGACTCCAAACGCAGTGCACACCAACCGCCGGTCGTCACCGGGCTGCCCGGTCAGGGAAAAAATCGCCCGGTCTACACCGCCAACCCGCTGCACCAAAAGCTGCCCAGGCCCTGAGGAAACCTATTTTTGCCGAACATCCTAAGGAGAGAGAACAATGCCCGAGGTTATATTCCCCCTTGATTCGACAAAGAAATTCGAGGACCAGGAGAAAGTTGGCCACAACCGGTGGCACCCGGAGATCCCGCCGGTAGCTACGGTCAAGCCTGGTGATGTTTTCCGCGTCCATTGCCGCGAATGGTTTGACGGCGCGATCGTCAACGATGATTCGGCGGAGGACATTCTCAACGCCCCACTTCCGACCGTGCACAAGCTCAGCGGTCCCTTCGCCATCGAAGGGGCGCAGCCGGGGGACCTGCTGGTGGTAGACATTCTGGACGTGGGGCCCGTCCCGCAGGAAGATTCCGGTCCATTGGCCGGACAGGGCTGGGGCTACACCGGCATCTTTTCTACAAACAACGGCGGCGGGTTCCTGACCGAGCAGTTCCCGGATGCCTACAAAGCGATCTGGGACTTTACCGGCCAGGTAGCCTCGTCGCGGCACATTCCGGAGGTTTCCTTCACCGGGCTGATCCACCCCGGACTGATGGGCACAGCACCGTCCGCGGAGCTGCTGGCCAAATGGAACAAGCGCGAGGGCGACCTCATCGCGACGGACCCGAACCGGGTGCCGCCGCTGGCCTTGCCGCCCCTCCCGCAAGACGCTGTTCTTGGGGGCGTGCCGCAATCCGATTTCGACCGGGTGGCCGGGGAAGCGGCCCGTACCGCGCCTCCTCGTGAAAACGGCGGAAACCAGGACATCAAGAACTTTTCGAAGGGCACCCGGGTCTTCTACCCGGTCTTCGTGAACGGCGCCAACCTGTCGATGGGCGACCTGCACTTCTCCCAGGGTGACGGCGAGATCACCTTCTGCGGTGCCATCGAAATGGGCGGCTTCCTGGACCTGCGGGTCGATCTCATCAAGGGAGGCATGGACACCTATGGGGTCAGCGAGAACGCCATCTTCATGCCGGGTATCGTGGATCCGCGGTTCAGCGAATGGCTCGCGTTCTCCGGAACCTCGGTGACCCTGGACGGTGAGCAGAAGTACCTGGATTCACACCTGTCCTATCAGCGGGCCTGTCTGCACGCCATCGACTACCTCACCAAGTTCGGCTACAGCCGGGAGCAGGCCTATCTGCTGCTCGGTGCCGCGCCGATCGAGGGCCGGCTCTCCGGCGTCGTTGACATCCCGAACTCATGCTCCACCGTCTACCTGCCCACCTCAATTTTCGACTTCGACGTCCGGCCCTCCGCTTCAGGCCCGCACCAGGTCGAATCGAGGATGGCGGCGCCCATGGCCAAGAACAAGTAACACAGGTTCCTTCCGGCCCGGAAGGTACCGATGCCGTGGCTTAGCCTCACTGCGAGTGGCTCCGATCGAAAGGATCGGGGCCACTCGCAGTGATTCCACGAGGGGCCGCTAGCCGATTTCTTCAGGCTCAGCCGGCCGGCTCGGAGTCGCAACCGCTGGCCAACCCGGCGGCAACTGGCAGAATCGAATTCATGGATGCACGCCTGCCGCTCGCTTGGCCAGAGGTTCCGCCGGCGCATGGCGGTGTGGTGCTGCGCCAGTTCCGCAGCGACGACGCACAGCTGGCCGTGGAACTGGCCGAGGACCCGTACATTCCGCTGATCAGTTCCATCCCGTCACCGTGCCCGCAGGACGAGGCGGTGGAATGGATCTTGCGCCAGAACGGGCGGTTCACGTCCGGGGCGGGGTACTCGTTCGCCGTGGCGGACGCGCAGACGGACCGGGCGCTGGGCCAGATTGGCCTGTGGCTGACCTACCTGCCGCAGGGCCGGGCCACGGCCGGCTATCTGATGGCTCCGGTGCACCGCGGACAGGGCCGCGCGGCCGACGCGCTGGCGGCGCTGGCGGACTTCGGCTGGACCATCCCGGAGCTGCACCGGCTGGAGCTCTACATTGAGCCGTGGAACACGGCGTCGTTCCGCACCGCCGAAGCGGCCGGCTTCAGCTGCGAAGGCCTGCTGCGCAGTTACCAGGTCATCGGCGGACAACGCCGGGACATGCTGCTCTACGCGGCGGTCCGGCAGCCGGCCCTGATGGCCAGCCAGGCCGCGGACCGCCGGTAGGGAATGCGGCCAGTAGACAGTGCCGCCGGTAGACAGTGGCGCCGGTAGACAGTGCCGCCCCGCCTGTCGCTCGCGACTACCGCGGCTCGCTGCGTCCGGCAACCTGTTCCTGGAGCCGGCGGATTATCTCCAACTGTTCCGGTTGATGGCCAGCAGCTGTTCGATCCCTTCCCGGGCGGCAGTTTCGGTCTCGAAGTCATGTTCGGCCATGGCGGCGGCGATCGCATCCTGCCTCTTGGCGGCAATGAGCAGAATGGCGCCCTGCCGCCCGGCCAGCATGGACAGGAACAGGTTCAGCAGGATAAACGGATACGGGTCCCAGGGGTCCCTGAGCCCAAAATTCACGATGGCCCAGATGATCATGACGGCAATGAAGCCCGCGACAAGCCGCCAACTGCCCATGCTGTTGCGCAAGACATCCGCGGCCCGCTCGCCCCGGGTAAGCGATTGCTTGTGGCTGGCATGCCAGTTCTTCTTTTCTGCAGACATGCCTCAGTCTAGACAGCGCGCGTGCAGCACCGAGATGTCGACGCCGGTGCCCGCCTGAGGCGGGCACCGGCGTCGAACGCTTTTGGCTTGGGCAGAATCAGAGGTGGATCTTGACGTCCGCCTTTTCCCGCAGCTCGGTGACCAGCGCCTGGGTGGCCTCGGTTTCCTTCTGCGCCTTCACCTGCTCTTCCAGATTCGGGCGCATTTCCTCCATCGAGGGAACCTCGGCCTTCTGGCCGGATTGTTCGCCCATCGCCTCCTGCTGCTGCTTGGCCTGATCGTAGGCGGCCTTCAGCTCTTTTTCGGAGGGGTTGGTGTCGCCGGCTTCCTCGGCGATCAGCTTGTTCACCTTGACCTGGGTTTCCATCTCGGCATTGACCTCGTTCTGGTCCATGCCCTGTTTCTCGATGGCGGCCAGGAGCTCGTCGACGGTCTTGAAGTCGTTGGACTTGGCCATCTTCTCCAGTTCGGCGTCCACGTCCTTCTGCGGCGCCTTGATGCCGCGCTGGTCGGCTTCCTGGATCAGCAACTGGGTGCCGACCATGGCCTCGGCTGTCTGCTTCTTCAGCGCGTCCTGGTCCACCTCCTGGCCCGTCATCTGGGACTGCATGGCCATCTGCTGGAATTGGCCCTCGTAGGCGGCGGTGAACTTGTCCTTGGTGATCTTCGTTCCGTTGACCTCGGCCACCACATCCGGGATGTCCTTCAGGTCCGGCTCCGGCATCTGTGCCTGTCCCTCGGCGCCGGCGCTGGATTCGGCCGACGCGGCCGGACTGGCGCCGCCGTCCGCGGGCGCTCCGGCGCAAGCGGTGAGGACGGCGATGGAGCCGGCAACAGCCAGGCTCAACAACCATTTCTTAGTCACACTGATCTCCCATCTCGGTGGCCAGTGTGCGACGTTAGCCTGCGCAGATGGGCGCCCGCATGGCAAAAGCTGGGAGAAACCTTGGCGCCACGGGCGGAAGGTCGTCCGGCGCGGTGGAGAGAGCGATTTCCGCAGCCGGGTAGTCTGTGGCCATGAAACGCTTCGAGCGCTGGTTTGGGGCAGTCGCTTTTGCCGCAGCGGCGGTGACACTGCTGGTCTCATCCGGGCAGGACGGGGACTGGGCGGCGGGCATCGTTTTTGCCGCGCTGCTGCTGGCCGCCGCGTGGGTGATCAGTCCGTTCTTCGGCAGCCGGCAGGAGCCGTGGGCTTCGATTAAAGACAAGAACGACGGCGGTGTGGTCATCTTCTGGCGGCCCGGCTGCGTCTACTGCCTGCGGTTGAGGGCATCTTTGGGCCGCAACGGCCGCCGCGCGCACTGGGTGAACATCTGGCGGGACCCCGAAGGTGCTGCGTTCGTGCGCGAACACAACCACGGGAACGAAACCGTCCCCACCGTGCTGCTGGGCGGCGAGGTGCTGACCAACCCGGAGCCCGGGATGGTCAGCCGAGCGTTGGCCGGAAGGTAAGCACCGCGGTCGTCCGCCTCACTAAGCCCTATCCACGTACCGGGCGGCTGAGTAGCATGGTGCCAGCAGCCGTACGGGGCCGGTGGGGGCCAGCCGTCCGACGGGTTGGGGAAGCACACCAAGGGGGTGGTGCCGCAGTGCGGGTCTTGATCGGTCATGCCAGCGCCCACGGTTCTACCCGGGAAATCGCGCTGCGAATCGCTGGCGTGCTGGAACAAGAGGGCCTGGCCGTGGATGCTCTTCCCGTCAGCCGGCTGGGCGTACTCGACGGTTACGATGCAGCGGTGCTGGGCAGTGCCATTCACGAACAGGCGTGGCTGCCCGAGGCCATGGCGTTCGTCCAACGGCATGCAAGTGAACTAGTGGCCCGCCCGGTGTGGCTCTTCAGCGTGGGGATGTCCGCCAGCTTGCCACCTGCGGTCCGAACGTCGGCAGGCAAAGCGCAGGACCGGCGCTTGGCCGGGGCGCTGCGCGATCTGGTCCGTCCGCGTGGGCACCGCCTCTTCTCGGGGTGGCGCGGGAGGAAGACTTTCCGCGCTGGACCAGCGTCCTGTTCCGCTTGGTGGGCGCACGTTTCGGGGACTTCCGGGACTGGGACCAGATCGAAGACTGGGCAGGGGAGATAGCCCATGACGTTCGCTCGGCCCGGCTTCAGGCGTCCGCTGAGTCCTGAAGGACGTTGCAGAAGGAGCACAGCATGGGAGTAGTCGTGGTTTACGAATCTATGTACGGCAATACCCACCAGATCGCGAGAGCCATCGGCCTCGGCCTGACCGAAGCGCATTGCCCAGCAGAAGTTTTCTCCGTCGAAGCTGCACGTGAGCGCGGGATCCGTCCCGACGACGTCCTGGTAGTGGGTGCGCCCACCCACGTGCACGGACTTAGCCGGGATTCCACCCGCAAGGCAGCGGCGAAGGAAGCCCCGAAAAATGAGCTGGAGATGGACCCCGCGGCCCAGGGGCCGGCGGTGCGGGAATGGCTGGCGTCGCTGGGAAAGACCACCGGGAAGGCAGCCGCGTTCGACACCCGGATCAAAGCTCCCGCGCTGTTCACCGGCCGGGCCAGCCACGCGATTGCCAAGGCCCTGCGCCGGCACGGATTCGAACTGTTGGCCGAGCCGGAGAGCTTTCTGGTCACCTCTACCAACCAATTGATGCCGGAGGAGGAGGCCCGGGCGCGTCAGTGGGGAGCCGATCTGGCCGCCAAGATTCTATCCATCCAGCCCTAGGCGGCCGCGCCGACCACGGTGTTGGCGCGGTGCGAAAGGATCGCCATGACCGCCCAACCAGCCCCATCGTACGCACCCCCTCCTGGCCCGCCGCCGGCCCGGATGAAGCCCGGCAACTGGGTCCTGCTGATCCTTGGCGTGCTGCTGAGCATGCTCGGAATGGGGATGACCATCGCCGGATCGATCGTGTTGGGCGCCTCTGCCGCGCAAAGCGACGGCGGCTACCTGACCGGCGGCACCAAGCGCTACCAGAGCACCGGCTACGCCGTGACCAGTCCGTCCGTGGTGGTCGATCCCTGGTCCGAGGGGATGCCACCGGTCGGTGACCTTGCCAGCGTGCAGGTGCGCGCCGAGGCCGTGGTCCCGGACCAGGAAGTCTTCGTGGGCATCGCCAAGGCCTCCGACGTCCAGACTTATCTGCGGGACGTGCCTGTTACTCCGCTTAGCGGTGCCTCTTGGTCCCAAACCGGGGAAGGGCAGATGTCCTGGCGGGACAACCGCGACCGGACGACACCCGGCAACCGCGCCCCCGCCGCACCGGCGGAGCAGGACTTCTGGACCGAATCCGCCACCGGCTCCGGTTCTCAAACGATCTCCTGGAAGGTGCAACCCGGACAATGGTCGCTGGTGGTGATGAACGCCGATGCCAGCCGTCCGGTCTGGGTGGACCTGCAGGCCGGCGCGCGCTCCGACTTGCTGGGGCCGCTCGGGGGCGGTTTGCTGATCCCCGGAATCATCGCGCTGGTCATCGGGATTCCCTTGCTGTTGCTTGGTTCCGCGGGGCTCGGGCGGAATGTCGACCCCGCCCGTGACCGCCCAGGCCAAGGCCCGGGCGCAACCCTGGCCGGAAACGCGGGCTGGCAGAGGACGCCGACGTCGGTGTATCCCGTCCGACTCGCAGGTTACTTGGACAGCCGGCTCTCGCGGGGGCTGTGGCTGGTTAAGTGGTTGCTGGCCATCCCGCACTACATTGTCCTGGCGCTGCTGTGGTTCGCGTTGGTGGTCAGCACCATCGCGGCCGGAATCGTCATCCTGTTCACCGGCCGTTACCCACGGTCCTGGTTCTGCTTCAACGTCGGTGTGCTGCGCTGGTCTTGGCGGGTGGGGTTCTACGGTTACTCGGCACTTGGCACCGACCGGTACCCGCCGTTCACGCTGGCCCAGGCCGAATATCCCGCCGACTTGGACGTTGCCTATCCGCAGCGTCTCTCGCACGGGTTGGTGCTGGTGAAATGGTGGCTGCTGGCGATCCCGCACCTGCTGATCGTCGGCATCTTCACCAGCGGCAGCGGACTCGCCTGGAGCCGGAGTTGGGGCGACGATGTATCGGTGTCCTCCTGGGGCCTGTCCCTGCTGGGACTGCTCATCCTGATCACCGCCGTGATCCTGCTGTTCACCGCCCGCTACCGGTATGACTTGTTTGCCTTCATCATGGGGCTCAACCGCTGGTCTTATCGGGTCGCAGCCTACGTGCTGCTGATGCGTGACGAGTATCCGCCCTTCCGCCTCGACCAGGGCGCCGACGAACCCCCAGCCGCGGCGCCGCCTGAGGGGCCCGCGATGCCCGGAGCACCCGGAACGGCAACGGGAAGCTGGGCCCCCGAACCGGGGCCAGGGGCTGGCGGGTCGGGGGCGGTCCCCGGGGAACCGGGGCCGTGGCCCGCAGCGCCGGGCCCCGATGCAGCGCCGGGCCCAAACGCTGGCGGCCCGGGAGCAGATCCCGGAGCGCCAGGGCCGGGCCCAGGCGGCCCAGATGCTGGCGGACCGGGAGCTGCGCCAGGAACGCCGGGCCCAGCGCGCTAGGAGGACGCCGAGGATTCGCCGCCCGCCAACGCTGTAATCAAGCGTTCCATCCTGACGATGCCGGCAAACCGGCCGGCATTGTCCGTCACGGCCATCGGCTCAAACCGATGCTCTTGCGGGCGCGTCACGGCGCGGGCCAGGGCGGCCGCGATGGGCGTGTCCAGATTCAGCCGCAGCCCGGGTGAAGCCCAGCCCTGGGCCGCTGTGAATGGGGCGAGGATACAGACCGGCCGCCGGTCTTCGGAAAGGAGCGCGACGAACTGTAACCGCGCATCCGCCGCGAAGGCATCGGCTGCGGCTTGAACCGTGGACACCGTCAACGCCCGCTCCACGAGATGGCGTACAGCGTGCCCGCGGCCCGTTCTGTCCCGTGCGGCCAGACGGTGCGCGGTTTCCAGAGGGATCGACGCCCACGGGGCGGAAGGCCTGGCCAGGTAGTAGCCCTGCACCAGCGGGACCCCAAGGGCCGCGACCGTCTCCAGTTCCGCCGCGGGTTCGATTCCTTCGGCCAATATCCAGGCATCAACGCGGCTGGCGAAGGTTCCAAGCATTTCGATCAAGGCCCGTTTGGCCTCATCACTGTCAACGTCGCGGATCAGGTCCCGGTCAATCTTGATGATCGAAGGACGCAGAGAGATGAGGTGCCGGAGTCCCGCATAGCCAGCACCGGCGTCGTCAACCGCTATCAAGGCGCCCGCAGCCCGCAACTGGTTCAAATCCGGCGCAAGATGCCCGTATGAATCAATCGGTACTTGTTCGGTGAGTTCAATGACCAGGCCAGTAAGGTCCCCTTGTGCACGCCAAACGCGGCGCAGCTCATCGACGGCCAGCAGGTCGGGCGACACATTGACGGTGAGAAAGCAGTTGGTCGGAAGCATGGCCCGCGCCTTGAGGGCTATCCGGAGGGCGGCCGCCTCCAGTGTTGCGGCGCGGCCCTCGGCCCGCGCGGCCGAGAACCATACTTCGGGGCTCTTCTCATCGAATCCCGGGAACCGGGCCAAGGCTTCGTAGCCGACGACGGTGCCGCGGACGGTGTCCACGATGGGCTGGTACGCCACACCCAAGCCCTCGCCGCTGCATGCCTGGTCCAGCAAGTCAGTCCACGCGGAGCGGTCTGATGCCATCCCCACCGACATGTGTGCGGAGCGCCGCTCAGCCGACCGACACTATGGACCCGCGTACCGCCTGTTCGAGATCATCGGTGATCCGGTCGAGTCCGTGGACTTCACGAGCGTGGGAGGCGACGTTAACCAAGATCTCATCCTCGGAGCTGCACACCCAGCGTGCCTCGCAACCAGGAACCACATCTCCACAAGCAAACGCTTTCACAACAACTCCCTTTAGGTGGCAAACGACAGCATCGGCATCAGGTGCTTCTGCCGGCGCCGGGGTTTCGACTCGACTTCTTCCACAGTCGGCGCCGGGAGACAACAAGTTAGCTGTGTATTCGACCGGATTCGACAAATCCATGCAGCCAGCGCCCTGAACCCGGCTAAACCGAGGCGGGCGCAGACACGAACAGGGCCCTGCCCGGCGCGGCCATGCCGCGGTAGGCTTCTCTGCGATGAGTACTCAAGAGATTCTGCTGCAGCGTACCGGCCGCTTGGGGCACATTGTGCTGAACCGGCCGAAGGCCATCAATGCCCTGAACGACTCGATGATCACCGCTGTCACCGCCGCGCTCCGCGAGTGGGCGGAGGACGACGCCGTGGAGACCGTCCTCATCTCCGGCGCCGGCGAGCGGGGGCTGTGCGCCGGCGGGGACATCGTGGCCATCTACCGGCACATGAAGGACGGCGGCGACGAGATCTTCTGGGAAGACGAGTACCGGATGAACTCGCTGATCTCCCGGTACCCCAAGCCGATCGTCGCGTTCATGGACGGCGTGGTGCTCGGTGGCGGCATCGGCATCTCCGCGCATGCCTCGCACCGGGTGGTGACCGAGCGAACCAGGGTCGGCATGCCGGAGACCCGCATCGGCTTCATTCCCGACGTCGGGGGCTGCTTCCTGTACTCCAGGGCGCCGGGGGAGCTGGGCACCCACCTGGCACTCACCGCCGATACCGGCACCGGGGCCGATGCCGTCGCCCTGGGCCTGGCCGACTACTTGGTGGACAGCGCCGAGCTTCCGGCCTTGGCCGCCGCGCTCGCCGAGGCCCCGGCCCAGGAAGCCATGGCGGCCTTCTCCCACGCGGACGTCCCGGCGTCGGACCTGGAAATGGAGCGCGGCTGGATCGACGAGTGCTACGCGTTCGACGACGCGGAGCAGATCCTCGCCGCCCTGCAGGAATCGCCGGAGCAGGCCGCCCAGGCCGCCGCCGAGGAGATCGCGGCGAAGTCGCCCACCGCGGTGAAGCTCACGCTCGAAGCCCTCCGCCGTGCCGGCAAGATGGAGACGCTCGAGGAAGTGCTGGACCAGGACTACCGGCTGGGGGTTCGGCTGGTCGCCGCCCCGGACTTTGCCGAAGGCGTCCGCGCCCAGGTGATCGACAAGGACCGCAACCCCGCGTGGAATCCGGCCACGCTGGCCGAGGTGGACCGCGCTACCGTCGAGTCCTACTTCGCCGACCTCGGGGAGCACGAGCTGGGGCTGGCGGCATCGGTGCAAGCGGAGCCGGCAGCCGGAAACTGAAACGACGACGGCGCGGGCCCCGTCGTCGGGAACCCGCGCCGCCACAGCCGGAAGCGGCTGGTGGGCCGGCCCCGCCCCGGTGCGCTTCGGGCCGTTCTGCCCGCGGGGAGCGCTACACCGGACTCAAGCTCACAGTGCTGGACTGAGGCCGGCTGCCGCTGGCGGTTGTCTACCCGGAGGTCTAGCCGTCTACCGCCAGACCTGGCCCGTCTCTACCCCCAGGCCTAGCCAGTCTCTACCTCCAGGCCTAGCCGGTGTAGCCCGCAGCCCTGGCCCGTCGAGCCGTCCCGAAAGCAGGCTTCGGAAGATGTGCGTACAGGATGCGCCACATTGTCTTCCGGGTGGTAAGCAAAGCTGGCGCTAGATCGCTCCAATGGACTGAGACCGCGCGCATATCTCCACGCAAGCATGAGGAATGCTGGCCCTTCCCCAGGAAATGTGGCGCCCAATGTACACGCCCCTGGCTGTGGCACCCGCGGTTCAGGCCCCTAAATGTGGCCCACTGTCCGGGCTCCTAAATGTGGCCCGCTGTCAGGCCACCAATGTGGCGCCCACGGTACACGCCACTAACCGTGGCGCCCGCGGCCTGCAGGCCTAGCCCGTGCGCGACGTCGCGCGGAACCGTGAAGCCGGTCCGGTTAGGGGTCGAGGTCGCGCAAGCTCGGAGGTTTTGCCTCATGGTTCTTTTGCCCGTGGGTGCGACGGTCCTCTTTCATCTCGGCCTCGAACAAGTGCTTGCGGCCGTCGGCCAGCTTCTCGCGGGCCTGCCGCTCCAGTTCCTTGCACGGGCCGTAGTAGGTCTCGTCGTACTCGTCGATGATCTGGAAGGTCCAGCGTCCCTCAATCACGTTTCGGCCGACGAGCTCCTGATCGATCCGCTCGGCCAACTCGTCGTGCCCGGCGTTGCGCAGCAGCGCCGCGGCGTCGCCCAAGGCGAAGTCTGCCTTGCCGGTGAGCCGGTGGAAAGCGTAGAGGTGACCGCGGGCGTGTTCGATAATTTCGAGCGCCTCGGAGAGCTTGCCCAAGGCCGCCACCGTGGCGTCGTCGAGCCCATCGGGGCGCCGGTAGCGTTCGGACGGTCCATCGTCGTCGGGGTTCATGGTCCGTCAATCTAGCGGATGTTGGCGGCCGCGTCATCAGTCGCACCGAGCGCGGCGGCCCGGTGGATGATGTTGCGCGCCATGGACGGGAAGATCAGGCCGTGGAACGGCAGGACCAGCCACCAGTAGAGCTTGCCGGAGAGCCCGGTGGGGAAGTAGATGGCGCGCTGGCGGTACACGCTGCCGCCGTCCTTGGATGCCACCGAGAGTTCCAGCCAGGCCTGCCCGGGCACCTTCATTTCCGCGTGCAGCCGCAGCAGCCGGCGCTCCGGTCCCTCCTCGATGGCTTCCACCCGCCACCAGTCCACGGCATCGCCGACGCCGAGCCGGCCGGCATGCCGGCGGCCGCGGGTTAGTCCGGCGCCGCCCACCAGCTTGTCCAGCACGCCGCGGATCGCCCACGCCGCGGGCCACGAATACCAGCCGTTCGTTCCGCCGATCCCTTGGATCACGCGCCAGACGTCCTCGGCGGCAACCTCGGAGCCACGTTCCCGGTTGTCCACGAACACGGTCCGTCCGGCCCAGTCGGGGTCGCTGGGCAGCGGGTCCGAAGGCGGGGCGTTGGACGCGTTGGTCCAGCTGGTTTCCACCTCGCCGCTGGCCATCTTCCCCAGCGCCAGTTTCACTGCCCGGCGGTAACCCGTCAGTCCGTCCTCGGGCGGCGGGATGTAGCGGTCGATGTCGTGCTCGGCGGAGACTGCATCGTGCTGCAGCGACTGCACCAGGGGCACCGCCATGGCGTGCGGGATTGGTGTGGTCAGCGCCACCCACCAGCCGGCGAGCGCGGGAGCGGGGATCGGCAGGGCGTAAATCAGCCGCTGCGCCAGCCCGGCTTCGCGCGCATACCCGTACATCAGTCCCGCGTAGGTCAACCGTTCCCTCGAGCCGATATCGAACGTGCGGTTCAGCCCGGCCGGGAGCTCCGGCGCGCGTTCCAGATAGTGCAGAACATCGCGGATGGCTATCGGCTCCACTGTCCGCCGCACCCAGCTGGGCGCCGGCATAACCGGCAGGTTTTCGGACAGATGCCGGATCATCTCAAAGGATGCGGAACCGGAGCCAATCACGACGCCGGCCTGGAAGACTGCCGCGGGCACCTCGCCTTCCAGCAGCGCACGGCCCACGGCGGCCCGCGACCGCATGTGGCGGGAGAGTTCGACGTTCTCCGGATGCAGCCCGCCCAGATAGATAATCCGGCGCACCCCGGCAGCCGCGGCGGCGCTGGCGACGGTACGCGCCATCGCCAGTTCGCGTTCCTCGAAGTCGGTCCCGGAGGCCATCGAATGCACCAGGTAGAACACCGTCTGAACATCCGCGCAGGCCCGCCGCGCGTCGTCTTCATCTGCCAGGTCTCCAGCCACAATGTCCACGTCGTCGTGCCACGGCACCGCCGCCAGTTTGCCGGGGGAGCGGACCAGCACGCGGACCTGGTACCCGCGCGCCAGCAGCCGCGGAACCAGCCGCCCGCCAATATAGCCGGTGGCACCGGTGACCAGCACTCGCTGCGGCGTCACCACGGAACAACCCCGGTCGCCACGACGCCGCCACGTCCACCGCGGGCCAGCCCGCGCACCGTCACGCTGTCACCACACCCAGCGCGCAGACGGGCACGGACGAAACTCCCCATGCTCAGTGCACCCCGCTCATCAGGTTCTTGATCGGCTTCGCGCCCAGGAACAGAGCAACGGCCAGCACCAGGGCCACCAGGCCGATGGCGCCGAAGTACGGGACCTCGTTCTCCGGGTTGTAGAAGCCGGCCAGCACGCCGGACAACGCGGTGCCCAGCGACACCGAAAGGTAGTTCAGCGCCACCATCTGGGTGCGGAAAATGTGCGGCGCCAGTTTGGTGGACAGCGACAGCCCCACCGGGGAGATGAAAAGCTCGGCCAGCGTGAACATCAGCAGGATCCCCACCATCGCCAGCAGCGGAGCGGTGTTCGGGCCGCCGCCGGCCAGCGGGATGAACGCCAGGATGGCCAGCCCCATGATCGCCAGCCCGATGGCGAACTTCACCGGCGTGATGGGTTGCCTCGGGCCCATCCGCGTCCATACCGCGGCGAAGAGCGGGGCCAGCAGGATGATGAATACCGGGTTGATCGACTGCACCCACTCGATCGGCATCTCCCAGCCGAGGATGTTTCGGTTGAGCCGTTGGTCCGAGTACAGGGTCACCACGGTGAACTGCTGCTGGAACATGGAGAAGAACGCCGCGCTGGCGATGAACATCGGGATGAAGGAGAGCACCCGCCGTCGTTCTGTGTCATTGATGTGCTTGCTGGAGAGGATCACCACAAAGTAGGAAATCGCCGCGACAACCGCCACCAGCGCCACCACCGTGGCCAGGTTTCCGGCGTTCACCAGCCCGGTCAGTACCGCCACCACGATCAGGACCACCACCGCCGCCACGATGCCGCCCACCACCGGCACCTTGCTCCTGGGCAGCGGGTCGGCGATCAGGTGTGCTTCCTCCGGCAGGTTTTTGCGGGTCAGCGCGTACTGGGTGAGTCCGATCGCCATGCCCACCGCGGCCAGTGCGAACGCGTAGTGGAAGCCCAGCGTCTCCCGGGTCAGGCCCGTCAGCAGCGGCCCGAACAGCGCGCCGATGTTCACACCCATGTAGAAGATGGAGAATCCCGCGTCCCGGCGGTCGTCGTCGAGCGCATACAGCGAACCCACCAGCGAGGTGGCGTTGGCCTTTAGTCCGCCGGACCCGAACGCTACCAGGATCAGGCCGACCGCCAGCCCCGGGATTCCGGGGATCAGCGCCAGCGAGATATGGCCCAGCATGATCATGATGGCGCTGTAGAACAGCGTCTTTTCGGAGCCCAGCAGGCGGTCCGCTACCCACGCGCCGACGATCGTGGACAGGTACACGGTGCCGCCGTAGGCGCCGATGATTCCGGTGGCCACGGCCTCGTCGATGCCCAGACCGCCGTCGGCCACCTCGAAGTACATGTAGAGCAGGACCACAACCTGCATGCCGTAGAAGGAGAAGCGCTCCCACAGCTCCACACTGAACAGATTGGCCAGCATCCGCGGCTGGCCAAAGAACGTCTTGCCGCCCGGACCATGTTCATCAGTGCGGGCTCCGGCCGGAGGGCTCGGTTCTGACGGAATGCTCATGCCGCCATGGTCCCACTCGTGCCGGAGCCTGTCACGGGTTCAACTGCCGGCAAGGGGTGACGGCGCCGCTCGCCCCGTCCGGGTGTCCATGGGCGCCTGGGGCGGAACCGCCGGGCGCCACCGAGGTCAGTCTTCGGCGCCCGCTCCGCCGCTGCGCAGCCCGTGCTGCAGCACGCGCGGCAGGATCCACAGCAGGAAGACCATCACCAGCAGCACCCCGCCGCCGATCGCCAGCGCCAGCACATCCCCGGCAATCACATCCACAATGAACGCCACACAACCGGTGGCCAGCAGCCCGATGCCCAGCACCGCGATCTTCACGATCCGGTGCCCCTGCGCCACCGTGGCCTCCTTGAGGTGCAGGCCGAACAGCCGCCGGTGGATCGCCACCGGCGTGAGGATCAGCCCGGTCATCAGCGCCGACAGCACCAGCAGCGCGATGTATAGGCCCACCTGATACGGAGCCAGGTCTTGGAAACTGCTCTGGAACGGAAGCGTCATCAGGAACGCCGTGATGATCTGCGCGCCGGTCTGCATCACCCGCAGTTCCTGCAGCAGATCGTTCCAGTTGCGGTCCAGCTTCTCTTCGAAAGTCTCGTTGCGACCCCTCGAGTCTTCGTTCACGCGTTCATCCGTAGCCATACCTAAAACTTAGCGTCTCCGGCGGCACTTCGCGTGCGGGAAAAGCACGACGGCGGTGCCCGGCTTGGGCTCGGACGGTCGCCACCGTGGGCATCCGGCCGTGCTTCGGGCACACTGTTTTCACAGCGCTCAGGACCGTCACCGGCAGCTGTTCGACTCGCGACCGTTCGGGAGGAACCAATGACCCGCACCATCTTCTTCACCGCCACCACCCTGGACGGGTACCTCGCGGATGAAAACGACTCGCTGGACTGGCTGTTCAAGCA
Source organism: Arthrobacter sulfonylureivorans (assembly GCA_004000035.1). Taxonomy (GTDB): domain Bacteria; phylum Actinomycetota; class Actinomycetes; order Actinomycetales; family Micrococcaceae; genus Crystallibacter; species Crystallibacter sulfonylureivorans. Next base: position 79,413 of record RJAE01000008.1, on the reverse strand, counting down.
GGACATCGACGGCGGCGGCCCGAACAGCTACGACAATTTCATCACCGGAGTCGGGGCGGTGGTGATGGGCCGGACAACCTATGAGTGGGTCCGTGAACACCTGCTGGCGTCGGAGGAACCGTGGCCGTACAAGATGCCCGCCTGGGTCCTCTCGCACGGAGAACTGCCGGGCGTCGAGGGCGCGGACATCCGCTTTGCGCAGGGCGACATCCAGCCGATCCACGCCGCGCTCGCGTCCGCGGCCGCGGGTAAGGACATCTACGTGGTGGGCGGTGGGGATCTGGCCGCCCAGTTTGCCGAGGCGGGGCTGCTGGACGAGCTGGTCCTGTCGATCGCGCCAGCTACGGTGGGCTCCGGCCGCCCGCTGTTCCCGCGCAAGTTTGACCTGGAGCTCACGGATCTGGCGCGCAACAGGTCCTTCATCTGCGCCATCTACAAGGTCTTGGGCCCGGCGAATGAGGGCCGCTCAAAAAATCTTTCATGAGCGTGCATCCAAACACGCGGCCCGGACGGTAGTAGGGGTGTAAGCAGCTACCAGCCTGGTGCACCCGGGCCTTTGAAGGAGATCAACATGCGCAAGAGCATCTATACCGTTTCCGCCCTAGGGTTTCTGGCGCTCGGAGCGGCAGCTCCGGCCCAGGCCGCCGACCAGGAGGCCCAGCTCTCGGTCCTGCACGGCGTGCCCGACCTGACCGTGGATGTTTGGGTCAACGGCGAGCGGACCCTGGACGACTTCGTCCCCGGCGAGCTGGCCGGACCGCTGGCACTCCCCGCGGGCGAGTACACCCTGGCCATTACGGCCGCGGACGCCGAGAACGCAGACGACCCGGCCATTGGCCCCGTCGACGTCCAGCTCGAGTCCGGCGGCAACTACACCGCGGTGGCCAACCTGGACGCCGAGGGCAATCCCACCGCCAACCTTTTCACCAACGATGTCTCCGCCATTGACGCAGGCAAGGGCAAGCTGACCGTGCGCCACACGGCGGCCGCCCCCGCCGTCGACGTGCTGGCCGGCGGCTCGGCGGTGATCGAAGGCCTGTCCAACCCGGACGAACAAACGCTCACGCTTGACCCGGGAACCATCTCGGCCACGGTGGCCGCGGCCGGGACCACCGAGCCAGTGATCGGACCGGCCGACGTGCCGGTGACGGAGGGCACGCACACCATTGTCTACGCGTGGGGCAGCCTGGATGACGGCAACCTGGCCGTGGCCGTGCAGAACATCGAAGGACTGCACTCCGCTCCCGGCGCAGTGCCGGGCGGCCGGTCCGGAGCGGCCGCCGAAACCGGCCCGGATTACACCAGCGCCGCAGTCGCCGGAGGAGCTGTCCTGTTGCTCCTCGGCGCCGGCGCCGCCGCCCGTCGCAAGCTAGCGATTCGCGCCACCAAGTAGCTGCGGCGGGCTCCGAAGCCGGTGGTGCCTGCCCGGGGCGCCACCGGCTTCCTCCGACGCCGGTTAGGGCCGCGGCCCCACCGCCCTGAAACCTCGCACCCACGACCCTTCCCAGTAGGAACCATGCCAAACACAACGACGACGACGGTGGCCCGGGCCGGGCTTCTGCTCAGTGCGGTGCTGGTTGCCGCTGCCGGATGTGCCGCTCCGTCGCAGCCGGCCGAAGGCATCATGCTGGCCCCGGCCGCTTCCGATGCCGCGGCCACGCCCTCGGCTCAAAGCCCCGGGGACACCGGCACTCAGCCTGATGGCCGGGACCCAAACCAAGCACCCACGTCCGAAACCTCGGTGATCCCGGACCCGGCGGCGATCCCGGTCCACCGTGCACTGCCCGCGGCGGCCAGCGAGAAAACGCCGCCGACCCGGCTGGTGGTGGCAGGAACCTCGATCGACGTGAGCGTGGTCGCCGTCGGAATTGGAGCTGGCAATGAGATGGAAATTCCCGATTCCGTTGACCGGGCCGGCTGGTACCGCCATGGTCCCGCACCGGGGGATGACGCCGGAACCGCTGTGATTGCGGCCCACGTGGACACCTTGTCCGGCCTGGCCCCGTTTTCCGAGCTGAGGCAGCTGCGGCCGGACACACAGATCACCGTGGAACGGGCGGACGCTGAGACCCTCACCTACCGCGTCTCGGAGGTTGAACTAATGGACAAGGACCAATTCGATGCGGCGGCCGTGTTTCGCCGGGGCGGAAAACCACAGCTGAAGCTGGTCACCTGCGGCGGCGAGTGGCTGGACGGACGGCAGGATTACAGCCACAATGTGGTTGTCACAGCGGTCCCAGACTGACTTTTCCGGCCCTTCTGCACCAGTCAGCGGGGTGGCTTCCCCTCCCGACCACCGGAAGGACGCTGGCTTGGTACCTCATCCTTTCGACGCTTGGGATACCGGCATCGATATGGCCTTCGCTGCCGGTGAGGAGTCGGCCATCGCTGACGCCTACCGCCACTTGGCTCCGCTCGTCCGGACGCTGGCCTCCCGAGCCTTGCGGGATCAGACGGCCGCGGACGATGTGACCCAGGAAGTCTTCATCCGGGCCTGGCGCCTGCGGGACGGATTCGACCCGTCGCTGGGTCGGCTGCCGGCGTGGATCGTGGGGATAACCCGCCGCGCCATCGCCGATGCGCAGTCGTCCACCGCCCGTGAGAACCGCAAAGTCCGTGCCGTTTCGGCGGTCCTGCCCGACCCCGAGTATGCCGAAGGCTCCCAGTCCCCGGAAACACTCGCGGACAGATTGCTGCTTGACGGCGAGCTGGAACGGCTGGGCGAACCCAAGGGTTCCATCATGAGGCTGGCGTTCTACGAAGACTTGACCCACGAGCAGATCTCCCGCCGGCTCGATCTGCCGCTTGGTACCGTCAAGAGCCATATTCATCGCAGTCTGCAGCACCTGAGGCGCCGATTGGAGGTTGATCATGCAGCACCTTGATCCAGAACTGATCAGCCTGCTCGCGCTGGACGACACCGTCGGCGACCGGTCCGACCGGGATCATCTCCGTACCTGCAGCCAGTGCGCCGACGAGTACCAAGCACTTCGCCGTGCGGTGAACGCTGCCAAGGCCGATCCCGATCCGCAACTGGAGTCCCCGGGTCCGCACGTCTGGCAAGCCATCCACCGCGAACTGGGGCTCTCCCCGGAACTGGCGGAAGACCCCTTGCGCGAAACCGGCGGTCCCGCTGCTGTCCGCAGCCTGCCGTCCGCAAGGCGCCCAAGAGTCCGGAACCTGCCCGCGTGGTTGGCCGCGGCGGCCGCCGTGGTGCTCCTGGTCGTCATCGGTGTGTCCTGGAGCGTCAACCGAAATGCTGCCACGCTGGCACAGGCGGATTTGAAGCCGTTGGAGCAGTACGCAGCCACCGGGACGGCGCGGGTGGTGGAGACGAACGGGATCAGGGAACTCGAGATCCGGCTGAGCGCCAACGAGGCCCGGGGTTATCAGGAGGTGTGGTTGATCAAGCCGGACTTGTCCGGGCTCGTCAGCCTCGGCGTGATGGACTCGGACCGCGGCAGGTTCCCCATCCCGCAAGGACTGGACCTGTCGAAGTTCCCCATAGTGGATGTCTCGGACGAGCCATTGGACGGAAACCCCGCGCACTCCAGCGTCAGCATCGTCCGCGGCAGCCTCGGCACCTGACCGCTATTCCACGGTGGACCCACTTCAGCACTGAATACACCGACGACGGCCGGAGGAAGCATGCAGCAACGAACGGGTATCAGGACCGGACTGGTGGTGCCGGTCCTTGTGCTGGTCAGCTCCCTGGTGGCCATCGTTGCCGCCTTCATGGGCAGCGGCGTGCTGGTCGGGACTCCCATCCAGGAAGCGGCGGGCGGCTGGCTGAACGAAGATTCCACACCGCTGGCTCCGGCCTCGCCGGCCTTCCGGATCTGGTCCCTCATCTACCTCGGTCTGTTCGCCTACGCAGTCTGGCAGTTGCTGCCGGCCCAGCGGCGGTCCGCCCGGCATGCCGCCCTGCGCCGCTGGGCGGTGGCCTCCATGCTCCTGAACGCGGCGTGGATCTGGGTGGTCCAGGTCGGACTGCTGGTGATGAGCCTTGCCGTGATCATCGTCCTGCTGGCAGTGCTGGCCCGCATCCTGGTGATCCTGGTCGGCACGCCCAACGGGGGAGTGCTGGACGCGCTCATCACCGACGGAACGTTCGGCCTCTACCTGGGCTGGGTCACGGTGGCCACGGTGGCCAATGCCGCGGCCGTCTTCGCCGCGTCGGGCGTGGACGGCTTCGGACTTCCGGTGACCTTGCTGTCGTCAATCGTGCTTGCCCTTGCGGCGGCGGTCGGCGTCGCTACGGCGTTCTACAGCCGCGGCCGGCTGGCCCCGGCGCTGGCCACCAGTTGGGGCCTGGCCTGGATCGCCGTCGGGCGCGTCGACGGTGGATTGGTCGATCAAGGCACCGCCATCGCCGCCGGCATCTGTGCGGCAGTCGTGCTGATCACGGCGGTGGTCATCCGGGTGGTAGCCGGTACTGGCCCCCGCGATTAGTAAGCCTACTGAATTTCGCCCTTGGCTGACGCAGCGTCGTGCGACGGGACGTTTCAGGGGTTCGCCGCTAGGTTGGAAAACAGCAGGATGCCGACAAGCGGCATCGCCGAGCAAGGAGGTTTCTCATGGCGGAAACGACCGGATCCAAGGCAAGCTACACAGTTCCCGGCCTCAAGCTGGAAGAAGGCCGGAAGGTCGCAAAGATCCTGCAGCAGCGTCTCCATGCGCTCAATGACCTGCAGCTCACGCTCAAGCACGCCCACTGGAACGTGGTGGGCCGGGACTTCATCGGGGTCCACGAAATGCTCGATCCGCAGATCGAAAAGGTCCGCGCAATGATCGACGCCGTCGCCGAGCGCATTGCCACCCTGGGCGTCTCCCCGAACGGGCTGCCCGGTGCCCTGGTCAAGGAACGCAGCTGGGACGACTACGACATTCACCGTGCCGGCACCGCCGAGCATCTCGCCGCGCTGGACGTGGTCTACAACGGGGTGGTCGGCAACCACCGCAAGGCCATCGAGACCATCGGCGAGATCGATCCGATCACCGAGGACCTGCTGATCGGCCAGACCGCCGAGCTGGAACTCTTCCAGTGGTTCATGCGCGCGCATCTGGAGAACAGCGCCGGCGAACTGGCCAGCGGCGGCGAGAAGACGGAAAAGGGCGCGGCCAAGAAGACCAAGTAGCCGGCCGCACGCTGTGAAACATAACGGCGCCTTCAGGGTCCGGCAGCAGTTCCAGCTCGAGTGGGGCGCTGCCGGGCCCTTGTTGTCGCAAGCTTCTCGGTGCGCGGGTGATCCGCTGCCGCTGCTCCCGATCCTCCGTGCCGCGCCGGACCCTGCGCCTTTGCCCGGAACCGGCAACACCTTGGCCCTGTGGGAGTTCCTCGCCGCGTTGGCCGCCGAGGACCTGACCGCCGCCCGCGCGGTAGAGCCGCATCTGGATGCGGCCGCCATCCTGGCGCAGGCCGGGGTGGAGCTTCCCGCGGGAACAACGTGGGGTGTGTTTGCGGCGGAATCGTCGGGCACCCGGTTGGACGCCAAGCCCAGCAACGACGGCGATGCCTGGCTTTTGTCGGGCACCAAGCCGTGGTGCTCCTTGGCAGCGCAACTGGACCATGCGGTGGTCACGGCCCATGTTGACGGCGGACGCCGGGCGTTCGCGGTGGACCTGACGCAGCCGGCGGTCACCGTTGAACCCGCCGAGTGGATCAGCCGCGGCCTGGCCGCCGTTCCCAGCGGCCCGGTGTCCTTCCAGCAGGCAGTTGCCACGCCGGTCGGTGGAACCGATTGGTATCTGCACCGCCCGGGTTTCGCCTGGGGCGGGATCGGCGTCGCCGCGTGCTGGTTCGGCGGGGCCGTTGGGCTCTTCCGTACCCTCCGGGCAGCCGCGACCTCGCGGACCCCTGATCAGTTGGCCTTGGCCTGGCTGGGCGAAGCGGACCGTCTGCTGGCCGCCGGCGCCGACGTGCTGGCCGCCGCGGCCGCCGCAGTGGACGCCGGAGAAGCCGGTGCGGCCCAGGCCCACCGCGTCCGCGGCCAAATCGCGGCGATCTGCTCACGGATCCTGGAGATCTGCGGCCACGCGCTGGGCCCGGCACCCATGGTGTGGGACGAGCGGCACGCCCGGCGGGCGGCTGACCTCAGCATCTACCTCCGCCAGCACCATGCAGCCCGCGACGACGCGGCGCTCGGCGCCATGGTCCTGGAACAGCCGGAGCCGGCGTGGTGACCTTCTCCCACATCGAGCCCGGAACCCCCGAAGCCGATTGGCAGGCGGCCGGGATCGACCGGCTGCCTGCGCTGGCCGAGGGCGTCGTCCCGGGGCGCGGCTGCCGGCTGGTGGTGGCCGCGGCGCATCCCGACGACGAGTCACTCGGTGCCGCAGGGCTGATCCACTCCTCGCTGGTCCGGGGAGCGGATGTCACGGTGCTGCTCTGTACTGCCGGCGAAGCCTCTCATCCGGATTCGCCCACGTACTCTGCCGCAGACCTGCACAGGCTGCGGCTGGCGGAATTCCGCGCCGCGATGCAGGCCCTGGAAACCTCCGCCCAGGCCCAAGCACGGGCCCAGGCCCAGGCCGAATCGGACCACGGGGCATCTGCCGGCCGGCTGGAATGGCAGTTCCTTGGCATCCCCGACGGGCTGGTCGGCCAGCACGCCGACGCCTTGGATGCCGCTTTCGCCAAAGCCCTGGAGGGCCACGCGCACGCGGTCGTTGCGGCACCCTACCGGCAGGACGGCCACCCGGACCATGAAGCGGTGGGCCATGCGGCGGCCCGGTCAGCGACGGCCCACCGAGCGGACCTGCTGGAGTTCCCGATCTGGTACTGGCACTGGGCTGATCCGACGGCCGAGACCAGTTGGACCAACTGGCAGTCCCTACGTCTGTCGGCGCAGGACGCGGCGGCGAAACAGCTGGCCCTGGCCGCCCACGCCTCGCAGACGCAGCCGTTGTCCACGGCGGCCGGCGACGAGGTGCTGCTCAGCGAGGCATTCCAGGAACACTTTGACCGCGGCGTCGAAGTTTTCGCGTGGACCCCGGCCGGACCCGCCGGATCGGAACACGCCGCCCACATCTTTGACCGGTTGTACCGCAGCGACCCGGACCCGTGGAATTACCTGTCCAGTTGGTACGAACGCCGGAAGCGGGCCGTCACCCTGGCCGCCCTCCCGGCCGAACGGTACGGCAACGCCATGGAGGCCGGCTGCTCCATTGGCGTGCTGACCGCCGAACTCGCAAAGCGCTGCGATCGGCTGATGGCGCTGGACACCAGCGGCGTTGCACTGGACCAGGCCCGCCGCCGGCTGGCGGACGTTAACAACGTGGAGCTGGTGCAGGCGCAGCTGCCCGCCGGTTGGCCAAGCTCCGCCGCTGATGGCCTGGACCTGGTGGCCATCTCGGAAATCGGCTACTTCCTGACCGGTCCGGAACTGCGGGAGCTGCTCCGGAAGGTGCTGGAAACCCTGAACCCCGGAGGCCACCTGCTGCTGTGCCACTGGCTGCATCCGATCGACGGCTGGGAGCTGGACGGCGAACAGGTCCATTCGATCGCGAAGGAAGCCACCGGCTGGGACGTCGTCTCCCTCCACCGCGAACGGGACTTCCTGCTGGAAGTGCTCCAAGCACCGGAGCGCGCGAAGTGACCGCCGCGCCCGTGGCCGGCCCCACCGGGGTCACACCCGCGGACTCTGCCGCCGGGGGCGGGGACTCGGCACCCACGCTGCGGCGCATCGCCGTCGTTGTTCCGGTGCACAATGAGGAGCAACTGCTGGGAAAGTGCCTGCGCCTGCTGCGGCGGGCCATGGACGTGCTCCGAGCCGCGCGGCCGGAGTGCGGCGTGAAGCTGGTGGTGGTGCTGGACCGGTGTACCGATCATTCGGCCAAGATCGCCCGGCACACGGCCCGGGCGGATGGGCGGATCGCCGTGCTGGCGGGCGACTTCGGCTCCGTCGGTGCCGCGCGGGCGGCCGGAGTCTGCGCCGCGCTGGCAGCCGATAACCGCAACACCGCAGCCGAGGAGACCTGGCTTGCCTGCACTGACGCGGACACCTTGGTGCCGGAAGATTGGCTGACTTCCTTTGCGCTGCTGGCCAACGCCGGAGCGGACGCTGTGGCAGGGACGGTGGAACCCGAGACCGCCAGCCTTGCGCCCGGGCTACTGCGTGCCTGGCGCGACAACTACGCCGGACAGGAACCGAGTACCAGGGTGCACGGCGCCAACCTCGGTGTCCGGGCGTCTATGTACCTGGCTGCCGGCGGCTTCCCCGCGCTCGCAGAGCATGAGGACGTCCGGCTGGTGGAGGCCATCCGGTCGCTCGGCGGCCTGGTGCTGCCGGCGGCGCACCTGCAGGTCACCACCTCGGGCCGGCTGCTGGGCCGGACTCCGGGCGGTTTCGCCGGCTATCTTGCCAACCTGGAAGCGGCCGGCAGCTGACGCGGCTTCCGCGATTATCAGACGCGGAAGCGCGTCAGCCCACCCTTAGCGCCGGCGTGTCCGGGCTAAGCCCGGCACTCCGATGCCTCGCCAGCCAATCCCAAGGTGAAGAACCGCTGGTCCGCGATCGTCTCGATTGTCAGTAATCTCAACTGCTCGTACCAATTGATGTCTCCGCAGGGGAGGGCCAGTGCCTCCGCGATGTCCGCCGTGTCATGGTGCCAGCAGTGTCGTTCCTCCACAGCGTCGAAGAGGCGCACTTTACCATCTACCTCCAGACGGACGGTCACTGGAATTCCAGCATCATCTCTCAGCGCTTTCCGGATCTGGATCCAATGGGCTTTGTGTCCAGGGAGGAACGCCGAGCACCGTTCCGTTCTGATCTGAGGCTCGTCATCGGCTCGGTTTTCATAGTTGGCCATGCCAGTTCCTTTCAACGGTCCGCCACCGCGGACGCTCTTGCCGGCTCCAATTGGAGACGCGCCGCTTCGTCATCCGAACCACCCGTGAGGCTGGGGTTGGTGTGCGGCCATGTCGGAGCATTGCCCTCCTTGCCGGAGGGCGGGCGCGCATCTCGTGAAGCTGCTATCAGCCTAGGTGTTGCCGCTGACAAAATGCCGAGGCATGGCTCGCCTGCGCAGCGGCGGCGGCCGGCAGCTGACGCGGCGCGGTCAGGACGTCGGGCCGGAGCGCAGGATTTCCAGGTAGTGCGGGTTCTGCATGATGCCCAGCACGTTGCCGAACGGGTCGACCACCGAGGCCGTGATGAAGCCGTGCCCCCGCTCGGTGACCGGCTCCAGCTCCGTGGCGCCCTTCTCCAGCAGCCGACGGCGCACGGCCTCCACATCGTCCACGTGCCAGTAGAGGATGGCGCCGCCCGGATCGATCCCGTGTCCCGCCGGAGCATGCCGCGTGTCGATCAGCCCGAGCTCATGCTCGTAGTCGCCGATCCGGAACTCGGCGTAGCCTGGCCGCTCGAAATACGGCTTCTTGCCGAGCAGATCCGAATACCACTCCACCGCGGCCGGCAGATCCGACGTCCAGTAGCTGACCGTGCTCATTCCCCGCAGCATGGGTGCCTCCCCGGTCGATGGCCTGCGCCGCCCCTGCGGGCGGTTCGCCGTGATGCTGGGACGCTACCGCAGATCGCCCTCGCTGTCTGCCCTTCCCGGCGACACCACGAACAGCCCCGCGTCCACTGCGGCGGCGGTCAATTCGCGGTCGTAGGCCACGAACGTGTCCGTACGGAGCCGGATCGCTGTGGCCGAGTCAAAGCTAGCGGGCAGCGAGGTAGAGCCACCCTCCGTTGTGCGAGCAGTGGCGCTCATTACATCCATGTGTGACGCATTCTTGACTCCGCGTGAATGGGGTCACTAATATCAAGCGTACGAAATGTGTAAGTGCTGTACGGAATCCGTACAAACTACTAAGGCAAGAGAAAGGGGTGCCATGAGTGTCCTGACCGCGCTGCGTTCTTCCTCGCGCATCCAGCCCGCTATGGCGGCCGGCAAGATCGGCAAAGCGGTCTGTCTCCTCATTTTCACGTGGTTATTCGTGTGGCCCCTGGGCATGCTGATCTATGGTGCCTTTAGCTCATCCCCGCTGGCAGGCAACCCCAAGTGGACCCTGTCGGGATTTGAACGCCTGATCAATGACCCGAACGCCTACGCAGCGCTTGGCTCCACCGTCGTATACGCGGTGGTGATCACGGTCCTGTCCATGGCGGTCGCTATCTTCATGGCCACGGTTACCACGAGGATGGACGTACCCTTCCGGCGGTTGATCACCCCCGTGATGGTCATCCTAGTGGCCATGCCGACCGTGCTGTATTCGCTGAGCTGGGCCATGCTCGGTGCCGGGCAGACGGGCATGATCAACCGCTTCCTCGATGCTCTCGGCCTTGATTTCCTTGCTGAGACATTCAATATGCGCAGCTGGTTCGGCTTGGTATTGGTGACAGTCCTGAAGGCCAGTGCGCTGGCTTACATGATCCTTCTGGGAGCCTTCCGCAATCAAAATTCGGCTTTGGAGGAGGCAGCCCGCATTGGCGGAGCCAGCCGGATTCGTTCGTACATCGGGATCGAATTGCCCGCCTTGCTGCCGGCCCTTGGCGCCGCCAGCCTCTTCATTTTCGTCAAAGGACTTGAAGCCTTCGAAACCCCGGCTGTTCTCGGATTGCCGGCGGGAATCAACGTGTTCGCCACCCAGATCTACGACTACCTGCGCGGCGGATATGAAGCCGATTATCCCGCGGCCTCTGCTTCCTCGCTGGTTATCGTTGCCATCCTTGCAGTGTTGGTGCTGCTTCAGCTCAAGCTGACAGGTGGGGGGAAGACTTACACATCGGTGGGCGGAAGGGCCAAGGGCGCTGACCTCCGCAAGCCGGGTAAGTGGACAGGCTCCGTAGTCGCCGGTGTGCTGCTCTTCATCGTCGTAGCGCTGATCCTCCCTATAGCTCAGGTCGTCCTGAGCGCCTTCCAGCCCTACCTCGGTGCTTCCGAGCTGACCCTGCAGAATTTCGAGCGCCTCCTGAAAACGCCTAGCGTCATGAACGCGTTGGAGACCACCATCATCGTTTCGACGATCGGTGGGCTCCTGACAGTCATCCTCGCGTTGGTCGTGAGCTTCGCTTTCGTCCGGATGAAGGGCCGGCTCGGCCGGTACATCCAACTGGCTTCCTGGGTTCCGGCCGCTATGCCGGGCCTCGTGCTGGGCTTGGCCTTCCTTTGGTCGGTCCTGATGACACCCGGAACGAAGTCCATCTACGGAACGGTCTGGATCCTGGTCATCGGTCTGGCCGTTGCCACGGTCCCGCTGGCCACCCGGACCTTGGAGGGGGCACTGGCGCAAATTGGCATCGATATGGAAGAGGCCGCACGGATCTCCGGCGACAACTTCCTCCGCGCCTTCGGAACGGTCACGGTGCGGCTTTTGGTTCCGAGCCTCATCTCGGCTTGGTTCCTCGTAGCTATCACGATGTCCGGCATTCTCGATGTACCCATCTTGCTGGGCAGCGCCAACACCGAAATGATCGCGACCGTCAGCTTTGGCTTCTACAGCAGTGGCGAAACCGTTCTTGCTTCTGCTCTCTACGTCATCTTTACCTGCGCCATGGCGGCACTGGCCGCTGCCGCATTCTTGCTCTGGCTGATCGCCCGCACCATCATTCGCCGCCGTGCCTTCCAACAGCGCGAGGAAGTACAAGGAGTTTCCGCATGACCAGCATCGTCATCAACAACCTGCACAAGTCCTTTGGCACCAAGACCGTACTGGACCACGTGGGACTCGAGGTAGAGGACGGGGAGTTCATCTGCCTGCTCGGCCCCTCCGGTTGTGGGAAGAGCACCCTTCTGCGATCCATCGCCGGGCTGGAGAGTCCGGAGGGCGGATCCATCTACCTCGGCGACGACGCCGTCTTCGACAACAAGGCTGGCATCAACAAGACGCCGGAGCAGCGAAAGCTGGGAATGGTCTTTCAAAGCTTCGCCCTGTGGCCGCACAAGTCGGTCTTCGAGAACGTCGCCTATCCGCTGAAGCGTGCCAAGGTTTCCAAGTCAGAGATACGCGAACGCGTCCGGGAAGCACTCATCATGGTGGACCTGTGGGGACACCGTGATGCGTACCCGGGAACACTTTCGGGAGGCCAGCAACAGCGCGTCGCCCTGGCCCGTGCGGTGGTTCCCCGCCCGCGGCTTCTGCTGCTGGACGAACCGCTTTCCAGCCTGGACACCAACCTGCGCGCACAGATGCGCCGGGAGATCCGCCGGATCCAGCAACATCTCGGGGCCACGGCCGTTTACGTCACGCATGACAAGGAGGACGCGGGCGGCTTGGCAGACCGCGTGCTGGTCCTTCAGGACGGAAAGATCGTCCAACAGGGCGCGCCTCGGGATGTTTTCGTTGCGCCGAAGACGGCCTTCGTGGCCGAATTCGTTGGTTTCGACAACTTCTTCGAGGCACTTGTTGTCGACTCCGGCGAAGAGCAGGCAACCATCGAGATCGGCAATGGAAACCGTCTGACGGCCGCAGTGACGTCGCGGTTGGAAGCCGGTAGCAAGACCACTGTCGCCATCCGTTCCCGGCTTGTGCGCGTCTCGCCCCACGACGGGACGCCGGTCGACGGCGCGATCGTGGGCACAGTGGTCTCCAAGGCCCACCTCGGCGACGACGTGGAAATCGTTATCAGCGATGGCATCGCCGAAGTCGTCGCCCGAGTCCGACCCGGCTACGCCCGCGACATCGAAGTCGGCGGCTTCGCCCTGGCCCAACCGCCTGTCGGGACTGTCGTCGCCGTCGAGGGCAAGCGCAAGGGCGCTCACGTTGCTCCCACTTCTCCCTCCATCCGAACCAACGCCTAAGAAAGAAAATCCCTCATCATGAAGAACACCACAAAATTCGCCACCATTGCCGTGGCATCCATGCTGCTCATCAGCGGCTGCGGGGGCAGCAGCGAAACGGCCAGCCAAGCGGTCAACGCCACAAGTGCTGCAGAACTCTACGAGGCCGCAAAGGCTGAAGGCAAAATAACCGTCTACGGACCCACGGAAAACCTGTACGCCGCTGTCTATGAAGACTTCAGCGCGGAGTACCCGGGCATCGAGATCGTCACCTCGGACATTTTCGGCCAGGAACTCGACGCTCGACTCGAAGGCGAGCAGGTAGCGGGCGGATTCGAAGCGGACCTGGTCCACATTGGCGTGTCCGACACTGAACGCTATAACGACAAGGGATACCTAGCCAGCTTCACACCGGTCGAAGCCGACGGCCTGGATGAGAAGTTCGTCGGTCCTGATGGATCCTGGAGCGTCCCCTCGCAGCACCTTTATGCCACGGCCTACAACACCAAGGTTCTCTCGGAAGACGAAGTACCGACAACCTGGGCCGAACTGGCTGACTCGGACTTGGCAGGGAAAATCGCAACGGCGACGCCGAAGCAAAGCGGCGTCACCCCACAGGTACTGGCTTCGGCGCTGGCTGCCCGAGCGATTGACGAAGCCTGGGTGGATTCCTTCAAGGCCGAGGCACGGCCCAAGATCTTCCCCTCGGTCGCAAATGCCCTGCAATCCACCGTGACGGGCGAAACGGCAATTTCCCTTGTTGCCGGCTACGGCACCTACATGCGGCAGGTGGAACAGGGCGCACCGCTTGAGTTCGTGGCCATGGACGACGGCGCCTACTATTCCGACGTGGCTTATGCAGTCCTGGACGGCGGCCCGAACCCCAACGCGGCCCGACTCTTGGTTTCCTGGATGTTTAGCGATGCCGGCCAGGCGTCGATTGCCAAGCACATCTTTGAGTTTGGAACCATGCCGGACGCTCCGTTGCCGGCCGGCGCGGACAAGATCGGCAACCCGGTGCGCCTCGCGTACCCCGGTGCCGAAAAGTACCGATCCACCCTAGAAATGCTGAACACCAAATTCTAGACCCGCAGTACAGCCGCCGCTGCTGCTGCGGCGGCTGTACTCGCCATTCAGGAGATCCTCCAGTGAATACCGAAGTCCTCATCGTCGGAGCCGGCCCTTGCGGCGTCACGATCGCCAACTTGCTCGGGGTCTATGGCGTAAAGACAACCATCATCGACCGTGCCCCTGACATCATCGACTACCCCCGCGGTGTTGGGGTTGACGACGAATCCTTGCGCGTCTTCCAGTCGTGCGGCCTCGGCCCCGAAGTGCACGCAGACATGATCCAGAACCAGGCGCTGATCTGGTTCGATTCGAACCTGACCAAGCTCGCCGAGATCGCACCGTCCGGGCAGCCGTTCGGCTGGCCCCGCCGCAACTCGTTCCTGCAGCCGATGCTGGAAACCAAACTGCGGAGAGGAGTGGAACGGTTCGATCACGTGGACCTGAGGCTCGAGCGGGAACTCGTCGATCTCAAGCAATCCAACCACGGCGTCGAAGCGACCGTCGCAACATTGGACGGTTCAACTGAGACCATCTTCGCGCAATACGTTGTCGGAGCGGACGGTGGTCGCAGCACCGTTCGCAAGCTCATCGGTGCGGTTCTGGAAGGAAAGACGCTTCCGGCGCGCTGGCTCGTGGTTGACATCAAAGACTCGACGTACCATGCGCCGTTCTCCGGAAACTACATCAGCAGTTCGCGTCCGTTCGTCTCCATCGACCTGCCCTTTGGATACCGGCGCTTCGAGTTCCGGCTTAATGACGATGAAACCGATGAGCAGATGGTGCAGCCCGAACGGGTGGAACAGCTCATCCGCGACCACTTCAATTGGACCGGTCCTATGCCAGGGCTGGAAAGATCGCGTGTTTATTCACACCACTCTCGAGTGGCAGACCGCTTCGGAAACGGCAAGGTGTTCCTGGCTGGCGACGCAGCGCACCTACAGCCGCCGTGGTTCGGCCAGGGGATGAACTCCGGTATCAGGGATGCAGCCAATGTGGCGTGGAAGTTGGCGGCCGTGATCCGGCACGGAGCTTCCGAGGGCCTGTTGGAGACGTACGGGCAGGAGCGCCGTGGGCACGCCCGGGCACTCGTGGAACTGGCCACCACGCTCGGGAAGGTGTACGGACCGAGAACCAAGCTGGGTGAGAAAGTCCGCAGCTACGGACTGCGCGCCATGCAGCGGATTCCTGCCACCAGGGACTACCTGCTGCAGATGAAGTTCAAGCCGATGCCGTACTACGAACAAGGAGTCGTTCTTGAACCCTCGCCCAAGAACGCCGTCGGCAAGATGTTTATTCAGCCCGACGTCGAGACAGCAGATGGGCGGCGGATCAAGCTGGACGAGGCCGCGGGGGACTGGTTCACGGTCATCGGAATCAACATTGACCCGGCGGACCACCTTGACCCTGAATCGCTCCGCTACTGGCGCTCCCTTGGGGCCCGATTCCTGCGGATGAACCGATCTCGGGCCGGTCAGCATCTGCGGCAGGCCGCGTCCGACACCACCCTGCTGGACGATGTCCAGGGTGGCTTCCGCGACTGGGCGCGCGGCAACAGAAACCGCGACATTCTGGTAGTCCGCCCGGACCGTTACCTGGCCGCCACGTGCGCCCGTGGCGACGCCAACATCATGACCCGCAGCTTCAGCGAAGTGCTGCCGCTGAAGTCCTTCACGCTCATCAGTAATTAAGGAGTCCACATGGCAGAAATCGTCGGATACATCGCGATGTCCCACTCGCCCTTTTGGGACGAATCCTTCGACATCGAAGGGCCAGGTGCCGAATTTGCCGCCGGCGCAGCGACCGTCAAAGAAAAGGTGCAGGCGCTAGCCCCGGACCTGGTAGTCATCTTTGGTCCGGACCATATGCGCAACTTCTTCTACGATCTGATGCCGGCTTTTTGCATCGGTGCCGGAGAGGTCATAAGCTTCGGCGACTACGGGGGACACAAGGGATCGCTCCCCCACCGCGAGGGGATCGGACGCCGGATCATCGACAACGTTCGGGAACAGGGTTTCGATCCGGCCTTCTCCCTCAGGATGGGAATTGATCACGGCATCGTTCAGCCCTACGAGGTACTGCTTCCGGACATGTCCGTCCCGGTCCTTCCGATCATGGTGGACTGCGGAGCGGCTCCACGGCCGTCGATGAAGCGCGCGCACGAATTCGGTGGCGCTGTCGGCAAGGCCCTGCGTGAGCTCGACGAGGATCTTCGCATCCTGCTGGTTTCCTCCGGCGGACTGTCCCACTGGGTCAAGGCTGCATCTCCGTACGACGAGTCGACCGATGAAGAGACCCGGGAGTTCCTGATCGACGGCCGCGAAACCGTCGTCGAATACAACGCGGCCCGCGAGGCGGGTCTGGCAGAGCGGATCGCTGCGGGCCACGAAGGCGACATCAACGACGAGTGGGACCGTTGGTTCCTCGAGCAAATGACGTCCGGAAACATCGACGAGCTTCTCGCCATCGACCCCGACCACATGGAAAAGGTTGCCGGCAACGGAACCCATGAGGTCCGAGCCTGGCTGGCCGGGCTCGCGGCATGGAACGCTCCGGTGGAGACGATCGTTTATGAGCCCGTCCACCGCTGGGTAACCGGCATGGGCCTCGTTGCGGCATTTTCGGAATCAGCAGTGAGGAACTGACATGGGGACCCACATCATCCCGAGCTTCAGGACTGCCGAGTACTTCGGCTTGGAAGACAAATGGTTGCCGACGGCCCCGGGCGAACTGACCCACTACCACGAGGCCGGTGAAGGAACGCCCGTCCTCTTCCTGCATGGTTCAGGAAGCGGTGTTTCGGCAGCAGCGAATTGGTGGCTGAACTTGCCACAGCTTTCCCAGAAGTGCCGCACGATCGCCATCGACCTGTTAGGGTTCGGCCAGACAATCGAAGCCCCGGAGAGTGCGTTCGGGATCAAGGCCTGGGTAAAACACATCGTGCGTGTGCTGGACAGCCTGGGGATCGACAAGACTTGGCTGGTAGGCAACTCGCTCGGTGGCTGGGTGGCATTCCAATTTGCTATCGACCATCCTGAGCGGCTGGCCGGCATCATTTCCATGGGAACAGGCGGAGCTCCGCGGACCAAGGCTCTGGCAAGCCATGCGAATCCCACTGTCACCCCGGAAGGAATCCGCCAGGCTCTCCTGGATTTTGTGGTGGATGCATCATTGGTCTCCGACGAACTGGTCGAGGCACGCTACGCGGCCTCGTCCACGGAAGGCGCCAATGAACGTTTCCGCCGTGTGATCGCGGCGCGCGACGAGGACCGGGAACAGCTGCCGCTAGATCTGAACGTCCTGGCCACGCTCGAGATTCCCGTGCTGCTAATCCACGGCCGCGAGGACCGCGTCATCCCCATGCAACGCAGCCTGCAGTTGGCAGAGATCATTCCGCACGCTGACCTGCACCTCTTCTCCCAGTGCGGGCACTGGAGTCAGGTGGAACGCGCGGAGGACTTCAACCGCGTTGTCGCCGCCTACCTTCTAACGCACAGCTAGGGTAATCCGTAAGTAATTGACCGCTTGTGTGCGGGGCCGGGTCGCCGGGACCGCACACAAGCGGCCGAGATGAAGAAGGGCAGGCCGAGTGGACCAGACCAGGTTCGTGCACCCCATCGCGCCGGGCGACTACGTCCAATCGCTGGACAAGGGACTCGCGGTGATCAAGGCGTTCAACAGCGACCGCCGCACGATGACCCTGACCGAGGCCGCCGAAGTGACCGGGCTGTCGAAGCCGAGCGCGCGTCGATTCCTCCTCACACTGCAGGCTCTGGGATACGTGGCACAGGAAGAAGGCCGGTTCCGCCTGCGTCCGCGGGTGTTGGATCTCGGCGGCTCTTACTTGACCTCCGGAGAGCTGCCGGGCATCGTCAATCCCTACCTAGCCGACCTCAACGCGGAGCTGCGCGAGGCCTGCTCGGTGGGCGTGCTCGACGGCGACAATGTCGTCTACATCGCCCGCGCCTCGGCCCAACAGCGCATCATGACCTTCAACGTCCAGGTGGGCACGCGGATCGACCCCGTCATCACAGCCTTGGGACGAGTGCTGTTGGCCAACTTGCCCGGGCCGGAACTCGAGACGTATCTCGAGCGCCGGGAGCAACTGGGAACACAGCCGCAGGTGCACCAGCTGGGCGGCTTCCACGAGGACCTCACGGCCATACGCGAGCGGGGCTGGTGCCTCATGGATCAAGAAGTGGAACTAGGCGTCCGGACAATCGCCGCGCCGCTGCATAACGTCGATGGTCTGGTGATTGCCGGCATTAATGTGGCCGTTCACACAGCACGGGTCTCGCTCGAACGCCTAGAAGGGGAGTTCCTTCCCAAGCTCCTTGCGATCCGTGAGCGTATCAACGAATCCTTGGCCGAGTATGGTCCGGAGCTCAAGAACTACTGAGTGGACATGGGACATCCGGCTGCTGCAGCTGCCGGATGTCGGTCGTTTGCCCGCCTAGACGGCGATCGGCTGTTCGGAGAGATGGCGGCGGCTTTCCAGCCGCAGCTCCAAGTCATTCATGACCACGGCGGCCAGATCCTCCAGCGTCAGGGTATCCGCGGCCGTGATTTCACGCGGCTCGAAGTCGAGGACGCACAGCGTGCCCAGGTTGTAGCCGTCCCGGGTCTTCAACGGGACGCCGGCGTAGAACTTCAGTCCGAAGTCGCTGGCCACCAGCGAGTTGGTCAACGCGCGGGGGTCCGCCGGAGCGTTGTTGATGATCCACGGACCGTTCTGCAGGATGGCCGACGCGCAGAGCCCGGGCTCCCGGCCGATCTGCTCAATGTCCAGGCCGTGATGCGACTTGAACCAAATGCGGTCGTGGTCCACCACGCTGACAATCGCAATGGGCGTGGAGAGCAGGCGGGCGGCCAGGGCGGTGATGCGGTCGAAGGCACCGTCCGGAGGCGTGTCCAGTATGTCGTAGCGATTGACGGCTTCCATCCGCAGTGGCTCGTCGACAGGAATGACCGAGGCATCCACCCTGCGGCGTCCGCGGAATGACATCACCGTGTCCGCCAGCGCCAGCGCCACATCGCGTCCGGTGGGGCGGGCCTCCGGATCGGCGGCGGTCATGGCGGTCAGCAGGCTGACCCAATCCGTTCCCAGTTCGGCGGGGATGACCGGATCACGCAGGAGCCTGGCCACGGCAGCCTCCAGAGGCGGCCCGGGGAAGGCGGTCTTGCCCGTCAGGCATTCCAGCAGCACCAAGCCCAGCGAATAGATGTCGCTCGCCGGGCCAACCGGTTCGCCTTTCGCCTGCTCCGGGCTCAGGTAGCCGGCAGTTCCATAGATGCCAGAGACATGGGCATCTTCTGAAATCACGACGGCGATGCCGAAGTCGGTGAGTTTGGCGCGCAGGCGTGAGCCGTCGTCGTCGTAATTGAAGAGCATGATGTTCCCGGGCTTAACGTCCCGGTGGACCACAGAGTTGTTGTGGATGTAGGCCAGGCCCTCTGCCAGATCGTGGCCAATCTGCGCAACGTGCCGCGGCGGTAGGGTTCCCTCCGCCAGGCGAGCCTTCAGGTCTGCACCTTCGATCATTTCCATGACCAGGTAAATCTGCGGATGTCCGGCTTCGAACCGGTCGATGCCCGCGTCCAGGAGTGTCACCAAGTTGACGTGGTTCAGCCGGGCCAGCAGCTTAATCTCCGCGTCGTCGTGGTGGAACTCTTCCTCGTTCATCGAGGGGCGTTGAATGACCTTGACCGCAACCTCGCGACCCAGGACTTCATCTTCCGCGCGGTATACCTTGGCGTTCGCTCCGGTTCCGGCCAGTTCCTTCAGCCGGTACCGCCCATCAAGCAGCATGCCGGATCGATCTAGGTGAGGCGCCAATGTCTCCTGCTTCCCGGCCGTCACTTTGACAGCACCCTTACTAATCGTACGGGTGGGGGACGGGGACTCTTGACGAAAAAGGGCTGAAGGGCCGAATCGTTACATCAGTCGCTGGCAGGAATGGTGGAACGTTCCCCGAATTGGCGCGATACCCGCTTCTCTCGGGTGGTGAAGAAAACCCCAACGATGACAACCAGCGCGCCCATGATCTGCATCAGTGTGATCGCCTCGTTCAGCAGGAGGTAGGCGCCCAGCATGGTGAACACCGGCACGAAATTCAGGAACACCGACGCCTGGGAAGCGCCGAGGGTTGCGACGGCCCGGTTGTAGAGGAGCAGGGCAATCACCGAGGGGAAGATACCCAGGTACAGCAGGCCCGACCATTGCCCGCCGCTGATCTCCGGGACACCCACGATCATCCATTCGCCTGCTACCAGCGGCAGCAGGCACAGCACGGACAGGCCCGTCATGGCCAGCACCGCACCGTGGGCCGGAAACAGGTGCAGGTACCTCTTCACGGCTATCGAATAGACCGCCCAGGAGATCGCGCCGGCCACCATGATCGCGTCACCGACGTTCCACGACGTATCCGCCATACGCAGCAGTTGCCCGTTGGTCACCACCCACAGCGCTCCGCAGAGTGAGAGCAGAATGCCGAGCCACTGCACGGTCCGGAGGCGTTCGCGCAGCAGCCAGAAGCTCAGCAGCACCGTCACGGCGGGAATGGACGCTTCCAGCACGGACACGTTGGTGGCCGAGGTGAACTGCAGCGCGGAGTAGATCAAGGTGTTGAATCCCGCGATGCCGGTCACCGTCATCAGCAGGAGTGGTTTCCAATGCCGGATAAACAGGTGCCGGGAACGCCAGGCACTGCGGTATCCGAGGGGAAGGAGCACCAGGAACGCGACGGCGATCCGGCCGAACGCGATGGTCAGCGGCGGCAGCTCGCTCAGCGCCTTGCCGGTCAGGATATTGCCGGCATAGAAGACCACCACCAACATCAGCAGGAGATAGGCGCGCATGCTGCTCCTCCTGCTTGGCTTGGCGGGTATCCGACAAACACTAGCGCCAATGGCATCGCCGGGCATCCGGGGCCTGACCTCGATCCGGAGCGTGGCGCAAATTACGGCAGGACTATGGCGCGCGGGCCGTCCGAATTGGGTTAAATTAAGGTCAAGTAGAACGGAGAAAGGGCAGCGCCATGCCGGGCGAAAATCACGAGGCATCTGCATTGACGGTGGAAGAGTTCCTCCACGACGCGGCAGTCGACAGTACGGACATCGAGGTTTTCCTCAATGCCTTGTCGCGGCTGGCCGTCCACAATCTTTCGCACCCGGACGAGGAACTTCTGTGCGGCATCACGCTGCTGCGCCACAAGAAGGCCGGCACGGTGGCCAGCAGTAGCGACCGCGCCCAGCGAGTGGACGAAATCCAATACGATTACGCCGACGGTCCCTGCCTGAGGGCGGCCCGGGAGGGCGAGCTGGTGCACGTGGCCGAGGTGCGCGACGATGCACGCTGGCCGGAGTACCGGCCGCGCGTCATCGAGGAGGGCATCCGGTCCATCCTGGGCGTGCCGATTCCCATCGACTCCGGCGACTCCGCGGCCTTGAATCTGTACTCGAATGAATCCGGCAGGTTTGACGAGGATGCCATCGAGTCGGCCCAGCAGTACGCCCGCCAAGCATCCCGGGCGCTGTCGCTGGCGGTCCGCCTGGCCCGGCACCGCGACGCCGAAGCAGATTTGGAAGCCGCACTCGAATCAAGGACCACCGTTGCGCTGGCCATTGGCATCATCATGGGGCAGAACCGGTGCAGCCAGGAGGAAGCATTCGCCTTGCTGAGGTCCGCCTCCAGCAGGCGCAACATCAAGTTGCGCGACCTGGCGGCAGACCTCGTATCCTCCGCCGATCCATCCTCCGAGGGCACACATTTCGACCGGTAATCGGCGCTGCCTAGGGCCCGCGTTGACATCGAGGTGTGTTGCTGTAGCGTGAAACGTGGCTAAGCAGTTGGCCGCAAAAACAGTCGTATCCGAAAGAGACGTCCGTGAAAAACCAGCTGCACTTTCTTGCCAAGCCACACTCTCACCACTGCCTCGCCCTGCACCTCGGTCAACGCGTCCCGGAGGTGGCGGCATGAGCACCGTCATTGAAACGCCGGAAGAAACGACTTTCCCCTCGGACTTGACCGTGCTGTCGATCGACGAGCTGCTGATGCTCAGCAGCCGGTGCTACCGGCAGCTAGACCGCAAGCATCCGGTGCGCGACGCCATCGTCCAGTACTACGCCATTGCCCAAGAGCTCGAAATCCGTGAAGCCTGCGACGGCGCCGGGGGAGCGGGCGCACTCTTCGCTTAGTCCTCCAGCCATGCCGACGTGAACAGCAGGTTCAATCCCTCGGCCACGGTCGGGTGGGTGATGACGGCGTCGCGCACTGCGGTGTAGTCCAGCCCGCCGATCATCGCCATCTGCAGCACGGCGATCGCCTCGCTGGCGTCCACCCCGCGCAGTGCAGCGCCCAGGATTTTGCCGGTCTGGCGGTCCAGCACGGCTTTCCACTCGCCGGCCAACTGTCCCACGGTCCGGGCACGCGGGATCGCGCTGACCGGCATCCGAGCGATCCGCACGTCGTGGCCGGCACCCCGCGCCTGCTGTTCGGTCATGCCAACCCGGGCAAGCTCCGGCGTCGTAAAGACGGTGTAGGGGATGAGTCGATCCACGGTGGACCGCGGCTCTCCCTCGCCGCGTGCAGCGGCAATGTTCGCCTTGAGAATCCGGTAGTCGTCGTATGACGCGTGCGTGAATTGAGGTGATCCGGCCGCATCGCCCGCGGCCCAGACGCCCTCGGCCGACGTATGCAGCCGGCCGTCCACTTGGATCATGCCCTTGTCCGACAGCTGTACGCCCACGTCCTCCAGGCCGATGCCGTCCGTCATCGGCCGCCGCCCGAGCGCCACCAGCACATCGTCGGCGCTGGCGGTTTCCCCGGTGGACAGGCTCACGGTGACCGTGCCGTCGTCGTCGCGTTCGATCCTTTCCGCAGCCGCCTCCAGCTTCAGCGTGATCCCGGCGTCGGTGAAGTCCTTCGCCACCGCCGCCGCCACGTCCGCGTCCTCGCGCGGAAGCAGCTGGCCGGCGCGCTGGACCACTGTCACCTGCACGCCGATGGTGTTCAGCAGATCCGCGAATTCGCAGCCAATGTAGCCGCCGCCCAGGATCACCATGCTCGCCGGCAGTTGCTCCAGGTGCAGCAACGTATTGCTGGTCTGCACGTTGGACTCTGCCAAACCCTCAATGTTCGGCAGCATCGGCTCGGTGCCCAGATTGATCACGACGTCGGTGCCGCGCAGCACGCGCGTGCCGCCGTCGTTCAGCGAAACCTCCACGGTTTTCGGCGCCACGAACTTGGCCTCGCCCAGGATGAAGTCCATGCCCGAGCCGGTGAACAGCTTCTCTTGGCCGACCACCATGGTGTCCACCACGTCCTCCTTGCGGTGACGCAGCAAACCGAGGTCCATCCGCGGATTCTCCGCCCCGGCCACCCCGAACTCCGCCGCCCGGCGCACCGTTTCCAGCACCCGGCCGGAGTGGATGATGGTCTTGGTGGGGATGCACGCCACGTTGATGCACGTGCCGCCGATCATGGCCCGCTCGACCATCGCCACCTTCTGCCCCGACTTGGCCAGATCCATCGCCAACGACTTGCCGGCCTTGCCGCCGCCGACCACCAGCAGGTCGAATTCCTCGGGTTCCATGTTTATCCTTCCCTCGGGGTTGCGGCGCGCACCGCCGCCGTAAGCAACCGTACTCCGGCCCGGCGGGTGCTTGCGGGCGCCCTGTCGCTGGGCGCAGCGCCGTCCTCGTCGCGGACTCAGCGGCGGCGGGCGATCACCACGGTGTCCTCCAACAGGCCCGGTTTACCGTCCGGTCCAATCGCCTTGCGGCTCCTGACTTCGGCGCAGCGGATGTCCCACAGATCGTCGGGCAGGTCCAGAGCGGCGAGCTCCTCTTCCGGCGTCGGGAAGAAGTGCCGGTGGCCGCCCGAGTTCCCGGCCCACGGCGGAGCAGCGGCGTGGGACACCACCAGCAGGGTTCCGCCCGGCGCCACGGCCGCCGCCGCCCGCTGCAGGATGGTGGCACGGGGAAGGTGGAGGGGGGAGGCCAGGAAGCAGGCCGAGACCAGCTCGAATTTACCGGCGGGGAAGTCCTTCGCCAGATCGATCCGCTGCCAGCTGATCTGTTCCCCTCCCAGGCCGCGGGACTCGGAGAACGCGCGGGCCCGTTCCAGCGCGGTGGCAGAAACGTCCACTCCGGTGACTTGCCAGCCGCGTTCGGCTAGCCACACCGAGTCGCCGCCTTCGCCGCAGCCCAGGTCCAATGCACGCCGCGGCGTCAGCCCGGGTGCCGTATCCGCCAGCACCTGATTGACCGCGCCGCTCCAGATCTGGGGGCGCTCGCCGTAGCGGGCGTCCCAGAACGTGCGGGCGTCCGCCGCGTGGGCGGGGGAAGAGTGGCCGGTCATGATGCCCTCATTTCGCCGGCTGCGGCGGAGACGGCGGCGGGAGCCGCGGCAGAGGTCGTTGCTAGGGCAAAGTCTTCGGTCACCAGATCCGCGTTGATCATCCCGCCGGCCATGGCCCCTGCCGCGATGCTGATCGGCACATTGGCTGCCGGCGCCGTGATGTTTCCTACCGCCCAGATCCTGGGATGGCTGGTGCGCCCGGTCGGATCGGCCTTCAGGAAGCTGCCGAAGACCGAGTCCTCGCGCTCCAGCTCCAATCCGGAGAGGTAACCGTCCTGCGGGATAAGCGTGGCGGCAGTGAAGACCGCGTCAACGTCCACCACCTCCCCGCCCTCGACCCGGACGCCGGTCAGCATATCGTCCTCGATCACCAGCTCCGTCACCGGCCTCGGGTCGCGGGTGACGTTCCGCGCCGCCAGCTGGGCGGCAACGGTGCTGTCCACCGGTCCGGCCAGGGCGGTGAAGAAGACCACGTCGTGGCTCCACTGCCGGATCAGCTGGGCCTGGTGGATGCCC
This sequence comes from Arthrobacter sulfonylureivorans, assembly GCA_004000035.1. Lineage (GTDB taxonomy): Bacteria > Actinomycetota > Actinomycetes > Actinomycetales > Micrococcaceae > Crystallibacter > Crystallibacter sulfonylureivorans. The sequence continues at coordinate 54,743 of RJAE01000008.1, read as the reverse complement.
ATCGGGGAGGTGGCCAGCACGGCCAGCCGTTTCCCGCGGACCTCCCACCCGTGGCAGTACGGGCAGTGCAAAACGTCCCGGCCCCAGCGCTGTGCCAATCCCGGGATCTCCGGCAGATCGTCCCGCACACAGGTGGCTGCGATCAGGCGGCGGGCGGTGAGCCGGCCGCCGTCGTCCGTCTCCACCGCGATTCCCGTGGTGGTCTCGGTGACCTGCTTGACGACGCCGGTGCGCACCTCGACGCCGTAGCCAGCCACTTCGGCGCGGGCCCGGGTGAGGAATTCCAGCGGGTCGGTGCCCTCGTTGACCAAGACCCCGTGCATGTGGCTGGCGAAGCGGTTGCGCGGGCTGCCGCCGTCAAGCACCAAGACCCGGCGCAGCGCCCTTCCCAGCATCAGGGCCGCGCTCAGCCCGGCCGCGCCGCCGCCGACGATGATGACATCCCATTCGTTGTTTTCCATGCTCCAAGGGTGCGGGAGCCAATGCTAGTATTGCAAGTATCTTTGCAGAAATAGCAAGTTCGAAGGGAGGGCCATGAAGGACTCGGTACTGGAGCAGATCGGTCCGCGGCTACGTGCTGCCCGGATCAAGCAGGACCGCACGCTGGAGGACCTGGCAACCCGAACAGGGATGTCGGTGTCCACGCTCTCACGGCTGGAAAGCGGGAAGCGGCAGGCCAGCCTGGAAATCCTGCTGCCGCTCACCCGCGAGCTGCGGATCACCATTGATGACCTGATTCCTGCCGAGGTGCCGGACCCGCGGATCAAGCCCACGCGGTCCATGCACAACGGCGTGCAAATTGTCCGCCTGTCCCCACCCGGTTCGCCGACCCGCACGTTCAAGATGACCTACCCCGCGCGCAAGACCATGCCGGCGCAGCGCGTGCACGACGGCTACGACTGGCTCTACGTGCTCTCCGGACGGCTGCGGCTGAAGCTGGGGGAGAAGGATCTGGTGCTGGAGCCCGGCGAGGCCGCGGAGTTCGACACGCGCGTGCCGCACAGCATGGGATCCGCCGACGGCAAGCGCGTCGAAGTCCTCAGCATTTTCGGTCCCGACGGCGAGCAAATGCATACTTACACGCACGGCACGGATGGGCAGGAATAGTGGCTGAAACCTATGTCAAGATCTGCGGACTGCGGACCCCCGAAGCGGTCGCGGCGGCTGTTGATGCCGGCGCGGACGCCGTCGGATTTGTCTTCGCGCCGGGCGGCCCGCGTACTGTGAGCGCCGCACTTGCCAGCTCGCTCGGCGAGGCCGTGCCGGTGGAAGTTGAGACGGTCGGTGTGTTCCGCAACCAACCCATCGGCGAGGTCATCGAGACCGCCCGTGCCGCCGCGGTGAGCACTGTCCAACTGCACGGCGACGAACCGCTCAGTGACCTCCGCCTGCTGGAGGACGCCGGGTTCCGCACGCTCCGCGCCTTCTCCGCCGAGGCCTATAGTGCACTCCCGGAAGATGAAAAAGCGGGCTGGGAGACCGGGCGGATCCTGCTCGACGCCGTTGAACCCGGCGCCGGGGTCACCTTCGATGCCAGTGCCATCCGAGCGCAGCCGCCACGCAGATTCTGGCTGTTGGCAGGAGGACTGACTCCTGCCAACGTCGGCGCACTGGTTGCCACTCTTCGGCCCAGCGGCGTGGATGTGTCAAGCGGCGTTGAATCCAGCCGCGGCGTCAAGGACATCGGCCTGATCCGCGATTTCATCCACGCCGCCAAAATGCGCTGAGCTAGCGGCCCGCGCTGTCAGCGCCGGGCCGAGGTCCATCCTTGCTGGTGGAGCGAAGGTATGGGCTGGATGAGAAAAGGCCCGCCGGAACGGATCCGGCAGTGCCCTTTAGAGGATAGGCGGCGGCTCTAGCGGCGCGTGTTCAGCTCGATTCGCGCCAAGAGCGTGAGTGCCTGGCGGCCCCAGCCGACGGCGGAGAGGATCAGACCCAGCGATGCTAAGAAGATTCCTAGGGCGGGGGTGACGTCATTCATCGGAAGGACGATCGCGAGAAGAAGGCCGATGATCGCCAGGGCAAGGCCGATCTCGTGCCTGTTCCGGCCGGGGACTTTGCTGTAAGCGGCGGCCGGGGCGGGGGCTGTGGTTGTGGGGGTCTCGTTGGTTTCCATGTAGTGGACTATCGGGAACGGGACAGGCAGGGTTAGAGGCTGCTGATTTCAGGATCGTTAGTGCAGCGCTAGTGCGATTTCGTCCACGCCGCCAAAATGCCGAGTCAGCGCCGGGTCGACGTCCATCCTTGCTGGTGGAGCCTTTCAAACCCGTCCAGCAGCCGGTCCAGCGCAAACCCGAACTCGAACTGGTCATCGCAGCCCTGGCCGACCACTGATCCGTCGTCGTGCGCTCCTGCCAGGGCCATCTCGGCAATATGCGGGTACCGCGCGGCCATCATCTGCAGCATTTCCGGCGGCACGTCCGCCGGCGCGCTTTGCGAGTCGTCGAACAGCTCCTGGGTGAAGCCCCACATGCGGCTCCCCAGCGCGTGCATCACGTGGTGCAGTCAGGTCGACCGAGAAGCCGCCGGCCCGGAACATGCCGATCACTGAGTCCATGTAGTCAAGGACAACGGGCGACTTGTTGGTCCGCGACTCCAACACCTGGCGGGCCCACGGGTGCCGCAGCAGGACTTCGCGAGCCGAGAGGACCCGCTGCCGGATGTCATTCCGCCAGCCTGCCCCGCTGGTCCGCGTATCGATCTCGCCGACGATCACGTCGACCATCCCGTCCAGCAGCTCTTCCTTGTTCGCCACGTGCTTGTAGAGCGCCATCGGGACCACACCCAGCTCCTGGGCCAGTTTGCGCATGCTGAGCTGACCGACGCCCGCTTCATCGGCAAGTACGACGGCGGCGCTCAGTACCCGTTCCCTGTTCAGCGGCGCACGGCGCACCTCTTCTGCCTGCTTGACCATCGACGCCTTTGCCGAGCTAAAAACTCCTCTTGACAAGTGTACGTCGTACACCTACCGTTTCATTTACGAGGTGTACGTCGTACACCCACGACTCGAGGATCTGGCATGATCACAGAAACCACAGGCGTCTCCGCCGCCGTCAAGCGACGCTCCAATCCGGTTTGGCTGGTGCCTGCCGCACTGATTTTCATCAGTATCATCCCGGTGATCTTCGGGTCGCTGCGCCTGGCTGAACTGACCGGCGGCGCTGCGGTCACGCCGGCCAACCAGCGGTTCTTCGACTCGCCGGTCCCGGTGCTGATCCACATCCCCGCAGCCATCGTGTACAGCCTGTTGGGGGCCTTCCAGTTCGTTCCCTCGCTGCGGCGCGGCAAGCGCGGCCGGCGCAGTTGGCACCGCAGCGCGGGGGTCATTCTTATTCCAGCGGGATTGCTTTCGGCCCTGTCCGGCCTCTGGATGGCGGTCTTCTACGATCTCCCGCCTGACGACGGCGTCATCCTTCTGATCCTTCGGCTGGTTTTCGGCACGGCCATGGCCGCGAGCATCGTCTTGGGCATCCTCGCCATCAGGCGCCGGGACTTCGTTGCCCACGGCGCTTGGATGGCCCGCGGCTACGCCATCGGAATCGCTGCCGGAACTCAGGCCTTGGTGAGCATCCCGTGGTTCGTGCTGGCCGGCCCCACCAATGAACTGAGCCGGGCCGTGCTCCTCGGAGCTGCTTGGGTGCTCAACCTCGCGGTCGCCGAGTACTTCATCCGCCGCCGGGTCCAGCGTTCCACTCCTTCAAGCCGCAAGTTCGGCAGCGGCACCGTACTCCCGGCCGGAGCTTTCCCGATGAGGGCCGCGGTCTACCGGAAGTTCGGTGCTCCGGAAGTGGTCAGCGTGGGCAAGGTGCCTCAGCCCTCGCCCGGTCCCCGCGATGTGCTGGTTAAAGTCCACGCGAGCACGGTGAGCGCGGCCGACTACCGTTCCAGGAGCCGCAACGTTCCCAAAGGGCTCGGGTTGCTGGCCGCGAAAGGCCTCGGTCTCTTCCGGCCGCGGCATCGAGTCTTGGGCATGGACTTTGCAGGCGTCGTTGCGGCAGTGGGCCCGGACGTCACGAAGTTCCACCCGGGCGATGAAGTCATCGGAATGCTCGGCGCCGACTTCGGCGGCCATGCAGAATATGCGTGCCTGCGCGAAGACGGCAACATCACCGTCAAACCCCGCAACGTGGGCTTTGAGGAAGCCGTGACCCTTGTTTTCGGAGGACTCACCGCACGCAGCTTCCTCACCCGGGCCGACATCAAACCGGGGGATACCGCCCTCATCAACGGCGCTTCGGGCGCTGTCGGTACTGCGGCGGTACAGCTGGCGAAACAGCTCGGCGCTCACGTCACCGGCGTCAGCAGCGCGGCCAACGCCGAACTCGTCACCTCGCTCGGCGCCGACCGAGTCATTGATTACGCCCAGATCGACTTCACCGCAGAGGGCGAGACCTACGACGTCGTCATGGACTGCGTCGGCAACGCACCCTTTGAGCGCATTGAAGCGTCCCTGAATCCAGGTGGAACGCTATTGCTGGTCATCGCAGACCTCAAAGCAATACTGAGGGCCTCGAGCAGCACAAAGAAAAGCGGTAAGCAGGTCATCGTCACGAGCAAATACTCCGTCGACGACCTCAGGCACCTCGTCCACCTCGCAGAATCCGGCCAGTACCGCCCAGTCATTGACAGAACCTACGACCTCGACGACATCGTCGAAGCCCACCGCTTCGTCGAGACCGGACGCAAGGCCGGCAACATCGTCCTGCAGATCACACCCTCCCCAAGGGTAAGCCCGCCCTCAACGGCATAGGTCATCGGCTTAACGCGTCGTCCCTTATTGATTTTCGACCCGCAATGCTGGCCGAGCGTCTTCACTGCTACGGAGCCATTTGTATTCAACGCCGGCAGTCGTGATGTTCTTGGCTGAAGAGCGCGGTTCATTTGGCAGAAACAACTGTGGGTATAAACCTCGCGTACCGTAGAACTTATCGTGGCATCACGACGATTACGATGCATGGCCGGGATTCAATATGAACTACCGAATCGCTTTACGATAATGTCAGCTACAGCGAGAGCAGTTGACTTGTCCATCTGTATGGTTTGACTGACTTTTGGCTCAGATTTCCTGCTGTCAGAGCCGTAGGTCGCCAAATGAAATAGTTCGCCATGCTCCACTGAATCCGTGAATTGATAGGTGGCGTCCACATGTGTTCTGTGAGGGTGCACATCAGACGTGCCTGCTTCGAGTGAGCGGATGATGGCCATGGGGGTCTCCTTTGCAAACGATAAAGGTACGAGAATGAACTACGAGGATAAGGTGCGGTTTCCCCAAACAAGCAAAACTGCACGATCAGAAGCGCGATGCGGGCTGTAAGTTCTGCGCTGCTAGAGGTTCCGGAAGAGATGGGGAGCGCGATCAATTAACTGATACCGTCCGGGTGGCGTGGCCTAATCTAATGATATTTACAGAAGGACTGGTTGTGTGTGAACCACGCTATTCTCCAGTCGCAGTCCATCATGGGGCCATCTGACTATTGCCCAAGAGGCCAGTGTTTCACCACGGTCAACCAATTCTTCAGGTGTCCAGTCCGTATATTGTGCAGCGAATTCCCGCGCACTCTTATACATGGAATCACTCAGGTAGGTTTTTGATTTAACAGAGTACGAACTGTCCTTTAGCTGATTGTTCATTTGACTACTGAGAGGAAGCAGGTTGGCAAATACGTTCTTGTACTTTTCATGTTCCGCAATCGTGAAGGACTTCCAAGGTTCTGATCGGTTCTGCGGCATGACATGTTCAATCCAAGTGGGGAGGGCTGAGACATCATCTCCGCCCAGGGAGCGATCATGCTGATAAAGCACGTACCTGGCGACAGATGTCCCATACAAGTCGCGGGACATAACCGCTCGTGACACCTCGTCATTGTCAGGCCACGCCACTGTCCGATGTGAACGAATCCTGCTGGACATGCTTTCAGGAGTGGGGTTGTCCCTGATGTCGTGCCACAGCTTTTTGAACACCGCGTGAAGGCCGGTTGGTTCGTGGCCACATAGAGCACGGCGAATTAGGAAGGAGTCGAGCACCTCCATCAAAGAGATGGTCTGTGCATCACCGATTATCTCTGATTTGTTTGCTCGGGCGAGTTGCATAAGGAATGGGTAAATGGACGTTGGGGCACCCATGTCATGAAAACGTCTGAAAGTTGTAGCAACGGTCTTGCTCAAACCGGATCGGTTGCTACCAATCCTAAGGTCCATGTAGGCATTCTGGTAAACCTTCAGGTCTGCTATCACTTCGGCAGGTTCCAATCCTGCCCAATGCTTCTTCAGGACGGTGTAGACCTCAGTCTTTTTCACATTGGGGTCATGGATCAACCCGTACGGGAAGAAGTAATCGTCAAAATAGTCCCTGCCTTCATGTTTGAACTGACGATAAAACGGTTGCCAGTGTTGTTGTTCAACAAGAATCGCGTCTTCGGGATCCGTAGCGGTCTTTCTGGCAAAAATTTCGTTTCTTACTAGATCCCCTATCGTCATTGGCTCCTGGCGAGAATTCAGACTGTCAAAAATCTTGGGACCGCTTATAGGATCCTTTACGTCAATCTGTACCACAGCCATCTGGTTGAGTATGCTCACGTAAATTTTCCGGATTCGATCTACGCCCTCGTCGTTCAATTGACGGCGGCAAAACGTCTTGGCCCGGCGATAGTTTGCGAGGATTCGTCCACCGTGACTATGAGCGTTAGGGAGCAGGTGTGTAGCAGGAACGTTGGATAACTCCGAGAATTCCTTGGTGTCTAAGAGATCTTGTATAACGGCATTCAGGTCTCCTCGATCTTCATTAGACGGTTGGAGTTTCAGGTTTGATCCGCTATGTTTTCCCACACCGACGGTCAGGTACTTCTGAAAGAGCGTATTGGCTTCCTGCGGTGCGCCATTTTCCAGCAAGGTCTTGATGATCGCGCACATGTATAGGTACAGCGTGGTCAGTCGTTGCTGGCCATCGATAATCTCATATACGGAAGGGTCAGCGGGGGCGGAGGGGCGACCAAAGGTGATGATTGCCCCTAGGAAATGGATGGCGCTGTCATCATCCACGAGACTCAAGATGTCTGTTTCCAACTGCTCGAGCCGCTTGGGTTTCCATTTATACGGCCTCTGAAAGAACGGAATGGTCAAAATGTTGTGACCTTCAAGCAAGCGTCCAATTTGTGTTTCGCCCGTGTTGGAAGTCAATTTAGCATCAGACACGTCGCAGGCCTTTCTGCCCATCGCGCAGGAAATATTTTGCCCAGGCTATCCTAGGCGTCTATGTGCGGGAACTATTAAGGCCGTGTCGTTGAACGCGTTCTCTCCGACACTTTTCAGATGGGGCGATGGTCGACTGCTTGGAACATTGGGCCTTCCCCTGGGGCGAATCTGGCGCTAGGTTGCAGCAGTTGGAATTTGGGAGCAAGGAGCTCGGTCGGTGCGGCACGGCGTCCGTGGCTCTGGCCATGGGGCACCAAGTAGCTCGAGTTCGTACCCCAGGTGCTGGTCCGCGTGCGTCTGTGCCACGCAAATTTCGGGCATATGGGGCATTTCTTCTGCTTCTCGACAAACGTGGATTCCTAGACCATCATGTATCTAAACTTTCTGATGATCAGTTGGGTTGGGATTTGCGCGAGGGTGAAGAGCCGAGAAGGCCGGAGATGCATGCCGCGTCAGTGTTGATGCGGAAGGTGCTGGTGCTCAACGACATGGTGGAGTACCAGATGCGTCGCGTGATGGGGACGAACGAGACTGACTTCCAGGCGATGCAGCATCTGATGGCGAAGGGGCCGATGACGCCGTCCCAACTGGCGGATGCCCTGCACATCACTACGGCTGCGGCCACCACGGTAGTGGACCGTTTGGTGCGGGCCGACCACGCACGCCGGGTGCCGCATCCGTTGGATCGCCGGAGCACGATGGTGGAGCCGACAACCCATGCGGCCGACTTCGCGATGGCCAAGCTGATGCCGATGATCCAGCAGACGGACCGGCTGGTCCGGGACATGCAGCCCGACCAGCAGGAAGCGGTGGTCGCCTACTTGGACGGGGTCATCCAGGCGATGGAGCAGCACATTGTAGAGCTGGCGGGGGAACAACCCGTCGTTCCCCAACTCACCGGGAAGGGTTCGGCATGACCGTCAACGCCACCAGCTGGAAGCCTTCCCTGCCGTCGTTGAACAACGGCAGTTGGACACGGTTCAGCTCACTGGTCGACGGGGAACTGCGGGACTTCGTGGACAAGAACCGTGCCCAGGCCGGCAGAATCTCGCGGTCCTTCCCGCTGATGTGGGACCACATCGAGTCGGCCCTGGTCGGCGGAAAGCGGCTGCGCCCCAGGATGGTGCACCTGGCCTACACCGCCTTCGACGGCGGGGAACTCCGCCGCTGCGCGACGATGGCAGCCGCGTTCGAGCTGCTCCACACCGCCCTGGTAGTGCACGACGACGCTATTGACCGCGACTTCGTCCGCCGCGGGCAGCCAACCATCGGCGCCCACTACCGGGACCACGCCTCGGATCAGGGGCTGTCCACGCCGGACGCCGAGCACTTCGGCCACTCGGCGTCGATCATCGCCGGAGACCTGCTGCTCGCTGGGGCGCTGCGGCTGGCCGGCCGGGCCGCCGCCGGCCTGCCGCAGGCCGAAGAGCTGACCGACACCGTGCACGACGCGGTGTTCGTGTCCGCAGCCGGCGAGCTGGAGGACGTGCTGTTCTCCGCCTCCACCGGGCAGCCCGACTTGCAGGACGTGCTGGACATGGAGAGCCTGAAGACAGCCAGCTACTCCTTCGAGGCCCCGCTGAAGGCGGGCGCGTTGCTGGCCGGCGCCGGACTGCACCAGGCCGACGCACTGGCAGCGATCGGCCGGCGCATCGGCGTCGCGTATCAAATCGTGGACGACGTGTTGGGGACGTTTGGCGAACCGGGCACCACGGGCAAGTCGGCGGAGTCCGATCTGCGCGAAGGCAAACGCACCGTGCTGACCGCCTTTGCCGCAGAGGCTGACGGGTTCGATGATCTGCTGGCGGCTTTCCGCAGGGGAGAAGTGGAAGCGGGCCAGGTGCGGTCTGCGCTCAAGGATTGCGGCGCCGATGCCCGGGCACAGGGCCTGGCCCGCAGCCTGGTGGACGAAGCGCTGCGGGACTCCCGGAGACTGTCGCTGCATTCCGCCGCCCGGGCCGAGCTCGAAGGGGTCTGCATGCACGTGCTGACTAGGGGGAACTAATGGCCATGGAACTCAACCCGCTGCTCCGCTATACCGACGCTGCCGGCCGCAGCGCCGGCGTCGTGCTTTCCGCCTATTCCACCTCCTTCGGCCTGGCGTGCAGGCTGCTGGGCCCGGAGGGGCGCCGGGATATCGCCAACATCTACGCCTTGGTCCGCGTGGCCGACGAGGCAGTGGACGGCGCCGCCGCCGCGGCCGGCTTGGACGCCGCGGCCGTGCGGGACCAGCTTGACCGGCTGGAGCGGGAAACCGAAACCGCGATGCTGTCCGGCTACAGCACCAACATGGTGGTGCACGCGTTCGCGGGAACCGCCCGCAGAAGCGGCATCGGCACCGACCTGACCCGCCCGTTCTTCGCCTCCATGCGCGCCGACATCACGGTGGCCGAACATACCGACGATTCGCTGGAGGAATACATCTACGGCTCCGCCGAGGTGGTGGGCCTGATGTGCCTGCGGGTGTTCCAGTCGATGCCCGGGGCGGTTCCCGGCCACGACGAGGAACTCGCCGCCGCCGCCCGCCGGCTGGGGGCGGCGTTCCAGAAGGTGAACTTCTTGCGCGACCTGGCAGCGGACAACGTGGAACTGGGCCGCAGCTATTTCCCGCAGGCGGAAGCCGGCAGCCTCGACGAGCCGCTGAAGCTGAAGCTGGTGGCCGAGATCCGCGAGGATCTGGCAGCGGCCCGGCTGGGCATTCCGCTGCTCCCGCCCGGCGCCCGCAGTGCGGTGGAACTGGCCCACGCCCTGTTCAGCGCGCTGGTGAACCGGCTGGAGCGCGTTCCCGCGGACGAGCTGCTGTCCCGCCGCGTCCGGGTGGGCACGCCGCAGAAGGCGGCGATCGCGTTGCGGGTTGTGGCCCGGCAGCGGCTGCGTGGACGGAGCGCCGCCTGATGAGCCTGACCTCGTTCAAACATCGGCTGGCCGCGCGCCGGGTGAAGATGGGACCGGCCGCGCCGCCGCGCGGCTCCGCCGAAAAGCCCGTGGTGGTGATCGGCGGCGGCATCTCCGGGCTTGCGACGGCAGGGCTGCTGGCCAGAGCCGGACACCGGGTGACCCTGCTGGAGCAGCGATCCGGCCTGGGCGGCCGCTCCGGCCGGTACGAGCGCGACGGCTTCCGCTTCGACACCGGCCCGTCCTGGTATTTGATGCCGGAGGTGATCGACCACTGGTTCCGGCTGATGGGCACCAGCGCGGCCGAGCAGCTGGACCTGGTGAGGCTGGACCCGGCCTACCGGACCTGGTTCGAAGGGCACGCCGAGGTCGCGGAGGTCCGCTCCGGCCGCGAGCACGCCGTCGGGCTGTTCGAGCAGCTGCAGCCGGGCTCCGGTGCGCCGCTGCGGCGTTATCTGGACGAGGCAGCGGAAACCTACCGGCTGGCCAAGGAGCACTTCCTGTACGACGACTTCGCCAGCTTCCGCGGCCTGGCCCACCCGCAGGTGCTGCGCCGGGCGCCGCGGCTGGCCAAGCTCCTGGGCTGGAACCTGGACCGCTACGTCCGCGAGCGGTTCGCCGAGCCGCGGCAGCAGCAGGTGCTGGGCTATCCGGCGGTGTTCCTGGGCACCAGCCCGTTCCGCGCCCCGGCGATGTACCACCTGATGAGCCACCTGGATCTGGACGACGGCGTCTACTACCCGATGGGCGGGTTCGCCGCGCTGGTCGATGCGATGGAGCGGCTGGCCCGGGAGGCCGGCGTCCAGATCGAAACCCGGGCCACCGTCCGCCGGATCATCACCGGACCGTCCGGCGAGAAGGCCCGCTGCGAGGCGGTGGTGTGGACCGACGCCGACGGCACCCAGCAGCGGACGCCGGCGCGCACCGTCGTCGCCGCCGCCGACCTGCACCATGTGGAGACCGAGCTGCTGCCGGCCCAGCTGCGCAGCCACCCGGAGCCGGTGTGGCGGCGCCGCGACCCGGGGCCCAGCGCGGTGCTGGTCTGCCTGGGCGTGCGCGGCAAGCTGCCGGAGCTGGCGCACCACAACCTGCTGTTCACCCAGGACTGGAAGGACAACTTCGGCCGGATCCAGGCCGGCCGTGCGCTGGCGGACGAGACCTCGATCTATGTGTGCAAGCCCAGTGCTACCGACGACGGCGTGGCACCGGCGGGGGACGAGAACCTGTTCATCCTGGTGCCCACCCCGGCGGCGCCGGAGTGGGGGTCGGGCGGGGACGACGGCGAAGGCTCGCCCATCGTGGAGTCCGTCGCTGACGCGGCGATCGATCAGCTGGCTGCCTGGACCGGCGTCGCGGATCTGCGCGGCCGGATTGCGGTCCGCCGCACCTACGGGCCCGGTGACTTTGTGGACGGGTTCAACGCCTGGCGCGGCAGCGCGCTGGGGGCCGCGCACACGCTGCGCCAAAGCGCCTTCCTGCGGCCGGGCAACCGGAGCGGCAAGGTGGAAGGGCTGCACTATGCGGGCAGCTCGGTGCGGCCGGGCATCGGCGTGCCGATGTGCCTGATCAGCGCCGAACTGGTGCTCAAGGCGGTGCAGGGGATCAAGACGCCGGGAGCCCTGCCGGAGCCCGAACTGGCTGCGGATACGGCGGGGAGCAGCGCATGATCTACCTCGCCGTGCTGGTGGCGCTGCTGGGCTGCATGGCCCTGCTGGATGCCCGCTACAAGCTGTTCTTCTTCGCCCGGCCGCTGGCCGCAACCATCACCATGGCCGCGGGGCTGGCCTACTTCCTGGCCTGGGACGTCTGGGCGATCTCGCTGGGAATCTTCCTGCACCGGGAGTCGCCGCTGATGACCGGCATCATGCTGGGCCCGCAGCTGCCGCTGGAGGAAGCCTTCTTCCTGGCTTTCCTCTGCTACCAGACCATGATCCTGTTCACCGGCCTGCTGGCCTGGGGCCGGCACCGGCGCACCGCCCGCCAGGCCAACACGCAGCAACTGGTGGAGCACGACGGAGGCCCGCGGGCAGGGGGCGCGGCATGAGCTTCGTGGAGCTGAACTGGATTTTCCTGGGCCTGGCGCTCGCCGCGGTGGCGGCCGCGCTGCTGGCCCGGCGAGTGCCCCGCGGAGCCGCCGCGGCCGCCGGCCTGACCATCGCCGCGCTGTGGGTGCTGACCGCGGTGTTCGATAACGTGATGATCGCCTCCGGCCTGTTCGACTACGGCGGCCACGCGCTGGCCGGGCTGCGGATAGGACTGGCCCCGATCGAGGACTTCGCGTACCCGCTGGGGGCCGCACTGCTGTTGCCCGCGGTCTGGCTGCTGCTCACCGGCGGCCCCCGCCGTCGTCGTTCCGACAAAGCAGGCAGGGGAGGGGATAGCCGGTGATCCGCGAACTGGTCATCACCTCCCGGCCGGTGTCCTGGGTCAACACCGCCTACCCGTTCGCCGCCGCCTACCTGCTGGCCGCCGGCCGGATCGACTGGCTGCTGGTGGTGGGCACCATCTTCTTCCTGGTCCCGTACAACCTGGCCATGTACGGCATCAACGACGTGTTCGACTACGAATCCGACCTGCTCAACCCGCGCAAAGGCGGGGCCGAGGGCGCCGTGGTGGACCGGGCCCGGCACCGCGCCATCCTGCAGGCCTGCGCCATCGCCACCGTGCCGTTCGTGGTGGTGCTGGCCCTGGCCGGCAGCGTGGCGTCCAACCTGGTGCTGCTGGCCTCGCTGGCCGCGGTGTACGCCTACAGCGCGCCGGGGCTGCGCTTCAAGGAGCGGCCGTTCCTGGACTCGCTGACCTCCAGCACACACTTTGTCACGCCCGCGGTCTACGGGCTGGTGCTGGCCGGCGCCCAGTTCACGCCCGGGCTGTGGGCGCTGCTGGCCGCCTACTTCCTCTGGGGCATGGCCAGCCACGCCTTCGGCGCGGTGCAGGACGTGGTCCCGGACCGCGAGGCCGGACTGGGCTCGATCGCCACCGTCTTGGGCGCCCGGCGCACGGTGCTGGCCTCCGCCGCTGCCTATGCCGCCGCCGGCCTGCTGATGCTGGCCACCGACTGGCCCGGCCCGCTGGCGGCGCTGCTGGTGCTGCCGTATCTGGTCAACGTGCTGCGCTTCGCCCGAATTGACGACGCCGGATCGGCCGCCGCGAATGCCGGCTGGAAGCGCTTCCTCTGGCTGAACTATGTGGTGGGATTCCTGGTCACCATGCTGCTGATCTGGTACGCGGGGATCCGGTGAGCACGCCGGGCAAGCGGCCCGGTCCGGCGCAGGACCGGTGGTACGCGGCCGACGCCGGCCGGCTACTCGGTGCCATGCTGGTCCCGGCGTCCTGGCTGGTGGCGGGCTGGCCGGCGGCCGCCGCCATGCTGCTGGTCTGCGGCGGGCAGTGGCTGCTGCGCTGGTACCTGCTGGGCCGGCCGGTCGACGCCGCGGGCCAGCTGGTGCTGCTGGCTGCCGGGTGGTTCAGCGCGGTGGGGCTCTACCATCAGGTGTCCTGGCTGGATGCCGTGATGCACGCGCTGGCCAGCCTGGTGGTGGCGCTGCTGGTGGCGGAACTGCTGCGGGCGGAGCTGCCGGTGGTCAGGGGGACTCCGGCAGCGGGTGTCGCGGCCGCTCCTTCAGCCGAGTCCGTCTGGCGCGGTGGCTGGACGGGCGTCGTGGCGCCGGCGGTGGTGCTGGTCTGCGTGACGGTGACGCTGGGGGTGGTGTGGGAACTGGGGGAGTGGCTCGGCCACACCTACATCACCCCGGAAATCGGCGTGGGCTATGAGGATACCATCGGCGACCTGGCCGCCAACCTTGTCGGGGCCGTGCTCGGCGCCGCCTTCGCCATCCGTTCCCGGCGCGCGCCGCACGGCCAGACGCCCCGTCCAGTCCACGACAAGCGCAGTCACAACGTCCGCCGTCGTGGTGCCGTGGTGGCCGCCCGTCTGGCTGATAGCCATGGCGGCCGGCGGTGAACCCGGTGCGGCGAGCCGACGCGACCCGGCCGCCGAGCGGCCCGTCTCTGTCCGTGGTGATTCCGGTGCTGGACGACGCCGCCGCGCTCGCCGAGTGCCTGGCGCTGCTGGCCCGGCAGACGCGTCCGGCCGACGAGGTGATTGTGGTGGACAACGGCTGCTCGGACGCCTCGGCTCAGGTGGCCCTCGACGCCGGCGCGCGCGTGGTCACCGAACCCCGGCGCGGGATCCCGGCCGCTGCCGCCGCGGGCTACGATGCGGCCGCCGGCGAGGTGATTGTCCGCTGTGACGCCGATACCCGTCCGCCGGAAGATTGGCTGGCCCGGATCAGTGCCGCCTTCGCCGACCCCGGCCTGGACGCGCTGACCGGTCCGGGCCGGTTCTACGACGTGCCCCGGCCGGTGGCTTGGCTGGCGTCCGCCGCGTATTCGTCCGGCTACCGCTTCGGCGCCGGTGCCGCGTTGGCGGGCGTTCCGGTGTGGGGCTCCAACTTCGCCATCCGCCGCACCGCCTGGACGCGCTGTGCAGCGGGCATCCATCGCCACGGGGTCGGGATCCATGACGACCTGGACCTGAGCTTCCAACTGGCCCCGTGGGCTAACGTCCGGTTTGATCGGCAGTTGAGCGTTGGTGCGGCCGGCCGCATGTTCGCCGACGCCGGGGCCTTTGCCCGGCGCTTCCGCTGGGCCTTCGCCACGCTGAGGTTGAACTGGGCGGTGCAGTCCGCCGCGCAGCGGTGGCTGGAACGGGCCACCGGCCGGCGGCCCGCTCTTCGGCGGACTTGAGAGAGTCGGTGGGGGAAGAAAACGCCCTATTGCTGTCCGGGGGCACGGTAGGACGGTGTCTTGCCTGCCGCCGCGTCCAGATCTTCGGGCGTCATCAGCGGGGTCAGGCGCAAGTCCACCGCGCCGCTGGAATTGATCATCAGGGACAGCGCGGCGGCACTGGGCTGGTCCGGTATCTCAAAGACACCAACGACGTCGGTCTCCCCGAAGGCGTAGTAGATGCATTCCAGTGAGCCCCCCACCGATTCCAAGGCCCGGATCACAGCCTCCCGACGCTTGGAACCGCCCTCCTGCATCAGGCCTTTAATTCCCTCGCCCACATACTTTCCCTGGAACAAGTACTTGGTCATGGCGCTTTCCTGTTCTGCTCTTCCAGAACGCGGCCCCCGTCCGGACAGGCCGAACGCCCTATGGGCAAAGGTTCCGGAGGTTTTCCCGACTGGGCTGTGGGCGCGAGTATAGGCCTGCACCAAAGACCTGGCAACAGTCGCGACGTTGCGGTGGCTTCAACACGTCAGCGGTCGGCGGCCCGCTTTTCGGCGCTCTTGAGTTTCTGCTGCAGCGCGGCGTTGTCCTCTTCGAGCGCCAGCACCTTGCCCACGCCGGCCAGGTTCACTCCGTCGCCCACCAGTTCGCCGATCCGGCGGAGCCGGTCCACATCGTCCCGGCTGTACCGGCGGGTGCCGCCTTCGGTCCGCTCCGGTTCCACCAAACCGCGCCGCTCATAGAGCCGCAAGGTCTGTTCGCCCACGCCCACCAGATCGCTGACCACGGAGATGCCGTACACCCCCTGGTCCGCCCTGGGCTGCTTCTTCTCAGCCGCCTTCTCTGCCGCCAAAATTCCTCCCGCTTCAGACTTGAAAAATATTCTAGTTCGGAGTCATAATATCTGTGCCAGCGGACATAGATTAGCTGAGCGAAGAACTAAAGATAGAACCTGAAGGAGGCTGCTGCCATGCTGATGCGAACTGATCCGTTCCGTGACCTTGACCGCTTGACCCAGCAGGTCTTCGGAAACCAGGCCCGGCCCGTTGCCATGCCGATGGACGCGTGGCGCGAGGGCGATCAATTCGTCGTAGAGCTTGATCTGCCCGGCGTTGACCCGTCCACCATCGACCTTGACGTGGAACGGAACGTCCTCACGATTGGTGCAGAGCGCAAGTCCAAGATCGAAGACAAGGACGTCGTGGCCGCCGAACGGCCCACGGGAACCTTTAGCCGACAACTGATCCTGGGCGACACGCTGGACACCGAGAACGTCTCGGCCAACTATGAGGCCGGCGTCCTGGCCCTGCGGATTCCCATCCGGGAGCAGGCCA
Source organism: Arthrobacter sulfonylureivorans (assembly GCA_004000035.1). Classification (GTDB taxonomy): domain Bacteria; phylum Actinomycetota; class Actinomycetes; order Actinomycetales; family Micrococcaceae; genus Crystallibacter; species Crystallibacter sulfonylureivorans. The sequence continues at coordinate 38,589 of RJAE01000008.1, read as the reverse complement.
AGCCGCGCAAGATCGAAATCAGCAGCGGGGACAAACAACAGATGATCGACGCCTGACCGGTGATGGCCCGGGCCGGCGGCTCAGTCCGTTCACGGCGGAGCCGCCGGCCCGCGCCGCTGTCACCGCCGCGAGGGGCCGGTAGGGAGGGGGAATCATGAACGAGTCCGATCTCTATGCCGTCCTGCAGGTTGCTCCGGACGCCAGCAGCGGGGATATCCGCCGCGCCTACCGAGCCCTGCTCCGCAGCCACCATCCGGACCTCAATCCCGACGGCGGTGGAGCGGCTCCGCGCGGCCCGGAGACGGACGCGGAGCAACGGGCGACCGCGGCGATCCTGCACGCCTACGTGGTGCTGGGCGACGCCGAGCGGCGCGCGGACTACGACCGGAACAGCGTCCGGCGCGTCGCGGCCCGGCGCAACAACGAGCCTGGGGAGTCCGGCGAGCACGGGGCCGCGGAGCCCGGGGAACCCCGGGCCTCCGACCGCACTCGACCCGGCGCGCAGCGGCGTCCGCACCCCCATCCTTCGGTTCCCTCCGGCCGGCCGGTGTACCTGGGGTTCGATGACCCCCTCCCGGCGGACGCAGTCCGACTGGGTGAGCGGCCGCCGTCGTCCGCATGGGACTACCACCGATGGATTGTTTTTGACCGTTGAAGGAGGGCTAATGCCTGCCACCAGTTGGCGCCGCTACGACCATCACCTGTTTCCGGTGTTCCATGAGCGGTTTGAGGAGCGGTGGGGACCCGGAACCGCTCCGTTCCTTGACCCCAGCGTTTTCGAGGAGGGCCAGCCGCGGCCCCGGGCGCAGTGGATCAACGTGGACACCGGTGCGGCCGCAGCCGTGGTTCCCGTCTGGGAAGACGACGCCGAGCACCGGTCCTTCGCCGTCTTCTACCTGCCGCCGGCGGGCGGGATCTGGGTACTGCGCCCGGGGTTCACCGAGTACACGGAGAGCTTGAAGGGCGGACCCGAACAGCTGGAACTGCGCAACGACTCGTTCAAGAAAGCCGTGGCCCACGCGGAGGAATTCATCTTCGGCCCGGAGGGTGACCGCGCCTAGTACCCCTTGCGGACGAGGGGCCCGCTGCCGGCAGCTCGACGGTATTCTTGCGGGATGCGGCCGCTTCGGTACTCCATCAACGTCACCTTGGACGGCTGCTGCGATCATCGTGAAATCCCCGCGGACGAAGACTTGCATCGTCACCACGTCGGGAACCTCGAGCAGGCCGATGCCCTTCTTTTTGGCCGGGTGACCTACGAGATGATGGAGGCAGCGTGGCGGCCACCGGCGCCGACCGGAGCGAGGCCGGCTTGGATGGAGCCCTTCGCCCAGACGATCAACGCGGCGAAGAAGTACGTCGTGTCGAGTACCTTGGAGCAGGTCGATTGGAACGCGGAACTCATCCGCGAGGATCTGGCCACGGCCGTTCAGCGGCTCAAGCAGGAGCCGGGCAAGGGCCTATTCGTAGGAGGCGTGCAGCTCCCACAGGCGCTGACGGAGCTGGGACTGATCGATGAGTACGAGTTCGTAGTGCATCCCAGGCTCGCGGGCCACGGGCCGACGTTGTTCGCAGGGTTATCGAACCCTGCTGACTTGAAGCTCGTGGGCCGGCTGGAGTTCGCCTCTGGGGCGGTAGCGCTGCGGTACGAGCCGAAAAGGTAGGCGGCTAAGAGTCAGACTGCTCGGCCGCGCTCGACCGGTCAATCACGCGCCCGGTGCCGGCGATTTCGCGGGCGAGTGCGATGCCGTCCTTAGCGGCCCGGATTGACGGAAAGGTCACCGATTCGGCCATGAGCGCTCCGTCCGGGTCCAGCATCCTGACGCGGAATCCGCCGTCGGGTGCATCAATAACTTCGAAATGGCCAGCCATATCTTGGGCTCCTGTCCCCGGGGGTAGCCACGGCACTGTGGCGTCCAAACAGTATGCCACCGAGAGCAAGCGGCGTCTTGGGGCTTGCCACACTTTGGCCGAGTGAGGAAAGTGGACAGTGCGCTGACTATCAACGTGGATCGGAGAACACCGTGCAGATCGACAAGCAGCAGATCATCGACATCCTCAAACAGCAGGGCAACCAGGACCAGGCAGCCAAGGCCGATTCCGAACTGCCCGAGAAGGTGGACACGGAGAAGGACTCGGGCCTGCTGTCCAGCCTGGGGATCGACGTCGGCGCCCTGCTCAGCAATCTCCCCGGCGGACTGGGGGAGAAGCTCGGAGGGCTGAAGGACAAGCTGGGAGGGTTTGGCTAAATATGACCACCGGAAACGACGAAGAGCCCCGCGATCCGCAGGCAGATAATCAGGGGGCGGACCCACCCGACAGGAACCAGTGAGAACGGCCGTTTAGCCGTCGCAGTCGGTGCAGTAGGCGTGCTGCCCTTCTGCCGGGCAATCTGGGACCGGTCGGTGAACCGTTGTTTTCCACCCGTACGGGAAGGCGCCTGAGCCGGGATGCGGTTGAACAACGGCTCGCCACGCACCATGCCACGGCCGCATTCACGTGCCGGACGCTGCAGACCAAGAAAATCAGCCCGCACACCCTGCGCCACACCACGGCGACGACGCTGCTGCATGCCGGAGTTGATTGCACGGTCATCGCGTTATGGCTCGGTCACGCCGATGTCCGGTCAACGAACGCATACCTGCACGCCGACATGACCATCAAGGAACGAGCGCTGGCCCTGACCACCCCAACCACCTCGTCACCAGGCCGATACCAGGCGCCCGATACCCTCATGGCTTTCCTGGCAGCCTTGTAACTATGCCGCTACGACGTCAACCGGCGCGGGAACGAAGCCCCACAACGGCAACGCATTAGACGGTCCCAAGCCGCTGGTATCGGCATAATCCCGGCCTCGGCATAAGTCAACGATGATCAGTCCGTAACGCCGGAGCCGGACGAGCTCGGCCGGCAGGCGTCCGGCTTGGTGCGCTGCCTGCAGCCGGGTCACCCAGCCGGTGGCTGTGGCGAACTGGACCCGGTGGCCGAGCAGTGTGGCACGCAGTCCGAGAGCGGTGGCCAGGTGGGTTTTCCCGGTTCCGGGCGGGCCCAGGAGAACGATGTTGGAGGCCTCGGCCAGGAAAGCACCGGTGGCCAGGTGCGCAAGCGTTTCCCGTTTCAGGCCGGGCTGGTGGTCGAAGTTGAAGTCCTCCAGCGACTTCCGGGCCGGGAACCCGGCGGCCCGGGCACGGGTTTCGGCACCGGAGGCTTCCCGTGCGGCGACTTCCCGGGAGAGGACGGCGGCAAGGTATTCCTCGTGCGTCCAGTCTGGCCTGTTCGGCCAGCCGGGCTGCGGATTCCCTGATGCGGGGCGCTTTCATCGCCCGTGCATAGTATTCGATCTCTCCTGCGGTTTCCCGGGCGCCGCTCATGAGAGGACCTGCCCGGTCTCGAAGGCAACGCCGAAAGCCCGATCGTAGTCCGCTAGGTCCCGCAATATCTCGAGTGCATCCGATTCCGATGTGATGGGTGGAGGGTTTTGGAATGCGGTGCGTAGCGTCTTTGCCGCTGCCACGTGGGCGGGATCGGTGATGGTCTGGCCCCTTGCCCAGCTCCGGGGATGCGTGCCTGCGTCCCGGCCCTCGAAAGTGATTCGCACGGTTTCCAGGTCGGCGCTGACCTCGACGAACCGTCCGATGGCCTGCGGGTTCACCGAATAGTCGTTGGAGGCCACCCGCACGTAGTAGTCCCGGGGCAGCCGGATCCGCGAGATGAGCCCTGTCGTCGGTGGCATCGGCGGCAGCGCCAGCATTGCGGCGCGGTCCGCGTCGATCAGATCCACCGGCCGCCGGCCGGTGCTGCGGACCAGCCGGTTGTTGGCTTTGGGCAGCCATGCGCTGAGTTGGGCGTTGAAATCCTGCGGCGACGTGAAGCGCCGTCCGGGAAGGAAGGAGGTTTCCAGATAGCCGTTGACCCGTTCCACGATGCCTTTGCTCTCGGGATCGTTGGGTTTGAGCTGCACGATTCTGGTGGCCAGGACACCGGCCAACGCGGCGACGCCGGCGGCGTAGCGGTTGCGGCGTCCGATGCCTGTTTCGTTGTCCCAGACCAGCCGCCGCGGGACCGATTCCAGACCGCTGATCAGCTGCCACATGCCGGCGAGCAGATCCTCGGTGGTGCGGCTGGGAATCATTCTGGCCATGATGAAGCGGGAATGGGAGCACACCATGACCAGCACCGGTAAAACACGATCGCAGCCGGCACCGCACGGAATCCGGGTTTCCGGGAACACCAGGTCACACTGGATCTGGTCTCCGGGCTCATAGCTGATTCTGTCCGCCGGGTCCGCCGGGGCGTACTCGGGCCGGATCCTGGCCACGTTTTCCCTCAACCATGCCGGGGACCCGGACCAGCCGACCCTTTCGGCGATTACCGTTGCCGGCATCCGCGGATTGTCCTTGAGCAGATCCCGTATCCTAGGCTCCACGGCCCGGATGGCTGAGGTCTCCCGCACTTCGCGTTGATACTTCGGCGGACACTCTGCCTTCACCGCCTTCGCGACAGTGTTCCTGGAAATCCCCAGCCGCTCGGCTATCGATCTCATCGACTCACCCTCGGCCAGATGCAACCGCCGAATCAGCGCCCAATCCTCCACTGTGATCACCCATCCAATCGTTCGGAACAGATGGCTCAGTTTTCAACCGTCACAATGGCTCACTTTTCGACCGTCACCGACACGCCGCAATGCTGTACACATGGCATCCCGCTGTTGATGGAGGGAAGCGATGTTGTTCGCCACGAGGTCCCGGCCCAGCTCAAGAGCCTTGGCGACGAAGCTACACGTGCGTTTGTCCTTCGATCCGGCAAGTCCGCGCTCATCCCGATGCTCCTAGTACTGCCGGACAGGCGCGGTGCTCAGAGTCCTTCGGACGGGGCCCGCCGACCCGGACCCTCGGACCGCGGGGGTGGCTTCGGAATGTATTGCCTAACTAAGCAACTTGGGAGCGGCCTTGAGGGCTAGGTCGGCACGGTGCTGCGTTCGAACACAACCTGGCCACCGACTATCGTCAGGTCGGTGCGCACCAGATGAAGGTCCTCCGGATCCATCGCGAAGGGGTCTCGGTCCACCACCACAAGGTCGGCCGGAGCGCCCTGCCGGAGGTGGCCGCCGTCGTCGATCCCGTTGATCCAGGCTGAGCCCGATGTGTAGGCGGCCAGCGCGAATGACAGGTCGAGCGCTTCGGCGGGAATTAACGGGTCATCTGTAGGTTTGCCCGGCGGGCGGCGGTTGACCGCCACGTGGATCGCCTGCCACGGGTCGGCGGTGGAGACCGGCCAGTCCGATCCCATGGCAAAGCGTGTTCCTGCTGCGGCCAGCGACGCGAACGGATACTGTTGTTCGGCGCGTTCGAAACCGAGCAGGGGCCGCGTCAGGCCAACCATTTGCTCGTCATTGCAGGCCCAGAGTGCCTGGGCGTTGGCTGTGACGCCCAGTTCGGCAAAGCGGGGAATGTCGGCAGGGTGGATCACCTGAAGGTGTGCCATGTGGTGCCTGCCCCGGATGACGCCGTTCTTTCGGAGGATCGACCCAACGGCGTCGAGCCCGTTGCGAACCGCGCGGTCGCCGATCACGTGGAAGTGGAGATTGAAGCCAGCCTCGTCCAAGGCACATGCGACCGTCTCCAGTACGTCCTGGGCCAGGTAGGTCAGGCCGCGGCCGCCGTGGTCGGGCCCGGCGCAGGCGCATTCGTAAGGTTCCAGCATGGCTGCGGTGCGGTTTTCGGGAACGCCGTCGACCATGATCTTCGCTGTGGTGGTGGGGAAACCTGCTGCGGCATTGGAACGACGGCGGTCTCGGAATGACGCCACGAGATCGGAGACAGTCGCGGCAGTGAGGTCCCGGGGCACCCACAGTGCCCCGGCGGCATGTGCGGTCAGCCTGCCGTCCGCCGACAGCTCGCCGTAGACTGCGGCGACGTCGCCGTGACCGGCGTAGTCGCCGACGATCGCCTCCTGCCAGCCGGTCACGCCGTGCGAGTGAAGGTATTCCTGTGCCGCCAGCAGCCCATCCCGCAGTTGCTGCCGCGAGGTGGGAGGCAGCAGGCCTGCGACCAGCTGCATGGCTCCCTCGTGAAGGGTGCCGGTGGGATTGCCGCGGTAATCCCGTTCGATCCGGCCGTCGACAGGATCCGGGGTCCCGGCGTCGATGCCGGCGAGTTCGAGCGCCCGGCTGTTGACCCAAGCCCCGTGGTGGTCCCGGTTGAGCAGATAGGCAGGCCTGTCGGCGACCACGGCGTCGAGGGCTTCCTTGCCGGGAGTCCCGCCGGGAAAGTCTGACATGCTCCAGCCGCCGCCTGTGATCCATGGCTGGTCGGATATCGCGGCGTACTCAGCGATCCGCTCCAGGGTTGCGGCGGCCCCGGTCTGCGAGGAAAGGTCGCAACCGAGTCGTTCCACGCCGCCGAACACGGCGTGGATGTGGGCGTCCGTAAAGCCGGGAAGCACCAGCCTGCCGGCCAGGTCCACGGTCTCTGCGCCGGGCCCGGCGAGGCGCCGGGCCTTATCGTCGGATGTCACCGCGGCGACCCGGTTTCCGCGGACGACGACGGCGGTTGCGTCGGCGTGCAGGGAGTGGCCGTCGAAGATGCGGCCCGAGTGGAAGAGGGTTGTGCTTTCCTTCGCGCCGGTTCTCACGAGGCATCGCCTTCGCTCGCCTCGGCGGCGGGCGGGGCCCCGTTGACATCGGCCTCGATATCAAAGCCGGGGCCGCCGGGCACCGAATCGAGCAGCCGGCGGGTGTAGGGATGGGAGGGTGAGGAATAGACCGTTTCGATCCCGCCGGACTCCACCAGGTCGCCGCGGTACAGGACGGCGACTTCGTCGCTGATGTGGCGCACTACGGCGAGGTTGTGGGAGATGAACAACATGGTCATGTTCAGGTCGCGGCGCAAGTCGGTCAACAGGTTGAGGATGTCGGCCTGGGTGGTCACATCGAGTGCCGACGTAATCTCGTCCGCGATGATGAGTTCGGGCTGCACCGCCAGGGCCCGGGCGATGGCGATGCGTTGGCGCTGCCCGCCGGAGAATTCGTGCGGATAGCGATGGGCGGCCTCGGCCGGCAGCATCACTTTCTCCAGCCAGCCGGCAATATCTGCAGCGTGCCGTCGCGGGTTGGCCCCCAGGGGGTCGAGAGCCTCTGCCAGGGTTTGCCCGATGGTTCGCCGGGGATTGAGCGAAGAGTAAGGGTCCTGGGGGATCAGTTGGATCTTCCGGCGCAGGCGTCGCAGGCCGGCACGTTTGAGGTCTTTCGTCTCGCGGCCATCGAAGCGGATGGCTCCGCTGGTCGGGACGAGGTCCCCGATCAGGGTTTTGGCCAGCGTGGATTTCCCCGAACCGGACTCGCCCACCAGACCAACCGTTTGTCCGCGCCGGATCTGCAGGCTCACCCGGTTCAGGATGCGGGATCGGGACGAACCCGAACCCAGATCGACGCTGACGTTGTCGACCTCCAGGAGGAGATCCGGAAGGCCGGCTGCGTCCTTCTCAGCACCCGGAAGGCTGGGCTGGTCCTGTGGCGGCCGCGCGTGGGCCGGGCTCGGTGGGGGAGTGTCTGGCGGTGATTTCGGCCGGTCGGCTCGTGCCACAGGCAGGGAGAAGCTGTCCATGGTCTGTCTTCCTTTCACTGGTCCGACTCGGTCATGCCGTTCCCGGCCGTTGGCTGGGATCGCGCTCCGGCAAGTGCTGCGCGGGGCCCGATCATGCTGGGGGTGGCGGCCAGCAACGAACGGGTGTACGGGTGTGTGGCGTGTCCTGCCTGCAGGTCGCGCCCGCTGAGGCGTTCGAGGATCTGTCCGTCGTGCATCACGAGCACCTGGTCGCAGAGTTCCTGGACCACGCCGATGTCGTGGGAGATGAACAGCAGGGCGGTGCCGCGTTCGCGGTTTACTTTCCGGAATTTGCGCAGGACCTCGGCTTGGACCGTGACGTCGAGGGCGGTGGTGGGTTCGTCGGCGATCAGCAGTTTCGGTTCTGCCACAGTGGAGGAAGCGATTACCGCCCGCTGCAGCATGCCGCCGGAGAGTTGGTGTGGGTGCTGGCTCATCCTCAGTTCAGGGTCGCGGATGCTCATTTCAGCCAGGGCCATGACCATTTCTTGGTCTGCCTGCTTGCGGTTCCGCCGGAGGTGGACGCGCTGCACTTCGGTCAGTTGCGGACCCATGCGCAGGGCCGGGTTGAAGGTGGTCCCCGGATCTTGGAAGACCAGGCCGATGCTGGAGGCCAGGACCTTGGGGTCGTTCCGGGCCAGCAGATCCAATCCGTCCAGGCGGAGTGTGTGCGCTGTCGCCGTGACACCTTCGGCGAGGAGACCGGCCACGGTCATGGCGGTCATGGATTTACCCGATCCGGACTCACCGACCAGGCCCACGATTTCGCCGCTCTTAATGCTGAAGGAGATGGCCTTGACCAGTTCCTTGCCGTTGGGCGCGGTGACCGTGAGGTTGTCGACTTCAAGCAGCGCGTCCGGCGCGGGGCTGGCCGAGACCGGGCGGCGGGCAGGTAGACGCTTGCCAAGGAATCGGCGGCCGCCCCGCGGGTCGGCCGCCGAGGCCAAGCCGTCTCCGATCAGCATGGCTCCCAAGCCGGAAACGACCAACATGATGGAGGGAACCACCACCTGCAGCGGCTGTGAGTAGATGGAGACCAGGCCCTCGTTCAACAGCCGGCCAAAATCATACTCGGGGCTCTGCACTCCGAGCCCGACGAAGGACAGCGAGGAGATCTCCAGCAGGGACAGCGCGAAGCTGGAGGTCGCCATCACCAGGATCGGCTCCGCCATGTTGGGCAGTAGGTGGCGGACGGCGAGCAGCGGTGTCGGAACACCCAGAAGGCGCGCGGTTCCGACGAAGTTGCGGTGTGATACCGAGGCGGCCATGTTGGCTGTCAGCCGGGCGAAACCGGGAATTCCCGCTAGGCCAATGGCGATCACTGCTGTCACACTGCCGGGGCCGAGAATGGCGGCAATGATCAGCGCCAGGATGAGGGATGGGTAGGCGACAGCTGCCTCAATGAGCCGCAGCGCAACTTCACGCACGCGGCGCGGGGCCAGCCACACCCCCGCACCCAGGGCCAGACCGCCGATCACGGCAATGACAGTTGCGGAAACGGACATGATGAGCGTCAGCCGCGTCGCGACCAGGGACCGGGCCAGAATGTCCCGGCCGAAATCATCGGTTCCCATCAAATGCTCGGCAGAAGGACCCTGGCGGGTATCGGGAGTGAGGGTCTCGGCGGCGTCCGCGAGGAACAACGGCGCGACAACGGCGGTAACGATCATGCCGCCGATCAGGAAGAGTCCAAGGACCAGCCCGGCGCTCCACCGGAAGCGGCGGGGTTGTGCGGTGTTCTCAGCCATGGGACTTCGCTCCGACGGTACGGGGGTCGATGATACCGAGGATGACGTCGACCAGGATGTTCAACAGCGTGGCGATGAGGCCAATGACCAGGATGATGCCCTGGATCAGCGGGTAGTCGCGGTAGATGATCGCCTGAATGATCTCGTTGCCCAGACCGGGATAGTTAAAGACCGTTTCGATGATGATTGCCCCGCCAAGCAGGCTGGCAAGGATCAGGCCCGTCAACGTCAACGTACTGGTCAGCAGGTTCGGCAGGGCGTGCCGCAGGTACAGCCGCAGCGGCGGGATGCGGCGTCCGCGTGCGGTGCGCATGTAGTCCTGTTCCAGAACGGTGGCCGTTTCCTGGCGGACGACCCTGGCGACGGCGCAGGCGGGTCCGATTCCGAGTGCCAGCGTCGGCAAGACTAGTGCCGCCAGCGAATCGGCGCCACCGGCCGGGAAGATCGGCACCATAATCGCGAACGCCACGATCAGCAACGTGGCGGTCACGTAGCCCGGAAGGGAAGCCAGGAAGCCTGCAACGTTGCTGAAGACGAGGTCCAGCCAACGCCGGCGTCCGCCACGGGTCAGGACGCCCACGCCCATGCCGGCCGGGATGGCGACTACCAACACCACGGCGATCGCCATCAACGCGAGCTGTGCGGTATACGGCAGTTTCGTGGCGACGATGCCGGCGACCGCGTCGTTGAAACGGAAGCTCGTGCCCAGGTCGAACTGGAGCAATCCTGTTAGGTAATCGAGGAAGCGCAGCGGCAAGGGATCGTCCAGGCCCATCTGCTCGCGCAGCCGGGCCAGCGTTTCCGGCGAAGCGTCAGTTCCAGCAATGGCGCGCGCCGGATCACCCGGAATAAGCGGGACGATCATGAAGGTGAGCACGACCAGCAGGAAGAGCGAGAGCAGCAGCCCGCCGGTCCGCCTGATAGCAAAGTTAACCCAAGCATTGGAGGTCCAGTTCCCGCGGGGCGGGACGTTCCGGCGTCCGGGACCTGCAGCACCGCCTGCGAAATCCCCGGTGCCTGCTTCGAGGATTTTCGCTCCGGCCGTCATGACAAAACTTCCGCCGGCGCTGGTGCCAGTCGGTCCTGCCACCGGAAATGATCCTCGGCCTGGGCTGCCAGGGCGATGAGCTGTGCCTCGCCGAAAGGTGCCCCCACCAGTTGGGCGCCGACTGGCAGGCCCCTGTTGTCTGCATGGACCGGGAGGCTGATCGCAGGCTGGCCTGACATGTTGCAGAAGGATGTGAAAGAGATCATCCGGATTTCGGTCTCCCGCGCGCCACCGGGGTTGTTATTGGCTTCCTCCAGCACCACGCCTACGGGTGGGGTAGTGGTTGCCATGGTCGGCGTCAGCAGCACATCGAAGTCACGGCCCCACTGGGCTACGATACGGCGCGACTCCAGCTGAAGTTGGGCGGCCGCCCGGGCGTAGAGGCCTGAATGGAAGCCCTCTGCCTGTTTGATCCTATAGGCGATGTAGGGATCGACCTGGGACACATCATCGAAGCCAGTAGCCCAGACGGAAGCGCTGATGATCACCTGGAAGGCGTCGATTGCCTCCCGCGAGAAGAGCAGGGGAGCCGCGTCGAAGACATGGTGCCCGGCCCCCTCGAGTACGTGGGCGAGCTTGCGGGCCGCTTCGACGCAGTCCGGGTCAACGGGTAATCCGGTCGGAGCTTCCAGCAGCATCCCGATCCTGAGCCGGCCCGGATTAGCTCCCACTTCGGAAGCGAAAGGGCGCTCCGGAACAGGGGCCGAATACCAAGCATGGGGGTCGGTGCCGCTCATCGCGTCCAGGATGGCCGCTGAATCGGCAACGCTGCGGGCGATGGCGCCTTCAACTGTCGAATGCTCCCAGGCAAAAACCTCCTGCGGGACACGTGCCCGGCTGGGTTTGAGACCGACCAGCCCGCAGGCGGAGGAGGGCACCCGGATGGATCCTCCGCCGTCAGAGGCATGCGCGATCGGTGCCAGGCCGGCGGCAACTGCGGCGGCGGCCCCGCCGCTGGAACCACCGGGGGTGTAGTCGGTGTTCCACGGGTTGCGCGTCGTCCCATGCCGCCGGTTTTCGGAGACGGTCAGGGGGCCCAGCTCCGGGGAATTGGTGCGGCCCATCAGCAGGAAGCCGGCGGCCTGCAGCTTCTGGACCACGAGGCTGCTCTCCGCGCGGGGCGTGTCACTGATCGCCAGGGAGGAGTGGGTGTTGGGTTGCCCGGCCACATCGGATAAATCCTTGATCGGGATGGGGACGCCGTGGAACGGGCTCAGGGGTTCCCCGGCAACCACGGCACGTTCTGCTTCGCGGGCGGCGGCGCGGACTTCGTCGTCGTTGCGCCACACGATCGCGTTGATTCCCGGATTGATCCGGTCAATACGTTCCAGGTAGGTATTGGCGGCTTCAACCGGACTGATCTCGCGGTTACGGATCGCGGCGGCCAGAGCGGTGGCTGAACCGAAGGGGTCCATGGTGTCTCCTGACATGGGAAGAGTGAAGAGGAACCGGTCCCGGGTGGGCGCCTGCCGGCAGGCGCCCACCCGGGCCGAGTTACTTGGTGATTCGGTTGTGCTGGTCGTCCAGGGCGCCGCCATAAGAGACGACGGCGAAGCCATCTGCGGCGACCATCAACCGCGGGTCATTGGTCAGCGGAATGGCATCGGCATTCGCGATGATGGAGTTCATGGACTCCTGAAGCGCCGCGCACCGGGCGTCATCGTCCGCTGCCGCGCGGAACTTTGCCAGCGCGGCCGCTGCCTCATCATTCTGGATGGCACCGACGTTGCCGCCGCCGTCTTCGATGGCCGGGCCGACCATTGAGTTCAGCGGGTTGGACATGGTGCCGATGAAGTTCAGGTCCGCGTAGACGGTCATGTCCCAGCCGCTCGGCTTACCGAAAACGGTGCCGATCCAACCGCCCACGTCGAGGTTTTCCAGCGTCACGTCAGCGCCGGCAGCGCGGAGTTGCTCCTGGACGTACACGTTTCCGGAGCCCTGCGGTCCCAGGATCTGGGCGCCGACCATGCGGATCTTCACCCCGTCCAGAACGGGCTTCGCGGCGTCTTGATCCACCGCGATTACCGGGGACTGGTCCGGACTGGAGCACTGGGTGCCCTCGGCCACCAGTTGTTGGGTCACCTGGCCTTCACCCATCGAGGTGATGCCTTCGAATACGGTACGGTCGAGTACCTGCGCCACGGCCGTTCGCTTCTCCGGATCGGTGAACGGGCTGCCTTCACGCTGGTTGAACAGGACGTAGAAGTCAGAGAAGGCCTCGTTGGTCACGGAGAAACCGTCATTGTCTTTGAACCGCGGAAGGCTGTTTGCGTTCACGAAACCGATGTCGAGCTGGCCTGCCAGCAACTGGTTGGCCGTGGCGTTCTTGTCCACGATGACGTTGTATTGGATCTTTGGTGCTGCCTGCCCCGGAAGTTCCTTTGCATAGGCGGGCCAGGCATCATAGCCATCGCGCAGGCTGTAGGTGTACCGGACGCCGTGTTCCTTCTCCGACAGAACGTAAGGCCCGGATTCGGAGCCCGCAGCGGTGCCGGCGGCGAGAGCTTTGGGGTCGTCGAGTCCGGCAGGGCAAATGATGCCGGTCTGCGCGATGGAAAGTCCTTCCAGCATGTCGGGCCACGGTTCAGCCAACGCGATGTCAACGGTGTTGGCGGCATCATCTGCGGTGATCGTCGGCGCCCCTGCCGGGCCGAATACCTGCGGTGCGGCAGCAGAAGCCGTTTTGGGCGAGATCAGGTACTCCAACGAGGCCTTGACCACTGACGGAGTGATCGGAGTTCCATCGGAACAGGTCAGGCCCTGCCGCAGGGTGAAGACTGCTCCCTTGGGGGTCCCCTCCCAGGACTGCGCGAGACCGCCGACCACGGTGTTTCCTTCATCCTTGCGCACCAAGGTGTCATAACCCATGCGTGCAGCGAGGAAATCGGGCAGGGAAAGACCCTGGGTCGGATCGAGTGTCGCAGGCAGGTCAATGGTGGTGCGGACGGTGTCAGTGGAAAGGGCGGCACCCTCGGCTGTGGCCGGAGCGCCGCTCGAAGAGCCGGATGTGGTGCATGCGGTAAGCAGCAGCCCGGCGGCTGCAAGGGCAGCTCCGGCCGAAAACGTTGAACGTTTCATGCTTTGTCCTTTGGTATGGGTGATGTCGGGCGGTCGAACGGCTGGTGCGGAAAGGAAGCGCTGGTTAGGCGGAAGCGGTACCGGGAAGGAGCACTTCGAAAACGTCGATAGTGGTCGCTCCATTGCCGGCGACGGCCTGTCCGACGAACACGGACCGGGTCAGCCAGGCGAGCTCGGGATCGGTGGTGCGGAACACCGGCGTGGTCATGAAGTACTCCCGACGCCGACCATGGTTCATGGCGCCGGATTCCTCTTCCGGCCGGCTCAGGATCCCGGTGTTGTAGACGTCGATATAGGAACCGGCGGTCGTGCGGATGCCGTAGCGGGCCTCGACGCGGTAGGTGCCAGGCGCCTTGCGCAGGCACCAGTCGCCACCGCCCGAAACCACGCTCCCCTCAAGGTCTCCGGACACCGGGCCGCCTGTGATCGGGATGAAGCCCAGCTCGCCGGCCTCGGTGCTGTCGAGTGGGATGTTGGGAGCGACTTCGGCAACGATGCTGAAGCGGTACTGCAGTCCGGGAAGCTGGGTTCCGCGGATCCCGAGAGTGGATGTGATCTTCGTCATGCCAGTACTATTGACCATAGTGAACGCTATAGTCAACAACATTCACTAATTTAGGGTTTGTGTCATTCCGCCTGAACCTCGCCCCAGCGTGCTTGGATCGACGGACGGCCGGTGCAGCGAAGGATGTCAACATGGAAGAACTTGCGGAGGCGCCGACGCGCCCACACCGTAAGCAAAAGCGGCTGGGCCGGGGCACCTTGACCAAGGAACTCATCGTGGAGGCGGCCCTGCGGATTCTCGACGAGGGCAACGTTAACGCCCTGACGTTCGCACGGCTCGGGAAGGAACTGGGTGCCTCGCCCACGGCGATGTACCGCCATTTCTCGAGCCGCGACGAGATCGAAACCGCAGTCGCTGATGAATTGATCAGGATTTCGCTGGACGGCTATGAACCGTTGGAATCGTGGATGGATTCGTTGCGGGACCTGGCCTACCGGGCCTGGCATACTTTCAGCGACCACCCTGCTGCGGCCATGCACACGTTCTACCGTGTCACCCTGGGCCCGCATGAGGTCCGCGCCGTGGATGCCATCCTTGAGGCCGTCCACAGGGCAGGCTGGCAGGGCCGCGAGGCGGTGTTCCAGTACCAGATGTACTCGAATCTGGTACTGGCCCTCAGCGGCCGCAACGCTGCCATGCTAGCTGCAGCCGCGGCGGCGGGGGCGGACAGCGGAAACTTCTGGGTCCAGGAGTACCGGCCGGCAAGGCCGCAGGATTTCCCCTACGTCTCGGCACATCACGACGAACTGCGAATCAAGGACGGATTCGAAGTGTTCAGCGGACAGGTCGAAGCGATGCTTGCCGCGATGAAGGCCGCTCTGCCGGCGGCCTCCTAAAGCAAGCGGGAATTCGGGGAGTGTCTGAATAACGGTGGATCCGGGGTTGGCCTGACACGCCGGGCGGTGCCTGGCGGGAGGGACCGATCATGAGCGACACCATGGACCCCATGGCGACGGATGTGGATCAGCAAGAGTTAGCGCAACAGCTCCTGGCCCAGGCCAAAGAGCAAGGGATTGAGCTTGTCGGCCCGGACGGGCTGTTGAACCGGCTCACGAAGAACGTCCTGGAGACCGCGCTGGAGGCGGAGATGGATGAGCATCTCGGTTACGAAAAGCACGATGTGGACGGGCGCGGGAGCGGGAACTCCCGCAACGGCACGCGAACGAAGACGGTCCTGACCGAGATCGGGCCGGTGCAGATCGACGTCCCACGGGACACCGGATCCACGTTCGACCCGCAGACGGTCAAGAAACGCCAGCGGCGCCTGACCGGCGTGGACGAGATCGTGTTGTCCTTGAGCGCGAAGGGCCTCACGACCGGGGAAATCGCGGCCCATTTCGCTGACGTATTCGGTGTCGGGGTTTCCAAGGACACCATCTCCCGGATCACCGAAAAGGTGATCGGGGAGATGACGGAGTGGCAGAACCGGCCCCTGGACCGGATCTATCCTGTGGTGTTCGTCGACGCGATCCACGTCAAGGTCCGTGACGGGCAGGTCACGAACCGGCCGGTCTACGTCGCCATCGGCGTCAGTACCGGCGGTGAGCGGGACATCCTGGGGCTCTGGGCCGGGGACGGCGGCGAGGGCGCGAAGTTTTGGCTCTCGGTCCTGACCGAGAGCCAAAACCGCGGCGTGGAGGACGTCTGCATCACGGTCTGTGACGGTCTCAAGGGCCTGCCCGAAGCGATCAACACCGTCTGGGATCGCGCGGTCGTCCAGACCTGCATCGTGCACCTGATCCGCAACACCTTCCGCTATGCTGCCCGGCAGTACTGGGACGAGATGTCGCGGGATCTGCGCCCGGTCTACACGGCGCCGTCCGAGGCCGCGGCGAAGGAACGGTTCGTCGAGTTCTCCGGCAAATGGGGCCGGCAGTACCCGGCGATCACCCGGCTCTGGGAGAACGCGTGGAGCGAGTTCGTGCCGTTCCTGGACTACGACGTGGAAATCCGGCGCGTCATCTGCAGTACCAACGCCATCGAATCCGTCAACGCCCGCTACCGGCGCGCGGTCAGGGCCCGGGGCCATTTCCCTACCGAGCAGGCAGCCCTGAAATGCCTCTATCTGGCCACCCGGGCACTGGACCCCACGGGCAAAGGCAGGGCACGATGGGCCACACGGTGGAAGCCGGCGCTGAACGCCTTCGCCATCACCTTCGAAGGAAGAATCAACTAAATGCCAACCGTGGATCCACCGTTAAACGGACAGTCCCGGAATTCGGTGTCGCACAGCCGCTGAATGAACCCACAGGCGAGGCGCTGGCCACGGAGGGATGACGTGTACCCTTCGGTGCCCCTGACCACGAAGTTGGTACGCGCCGTGTGTCCCTCACGGGTGAGGGCCTCATGAGGCTTGATTTCGACGACCGCGTGTCCTCAAATATCCGTACGCCGAGCGCTTCGACCACTTTGGCCAGCCCCCATGCCAGCTTGGCTGGTTGAACTTGAGCGCATTGGGGGACCACAGCCCGCAAGATTTCCCGTTGGAATCGGACTTCGGCGTCAACGCCATGCGATTTGGCGTAGCAGCGGTGCTGGCCGGGTATTCCGTACGAGATTCAGCCACCGTTTCGGCCCGACGCTCCACTACCTGCTGCTTCAGCCTCCAAGATTACGATTTCAAGTCCGGGCTGCTTCTTGAGATAGTGGGCGTTCTCCTGACTCAGTCGTCCTCCCACTTGTTGTGGGTTGGGATGTTGCCGTGTCGTTACCAGCCGTGAGTGAGTACCTCGTCGAGGGTGTCGACGAAAAAGTCAGCGCTTTTGCGCGAGATGCAAAGCGGGGGTTTGATCTTGAGCACGTTTTGGCGTTCCGAGGTTGCCTGCATGATGACTCCGAGCTGCAGCAGCCGCTCGCAAATGGCTGCCGTTTCCTCGCGTGCGGGTTCCAGACTTGATCGGTCACGAACCAACTCGACGCCCAGATACAGGCCCACGCCGTGGACTGCTCCGATGATCTGGTGCTTATCGGATAATTCCTGAAGGCGTGCAGTTAGGTGTGCTCCTACGGTCTGTGCGTTCTCCTGGAGTTTTTCGTCCCGCAGGACATTGAGAATTTCAAGGCCTGCTACCGAACTGACGGGGCTGCCTCCTGCTGAGGAGAAGAACTGGCCTTCACGGGATAGGGATTCCGCGATTTCCTTACGGGTGATTACAGCACCTAGGGGATAGGCGTTGCCCATTGCCTTCGCGACAGTAATGATGTCAGGTGCCACGTCCTGCTGCTGCACCCCCCAAAAGTATTCGCCCAGCCGGCCGTATCCCACTTGCACCTCGTCGGCAATGGCCAGTCCGCCGCGGTCCCGCACTTTCTTGTAGACGGCCGACAAGTACCCGTCAGGGATTAGGACGCCCCCCGCATTGCCGAGAACCGGTTCGCAAATGAAGGCCGCTGGAGGTTTGCCTTGCAGTTCAAGCTGCTCTAAATGGACGGCGAGTTCATCCGCATACTTCGTGGCGCTGCCCGGACCGCGGTGCTTCCCTCGGTAGGGATTTGGGGCTTCGGCGATAGATACCCAATCAGGACGACTGGCCTCAGCGGACGGATTGTCGAATGCCGAAGTGCTTACTGCATCCGCAGCCATGGACCAGCCGTGGTAAGCCTCGCGCAGTGCTACCACCGTGCGCCTGCCCGTGTGAATTTGTGCCATCCGAAGAGCCAGATCCACCGCTTCTGTGCCGCTGTTGACGAGCAGGACGGTGTCCAGTGATGGGTGTGGAGCAAGCTCCACGATCCGCTCGCTGAGGTCTGCAAGTGCCCGGTAAAGGAAACGCGAGTTGGTGTTGAGCAACTGCATCTGGCGATGCACGGCACTCGCGAGGCGGGGATGGCTGTGGCCAATTGCCGTTACATTATTGACCATATCCAGGTACCCGCGACCGGTTATGTCGAAGAGGTGTTCGCGCCATCCGCGCTCAAACTGGGGAGGGCGCCGGTAATAACGTTCCTGAGCCGCGGCGAAATTTCGCTCGCGTCGTCGCACTTCGGCCGCAGGCGTTTCCAAAGGTCTGGACGCTTCCATACCGAGGAGGGGAGCGGGATCGAGGGTGAGAGAGGCCCAAGCAGCAGCCCGCGAGGGGGTGGTGAACCAGGGCGCCTCCAAGCCCGGTTCAACGATGCACTGAATGCGAAGACGCGAAAGCTCTGCTCCGCCGTGAAGCGAGGATCCCGTGCTTGCTGTGGTCCCCAGCTGGTCCCCGGCCACGACCGTTTGGCCAAACTCCAGGTCGGTTTCCAGTCCGCTGATGCGCAAATCGTAAGATGGGGTCGAGAGGCGTAGGGAGCCATCCACTGTATCTACTATCGACCCGGAGACCGGGGAGACCACGGCCATTCCCGGGCTGAGGAAGAGCTCAGTGAAGAGCGGGAAGGTTTCGGGCTCGCAGTGAAGGTTGACCTGGGTACGTGTCAAGCGATACTGGCCATAAGGAGCCACGACGACCGGAGCACTTTCCAGGGCAACATGCGCGACCTCCGCTTCCACCCCGCCATCCGCCCAACGCCCGTCGTGCAGTTCCACGCTGGTGGGCGTGAGGTCGATCGGAACGTACTCCGGGGGGAGGCAGTCCGGGAAAAGACCTGCCGGGACGGCGTTGATTCGGGCATCGCCCCGCAAGGGCTCGCGCCCCAAGGCGGCACGTATGGCGGCTTCAGCCTCGCTCCAGCCAACTTTCCCCGCGACCTCGAAGACCTTCCATTCGGCTTCCGAACGGGCCGCGGCGTAGGAATTGTCTGCTTCAAGCTTTAACTGGTGTTCACCGCTGACGGCCAGAACGGCACCCCTCAGGACGATCAGTGGCCACAGCGCGCTGATCTCTTCGTCTGTCAGGGGAATAATGGCGTCAAAAGCGCACACTGCATCCAGCACAGCAAGCGGCTGTTCGGGCATGTGATGCAAAATCGACGCAACAGTGACTGCCAGTTCCGCGACAAGCCAGCCCATTCCGAGGTCGCCGAAATCGATGACGCCATCGGGAAGGCACAGGGCCTTAGAAGCGGGGCTGCACACGATATTGTCATCAGTGATGTCGCCATGAATGGGCTGCTCCCGAAGGCCCCCGAAGACCGGTTCCAGCCGTTCCAATGCACTCGCTGTCTGGTTCAGCAGAAGGTCCCGCCGTTTCCGGTCTGGCACATAGTCGACCAAGTGATCAACTACCTTGGCTGCGTTCCTCATATCCCACTGAAGGATGCGCTCCAGGCCATCGCTAGTAAAGGACTCGAGTCCTCTCGCCACTTCCGCCGCCAGCCTCCCCATAGCTTCCGTGACGTGGGGCGAGAGGTAGTCTTCGCTGGCAAGGGGCGCCCCCTCAAGGTATGTCAGCATGCGCGCCCTGAACACCGTTCCGTTCGACGTCCACCTTTGTGTAACCTCACCGTCGAGACCTGCCACGGGCTTCGGTACGCGCACTCCGCGAGCCCCCAGATGCCGCATGGCAGCTTCCTGCGCGCCCAGTTCCGCGTCCGAAAAGGCACTATTGTCTACTTTCAGCAGGTAGCTGGTGTTTCCCGGTTGCGTGACATCGATCCGGAAGTTTCGGTCCTGCTGGCTGCCGAGTTCATGCGCTTTGCCCGACAAGCCGAATAATCGGCGGGCGATGTCCTCCGCGTCGGCTTCGGTGACATGAGGACGCACCAGATCCTGTCCGACAAAGAAATCAAATACAGTCACGCCAGTCCTTCCAGAGTGTCAAATAATTACTGAATCTCCCACTTTAGTGACTATCCTACACATGGACCGCACTGTCGATGACATATCGTGCTTAGTGGGAACATGCCAACTTAGAAGGTTGGCGGAAAGGTGCAGAGTGACAAATAGCGTCGAAGCATACAAGGATGACCGGCTTGACGCGGTTGACCGCACCCTCATCGCTGCACTGCAGGAAGACGGGCGGCTCGGCTACGCCGAGTTGGGGGAGTTGGTCGGACTGACCGCCGGCGGGGCCAGGAGGCGGGTGGTGCGATTGCAGGAACGCGGCATCCTTCAAATCGTCGGCGTCACGGACCCTCTGAAGCTGGGCTATCAGAGCATGGCCATGTTGAGCATCGTGGTCGAGGGTGACGTCTCGGAGGTTGCGGATGCGCTCGGTGCCATCGAGGGCGTGATCTATGTTGTCGTTGGAGCGGGGAGTGTGGACCTGCTGGTGGAAGTTATTGCCGAGGACCAGGAAGCACTCTTTGACCTCATCTCCCGCAGGATCCGGCGCGTTCCCGGCGTCATCCGCACGGAGACCTTTAGCTATTACTCAATTCATACCCACCGATTCGCTTGGGGGACACGCTAGACGGCTAGGAATCACAATTGGATTGAATTCAGTCGCTTGCTGTTACGACGGCGGATCACTTTCCGGCGAGCATGGGGACGGACGCGCACGTAGCGAACTTCCGCCGTTGATGTATTCTGCCGAGGCGATTGCCGTCTTCTCGGAGTTCAAACGCTTATTCGATCCGCGGAACCTGCTCAACCCCGGGGTCATGGTCCGCCAACGAGGACAAGCAGGAGCAGGATCCACTAAAGTCAGGGGCCGGCCCTGACTCCAAGGACGTAGACGGCGAAGCCGAGGCTAACGCCAAGGAATCCGGCGGCTACGGTTACTGACCGGCGAAATACCCGGTTCCACACGCCCGGAGGCACGTCAGCCTCCGGGCGTTGCCGTGCCCATCACCATCGGGTTCACCGGAAGCCACGCCGGCCCCACCGCGAACTCGTCCTGTACGGTCACGGTGTACCCTGCCGCGGAGATCGCTGCCGTGGTGTCCCGGTTGAGCTGGCAACCCTGCGCCGCGAAGGACCACACGGGCCGCAGCATGTCCTGGAACGTGGCGTGCGCACCTGCGCCGCGGACATGTTCCAGGAACAGCAGCCTTCCGTCCGGTTTGAGCACGCGCTTGGTTTCGGCGAGGGCGGCGGCCTGGTCGGGGACACTGCAGAGAACCAGGGTGAACACGACGGCGTCCACGCTGGCATCGTCGGCCGGCAGCGCTTCGGCGCTGGCATCCACCACCCGGACATTGTTGGCCGGATCGACTCTGGCCTGCAGCCGCTTGCGCATGTTCGGATCGGGTTCCACCGCCGTCACCCGGCAGGACGTCGGCAGGTACGGAAGATTCGCGCCGGTGCCGGCACCGACGTCGTACACAACGCCGTCCAGGCCGGACAGCAGCGCCGCACGGCGGGAGGTCAGTGCCTCGGGCTCGCCGTGGCGGGTGGCAGCCTCATACTGCGCCGCGAACAGCGCGCTTCTCAAACCCATGGGCGTGGTCCTGTCGTCGATCGGGGAGGGCATGCACCACGGTACTGCAGCGGACAGGCGCGCGGGATGGTGATCGGGGACCGGACATACGACGCCTGTGGCGGACGGATTGGCGGGCGGCCTTACGGCACACCGACGGACAGGCTGCCGTCGCCGGCCAGGCCGATCCGGGTGCCGAAACCGCTGCTGGCGTCGCCGAGGACGCGGCGGAGCCACTCGCCGTCGTCCGTGGTGGCGCGCTCCAGGCGCATCCGCCGGGCCCGGACCGGCACCAGGCGCAGGCCGCGCAGTTCCCGGGATCGGGCGTCCAGCGTGGCGAAGTAGAGCAGCCGCACGTCGTCGCGGAACTGCCGGTGGCCGCCGATTCCCTCGTAGTCGTTGATCAGGTCGCCGCAGCCGTAGAGGATGGGGCGGCCGCGGTAAATCTCGAGCGGGCGCGGATGATGGGACGAGTGCCCGTGCACCACGTCGATCCCGCCGTCGACCAGCCAGCGGGCGAAGCGGACGTGCCCGCGCGGCACCTCGTAGCCCCAGTTGGAGCCCCAGTGCAGCGAGGCCACAGCCAGGTCGCCGTCGCGCTTCACCGCGCGGACCTGGTCTATGAGCCACGCGGCCGTGTGCGTGGACAGGTCCGGCAGAAAAGCCAGCCCGGGAAGGTCGGGGCTTGCGGCGTTCGCAGGCGAAATGCCGCTGGAGGCCAGCCCGGCGGAGAACACCAGCACCCGACCGTTGCCGGTGTTTACCTCCGCCGGCTGCCAAGCCAGCGCGGCATCGCGGCCGGCACCGGCGGTGCGCAGGCCGGCGGCGTGCAACATCTCCAGGGTCTCGGTCAGCCCGGCGATGCCGAAGTCCAGCACGTGGTTGTTCGCCAGCACGCAGACGTCCAGACCGGCGGCGGTCAGGCAGCCGATGTTGTCCGGATGCATGCGGTAGTGGATGCCCTTGTCCGGGGCGAAGTCGCCGTCTCCGGTGATGCTGGTTTCCAGGTTGACCACGCGGACGTCCGGTCCGGCCTCGCCGATGATCGCCAGCGCCTCACCCCAAGGCCAAGTCGGGTCCACCGGTTGCGGGATGTGGCCGTTGACTGCTTCGGCCAGAGCCACGTAGTCGCGGGCATCCCGGATGTAGCCTTCGCGCAGCTGGGCCGCGCCGGGATGCGGCAGGATTTGGTCCACGCCTCTGCCGGTCATTACGTCGCCGGCCAGGAACAGGGTGATCGTGCTGGAAGCCATCGCTGCCACTCGATTCTGACGGCTGGCTCCACTGTAGCCCTGCGAGGCCCTGCGAGTGGGGTGGCGAGCCAGCGATTATTCACTCGATCGGATCACTCGATCGGCGGGTCTTCCGGCAGCGCGTCCCTGGCCTCCTGCTCGTTGATCAGGCCTTCGGCCAGCAGCCAGGTGATGGCATGGTGGCGCATTCGCTGGTCGTGGAAGTTGGACCAGGCTCGCCCGATCTCAGGGTCGCGGTACACAGCCTCTTTGAAGCGGTGAAAGGGGCGGTTCCGCTCGATGGCGCGGAGCAGCGTGGCCCGGGCGCGTTCGTCCTCCAGCGTGGCGATGAAATCCTGCATGTCCCGGTAACCGCGGTGCGAGTCCGCGGTCGCCACCTGCACCGCACCGCGTTCCTCGAGCTCCTCGGAGGACAGGCCGCCGTCGACGGCCGCACCGTTCAGCTCGATCTGGCCGGTGGCCGGATCCAGCCACCACTGGAGATCCCAGGAATCAGCGCTTTCCATCGCGGTGGTCAGCATGTCCAGGTCAATGTGCTTGAGGCTGAGCATGGCCGCAGAGTACCGGACAGAGCCGGGCCGCCGCCAGAGCCGGAGCGCGCCAAAAGACATGTTCCCTCCGTGCCGGAACGCGTCTGCAAGAATGGCGGCATGCCCGCATCGGAAAAAGCCCTGGACATCCGCGTTGCGCTGGAAGGATCAGACCCGGAAATCTGGCGCAGCCTCCGCCTGCCGCTCGACGCTCCGCTGAACACGCTGCATGAGGCGATCCAGCGCGCGTTCGGCTGGGAGAACCGCCACCTGCATCTGTTCCATCCAAAGGGTGTCTTCGGCGATGCCCGCCCGATCGCCGGCAGCGATGACTCCGCGGACGAAATGGACCTGGACAGCGCCGAGGGGATGACCGTTGGGCAGCTGCTGTCCGGCGAGGGCAGCACGCTGGTGTACGAATACGACCTCGGCGACAGCTGGCTGCACACGGTCACGGTCACCGGGCACGCCATCATTCCGGCCGGCCAGATTAGCTGCCTGGGCGGTGCCAACCGCGCGCCGCTGGAGGACGCCGGCGGCCTGTGGGGCTACCAGGAGAAGCTGCGCATCCTCGCAGACCCGTCGGACCCCGAGCACGCGGAGATCGCCGACTGGGTCAAGTACGTGACCGGCGCCTACGATCCCACAGCGTTCGACCCGGCCGAGTTCGACCTGGACGCGGTGAACAAAGGTCTGGACCGGCTGGCCATCCTGCTGGCTGATGAGCCGCCGACGCAGGAGGAGTTGGCCACCGTGCTCCGCCCGGTGCGCTGGCTTCTTGACCGGGCCCGCGAGGATGGCCTGGAGCTGACCAAGGACGGCTACCTGAAGCCGGCCGTGGTGCGCGAGGCGGTGCTGGCACTGGACCTCGGCTACCCCTGGGACAGCTACAAGGCGCCGCGTGAGGTCAACGTGCCGCCCATCGCGCTGCTGCGCGAACACCTGCAGCAGTGGAACCTGCTGCGCAAGTACAAGGGACGCCTGCAGCCCAGTCCCGCTGCGCGGAAAACGTACGACGACGATGCCCGCCTGTGGGGCTACCTCGCCGACCGTTTGGCGAACCAAGAAAACATTGCGCTGCGCGTCGGGATGGAAGCCATGGTGGGCTGGCGGCTGGCCGACCAGCAGGTGCCGTTCAGCCAGCGCGGCCACGCGATGGTGTCCGTACTTTTCCATGCCGGACTGCGCCCGGCCGGCGGCGGCGAGCTCACCGAGCAGGACGGCGAGGACGTCTACGCCGAGCTGCGGCGCCAGCTCGATTCCCTCGGCATTTTCGAGGGCGACCGCTTCCTCGGCGGTCGGGAACTTACCCCGGCCGGGCTAAAGTTCCTGCGTGAGCTCCAGCGCCGCTTCGAGGCGGCGAGAGTTTAGTCCGCGGAAAGCTGTGACGGCGGGTGGCCGGGAGACAGCGCTCCCGAGCCACCCGCCGTCGTACGTGGTTCCTAGCTGGCTCTACCGCCGGGCGCCGGCCTGCTCGGCGTCACCGGTCAGGGCGGCCAGTGCGCCGGTGTCCATGTCCTCGGAGGGGCCGTTGAGGAAGCGGGCGAGACTGTCATCCATGGCGTTGATCCAGCGGGTGTGGTGCCGGGTGGCCATGGTGCCGGTCATCACGGAACGGTGGATGTTGTCCCGGTAGCCCAGGATGTTCTCTTCCTTGTCCTTCATCCACCGCTTGAGCAGGGCGGCGACGGTGTCCAGATCGAATTCCGGGTAGTCCGTCAGCGCGATCAGTTCGCGGAGGTAGTCGGTCTGGAAATCCGCCTCGGCGTCATGGTCGGTGAGCGCGGCCTGGCGGTCCAGCCAGGTCTGGATGTCCGCTTCGCGTTCCTGCGGCGAGGGCAGTTCAATCCGGCCCAGCATCACGTCGCGGGCGAACCATGCCTGCGCGTCGAACATATTGAAGGTGTAGTACTGGTCCTGCGCGCCCAGGTAGAACAGATTGGTGTTTTGCTGCCAGACCACGCCCTTGTACAGGTTCCCCGGGTAGAGCAGGTTCGGCGACTGCAGCGACAGCTCGCTGGGCAGGAACGGGTACTTGTGCAGGTAGCCGGTGCAGAGGATCACGGCGTCGAACTCGCCGGTGGTGCCGTCGCTGAAGTGCGCGGTCCGGCCCTCGAAGCGGGTCACCAGCGGGCGTTCGACGGCGGACTCCGGCCAGTCGAAGCCCATCGGGGCGCTGCGGTAGCTGAAGGTGACGGACTTGGCGCCCATCTTGTGCGCCTGCATGCCGATGTCCTCGGCGGAGTAGCTGCTGCCGATCAGCAGCACATTCTTGCCGGCGAAGCGCTCGGCACCGCGGAAGTCGTGGGCGTGGAGCACTTCGCCCGGGAAGCTGTTGATGCCCTCGAACGCCGGCACGTTCGGGTAGGAGAAGTGGCCGGTGGAGACCACCAGCTTGTCGAAAACGTGGGTTTCGGTGCGCTGCGCCGCCAGGTCCTCGACCGTGACGGTGAATTCCTGGCTGTCATCGTTGTAGGAGACCCAGCGGGCCACGGTGTTGAACCGGACGTACTTGCGGACGTCGGACTTCTGGACCCGACCGGCAATGTAGTCGAACAGGACTTCGCGCGGCGGGAAGGAGGAAATCGGGCGGCCGAAGTGCTCGTCGAACGTGTAGTCGGAGAACTCGAGGACTTCCTTGGGGCCGTTGGACCAGAGGTGCCGGTACATGCTGCTGTGCACGGGCTCGCCGGCGGCATCCAGGCCGGTGCGCCAGCTGCTGTTCCACTGTCCGCCCCAATCGGACTGCTTTTCAAAGCACACAATGTCCGGGATTTCGGCTCCCA
This sequence comes from Arthrobacter sulfonylureivorans, assembly GCA_004000035.1. Lineage (GTDB taxonomy): Bacteria > Actinomycetota > Actinomycetes > Actinomycetales > Micrococcaceae > Crystallibacter > Crystallibacter sulfonylureivorans. The sequence continues at coordinate 12,745 of RJAE01000008.1, read as the reverse complement.
GTTTTCGGGCCGCTTCGAACGCGCGCAGTTGGGCCATGCCGCTAGGTCCTGCACCAATGATTCCGACTCGCATATTAAATGCTTCTCCTCATCCATTGGATCTTTCCGTCAGGTTCGACGCTCCGAATCCACAGAACGGCCGTATCGGCGCACCGGTGGCGGTGGCAAAGGCGCATGGTGCGCAGCGGTATAACACTGGCGGCGCGAGAGACGCGCCGGGCCCTGAAAAATCAATCCCGAGAGGGAGACGGGCACCGTGTCCGCGGGCAGGCGAGGGGCCTGCACGAGCGATTCGGAGCGGCCACCCGAAGATCCAATAACACCGGGTGGCCTGCTGTCCATGTCAACACCTAAGCGCGATTAAGTCAAAATGCCACCGGGATTAAGCGCTCCTCAACAGTGCTGCAGTTAGTCCGGAAAAGTGCCTCTGGCGATGCCGCGAATCAAGCTGACGTGGCCGCCTGCGCAGGCACGTTGGCGGGCCGATGATGGGCGGATTCGGCGGATGTCATGCGGGACGGATTCCGATGGGGTTCAATGGCTCAGGCGGACCCGGTTCCCCCATGGGTCGGCGACGGCGATTGAATCCTCGGCGCGCTGGTAGTCGATGCCTGCGGCGTCCAAGCGTCCGGCCACGGCGTCGAGCTCGACGGGACCGTCCAACCGCACGGTGAACGATCCGAGTCCGAGGCCATCGGGCCGGCTTCCTGAACCGGCCGAACTCCACACATTGGCGGCCAGATGGTGGTGATAGCCGCCGGCGGACATGAAGAGTGCTCCGTTGATTTCGGAGGTGACCGCGAACCCGAGGGCGTCCACGTAGACCTCGCGGGCCCGCGCCAGGTCCCCGACCTTGAGGTGGACGTGTCCCATAGCGGCGGTGCCGTCGCCGGTTTGGCCGAGGTGCCGGGCGATGAAGTCGTTCGGATCCAGCGGCGCGCTGCCCATCTGGACCTGGCCGTCTTGCCACTTCCAGGCGTCCGCCGGCGTGTCGATATAGAGTTCCACGCCGTTGCCTTCGGGGTCGGTGAAGTAGAACGCGTGGCTCACCGCATGGTCGGCCGACCCCTGATAGAGGCTTGGTGCCATCTGGATCAGGCGCACCAGCGTCTGGGCCAGGGCCGGACCATCCGAGTAGAGGACCGCCGCATGGTAGAGCCCGGCATCGGCCGGATTCGTATAGTCACCCTCGGCGTCGGTGAGGCGGATGATCTCTTCGCCGCCCGCGCCCAGGCTGACGCTTCCGGCGGTTTCGTCGAGCGACTCGAGCCCGACGCCTTCTTCGTAGAACCTACGCACGGTCTGCAGGTCTTTCACGCGCAGTTCCACGGCTCCCATTCTCGTTTCCGCGGCCAGCACACTTTGCGGGATCTGCGCTGCGGACGGCCGGGAATTGGCTGTGAACACGCAGCCGGCGACCACGGCCAGGACAAGGGCGGCGATCACAGCTGACACCAAGATACGGGTGCGGGGATTTAGGCTCACGACAGGCTTGAACCGCCTTCTGCAGGAGGGTATTTCCGGAATTCGCCGCCCACAGCCGGATGTGACCAAGCGCTCCCTCCTGGGAGCGGGGACCAACCAGTCGACTGACTCTGCGACCAAGGCAAAGGCCGTCTTCAGCCCACCCCCGCTGCGCGGCGAACGTACGACGACGGGGCAGCTTCACGCTGGCCCCGGAGTGCTGGTCACGCACTGCTGGAGCGACGCTCGGTCAGGACCAGGCGACGACGAGGCGGGCGGCTTGTTGGGGGATCGTCACGTCGATGCCGACTAATTCCGTGAAGCGGCGCAGCCGGTTCATGAGGGTGTTTCGATGGCAGAAGAGCTGCTCTGCAGACTGGGCGATGCTGCCGGTGGTGAGGTAGGACCGTACCGCTTCTACCAGCCGGGCTCGTTCCACTGGGCCGCATCGGGCCAGCGCGGCGTCGACATCGGGCACGATCGGAACTCCGGTTTCGGAGAGGCGGTGGCGGGCCAGTCGTGCCCAGTCGTTTTGCATGGTGAGGGCCTGCTGATCGCGGTCTTCGACCAAGGATGCCAGGGCGCGGGCGGTCTGGGCGGCAACGCGCAGGTCCGTGAGGCCGCGAACCTGTTCAACCAGGCCGCATCGGATGTTCTTGATCTGCTCGGTGGCTTCACGGGCGGCGCTGCCCGGGCGGTCATCGGCTGCCCAGAAGGCGACCAGTCCGTCGGGCAGGGGGTGGGTGAACATTTCCGTACCGCGGCGCGAAGCCGAGGCAACCTCCACACGCAGGGCGGCGGCGTCGTCCGTTGTGGCTGCCGCGACAACGAGGGGAGCAAACTGGTCGATGCCGAGCTCGGCGGCGATGAGGGTGAGCATTTCCGATGCCGGGCTGACCTGCCCAAACATGGTGGCCACATGGCCTTGCCGCACCGAAGATTCTTCCTGGGCCATGCGCTGGCGCTCGGCGATGTAGATGGCTTGGGTTTGCGCTGCGTAGGAGTCCACCACCTGCCATACCGTTTCGGCCCGTCGCACCAGCAGTTCCGCATCGCCCGGATCGGCCAACGCCATGAGCTCGCCCCAGATCACGGTGAAGTCGATCCGGATGGCGGTCATCAGCGACTCCACGGGGATGCCTGTTCTGGCGCGGGAGACACCAACGTCCAATGAGATGCCTTGCCGCTCGGCAATCAGGCGTTTGCTGTCTGCGCCCGGGCGCAAGCTTTCGATCAGCGCTTCGAACGAGGCGGCTCCTGTGCGGCGGATCTCGCTGGCCGGCAGGACGCCGTCCCGGTAATCGTCGAGTTGCAGGACGCGCTCGATGAAGAGGTCCGTCAACTTGTCCACGGATAGCTGGTCCAGCAGGCTATTCCAGCGGGCGGCGGAGGCAACGTCGTCGTTCTTCTGAATCTGCGGAGTTTCCATGGTGTTCTCGGCCCCGATCGTGTGCTTTTGCACATTCTAGCCTCCGAAAGCCGCGACGATTCGTGCGGGTGTGACGCGGCCCACTCTGGAATGCTGGTGTGCATTATTCGTTCGTTGCGGCCGTACAGCGCAGCGGGACACCCGAACACCAAACATGGAGGAACCATGTCAGAAACCTTGAACCTTGAGGCCGGGGCTACCCGGCGGATCACTGACAAGGAGGCGATGAAGGTTTCCATCGGTGCCCTCATTGGCACTGCGATGGAGTGGTACGACTTCTTCCTGTTTAGTGCGGCGGCGGCACTGGTGTTCAACGTCCAGTACTTCGCCAATGAGAACGCTACGGCAGCGGCGCTGGCATCCTTCGCCACGTTTGGCGTCGGCTTGGTGGCGCGTCCGCTGGGCGGCATGTTCTTCGGCGCTATGGGGGACAGGATTGGCCGCCGTAAGACCCTGATGGTCACCATCGTGGGCATCGGCGCGGTGACCGGCCTGATCGGCCTGCTGCCTACCTACGCGGCCATCGGCATTGCCGCTCCGGTGCTGCTGGTGCTGCTGCGCGTAGCCCAGGGCCTGTTTGTGGGCGGCGAGTGGTCCGGCGCCATGACGATTGTGGTGGAAAATGCCCCGCTGGAGCGCCGTGCCCGCTACGCCGCGCTGCCGCAGATCGGTTCACCGATCGGCACCATCCTCTCCTCCGGTGGCTTCTTCTTGATGACACTGTTCTTCTCGCAGGAAACCTTCAACTCTTTCGGCTGGCGCATCCCGTTCCTGGCCGCCATCCCGATGCTCCTGATCGCGCTCTACATTCGCAGCCGGCTGGAAGAATCCCCGGTCTTCGCGGAGCTGATGGAGCACGACCAGGTGGAGAAAGCCCCGATCCGCACCACGCTTCGGCAGTCTTGGAAGCACATCATCATCGGCATGGCCGCCGCTCTGCTCGGCGTAGGCGGCTTCTACCTGGTCACCGCGTTTGTGGTCTACTACGGCGTGAACATCCTGGGCTACTCCGCCCAGTTGATGCTGCTGGGTGGCATGATCGCGGCCATCGTCGAAATTCCCGTCCTCATCCTGGGCGGCCGCCTGGGCGAGCGGTTCGGCGCCAGCCGCGTGATTTTGGTGGGCGGCATCGCTTCCGCCCTGGCCGCGGTCCCGGCCTTCCTGCTGGTGGCCAGTGGCAACCCTGTGTTGGTGGTTATGGGTATGGTCCTCGCGGTGGCGACGCTCTCCTTCCCCTACGCGGCTTCCGGCACGGTGCTGACCGGTCTGTTCCCGGCCCGCACCCGCTACACCGGCGTGGGCTTCGCGCAGAACACTGCCGGCATGCTCTCCGGCTTCATCCCGCTGCTGGCTACCGGCTTGGTGGCGTCCGCCGGAAACCACTGGTGGCCGGCCGCCGTGATGCTGGTGTTCTTGAGCCTGTTCACCGCCGTGGCCGGTGCCGTGGCTCCGCGCATGAGCGTGAACCTGCCCGGCTTCAAGCACTGATTCCAACTTCCGACGACGAACGTCCCGACGAAAGAGCACCACGCAATGACCCAGTCCGCAGGCCACCTGATTGTCCGCCAGCTTGAGGCGCACGGCGTCCGCCGCGTGTATTCGGTTCCCGGCGAGAGCTTCCTCGACGTCCTGGACGGGCTACACGACTCGCCCGTTTCCACGGTGGTCTGCCGTCAGGAGGGCGGTGCCGGGTTCATGGCGCTGGCCGAGGGCCGCCTGACCGGCATCCCGGGCATCGCGATGGTCACCCGCGGCCCGGGCGCGGCGAACGCGATGATTGCCGTGCATACCGCGTGGCAGGACGCGACGCCGCTGGTGCTCTTTGTCGGCCTGATTCCGGTGGCGGACCGGGGACGGGACGCGTTCCAGGAATTCAGCCTGGAGGGCTGGTTCTCGACGACGGCCAAACGCGTGGTGGTGCTCGACGACGAACACCGCGCCGCCGAGACCGTGGCCGAAGCGATGCAGCTGGCCGTCTCTGGCCGGCCCGGACCGGTGGTGATCGGTCTGCCGGAGGATGTACTGGTTCGGGCGACCGATGCCGGCGCAGTTCCGCCGCGAGCGCTGGCCACTGCGGTACCGCCGCCTGCTGCGATGGAGGAACTGACGGGCCGGCTGGCCGCTGCTGCCCGTCCGCTGATCATTGCCGGCGGCGACGGCTGGGGCGACGCTGGTGGGAGGCTCGCCCAATGGGCAGCTGAGGCACAGATCCCGGTGGCCGCCGACTGGCGCGCCTACGACGTGGTTCCGCATTCTTCTTCGGCGTGGGCCGGCTGGCTGGGCTACGGGCGGGCAGACACACTCGCCGCAAGGTTGGACGAGGCCGACCTGCTGGTGTTCATCGGCAGCGGCCGAAGCGACGTGCTCAGCGACGGCTACACCAAGGGGTTCAACGCACCGACCGTGCTTGTGCTGCCGGATCCGGATGCCGCCACCCACTCCGGCCGGATCGACCAGCACCTGGCGGTCCCGCCGTCGTCGTTCGTTGACGCCCTTCCTGATGCCGCCGAGGTGCGGGGTTCCCGCGGCGGCGGCTGGATGGACGCGCTCGCCGAAGACCAGCGCCGGTTCGCCACACCCCGCCCGGACAACAGCCCCGGCGTTGACTTGGGAATAGCCTTCAGCGTGCTGGAAGACCGGCTGCCCGCGGACAAGGTGGTGACGTACGGGGCGGGCAACGCAACGATCTGGGGCCACCGCTACCTGACCCACCATGGCGCCGGCTCGCTGATCGGGCCGCGCAACGGAGCCATGGGGCTGGCTGTTCCAGCTGCCGTCGCCGCCGCTCTGATCGAACCGGGCCGGCAGGTGGTGGCGGTCTGCGGCGACGGCGACTTCCTGATGAACGCGCAGGAACTGGCCGTGGCCGCGGCCCACGGTGCCGCCCCGCTGGTGATCGTGGTGGACAACGGCATTTACGGCACGATCGTGCAGCACCAGCGCAAGCACTACCCGGAGCGGCCGTCCGGGACCTCGATGGTCAACCCCGACTTCGCTGACTGGATCCGCAGTTTCGGAGGGCACGGCGAAAGGGTCGAAACGGCCGCTGAATTCGGTCCGGCGCTGGAGCGTGCGCTATCCAGCGGGCGGCTGGCGCTGCTGCACCTGGTGACGGATCCGGAGACAATGCCGCCGGGCACCGCGAACGCACCGGAGGAGCTCGCGGGCCTGGCTTCCGCCGGGCTGGGTGCGGATGCCGGCAATTCCCTTGCCCGGTCGGGGGAGGGAAGGCGATGAAGCTGGACCTGATCCTGCGCGACGCCGAGATCCTCACCCTTGAGGCAGGGCGTCCCCACGCCCACGCCGTCGGCGTGCTCAACGGACGTATTGTCGGCTTCGATGACGAGCTGGACGGCTGCACCGCAGCCCGTGAGATTCTGCTGGGCGGTGCCGTGGTGGTCCCCGGCTTCATTGATGCGCACTGCCACACCACCTGGTGGGGGCTGGGCTTGGGCGCCGTCGACTTGGACCAGGCCCGCGGACTCGAGGACCTGTACGCACGGCTCGAAGCCGAGGTCCGGCGGCTCGAGGATCAGCCTGGCGCTTGGGTCAATGGCACCGGATTCAACCACAAGCATCATGGCGGTGCCTTCCCTGACATCCGCCGGCTGGACGAGATTACCGGCGACCGGCCGTTGTACCTGCGGCACGTCTCGGGGCACCTGTCCATCACTAACTCCGCCACCTTGCGGCTTGCTGGCGTCTTTGAACCCGGCTTCACCGATCCAACCGGCGGCGCCGTGCTAACCGGCCCGGACGGCTACCCGACCGGCGTCGTCGAGGAATCCGCGCAGCAGCTGATCCAGAACCTGCTGCTGCCTTATCCGGTGGAGCGGATTGTCGAGGTACTGGACGCGGCGACCACGCGTTACGCGGCCGAGGGAATCACCAGTTTCACCGAGGCAGGCATCGGGGGCGGCTGGATCGGGCACAGCCCGGTGGAAGTCCAGGCCTATCTGAAAGCTAAGCGGGCCGGCAAGCTCCACGCCCGCGCCCAGCTGATGCCCGCGCTGGACTCGCTGCGGCCGATTAAGGCCAACGCCGCCGACATGCACGGCACCGGCAACGGACGCGGTCTGGACCTCGGAGCGGTTGCAGGCTTCGGCGACGAGTGGGTGTCCCTGGGACCGGTGAAGGTCTTTATGGACGGCTCCTTGCTGGGCGCCACGGCGGCCGTGACCGAGGACTACTGCGGCCACCAGCACAACACGGGCTACCTGCTGGATTCACCCGAGGCCTACCGCGAACGCGTGGACGCGGCCTACCGAGCCGGCTGGCCGATCGCGCTTCATGCCATCGGCGACGCGGCCATTGATCTGGCCACCGACATCATTACCGGCTGCCAGGAGCGCTACGGCCGGAACCACCTGCCCAACCGGATTGAGCACTTCGGCATTTCGCGGCCGGACCAGCTGGCGCCCGTCGCCGCGGCCGGGATCGCGGTCACCCCGCAGGCCGCGTTCATTGGCCCGCTGGGTGATCAGTTTGCTGCCTTGGTGGGTACCGGGCGCGAGGGCTGGCTGTACCGGGGACGCTCGCTGGTGGACGCCGGCATTCTGGTGGCCGGCAGCTCCGACCTGCCGGTGGCCGATAACAACGTGCTGCGCGCCATGCAGTCCTGGGTAGACCGGCGCACCGAACGAGGACTGATACTCGGCGGGACATCCGAGGGCCTCACCGCAGAAGAAGCGCTGCGGAGTTACACCGACTGGGCCGCCCAAGCCACGGGCGCAGCCAGCGAGAAGGGCACATTGCGCAGGGGCAAGCTCGCGGACTTCGCAGTGCTGTCCGGCTCACCGCTGGATGCTGCCGACATCTCGGCGCTCAAGGTCCTTGCCACGATCGTTGGCGGCGAATTTACCTTCGACAATATTGACGCGGGTATGGCTCTCAGCCCGGGGCCCGGCTCCGCTTCCGGCCCCCCAATGGAGCCGCTGTCCGCGCTCAAGCCAGGCGCCGGGGTGGTCAGTAAAGTCCCTTCGGAGAAACCAGAAACTTTAGGAGTGCCATCATGACCATCACTGCCTCGCAGCAAGCCGGGATTTCCAACGACGACGCCCGCTCCTTCCTGCACGATTTCCGCTCGATGAGCACGTATGGTGCCACGGCGGGCGGCGGAGTGGACCGTCAGGCAGGGACCCTCGCGGACGGGCAGACGCGGAACTGGTTCCGCGGGTTGGTCGAGGGACACGGTTTCGAGGTCCGCTACGACGCGGTGGGCAACCAATTCGCGCTGCTTGAGCTGGTGCCCGGCGCGCCGTATGTCGCCGTCGGCTCGCATTTGGATTCGCAGCCGCTCGGCGGGCGTTTCGACGGCGCCTACGGCGTGCTGGCCGGAGCCCATGCAGCGATCCGGCTGAAGGAGCGGATGGCGGCGCTGGCAGCCACGGGCGCCGAGAGCTCCGGGGCCGCGGATGCCGGGCCATTGTTCAACATAGCGGTGATCAACTGGTTCAACGAGGAAGGCTGCCGCTTTAAGCCGTCCATGATGGGCAGCTCGGTGTTCACCGGCAAGCTGCCGGCCGAGAAGGTCCTGGCCACCACAGATCCGTCCGGAACCACAGTGCGCGAGGCGCTGGCAGCGATCGGCACCGTCGGCGACTTTTCCCTGGATGTCGCTGCCTACGTGGAGATCCATATTGAGCAGGGTCGGTCACTGGAGGACAACGGGCTGACCATTGGTCTGGTCGAGTCCACCTGGGGCGCCAACAAATACGAATTCATTGTGCACGGCGAGCAGGCGCACACCGGCGCCACGGTTATTGCAGACCGACACGACGCGTTGCTCGGGGCCTCGTCGCTGGTGGTCGCGGCGCGGGATATCGCCGACGAATTCAGCACGGACGATCACGCCGTCATCACATCCTGCGGTGAGTTCACGGTTTACCCGAACTCGCCGGTGGTGGTGGCCAACCGGGTGGAGCTGCTGGTGGACGTTCGCAGCACCGACCCGGACGTCCTCGCGGCAGCCGACGCCGAGCTGCACCGACGCGTCGCTCAGATCGAAGGGCGCGCCAGCGTGCGGATCGAGCGGGGTGCCGAACACGTCTGGGCCGCTAAGGCCTATGACGAAGCCGGCCTGCGTCTGGCAGCCAAGAGTGCGGAGGCACTGGACCTGACTTACGGAACGGTCCGCACGCTCGCCGGGCACGATTCGACCAACATGAAGGACATCGTCCCCACCATCATGCTGTTTGTGCCCAGCGTGGACGGCATCTCGCACAATGAGAAGGAGCTGACCAACGACGACGATATGCTCGCCGGCGTGGACCTGCTCACGGAGCTGCTGGGCCGCGTAGTAGAAGGGGAGTTTGTTCCTGCGTCCCCGGGCTCCTAAAGATCGGTGAACATCTTAGGCGGAGAGCGTCTGCCCGTCCGGGTGCGCGGCCGGCGGCTGGCCTTTTCGGCACTGGTCTGTGAAGGTGCGCATCAGCGCGGCGAGTTGCCCGAAGGTCGTGTCAGGATCCTCGGGGTGCCACTGCACTCCAAGGACCCAGTGATCCTCGTGTTCGATGGCTTCAATGACTCCGTCCGGAGCCTCTGCTGTGGCTAGCAGCCCGGCGCCGAGTTCCTGGACAGCCTGATGGTGGCCGGAGCGGACCATCGTGCTTCCCGCGCCCAAGGCTGAGGCGAGCAGCGTGTCAGGCCCAGTCACTACCTCATGGTCGCTCATTCCCGGAGCTTCCGTATGCACCTGATGGATGGAAGCCGGGCCAAGGTCCTGGATGAGAGTCCCGCCGAAAGCAACGTTGATAACCTGCATACCGCGGCAGATTCCCATGACCGGCAGCCCCGAAGCAGCAGCGCTTCGAACCAGCGCAATCTCCGCCTGGTCGACGCGCTCATCCACTCCGTAACCGGGCGCCGCTATCGGGCGCTGTTCGTAGAGGGACGGGTGGATATCTCCTCCTCCCAGAACCAGCAGACCATCGAACCCTTGGAGGCCTGTGGCAGCGTCCATCTCCCAGGATGCAGCGGCTCCTACGTCCAGGAGCTCGAAGTCCGCACCCTGGGCGCGTAGTTCCTGGCCGACATTGTCAGCGTAGTCAGTCAAGTCTTCGATCAACCAAGCGTCGTTCGCCGGTCCGCTGAGGGAACAGCTGACAAGAATGCGGGGGCGGACAGATGCCTGGGTTGTCAGGACATCGGCGATAGGTTCGGGCACTGTTACCTCATCGTCTCTAGGAATGATGCTCTGGATGCGAGATGTTCTAGATGTTACGTCGAACACCAGGTGTCCGGGCCAGCCGTGCGGCGGCAATGAATTCAGTAGCTGTACCAGCCCCGACCTGTCTTACGGCCCAGCCGGCCCTGGCCGACCAGCTCGGTGATGGCCGGATGCGGGCGGTCTGCTTCCGTGCCGGTTTCGTCGTACGTGGCCTGGGCAATGAAATCGATGACGTCCAGGCCCACCATGTCCATCAGTTCAAACGGCCCCATGGGGTGGCCGAGCGCGGTTTTGGCGGTGGAGTCGATGTCCTCGAGGCTGGCGATGCCGGCCGCGTGCAGGGCCCAGGGCTTCCTTCTGGATGGCACCCATGAGGCGGTTGGCGACGAAGCCGGGGACCTCCCGGTTGATCAAGACCGGTTCTTTCCCGAAGCGGCGCGCCAGTTCCATGGTGGTGTCGACGGTGGTCTGTGAGGTCGCTTCGTTCCGCACCACTTCCACGCACTTCATGACCAGGGCGGGGTTGAAGAAGTGCATGTTGCAGACCTGGGTGGGGCGGCCGCTGGCGGCGGCGACCTTGGAGGAGCCGAGAGTGGAGGAATTGGTGGCGAGGATGGCGTGCGGCGGGGCCAGCTCGCCGAGCCGGGCGAAGATTTCCTGCTTGATGTCCAGCCGTTCGGTGGCGGCCTCGATGACGAAATCGGCGTCGGCCACGGCCGCCAAATCGGTCCTGAAAGACAGCCGTGCGAGCGCCGCGTCGGCGTCGGCCGCAGAGGCTTTGCCCTTGGCTACGTTCGCCTGCAGCCGGGAGGCCAGTTGGGACTTTGCCGCCGCCAGCATCTCCGCCGAAATGTCCTGGATCGTGACGCGGTAGCCGGCGAGGGCCGCGACCAGGCCGATCTGCGAGCCCATCGCCCCGGAGCCGACGACGAGGATATGCCTGATGTTCTCGATGCTGGGAGTGCTCATGGTTCCTTCGGGAGAGAGTGCGACGGCGGCCGCCTGGCTTGCAAGCGAACGTTAGGCTCCGGCGGTTCCGCCGCGCAGGTAGACGGTGGTGGTGTGGGTGAAGAACTCCTTGGCCGCGGCGCCCTGTTCCTTGGGCCCGTACCCGGACTTCTTCGCACCGCCGAAGGGGACATGCGGATCGGCCCCGGCGGATTCGGAGTTCACGTGCAAAATGCCAACGTCGAGGTCGTCGACCGCCTCCAGTGCACGGGTGACGTCCTGCGTGAAGAGCGCGGCGGACAGACCGAATTCGCTGTCATTGGCCAGCTCGAATGCCTGCTCCGCGGTAGCAGCGCGACGGACCGCGAGCACGGGGCCGAAGAGCTCCTCGCGCCAGACGTCCAGCTCTTGGTCTGCGGGAAGTTCCAGGATGGTCGGCGGGACGAAGTAGCCGGAGATGGGGTCGCCGTCGTCGTATTTCTGGCCGCCCACGATCAGTCTGGCGCCCTGAGAGAGCGCGGCATCGATTCCGTCGTGGATGGACTTGCGGGCGCCATCGTTGACCACCGGCCCTATCTGCACCGCCGGGTCCGTGGGATCCCCGACCACCAGTGCACTGGCGCGTTCGGCCAGGGTGGCCAGGAAATCGTCGGCAATGGACTCGGCGACGATGAGGCGGGAGGTGGCCGTGCACTTCTGGCCAGTGGAGCGGAAGGCTCCGAGCAGGACCTGTTCGGCGGCCAGATCCAGGTCCGCGTCCGCGAGCACGACGGCGGCATTCTTGCCGCCCATCTCGGCCTGTATGGGGACGCCGCGACCGGCGGCCTTCGCGGCCAGGCGGCGGCCAACTCCGGTGGAGCCGGTGAAGGTGAGTCCGTCCAGCGCGGGGTGCTCAACGATCGAGTTGCCCATGGAACCCGGGCCGATCAGCAGGTTCAGCACCCCGGCCGGCAGGCCCGCTTCATCAAAAGCCTGCGCCAGCCGCAGTGCGAGCAGCGGCACGGTGCTCGCTGGCTTCCAGACCACGGTGTTGCCGTAGGCCAGTGCCGGCGCGATTTTCCACGCGGGGATGGCGATGGGGAAATTGAACGGGGTAACCACGCCGACCACCCCGAGCGGCTTGCGGGTAATGAGGATCTTTTCGCCGCGCCGCGGAGAGGAGAAGATCTCGCCGGCGGTGCGGTCGCCATCGTTGCCGTAGTAGCGGAAGATCTGCGCCGCGCGCAGCACCTCTCCCTGGCCTTCCGCCCGAGTCTTGCCCTCCTCGCGCGCCAGCTCAAGACCCCAGTTTTCGGCGTTTCGCTCAATAACGACGGCGGCGCGCAGCAGCACTGCGCCGCGCTCGTGCGCCGGGGTGCGTGACCACTCGCGCTTGGCTGCGACGGCGGCCGCCATCGCCTTATCGACCTCGGCCGGGCCGGCCTGAAGGCCTTCCGCCACAACCTCGTCCGGGTGGGCGGGGTTGTAGCTGGCGATGGGGGTTCCGGTGCCGGGGCGCCAGACGCCGTCGATGTAGTGCTGAAGCCGTACGGGGGAGGTCATGCTCGCTCCTTTGTGCTGAGGTATGGGCACAGCGGCCGCGCCGCTCGGGGCGAGCCTGCGCGGTGCGGATCGTCTAGCGGAAGGCGGGGATGCCGGTGATTTTCTGGCCGAGGATCAGGGTGTGGACTTCGTCGGTGCCTTCGTAGGTGCGGACGGATTCGAGGTTGTTGGCGTGGCGCAGCGGTGAGTAGTCC
>RJAE01000079.1 GCA_004000035.1 Arthrobacter sulfonylureivorans | reverse complement strand
GGTTCTAATGATTGCCCCTCTTTTGACAAAATCGTTGCATGACGATACAAATCAGCAACAAAAACATAGAACACACCAGTGTTAACGACATAGTCTTCACAATTCGCTAAACGTCCCAATTCTCTGCGTAGCTCAGGATCTTTGATTTCTATAATTGTATAAGCTTGTAAAAAATTGGAGCTTGATCCTGCTTGAGCTGCAGTAATTAACTGTTGTTTCTGCTTGTCCGTTAACGCTTGCTTTTTAAAATGACGAACGGAACGGTGACTTAGTAATTGTTCGATTGTTTGATTCATAAAAAACCTCCGTTTAAATTAAGAAAGAGAACAGAAAAACCCACAGCTTAATAGTGGGTTTCTCTGTCGTTAATTGCTAAAGATTACAGAATACGTTCAAATGGATCTAAACTAATTCCTTGGTCTAAGACGATTTTTGCGTATTCTTTCGCTGCAAATAAAGAATGATCTTTGTAGTTTCCGCACTCTTTTGCAGAGACTGCTGGAACAACTTCTGTATTGATTACTTTGTTTAAAACGTTGACTAATGCATCACGGATTTCTTGTGGTGAATGTTGATCCCACATAATCATATAAAAACCAGTGCGGCAACCCATTGGCGAA
>RJAE01000078.1 GCA_004000035.1 Arthrobacter sulfonylureivorans | reverse complement strand
GAATGGAAATATTTGTTTGAAAAATACGAAAAATATAGATCTGGGGAACTCACTAAAAAATGTTTTTTGAATGAAATGATGAAAATAAAAAATGTAGAACACATTTCTGACGATCAATGAAAGAGATTAGTGAATAAGTATAAAAGATATAATTTAGGTATGAACATAGAATCAATGAGTGGAAGATCGCCTAAAAAAGGTAAAGGTTCCGGCAGGCCAAAAAAGACAAAATCAAATGATGAAATATTAGATGAATTTTTAAATGATCTAAATAAAGAAGATTTGATAAAGATAATAAAAATAATTTCTACAGATGACGAAATTAAGAAGATAAAAAAGGACAAATTTAAAGAAACGGTTACCAAAATAAAGAATTCATTTCCCTTTAAGGTATCGAATAAAGTTATTATGTCATTGCTTAAAATTAAAAAATCTACATACTATAAAAAGCTAAAAAAATTGAAAATGATTAAAGAAAAGAATCTTGAATTAGAGAACACTGTAGTTCAAGCTTTTAAAGAAACTGGAGGCATTTTCGGCAGAGAAAGATTGGCTGCTTATATTAGCAAAAATAAACAAATAAAGCTTAATTATAGGACTTTAGGTAGAATAATGGAAAAA
>RJAE01000077.1 GCA_004000035.1 Arthrobacter sulfonylureivorans | reverse complement strand
GTTGAGCACGTACGTGACCTTGCAGCGGGCGAGCACGACGCCCTGCTGCGCGCGCGCCTCGCAGCGCAGCGCCGCGGCGTCCTGGTCGCGGCTCTGCGAGTAGTTGGTGATGCGGCCGGCGTTGGCCGCGAGCCAGCGGTCCAGCGTCAGGTGCGGCTGCTGCGTGGCCTCGCGGTACCGGTCGAAGGCCGCCGTGCGCACGATGGTGTAGGCCGGGAGCGTGAAGACCACAAACTGCGCGTCGCCCGCCACCTTGAGGTGCGCGTGCAGGCGGCTCATGTACGCGCTGACCTCGCGGTGCGATGAGTACAGGCGCGTCCAGCCCTGCAGGTTCGCCGGGTTGTTGATGTAGGCCTCGGGCACCACGAAGCTGTCGACGAGGCGCAGGTGCTCGTCCGTCAGCGGGAGGCCGTACTCGAGCGCCTTCATGAGCTCGCCGAACTCGTACTCCTGGCAGCGCTTGTTGTTGATGAAGATGGCCCAGTTGCGCGAGAGGTCCGTGTACTCGCGCAGCGCGCGGTTGGTGATCAGGTACGTGAGCAGGTTCTCGCTGGCGCGCACGCGGCACAGCTGCCGCGCGTGCTCGAAGCGCGACTCGAGCGAGTCCGTCTGCGTGGGCGAGCC
>RJAE01000076.1 GCA_004000035.1 Arthrobacter sulfonylureivorans | reverse complement strand
GGCGGGGTGGGGGATCGCGGCACCGAGGGTCCGGAGGACGAAGAGGAACCGGGAAGAAGAAGAAGGAAAAAAAAAACACTCTCTGTGTGTGCACACGGGACCGGGGAGAGAGAGGAGAGGAGAGGGAGGGGAGGGGTGGTGGTGGTAGAGGGCGGTGGCGGTCACTCGCCTCACCCCACCCAGCCCCCTCTCCAGTTCCCGCTCTCGCTCTCTCCTTCGCCAACCTTCTCCCGCTCGCGCTCCCCGCCCCCCTCCTTCCCCCAATCCATCCATCCATCTCTCCTGGCCGAGCTCGGACCGCGGCGATGGTGAATGGGCCCGCGGCCTGGACGAGATTGATGAATGGAGAGGCGGGAGGGGGGAAGGAGGAGGGGGGAAGAGGAGTGAGCGGGGGAAAAAAAGGGTTGCTGGCGGCGGTAGACGGATGTAGTGTACGAGGCGGCGAGTACGCCGAGATGATGGAACGAGGGCGAGCCTCTTGTTATGTGTGTGTGTGTGGGAAAGAGAGCGCGAGAGGGCGGGTGAGAGAGGTCGGGGAGGCCGGGGCCGAAATAGAAAGCGGAGAAAGCTCTCAGGGCCCGGGGTTGCGCCGGCGGGAGAGACGACGGGCGCCACAGACAGCGGCGC
>RJAE01000075.1 GCA_004000035.1 Arthrobacter sulfonylureivorans | reverse complement strand
CCCGGGGCCGCGCGCGCGCTGCAGCGGCGGCAGCGTCAGCACGCTCTCGACGGCGCCCGTCTGCACGTGGCCCGCGAACACGGAGACCCACGGCTCGCAGACGCCCGAGCCGTGGTAGCGCGTCTGCGCGTGGGCGGCGAAGGGCGCGAGCGGGTCCACGCCCGCGCGCCGCAGGAGGGGGTCGGGCACGATGACGTGCACGAGCGCGGGCGCGAAGCGCGTCATCTGCTGCTTGGTCTCGTTGGCGATGTGGGCGTCCATCGCGGCGCCGCTCACCGTCCCCCCCTCTCTCTCCCCGCGTGTCGTTACAGGGGATCCGCGGACAGGACTTTAACCTGCTCTTTGTCGACGAGGCCAACTTTATACGCCCCGATGCCGTGCAGACCATCCTCGGCTTCATGAACCAGGCCAGCTGCAAGATCATCTTCGTCTCCTCCACCAACACCGGCAAGGCCAGCACCAGCTTCCTCACCAACCTCCGCGGCACCGACATGCTCAACGTGGTCACGTACGTCTGCGACGAGCACATGCGCCGCGTGGTGGCGCACACCGACGCCACCGCCTGCTCGTGCTACGTGCTCAACAAGCCCGTCTTCATCACCATGGACGCCGCCACGCGCACCACGGCCGAGC
>RJAE01000074.1 GCA_004000035.1 Arthrobacter sulfonylureivorans | reverse complement strand
CGGGCACCAGCGCCGCGTCGTCCACGGCCCGCGCCGCCTCGGCGAACTGCTCGCGCAGCGTCGGGTTCTGGCGGTCGTGGAAGAACTCGTCGGCGATCGTGAGGGCAAAGAGCGCGCGCGTCAGCGGCTTCAGGCCCTCGTTCTGCATCTGGCGCACCGCCAGCGCCAGCGGCAGCGCCCAGTTGGTGCGCCGCGCCACGTGGCGCAGGCCGTCCTGCACAAAGTCCATGTCGTAGAGCGTGGCGAAGCGGGGCTGCACGAGCGCGCGCGCCGTCTGCTCCGGGGGCACGACGCGGGGCGCGGCCAGGACGTCGTCGGCGGAGCGCGCGCCCGCCAGGGCCTCGTCGAAGGCGGCGCACCACTCGCTCACGAGGCGGAACATGGCGTCGGGGCCGAACTCGGCCGAGGTGCGCAGCCCGGCCTCGGTGAGCGCGGCCGTGGTGGCGTCGGCGTTGACGACCCCCAGGAGCTCCAGCAGCGGGGCCGTGCCCTCGTCCCAGTCGTGGCGCAGGCGCCACAGCGCCAGGCCGGCCAGGTTCTCGGCGAGCACGGCCGCCTCGCAGGTGCCGGTCGCGGCGTAGGCGCGGCAGGCCAGGCGCAGCGCGCGCGCCCAGAGCCCGCGCACCCCCGCGGGCGTCT
>RJAE01000073.1 GCA_004000035.1 Arthrobacter sulfonylureivorans | reverse complement strand
AAGCCCAGGTCCGTGGCGATGCGCGACGCGGCCTGCCGCGTCAGCCCCCCGTCATCGTCGTCCTCGTCCCCGCTGCTGTCGCCGTCGCCGTCGATGATGATCTCGTCGTCGCTGATGTCCGAGTACAGGATCTCGTCGGGGATTCCGGCGTCGGCCATTGTTGCTGCGTGCGAGCGCTGGGCGTGGACGCGCGACAACCCCCTGCTGAGCCCGGCAAGGTATAAGGAACACATTCCCCGGACTCCTTTATTTCCCCCAAGATGGGCGTGGCCTCGGCGGAGCCGCGACCTCTTGGTGACCCATCTCCACATCGCCAGCATGATGCGCGACCGGGTGTGTGCGTGCTTGCCCGCGGGGACGCGGGTGAACGGGTGCGGTGTGAATGAGCGCCGGCCGTCCCGGCACGCCGCGATATCACTTTGGGCGGGAGGCGGTGGCGGCGGCGTTGGCGGCTCGCGACCGCGGCAGAGGCGGCCCACGCCCCACGCGCGCCACATCCTCCCTCCCCGTGACCGTCCGGCTCCCCTCGGCACCATCCCGCAGACTCGCGCCGCCACCACCCACACACTCTCACCCCTTTCCCCCTCCCGCTTCACCGACGTCACCACTGACGCCACTTCCCCCCATCCCCCATCCCCCCAT
>RJAE01000072.1 GCA_004000035.1 Arthrobacter sulfonylureivorans | reverse complement strand
ACCCGCTCGCCCCCGCCAACGCCACCGGGACGGACTACTCTCGCGGCTGCGAGATGCGCCTCCTGGACCCGCCTCTCGATGTCTCGTCCCGCTCCCCGGACCCCGTCAACGTGACCGTCGCCTGGTTCTTTGACGGCGGCCACTGCAAGGTGCCCCTCGTCCACCGCGAGTACTACGGCTGCCCCGGGGACGCCATGCCCTCCGTCGAGACGTGCACCGGCGGGTACTCGTACACCCGCACGCGCATCGACACCCTGATGGAGTACGCCCTCGTGAACGCCAGCCTCGTGCTGCAGCCCGGGCTGTACGACGCCGGCCTGTACATCGTCGTGCTCGTCTTTGGCGACGACGCCTACCTCGGCACCGTCTCCCTGTCGGTGGAGGCCAACCTGGACTACCCCTGCGGCATGAAGCACGGGCTCACGATCACCCGCCCCGGGGCCACCCTCCCGCCCATCGCCCCCACGGCCGGCGACCACCAGCGCTGGCGCGGGTGCTTCCCCTCGACCGACGAGGGCGCCTGGGAGAACGTGACCGCCGCCGAGAAGGGCCTGTCCGACGACTACGCCGACTACTACGACGTGCACATCTTCCGCCTGGAGTCTGACGACGAGGTCGTCCACGGCGATGCCCCCGAGGCCCCCGAGGGCGAGGAGGT
>RJAE01000071.1 GCA_004000035.1 Arthrobacter sulfonylureivorans | reverse complement strand
CACCCGTCCTCTCGCCCGTGCCCGGACACGCGGCCGCCGCCCTCGTGGGCCAGGCCGCGTACCCTCCGCCCACGCGGTTCCCGGCCTCGCTGCTGCACGCCCTCCTGGGGCTGCGGCGCCTCGCCGGCTACGCCGTGGCGTGCGTCACCGGCGCTCTCGCGATAGTCATCATCCTGAACATGCGTTAAAGGCGGCCGCGCGCGCGGGGGCGCGCACAGACGCGCGCTCCCCGCCGAGCCATCATGTCCTTCGACCCGAACAATCCCCGGACGATCACCGCGCAGACGCTCGAGGGCGCCCTGCCCGTGGACATTCTGCTCCGGCTCAACCGCGCGACGGGGCTGCATATGGATGCGGCCGAGGCGCACGCGATCGTGGAGGACGCCCGCCGGACCCTGTTTATCGGCACCTCCCTGGCCCTCGTGAACCTGCGGCACGCGCACGACAAGCACCTCGTGGAGCGCCAGCCCATGTTCGCCACCAGCGACTACAGCAGCTGGGCCAGGCCCACGGTCGGCCTGAAGCGGACCTTCTGCCCTCGCCCCTCGCCCTAGCCCCGCGCGATCAATAAAGCGAGCCGCGTTGCACCGTCCTCTCGTCTCTCGTGTGTTGTCTGGGTGGGGTTTCCCCCGAGATCCCCCGATCTCCCCGCCGGGTCTTT
>RJAE01000070.1 GCA_004000035.1 Arthrobacter sulfonylureivorans | reverse complement strand
GCCACCGCCGCGAGGCGCTGCGCGTCCACGTGGCGGTGAGCCGCCTGCCCGAGCTCGGCGACGCCCTCAGCTTCCTCCTGGCCGGCACGCGCGTCGACAACGCGATCCACGGCACGGACGAGGCCGACGCCCCCGCCGCGCCCGCCGCCGCCGCGGCCTTCCCCGCGTACCTGTTCAACGACCCGCGCAGCGCGCGCTGCCCGACGGGCCGGCTCAACACGCCCGCCGCCGAGGCGCTGCCCGTGTGGGCCCCCGACATGCGCGGCCGCGCCACCCGGAACTCGTGCATGTACGCCGCCTACGTGCGCCTCGGCACCGTCGAGCGCGTCGTGCGCCGGGCCGAGCGCTGCGGCTCGGTGGACCTGCCGCTGGCCCACATGGAGCGCTTCACCTGGGACGTGGGGGCGTGGGAGGAGTGTTTCTTCTGAAAAAAACGGGGGGAGGTGTGCGTGAGACGGGTCTGATGTTGCTGACGAGACTAATAAAAAGCGGGGGATACGCGCGCGCGTGTGTCCCCCCGTTGACCCTTCATGCCGCGTCCGCGTCGTGTGTGACTCACCCCCATCGTCTCTCCCGCCCGCGATCCCGGCCCGTCCCGACTCGTCCCGCCCGCCCAGACGCGTCCCGTCACGCCCCCGCGCACGCCCCGCCCGCCGGGCGCGGTTTT
>RJAE01000007.1 GCA_004000035.1 Arthrobacter sulfonylureivorans | reverse complement strand
AGGCCAACGGCTGGCGAACCACCAGATCCGGGCGGAGCACGCGCACCTATGACGCCCCGAAAACACCCTTCCAACGCGTCATCGACAGCGGTGTCCTCTCCGCGGAAAAGATCGCAGAGGTCGAAGACCTGCGCAGAAACACCAATCCTGCCGGGCTCATGCGGAACATCGTTAGACTCCAGCAAGAACTCATCAAGGCAGCCAAAAACAAAACACTCGCCTTCAGGAACCGCGTTTCGTGAGCAGATTAGGTGAGGCACTACGGAGGGCTGCCGAAGGTCTGCTCCATTACCCGCTGATCATCGTGTGGAAACCAGCGCCGCGGCCGTCATCGAGTGGGTCGCGAAATCTCGCGGTCGGCAGCGGCAGGCGACTGCTCCGCCGTCCTCCTTCGCCGAAGGTTGGCGGCGACCAGCGTGCCAAGGATCAGCAGTGCGCCGGTGGTCTGGCCGGGCGAGAGCTGCTGGTGGAGGACCAGCCAGCCCGTGACGGTGGCTACGACAGGACTCAACAACCCCAGCAGCGATGCGCTGAAGGCGGGCAGCAACTGCAGGCCGCGGAACCACAGCACGTACGCCAGCGCAGTCCCCACCAGGGACAAATACACGTAGCCGGCCGTATTCAGTCCGGTCAGCTGAGTGGGCAGCGGCCCCTCCGCGAAGAGAGCCAACGGGACCAACAGCAGGCCGCCGACCGTCAGCTGCCAAGAAGTGACGGCCAGTGACGTGGCCGGCTGCCCCCACTTCTTGGTCAGCGCGAGGCCGGCGGCCATGGAGGCAGTTCCGCCCAAAGCCGCCGCCACGCCAAGGGCATCGAGCCTGGCCTGGGCTTGGAGTACCAGCAGTGCCACTCCGGCCAGCCCCATGGTCGCGGCGGCAACCTTGGCGGTCGTCAGGCGCTCGCCGATCCAGCGCGAGGCCAAGACCGCCACCAGCAATGGCTGGACAGCGCCGATGGTCGCGGCCACGCCACCGGGGAGCCGGTGGGCGGCGACGAAGAGCAGTGCAAAAAACATGCCGATGTTCAGTGCCCCGAGGAGGGCTGTTTTCCACCACCAGGCGCCCTGCGGCAGCCGGCGGGTGGCCAAGAGCAGCAGGAGCCCGGCGGGCAGCGCCCGGACGGCAGCAGCCAGGAACGGCTTGTCCGGCGGCAGGAGCTCGGTGGTCACCGCATACGTGGTTCCCCAGGTCAGCGGGGCGAAGGCGGTCGTTATCAGAATGACCCATCTGTTGCTAAGCACTTAGTCAATATAGCTAAGTGCTTAGCAATATAGCTAAGTGCTTAGCAATAGTCTATGCTGGGCGGCATGGAAGATCAGGTAACAAGGATTCTCAAGCAGTGGGCTGCGGAGCGGCCCGACCTGGATGTCTCGCCGATGGCTGTGGTCGGCCGGATTTCCCGAACGGCCCGGAAAATCGACGCGGTCCTTGCCGCTACGTTCGCCCGCCACGATGTGGACTCGGCAAGTTTCGACGTGCTGGCCACGCTGCGGCGGTCTGGAAAGCCTTTTACCCTCAGTCCCCGGGAGTTGACGGAGAGCGCCATGGTGACCTCTGCGGCCATCGCCCAGCGCCTGAACCGGCTGGAAGAGAGGCACTTGGTCACGCGGGCCCCAGACGCGAAGGACGGCAGGGGCAAGCAAGTCACGCTCACCCCGGCCGGACTGGACCTGGTCAACAGGGCGCTGCCGGACCACGTGGAAACCGAACATGCCCTGCTGGCAGGCCTGAGCAAAGAAGAGCGCGGCCAGCTCTCGGAGCTTCTGGCCAAGGTGGAGCAAGCTGCCACCGAAACCCGCCCTTAGCGCGCTACAGGCAATCGGGCCGGCAGCACTTCCCGCGGCGCCCATGTTCCGGGCGCGTGGGTAGCCGGGCTGGTGCTGTCCCGCCTGTTGCGGCGTCGGCCGTCACTTGCCATATCTGGTGGTGGTCCACTTCCTACTGGATCTTCAGGCCGCTTTGGCGGTCCTTGCGGTGGCGCGGGGGTAGTGATGGCACCGCCCGTCTGGCAGTGTTGGGAGCAAGCCGGTCTGGATTATTCCAGCAGTCGAGCACGAAGGAGATGACGCCATGAACGATTCGGTTCCTGGGCCCGAGCCCGTCCTTGAGAGCACTGACCTTGACGACGACGGCGGGGCCGCCGCCGGTGATGGCGGCAGCACCGCCGTCGAGCCCGAGGCCGAACCGCAGGTTCCGGAAATCACGTTCGACGAGCAGTTCTACCCGGCCCGCCCGCGCTCGCTGCGGCCGACGGCCCGGCGCCGCCACTTCATGCCCGGCCGGCCGCCGTTCGACCCGGATGCGCGCAACAGCGTCTACGTGGAGTGGCTGCGCAATCAGTCCATGTTGGGCGATGCCAAGGTGCTGGCGCGGCAACTGTCAGGGCAGGCCAGCATGTGGCAAAACCCCTTCGCCTACCCGGATCCGCGGGCCGCGGTGGAGAAGGCATCCGTCTGGTTCACGGCCTACCCGTTGTCCCTGATCACCCGGCCTGGGCAGACATTCCTCGCGGCGCTGGGCGACGCGGAATTGTGGGAGGCGTTCCAACAAATCGGGATCAAGGCCATCCATATTGGCCCGGTGAAGCTGGCCGGCGGCGTGACCGGTTGGGACCACACTCCCAGCGTGGACGGGCATTTCGACCGGATCAGCATGGCGATCGACCCGCTGTTCGGCACGGAGGACGAGTTCCGGGCCATGTGCGAAGTGGCCACCGAGCACGGCGGCACCATCGTGGACGACATCGTGCCGGGCCACACTGGCAAGGGTGCGGACTTCCGGCTGGCGGAGAGGAACTTCCGCGACTACCCGGGCATTTACCACATGATCGACATTCCGGAATCGGACTGGGACCTGCTGCCCGAGGTGCCGGAGGGGGAGGATTCGGTCAACATCGACGTCGCCACCGAGCGCGCCCTCCAGCGGGCCGGCTACATTATCGGCGAGCTCCAGCGGGTCATCTTCTACGAGCCCGGCGTGAAGGAAACCAACTGGAGCGCCACGCCGCCGGTCCTGGACACGCACGGCAAGCCCCACCGCTGGGTGTACCTGCATTACTTCAAGGCCGGTCAGCCGTCCATCAACTGGCTGGACCCCACCTTTTCCGGCATGCGGCTGGTGATGGGCGACGCGCTGCATTCGCTGGTGGACCTGGGCACCGGGGCGCTGCGGCTGGACGCCAACGGGTTCCTGGGCGTGGAGAAAAGCGCGGAGGAAACGCCTGGCTGGTCGGAAGGGCATCCGCTTTCCGCGGCAGCCAACCAGATCATCGGCAGCATGGTCCGCAAGGTCGGTGCCTTCACGTTCCAGGAATTGAACCTCAGCATTGACGACATCAAGGCCACCTCCGAAACCGGCCCGGATTTGTCCTACGACTTTGTCACCCGTCCGGCGTACCACCACGCCCTGGTCACCGCGGATACCGAGTTCCTCCGGTTGACGCTGCGGCTGGCCATGGAGATCGGCATCGATCAGGCCTCCCTGGTGCACGCGCTGCAGAACCACGACGAGCTGACCTACGAACTGGTGCACTTCACCACCAAGCACAAGGACGACCTCTACGAGCTCGACGGCGAGGAGCTCACCGGCGCCGAGCTCGCCCACAAGGTGCAGCAGACGCTGCGGGACGGGATCACCGGCGAGGCCGCGCCGTACAACCTGGTCTTCACCGCCAACGGCATCGCCTGCACCACCGCCAGCGTGATCACCGCGGTTCTGGGCATCACCGAGCTGGACTCGATCACCGAGGAACAGGCGGCGGAGGTCCGGCGGGTCCACCTGCTGCTGGCCATGTACAACGCGCTGCAGCCCGGTGTTTTTGCGCTCTCCGGCTGGGACCTGTGCGGGATCCTTCCGCTGGATCGCAGCAAGGTGGCTCGGCTGATGTCCCGCGGGGACACCCGCTGGATCAACCGCGGCGCGCACGACCTGATGGGCTTCGATCCGTCGGCGCAGACCTCAACGTCCGGCATGCCCAAGGCGCGGGCGCTGTACGGCACGCTGCCCGAGCAGCTCGACGATGAGTCTTCCTTCGCGCGGCAGCTGACGCGGATCCTGGAGGTCCGGGATCAGTACGGCATTGCCAAGAGCGCGCTGATCGATGTCCCCGACGTCTCCCAGCGCGGCATGCTGGTGATGGTGCACCAGTTGGTAGATGGCGGACAGGAGGTCACCGTGCTGAACTTCTCCGGCCAGGAGATGGCGGGCACTGTCCGCTCCGAAGCGCTGCAGCTGGGCTCGGAAGTGACCGACGCGTTCAGCGGAGAGGCCATCGGCACAGTGGATGACCTGCACAGTTTCTACCTGCAGCTGGGGCCCTATGAAGGGACGGCGCTGCTCGTCACCCCTCCGCCTGCTGTGGAGGAGAACGACGACGGCGGTGCCTCCGAGGTGTTCGACGCGTCCGATGAGCCGGGCCCGGAAACCTACGACTGAGCAGCTCTGACGATGGATGATGCCCCTAGACCCGGCAGGGCTAGGGGCATCATTCGGTCCAGAGCAAGCCGGGGCTATTTTTCGGAGTCGGGGTCGCCGATGTGGCCGGGGGCGTTGACGTCCAGGACGCGCTCGACGAACGCACCGTACTCCGCCATGTAGTGACTCAGGAAGCCCTTTGTCGATTCGTCCTTGACCTCGCCGTCCTCCCCGTATGCCTCCGGTTTGAAGGAGATATAGACCTCCGGGGCGTTCAGTTGCGGAGCGTCAAGGAAGCTGAGGACACCGCGCATGGAGGACTGCATCACGGCGGTGCCAATGCCGCCGGGGGAGGCGCCGACAATGCCGGTGGGCTTGCGGGCGAAAGAGTTGGTGCCCCACGGACGGGAGCCCCAATCGATGGCGTTCTTCAGTGCGCCCGGAATAGAGCGGTTGTACTCGGGGCTGACGAACAAGATGCCGTGGGACGCCTCGATGGCTTCCTTCAGCGCCCTGCCCTCGGGCGGATAGTTGTCGTCAAAGTCCTGGCTGTACAGGGGCAGGTCCCTGATGGGGATCTCGTTGAACTCCAAAGTGTCCGGAGCAAGCTTGATCAAAGCCGTCGCGAGCGTTCGGTTGATGGAGGTGCTGGACAAGCTGCCGACGAAATAGCCGATCTTGTACGTGGGCATGGGATTCTTCCTTCCCGGCGGCCGGCGCGGGCCGGCCCGTTGCGGTTGATCCATAGGGCGCGGGCGCCGGAGGAAGGCAGCCCGACACCCGCAAGGCTACTGCGAACCGAAACGCGTGGTAACCCGGCCCGCCCTCAGCGGCCGGTCGACGGCCTAGTTAGATTTCCCAGTCGCCAAGGCCCTCGGCGCCGTCGCCAAAGAAACCGCCCGCGCCGTCGCCGAAGAGGCCGCCGAAGCCTGCGTTGTCCGCAAAGCCCTCCCCGGCGGAGGCAACGCTATCGCCGATCCCTTCCGCCGCGCCGGCAATCCCGTCGCCGATTCCGGAGAACCCGTCCAGCAGGGGACCGGCGATGGCAGAACCGACGAAGCCGGCGGCCACCCCGGCCAGCAGCCCGGCGCCCAAGCCGCCGGCGGCACCAGCCGCTCCCGCTGCCAGGCGGCCGCCGCCGCGTCCCGATCCGCTCCGGCCAAGGATGCGTTCCATGAATCCCGGCCGGGCTACTTCGGCGCGGGTTGCGGTCCGGGCCAGGGTTTCCGGCTGGTCGGAGGCGGCTTGCTCCGAGGCAGGGAGTTGGCTGTTGAGGTCCTCCCGGAGCATGGCGCGCTGCTGCGGCGTCAGACGGGCGAAGGCTTCGGCGTGGGCCCGCTCCATATCCTGCGGCGGCGCCGTGTGGAGCATGTATTTGTACTTGGCGATGGCCGCCTGGTCGGCGTCACGCCCGGCGCCTTGGCCCGGCCTGCCGCCGCGGGGCTGCGGCGCGGACGGGTACCGCTGGCCGTCGTAACCGCCGCGGCTATAGCCGCCGTCGGCGTATCCGCGGTCCTGGCCGTAGCCAGGATCCTGCTCGTACCCGCTGCCCTGACCGTAGCCGGGCTGCTGGCCGTAGCCGGACCGGGAGTCCTGCGGCCGGTTCTGGCGCTGCTGCCCGGTGCGCTGGGACAACTGCTCTTTGGCATACTGGACCGCCATGGTTTTGCCCTTTTGGACCAGCTTGTCGAACATTCCCACGTCTTGCTCCTTGCCTGCCCGGGGTCAAAGCCGGGACTCGGTGACCATCTCTCGTCTTAACAACTGGCCGCACCCGGCGGGAGTTCCGACGGGTCCGGATGCTGGAACGAACGACACAGGATCAACGGTGGACAACCGTGTGGGCCGGGTGACGCTCCGCCTAGCTGGTGAGCTCGGCGACCGCCTGGAGATGCTGCGGGCGGACGGGAACGGTGTTCGGCCGGTATTCCGGATGCTTTTCCACGTAGGCCTTGAAATAGGGGCACACGGTGACCACTGCCAGGTCCGCGGCAATGGTGTCGTCGAGCGAGTACCGGGCCAAGCGTCCGGCGAGCCCTTGACCGGAGTATTCCTCCTTGACGGTGGTGTGGAAGAAGATCCGTTCCGGACCGGCACTGCCCTCGAACGGCAGCCAATGGGCCTTGCCGATGAGCTTGTCCCCGTCGACCAGTTCGTAACGGTGGCGGTCGGCATTGGGACGGACGGTGATCGGCGATTCGGATTCCATGCTGTCTCTCCTGTAGGTGTCGGCCGTGGTCGGGGATTGTCAGTTGATGGTGGCTCGTGTCAGCCGCGGGGGCGCAACTGGACCGTCGGCAGCGTTGGCGCCGGGAGCGGGGCCGGCATCCCCTCCGGGTAGGGGCCGAACCGGGGATAAGGGGTGCCGTCCGGGTACGTGCCACCGGCTGGTTCCGGGGCGGGTTCGACGTCAATC
Organism: Arthrobacter sulfonylureivorans; assembly: GCA_004000035.1. Taxonomy (GTDB): domain Bacteria; phylum Actinomycetota; class Actinomycetes; order Actinomycetales; family Micrococcaceae; genus Crystallibacter; species Crystallibacter sulfonylureivorans. The sequence goes on along the minus strand of RJAE01000007.1, from coordinate 215,489 downwards.
TCGGCTTGCCAGGCAGCGCGGTAGGCGACGATCTCGTCGTGGCTGCGTCCCACGAAGTTCCACCACATGATGATCTGCTCGCCCAGCGGCTCGCCGCCGATCAGGAGCACCCGTGCCGGGACGTCCCCAGCCTCCAGCACCACGCGGCCGCGGCCGGGGGAGAGGTAGACGAGGTGGTCAACGGGTACCTCGTTCCCGTCCAGTCGAAGGTCACCGGTGTCCAGCAGGATGCCGTGCTCGAACTCAGGGTCCAGGTCGAGTTCCAGCCGCGATCCGGCCCGAAGAACCGCTTCGGCGCCAAGAATCGGTGGGGTGCGCGTATTGACCGGCGAGGTGGAACCGGCCAAGGAGCCGATGAAAACCCGCACTTCGGTTCCGTTGCCGACAACGGGTTTCGGGGCGTAGTGCTCAAACGTCGGCGGCATGTTCCGGGTCGAGTCCGGAAGGGCGAACCACAGCTGCGCGCCGTGCAGAAATGTGGTGTCCGGCGTCGAGAATTCCTGGTGGGAGATGCCGCGGCCAGCAATCATCAGGTTCACTTCGCCCGGTCGCACGATCGCCTCAAACCCGGCGGAATCACGGTGCGCGATCTTTCCAGAGAAGAGCCAGGCTGACCGTGGCCAGGCCGGTGTGAGGGTGGCGCGGAACGTGCATGCCATCACTCTGCGAGACCAGATCCGGTCCGTAATGATCGAGGAAGCACCAGGCCCCGATCAGGCTGCGCCGTTTCTGCGGCAGGGTTCGGCGAACGTTCATGGCGCGGATCCCGCCCAGCGGCACATCCCGCGGAGTCAGGACCTCCACGGCGGCGGCGTCGGCTTCCAAGGTGCAGACGACTTCCTCGGGCGCAGTCTCCATGTTGCTCATGGGCTAAGTCTAGGCACGCGGGCCGCCGAATCGCCCGTGAAGCCTCCTCTCCGAACTTCACTGCGTGTACTTCGGGGAGGATAGAGGGATGGAGGAAATCGGCGAACTGCTGCGCAGTCTGGACTACTGGTGGATCTACCTCGCCGGGGCGGTATTCGTGACCGTTTCCGCCATGCTTCCTCCGGTGCCGAGCACCACGCTGTTTGTGGCGCTGGGATCGCTCTCGGTGCACACGGACCAACTCAACCCCTACCTGCTGGTGGCAGCCATGCTGGCCGGGGCGGTGGCCGGTGACGCTGCCACTTTCGTGTTGGTGCGCCACTTCAACCTCCCGAAGCGCAGGTTCTTCTCCGGGGACCACTGGCAATCCGGTTTCCACGCCGCCCGGACCAGGCTGGGGCGCAAGGGCCTGCCGCTGGTGATGACGTCCCGGTTTGTTCCCCTGGGGCGGCTGACGCTCAATGTGGCTGCAGGGATGATTCCCCAGCCTGGCCGACGGTTCCTGGCCCACTCCGTCATTGCCGGTGTGCTGTGGTCCGCCTACTCGGTGGGCGTCGGCGCACTCTCCGGAGCCTGGCCCCAGCTGACCACAGAGTTCGCCGTACTGCTGGCCATTGCCGTGTCGCTGGTGCTCGGGTGGCTGATCAATCAAGCGATCAGCTGGTGGGAAGGCCGGCAACTGCCTGAGTTTGTCCGGAAACGGGCCAGCTAGACGGCTGCCGCCAACGCGGGCCGGGACACGGGCCGGAATGCAGGCCGAAACAACAGTGGCGGCTTCCGTCCTATCCCCGCTCTTCCACCCCGCACCAGTTGGCGATGAACAGGGCGATGCTTTTGGTGATGCGACGGACTGACTCGACGGACACGCGCTCGTCGAAGCCGTGGATCGCTTCGGAGACCGGTCCGTAAACCAGCGTAGGAGTGTCGGCGTAGAGCGTGAAGACGCGACCGTCGAGGTAGCCGGGCGTGGTGAAACTGCCAAGCTCCGTGCCGAAGACCTGCTGGTGGGTGCTCTCCAGCAGAGACTCAGCTTCGCTCCCGGGTTCCAGCACGTATCCTTCGGAAAAGAATCCGGTCCGGGTGGCGACGGCGTGGATGGGTGCCGGCCCGGCCCCCAACTGCGCGAGGCATTCCTGCAGTTCCGCCCAGGCCTGTTCAGCGGGGATACCGGGGTAAATGGCCGCCCGGACATCGAATTCGCACCACGCGGGCACGCTGGAGGGCCAGTCGCCGCCGGCAATCTGCCCGAAATTGAAGTTGATGGGGTGCTTCAGGTCCTCGAAAAAGCGGTGCTGGCCGCGGTCAGCGTTCCACTTTTCCTCCACCTCCCGCAGCGCGGTCATGGCGGTATAGGCGGCGTCAATGGCGTTGAATCCGGTGCCCATTTCGCGCGGATGGGTCGGGCTGCCGGTGACGCGCACTTTAAACCAGATCACCCCGACGTTGGCCCGGACCAGCATGTCCTCTTCGGGCTCCGGGATGATCACGGCGTCCGCCCGGTAGCCGCGCATGAGCGCGGACAGGGAACCATTGCCGGTGCATTCTTCTTCGACGACGGACTGGAAGTGGATACGGCCGGCGGGTTCAAGACCGGCGGCCCGGACGGCGTCGAACGCGAAGAGGTTGGCGGCCAGTCCGGCCTTCATGTCGCCGGCGCCGCGGCCGTACATCCAACCGTCGACGATGGGTGCGTCCCAGGGGGAGCGGGACCAGTGCTCTTCCGGCCCCTCCGGAACCACGTCGACGTGCCCGTTCAGGATCAGCGAGCGGCCGGCCTCGGCGGCGGGGAGATAGGTCCCGACGACGTTCGTCACGTCGTCGTAGGAGACGGTGACCGGCCCGAAGCCTTGATGCGTGGCGAGCTCCTCGGGATCGAGCTGCCAGCGGTCCATGTCCAGCCCGCGCGCGGCCATCGCCGAGTGCAGCAGGTCCTGGGCGCTGCCTTCCTGGGTGCGGAGTGACGGGTGCTTCACCAGTTCTTGGGTAAAGGCGAGTTGTGCGTCGAAAGCGGCGTCGACGGCCGCGGTGATGCGACGGGACTGTTCTTCGGTGATCATCCAATGCTCCTTGGTACGGCCCGGGGGAGCCGCCCGGCTGGGCGGCTCCCCCGGGGTGGTTGGAGAGTGCTGCTTTCGACGGCGGTGCGAGCCTGCCGTCGGGACCCGCATCTGTTGGGGCGGGCAGCGGGGCTAGGCGTCGGCCACGATCCGCTTGTCCTGGACGCGCATCCGCTCGCCAAGGAAGCCTCCGACGGCGGTGAGCAGCGCGATGATGGCCAAGATCATTGCCGCACCCCAGGACTGGTTGCCGGAGACGCCGAGCATCGCGGTAGCGATCATCGGCATGAACCCGCTGGTCGCGCCGGCGATGTTGTAGCCCAGTGCTACGCCGGAGTAGCGCAGTTTAGCCGGGAACAGTTCGGTCAGCAGCGCACCGTTGACCGCGTACGCCACAGCGATCAGCATGATGCCGATGGTGATCGCCAGCGTGATCATCAGCGGCGATTTCGTGTCGATCATGGCGAACAACGGGAAGGCCAGGACGGCGGTCAGGATGCCGCCCCACATCGTGACCTTGCCCGGACCAACCTTTTCCGCGAGCCGGCCCATCAGAATGGTGACGACGATCTGCGCGAAGGCGGCGATCAGCGTGGCATTGACCATCACATTGCGGTCCACGCCCAGGGTGTTGACGCCGTAGCTGACCACGAAGGTGGTGATCATGTAGAAGCCGCCCACGCCCAGCAGGGCAGCGAGCACGGCAACCACCAGGCGGCCGCCGGCATGCCGGAAGACGTCGAAGGCCGGGACCTTGGAGGTCTCCTCTTGGGCGAGCAGATCCTTGAAGATCGGGGACTCTTCGACCTTGAGCCGGATCCAGAGCGCGATCAGCAGCATCGGGAAGGACAGCAGGAACGGGATGCGCCAGCCCCAGGCGTCGAAGAAGTCGGAGGGGAACAGCAGCACCAGAGTGAAGGCAGTGGAGGCCATCAGGGTCGCCACCGGCGAGCCAATCTGGACCATTGCGGCGTAGCGGCCGCGCTTCTCCGCCGGGGCGTGCTCGACGGCCATGGTCACAGCACCGCCCCATTCGCCGCCCACGGCCAGGCCTTGAACGAGCCGCAGCACGGCGAGCAGGATCGGGGCGGCCAAGCCAATGCTGCCGAAGTCGGGCAGCAGGCCGATCAGGCCGGTGGCGACGCCGATCATCACGATGGTGGTCAGCAGCGCGGGCCGGCGGCCGAACTTGTCTCCGATGTAGCCGAAGAGCATGGCACCGATCGGGCGGGCGGCGAAGCCCACGCCGAAGGTGGCGAAGGACGCCAGCAGCGCGGCCGTCGGATCCAGGTCCGTGAAGAACAGACGGTTGAACACCAGCGCTGCGGCCGTACCGAAGAGGTAGTAGTCATACCATTCGAGAGCGGTCCCGACGAAGGCTGCGCGGGCGATCTTGCCCGCGTCCTTGCCGGAGACTTTCGGCGGAGCGCCGGGGGTATTAACGGATAGCGGCGTCGTCACGTGGTTGCCTTTCAAGCTGTGCGGGCCGGCGTCGTTGGTGGAGCCAACGGCGGCCCATTAAATCTTATGGCCCTGAACGGAGGACATCCCGCGGTAGAGCTGTGAAGTACCTCTCGACTGTAAGGGAGTGCCAATCACCTAACCAATGACATTACCCACCGACTTGACAACACTGAATTGTGCATTTTCACAAGGAAGTGCCGGTTTGGTAGTCCGCGAGGGTGACCAGCGCCAGTGCGGCCTGGGCGGGCACCGTCATGTCGAGCCCGATGACTTCTTCCAGTGAATGTAGCCGGTTGACCACCGTATTCCGGTGGCAGTACAGTTCCTCCGCCGTTTCCTTGATCGACCCGGTCCGGCCATAGCTGTGTGCCACCTGCAGCAACCGCTGGCGTTCGTGCGGTGTGCAGTGGTCCAGGGCAGTGGTGACCGGAAGCGAGAACCCGGGGAGAGTCTTCTCCAAGAGGTCCCGGGCGATAGTCATCCAGGTGCCGGGGATGGTCGCCAGCCCTGCATCCGCCCCATGTTTGGCGGCCAACACCAGGGCCGACGCCGCAGCCTGGGGGATCGCCGCCAAGCCCTCAACGCCAGGGACGTAACCTGCCGGGAACTCGGGTGGGTCATCCTGCCACGTCCGTCCGGCGCGGACTACGCGGAAAAGGTACAGGGCCCCGGCGCGTTCATAGGAGAAGGTCTGGCGGTCCGCAGCAGGCTGCCGCTGCAACTTGGCCACGGTTTCCCTGGTGACTGCCAGCAGCTCGAACACGTCCGAGCTCTGTACTTCCAGGCCGGCGGCGATGTCTGACATCTCGCCGGCGTTGTCTGTGTCGGTATTGAAGAGCCGCGAGAGCAGCCGTTGCCGGTGCAGCTGTTTGTTCTGGGCGAGCAGGGCTTCTTCTTCCGAAAAGGCCTGCTGGATGCTGCTGACGTAACTTTCCACCGTGTCCAGAACGCGGTCCATATTGGCAACGAGGATCTCGGTGCCGTGCCCGCGCGCCACCCGTTCAAGCCCTTTCCACAAGACCCTGAAGTCGTTGCGGACGGCACTGAGGAAGGCTTCCATCGGGACCCCCTGGCGAGCGCGGCGCGCCGCGACGTCCCTCGGCAGGGATTGAAGATCAGCGGGCAGTTCCAGCCCCGCCAATAGGAACAGGAACATCTCCATGGTGTCTGCCGCGGTTCGGCGGACATCCTCGTCCGGCACCAGCGCGCCCTCGTAGGAGATGGTGGCGAAGCGTTCCAGGAAGTCGCTGACCAGCGAATCGCGTTCCTGCCACAACCGCTGGATGAGTTCCGTCCAGTGGGGCTCGGCCGACGGGTCGGGATTGAATTCCCGGGGCAGGCCGGTGCTGGGTGGAAGGTCTTCTCCGCGCGACTCGCTCATTGACCCATGTTATGCAATCGCCTAATTCTTTCGTGAATTGTGGCGGCTTTTGTCGATTGAGTGCGACAATACTCCAGTGTTGAATGGGGAGGTGGCGGCTGGGCTTGGCCCTGTTCGCCGTGATCGCTCCGGGCACGCCGCAGCGAAAGCACGAAGAGGACTCATGCTCGTCGATCTCCTGATCCGTAACGCCCGCATTCTGACCCAGGATCCCGCACAGCCGGTGGCTGAAAGCCTGCTGATCCACGACGGCAAGGTGCTGGCACTCGACGTCGACCGGCAGAGCGTCCCCCGTGCCCGGCGGGTTGTCGACGCCGAAGGCGCCGTGATTGTCCCCGGCTTCAATGACGTGCACGCCCACAGCGTGTGGTTCGGGCTGGGCCTGATGGAAGCAAACCTGGGGTCCGTCGCGAGCCTCGAAGAGGCCTATGCGGTGATCGCCGAAGCCGCTGCGTCGCTGGCGCAGGATGAGTGGGTAGTGGCCTCGGGTTACAGCCCGCTGCTGCACAACGGCGCCCAGCCTGACCGCGACCGGCTCGATGCAGCCTCCGGAGGCCGCCCGGTCTGGATCAAGCACTCTTCCGGCCATGCCTGCAATGTCAACGGCATCGCACTAGACCTGATCGTGGCCCGCGGGGCGGACCTCGCTGCGCCGATCGACGGCGGCGTCGTGGCCAGAGATGCTGCGGGCCGGCCCACCGGGTTGCTGGAGGAGAACGCCATGCGGCTGGTGCAGGACATCATGCTGCCCTACCCTCTGGCCACCATCGAGCGCGCGCTGGATTTGGCGACCTCCCAATACCTGACCGAGGGCATCACCAGTGTTACCGACGCCGGCATCGCGGGCGGATGGATTGGCTACTCACCGCGCGAGTTCGGCGCCTACCAGAGCGCGCGCGACAAGGGGCTGTTGAGCGTGCGCATGCAACCGATGATGGTTTTGGACGCTTTGCACACGGTTCCGGGGCATGATGCAGATCCGGACTCCCGGGGGCTCGACGCCGGCATCCGCACCGGTCTGGGCGACGACTGGCTCCGGCTGGGCCCGGTGAAGATCTTCAGCGACGGATCGCTGCTGGGCAGCACCGCGTACGTCACCGAAGAGTATGTTGGCTGCCCGCATAACCACGGCTACCTGCAGATGGACGCCCATGAGCTGCGTTCCTCCGCGCTGGAGGCGTACCGGGCCGGCTGGACCATCGCGATGCACGCGATCGGCGATCATGCCGTGGACCACGCGATCGACATCATCACCGAAGCCCAGGAAACATATGGCCGCAAGCCGCTGCCCAACCGGATCGAGCACGGCGGCGTCATCCGGCCCGAACAGCTGGACCGGATTGCTGCGGCCGGGATCGTCCTGGTCCCGCAGCCACATTTCATCACCGAGTTCGGCGACGGCATGGCCAAGCTGCTCGGCCCGGAACGGACGGCGACGTCCTACCCCGCCAACAGCCTGCTGAAGCGCGGCGCCACGCTGCCGGGGAGCTCGGACCGCCCGGTCTCCAACGGCCGGCCGCTTGATGTGATGCAGTCGTTTGTCCAGCGGCTAACCCCCTCCGGCGAGGTCTATGGCCCCGACGAGAGGATCACCGGGGCCGAGGCGCTGTACGCCTACACTGCTGGTTCCGCGGCCGCCACGGGAACTGAAGGGACCAGGGGCCGACTGATGCCGGGCATGCTGGCCGATCTGGTCTTCCTTAACCAGGACCCCACCGCCGTCGAACCATCGCAGATCGGCGCCACGCAGGTGCTGGCCACCATGGTGGGCGGCGAGATCCGCTATGGCGCAGAAATCTTCCCGGCGCAGGAAGGCCGTGATCCGGCGATGGCATCGACCGGGGAGGAAACCCGATGAGCACCACCAACCAGGAATTTCTTTCCGACTTCGCCACCATGTCCGGCTTCGGCGCTACCGCCGGCGGCGGCGTGGACCGGCAGGCCGGCACGACGGCGGACCACGCCACCCGCCGCTGGTTCGGCGAGTGGCTGGCCCAGCATGGCTTTGCCGAAAAAGTGGATGCGGCGGGAAACCAGTTCGGCACCCTTGACGTGGTTCCCGGCGCTCCGTATGTCCTGCTCGGGTCGCACCTGGACTCCCAGCCGCTGGCCGGCCGGTACGACGGCGCCTACGGCGTGCTGGCGGGGGCCCATGCGGCAGCCCGCGTCGCAGCCGAGGCTGCTGCCGGCGGGCTCGACCCGGTGTACAACATTGCCGTGGTCAACTGGTTCAACGAAGAAGGCAGCCGCTTCACACCCAGCATGATGGGCAGCTCGGTGTTCACCGGCAAGCTCCCCTTGGCGCAGGCACTGGCCACGGCGGACCCGGCCGGGACAACGGTTGCCGAGGCCTTGGCTGCGGGCGACCGCAGCACCGGTGCCGGCGCCCCGGTGCTGGCGGATGTGGCCCGGTACGCCGAAATCCACATCGAACAGGGCAAGAACCTCGAGGAAACCGGCACGCAGGTCGGGATCGTGGACCGGACGTGGGCGGCCAGCAAGTACCGCGTCACGGTCGACGGCGCGCAGTCGCATACCGGTTCCACCCGGATGGAGGACCGCCGGGACGCCCTTTACGGGGCTGCGCTGGTGATTGCCGCCGCCCGCGATCTCGCCGCCGAGTTCGCACCCGGGCAGCTGCACACGTCGGTGTCCGAGATGTACGTGCTGCCCAACTCGCCGGTGACCATCGCACGGCAGGCGGTCATGAACCTGGACCTGCGTTCGCCGGACGAGGAGGTCCTGGCCCGCGCCATGGACTTGCTGGACAAGCGCATCGCCGACGCCGAGGCCCTCTCCCGGACGGACATCTCACTGGTGCAGACGCATCGGTGGGGCTTGGTTTCCTACCAGCCCGCGGGAGTGGCGCTGGGAACCGCCAGCGCGGAACAGCTCGGCTTCAGCCACGCGGAGATCATGACGGTAGCGGGGCACGACTCCACCAACATGAAGGATGTCGTCCCCACGGTCATGCTCTTCGTGCCCAGCGTCGACGGCATCTCGCACAACGAAGCAGAATTCACCCGCGACGATGACGCAGCACGCGGCGTGGACCTGCTGACCGAGGTCACCCGGCGGCTGGTCCGCGGCGAGCTCGCCGCCGACTAACTGCCGGCGAACGACGGCGGGGCGCACCACTGACGGTGTGTCCCGCCGTTTTCGTTTAATTCCCGATGTGACGGCCGGCACTTGCAGTTAGATCACCGTCAGGCAACACTTGTTGCGTATTGGAAACTTTCTGTCGCGGCCGCCGTTCGGCCGCAGCTAGGAGACCGCACATGGGAACTGAGGACGCATATGCTCCGTCGATCGAGCAGGTCAAGGATGCCGCCGCCAAGATCGTCAGCGCTTTCGCCGCCACGGACACTGACGGCTACTTCGCAGGCTTCGCCCCGGACGCCAGCTTCGTGTTCCACACCGAGCAGGAACGGTTGGACAGCCGGGCTGCCTACGAGTCGCTCTGGGCTGAGTGGCTTAACGATGGGTGGCGGGTGGTCGCGTGCCAATCCAGCAATCAGCGTGTGACGGTATTCCCCGGCGGCGCGGTCTTCGTGCATGATGTGGCAACCACCGTAGCTTTGCCCGAGGGTCAGGATTCGTACCGAGAGCGGGAAACCATCGTTTTCCGCATCGACGAACGCGGCCGTCTGGTGGCCGTGCATGAACACCTCTCACCCGTGTCCACGGCTGAGGCCAGCTGAGCTTTCTCTTTAGATCCTTCTCGCACCTAGGACCCTCATGAATCTCTACCAGCGTCTGGACAACCATCTCCAGCGAAACGCAGACGGCTTCGGACCCATCCGCGGCACGTTGTCCACTCCCCGAATCGGGATGATCTGGCTGGCGGCCAACTTTGTGGTGACCACACTGCTAACCGGCACCCTCTTTATCCCTGGTATCCACTTTGGCTCCGCCATCTGGCTGATCGTCATCGGCACGCTGGTAGGCGCAGTCGTGCTGACGCTGATCGGCAACATTGGCACCCGCACCGGACTGCCCACTATGGCCATCACGCGCGGAGCCTTCGGAACCCGCGGCAGCCTGCTGCCAGTGGCCGCCAACGTGATCATCCTGATGGGCTGGAGTTGGGTACAGGCCATGCTGGCCGGTGTCACCGTCAACTACGTGGTTGCGCAGCTGACCGGATTCTCCAACCCCATCCTGTTCGCCGTGCTGTGCCAGGCTCTAGTGGTGTGCCTTGCCATCCTCGGCCACGAGGGCATTGCGAAGGTTGAGCCGTGGCTCGCCGTCGTCATCCTGGCGATCATGGTCTACGTTTTCATCACTGCTTTCACTACCTTCAGCCCGACCGAGTTCGGCCAGATCACCGTCGACGAGTCGCTTGGATACACCAGTTTTGTGGTGCTGGACATCGTGATCGCCACGGCCATCTCCTGGACAGTGCTATCCGCAGACTTCAACCGCCTGGCCAAGTCCAGCCGCGCCGGTATCGTCGGATCCGGCATCGGCTATACCCTCTCGACTGTCCTGGCCATGTCATTGGGTGCCACCGCTATCGGCTATGTGATCCTCTCCGGAGGGCAGGCAGCGGAATTTGATCCGACCGTGATCGTGGCCGCCTTCGGCACACCGCTGGCAATCGTGATCTTCATGTCCGTCATGGCCACCAACACCATGGTGGTCTACGGCATGGTCACCTCGATCGTGAATGCACAAGCACGCCGGAAACTCAGGTTCCTTCCGACGGCGCTGGTGGTCGGCCTCGTCTCCATTGCCGGTTCCACCTGGATGGCACTGCTGAACCAGTTCACCGACTTCCTGGTAATGATCGGTGCCTTCTTCGTGCCCGTGTTCGCCATCATGATCGTGGATTACTACATCATCAAGCGGCGCAGCTACGGCAGGGACATCCTGCGAGAAGGCGGCGGAAAGTACTGGTACACCGGCGGGGTGAATTGGGCCGCCATCGGAGTGTGGCTGGTGGGCGCCGGCGCGTCCTACGTACTGACCTACGTATGGGCCAGCCCTGTCGGGGCCACCATTCCAGCGTTCGTGCTGAGCTTCCTGCTGTATCTGGGCCTCTCCATTAAGAGCCGAGCACGCTTCGCCGGCGAACAGGCCGGGCACCTCGCTGAGCTGCCCGGCGCAGTGGAAAGCTCATCGTCCTCTGTTGCGGGCTCTGCAGATTGAGCATGCCGTGAAGCTAGTGGACCTGACGCACCCGGTGTCCTCGGGGATGCAGGTTTTCCCCGGGGATCCGCCCGTGGCGATCGACCCTGCACTGACTATTGCGCAGAACGGAGTGGAAGTTTCCGATCTGCACTTTGGCAGCCACACGGGCACCCATTTCGATGCGCCCTGCCACAGCATCGAGGGCGGCCGTACCACCTCCGAGGTGCCGCTGGACGAACTGGTGGGCGAAACTTTGGTGCTGCAGGTTCCGGGCCTTGACGCTGGCGACGAGATCCGCTGGCACCACCTCGCCACCCAGGTGCAGGGTAACGTGCCCAGGATCGTGCTGCTGGCTACCGGATGGGACCGCCATTTCGGCACCGAAACATACCTGGACCATCCGATTCTCTCCCGCGCCGCCGCGTATGAGCTCTGGTCCAGGGGCATGCGGGTGCTGGCAACCGACACGCTGAATCCTGACCGGACACTTCAGCCCGAGGAGGCCTTTAGCCTTCCTGTGCATTAGTTGGTGCTGGGGTCCGACGGCTTGATTGTGGAGAACGTACGCCACGCGGTCACGTTGCCTGCTCGTTGCACGGTCGGATTCTTCCCGCTCAAGCTGACGGCAAACCGACGGTGCCCCGGTCCGTGCCGTCGCCTGGCTATAGCGGGAGCCCCGGCTTAGCGGCGAGCCGTCGCGGCAGCGTCGGAGGAAGGCTAAACATCCGAAGAGTGGCGGCAGAGGACCCAGACGTTGTCCTCGCCGTGGCGCTCGAAGGTGACCGTGCTGACCAGGGCATGGATCAGGTTGAGCCCCCGGCCGGACTCGGCGTCATCGTCGATTTCTGACGGGTTCGAGATGCCGGGGCTGGAGGGTGCCGCGCCGATTTCGGAAATGCGTGCCTCCAGCCGGCGGGACCGGATGGTGATGTCGACGCCGAGCTGCAGCGGCGTTTCGGAAGCCGGGACGGCGTGCTGGACCACATTGGTGGCGGCCTCGATGACGGCCGTCGAGAAGGCCATGCGGTCCATCTCGGGCACGAAGCCGGCCTCCAGCCACAGTGCCTCGAAATCCTCGTGCAGGGCATCCACGGTGGCCGCCGTGGCCAGCCCCTGGCGCGAGCTCCGGGCGAGGACCTCAGTCATTGGAAAAGGCCGCATCGACGCTCTCGTACGGGGTCAGCACGCGGTGCATGCTGGTCAGTTCCAGCACCATTTTGACCTGCGGCTGCACGTTCGCAATGCGGAGGTCGCCGCCGGCCTGGCGGGCTATCTTCAGGCACCCGATCAGGGCCCCGAGGCCGGAGGAGTCCATGAAGTCCGTGCCCTCCATGTTCACCACCACATGATGGCTTCCTTTGGCCACGACCGCTGCCACGACCTCGCGGAGCAGGGGAGCTGCGACCATGTTCAGCCTGCCGCTGCCGTTGACTTCGGCATAGGCAGGCGTGGTCTCAACGGTGAACTGCATCGACGTTCCTTTCCTCGGGCGTGAACCCTTTGTACCTGACGGCTTTGACCAGCACGCTCAGGATCAACAAATCGAAAATAACCCAGGCCACGTTCACCAGCGTGCCAATCGGTTCGTTCAGGCCGGCGGCAAGTCGTACCGTCCCGGCAGCCAGCGCGGCTAGCAACAGTGCGATGGCGGCCAACTGGGGGACGATCAGGTTCCAGCGGCTCCCTTCGGATTGGCGGGCCTTGGGGGTGACGGCAAAGCCGAGGGGGCGTCCGAGCCAGACGTTGCGCGCCGCCGTCGTGCATGCCTTGATCCAGGTGGGGAAGAGCGCGAGGCTGTACTGCTGTCCCCGCCAGGTGCTCACACCCTTGCCCACAACAGCGAACAGCAATTGGTTGACCACCATGAACGGGATGAAACGGATAAAGAAGTCGGTGCTCAGGCTGCTGACCGGCAGGATGCCCAGGGTGAGGTAAATGACCGGGGCGGCGAAGTAGACCACGGCGGCAAACCCGCTGAGGTAGCTCCACATGGTGGAGAAGTACATCAGCCGCTGGCCGAGTTTCAGCCCGCGTTGCACCAGCGGGTTCTCCCGCAGCATCACCTGGATGGTGCCTTGGGCCCAGCGCAGGCGTTGGGTGAGCATGGTCTTGAGGTCCTCCGGGGCCAAACCGTGGGCGAGGACCTCGTGGTGGTAGACGCTCTCCCAGCCCAGCGAATGCAGCCGCATCGAGGTGGCCATGTCCTCGGTCACCGAGATGGTGGCCAGCGGCATGACCGGCTGGGCCTCGTCCGGCCGTTCCACGGAGACGGCGTCCAGCACCGCCTGCACCGAGCCCAGCGCCCCCAGCGGAGACCAGTCCCGCTGGGACATCCGCTCCACTGCGCCGTCCAGCTGATCGGGGTCGGGCGTGCCGGATGCGCCGCCCAGATCCATGGCGGCAATCTCGGCCAGATCGGACTCCACCGCTGCGAAGTTCTCGGCAACCAGGGACCGCACGGCGCCCTCGACCTTTGTCCGCAGGTCGTAGGTGATTTCGCTCAGCGAACCGCCGCTTCGGAGCTTCTCGCGGGCCGTGTCCGTGGCAGCTTCCACCTCGTCGAGCAGGGCCGCCACCTGTGGATCGGCCGCTTCCGGGGACCGGCGGGCCTTGCGGATGGCGCCGCGTGCGCCGGCCAGCGCGCGGTGGACGCCGCGGTCCACTTCGGCCACATAGCCGGCCAGGCCCAGCTGCATCAGGGCCTCGCGTCTGAGCAGCGCGTTGGAGCCGCAGAAGAACGCGGCGTTCCACCCGTCCTTGCCCTGCTGGATCGGCCCGTAGAAGAGCGGGGCCTGGCTGCCCAGCGGATCGTCGGACGGAACGTTGCTGAAGTACTGCGGGGTTTGGACCAGGGCCACCCGGCGCTGGTTGAAGTACCCCAGCGTTTTGTCGAGGATGTCGGGTTGGGGGATCTGGTCGGCGTCGAGGATCAGGAGGAATTCGCCCTGGGTCATCATCAGCGCGTTGTTCAGGTTGCCGGCTTTGGCGTGCCGCGGCTTGTCCGCCCAATCGCCGCTGCGGGTCAGGTAGCCCAGCCCGTGGCGGGTGGCCAGTTCGCCCAGTTCCGGCCTGGCGCCGTCGTCCAAAATCCAGGTGCTGTGCGGGTAACGGATGTCCCTCGCGGCCAGCGCAGTGGCCATGACCAGGTCCAGCGGCTCGTCATAGGTGGTGATGAACACGTCCACCGTGGCGTCCGATGGCGGTGGCGGCGGAGTCTTGCGTTCGCGGATCCGCCACACCGCCAGACCGAAGAGGCCGACGTCGATCAAGCTGTAGGTCTCGGCCAGCACCAGGGGGACGGCGATCCACCAAGCGGACCAGTTGAGCGAGTCCAGCCACCGCCAGAGAAGGTAATTGGTTCCCAGGATGACGGTCAGGACGACGAGAAGGCGGATGACGAAAGGTTTCACAGCGCGCCATCCTCGGTGCTGCCCACCGGGCAGCGGCGCAACATCACCGCGGTGACATCGTCGGCCACAGCGCTGCCGGCCAGATCCAGCACGGCCTCGCACACGTCCTGCGCCGAGTCACGCCCGGCCGCGACATCGGCCACCGCATCCATGGCAGCATCCACCGAATCGAAGGCGTCGAGGAGTCCGTCGCTGAGAACCAGGAGGGAATCCCCGGGAGCCAGTGACAGGCTGCCAGCTGTCCAAGTGCTGCCCGGCACGGCCCCGACGGGCGGACCGCCCGACGGAAGGCGGCGCAGGCCGCCGTCATACAGGTGCAGGCCCAGCCCGTGCCCGGCATCCACGTAGTCCACAGATCCGCTGCCGGCGTCCAGCCGGGCATGGAAGATGGTTACGAAGGAGGATGACTGTGCCAAGTCCCACTCCAGCGCCTGGCTGGCCGCTTCGAAGGCCCGGTTGAGGTCGGTGTGCCGGTTGGAGGAACGAAGCACCGCGCGGACCGTGGCGGCGATGAGGGCGGCGCCCATGCCCTTGCCCATCGCATCGGCGACGGTGACTTGCACGCCGTTTTCGGTAGCGGACCAGTCGAAAAAGTCCCCGCCCACGCTCCGGGTGGGGCGGCAGCGGCCGCCGATCTCATAGTCCTGAAGCCTCAGGGGCTCGGCGGGCAGCAAGCTGCGCTGAACCTCGGCCGCGCGTTCCTGGTCGGCGCTGGGAACCGGATCGACGGGCTGGGAACGCGGGCGGCGGAACAGCGCGCCGATCCTGGCCTGAAGCTCCCGGGGGCTGAACGGCTTGCTGATGTAATCGTCGGCGCCGGTGTCCAACCCGCTGAGCCGGTCTACTTCGTCGGCACGTGCGGTAATCATCAGGATGTAGGCGTCCGAGAAGGTCCTGACCTGCCGGCAGACTTCAATGCCATCCAGATCAGGCAGGTTGAGGTCCAAGGTGATCAGGTCAGCACCACCGGCGCGGATCAGGTCGAGACCGTCCCTGCCGGTTTCTGCCTCCACCACCGTGAAGCCTTGGTCTGCGACAATCTGCGCCAGCAGCCTGCGGATGTCGGCGTTGTCCTCGACTATGACGGCGCGGCGATTGGTGAGGACGGCTGGCATGCTTTCATTAAGGCGGTTATCTTCCCGTTTGTCACATCAGTCACTGCAGAAACCGTCCGCGACCACCAAATTGGAGTTTTCCGCCGTGGAAAAAGTCCTTGATCTGCTGATCTTGAACCGGGTTAAGTTCCATACTCTCTCCCTGCGCGGGCGCGTCGTGCTGAGCCAACTGCCGCTGTCGATCACGATGCTGTTCCTGTTGGTGGCCACCTGGATCTCCGATGCGCCGATCCTGGCGGATCCGCTGTTCGGACTCAGCATGGTGCTGAACGCCGTGCTGCTTGCGGCCTGCTTCCTTGTTCCCTGGGACAAGCTGCCCTATCCGTCGTTCCTGCTCATCCCGCTGCTGGACTTCGTTGCCATCGGCCTGCTCCGCGAGGGCGCCGGCTCACTCCTGACCGGCGTGGGACTGCTGGCCGCGTTTCCGGTGATCTGGTTGGCCGCCTCGGGACAACTTCCGAAGTTGTCCGTGATCGGCGGCGCGTTGGCCACGCTGGCGATGGTGTGGCTCCCGGTGCTCCTTAAGGACACTGCAGTCACTTTCGAAGTGCTGGCCCGTCCACTGCTCATCCCGTTCATGATGCTGGCCATCGGGATTACGGTCCGGGTGATGACGGCGAGCACTATGGAACAGCAGCGGGTTGTCGAGGCCAAGGATGCGGAGCTCCGCACGCTGCTGGAGGCCAGCGGCAGGCGCGAACGGCTGTTGTCCGCGGTGATGAGCGCGGTGGACGTGGGGGTCCTGGCCGTCGATGAAGACGGCAACGCGATTCTGCGAAACCGCCGGCAGGAAGAGCTCCGCCGGCTGGCGCTCCCGCCGGGCGACGAGGACGCGCCGGAGTCACGGCTGGAGCTCTATGCCGACGGCGGCAGTACTGTCATGCCGGTCCAGGACCGGCCGATCCGCCGGGCGATGCGGGGCGAGTCGTTTTCCGAGTACCTCATGTGGATGGGCCGGAAACCCGGGCAACGGGTCCTCTCCACGTCTGCCCAAGCGATGGCTGACGACAGCGGCCGGCGGGAAGGCACGGTGCTGGCCTTTAGCGATGTCACCGAACTGGTGGCCGCAGTGGAGGCGAAGAATGATTTCCTCTCCAGCGTGTCCCATGAACTGCGGACCCCGCTGACCTCCATCCAGGGGTATGCCGAGCTGCTGGCAATGACACCGGGCTTGTCGCCGAACATGGCCTCGGGCCTGGACACCATCCTGCGGAATTCGGACCAGCTGCTCACCCTGGTGAAGGACCTGCTGGGCACGGCCGCCGGCTTCTCGGAGTTGCAGCCGGTTCCAGCGGATCTCGGGGTGATCGCCGCCCAGGCCGTGGCGGCGGCCGAACCGAGGGCTGCCGCCGGCGGAGTCATGCTCACCGCCCAGTCAGAGGGTGACCTGGGGGTCTTCTGCGACCCGGCGCGAGTCCGGCAGGTGTTGGACAATCTGGTTTCCAACGCCATCAAATACTCGCCGCAGGGCGGGAACGTCACGGTCAGCTGCACCGGGGGCGGCGGAGTCGTGCAATGCCGGGTGGCGGATGAGGGAATGGGGATGGGCGCCGAGGAGACCCAGAACGTGTTCACGCGGTTTTTCCGTAGCCCCGCGGCCCGCCGTAGCTCCATTCCGGGACTGGGCCTAGGGCTTGCCCTGTCCATGGACATCGTGGAACGGCACGGCGGCAGCATCAGCTGCGAGAGCGAGCCCGGCGCGGGCAGTGTCTTCACGTTCACCCTGCCCGTCGCGGGGCCGCCCCGGGACAATGATCCCGATGGCGCCTGCTGCCGGGTTGTCCCGGCCGGCGCACAGCCGAAACCCTGATCACATGGCACTAGCGGGCCGCGCCGAGGCCGCGCCGTTGCTGTTAACCGGCGCGTTCAGATTTCCCGCACCACCCGGGCCGGGCTGCCTACGGCCACCACATTGGCCGGAATGTTGCCGGTGACCACCGAGCCGGCGCCGATCACGCTGTTCTCGCCGATCGTCACGCCGGGACAGACGATTACACCGCCGCCCAGCCAGACGTTATCGCCGAGGGTGATCGGCTGGGCCGCCTCCAGCTTGTCCCTGCGCGGCTGGGATTCGATCGGGTGCGTCGGCGTCAGGAGCTGGACGCCGGGCCCGATCTGGCAGTCGGCGCCGATGGTGATGGCCGCGACATCCAGGGCGGTGAAGTTGTAGTTGATGAAGGTGCGGGGACCAATGAAGATGTGTTCGCCGTAGTCGACGAACAGGGGCGGCTTCACGTAGGCGCCTTCGCCCAGGCCGCCCAGCAGTTCGGCCAGGATCGATCGTGCGTCGTCCGCATCGGCCACCACCGCGCGGTGGTAGTCGTCGGCCAGCCGGAGGGCGCGTTTGGCCCGGCGTTCGCTCTCCGGATCGTCGGCAATGTACAGGTCGCCGGCCAGCATCCGTTCACGGTTGGTCCGGGCATCCCCGGCAAAGTACTCAGTTTCCATAGCTGTGACCGTATCGCTGCAGGCGCGGCTCGAAAAGGCGGGCACGACGACGGCGGGGCCCACCCGCGCGGGTGAGCTCCGCCGTCGTACGGGGTTGGCTTGGCAGAGGAAGCGTTCAGTCCATGGGTGTCTCCTTGCTGGGATCGAAGACGACATGCATATCCACGGGGGAGCGGCCGTCGCTCTCCGCGGCCCAATGGTGCCGCAGGGCCACGAGGGTTTCCGTCACCAAGGCGCTCCGGGCCACACCCGCCGGCAGCGCGGCCACCACAGAATTGCTATGCATCCGTCCGTCCACCGGCCGGAAAACCAGCGGCCTTCCCTCGGGGCTTTGCCGGGCCGGTTGCATGAGCAGGGAGTAGGCGAGGTTGCGGCCCACCACATTCTGGATCACCTGCACGCTGGCCGAACGCCACCGCACGGTTGGCGTAACGCCGGCTCGGTCGAACTCCGCCAGCGTCCGCTGGAGCGCGGGTTCCTCATTGACCAGTATTGCGGGATACGGTGCGAGGTCTGCCAACGTGATCTTGTCTCTTTCGGCCAGCGGATGCTCCGGGCTGAGCGCCACCTGCCGCATCGTCGGGCGCAGTATTTCCGCCTCGCAATCTGGCAGCAACTGCGCCTCGTAGGCCGCGGCCAATTGCGCCCGGCCCTCGAGCACCGCTTCCTGGACCTCCGGACCGGCCCCCTCGATGAAGTCGAGTTCCACCTGCGGGTGGCGGCTGGTGAACCAGTCGATCAGCGGGGGAATGATGTGCAGGGCCAGGGTGCGGAAGACCCCAACGACCAGCCGGCCGGACAGCTCACCATGGACCTGGTGGACGGCAGCGGACATGCCATCGATCTGGTCGGCCACCTGTCGGGCCCGCACGGCCACGGCCTGTCCCTCCGCGGTCAGGGCCACTCCTTTTCCGCGGCGCCGGATGGCCAGCGTGGCTCCCAGCGCTTCCTCCAGTTGTCCCAGCGCCAGGCTGACCGCCGCCTGCGAGACGTGGCAGCGCTGCGCCGCCTCGGTGACGGAGCGCGTCTCCGCGATGGCCGCGAAGTATTCCAGCTGACGCAGCGTAACTTCCTTCATAAGTTCTCCTTGTGGGTCTCCCCACTTATTATAGTTAGACAAATGTGATGGCTGCCACCATGCTCGGATGAAGACCTAAACGATTCTTGAGAGAGGAGCGGCCGCATGGAACATTCGGGCCCTCACGTCATCACGCTGGGAACGGCCGGCGGACCCCGCTGGTGGAAGGACCAGCAGGGAACGCCCCGGTTCGGCATCTCCACGGCCGTGGTGGTGAACGGAACGTGGTACCTGGTGGACTGCGGTCAGGGAGCCGGGCGCCAAGCCAACGCCGCCGGCCTCAACATGGCCGATCTGGGCGGCATCTTCATCACGCATATGCACTCGGACCACACCGTGGACCTGCCCTCGCTGTTGCTGTTCGGGGCCTTCGAGCTGAAGAACTCGAACCGCGGACCCATCCCCGTGGTGGGACCCGGTGACCGCGGCAAACTGCCGCCGCTCTCACCCCGCGCCACCTCCATTCCTGCTCCGGTGGCACCGCACCGGCCCACCCCGGGAGTCGCGGGTCTGGTGGAAGGCCTGCTGGCCGCGTACGCCGCCGACTGCAACGACCGGATCTTCGATTCGCTGGCCAAGAGCCCGCTGGACCAGTTCGAACCGCGCGAAATCGTGCTGCCTGCAGGCACCGGGTTCGATCCGGACACCAATGTTGCCCCGGACATGGAGCCGTTCGAGATCTTCCGGGATGCCAACGTCACGGTCAGCGCGGTCCTGGTTTCACACCACCCGACGGCGCCTGCGTATGCCTTCCGCTTCGATACGGAAGCCGGGTCGGTCACCATTTCGGGCGACACGGCCCCCTGCGCCAACATGGTGCGCTTGGCAAACGGCACCGACCTGCTGCTGCATGAGGCCATCAACCTGGACATCCTCGCCGGCCAGTACTCCGACGCGCAGATGCTTCAAGCCACCATGGACCACCACCGCCGCGCCCACACCACCGCGGCCGAAGCGGGAAAGATTGCCGAGGACGCCGGTGCTCGCCACCTGGCCCTCCACCATCTGGTTCCCACGTACTCGCCGCCGGAAGCCTGGTTGGAGGCGCGCAGCACCTATGGCGGGCCGCTGAGCATTCCCGACGACCTGGACGTGATCAGTTTCAGCCGGGCGATCAGCCCAGACTCTTTGTCCGTTTCCACTGCCGGCAACGTCGCCGGATAACCTACCTCAAGGACACTCGATGAGCACAACTCCCACGACCGCCGCGCCATCCGGCGCCTACCACGCCAGTCCGCGCGACATGCGCCGGATCCTGTTCTCCAGCTTCCTCGGCACCGCGGTCGAATATTACGACTTCATTCTGTACGCCACGGCAGCCGGCATCGTCTTCAACCACGTGTTCTTTGCTGGAATGGACCCGAACCTGGCGATCTTCGTCTCCTTCGGCACGCTGGCCATGGGCTACATTGCCCGGCCGCTCGGCGGTTTCCTCTTCGGGCACCTCGGCGATCTGGTGGGCCGTAAGACCATTCTCATCAGCACGGTGCTGATGATGGGCATCGCCTCTACCCTGATCGGGCTGCTGCCTACTACTGACCAGATCGGAGTCTGGGCGCCGATCCTTCTGGTGTCGCTCCGCCTGTTCCAAGGAATCGCCGTCGGCGGTGAGTGGGGCGGCGCCATGCTGCTGGCTTTTGAGAACTCGCGGAAGGAGTCCCGCGGCTTCGCTGCATCCTTCGCTTACATGGGGGCCCCGGCCGGAACGATCATCGGCACGCTGATGCTCTCGGCCATGACCATGCTTCCCGATGGACAGTTCCTGGAGTGGGGCTGGCGCGTGCCGTTCATTCTTTCCGCGGTCCTGATGGCGCTGGCGATCTTCATTCGGATGCGCGTCTCGGAATCCCGCGTTTTCAAGGAGATCTCCGCCAAGAGCGAAGCGAAGAAACGGCGCGTTCCGGCAGCCGAGCTGTTCCGCGAGCACCCGAAGTCGCTCCTGATCGCCGTCGCGTCGGGACTGTCCGGCCAGATGGCCCAGGGGCTGATGGGTGCATGGGCCATTTCCTACGCCGTGCAGCAGGCCGTGCTGGCCCAGACCGAGGTGCTGAACCTGAAGGCGCTGGGTGGAGTGGCCACCATCGTGATGATCATCGTCGCGTCGAAACTGTCCGACCGGTTGGGACGCCGGAAGGTGCTGATCGCAGGCAACATCGGTGCCATGGTGCTGGCCTTCCCGGTGATGGGGCTGCTGGAGATGGGGTCGACCGTGGCGTTCATGCTGGCGATCTTCCTGGGCCTCTCCACCGTGCAGGGATTCACCTCCGGCCCGTACGGTGCCTTCGTTGGCGAACTCTTCCCGACGTCGGTGCGCTATTCCGGCACGTCCATCGGCTACCAGTTGGCTTCCACGCTCGGTGCCGGCTTCACGCCGATGATTGCCACCGCCCTGGTGATGGCCGGCGGCGGGTCGCTCTGGCTGGTGGCCTGCCTCTGGATCGCCTTTTCCGGCATGAGCCTGGCGTCGCTGCTGGCGGCCAAGGACCGTTCCGACCAAGACATTGAGCAGTTGGACGGCCCGGCTGCGGCCCCTGAGCCGGACGCGGCGCCGTCCGAGGCCGGCAAGGTTTCTGCACACGCATAGCGGCGCGGACTCTCCCTCGGTCCCACCACGACGACGACGGAGCCCACCTGCGCGGGTGAGCTCCGCCGTCGTACGGGGTTGGCTAGGCAGAAGCCGCGTTCAGTCCTTCGGTGTCTCCTTGCTGGGATCGAAGAAGGGCTTTTGCACCACCGTGCCGTTGCGGATTCCCTCCGGTGTGTGGATGGACAGCGACGTGCCCTCTTCGCTGAGGTCGAACGGCACCATGGCCAGGCCAATGTTCCGTTCCAGCCGAGGAGAGTTACAGGCGCTGGTGACTTCGCCGATGTGGGCGCCGCCGCCGACCGAGACCGGGAAGGGTTCGATCATGGAGCCGTCGTTGTAGCTGCCCAACGGTTCGCCGTCGATGTCCACGCCGACCAGCAGACGGTCGATGCCCTTCTCCCGGATGCGGCCCAGCGCTTCCTTGCCGACGAAATCCGCCTTTTGGTCCAGATCCACCATCCAGTTGTAGTCGTAGCCGACCTCCAGCGGGTTGGTGTTGAGCGTGATGTCGCAGCCGTAGGCCAGCATGCCTGCCTCGATCCGCCGGATGTGGCAGGGGCCGATGACGCGCAGGTCGTGCGGCTGGCCGGCCTCCCAGACGGTGTCCCAGAGGCGCCCGGCGTTCTGGGTGGCGTTGTAGAGGTAGATCTCGTAGCCGATTTCGCCGGTGTAGCCGGTCCGGCTGACCACCACGTCCATGCCGTTCAGGGTGTGGTGCTGCATGTAGTAGTAGGGCATGTCCAGGATCTGCGGGCCGAACAGGTCGGACATCAGACCCTTGGCCTTAGGACCCTGGACCTGGACCGGTGCCACGTCCACTTCTTCCACCGTGACGTCCCAGCCGCCGGCGTGCGCCAGGCCCATGGCCCAGAGGTGAACGTCGCTGTCCGCCAGCGACAGCCAGAACTTGTTCTCCTCCACGCGCAGGATGATCGGGTCGTTGATGATCCCGCCGTCGGCCGCGGTGATGAAGGCATATTTGCACTGGCCCACCGCGCACTTGGTCAGGTCACGGGGGGTCAGCATGTTGGTGAAATCGAACGCCTGCGGGCCGCTGATCTGCAGCTGCCGCTCCACGCCGACGTCCCAGAGGGTGACGTCGTTCAGCAACGACCAGTACTCGCTGACCGGGTCGCCGTAATGGCGCGGATGGTAGGTGTGGTTGTAGACGCTGTAGGCCGCGACGCCGTGCTCCCGCGACTTCCAAAAGTACGGGGACTTGCGAAGCCGGGTATAAAGCGTGACGGCCGGGTGGGGGTTAACGCGTGAATCGGTGCCGTTGAACGGGGCTGAGCCCGAATCGAGAATTTCCGACATGGATGCTTCCTCCTTCGAGGTTCTGGCGCCAGCCGGACCTGAAGTAGTTGCGCATGATGCGCAGCCCTGCGCCATGTGAGACATCGTGACAGTTGGGTAACGAACCAGTCAAGGGTTCCGGCGGACCGTTTGTGCAGCACTGCTTCGGCGGCTCCAGCAGGCGCCGGCGGGGGTGGCCGAACCCCTTGTTCCCCGGTATTCCAAGGAACATAGACCCTCTGCGTGAGATAATGGAGGTAGCCAAGCTTGCGGTTTTCGGGCGTGTCCATCCGTGTGGAGACGAGCCGGTCCGCGTGCTCACCGTTTCGAATCCGCGGCTTCTCAACCGCGGTTTCAGTGGGTGGGACGACCGTCTGGCGTGAGGGGCCCTGCGGCACTCCGTCCACTGATGTCGAGTATGGCGCTCGTGCAGAATCAGAGGACTCTTAAATTGCAGTTTGCTGAAGGTCAAACCCTTGTCCATCCCCACCATGGTCCGGCCGTTGTCCGCGGCATCAGGACCCGGCACACGCGGCAGAACGCCGAATGCCGCTATCTCATGCTTGAGGTCAGGGACTCGAACCTTACCGTAGGCGTGCCGGTCGAGAGCGCCGAGGAAGTCGGCCTGCGGCCCATCTTCGACGAGGTGCAGATGGAAGCCTTGTTCGCGGTGCTCCGGGCACCTTCCCGTGAGGAGGATTCGCAGTGGGCCAGGCGCTTCAAGGACAATCAGGAACGCCTGCGCACCGGCGACATCTTCGTCATCGCCGGCTTGGTCCGCGATCTGTCCCGGCGGCTGCAAACCATGGGCAGCATGTCACACGCCGAGAAGGACATGCTGCAGTACGCCAAGAAGCCGCTGGTGACGGAGATTGCCCTCTCCAAAGGCATTGGAGTGCCGGAGGCCGAAGCGATCCTGGACGCGGAGGTGGTCCTCCCGGTCCCCTCCGAGGAGCAGTTGGACAGCCCGGCTCCCATGGCGGAGCGGCTGGTCAGCGCCTAGAAACGTACGACGGCGGGCCTCACCTGGCCCTTTTCCCTCACCTCCGGGTGCGGCCCATCTCGTCAGAACGGTGCCGGCCGGGAAGAATCACTTCCCTTCCCGGCCGGCACCGTTCAGCTCAGGCAGGGGTTAGCTGGGACGCCGGGGCCAGATCGCGGCTGTTGTGGTCGTACGCGATGGTGACCGCACCGCCGTCGTGCTGGAACTCGTGGTTGGCTCCGTCGAGGAGTCCGTAGGCCCCGTAGTTCTCCTCCCACGAACCGTTGAGCGCGAACTTGAAGGCATAGCGTCCGGCCGGCAGCTCGCCGTCCAGCCGCCACAACGCGTCGGCTGGGTCGAATCGCATCTGCACGGCGTCGGCGGCGGGATCCCAGTCCCGGTCGGCGCCGAGCAGGACGCCGAAGTCGCCTACCACCGCCACGGAGGCTGGCTGGCCGGTGGGCCGACCCGACTCCGCCACCTGGGCCGGCGCTTCCGCCAGGGCGGCACGCTTTGCGTCCACCGCCGGAGCCGGCGCTTCCGCCACCTGGGTCGGCGCTTCCGGCTGGGCGGCAAGCTTGGCCTCCGCAACCAGAGCCGGAGCTTCGGGCAGCGGGATTCCCGCATCGAGAGCTTCTGCCAGTTCGGACGGGCTGGAGAAAGCGGCGACGGCCCGCAGCCCGTCTTCGGTGACGGCCCATCCGCCGCGGCCCTTGGACATCCAGCCCGCCTTGACCAGCCGGGCGGTCGCCGTCGTCAGGTTCTTGAAGCCGCGCGGCACTCCGCCGCTGAGCAGTTCCTGTTCGTGGGCGGTCGGCGGTACGCGGCGCAATGCTTCGCTGATCACCTCGCGGGCGTCGGGGCGGGTGCCGTTGGCGGCCGCATCGGCCAGGATCTCGAGGACGGGTCTGAGTCGCAGATGGGCATTATTGGGCATAGCCGTGGCTCCTTAGCGGTGCAGCCGAAACGGGTGACGCTCCCAGTTTGGGACCCCGGCCGTGGTGTGCGCCACTGTTTGGCGTTGTGTGTCGGAGCACATCGGTGGGAAGCCCAGCCACCGGCTTAGACGGTGATGACGGCTTTCCCCCGGATTTCTCCGGCATCCAGGCAGGTGATTGCTTCCGGCATCTGCTCCAGCGGATAGGTCCGGTCGATGCTGGGTGACACCTCGCCCGCGACGATCATTTCACTCAACCGCTCGAATTCCGTGGCGTTCTCGCGTGCCATAAACATGACAAAACGCTGCCGGCTGAACAGAGACAGGAGCATGCCAGCGATCGGCCTGAACAGGCCACCGGTCCAGCGGTCGCCGTCTTCGCCGCCGACAATGACCACCGTGCCGCCCGGGGCCAGTGCTCGGCGCAGGCGCTTCAAGGACGGGTTGCCTGCCACGTCGACGATCAGGTCGTAGCGGCGTCCGCCGGCGGCGAAGTCCTCGCGGGTATAGTCGATGACGGTTTCGGCGCCGAGCCCCCGCACCAGATCCGCCTTGGCGGCACTGCACTCGCCGGTGACGTTCGCGCCCATGGCGGTGGCGATCTGCACGGCGTAGGTACCCACGCCCCCGGAGGCCCCGGTAATCAGCACCTGCTGGCCCGCCTTGAGTTTGCCTGCGTCGCGCAGGGCCTGCAGGGCGGTGGTGCCGGATACCGGCACCGCGGCCGCCTGCTCGAAGCTCAGAGCGGCCGGCTTCAGCGCCAGCATTTTCTCCGCGGCCACCGCGAATTCCGCGAAGGAGCCCTTGCCGTAGCCGAAGACCTCATCTCCGACGGCAAACCGCGTGACGGCAGCGCCTACCGCGGCTACAGTTCCCGCCACATCAAGGCCGAGTATCGGATTCTTGGGGGTGCGCCAGCCCGACACTACGCGGACCGGGTAGGGCAGGCCGGTGGCCATGTGCCATGCCCCGCGATCCAAACCGGCGGCCCGGACCCGGATGAGCACCTGGTCGTCGGTGATGTCCGGCACCGGCACGGTGGCCAGATGCAGTGCGTCGGCCAAGCCGTACTGGTACTGCACAATGGCGCGCATGGTTTGTCCCGGTGAGGTGGCGCTGCCCTCCGCCGGAGGCGTCTGTCCTGCAGGAGCGGGGGTTTCTTTCGGTTCCATGGAGGCATCCTTCTCGAGGTTTTGGACCCTGGGACTTGACTGAGTCGTACTTTGTACGAAGGTATCGTACAAAGTACGAGAATGCTATAGTCGCCGGAACAATGAATGAAAAATCCGCTGCTTCCCCCACAGAACGTCTTCCGCTCAGCCGCGAACGCGTAGTGCAGTCCGCCATGGCCATTGCCGATGGGGGCGGCCTTGCCGGGCTGACCATCCGCTCGCTGGCCAAGTCCTTGGGGACCAAGCCGATGTCCCTCTACCACTACGTGCGCAACAAGGACGAGATCCTTGATGGCATCGTGGATGCCGTCTTCAACGAGATCGAGCTGCCGGTACCGGGCGGCGAGTGGAAGGCAGAGCTGAAGCGGCGGGCAACATCCGCCCGTCTGGTACTGCGCCGCCATCCGTGGGCGATTGCCCTAATGGAATCCCGGACGGTGCCGGGGCCGGCGAACCTCCGCCACCATGACGCGGTCCTCGGTACCCTCCGCGCGGCCGGTTTTTCCCTTTCCTTGGCCGCGCATACCTACGCCCTGCTTGACGCCTACGTTTATGGCTCGGCCCTGCAGGAGGCGTCGTTGCCGTTCGACGGGCCGGACAGTTTGGCGGAAGTCGCCGGACCGATGGTGGAAATGTTCAGCACGGGGGACTATCCACATCTGCGCGAGTTTGCGATGCAGCACGTTCTGCAGCCCGGCTACGATTTTGGCGACGAGTTCGACTTCGGGCTGGACCTGATCCTCGATGGCCTCGCCGCCCATCTGCCGGAGCCGGTCGGTGGCATCGATGCAGGGGCGGCGTAGCCGACGCACACAACGGCAGAGGGCGGGGCACCCCTTGAGTGGAGTGCCCCGCCCATTGCCGTTGGCGTGGTTGGCGCCGTTATGCCACGGCGGCCATGCTGTCGGCCGTCACCCGGAGTCCGTCCTCTCCCGGGGTCACGCGGATCCGGCCGCCCTCGGCCACAGCCTCGGCCACCAGCAGGTCGGCAATCCGGTCGTCCAGCTCGCGCTGGATCACGCGACGCAGCGGCCGGGCGCCGTATTTCGGTTCGTAGCCGGCCTCGGCGATCCAGTCCACCGCGTCCTCGTCCACGGCCAGCGAGATGCCCTGGGCGTCCAGACGGGCCTCGGACCGGCGCAGCTGCAGCCGCACAATGGAGCGCAGCTGCTCCTTCTCCAGCTTGCGGAACAGCACAATCTCGTCGATCCGGTTGAGGAACTCCGGCCGCATGGCCTCGCGCAGCCGGCCCATCACCCGGGCGCGCAGGTCCTGCTCGGAGGCGAAACCGTCCACGCCGTTATTGGACGTGAAGCCCAGCGCCCCGCCCTTGCTGGCCAGGAATTCCGACCCGAGATTGGAGGTCATGATCACCACGGTGTTGCGGAAGTCAACGGTGCGGCCCTGCCCATCGGTGAGGCGTCCGTCGTCGAGCACCTGCAGCAGCAGGTTGAACACGTCCGGGTGCGCCTTCTCCACCTCATCCAGCAACACCACCGAGTACGGGTGGCGGCGGACCCGCTCGGTCAGCTGGCCGGCCTCGCCGTAGCCGACGTAGCCCGGAGGGGCGCCGACCAGCCGCGAAACGGTGTGGCGCTCCCCGTACTCGCTCATGTCGAAGCGCACCATGGCGTTCTCGTCACCAAACAGCGACTCCGCCAGCGCCTTGGCCAGCTCGGTTTTGCCCACCCCGGTGGGACCCAGGAACAGGAAGCTGCCGACGGGCCGGCCCTCGTCGCCCATGCCGGTGCGGTTGCGCCGTACGGACTTGGCGATGGCGGTCACCGCGTCGTCCTGCCCGATCACCCGGGCGTGCAGGTCCTCCTCCAGGCGGGCCAGTCGCTGCCGGTCGCCCTGGCTCAGCCGGGCGGCCGGAATGCCGGTGGCGCGGGCAATGATTTCGGCAATCTCCGCCTCGCCGACCACATCGGAGGGTACGACGCCGAGGCGCGCGCCGCCGTCGTTGTCCTCCGTAGCGTTGGTGGCTGGCTCGGCTGCGGAATCGATCTTGGCCTTCAGTTCCTCGATGTCATCGCGCAGCGAGGAGGCGTCCTCGTAGCGTTCCTCCGCAACGGCGGCGTTCTTGGCCGACTCGAGCTCCGCCAGCTGTCCGCGCAGCGCCTCCACGTCCACGCGGGGGCCGCGGCGCAGGCTCAGCCGGGCGCCGGCCTGGTCGATCAGGTCGATCGCCTTGTCGGGCAGGAAGCGGTCGGTGATGTAGCGCGAGGACATCTCGACGGCGGCGCGGATGGCTCCGTCGGTATAGGTCACCTGGTGGTGCTCTTCGTAGCGGTCCTTCAGCCCGGCCAGGATCTGCACGGCGTCCTCGATCGAGGGTTCGCCCACCATCACCGGCTGGAACCGGCGCTCCAGGGCCGGATCCTTTTCCACCTTGCGGTATTCGCCCAGCGTGGTGGCGCCGACCAGGTGCAGCTCGCCGCGGGCCAGTCGGGGCTTGAGGATGTTGCCGGCGTCCATGCCGCACTCGCCGCCTCCGCCGGCGCCAACGACGGTGTGCAGTTCGTCGATGAAGACGATCAGTTCGCTGCTGGCGGCACTGATCTCTTCCATGGTCTTTGTCAGCCGTTCCTCGAAGTCGCCGCGGTATTTGGTGCCGGCCAGCATGCCGGGCAGGTCCAGCGACACCACGCGCTTGCCGCGCAACTGCTCCGGAACATCGCCGTCCACGATCGCTTGGGCCAGCCCTTCCACGATGGCGGTCTTGCCGACGCCGGCCTCGCCGATCAGGACCGGGTTGTTCTTGGTTCGGCGGGCCAGGATCTCGATGGTTTGCGCGATCTCGTCGGCGCGGCCGATCACCGGGTCCAACTGGTTCTCGCGGGCCCGGGCGGTCAGGTCAAGGCCGAACTGGTCCAGCATGGGTGTGGCGGAGTTGGGGTTCTGTTCCTGCCGGGTTGCGGCGCCGCCGCCCGGGTGGGCCTGGGCCTGGGCCGCCTCCGCCGCGTTGGCCTGCTGCAGCGCCTGCGGGGTGACACCGGTGCCGGCCAAGATTTGGCCGGCCGCGGTTTCCTGGTTCAGCACGAACGCGGCGAACAGATGCTCCGGGTCAATGTAGGTGGAGCCAAACGCCCGGGCCACCTGGTGCGCATCCAGCAGGGCACGCTGGGCCGAGGGGGTCAGGGACGGCGCCTCGCCGATGGGCTCGGCCTTTTCCGGCAGGCGCTGCTCGGCGGCGCGGACGATGTCCCGCGGATCGGCGCCGGCGAGCTTGATCTGGCCGGCAGTCGGTTCCTGTTCGGCCATCACGCGCAGAATGTGCAGCGCATCCACTTCCGTGTGGCCGAGTCCAGCGGCAAATGCGGCGGCCTGGGCCAGCACTTCCTGGGTGCGGCGGCTGAGCAGCCGTGTGAGGTCGACCGTGCGGCGGGACTGCGCCGCACGCTGGCCCTGCAGGTAGCGGACCAGGAACTCGTCGAATGATCCGTTGCCGGACGCGGGTCCGAAGAACAGTGGCATTGATGATCCTCCTGTGGACTTGAGTGCCTTCGACTCATGTTAACGCTTCATGCCGAAGATTATTCCACAAGCCGGGAAAAGTTGAGTCGAGTCGACTCACATTGACGATGCATGCAGAAGACAATGCCTACACAGGGGGATAGCGCCGGCAGCAGGCCGACGTGGAGCGTAGCTTTGCTTTTCCCAGTATCAGGAGTCGAGGAGCGGATCATGACGGACAGCAGGGAAGCGTTCGAGAAGCGGCGCGAAGAACTTGAACGGTTGTTTCGGGAGGGAGGCCACGACTGGAGGCGTGTCTGCGTGAGCAAGCCATGGAAGGCGTCAGGGACGCCTATATGACTTTTGACGACGCCGCTCAGGCCCTCGGCAGGGTGATTGTCGACGGGCATAAGGCGGGATTGAGCCCAGAGGAAATCCAGCGCCTTCTCGACGAACTGGCCAAAGAAGCAGAGTACTGGGCTGAACTTCCGATCACTGTCCGGTTGAGCACCAAGCACGTGGAGAGCATCATCCAAAGCGCCGCGTGACTGACTGCTTCCTCAGAAGGGCGGGGGATTGTCATCCCGTTGTCCACCACCATCCCCAGCCGGGTAGCAGCCCTCGGCATCGTCGGGCGAATCTGATGGGGATCTGCTAGAGGACGGGCAGAAGCCCCTAGAAGAAGCGGAAGGCTATGGTCCGCGATTGGCGCCTCCCGAGAGAGCCGGGCAGCCGGTCGAGGCCCACGTCCGCCGAGCTAGTCCCAAGGCTTTCGAAGATCCCGGGGTGATAGTCTGATCTTCGAAGATCTGTTCGAAGATGGGGGCTTGTCATGTTCGGTCTGGAGCGCCCCTCCGGCGCGTCGGCCGGCCCGGAGCTGGCTGACGGGACGCCCGAAGACGCCCGCGGCTTTCCCTCACCGGCGCGGGACTATTTCCACGGCGGCATCGACCTGAACCGGCACTTAATCCGGGACCGCACCAGCACCTTTGTGATGCGTGTGGCCGGTAACTCGATGGCGGCGGCCGGCATCTGCGACGGCGATGAGTTGATTGTGGACCGATCGCTGGAGCCGCGCGATGGCTCGGTGGTGATCGCCGTGCTGGACGGAGAGCTGGTGGTGCGCCGCCTGCATCTGGCTTCCGACGGTGTGTGCCTGCAGACGGACGACGGCGGTGTCCCGACCGAGGTGGGCGAGCTCGGCGACCTGAGCATTTGGGGCGTGGCCACGCGCTGCCTGCACCATGTTTAGCGAAGGACCCGCCGCAGCGCCGACGCAGCTCCGTGAACGGATCGCGCTGGTGGACGTCAACAACTTCTATGTCTCCTGTGAGCGGGTGTTCGACCCGTCGCTTGAGGGACGCCCCGTCGTTGTCCTGTCCAACAATGACGGCTGCGTGGTCGCGCGCTCCGAGGAAGCCAAGCAGCTGGGGTTGAAGACCGGCACGCCGTGGTTCCAGGTGGCGCCACGCGCCAATGCCTGGGGACTGGTGGCAAAATCCAGCAATTACGAGCTGTACGGCGACCTCAGCGCCCGGGTGATGGAAGTGCTGGGCCGGTTCGGAGCCTGGCAGGAGGTCTACTCGATCGACGAGTCGTTCCTTGGCCTGCCCGGGGATGAGCCGCAGCTGCGGGAGACGGCGGCCCGGATCCGGGCCGCCGTGGTCCGGCAGGTGGGCGTTCCGGTCTCCGTCGGCGTAGCCCGGACCAAGACGCTGGCAAAGTTCGCCAACCACGTAGCCAAACGGAATCCACAGATGGCCGGCGTCTGCTCGCTGGGTTCTATGCCGGCGCCGGACATCGAATGGATCCAGTCGCGTGTTCCCGTCACCGGGCTGTGGGGCGTGGGCGGGCGGACCGGGAAGCGGCTGAACGCCATCGGCATCGAGTCGATCGCCGATTTGAAGGCCGCGGACCCACAGGTGATCCGCAAGAAGTTCTCCGTGGTGCTGCAGCGGACGGTGCTGGAACTGAATGGCACGGCCTGTATCCCGCACACCGAGGAACGGGCCGACAAGCAGCAGATCATGTTCTCGCGCAGCTTCTCCACACCGGTCACCACGCTGGAGGAGATGGATCAGGTGATGGCCGTTTACGCCCAGCGCGGCGCCGCCCGGATGGCTGCCGAGGGACTGCGCGCCTCGGTGCTGACGGTGACGGCGGGGACCAGCAGGTTCGCCGGCGGGGAAGCGTCGTTTCCCGCCGCCAGTGTCCACCTTCCGGCGCCCACGCAGGATCCGATCCAACTGACCAAGGCCGCGGTGGCTGCCATGCGCGGCTGCCTCATTCCCGGCGCCCACTATGTCCGGGCAGGAGTGCTGCTGTCAGGGCTCGAACCGGCGGCCGGCCAGGAGGCCTTCGACCCGTTCGTCAGCGACTTGGACCAGCGGAACATCGGCGACTTGCTCGGTGCCGTCCGATCCAAATTCGGAGAAGCCGCCATCGGGCTCGGCCAAGGCGGGCTGGCGGCGCCGGCCGCGTGGTCCATGAAACGCGAATTCTCCTCGCCGCGCTACACCACCGAGTGGGCAGAGCTTCCGGTGGTTAAGGCATAGGCATCAGCTGCCGTAGGCGGAGTCTTGCCGCAGCGGCGGTACGCGGGTGTGGCAGATGCTTTCGAACGCGGCGGGGTCGGTTAGTTGGATGGGCAAGACAACTGCGGCGGCATGCCGGGGGCGCTCTGGCCGTGACAACAGCGTCACGGAAACGCAGGATGGCGCCCCGACTAAGGGCGCTTCGCGGGCCAGCGCCCACCAGCCGTCGTCGTGATGGGAAATGCCCAGCAGTTGCCGCATCTCCGGCACCCGGAGCCAAGCCAAGGGCGTTGTCCCTTCGGCAGCCCCGCCGCCCACTGCGTCCAGGCGTTGCCCGTCGGCTCTGGTGGCCAGCATCCCCACGAGAAGAGGTTCGCTGGAGACCATCCGGGTCAGCAAGCCGATCCAGATGGCTTCTCCGTCCGGGGAAGGCACCGTCAGGCCCTCGGAACCGGCACAGAACGGCAAGGTACCCAGACTGGCAGGGGTGGCGTAAACAACACCGTGGTCGGGGTAACGGTAGCGCTGAAACGAGACCGACAAATGCGGTGTCAGCTTGTACTCAAACACCGGGCTCTATCCATCGCTGCCGCCCGCTGCACCGAGATGGCAGCCGGCGCCGTCAAGAAGGATGAGAATGTTCTGGGCCACGGCTCACGCTTCTATCAGCAGTTCCGAGCCCTCGCTACACGAGGGGTCCCTCCGCAAACGGAGCGTGGCATCGGTTTAGTCCTGCCAGCGTTACTGGGGCGTTACTGCGTCCGGAGATGGGGCGGGTGGGAGATGGGGCGGGGGGGGGGGGGCGGAGACGGACGCGCAAAGATGTTTGAAAGGTTTAAAGGCGCCGGCAGCCGACAGAGACGCGTGCGCCAGGCCGTGCGAACCGACCGTGGCGCGCCCGTCCAGCCCGCCATTCGGCCCGTCCAGCCCGCCATTCGGCGGCGGCGACAACAGGTTGGCTACAGACCGTTGTCGCCGCCCGGCAGGCGCGGGTTAATCGCTGGGACTGGTGTCCGTGGTCAGGCCGCGGTCGTCCGGCGTTTTCCGGTCCTTCTCTTCAGCCGGCCCAGGCGGTGCATTCATGTCCTCTTTGTCCCCCGGCTTCGACGCGGAGTCGGTTGGCGACGTCTCATCTGACGTCCCATCTTCGGGGTCGCCCGCATCCGCCGAAGGGTCCTTTTGGCCGTGAGGCTCTCTGTCCTGGTTGCTTTCGGCCATGTTCCGCCTTCCGTCAGTTCCTGGTTAAGTCCGGCTCGGGCCCGCTGGTTGCGGTCCGAGCTGTCAGACTCCGGGTCCGGGCGGACGCAGGTCGTCGCTGCCGCCGGTGGCCGGCCGGCCCGGCATGGCGCCGCCCTCGTCCGTCCAGTCCTGTCCCGTTTGGTCGTTGAGGGCAGGGTCCGAGACGGTGTCGGTGACGGTGGTTCCGGTGGCGGCTCCGACGTCGTCCTTCCCATGCTTTCCGGGCAACTTGGAGGCCGCCGCGGACCCGGCCTTCTTGGCCGCCTCGGTGAGTTGCTCAGCGACTCCCGGGGCCTTGTCCTTGACCGCGTCCGTTGCTTCGTGAACCTTGTCCTGCACGGTTGGGTTGTGCCATAACTCTTGACTCTTGGTCTTCAGCGAATCGTAAGCCGACCGCCCCGACTTTGAGCCCAGGACGAATCCAAGGGCCAGGCCGGCGCCGAACATGATTTTCCCTTTCACAGGGTGCTCCTTTCATACGGTGGGGTGATGGAGGTGTTGCCTGGGGGGTCCTAGGGGAACGGCGCGTTGGGAGTATCGGCTTCGCCATCGTGGTCCTTGTCGCCGTAGGCTTTCTTGGCCAGATCGTCGGCCAGCTTTTCGTCGCCGTGGACCGGGATGTGTGCCTCATGGACGTCGTTCTCGCCTGCGCCAGCGGGCTGGGCTTCGCCTTCCAGATCGTCCGGCTGTTCCGGGCGGGAATTTTCGTTCTCGTCCATCACATCCTCCTTCTCGAGTGTGTCGTTCTGGGGAGCGGACCGGGCACCGCGTTCCTCGCGCGGCACCTTGGGGCTCAGACTACGCGCCGGTCCTCGGTTCCGCACGGGTGCAGCGGCTCCGCGGGCGCATGGCCGGTGATTCCGGAACGCCTCCCGCAGCCGCCATGCCGTGGAGCACCTCTCGGATCGCCGAGACCGAATCAACCCGCGGGTTCCACCCCAGTTCTGTCCTCGCACGGGTGGTGTCCATCACCGGCGCGGCGCGGGCCATGTCCACCCATCCCGGGTCGCTGGCCAACAGCCGGGCCGACCACGCCGCACCCACCAGCAATCTGACCAGCGGTACGGGGACGGGCAGCCAGCGGCGGGCGCCGAACAGGGCGGCGACCAGCCCGGGCGTCAGGACGGGCTCGGCGGCCACATTGAAGGCACCGCGGGCACCTTGATCCAGCACGCGCCAATAGGCGTCCGCCATGTCATCAGCGTGCAGCGCCTGGAAGACAAACTCCTCCGGAAACGGAAACAGCGGCAACCGCAGCCGGTTGACGAAGAACTTCGGAATCCACGGTCCCACGAAGTAGCGGCCAATCTGGCTGCCTGCCTGGGCCTGGAAGATCAGGCCCGGCCGCAACCGTGCCACCTTGATCTCCGGATGGTCGTCGGCAAACTGGTCCAGCAGCTCTTCCTGCTGACCCTTGAACCGGCTGTAGTGCGAACTCGCGATGCCGCGGGCCGGCCAGTCTTCGCTGACGCGGGAGTCTTTCGGCCCCGGGCTGTACGCGCCCACCGACGACGCGCACACCACATGCCCGACGCCGGCGTTGACGGCGGCGGCGAGCACATTCGCGGTGCCGTCCACGTTCACCCGGCGCATCGTCTCTTCGTCGTGGTTCGGCTGCAACACCCAGGCAAGATGGACGACGGCGTCGCACCCCTTGAAAGCCTCGGCTAGCCTCTGCCGCGCATCGCCTGAGGCGACGTCCAGCGCAACCCACGTGACGCCGTCGTACGGTGCTTGCGCGGCATCCGGCACGCGCCGGGCAATCCCGACTATTTCCAGATCATCCGCACGTTCGCTCTGCGCGGCATGCAGGCGCCGCAAAAGCGCTGTTCCCACGTTTCCGCTGGCTCCGACCACCGCAATTCGCATGCTCCCGACGCTACCGCCGATGCCGGGGCTTGGCGAGGGCGGGAAGCGGGCAGGGGCTTGCAGAATATATGCACGTCACGGAGGGACCCAAGGCATAGCTGCAGGTCAGCGCGTTATTCATGCCGAACGCTGAACGATTTCGGTTCACGTGGAACCTCTTCGTTTGGCGGCAGGAGGAGTGCCCTGACGCGGCCGCTGAAGGAAGCTATGCGCTCAGCGTCAAGTCCTCGGCGCGCAAAGTCTAAGCAGCCGCGCCGGGTCTACGGCAAGCTGGAGGCAGTTGTCGTCACAGACGGGGAGGAAAAACCATGACCACCGAGACCACTGTCGAGGGTACGTTCGCTTCAGCTGCGGATTTGCTCGCAGCAATCCAGCCGGCCGAGGGCGGGCGGGAGATCAAGGATCCGGCCACCGGTGAGCTGGTCGGCCGCGTGGCCGAGCCTGGTGTTGCCGAGCTGGAGGCCGCGGCCGAGGCCGCCCGCCGCGTGCAGCCGGAGTGGGCCGGCCGCGGCCACGCCGAGCGCAGCGAGTACCTGAACCTGGCCGCGGATGCGGTGGAGGCGAACGCCGAGGCGCTGGCCGAGCTGCTCTCGCGCGAGCAGGGCAAGCCGCTGAACGGGCCGAACGCCCGGTTCGAGGTCGGCGCGTGTGCGGGCTGGCTGCGCGCCACCGCCGCGTTCGAGCTGGAGCCGGAAACGTTGGTGGAGGAAGACGGCAACCACGCCGAGCTGCACTACCGGCCGTTGGGCGTGGTGGGCGCGATCGGGCCGTGGAACTGGCCGATGATGATCAGCATCTGGCAGCTGGCTCCGGCGCTGCGGATGGGCAACACCGTGGTGATGAAGCCCTCCGAGTACACGCCGCTGTCCGTGCTGGCACTGGCCGAGGTGCTCAACACCGTGCTGCCGGCGGACGTGCTGCACGTGGTTCCGGGCGGCCGCGACGTGGGCGAGGCGCTCTCCGCGCACGCGGGAATCGACAAGGTCATGTTTACCGGTTCCACCGCCACCGGCAAGGCGATCATCCGTTCCTCCGCGGACACGGTGAAGCGCCTGACCCTGGAATTGGGCGGCAACGACGCCGGCATCGTGCTGCCGGACACCGACCCGAAGGCCGCCGCGCAGGACCTGTTCTGGGGCGCGTTCATCAACACCGGCCAGACCTGCGCCGCGCTGAAGCGGCTGTATGTGCATGAGGACATTTACGACGACGTGTGCGCCGCGCTCACCGAGGTCGCCG
The DNA here is from genome assembly GCA_004000035.1 of Arthrobacter sulfonylureivorans. Lineage (GTDB taxonomy): Bacteria > Actinomycetota > Actinomycetes > Actinomycetales > Micrococcaceae > Crystallibacter > Crystallibacter sulfonylureivorans. Next base: position 179,225 of record RJAE01000007.1, on the reverse strand, counting down.
AGCAGATGCCGATGGGCGTCGGGCTGGACGAGAACAACGTGCTGGGCCCGCTGCAGAACAAGGCCCAGTACGACATCGTCGCGAAGCTGGTGCAGGCGGCGAAGGATTCCGGCGCCCGCGTGCTCACCGGCGGCAACCCGGACGAGGGCCAGCCCGGTTACTTCTACCCGGCCACGCTGGTGGCGGACATCGACAACGACAACCCGCTGGTGGCCGAGGAACAATTCGGTCCGGCACTGCCGATCATCAAGTACTCCACAGTGGACGAGGCAGTGGCGATGGCCAACGGCCTGAAGGTCGGCCTGGGCGCCTCGGTCTGGTCCTCCGACCCGGCCAAGGCCCGCGAGGTCGCGGCCCGGATCGAGGCCGGCACGGTCTGGATCAACAAGCACGGCGCGATCGATCCCCGGGTGCCGTTCGGCGGTGCCAAGCAGTCCGGCTACGGCCTCGAGTTCGGCGTCGAGGGGCTCAAGCAGCTCGGCTCCCCGCAGGTCATCGCCGGGTAAGCGCAGCAACTGGCAACGAAGCAGGCCCGGACGGAAACTATCCTCCGGGCCTGCTCCGTGCGGAGACGCGGCTGGCTCGCCTTCCGTGGCGGCTTCGCTGCCCAAGACTACGACGGCGGGTGGGCCCGGCAGGACTACGACGGCGGGTGAGCCCCGCCGTCGTTGTTCTGCTTTTGGTGCCGGAGCTACCGGTCCACCTTCATGCGTTCGTTGGGCACGCAGTGCGTCATGGTCAGGCCGGAGACGTCGCGCGGTCCGTTCTTGCCCAGGTTCGCCATCCACGCCTGCTCCGCTTCGGAGAGGTTTTGGCTGGCCAGCGGCCCCAGGTCCTTCACCTCGTCCAGCGTGATGCCGATGCCGTCGCCCACGCGCTCGCCGAGCTCGTCGGCGACCATGTAGAGGTGCCAGAGCATGCGCTCCTGGACCGGCCGGTCGCTCTGCGACAGTGCATCCGTCAGATTGGTGATCAGGTCCTCGCGCTCCCAGTCCTGCTGCAGGTAGAACCGCTGGCCGGCCTGCAGGTAGTCGTTGGTCCGGGGGATCCGCTCGCGGGTCAGCCGTCCACTGATCTCCGGCCCAAACGCGTGGTGGTAGCCCTCGTCCTTGGCCGCCTCCTGCACGCCGCCCGTGATGCTGGGTTCGTAGTTGACGTGCGGGTTCTGGCCCGGGGCGGTGTCCACCATGTAGGCCATCTGCCCGTCCCGCTGGTTGGTGGCCACCGGCGCCTTGGGGCTGTTGACCGGCAGCTGCAGGTAGTTGGGCCCCACCCGGTGCCGCTGCGTGTCGCTGTAGGAGAAGGTACGGCCCACCAGCATCTTGTCGTCGGAGAAGTCCAGGCCGTCCACCAGCACGCCGGTGCCGAAGGCGATCTGCTCGTTTTCGGCGAAGAAGTTCTGGGCGTTGCGGTCCAGGACCATTCGGCCGACGGGCCGGGGCGGGAACTGATCTTCCGGCCACACCTTGGTGTCGTCCAGCGGGTCGAAATCGAGTTCGGGGTGCTCGTCGTCGGACATCATCTGCACCTGTAGTTCCCACTCGGGGAAGTTGCCGGCCTCGATGGCGTCGTAGAGGTCCTTGGTGTGCGAGCCCAGGGTGTGTGCCTGCATGTTCGCGGCGTCCTCGGCGGTCAGCGACTTCACGCCCTGCTTGGGCAACCAGTGGTACTTGACCAGCACCGTCTCGCCGGCGGCGTTGACCCACTTGTAGGTGTTCACGCCGAAGCCCTGCATGTGCCGGTAGTCGGCCGGCACGCCGCGCGGGCTGAAGACCAGCATCACCATATGCATGGACTCGGGCGACTGGCTGAAGAAGTCCATCGCGCGGTTCGGCACGGAGGCCTGGAAGTGCACCGGGTCCGGTTTCTGCGAGTGGATGAAGTCGGGGAACTTGAGCGCGTCGCGGATGAAGAAGACGCCCAGGTTGTTGCCCACCAGGTCCCAGTTGCCGTCCTCGGTGTAGATCTTGACTGCGAAACCGCGCGGGTCGCGGGCCACCTCGGAGGAATCGCGGCCGCCGGCCACGGTGGAGAAGCGGATGGCCAGGTCGGAGCGCTTGCCCGCTTCCTGGAACAGCTTGGCGCGGGTGAAGTTGGCGATCGGTTCATCGCCCCACTTGCCGTAGGCCTCGAAGTAGCCGAAGGCCGTGGTGCCGCGGGCGTGCACCACCCGCTCCGGGATGCGCTCGCGGTCGAAGTGGCTCATCTTCTCCAGGAACTGGTAGTTCTCCAGAGTGGCCGGGCCGCGGGCGCCGATGGTTCGGGTGTTCTGGTTGTCGTAGACCTTGTGGCCCTGCCGATTGGTCAGGGGCTGGTCCGGGGAATTGGCCGCATCGGTCATCGCTGATCACTCCTAGGGAAAGGTGTGGGCCGGTTGCCGTAATTCCACCTTCCTCCTCGGCCGGGTCAGGGGCAAGAGTTCGCGTTGACCCTCAAAGTTGCCCTCGTAGCTTTCGATTCTGCGAGGACGCCGCCGTTCCGGTCGACTTCTGGTAAAGCCGATGCGGTCTTCAGGCAGGTGGATTTGGAGCCGAGCGGAGTTGGAAGAAACTGCCCGAGCCTGCGCTGATTGTTAGCAATTTGTTTATGAGGTCATTAGTTGCCTGCGGCTGACGTCTTCCTGAACTGGGTCTATCGAACACCCGCCTTCACCACCGAGGTGACATCGTCGAAGTGCCGATGGGCCGGCTCTGCCAGATCCCGGTAGGTCCTGCCGAAGATGTCAATGGCAACGGCCCGGCTCTTTGGATGGGGCCAGAGGGTCTTTCCAACGCCGGGATCCAGCGACGGGAACTGGCGGAAGTTATGCATAAGCTGAGTTCGAGTCCGGAAAGCTGTTGCGTCGTCGACCACGTCGGCGCCATCGTACTTCCCGAAGAGTGAGACGAATTCCTCGTAGCGTTTGCCCAGCGCGGGTAGGTCCCAGGCCCGCTCTACCAGCGACTGCAAACGGGTATCGGCGGACATTCGTCCTATCACCAGACTGCAGTATTCCGCCACGTTCAGTTCGACCAGCAGCGGGAGAACATCGTCCTGCCGGTTACCTGCGGAGATCCATATGCTGTCCTGAAGCGGACTAAACCGCAGAAAGCGCAGGCGACGCGCCAGACGAGCCCGCTCCAATCGGTGTTCCTCGTGGAGCGTGTGGATGAGGACTGTGATTCCGTCGTCGTCACAATCGTCCTGCCCCAACGTGAAGATACGCCGGTCGCCTTCCTTCAAAAGACGTTCAGTCCGCTCCGTCAACTCGTAGTAGACAACGCGGCCTTCTTTGGATCGGGCGATGAGATCCCGCCGCACGAGCCGAGCCAACGCCACCCGTGCCGCCCCGGTGGTGAAGCCGAACTCGCTAAGCAGTCTAACCAATCCGCCGGACCACACCTTGTCAAGGCGATTTCGGACATTGTCGGCCAGCAGTGTCAAGACCAGATCTTGCGGCTGGGGTGGCTCCAACCAGCCGGCGTGCGTGCCGGCAATATTCAACTCGTCGTCCTCACTCTCCTCCGAGGAGGGGTCTGCGTTGTTCCCTACGCGCGGATTCATGTTGTTTGGTCGCCTTCTTGCACCATCGACAACAGCGAGGCCAGCTTGCCCTCGTCGATTCTGTCATACATGTTATTGATGCCGGTAGATACCAGAATGTGGTCCACCAACGGCGTAAATCCGCCGACGTTATCAGGGGTGACACCGCTAGCCAAGGCGAGCTGGTGGTCGCCGAGGCCGGAACGAAGAGCTTTCAGCCGTGTAGCGTCGGCTGCCTGCCCGGTGCCGGGTCCCGACGTCGTGGGAACATCGACGAACTTGTGCGCTAGCCGCCCCAATTCCGGAAGCTCGTCATAAGGAACCTCCGTTTGGTACTTGAAGGCGACGCCGCCGAAATGCAGTCCGCCCCAGCTTGTGCCGCGGCGGGCTGCGTCCAATGAATGCGCCCTCGCTTCCATTTCAGCCGCTGTCCCGGCCGAGTCGGCCCAGATAGCATCCAGTGGTATCTTCGTACCGAACCGCTGAGCCAGAATTTCCAAGGCCACGGGCGCCGACCGGCGAATGAAGTTGGCCCCCAGAAAAAGTTGTGGGTAGGCGGCGTGCACTGCTTGGATGCAGTCGTTCAGCCGATCGTCATCGGCATCGTGGTCGATGAGGAACACGCCGGCAACCGACTGGCGGGCAGCAACGCTGACCTGCTCTAGCACCTGGTTAGCGTCGGCCACATGAATTACCGGATACACTCGCGTCAATGGAAAGCCTTTCCTCGTCTGTCCTGGGCCAGTATATGGGGCCGCGGATAAGAACCGATTCGATGCGCCGGCAGTAGTATGTTGAAATTAGCTCATGCGCGCCGATTTTCCCCGCCCTGCAACGTCTGACCAGGACTATTACCGCTTACTGACCGCCTTGGTCGTGCCGCGGCCGATTGCTTGGGTATCGTCCACGTCAAAGGCGGGGGTGGACAACCTCGCTCCGCATTCTTTCTTTACGGTTGCTTCCGTCCGACCGCCGATTATTCAGTTTACCTCAGTAGGCGAAAAAGACACGCTGAGAAATGTGAAGGAAACCCATGAGTTTGTGGTGAATCTGGCCTCTGAGGACTTGCTCGAACAGGTGAACGCGAGTGGAACCGATTTCCCGCCTGATATCAGCGAATTCGACGCCCTCGGCCTCAAGAGGGAACCGAGCCGGACAATCCGGCCTCCACGAGTCGCGAAAGCTTTGGCGGCATTGGAATGCAGGCTGCATGAAATTGTTGCCGTGGGTGACAGCCATCTCGTTCTGGGCGAAGTGTTGCACGCTGTCGTCTCAACGAACGTCCTCAATGGAAACCACCCTGAGATGGATATGATTAAACCTCTGGCCCGGCTGGGGCGGCACGAATGGGGCACAAGTGTTAAGGTGATCGAGAAACGGCGCATCGCGTGGTCCGACTGGCCGGGAGACTTTTTGTCCCTGCAGCAGGACATTGGAGCGGCCTGAAAGAACAAGTGGTCAGGGCTTCAAGCACTTGGAGGGGTCACGGTCGGTAGCGGTGTCCGCAGCCTGCTTGTCTTCAGGATTGATGCATAAGCGATCAACACCTTGACGGAGCGAAGCGGTCAAGAATCAGAAACGGGCGGTACTCCAGATGAAACCACCGCTCGAGCACGGGAGAGCCGTGGACTCGGAACATATCCTGGAAGGCCCAATGTGTATGGGGCTACGTCTGTGAAACTGGTGAGATGACCAGTTCATCGATACGGACGTGCGCCGGTGAAGCAAGCACAAACATAATTGCGCGCCCAACATCATCCGGGGACAGCATCTTGGCCCGCGCTTCAGCGCCGGGAATGTTCTTGCGTTGTCGAAGAAAGCCCGTATTGGTGTCACTCGGGCAGAGGTGGCAAGCACGGACGCCATGACGGGCTTCCTGTTGATTCAGAGTGCGAGTGAGCATTGAGAGTGCTGCTTTACTTGCGCCGTAAGCAACCCCTGCGTCAGGCAAGAATGTCCATCCGGCGTAGGACGATATGACCACGGCAATGCCACCTGTGGCGCGCAGCGAGGGGAGCGCGGCGTCGATCGACCTTGTGACGCCGGTCAGGTTGGTACGGACGATGTCGTCGAAGTCGGTCATGCTCTGGTCCTCCCATCGGCGGTTGGGGGCATTCATCCCGGCGGCTAGGACGACGGCGTCAATTCGCCCCCACTTTGATATGACTTCTGACAGCGCGCTGGGGAGGTCGTCTCTGCCAACGTCGAGCGGTAAGACTAGCGCTTCGCTTCCCGAGCGGCGAACGAGTTCAGCACTCTCCTCCAGAGCCTCTTCGCGGCGACCAGTGAGAACGACCAACCACCCCAACTGAGCCGCTGCCACGGCTACTGACCGACCAATGCCAGAGCCCGCACCGGTTATCCAAAGCACCGGTGAATTCTCAATTTTCATGTCAGTCATCATACCTATTCTTATGGGCGGTAATGTTGCCGCCCTACCTTGCGCAGACCTTTAAGGTGACTACAGTCTTTGGTTTGACACTGAAAAAGCTATGAAAAACTCGCTGGTAGTCGGCAAACTAGTGAAAGCTTGAAATCGTGCCAAGCTACTCACTTTATAAAGTTTCTCCTGCAGTAGCACCAATGGGGCTGCTGGGGATCGCTGGCTAAGGTAATAATGGGGTGCTGGAGTCGGTCGCGGTGCCAGGGAAAAAGCCCACGCTGCCGGCTCCACGGATAAGACCTCTACGCAGTCGCGGATAATCCATAAATATGGAAGTTGCTGCTCGTCTAGGCTCCGTTAGCCAGTAAGCTTCCGGGGCGGGTCAGGCGCCTGGATCTCAGCAACTTTCGCCCACGTCTTGGTCGTTAGAGCCCGGAACACAGAACGCCAGATGCGGGTTGTTTACCCTCTGTGGTCCCAATCGATGCCGATCCCTCGGGCCTGAGCTACGCTCAGCGCCCGCTCTCCCAGTGCAACGTCTAAGACACTCAAGCCAAACGGCGAGAAGACAACGGGAAGCGACGTCGATACCTTGTCCCGCCCAATTAGGGCGGGCAATTCAAGGACATCAGCGGGGTCAAGGCCTTGAGCGATAGCTTTCCCGAGACTGGCCGATTGGCTGGCCGCATCCGATATGCGGTCAGTCACGTTGAGTACCTGCGAAAAATACTCTACTGGCAGATCATCAGCCGAGATATGAAGAATCAGGCGATGATCGGTCGGCAATAGCTCGATGTCTATCCAGGGCTCCTCCGCGGATGTTCCCAATATGATCACATTGGATTCGCGCAGGATCGTTTGTGAATCTTCCACTGCGGCTTTCACTCCCTGCTCGTGGAGTGTCTTGACGAGATTATCAGCCCGCTCCTCGATGATATCCGTCACGAGGACACTGTGGGCGCCTCCGTACGTTTGGATGAGTTCCGCGCAGAACGCCTCTGCTAGTGCGCCGGCTCCAATTAGGCCTACAGGGCCGTCATCAAGATTGAACCCGAAGCATTCTGCCGCCAGGTATGCCGAGGCAGCCGTCCTGCGTAGATTTAGTTCGATTCCTTCAAAGCAAGCTAGAGGTATGCCGCTGTCGGTATCCGAAACAAGGAGGAGCGACTGGAACGGCTCTTCGTTACGATCGACATTTCCCCGGAAGTTTGACACCCATTTGGTTCCGGCTACTCTCTTCCCACCACTCTCTGGGACAAACGCCGGGAGCGAGATAAAGCGCGACGGTGCGGAATTTAAGATAGGGACAACGGTCGTTTCAGCGCTGATTGCTTGTTTCTCGTCAAGGAACCGATAGGTGTCTATGACGGAAGGTCGGACGATCTCGGGCGCAACTGCAAGAATCGTCGTAACATCTGTGCGATTTATAAATCTCATGCCGTGTTGCTCCTCAGCGTATATTATTTGAACTACGAGATGTCAGTCGATAAATCGAGTACCCTCGACCGTGATCGCCTTGTGCATTTCCGATCTCTGACGCCTCGGCATAGAGGCCTTAGAGATGATTACTGCACGATGATTTCAGGGCGCAAGCCAAAGGTGGTCGCCAACTTTAGAGTTAGATTGGGGTTGGGCAGCAGGGTTAACCGAACTGAACTTTGCCCGATACTAGAGTCATCACAAAATAGAAGTTTCGGACGGCGAGCACATATGCATCATCGATTTTCCAAGCTGCAGTGGAGCGGATCACTAGACGCTCCTTTTGCGGAGAGTATTTAATAGGCGCTCTGTCCTGGTCGATTCAATTGGTTGAAGCTGTCGCACCGAGGGACAAAGACGATGTCCCATCTCTATCAACGATGAGGACGGGGCATAGTTTTTATCTGGTCCGGGTCGCCAACATACGTCCCACCTTGGTTAGGTGTCAAGTGTTTGCCGTGGAGCTTCAATGAGTCCGCATGTCGTCTATCAAGAGATGCCGAGGACGTATTCGCGCTCCGGCAAAGCTGAGCTGCGGTGCTTTCGATATGCGTCCGCGGATCCCTCCGTTGCGCCTGCAGGAGTCTGCTGTGAACAAGACGTTCTGGACGAGTTTGCCATTTGACGCGGCGGCGCCGTGGTCACGCTAGGTCACTGAGGCAGGTGCTGGTGCTTCAATCAGCCGGACCCGTCTCGCAAGGCAGCCGCTCGATTCTGGCCCGGGGGAGGTCTTGAGCAGCAGTGCCGCCCTGTCTTGGTCCACTTCGAACTCCGAGAGCCGGCGCTGTAGGGCATCGAAGATGCCGGCACCCAGCGCGCGCACTGGTTCATCCAGGGATGACGCGGGTGCCACTGGTCGTGCCCGGCCGGACTAGGTGCCGCGGGCATGCTTGACATGGTCGACATGTGACCGGCATGATGAGTTCACATTCTAAATAACACTTCACTTCGGTGGTAAGTAATCAGTTTCGGAAGGGGATGGACCTTCCGTCCGGACAATGACAGGCGACGAGTCCATGACATGGAAGATGCCCGACGCGGCAGGGATAAAGACCTATCCCAAATTTGTTGCGGCCGCTGTTCAAGCGGCCCCGGTGTTCCTGGATCCGGACGCCACGGTAGCCAAGGCGCGGCGCCTAATTGGGCAGGCTGCAGCCAATGGGGCAGAGCTAGTGGCATTTCCGGAAGTTTTTGTGCCGGGATACCCCTACTGGAACTGGACCATGACCCCAGTAGAGGGCAGCATGTGGTTTGAGCGCCTGCACAATGCCTCCGTGGAAGTACCGGGTCCCCAAGTGGATGCGCTGTGTGCTGCTGCACGGGACTTCGGCGTCCACGTAGTGATCGGGGTGAATGAACGAGGATCCAGGGGGGTCGGTTCGCTGTACAACACCATTCTGGTGATTGACGACGCCGGCCGGCTGATTGGAACGCACCGCAAGTTGGTCCCGACCTGGGCGGAGAAACTCACCTGGGCGCATGGCGATGGCAGTTCACTGAAGGTTTACGACACCAAGGTTGGCCCGCTCGGTGTGCTCGCATGCGGGGAAAATACCAACACCCTTGCCCGCTTCAGCCTGCTGGCGCAAGGCGAGTTGGTGCACGTGGCCAACTACATTGCTTTGCCTGTAGCTCCTGCCGATTACGACATGGTCGAGGCGATCAAGACCAGGGCGGCTGCACACTCTTTTGAGGGGAAGGTTTTCAGCATCGTTTCCTGCTCCACCGTCTCGGAGGAGATCATCGATGCGGTTGGAGGAGATGACCAGGCGGCTCGGACCATGCTTGCGCGGCCAAACAGCGCGTTCTCCGGGATATTCGGACCGGACGGACGACTGATAACGGAGCCCTTGATCGATGACGAAGGCATCGTCTACGCCGAGATCGACTTGTCCAAGTGCATTCAGCCCAAGCAGATGCACGACATCGTCGGTCACTACAACCGTTTCGATATTTTCGACCTTCGGGTGAATCAGCGGGCGAACGACCCGCTGACCAAAATCAATGCGGTCGATCCCCGGCCACATCAAGAAAATCAGGCGGAGCCGGACTTCGGTGCCGTCGCAAAAGAGCAACGTGCACCAAAGCTGCCAATGGCTGCTGCTGGAGCCCGTTCGTCCTATTCCAAGGAGGAAGCATGACCACCATTGATGATGATCAGATCGGCCGCGCCCGGGTCCGGGATACCGAAGAACTGAAGGCGTTCTACTCCGAGCTGGAGGAGATGAACACGGCGGCGTTGTGGACCGTGGCTAACGAAATCGAGCCGTGGTATCCGCAGCCGAAAGCGGTGCCGATGCACTGGTCCTACGAGGCGCTGCGGCCCAAATTGATCGAGGCGGCCAAGCTGGTCACGGGCGACGACGCCGGCCGCAGGGTGGTATACATGGCCAATCCGGGTCGCAAGGACGTGAGTGCAGCGGTGGGCTTGTTGTACACCGGCCTGCAGATCATGAACCCGGGGGAGTCCATGTCGGCCCACCGTCACGCCGCCTCCGCACTGCGCTTCGTGCTCGAAGGAGAAGGCGCTTGGACGATCGTCGAAGGCGACCGGCTCACGGTAGGCCCCCGGGACTTTGCCATCACGCCCCGTGGAACCTGGCACGAGCACGGCAACGATTCCGATACCTCCCCAGTGATTTGGCAGGATGGCCTGGATATCCCGCTGATCAACACGCTGGATGCCAACTTCTATGCAGTTCATCCGGAATTGCATCAAGTGCCTGGCAAGGTCTTGAACTCTACGGTGCTCCGCCACGGAGCTGGAACGCTGAAGCCGGTTGGTTTCGACTGGAACAAGAAGTACTCCCCGCTGTTGGCCTTCCCGTGGGAAAAGACCTACGAGGCGCTGCTCAACCTCGCCAAGGTTTCCGACGGCACCCCCTATGACGGCGTCATCATGGAGTATGTGAACCCCATGACGGGCGGATCGGTGATGCCGACGATGGGTGCACACATGCAGCTGCTCCAGGCAGGCCAGGGAACACTGTCCCATCGCCATACCGGCAACGTGGTCTACAACGTGGCCAAGGGCAAGGGCCACTCCATCATCAACGGCCAGCGTTTCGATTGGAAGGAAAAGGACGTCTTTGTCGTCCCGTCATGGGCTTGGCATGAGCACCACAATGACGACGCGAACGACGACGCCTGCCTGTTCTCCTTCAACGACTTCCCCACGATGAAGTCCCTGGACCTCTGGGTTGAAGAAGGCTACGACGCCAACGGCGGCGTTCAATACCTGGACTTTTAGGCCGACCTAGTTCTGACACGCCAGGTCGGACGGGCTGTCGTCCGACCTGGCACAACATCCACTTTTCATCATGGAGAACCCACGACAATGAAGTTTGTTACCTTTGAATCCCCCGGAGCCTCGGCCCGGGCTGGTGTTCTGATCAACGAGTCGACCATCATCGATCTGCAGGCCTTTGGCACTGCAACCGGAAAGGACCTTCCGGACACACTCATCTCCTACGTGACGAACCCGTCCGCTGTCCGTGCTGCGGAGGCCGGGCTGCAGAAAGCCGCCGGGAGTTGGCCGGCCGGCACCGTCTACCAACTCGCCGACGTGTCCCTAAAGGCCCCGCACCGCCCCACTAAGATTGTCGGCGTCGGCCTCAACTATGTGGAACACGTAGCAGAGTCCAGCCGCACGCTGGACACCGACAAGGAACTTCCCACCCGGCCAGTGTTGTTCTCCAAACCGGCCACCGCCGTCGTCGGCCCCGGGGAAGCCATCAGGCACGACGCGGGTCTGACCAAGCAGCTGGACTGGGAATGCGAATTGGCCGTGGTGATCGGCAAAACGGCAAAAAATGTCAGCCGCGAGGATGCCCTGGACTACGTTTTCGGCTACACGATCACTAACGACATCAGCGCTCGCGACCAGCGCCGGTCGGGACAATGGTTCTTTTCCAAGGGCCAAGACTCTTACGCCCCTTTCGGTCCTTGGATCGTGACTGCCCAAGAAATTGGTGACCCGCAGGATCTGGATGTCCGGCTGACCGTGAACGGTGTCGAAATGCAGAACTCGAACACCCGGCACATGCTCTTTTCCATCGCCGAGCTGATCGCCGATATCACCTCCGGTATGACTTTGGAGCCAGGCGACGTGATCGCCACCGGATCCCCGTCCGGGGTCGGAGCTGCCCAGACTCCGCCCCAATACCTGGTCCCCGGCGACACCGTTGAGCTAACGATCGAGAAAATCGGCACACTGTCCAACCCCGTTGTTGCTGTCTGACCCCCTCCTACGAAGGAATAACTGTGACCCGCAAGTACCGGATCGGGCAGATCGTGCCCAGCTCGAACATCACCATGGAGACCGAAATCCCGGCCATGTTCCATGCTCGCGAACAGGTGGAACCTGATCGATTTAGCTTTCATTCCAGCCGCATGAGGATGACGGAGGTGACGAAGGAACAACTCGAGGCGATGGATGACGACTCCCAGCGCTGCGCGGTGGAACTGGCCGACGCACGCGTGGACGTGATGGGCTATGCGTGCCTTGTGGCCATCATGAGCCGCGGACCCGGCTACCATGAGAAGTCACAGGCACAGCTGGAAAGCCGTGCAGCCGATGCCGGATCTCCCACGCCAGTGGTTACCAGCGCCGGAGCACTCGTGGAAGCGCTGCGCGTACTTGGAGCCAAAAGCACCGCGATCATCGCACCCTATATGGAGCCGTTGACCCGATCCGTGGCCGAGTACATCGAGAATGAAGGCATTCGCGTCACCAACTACATTGCGTTGGAAATTCCGGACAACCTGGAAGTAGGTTCACGCGACCCGCTTGCTCTGGTGGACATCGTCAAGGACCTGGATCATAGCGAAGCCGACGTGGTTGTGCTCTCTGCTTGCGTGCAGATGCCTTCTCTCGAAGCTGTCCAGCAGGTACAGGACGCCATCGGCAAACCGGTCATCACCGCAGCGATCGCCACCACTTACCAAATGCTCAAGACTCTAGGCCTGAAAACCTACGTCCCTAATGCTGGAGAACTACTCTCTGGACGGTATTAGTGGCTTGACGGCCTCCGTCAGATGGGCAACTCATCCACGAAGGGGAGAAAGTAACTGTTTCGACGAAGGGCGGAGTATAGGCGTTCGACCGTGGAACAGGATGTGTAATCCCTGATTATTGCCAAATTACGGCTCTTTACGAGATGAAATTGCCACCAGACTCAGAGTGCGGGCTCAAAAAAGCCGTAACCTCCAGTCAAATGTGAAAATCTATTGACAACCCAACAGAGTGATCTGTTTAGTATTTCTATATCGTCCAGAATTCCTTGCGAAAGAGGCTCCTAGTGACTGCTACCGTACTCCAGGATTCCCAGCTGCTCAGATATTCCATGCTTATCAATGGCCAGGATGTGCCGGCATTGTCAGGCAAGACATTCGACTCCGTCGACCCAGCTACTCGACGGGCTTGGGCCCAGGTGCCGGATGGAGACGCAACGGATGTCGATGCAGCTGTTGCTGCGGCTCAAGCGGCCTTGGCGGGATCCTGGGGCGGCACGACAGGCTTCGATCGAGCACGCATCCTTCGTCGAATCGGCGAACTCGTCATGCGTGACGGCGAACGCCTCGCGCAGTTGGAAGCCCGCGACAGTGGCCGACTGCTCAATGATGCGAAAGCTCAGATCACCTTTGTGGCTGAGTGGTTCAATTACTACGCTGGCTTAGCCGACAAATACACGGGCGAGACCATTTCGACCGATCAAAAGGACATGCTCGTGTACACCGAGCCCGTCCCTGTTGGTGTTGTTGGAGTAATTGTTCCTTGGAACGCGCCCTTGTTGCTTATGGCTTGGAAGGTCGCTCCGGCTCTTGCCGCTGGCTGCACTATCGTAGTCAAACCCTCTGACTACACGCCCACGACAGCTCTGGCTTTCGGAGAGCTCCTGTCCGAATCGGGGCTTCCAAAGGGAGCTTACAACGTCGTTACTGGTTTCGGCCCTGCAGTCGGCCAAGCCATTACGGCACATCCCGGCGTCAACAAAGTCGCATTCACCGGTTCCACTGCAACGGGGATTTCCGTCGGCAAGTCCGCCATGACGAATCTAACGCGCGTGACACTTGAGTTGGGCGGAAAGTCCGCGCAGATAGTGTTTGAAGATGCAGATATAGAGGCTGCTATCAACGGAATAATGAATGGAATTTTCATCGGCACTGGACAGACTTGCATTGCCGGTTCACGGCTCCTAGTCCATGAGTCCCTTCACGATTCCCTCGTCTCGGAGCTAGTGGCGCGGGCACGGAAGATCCGGATCGGATCACCGGTAGATTCCATGACCCAAATGGGACCGGTCGTCAACAAAATTCAGCATGACAAGGTGTTGGATCGGATCGAGACAGCCAAACTTGAGGGAGCCACAGTGGAGTGCGGCGGCGGTGTACCCCCGGGTTTGGAAGGGTGGTTTGTTGAGCCCACGATTCTCACCGGTGTCCGGCCTGAGATGGAAGTTGCCCAGGAGGAGGTGTTCGGCCCAGTCCTCGCAGTCATGAAGTTTAGGACCGAGGATGAAGCGATCGCCTTGGCGAATAACACCAAGTACGGACTAGCTGCAGGTGTCTGGAGTCAAAACGTACACCGAGTGCATCGCGTCGCTCGGAGCCTTCGAGCCGGAACCGTCTGGATAAATACTTACCGTGCATATTCTCCGGCAGCACCCTTTGGAGGCTTTGGGCTGAGTGGTCTGGGCAGGGAGAACGGTATCGAGGCGATGCGTGCCTACTGCGAGACAAAGACCGTCTGGGTAGAGCTAGCCGGATCCACCCGCGACCCGTTCTCGATCCGATGAGTCTGGAATGCCATGCTGATCCGTTGTCGAAAGACGAATTCAGGGCCAGCCGGATGTTGAACTTGGCGGCAAGCTATCAAAAAGCGGGACAACGAATTCCTCGAGCGAACTTACGCACAACTACTGGAAAGGGAATCACATGTCTCACGGCGCTGATCTAGCCATAAATCTTTCATCTTGTAATCAAGAGAGCTCCGGTAATGCGACTGAGATGACCCAGAATGTCGAAGATGCATTTATACGGGATAGCCACGCTACATGCTTTTCTCGGTGGCAGGACAGAGGAGTGGTCGTATGAGTCTCGTTCTCGAAGCACTGGGGCAAGCGCTCCCCAAGCTTGGAATCACATTTATGGCCGGTCTCCCCGGAAGCGGCAACTATGAGATCGTTCATGCGGCTCGCGCTGCTGGTGTGAAGTACTGCGGTACTAATCATGAAGCCGGAGCTGTCGGATTAGTCGACGGTTGGTCACGCACTACTGGCGAAGTTGGTGTGGCGATGCTTTCCCAAGGGCCTGGCCTCACCAACGGCCTAACTGCCCTTACAGAGGCAGTGAAGAGTCATACGCCTATGGTTGTCGTCGCCATTGACACGCCGAGGACGTCGCGGCATGGGAATCTTAACATCGACCAGAGCGCTGTCTGCCGGGCTTTGGGGGCAGGCGTCGAGTATGTTCGAAGTGAAAAGACAGCCGTCGAGGACCTTGCCCGTTCCATTTACCGTGCGGGCGCGGAACTTCTTCCTATTGTGTTGATGGTTCCCTTGGATTTGGTCCATGCTGAAGTGCCGGCGGAAAGCGAACTCCCACCCCACATGCCGACGCCCGAGGCCATCTGGCCCGCACCTGCTGCCGTGACGGCTGCCGCAGACAGAATTCGTTCGGCTCGTCATCCTCTAATTATTGCCGGTCGCGGCGCCATCCGATCCGGGGCTTGCGCTCCCTTGATTGAGCTTGCTGAACGGATTGGAGCCGTCCTGGCGGTCTCTGCACCCGCAAAGGGAATGTTTGCCGGGCAGCCGTTCGACTTAGGCATCGCTGGCAGCTTTGCATCGCCCATCACGAACGAGGTATTGGGGCAGGCCGATCTAGTGTTGTCCTTCGGAGCTAGCTTGAATGCTTGGACAACGGGTAATGGCCAGATGATTAGTTCAGCTATACCTGTCGTTCAAGTGGATATCGAGGCGTCCGCACTCGGCGCTCATCGAACCATTTCGATGGCCGTCCAAGGGGACGCAGCAGCGACCGCCCAGGCGCTGATCGAAGAACTGGAAAAGGACGATTGGCGGCAGGACGGCTTCCGAACTCCGGAACTAGCCTCGCGGCTCACTCAGCACGATCCTTCAACAGAGTTCACATCCGCCAACGGGGTGAATGGAATCGACCCCCGAAGTTTTACTATTGCCCTCAACAAAACGCTGCCTGTTGAGCGAACGGTGACCATTGATTCAGGTCACTTCATGGGCTGGGCTGCGAAGTATTTGGAAGTTCCCGACGCTGCTGGTTTTTTGTATCCGCAGTCGTTCCAGTCCGTGGGCCTCGGCCTCGCGGTAGGGATCGGTGCAGGGATGGCACGATCTGACCGGATCAGCGTGCTGGCCATCGGCGATGGCGGATGGATGCTTAGCCCTCAGGAACTTGACACCGCGGTCCGCCACAAAATCCCCCTGCTAGTGGTGATTTACAACGATTCGGCCTATGGGGCTGAGGTGCACAGGTTCGAACCCATTGGTCTGGAAGTAGATCTCGTGCGGTTC
This sequence comes from Arthrobacter sulfonylureivorans, assembly GCA_004000035.1. Classification (GTDB taxonomy): domain Bacteria; phylum Actinomycetota; class Actinomycetes; order Actinomycetales; family Micrococcaceae; genus Crystallibacter; species Crystallibacter sulfonylureivorans. Next base: position 163,289 of record RJAE01000007.1, on the reverse strand, counting down.
CCAGAGCGAGATTTTGCTGCAATGGCGAATTCGGTTGGTGCCCAAGGAGTAACGATGCGGGCTCTAGAAGATCTGCAAAAGCTACAGCCCTGGCTGGCGCAGCCAGACGGGCCGATGGTGCTCGACGTCAAGATCGATCCAAGTGTTGTTGGTGGATGGGTGGCGGGCAATTCAAGAGCAGCCCTCGCATAGTCCGGACTTCAGCAGCCGGAAAGGCCGGCGGCAGATATTGTGCCTCAAGTTTGTTGAAATCTGTAGTAATAAAAGGAGAATTGTCCCGTGCCTGAATCATTGTTAAAAGCGTCTGAGAAGACCGCCGTTCGGAATGCTCTCCGAACACGCCTCATCCTCCTTGGGACAGGGGGTGGTCCAACTATTCACCGCAATGAGACCCGCTCTGGCCCCGCAAGCGTCCTAGTAGTCGACGGGATGCCCTACTTGATTGACTGTGGCGCCGGGGCACCCGGACAGTTCCTTAGGGCTGGATTCAACTTTGAGGATGTCGACCACATTTTCGTGACGCACCAGCACTTTGATCATAATTCAGACTTGGGGAACTTCATGGCGTACGCGTGGTATGCCGGTCGCCGGGAGCCAATTGATGTTTGGGGGCCGCCGCGGCTCAAGGGCTACTTGAACGATTACGTTCGCCTTAATTCGTTCGACTTTGAACTCAGGGAGCGTGAGACTGGTAGATCGCCTTTCGATCGGGTTCCGCGAGCAAATGAAATTGACATGGACGGCGACATCAAAAATGGACCTCTCCAAATGATGTCAGATGAGCGAGTGTCCGTAACGGCTTTGCGCGTGCAGCATGGACTGGTTCCAGCCGTTGCTTATAGATTCCAGACTCCAGACCTGGATGTCACGTTCAGCGGTGATCGCGGAGGAGAAGACGACATTGTGAATTTTGCAAAGGACACCGATGTCCTCGTTCACGAAGTGTTGCACTACGAGGCGATGCGCAAAACATTCCCGAACGCGAATGAGACTGTACTCGCCCATTACCGTTACGACCACACGGCACCGGAAGATGTGGGGAGGATTGCCAAAGAGGCGAATGTGGGCTGTCTGGTGCTTAACCATATCCTTCCAGATAACGACCATGTGACCGCCGAAGAGTGGACGCGGTTGGTTCGGGAAACTTACGACGGCGAAGTCATAGTCGGTACAGACCTCATGCAGGTGTGAGAGTTTAGTCGAGAATAACCCGCCAGCAGTCACGGTCTGATCATTAGACCTAGAAGCGACACTAACAAATTCATGGAGCGTATCAATGTCCGCAGTAACCGAAAAGCCTGACGCCGTCCATAATCTTCTCGCAGATTTAACTCTGGGGAATGTCGAAATTGTGGACTTGACTCAGCCATTGTCCGAAAATACGCCAGTGATGCGCGTTCCCGCCCCTTTTGTTAATGCCAGTGGGCTAAAAATGACCGAGTTGTCAAACTATGATGACCGAGGGCCACGGTGGCGATGGAATCACCTTGAACTTGGGGAGCATGTCGGGACGCACCTCGATGCCCCACTCCACTGGATTAGCGGCAAAGGCGGTGATGACGTTGCCAGTGTGCCCCTTCCCCGGCTCATCGGCCCCGCAGTGGTTATTGATCGAACAGCACAGGTCGAGGAGGACCCGGACTATCTCCTGACAGTCGAGGACGTTTTGGAGTTTGAGGCCGCCAACGGACCCCTGCCGGAAGGCGGTTGGCTGCTGTATCGCACTGGGTGGGACTCGCGCATCCACGACGTAGGTCAATTCCTAAACAACGCGTCAGGCACTGCGCGCACACCTGGAATTGCCCCTGGCTGCGCCAAATGGCTAGCCCAATCAACCGGAATCGTGGGTATCGGGGTGCAAACTGTAGGAACCGACGCCGGCGCTTCCCCCACGTTTGATCCTCCAACTCCTGTGCACTACTACATGCACGGGGCTGGAAAGTACGGTGTAACGCAACTGACGAATCTCGACAGGTTGCCACCGACTGGAGCCCTTATCATCGTTGCGCCCTTGCGCTTGGTAGGAGGTACGGGCAGTCCCGCGCGTGTTATCGCATTTGTTCCTAAGCACTAGTTAGGCGCGATAACCGTTTGTCAGAGACGGACGACGCCGAGCTTGCAAGCTTTGGCAACCACCCATAAATCCGCTTGTTCCCATGCGGGCTTATGGGTGGTGATCCATCCGGCTCCGGAAGCCATCCGGGCGACTGCGGGGTAAACCATGCTGCGCGGCCCTGTCCCGATTACCGCCGCGGTTATGGGATCGGCATATCCGTTGGTACCCACACGTAGACGCGCTGTGCTGTACGCGTCTGGTGCAAAACTGGCTTTCCGAGAGCGGCGACCCGTGTCGTCAACCACACTTCACGGAAGTGCGCAAGGCGCTGGACCCTGTGGAGGCCCGCACCGACAAGGTCTCAGTCTTATGCCCCAGAGTCGATGCCAGACCTCCGCGCCGGGATCAAGCCTGCGCCTTAATGCCAGGTCGTTTTAGGCCATTCGATTGGAGAGGAGTGAGTCCGATACAGCGGCAGGGCTGAACGCATCTCACATCGGCAACCCTGGCGGGGTCAGACGTGCCGTTAACCTGGATCACGTAACCGGGCGGGGCGGCAGGCACCCTCGACCCGCCGTCGAAGAGGCGATCCCTGCTACGGCGTCAAGACGCGCCTACGGGGGTAGGCGCAGAACTCCTGAGGGAAAACAAGTCGCCCGCTCGTCTATCTTCCAATCTGACGAGCTCGACCTGACCTAATACAACACGCCTGGTGTTTCAACGGTCTAGGCAGCTGCCATTAGCGGCTTCAAATGGTCCACCGGAGCGCCCGTGATGCGGCCATTCAACGACAGCCCGCATATGAGCGCGGTGGTCGGCGGCCGGCGATTCACCACGAGAGAACATTCGCAACCCTGAATGGTCGCATAAGCAACATCATATTCTGTCCCGCAGCAAAGTGGGTCTAGCTAGCCCAGAAAAGCGCAGAGACCCTAAGAATCACAGCTAGAAAAAACTGTTGACACGTGACCGGCGTCACGCGTAAACTAGCGTGAAATCCTCCTCAATCCGTCACTTCACTGGAGCAAATATCGTGCGCAAATTTATTTCCGTGGGACTTTTTGCAGTCCTCCTCACAACGGCGTGCAGTGCGCCGAGCAACGCGGAAGGCTCACCGTCCGAGCCTTCCGCAGCTGCCACAACAATCATTGACCAGGAAAGCAGAGCTCTGCTTCCCGACGACCTAAGGGAATCGGGGAAACTCCGGATTGCAGCCTCTTTTCGGACACCGCCGCTGACCATGTTGACCGATGACGGACAAACGCGGGCAGGATTGTCTTATGAGATGGCGACAATGGGCGCCAAAAAACTGGGTCTCGAACCCGTCTGGGACAATATTATTTACCCCGGCCAGACCCCAGCAATCCAGGCAGACAAGATCGATCTTGTCTGGGAGACGACTAGCGTCGACGAAGAACGCGTAAAGGCGGCTACGTTTGTAGTATTTGCTAATGCAAATACCAGCGTTCTGGTCGACAAGGGTAATCCTGCGAAGATTCAAACCATGTCAGATATGTGCGGCCGGAAGATCGGCATGTCTAAGGGCGCAATCTTTGTGCAAATGGTCAAAGATCAGTCAGATCGTTGTCTAAGCGAGGGCAAAAATTCCATAGAGCAGCTCACTTATGATGGAGCACCGAGCGGGCGGACCGCACTCCAGTCTGGAAGCATCGACGGGTATATGAGCGCGCAGCCGGACACGAAATATTTCGCCGACACTACGGATTCAGGAGCGGTATTTAGCGCAGTAGACCTGCCAGAGATCCCGCCAGTTAAGCTCGCCATTCAGCTTGAAAAAGGAAACCACGAGCTTGCCGATGCACTGGAGTCATTGGTCAATAACATGATTGAAGACGGCTCGTATGCGCAAATACTTGAAGAGTGGAAGATGCCGTCGTCAATGATGGTGGATAAAGCCGAAATTATCGGCTGACCTGCGTAAAAAAACCTAAACTAGAAGGCATATTAAGCAAATGAAACTGCTAAATCGATCAGCTATCTCAAAAATTCTAAGCGATTCTCCGGAGATCGTGCGCCCTTCGGTGATCGAAACCTACGAGTCCCTTCATAGGGGTGTATCTATCAGCGCAAAGACGACCTTTTTGGCTATTCCGAAGGATTCTCTTGCCCGTTTTGTCTCTCTACCCGCCCACGTTGCGTCTGCTAAGGGACCCATAGCCGCGGGCGCCAAATGGGTTTCGAATTTTCGCGATAACGTGGCGCGCGGTCTACCCCCGTTGAACACACTGCTCCTTCTGTCCGAAACAGACACCGGCGCTCCGTTGGCCTGCATGGAGGGGAGCGAACTAAATCTTCGTAGAACGGCAGCTTCGGCATTCTTGGTGGCTGAAAGATTCAACTTTGATCCCAAGGACGGACCTATTGGGATTGTCGGTGCCGGCGCCCTGGCCGAAGCGTTCTGTGCTGAGCTGATCCAAACCTACTCATCTGTGCACAGTGTGCAAGTGTCAGACATCCTTCCGGATCGTGCGACAGATTTAGTTGGACGTCTGCTCGACAACGGTGTCAAAGCGACCGTCGAGACCACCAAGCAGATCCTGCAGAATGCCAGCATTATCATTCTCTGTACCTCGGCTGAGAGCCCGTGGATCGATGTAGAAATGATGCCCACTGACCGTCGAATGATTCTGCATATTTCGGCGGATGACCTTCCATCTGAGTACTTCTCCCGAGTCATCAATGTCACAGACAGGGTAACGGACGTTGCTAGCCTTCCCGTGAGCCTGGGCCGGGCGATCGCGGAGGGGCTCGATAGTACTGAGATCCTCGAACTTCCAGCTCTGCTGGAGGGAGAGCCCATTTCTACCTCCCGTCCAGTGGTCTTCTCCCCGTTTGGTCTGAGCGTTCTTGATATAGCGCTGGCTGAAAGGGTATTCCGAATAGCGGAGTCCACTGGAGCGGGGATTGCTTGGGATCACAGGGGTTAATTCGGAGCAATCCGTGAATTACAGCGCATAGGAATTAGCTAGAAAAACTCCGGCTCGGGACTATGGCTGATCTACTCGATGGAGACGAAATGTCAAAAAAATACCTAAAGACAACCCTTGCCGCCGGTCTGCTCCTTGCTATGTCGGCGTGCGCGGCAGGCCAAGCGGCTCCTAGCGGCGAACGTAGTCCGCTGGCTCCTGAAGCAGCGCAGCTTCTACCGGGGGACATAGATGCGTCCGGCGTTGTCAGGATCGGGGCATCGTACCAAACCGCACCTATGACCCTATTGGAGAACGATGGTCAAGATAAGGCCGGAATATCGCACGAACTGGCACAACTGGCAGTCGAGCAGCTAGGCCTTCAGGGCGAGTACAATATTATCCCCTTCCCTGGCCAAGCAGCTGCCTTAGAGGCTAACAAGGTCGATCTCGTGTGGGAGACCACGAGCATCAACGCAGAAAGGTTGAAGTCCGCAACATTCGTCGAATTTGCTCAATTGACCTACGGCGTGCTTGTGCCTCACGGTAATCCCAAGAACATCTCCGATCTCATGTCCCTATGCGGGCTCAAGATCGGTGTTCCACAGGGATCGATATTCCAAGAATATGTGGAGACAGCTTCAGAGGATTGTAAGACCGGTGGCAAAACTGCGATCAATGTTCTGACCTACAAGGGGCCACCTGAAGGGCGACTGGCCGTTCTTTCTGAAAACGCTGACGCCTTCCTGGGAGGGCATGCCAACAACGTTTACTACGCTGATCATTCCGATGAAGGCGCGGCTTTCAGCGCAGTAGAAATTGCGGATATCGAGCCAACTCCAATAGGAATCCAGTTCAAAAAGGGCAACACGCAATTGGCGGAAGCTGTGTCAGCTGCCGTTGATGCGTTGATACAGAACGGTGCATATGACAAGGTTTTTGAGTCTTATGACCTCGGGGTGATGAAGATCGACTCTGCTTCCATTGTTGAATAGTCTATTTTGAGGTCCGACTGGGCCGGCAATCAGTCTTATTAATACCAGCAATTAATCATACTCAACGCTAGTCACAGGAGCAGCTCCTATGCCTTTGCTCATTACACGAAAACTGACCAAATCATTTGGAGAAAACCGTGTCCTTGATGGCATCGACTTTTCTCTCGACGACGGTAAAGTAGTAAGCATCATGGGCCCTTCAGGCTCTGGTAAAAGCACCTTGCTACGCTGTCTAAATCTCCTAGAATACGCCGATAGTGGAGAAATCTGGTTTGACGGAAAGCTTATGGGTGTTCAATCTACTCCGAACGGCCCGCGTCGGCTTAGCGAACGCGCGATGCAGCGTCAGCGCTTGGGCATCGGAATGGTTTTCCAGCAATTCAATCTCTTCCCACACTTGTCTGTGATGGGCAATCTGGTGATGCCTCAGGTGCACACTCTCGGAGTTTCGAAAGCCGATGCGATGAAGGAGGCATCCCTGCAGTTGGGTCGAGTTGGATTGGCTGACAAAACACATGCCTATCCAGCCCATCTATCTGGTGGACAGAAGCAGCGGGTCGCGATAGCGCGAGCCTTGTGCCTAAAACCGCGTCTTATGTTGTTTGATGAACCAACATCCGCCCTTGACCCCGAACTTGTAGGGGAGGTGCTTTCCGTGATGAAAGACCTCGCCGAGAGTGGCATGACCATGGCTGTAGTCACACACGAAACACAGTTTGCGTTGGATGTCGGCGAACAGGTTGTCTTCATGGCGGACGGTGGAATTGTAGAACAAGGGCCGTCTGAAGAGGTTCTGCTGTCACCGAAGAAACAGCGGACACGGGACTTTCTTCATAGATTCAGACAAACTCAGGAAGCGGCCGAGAAGTCGGAGTTTCGCCCAGAAAATTCTTCTGAAGGGATAGCGTCATGATTGCAAGCAAGATCCGTTCACTTGAAAAAAAGCCCTGGATGTCAGACATGATGGACCAGTCCGATAGGGAATTCGCAGATATTCGCCCTCGCCGACATCCTGGTTGGTATATCTCTGCCGCCTTCCTCATCGTCCTAACGATCTGGTTCGCGTCGAGTCTGGCCAAGAATCCGAACATCGACTATGAAACCATTGGGGAGTATTTTACCAAGGATGTGATTCTTGGTGGAGTCGTGAACACCCTCCTAATGGCTGCCTTGTCCATGGTCTTTGCTGTGATTTTTGGAACGCTTCTTGCGGTGATGCGCTTGGCTGGCGGGCCTGTATGGTCGGCTTTTAGTTGGCTGTATGTATGGTTTTTCCGTTCGGTACCGTTGTTGGTACTGATTATTTTTTGCGGAAACCTTGCTTTGCTGTTTGAGCGCATCGGCGTTGCGATTCCGTTTACGGAGACGTTCCTCTTTAGTGTCCCTACGAACTCTGTAATGACCGCTTTTGTTGCTTCGATTGTTGCCCTTACCCTGCATGAGGCGGCTTACATGGCCGAGATTATCCGGAGTGGAATTATGTCCGTTGATGCTGGACAGCGCGACGCGTCCAAGGCCCTGGCAATGCCGGCATACAAATCATTCTTCTTGGTCATCATGCCCCAAGCGATGAGAATCATTATTCCGCCGACCGGCAGCTCGGTGATAAATACAATCAAGGCCACTTCCTTGGTTTCAGTTATCGCCGGGTCGGAACTGTTGACCCGAGCGGAGAACATTTCTGCAACTAACCTTAAGACCATTGAGCTCCTTCTGGTGGCCTGTCTCTGGTACCTGATCATTGCTTCGGTGGCCGGTGCGGCCCAATACTATCTTGAACGGAGATTCGGGAAAGGTTTCACAAAATCGCGGCAGACAGCAAAGGTGCCAGTCACCCAGGCATGATCTAGATGGAGTAATAAAGTTGCAAACACATCTAGGCCACTGGCAGTTAGGACACAAGAAAACATGACAATGCGAACGTTAACTCCGACAAGGTTCAGGAGCGAGTCATACAATCCGTTTCGTAATCGAACAGACTTCGAAGCAGGTAAGGTGCAGGAACTGGACGGTGCAGGAATTTGGTACCACGACACTGGTGGACCAGGCGAAGTCGTAGTGCTTCTAGGCGGGTTTACAGCCGGTCACTTTGTTTTCGACTTTGTTCGCGAGCACATGGAGGACCATCGACTCATTACATGGGAACCTCGTGGGCTTGGCCCGTCATTCCGTCCTGATGATGAGAAGCCCCACTACTCCGTTGACCTTTGGGCTGACGACCTTCGTCTTTTGCTGTCAGGAATCGGAGTCGAAAAGGCGCATTTATGGGCTGATGGTTTCGGGGGATTCATTGCCTTGCGCTTTGCCGCCGAGCATCCAGAAATGGTTCACAGCGTGATCACCTCCACCGAGGTTTCCGCGACGCTTCAAGACCGGTCGAAGAACTGGAATATCTACTCGGCCATCGTCAACAATCTAGGAACGACCGGGCGCGGCGCACGTTTGTTAGCGAAGTGGATGGACTTCGAGACATTGCCCTGGTTTGTTTCATGGGAATCACAAAACATAACTGATGTCCTTCATCTCGAGACAGTCCGGGCTACCGTTGGATACGGTCTTCTGGATGCAGACGTGCGACAGGATCTGAATCGGATCAAGGCACCCACACTACTACTCTTGGGCGATGAGTCCCCTCAGGCAGCGATGCGTCAAACCGGTGTGCATGAATTGCATATAGGAGTCGAGAATTTAGAAATTGAAGTAATTGAAGGTGCGCACCCATCTTATGGTGTGGTAACGCATCCTCTAGAATTTGCGCAGGCTGCTCGTGATTTCTTTAGAAAGCATATGGAGATAGTCTGAAGCTGCCCGGCATTATGCAGCATCGGCCAGCGGTTGCCGATGGTGGGGGCCGCCGGCCCCCACCTGCGTTTTTCGGTGAAGTTGTGCAGCGTCTTCGCGCATATTGCGGTGCCGTTCGTTGTCCAGGCCTAACGGGTAGCGGGCATGAGCGTCACTTCTTATGCCTCATCGACAGAATTGATGGAAGCTAAAGTGCATGGGTCTTCAGCGGGGAGCAGAGGGCATCCGGTCGGGGCGCCATACCTGGACAAGTGTCGGTGGACATACGTCCTGCATCATCTCCGCGGGTGGGTAAAGAGGGGGGTCTTCCTCAAATGTTGTTGGCTGGCGATTCTATTGATTACTTCTAGTTTCACGGCTCGAGGCTAGTCGGAAATATTGAAGCTTGCCGTTTGCACTGCGGGGAAGCTCCGCAACAAAGATGATGTCACGAGGATATTTGTAGGGCGAGAGACGGTCCTTCACAAAGGTTTGTAGTTCTTGGCGTTTAGCAACCTCATCTACATCCCCAGGATTGAGGACAACATAGGCAAGGACGATTTTTCCCCGGTCCGGATCTGGTTTGCCGGTTACCGCCACGTCCACTACGTTGGGGTGCTGGGACAACACCTCTTCCACCTCGCGCGGTGAAATATTGTGGCCGGAAGAAACAATCATCGTGTCTGAACGCGAGTCAAACCACAGATTACCCTCTTCATCCCGGTGGCATAAATCACCCGTCCAGTTCCAGCCATTAATGACTGCTTCCCGCTGCCTGTCACCGTACATATAGCGACAACCTGTAGGACCGGTAACGGCTAGAAAGCCCTTTTCGTTCGGCGCGGCCAGACAGCCGCTGTCCGTGACTACATTGACGGTGTAGCCAGGAACGGTGGTACCGATGGCTCCGGGCACGCTCGATCCAGCCGCAAAAATATGGAGCATTTCAGTCGACCCGAGGGCGTTGAGCAGTTCCAGCCCCGTGGCACTATGAAAGCGATGCCATAATTCTGAGGGCAGGGGTTCGCCACTGGAAATGGCACATCGTACCGACCTTAGGAGCGGGGCCAAACCGTCGCGGAGTATCCGGCGATACGCCGTGGGCGCGGTAAAAACGATCGTCGCTCCATATGCAGCGCCAAGGCGAGCCAACTCCGCCGGCGTTGCCTTTTCGAGGAGTAGCGACGAGGCGCCAAACCGGATCGGAAAAATGAGTAGGGCCCCCAACCCGAAAGTGAAGGCGAGAGGTGGCGTGCCCGTAAAGACGTCGCTGGTCTTGGGATCGAGGACATGTCGAGCGAATGTTTCCGCAATGGCGAGGATGTCGCGATGGAAGTGCATGGTGATCTTGGGGGAGCCGGTCGTCCCTGAAGTAGGAGCCAGTAAGGCTACATCGTCAGGAGCTGTGGGGACATTGCGAAAATGTCCAGACTTTGACCGGCAGCGCACGGACAGGTCGACGGAATCGTGGCCGCCGAAGGTGAGGACGGAGAATTCTCCGCCGACAGCTTTCAGCAGGTCGTCGAGGAATCGGTGATCGGCTAAAGCGACGGTCGGAGCGGTCCGGTCGATGATCTTGCGGATTTCCCATGGACGTAGAGCATCCACCGTAGTTACAACTACACCCCCAGCCTTTAAAACGCCCAGCCAGCACGCGACGAGCCAGGGTGTGTTGGGCCCGCGCAATAAAACTCGATTTCCCGGCAGCAGGCCCAGATCTTCAGCAAGGACCTGGGCCACCTGATTAGCCTTACGGAGAAGTTGACCGTAGGTCCATGAATTGCCCGACGGCGTCAACAGGCAGGGCCGCTGCGATCCGAAACGAGTCACGGAGCGGTCAATCAACTCCTCAGCGGCATTAAGAGGGCCTCGAAAAGTTAATTCCGGAAGCGTGAACTCGAGACGCGGCCATAGCTCCGTCGGGGGCAAATTGTCCCGGGTGAAGGAGTCGACATGAGCCGACGGACTAAGAGCCATAATAGCCTTCCAGACGACGACAAGGGATCGGGCCAGTCCGAGGTAATATCGAAGCCGATGTCACTCAAGCCTAGTTGGACGGCTCCGAACTGCAGGCGCTGTGACGATAATGTTAACCTCCAGTGATGCTGTATTCACCGGGACTTAGCCCCACATCAAGGGACTCTGTCTCCCTTTCCGAGGGGCATAGGGTGCATCGAATCCAATCTGGCCACGGAGCTGACTGGTCAGTACCGTAGGGAACGTGGACGGTCGTGAAAGTACCGTCTGCGGCTCGTCCACCGGCGTGGTTCTCATGAGGTTCGCCTACTACCTCAAAGGAAAACGTGAGAGAACTCCGGCCAATTTTTTCTACCGTGACGGTGATAGTGACTTTTTGGCCAAACCATAACTTGTCGCGATAGTTCACCACATGTTGAACGCGTGGGGCGACAGGAAAATACCCCGGTAACCCCAGATCTCGGAACATCTCTGCTTCACATGACTCCACCCAGCGCAAGATGGCTGAGTTGTGCTGGTTTCCCGCGGCGTCGGTATCAATCCAATCTACGATGCGCACGATCTTGCAACTGGTCACTGTTGCGGACGTCATATTGGTAGATCCCTCCAATTTGCGGGAACACCAGACCCGCGAGCCGTAGGATACACGTCAATTGAGTCAAGTGTATCCCAAATTCCCATTGGGGATGCGAGTAGTTTCACTATTCAGCAGGTTGATGCGTCATGACAAAGGCAACTTTGCTTCCTGTCACCGATGCGCCAAGGTCATTCCAAGGCGTCTTTCACTGAGATGCAGGCTCAGACCAATGCCGAGCAGGGCGAAACTGCAGGTCATCCACCACGAGGTGTGCCAGCCGCCCGAGGCGGTCGCCAACCATGCAAGGATGGCTGGTCCAGTGAAGTTGCCGACGTTGAAGATCTGCTGTATCAATCCCATGGCGGCCGGCCCCGAGCCGTCCGGCGGAGCTAGATCGACAGCCATGCGCATAAGAGTTGCAGGAATAAAGGCGCTGACCAGGGAGAACAGAGCGACAAACGTGAACTGGAGCGTCATCCCGCCAGGGACATCGGTCCAATCGATGGCGAAGGTGAGCGCCGTCGTTATCCCCATCGAGATGAAGGTGGGGATGATCATCCGTCGTGGTGTAACTCCACGCTGCAACAGCGGGGCTGCCAAGATCGCTCCAACCGCGTTCAAACCGCCGACGATGGCAGAGAGTAAGCCGGGACCGGCCCCAGAGACCCCGTTCAGTTCGTAGATCGTGGGGAGGAAGCCGACCACGGCCATCCATTGAACCGTATAGCAGGCGAAAACCACGCCGGCCACCCACGGCTTTGGAGAACGGATAGTTCGTGCAATTCGCCGGCCGGCGCTGATTACAGCGTTGCGCGCACGCGGACCGTCGTTCGGGACGAAACGGGAAACGAGTGGGATCGGAATCAGGGTCAGGGCGGCCATGATCCACCACCAGACCGCCCACACAGTTACCTGGAGAATCAAGGCCCCAGCGACCAGTGCTGCGAAAGTGGCGAAGCCCTGATACGCGCTCCAATACCCCATGGCGAGGTTGAGCCTTCGTCGAGATGTGACGGATCGGATCAGCCCTGGTGCAACCACAGTGGTGAGGATGAAACCCGCGCCTTCGAGCACGCGTGAGGCCATCAAGACTTGCGCGGAGTCGGCGAAGCCGCCGATGACCGAGCCGGCAATGAGCAGCCAGAGGCCGACCAGCAGACAACGCCGCGCGCCGATCATTTCCGCCAGCAGCGACACGGCCAGGCCGCCCGCCATGCCGGCCACCTGCACCACGCCCAGCAGGACGCCCGCCTGCACCAGGGACATGCCCAGCTCGTGCTGGATGACGGGAATGGCGGTAGGCAGCTTCCAGATGTGCATGGCGGCGGTGACGCCCCCAAGGACGACGACGATCCACGCCGCATCTGCCCGCTGCCGGGTGATGCTGGTTGCGGCCATGTTGCTCCTTCGGCCCCTCAATTAGTTGCCTGTACAGACTAACTGCGGAGGGAAAGTAAGGTGACCCGCGGCACGTAAGACAGGCGCCGTCGTCGTAATAGTTGACTCAAATGCGGGCTCCGCATGCCGGATCCGGTCCCGGACGCCTCCGCCGGCAAGGAAACTGAGGGCCGCCGCCGGCGTGGCGGCTGTGGATAGACTGGCTGAGGCGGCAAACCCGCCGGGAAAGAACAGGAGGGCAGCATGTTTGAACCTGGGGCGCCGATCGACGAGGTCGAGCGCGATGTCGAATCCATCATCATGGCTTTGGTGCACGAGCTGGGCGAGCGGGCCGACGCCGATCCGGAGCCGCTGGGCGCCGAGGAACGGGCGTACATCGCGGCGTTCTCCGACGCACGGGCAAACAACGACCGCAACCAGGCAGGCTTGCTGTCCACAGCGATCCGGCAACCCAACTTGGCCGAATCACTGATCTACCTCAACCAGCGGCTGGACCGGCAGGACCTGGATCCGCGCGAGCCGGTGGGCATCTTGGGTATCATCGTCCGGCTGGCAATGGACGGGCTGTGGGTCTCCGACATCCTGGACAGCACGCGGTTCAAGCCCGCGGACCGGCGCCGGATCACGGACGTCCTCACTGGGATGACCTACCTGACCGACGCGCGGCTCAAGGAATTGCTGGCCGAGCTGCAGCCGAAGGCCCCGGGGGACAAGAAGGACTGAAAGGTCCGGCGGCCCGTCAACGGCTGAAGCACGCCGCACGCCCATCCGCAGACTAAGCGTCAAATGCGCCCCGCTGCCGGGCCAAAGCTATGACCACGCGTCTGATGAGGTCGTAGGGAATTGGTTTTCCCAGCGGGAACTTAAGCGTCCCCTTGGCCCCGGCATATGGTTCCATGTCATGCTCAAGGGCAGCGTCGGCTTGGGGCAGTGGGTAAAGCGAGACGTGGTGCTTCCATGCCGCGAAGTAGACGAGGTAGTGCCTCTCGAACATGATGGTCGGCATGCCGTAACTGATCTTCTCTTCGGACCCCGGTACGGCGCTGTGAATGGTCTGCCGGATCTCCCCCAGAATGACCTTGACGTCCTCCGGGAACGACGCGACGTATTCGTCGACTGTTGAAAACTGTTCGGTCACGCTGATCCACCTGCTGCCTTCTGCACGCGTTGCCCTTAGTCGGTGTCTCCCGCGTCTCCCGCGAACGGCGTCAGCACGATCTTCCCGGCGACGCGGCCTTGCTGACTGTGCCGCATGGCGTCCGCGGCCTGGTCCATCGGAAAGGTCCGGTCGATATCCACGGTGAGCTTGCCGGCGTCGGCCAGCTCGCTCAGCCGGGCGAGTTCGGATCCGTCCGGGCGCACCCAGATGTAGCGGCCGCCGTGTTCTGTCACCGCCGGGTCGGCGATGGAAGCGTGCCGGCCGCCGTTCCGCAGCACGGCCTGGGTGTCCTGCAAGACGCCGCCCACGAAGTCCGCCGCCACGTCCACGCCCTGCGGTGCTAGTTCGCGCACCCGGTGCACCAGACCGGGGCCGTATTCCAGCGGTTCCGCACCGAGTTCCCGCAGCCGCTGGTGGTGCTTCTCCGACGCCGTCGCGATGACCCGGAGACCGCGCTCGACGGCGAGTTGGATGGCGATCCGTCCGACCCCACCGGATCCATTGTGGATCAGAAGGGTTTCGCCGGTGGACGGGGCCAAAGCGTCCAAAGTCCGCTGCGCCACCATGCCAGTGAGCGGCAGACCGGCGGCTTGTTCCCAGCTCAACGATGCCGGCTTCCGCGTCACCATGGAGACCGGCAGGGCCACGAACTCCGCGTACGTGCCGCCGGCCACCGTGTCCCGCCGGCCGTACGCATACACTTCATCGCGGGGTGAAAATTCAGGGGTGTCCGGCCCGACTTGCTCCACCACGCCGGCAACGTCCCAGCCGGGGATCACCGGGAAGTGGATGTCCAGCATCCGGTCCAACCCGCCGGACATCACCTTCCAGTCCACCGGGTTCACGCTTGAGGCTTTCACGCGGATCAGCACCGTTCCCGGGGCTACCTTCGGCCGCGGAACTTCTGACAGCTCCAGCACCTCCGGGCCGCCGTAACGGGAATACGTCATCGCCTGCATGCTCTTGCCCAAATGGGTACTACCTTCCTGCTACTTCCTGTTTTGCTCCACCCTAGTGGCCGGCAGCCGTGCTTTCCATGGGGCCGCAGCGCGCGGTCGGGTGCGACCGGCAGTCGGCAGGCGAGGCCGCTGCAATCCAAAACCGGGAGGTCAAAAGGGGGCCGCGACCTAGGCTGCGGCGCACCAAGAAGGCGTGCACAAGATTTCCAGTCCCATGTACGACGGCGATGCGTGCCCGCCGTCGTACACGTCAGAACGCTCCGATCGCTGTGCCGTAGGCCAACGGCACCAGGATCAGCGCCAGCAAGCAGGCCGTCGCGATCCACCAGGCCCTGCTGCGCCGTACCAGCGCGATGCCGGCCAGAACCGGGGCGGCGATCATGATGACCAGGGCGGTCAAGCCGAAGAACCCGGTAGCGGGATCCGGCGCCGCGCACTCCAGCAGGCAACCGGTGAATCCGATATAGACCACCAGCAGCGCCCAGAACATCGGCAGCCCCAGCGCGGCCCAGCCGCCAATCACCAGAAGAAGGCCCCACCACACGGGACGCCGGGAAGCCGCAGCAGTTTCGGTCACCGTGTTTGTCTACCAGTGCTGGCGGGCGGGGGCAATGTTTGGCCAGATCTACGTCGTAGGCCCGGCGCCCGGCCCTCGCCAGCTCAGGGCCCGTGCCGTTGGCCCGGTACCGCTCGCCGGTGCCCGGCGCACGGGCGACCCGAGCCCGGCCCGCACCAGCGCCCCCGCCCGGCGCACGGACCTCGCCCGCGCCCCCCTCCGCCCCCGCAGATCGAGTTCCCACCGCAGCACTGTCCACGTCTTGCGCGGCCCGAAAAAGTTTCCGCAGGTCAGGGCGGTGCGCGCCTTCAAAACATGGACAGATTCGGCTGAACGTGGACAGTAACCACGGGTCCCGGCCCGCCCCGGGCAACATGGACAGATCCTGCTGAACGTGGACACCAACCACGGGCCCGGCCGCCGGCCCGCCGGGCCCTGTAGCGAAGGTCACCCCGTCGGGAGAAATTTCGGCTCGAGGCCACGGCGTTAAACCCACCAGACACCACACCCCCAACCTGAGGAGTCCCATGAGCGTCGAAACCGCTGACGTCAACCTGCAGAACCAGCTGTCCGTGGGCCGCGAGGCCGCAGACCACCTGTTCCTTGAGGCCCGCACCGCGAACACGTTCTCCACGGAGCCGGTCACGGACGAGCAGCTCGCCGCCATCTACGAGCTGGCCAAGATGGGCCCGACCATGATGAACAACCAGCCGCTGCGCATCACCTGGGTCCGCTCCGCAGAAGCCCGCGAGAAGCTGGCCGCCCGGATGGCCGAGGGCAACCGCGCTAAGACGCACTCCGCTCCGATGGTCGCCGTGCTCAGCTACGACACCGACTGGCACGAGCACTTCGAAACGTTCTTCCCGCACGCGCCGGAGCGCAAGGAAATGTTCGACGGCAACGCCGAAATGCGCGCCGAGGTGGCCAAGAACAACGCCTGGCTGCAGGCCGGTTTCTTCATCATGGCGGTCCGCGCCGTGGGCCTGCACGCCGGCCCGATGGGCGCCTTCGACGCCGCCGGCATCGACGAGGACTTCAACGCCGGAACCGCCAACCGCACCTTTATGGTGGTCAACGTCGGCACCCCGGGCGAGAACCCCTGGTTCCCGCGGCTGCCGCGCTTGGACGCCGAGATCGCAGTCCAGACGGTCTGATTCGTACCTGAACCGCTGACGACGGCGGTGCCCACCCCAGCGGGGCTTACGAGCCTCCAGCGGTGGACACC
This sequence comes from Arthrobacter sulfonylureivorans, assembly GCA_004000035.1. Taxonomy (GTDB): domain Bacteria; phylum Actinomycetota; class Actinomycetes; order Actinomycetales; family Micrococcaceae; genus Crystallibacter; species Crystallibacter sulfonylureivorans. Next base: position 146,679 of record RJAE01000007.1, on the reverse strand, counting down.
GCCGTCGGGCATTTAAAATGTAGCTCGGGTACGCCGACGGCGTACCCGAGCTGCCGGGGGATCTTTGATGGCAGCCGGCCGGAAGCGTTTGAGGAGGCCTCGATGTGGCAGGAATACGGGCTGGCATGGTCTGACGCACTGAGGGTCGTCATTTCGGCGATAACCCTTTACGTTGCGGTCCTGCTGGTGATCCGCGTATTGGGCCAACGCACACTGGCCAGCATGTCCAGCTTCGACCTGGCCGCCGTCATAGCGCTCGGTGCCGTGATCGGCCGGGCTATCCTCGGCAACACGCCAACGCTCGTTGCGGGCCTGCTGGGGCTGGTCACCCTCCTGACCCTGCAAGCAGTCGCCGGACAGGTCCGTCGGCTGGGGCGGGGAGCGCAGTTGGTCAACAGCCGTCCGGTGCTGCTGATGGCCGGGCAGGACATGCTGCGGGACAACCTGGTCCGTTCCCATGTGGTGGAGGAGGAAGTGCGGGCCAAACTGCGGCTGGCCGGTATCCGGCACCCGTCCGAAGTTGCCTGCGTGGTGCTCGAATCCACCGGGCAGATCAGCGTGCTCCGCCGTGGCCAGCCCATCGATCCCGCGCTGTTGGAAGGGGTGGCGGGGGCGGACAGGATGCCGCAGGATTTGCTCTGGGGCGGCGGGAGGGGCATTTAACTGCAGGTCAGCGACAGTCGGTGCGTCGGCAATCGGGAATCAGGGCCGGGCTGCTCCGCTACCGGACAGTTGGTCCTGGCCGCCCTCGCGGTCGCCAGCAAGGACGGCCCGGTCGCGGCCCTCGGACTTCGCCTCGTAGAGTGCCGCGTCGGCCGCATCGATCGCCGCATCCAGCGTGTTGGCATCCGGTGTGTCCGGTCCCTCGCCGATGGCAGCGATACCGAAGCTCACGGTGGGCAGCGTGAAGTCCGGAAAGTCCGCCGCGCGCAGGTTCTGGCTGATGAGGTGGGCTACCTGCTTGGCTTGTTCCGGGGCAGCGCCGGAGAGCAGCAGGATGAACTCCTCTCCGCCATAGCGTCCCACCAGATCGGTGGACCGGACGGTGTCGGTACAGACCTGGGCGAAGGCGCGCAGCGCTTTGTCGCCGGCGGGGTGGCCATGCGTGTCGTTCACCGTCTTGAAGTGGTCCAGGTCCGCCAGCATCAGGCTGCCGGATCTGCCGCCGCGGCGCAGGCTGTCGATCCGATCCGCGGCCAGGTCAAGGAAGGCAGTGCGGTTGAGCAGCCCGGTGAGCCCGTCGTGCAGCGCGCGCTTGCGCAGGTCCCGGGCGGCCTGCTCTTCGCTGAACGTGGCCATGCTGAAGGAGACCACCACCATCACCGCCATGTTGATCAGCGTGGTGGCCGCGCCCCCGAAGAAGGTCTGGAAGATGCGGCCTTCCGGCCCGTCCGCCAGGAAGGCGGCAAACCGGCAAAAGTAGAAGGCTGACAGGAACCCGGAAACGACTGCCAAGGGGCCACGCAAACGCGTAAAACCGCGGCGCAGCCGGAAAAGTTCGGAGGCAGCCAAGCCAAAAAACAGGGTCAAGAACGCGAGGAACACCGTTCCGCCGGCCCAGACATTCGTGCCTGGATTATCAACGGCGGTGCTCACGCCCGCAAGAGCCATACCGGCCGCGATCAGTAACGGCACCGGTTTGCGGGCATTCAGCGACCGGGTTCCGGTCCAAACACCCGCGGCGCCGAAAACCACCAGCACATTCGCCAAAGGAGTGGCCCACCACTGGTGTCCCGTGCCGTTCAGCAGGTAACCGGCGGAACCGGTGAGGAACATCGCGATCGCGGTACACCACCAGGCGCTGTAGGGGGCACGCGTCCGCCGGTAGGTCACCATATAGAACAGGACCAGCAGAACGATGCCCACCACGGCGAAGGCAACCCTGAGGGTCGCTGTGTCCAGTGCCATGGTCCTCCCCGCTGTTGGCCTGCTTATTGTGTCAACGTCAGTATTGCAGCGGGACTTCCGTCACGGTTATTTCAACATTGTTTGTGTCTCGAGGTGCCGTGGCGCGGCGGGCGGGGATCCGCGGGGTGCCCTGGGCGCAGCGACGGCGGCACCCCGGCGGGCACCGCTGTCGTCGCATCCGCGGGGCGCCGCGGACGCAGCGACGGCGGCACCCGGGCGCGGGCACCGCCGTCGTCATTAAAGGGAAGCGTCAGGAAAGCTTTGCGCCGCCCTGCCATAGGGCGTCGAACGGGGCGTGGGAGGAAACCCGGGCCTTGATGCCCTCGGTTACGAAGGCTTTGGCGGTCCTGGCAGCTTCCAGCGGGGTGGCGCCCTTGGCTAGTTCGGCGGTCACCGCGGCGGCCAGGGAACAGCCGGCGCCGGAGACGGCCACTTCGCCGATCTTCGGCGCGGAGAGGACCTCCAGGGTGTCGCCGTCGTAGAACACGTCCACCGCGTCAGCGCCCGCCAACCGCACGCCGCCCTTGGCCAGCACGGCCGCGCCGGAGGCTTCGTGGATGATCTTGGCGGCCGCCTTCAGGTCTTCGACGTCGTTGATGGTGATGCCGGCCAGGGACTCGGCTTCGAAGTGGTTCGGCGTGACGAAGGTGGCCAGCGGCAGCATCTGGGCCTTGAGCGCCTGGTCGGTGTCCAGCGCGTGGCCGGGCTCCTGCCCCTTGCAGATCAGCACCGGGTCCAGCACCACGTTGTCCCACTGCTGGTTCTTCAGCGCCGCGGCGACGGTGTCGATCGTCAGGGGCGAGCCAAGCATCCCCAGCTTGACCGTCTTCAGCGACCCTTCATAACAGGTCTGAATGGCTTCCAATTGGTCGGCGATGACGCCGGCGTCCACCGGGACAAAGCGGTGGTTCCAGTTGTCCTTCGGATCGAAGGAGACGATGCAGGTCAAGGCGGTGATGCCGTAGGTGCCCAGCGCCTGGAAGGTCTTCAGGTCGGCCTGCGCGCCTGCGCCGCCGGTGGCTTCGGAGCCGGCGATGGTCAACGTAATAGCGGGCGCGGTGGTTTCGGTGGTGGAAACAGACATGCGCCCATTTTCCACCCCTGCACCCCCGGTTCCTAATAACGACGGCGGTGCTCGCCTCAGGGCGAACGCGCGGCGGGCTGCGCGGCGGCTGCGCGGCCGGGTCCGGTCAGCGGATATCCATCATCTTCCACACACTGAGGCGGCCGATCGCGGCGGCCAGCCCGATCAGCGCCGCCAGTTCGAGCGTGCCGAGCGGGTCGCCGCTGGAGAGCGAGACCAGGATCAGGAAGGAAGCCGTGGTCATCACCAGGAAGAAGGCCAGCACGTGCAGCCACTGGTTGGCCACCGGCCGGAGCAACAGGCCCAGCACAAACGCGATCGGCGCCCCGACCACCAGTCCGACGCCGCCGGCATACAGCCCGACGACCAGGGCCAGGAGCGCTGCCGACGCCAGCTGGTGCCCGTTGACCGGGCCGCCGATCAGGGTGAGCAGTAGGGCGCCCAGCGCGAAAACGGAGATCGCCACCAGGAAACCCACCACAAAGGCGCCGAACCCAAACGTCACCCGGTGGCGCGGGTTGCTGCGCTCGAACTCGTCGAGCTCCGGTTCCTGGCTCATAGAGCAAGAATAGGTCGGCCAACAAGGAACTGTCGGGCCGTGGGAGAATGGATGGCGGTCCGGGTGGCAGACGGACCCATTAGTGCTAATACAGCGGACGTTTCGTCAGGCACCTGACGGTGTGAAGCGTTGCGCGAACCACTTCTATAAGGGTGAACCACCACAATGACTGAACTGCAATCCCGCACGCCTGCCCGCTTCGCCTCGATCGGCAGCCCCTACTTTGGCATCATGCTTGCCGTGATGGCCGTGGTCCTGATTCTGTCCAACATCGGCGCGGCCAAGGGTGTGGTTATCGGGCCGATTATTACCGACGGCGGCTTCTTCCTGTTCCCGCTGGCCTACATCCTGGGCGACGTGATCAGCGAGGTGTACGGCTTCAAGGTGGCACGCAAGGCCATCATCACCACCTTCGCCCTGTCGGTCTTCGCCTCGCTTTGCTACTGGGTCATCATCGGACTTCCCGGCTTTGACGACGACTTCGGCCGGATGAAACAGCAGGCCCTTGAGGGTGCGCTCGGCCCAGTGCCGTTGATCGTGCTCGCCAGCCTGCTGGGCTTCCTCGTGGGTCAGACGCTGAATTCCTGGGTGCTGGTGCGGATGAAGGAACGTTGGGGCGAACGCCGCTTGTGGGCGCGGCTGATGGGCTCCACCGGGGTCGGGGAATTCGCCGACACACTGATCTTCTGCTCGATTGCGGCCTCGATTATCGGCATCAACGACGTCCCCACGTTCGTCAACTACGTCTTGGTCGGCTTCGTCTATAAGACGTTGGTGGAGTTCCTCTTCGTCCCCGTCACCACAGCGGTGATCGGCTGGGTGAAGAAGCGTGAACCGTCCTACAATGCGCTGGCTTCGGATTCCTCTGCAGCCTGATCGTCGATGACCAGGGTCGGGACGCGCTCGCTGAGCTCTGACGGCGACAAGTTTGCCGACACGAGGATTTCCTCCGGTGCGATTCCGGCCTTCAGGGCGACATCAATGGCAACGTCCAGATTCGTTTCAGCCTGGTCCATCTCGACCTGCAACCCCTCGACCGCTGCCGAAGCGGTCCAAACGTCCTTCAGATGTTCTTCCATTTTGCTAACTTCCTATCTGGCCAGAACGAAGGTCCCTCTGCCCTAACCGGGCCTCCCACCCCTCGGATGAAAGAACGAGCCCCGGGTTTCGCCAGCTTACAGTGTAAGGTCTGCGCTTGGCACCCCCAGATCAGGCATTTTGCCGGGAATTTTCCAAACCTTCTCCAACAGCGAAAAAACCGCGGCCCGCAGCGGAAATCACGCACTGCCGGGTGCGGGATTCGAGCAGGACTTAGGCCGCTCGTCCGCGGGCGGTGGGAGGACAGGGGGAATCCGGGCGCGTAGGCTGGTGCGCAATCGCAGGAGGGAAGTGCTCAATGGTCGAGTCCGGAACGTCCGCATCGCCAGAAACGGGCCATCCCGGTGGCGACAGGCCGCGGCTGGACCGACAGCGGATTCTCGAGGCCGGTGCAGTGTTCATCGAGGAGCATGGGGTCCGGCAATTGAGCATGCGGCGATTGGGTGCCGAGCTGGACGTCGAAGCCATGTCGCTGTACCGCTACGTGCCCTCGCGAGAGGACCTGCTTGACGGCATCGTGGAGTCGGTGGTCGACGAGTTGTACAGCGATCCCGAAGTATATGTGGAGCCGCGCTACGGTTGGCAGGACTACCTTCTCCGGCTGGCCCATGGTCTGCGCCGGCTGGCCGTGAAGCATCCCCAGGTCTTCCCGCTGATTGCCACGCGGCCCGCCGAGGCTCCGTGGGTCCGCCCGCCGTTGCGGAGCCTGCGCTGGGTCGAGTCGTTCCTCAGGGCGATGACCCAAGCGGGGTTCAGCAACGAGCAGGCGGTCGAAGCTTACCGGGCCTTCAGCAGTTTCCTGATCGGCAACTTGTTGTTGGAGGTAGCTGCCCTCGGCGCCGACATCGGGCCGGTGGAGGATCCCGATCCATCGCCCTCCCGGCAGGCGGACCTGACCGACTATCCACTTCTGCAGGAGTTGCAGGACCTGCTGTCGGAAGACCGTTCCAAACAGGAGTTCGACGCGGCGCTTGATGCCCTGCTGGACAGACTGGATAGCCAGCTCACCTGAGGGCGGCCCATGCCCGTCCGGCAAATGTTTTTCCTCCCGCCACCTGAAATTCACCCGGAGACTTTGCAGAACGATACTAAGCATGCTTTGCTTACATCGTAAGTACGGTTACTGTTGTGGCTCCGGCCCGCTGGAGCCATGGTTTCGCAGCAGGTGGCTGGCATCGCCAAGGGCGGCACTGCCGGGCTGCGCATGGATGAGGAGAAGGCATGCAAGTTATACGCGACAACTACGGCGCATCACGCTTCGATGCCTACGTTGATGGTGAAGTGGCCGCGTCATTGCAGTACAAGATCCAAGACGGCGAAATGTGGCTCCTCGAAATAGAAGAAGACCGATGGCACCGCGGACTGGGACTCGGCGAGCCCTTGGTGCGCCGGGCGCTGGCCGAGGCGCACCGCCGCCGGCTGCGTGTGCTGCCGTTTTGCTCGGAGGCCAGGCAGCAGGTCTTCGGCCATCCGGTCTTCCTGCAGTTGGTCCCCCAGGAGCAGCGCAGCCGATTCCACAAGTCCTGGGCGCTGGAAGGCAAATCCCGTGCCGCACGTCGCCGCCGTCGGGTTCCGGCTGCCGCTGTCCGCGCCTCGGCTGGCTCGAAGGCGGGATCCCGATGAGCGGAAAGCTGGGAGTGACGGTGCGCGTCGACCTGGAATGCTCATCGGCGCATATTGACGTGCGCGGGCGGGTCGATGAGCGCAATGTCCTGGCAGTGTATTCACTCGCGAAGCGGGCAAATTCTTTGGCGGCAGGCCTGGAAGTGACCATAGATCTGCAGCATGCCTCGGTGGACGGAGCCGTCCTCTGGCATCTGCAGGCGTGTGCGATTTCCGGGGTCCTGCCCGAGCATGCCGATCCGGAACAGGTCGACTGCCGGCTGATAATCCTGGCGCCTCTGGCGCAGGACGAGCAGGCCGACGTCGTGCTTGCCGCCTAAGTCGCAGGCGCACTCAGTGCGGAAGGCCGCCGTCGTTATCTTTGGATACGACGGCGGCCTTCCGCCTGTGGAGATGTAGCGGCGAAGGTCAGGCGTAGTAGCGGCCCAGCACCTCTGCCTTGAAGTCGAAGAAGGAGCCGTCGTCGATGGCCAGCCGGGCGTCGTCGACCAGCTTCACGGTGAAGCGCTCGTTGTGGATGGAGATCAGCGTGTGGCTGACCATCTCGTTCGCCTTGAACAGGTGGTGTATGTAGGCGCGGGTGTAGTTGGCGCAGGTGTAGCAGTCGCAGCCGTCAACCAGGGGCGTGAAGTCCAGTTTGAATCGGCGGTTGGACAGGTTCTTGCGGCCGTCCGGGGTGTAGAACGCCGAGTTTCGGGCCACGCGTGTCGGGGAGACGCAGTCGAAAGTGTCCGCGCCGTTCTCGATCGCGGTGAAGATGTCGTCCGGCTCGGAGATGCCGAGCAAATGCCGTGGCTTGTCCTCGGGAAGCTCCTCGGTGCACCAGCGCACGATGGTGCCCAGGTTTTCCTTCTCCAGTGCGCCGCCGATGCCGAAGCCGTCAAAGTTCATCGCGCCAAGATCCCGGCAGGCCTTGCGCCGCAGGTCTTCGTACTGGGCGCCCTGGATCACGCCGAAGAGTGCCTGGTACGGCCGGTGCGAGCGCTCGTCGGTGAGCCGCTCGTGCTCCGTGACGCAGCGTTCGGCCCACAGCCGGGTGCGCTCCAGCGACTCCTCCTGGTAGCCGCGCGAGTTCATCAGCGTGGTCAGCTCGTCGAAGGCGAACATGATGTCCGCGCCCAGTTGGTGCTGCACCTGCATGGAGATCTCCGGCGTAAAGCGGTGCTTGTCGCCATTGAGGTGCGACTTGAACCAGACGCCGTCGTCGTCCACGTGGGCCAGCCGCTCCTTGCCGGGTGCCACCTGGTCATCCGAGCCGGTGCTGGCCGCGACTGCATCCATGTTGATGACCTTCTTGAACCCGGAGCCGAGGCTCATCACCTGGAAGCCGCCGGAGTCGGTAAAGGTGGGGCCGTCCCAGTTCATGAACTTGCCCAAGCCGCCGGCCGCGTCCAGCACCGCCGCGCCGGGCTGCAGATACAGGTGGTACGCGTTAGCCAGCAGCGCCTGCGCGCCGAGTTCCTTCATGGACTCGGGCAGCACCGCCTTGACCGTGGCTTTAGTGCCGACGGCGATGAACGCCGGGGTCTGGATCTCTCCGTGCGGCGTGGTGATGGTACCGGTGCGGCCCTGGAATCCGCCGCCGTTCTCCTCCATCCGGGCAGGGGAGGGGCTGGCGGTGTTGGCGAGGCGATTGCCAACGCGGAAGGAAAAATCAGACTGGGGCACCCCACCATTTTGCCCTACCGGGTGCACCGCAGGGCGCGTGAGTGCGGTGCGGGCAGCGAAAGGCTATGCGGCGTGTGGCACGGCGGACGCCGACCTGTCGACCCGCTCACAGAATGATGATTGCCTCAGGCAATCGAATTAGGGTTGGAGAGTGGAACCTTTGCGGCTGCGGTCCCGGGCGGCGGGCCCTCCGCCCCGTCCGTACGCAGGTTCCCCTTACTTTTCTCCCGAATCCAGTCCGGGGCGGCGGCCCGAGGGGCTTCGGCACTCCGCATGGATTGACCTCGCCAGAGTTGAGACCCCGGTGGTCCAGTTGGCCGGTGGAATCCTGGGGCCAGCGGGATTTGGGGGCCTCCGGCGGGTGATGGAGACGAGGCATCGTGGATAGTGTGGCAGGCGAAAGGTAGGCAGCATGGCGACGCAGTACGTACGCGAATTCTTCCGGGTAGGTCCGGCGCGCCAGGACCATATCGTGGCCACCCGCTGCGGCATCAGCGTCGGCCTGCCGCTGCTCGCCCTGCTGGCGATGGGCCGGTTCGATCTGATGATCTTCGCCGCCTTCGGCGCCTTCACCGGAATCTACGGCCGGGGTGAGGCTCACGGAGCAAGGCTGCGGCATCAGGGCCAGTTCGGCGTGTTGATCATGCTGGTCATGTTCCTCGGCGCCCTCACCGCCATGGCCGATGCCGGACCCTGGGGCATCGTCTTCGGCACCACGGTGGTGGCGGGCCTGTGGTCGCTGGCGGTCAACTACTTCCAGCTGCGCCCGGCCGGCGTCATCTTCTTTACGTTCGGCTATGCGGCCATCGGTTCCATCCCGCTGACCGCGCCGCTGTGGCAAGCCATGCTGACCGGCCTGGCAAGTGTGGTGCTGGCCATGCTGATCGGGATCAGCAGCCGGCTGGTGCCGGCCTGGCGCACATCCATGGCGCCGCCGCCCAAGCCGCAGTTTACCCGCGAGCACTGGCGGGAATTCCGTGTAGAGGCCGGTGCCAATGCGCTGGCGGCCCTGACCGCAGGAACCCTCGCCACTGTGGTGGGGCTGGGACACAACTACTGGGCGATGGTGGCTGCCGTGGCGCCGATCGCGGGGCCTAGCCTGGCCCAACGGGTGAAAAAGGGCGTCCACCGAATCCTGGGGACCTTCGCGGGCGTGGTGGTAGCCGGGCTGTTGCTGGCCCCGCGCCCGGAGCCTTGGGTCCTGGTCCTGATGGTGATCGTGCTGCAGTTCAGCGCGGAAATGTTCGTGCTGCGCCACTACGCGCTGGCGCTGATCTTCATCACGCCGCTGGCCCTGATCATGACCGAGCTTGCTGCCCCCACCGATCCGCGTGAACTGATGGTGGACAGGGCACTGCAGACCGCCATTGGCGCTCTGGTGGGGATCAGTCTCGTGTATCTCATGCACCAGCGGACCATCCGCGAGAAGAACCGGCGTCGCTTCCAGCGCCGGCAGCAAGGCGGGGCCTGACGCGCGGGGTGCACGCCCGTCGGTGGAAACTCCGCCGGCGAGGGCCGGGTTCTCTAGTCGGAGCCGGGTCCGGCGGTGCTGCCCAGCACCAGCCGGTCGGCGCCGGGCAGCGCGTTGTTGCGCCAGGCCTCCCAGCCGTCCCGGATCTCGGCCAACCGCCTGGCACCGAGCCCATAGCAGCTGATCAGCACCTGGCTGCCGCCCTCGGGCCTGCCCTCCGGGTGCGATGGGGTTTCTGCGACGATCAGCAGGCCGCCGCCACGGTCGGCATACGAATCAACGGTCAACCCCAGCTGGCGGTCCGAGCGGAACCACACCTTTCCGGAAATCTCTTCCCCGGTGGCCAGAGACGCGCTGTACGTCTCGCCCGCCGTCGGCAGGTTGTCCAGGCCAAGGCTGGAGAGCAGCCCGCCCGACGGGATGGAGTCTGCGCCGAGGTAGGTGGTCTGGCGGGGGTCGTTGGGGTGCCGTTCCAAGGCGAACCGCAGTTGCTGCAGGAAGGTCAGCCAGCCTTCGGTGACGTCCTCCCACCATTCGTCGGACTGCTCGCCGGACTCGGGGCCGCGCTGAAGGGTGAGCCGGACGCCGTCGCCCACTGGTTCCAGGATGAAGGCGTCGCTGTCGCCCATGGTGAGCCGTTTGTGGTCTTCGGCCTCTGTGGCGTCGCTGAAGTAGATCTCGCGGATCTCCTCGTCCAGTCCAGCCATATCCCAGCCGTGCCACTGCGCGATGCGTCTGGGTTCGCGCAGCATGGTCCACACCTGGCGGGCATCCGCGTTGATGTGGACGCTGAGTGAACCGGGCTCCGTTGCAGCTCCGCTTTCCGTCATGCGGCCGACTCTACTCCCGGGCCGCAGGGAGTGGCCAGAGCCCGGACGCAGGGCGTTAGGAGTTCCGTTGCTGGACGTCCAGGGCGCGGATGGCCACCAATTCGTTGCTGATTCGGCGGTCCAATTCAACCGGTTCCAAAGTCTCTGACCCGCCGTGCGTGCGCAAGTACAACAGCGCGGTCAGCCGCAGCTCGCGCCACTCGCGCTCCGCCGTGCGGTCGGCGGCAGCCATCGCCCGGTGGATTTCTTTGTCATAGAGGTTCGGTTCGTTCAGCTGGCGCTGGCGGACTTCGGCGTTGATCTTCGCGCGGAAGGGATCCTCGTCGGCGTCGTCCGGAGTGCGCAACGTGTCGGCCAGCCGCAGCGCTTCCGCGCTGTCCTCTTCGCTGCCTGATTCGCGCAGGATGTAGGCGGCCATGGCCAGTGCCGACTCGATCCATTTCCACCGGCCGAAGTTCCCGTCGAAGGGCTGGTCGATGATCAGTCGGCACACCGTGAGCGCGCGCTCGCGGTCGTCCAGTTCCACGAACAGCGTGTGCGCGAGGTCCCGCACGTCCTGCAAGTGGCTGCCGGCTTTGGCATTGAGCCCGCGGCTCAAGCGGGCGGCCAGCCGCTGCACTCCGGCATTGCGGGCATGGGCGCGGGCTACCGCAACCACCACGGCTTCGGGGGTGCCCTCCTCGGCGGGAATCAGCTCCAGGTCATCCTGCGCCAGCGCGCCGGGCAACTGGGCGGGCCGGCGTGAGGAAGCAATGCGGATGCGCGACCCGTGGGCAATGCGCACCCGGCTGCCGTCTTCCAAGGTAGCCACCACCACCGCCGGAGTGCCGAAATCATCGGGTACGACGGCGGTGTCCGCCACGGGTGCGGAATGCTCACCGGAGCGCGTGAGGAACCGGGCACCGGCGCCTACGCTTTCGGCCTTGACATGGTGGATGAATGTCTCGGCCTGTTGTTCGGTCATGGGTAATTCCTTAGTCACGCTCGCGATCGTCAGAACAGTATATGAAATCGTTACCTTTCGGTTGGGAGGCCCGCTGTGGTGTGCCGCGAGGCGCCATGATGAAACGATCGATCGTGAGCGGCATCTCAGAATCGGTCCGGTCGCGGGAGCACGGCGAGCACGGGAGCACGGGGGTGCGCGTCGGCGCATCGGTGGTTCTGCCCACCGTCGGTTTGTCGCCTGGGCGACGGCACATCGGTATGTTGCTTGGGTGACGGACCATCGGTTTGTCGCCTGGATGACGGCCTGACTTGGCGGGCGGAGGCAGCAGACGCCACATTAAGCCAGGGGAGCCAGCGCTGCTGTCGCCGAGCCGTTCTTGGCGCAGGCTGCGGAAGATGGACGTACAGCATGCGCCACATTGCCTGCCGAGTCGTAAGCAAAACTGGCGCTGGTCCGCTCCTTTGGGCCGGGGGCCGTGGGGTCTCTCAAGCAGGCACGAGGAATGCTGATCATTCCTCAGGGAGTGTGGCGCCCGCTGCTCATGGAGGGGAAGGGGCACCGCCCCAGCAAGGGGCACCAGGCGGTCCGGGGTCTGAGCCGTGCCGACGGAGAATGTCCTTGCCCGAATTATTTGGTATCCGGAGCGGGATCGAGGACCAAAGGTGACCGCGATCGCCGATAGCGTCTAAGACATCGAAAAGCTTCCGGAACCGCATCTTCGTTAAGCCTCCGGGAAGCGCACCAACGCACAGCAGCCCTACGTTCTGTGAAAGTTGAAGCCTGCCATGAGCATCCTCTTTGCCCCCGAGGCCCGCAGCGGCCAGGTGCCGACGCACGCCCCCGTTCAGCCCGAACAGCTCCGCGGCCAGAGCCACCTGACCGTTCTGCTGCGCGCCGCCGGCCTGATCTTGATAGATCTTGCCAACCGGCGCAGCCGGCGGCCGGTCACGCTAAAGCGGCTGCGCTGTCAGGACCAGCACCAAGAGCAGTCCCGAGACCTGGCCGCCCAGATGTACACCTGGACGCTGCCCAGGTAGGAGCACCTCTCGACCAAGGCATAGGCGGACCTCTCGACCAAGGCGTAGGAGCGCCGCCCGACCGGCGGGCCGACACCGCGTCCCGATCATCGAGGAGTCAGCAGGCTCCCTTTTCGCGGCTAAAGGGCGCCTGCTGAATATTCGTCGGGGTTTTGCGGTGCGGGGACCAGACAACCGTGCCGGATCGGTGGTTAGCGGCACCAGCCGGCGTGAGCCAGCGCCTGGCGCAGGAGATTGCCGCGGCCGCCGATGAACTCGGACTGGACCGCATGGCTGAGGGCATCCTCCGGCGTCATCCAGCTCAGCTCAAGTGCGTCCTGGCGGGGGTTGCATTCTCCGGTGACCGGGATGACGTAGGCCAGCGCCACGGCGTGCTGCCGGTCATCGGTCAGCCCGGTCTCGGACGGCGACGGGAAATACTCCGCCACGGTAAACGGCACAGGGCTGGCCGGCAGTTGCGGAAAAGCCAGCGGCCCCAGGTCCTTTTCCAAGTGGCGCAGCAGGGCCGCGCGGACCGTCTCGCGGTACATCACCCGTCCCGATACGAAGGTGCGGACCATCTCGCCTTCGTCGGAGGCCTGCAGCAGCAAACCGATCTCCGTCACGTAGCCCAGCGAGTCCAGCCGCACCGGCACTGCCTCCACGTAGAGCATCGGCAGGCGTTGCCGGGCCTCGTGCAGATCCTCGTTCGAGAGCCAGCCGGGATACGGGTCGGGGGTGCGTACACTCATGTACTTGTTCTACAGCACCGCTGCGATGCCAGTCACGCCAGCCGTCCGGAACGGCGCGTCCGGCCCGCGATCCAGCGACGCGCCTTGAGCGGCTCCCTGGCCCGTATTAGCGTGCCGCTGGGTCAGTCGGTATCGGCGGGTCTGGACGAGGCATCCGGCCGGACCGTGAACCGGAGCCGTCTTGGGAGGGCAGGCTCCGCGCCGTCCGGATGCTCCACCAACAGGGTCTGCCCGGCGGCCTCGTCCGCCACAGAGCCGGTGATCCCCGCTGCGGTGAGGCGGTCCCGCAGGGCGGTGAGGTCGTCGTCGTACTCAAAGGAAAGTTCCAGCTGCTCCGCTGCGCCGTGCCGCACCGCGACCAGCCCGCCGTTCTTCGCCGCGAAGTCCGCCCATTCGCCGGAGTGGCCGAACCGGGGGTGCGCGCCGATCCCGCGGAGGGTGGCAACTGCGCCTGGGACATCCGGCGTCACCCAAACCGGCCTCACGGCCAGCGCCGGATCCGGCTGGTCTGGGCCGGGATGGTTGCCGAAGGAGGGCGAGGCAGGGTCGGCCAGGAAACTGAAGCCCGACGGCGCCGTAATCCTGACCGTGCGGCCGTGGTCGGCGTCCTCGATCGCCGCCTTGGTGCCGTCGGCTGCGGTGCGGCGGGCGAACTCGTCCAGGTCGCGGACCTCGAAGCCCAGCCGCACGCGGCCGTCCGCGGGGTCGCCGGCATCGACCCGGCGCAGCCCCAACCGGCCGGAGGCGGCGTCAAACTCCAGCCAAGCCCCGCCGTCGTCGGCCGCATACACCAACCCGGCGGCGGTCAGCAGCTCCCGCCACGGCTCGATCCGGGATGTGAACACAACGGGGCGCACGCGCAGCACGGCATTTCTCCTTCAGGTCAGCAATGAAGATACTTCAGAAACTACTAGACGCCGAGGCCGCGCCGTGCTGGCATAAGGGCATGCCTGCAGAACTTCCGGAATTGCTGTTGCCCGACGCCGCCGCGTGGCGGGCCTGGCTGGAGGAACACCACGCCGCGTCGGCCGGCGTCTGGCTGATCCTGCACAAAAAGGGCGGCACGGTGACGGAACTGGACTACGCCGGGGCCTTGGAAGAGGCCCTGTGCTTCGGCTGGATCGATGGGCAGGCGCGCCGCCGGGATACCGAAAGCGTTTTCCAGCGGTTCACCCCGCGCGGCAAGCGCAGCATCTGGTCGCAGCGCAACGTCGGGTATATCGAAAAGTTGGAGCAGGCCGGCAAGATGCACGACGCCGGCCGGGCGGCGGTGGCCGCTGCGCAGGCCGACGGCCGCTGGGAGAAGGCCTACGCCGGGCCGGCCACGGCCCAGGTGCCAGCGGACCTGGCCGCGGCGATCGCGGCCGTCCCGGAGGCGCAAGCGATGTTCGACGTGCTGACCTCGCAGAACCGCTTTGCCCTGATCCACCGGCTGGGCCAGCTGAAGACCGACGCCGGCCGGCAGCGCAGGATCGCCGACTTCGTGGAGATGTTGGCGCGGCACGAAACACCGTACCCGCAGCAAAAAATGCCGTCCTGACCCCTCGGCCGGCGGGGGTGCCGCCGGGTTCAACCGGCCGGTGTTGCCGCCGGATTCAACCGGACAGCGTGGCGGCGGCCTCCAACGTCATCCACGCCTGCAATTGGGTGGAAAGTTCAAGGACTGTTCCCGGCTCGGGCTTCCCGGCGGCCGGTGCCGCGGGGTCGGCGGAGAAGACCAGGACCTCCCAGCTGCGGTGGTTCTCGATGGCCCGCCCGGCCCAGAAGCCTTCCGCGGTGTCCGCGACCATCCGCGCGGCCAGCTCGCGGACCTCGCCGGGCAGTTTCTCGGACCGGGCCGCCACGGCCAGGTAGCGGGCCAGGATCCCGGTGAACAGTCCGCCGTCGCCGGCACCGTGCGTGCGCAGGACGAGTTTCCGGCCCTCTTCCTCGGTGACTTCGGGCTGCTGCACCAGGCCGGCCGCGATGCCGTGCACCAGCTCGGCCGCGCGCCGCAGGTCGGCATCCCGGCCCACCTCCAGCAGCGCCGCCAGCACCGGTCCTTGGTTGTAGGTATAGACGTCCGGCACCAGGGCGGGTTTCCCGCCGGCGACGCGCACGCCGTCCAGATACAGCCGCCGCTCCGGTGCGTAGAGCTCGGCATCCAGCCAGTCCAGCAGCCGGGCGGCCTGGCCGGTGTCGCCCGAACGGGCCAAGTACAGTGCCGTCGGCGCCGTAGCCGGCGTGTTCTTGAAGTCCCGGGCGGTGCTCCAGAACAAGCCGCCGCCCAGGTCGGAGGTGTGCGCCGATTCCAGCTGGGGCAGCAACCGGCGCGCCGCGGACTTGGACCGAAAGCGCGGCTTGTTCGCGTCGGCCGCCAGAGCATCCAGCCGCTGCGTGGCCAGGGCCAGCCAGGCCATGTCGTCGTAGTAGGCGTTGGGGAAGCGGAAGCCATTGCGCCATCTCACTGTGCGCAGCAGCCGGCCAGCCAGGCGTCCCGCGCTCGGTCCGTTGCCGCCGTCGTAATGCTGTTCCCGGCGCAGTTCCCGCCGGCCGGCATCCACCAGGCAGTCCAAAAAATGCGCCTGCCACCAGTAGTGCCACGGTCCGGTCCAGCCGGGCGCGGGCCGGCGGACGGCGCCCAGCAGCGTAAAGGGCAGCCCCAGCAAACGGTGGCCGAAATGGCGGACGACGGCGATCGCCGCCTCGTCCGCGCGGCCCGCCGTCAGCGTGGGGTTGGGCGGGCGGAAGGCTCCGCCGCCGCCGGGCAGGGTGGGCATGGGCACTAGCCTAACGGCCGTCGAGTGCCCAAGCGGGCCGGGCATTCTGCCGGTGGGCCCCCGCCGGTGACGGCGGCGTGCTCCGGGCCACACTAGGCTGGGATGTGCGGTGCCGCCGGTGGACGGCGGCGGAGAAAGCACGTTGACAGGATGTGGAGGACTCAGTGGAGGTTTCCGGAGCCGTAGCTCTGATTACCGGCGGAGCATCAGGACTGGGAGCGGCGACGGCCCGCCGGCTGTATGCTGCCGGCGCGTCAGTGGTGCTGATGGATCTGCCCGGTTCGAAGGGGGAGGAGTTCGCCGCCGAACTGGGGGAGCGGGCCGTGTTTGCGCCCGCCGATGTGACCGTTGAGGACCAGGTGCAGGCTGCGGTGGACCGGGCGGCGGCGCTGGGGCCGCTGCGCATCCTGGTGAACTGCGCCGGCGTCGGCACGCCTGGCAAGGTGCTGGGGCGCGACGGCGTGCTGCCGCTGGAAGCGTTCAGCAAGGTGGTCCAGATCAATCTCATCGGCACGTTCAACGTGATCCGGCTGGCGGCCGCCGCGATCGCCGCGACCGAACCGGTGGAAACCGAACTGGGCGGCCCGGAACGGGGCGTCATCATCAACACGGCCTCGGTGGCGGCCTTCGACGGCCAGATTGGCCAGTCGGCCTACGCCGCCTCCAAGGGCGGGGTGGCGGCGATGACGCTGCCGCTGGCCCGGGAACTGGCGCGCTCGCTGATCCGGGTGGTCACCATTGCGCCCGGGATCTTCGAGACCCCCATGATGGCCGGACTGCCGCAGCAGGCGCAGGAATCGCTGGGCCATCAGGTGCCGCACCCGTCCCGGCTGGGCCGGCCCGCGGAATACGCCGAACTTGCCGCGCACATCGTGGCCAACAGCATGCTCAACGGCGAGACCATCCGGCTGGACGGCGCCATCCGGATGGCACCGAAGTAGGCCGGACAGGTTGGGAGCGGCAGGCTACCTCAGGCTTGCGGGGTCTGAGGCGGCGGGCTCCCAACGAGGCGGGCCACCCAAGGCGACGGGCTCCCAACGAGGCGGGCCACCCAAGCCAGCGGGCCCGGGAGGCGACGGGCCCGCGGCCGGAGGGCCACCGCCGTCGTACGCTTGAGGGGATGCCGCGGCCACGCTGCGGAATCCGCCGCCCCGGCACAAACCGGCAAGCCCTGTTGGACGCGAAAGGACATGTCCCATGCCCCACGCCGCCCGCGATCGGGACCTCGACGCGAGCCTGCGCGCCGACGTGCGCCGGGTGAGTACGCTGCTGGGCGAATCGCTGGTGCGCCAGCATGGGCCGGACCTGCTGGATCTGGTGGAACAGGTGCGGCTGCTGACCAAGGAATCCAAGGAAGCGGCGCGCGGCGAGGGCGAAGCGACCGGGCCGTGGACCGCCCGCGACGTGATCGACCAGGTCCGCGAATTGCTCGCCGGGCTGGACGTAGACGAAGCCACCGATCTAGCGCGGGCCTTCGCCTTCTACTTCCACCTGGCCAACGCCGCCGAGCAGGTGCACCGCGTGCGCCAATTGCGCGTCCGGCCCGAGGAGGACGGACAACTGCTCCGCACCGTCGCGCAGATCGCCGATGAAGCCGGACCGGAAGCGCTGCAGCGCGCGGTCAACCAGCTGGACGTCCGGCCGGTCTTCACCGCCCATCCCACCGAGGCGTCGAGGCGGACCGTTCTGGACAAGCTGCGGGCCATCTCCGATCTGCTCTCCACGACGACGGCGGAGGGCAGCACCGCGCGGCGGCGGCAGGACCGGCGGCTGGCCGAGATCATCGACCAGATGTGGCAGACGGACGAGCTGCGGCACGTGCGGCCCAGCCCGGTGGACGAAGCGCGCAATGCGGCCTACTACCTGGGCAACATCCTTACCAACACCATGCCGGAGCTGATGGGGGACCTGTCCGAGCTGCTCTCCGAGCACGGCGTGACACTGCCCGACGACGGTGCCCCGCTGCGTTTCGGCTCGTGGATCGGCGGCGACCGGGACGGCAACCCGCATGTGACCGTGGACGTGACACATGAGGTCTTCCAGCTGCAGAACCAGCATGCGGTGCGGATCAACATCGGCTTTGTGGACACTCTGATCGCGGTGCTCTCCAACTCGACGACGATCGTGGCCGCCACCGGCGAACTGTTGGACTCCGTGGCCGAGGACCTGGCGAACCTGCCGGGCCTGGACCCGCGGGTGCGCGAGCTGAACGCGAACGAGCCGTACCGGTTGAAGCTGACCTGCATCAAGGCGAAGCTGCTCAACACCAGTGCCCGGATCCAGCGCCGGCTGCCGCACGAACCCGGGCGCGACTACAGCTCGACGGCGGAGGTGCTGGCCGACCTGGCGTTGATCGAGCAGTCGCTGCGCGCGCATACCGCCTCGCTGGTGGCGGACGGTTCGCTGGCCGCGGTGCGTCGGGCGGTGTCCACCATCGGACTGCATCTGGCCACCTTGGATTTCCGGGACAACGCGGGCAAACACCACAAGGCCGTCGCGGCGCTGCTGGCGGCGCGGGAGGCTGAGAGTGTGCCGGCCGGGGTGCCTGGGAGTGGGCCGGCTTCGGCGGCGGGTGCGTCGGGATCCCCGGCACCGGTGGGCGGGCCGGCGGCAACCGCAAGCGCGTCGGGTGCGCCGGCGCCGGAGGGTTGGCCGGCTTCGGCGGCGGGAGTGTCGGGATCGCCGGCACCGGTGGGCGGGCCGGCGTCAACGGTGGTCACAGATACAGCCGCTTCGGTGGATCCTGCCGCGCCGGGAGGTTATCTGGAGCTGGGGCCCGGTCCGCGGCAACGGCTGCTCTCCTCGTTGCTGCTCTCGCCCGGGCCGCTGGCACCGCCGTCGTCGTTGAAAAAGAAGCGAGCGCGCACACTGGAGGTGTTCCAGGCGATTGCCGATGCGCTGCGCCAGTACGGCCCGGACGCGGTGGAGACGTACATTGTGTCCCGAGTGCGCGGCGCAGACGACGTGCTGGCGGCGGTTGTGCTGGCGCGCGAAGCCGGCCTGCTGGAACTGAGCGGGGCCCAGCCGGAGGCGCTGATCGGGTTCGCGCCGCTGCTGGAAAGTGTGGAGACCTTGCGCAGCGGCGGCCAGATTCTGGACGATCTGCTCGCGGATCCGCAGTACCGCCGGATCGTTCAACTGCGCGGGGACCTGCAGGAGGTCATGTTCGGCTACTCGGACTCCAACATGGAAGCCGGCGTGGCCACCAGCCAGTGGGAGATCCACAAGGCTCAGCTGGTGCTGCGGGACGTGGCGGCGCGGCACGGCGTGCGGCTGCGCTTCTTCCACGGCCGCGGCGGATCGGTGGGACGTGGCGGCGGACCGACCTACGACGCGATCCTGGCCCAGCCCAATGGCGCGCTGGCCGGCGAGATCAAGTTCACCGAGCAGGGCGAAGTCATTTCGGACAAGTACACGCTGCCGGAGCTGGCGCGGGAAAACCTGGAGCTGGCGCTCGCGGCCGTGCTGCAGGCGTCCGCGCTGCACCAGGAACCGAGGACGTCGGAGGCCGAGCGCGGCCGGTACCACGCGGCGATGGAGGAGATCTCCGGCGCGGCCTACGGGCGCTACCGCTCACTCGTGGAGCATCCGGATCTGCCGGAGTATTTCCGGGCGTCGACCCCGGTGGAGCAGCTGAGCGCAGTGAAATTCGGTTCGCGTCCGGCGGACCGCCCGGAGGCCGGCCCCGCCGCCGGTCCGGGGTTCGGCAAGCTGCGGGCCATTACCTGGGTGTTTGGCTGGACCCAGTCGCGGCAGATCGTTCCCGGCTGGTACGGCGTGGGCAGCGGACTGCGCGCCGCCCGGGCCGCCGGACTCCAGCCGCTGCTGCGCGAGATGATCAGCAACTGGCACTACTTCCAGTCCTTCATCTCGAACGTGGAGATGACGCTGGCCAAGACCGATCTGGAAATTGCGGCGCATTACGTCTCCACGCTGGTTCCCGCCGAGCTGCGGCACCTATTCGACGACATCCGCGCCGAGTACGAACTCACCGTGGCGGAAATCCGGATGCTCACGGGCGAAAACCAGCTGCTGGACAACCAGCCGGTGCTGCAGCGCTCGCTGGACGTCCGCGACCAGTACCTGGACCCGATCTCCTACATGCAGGTGGAGCTGCTGCGGCGCATCCGGGCGTCGGAGCCGGACGAGGCGCTGCAGCGGGCCATGCTGATCACCGTGAACGGGATTGCCGCCGGCCTGCGGAATACCGGGTAGCGCGGGGCGGACTGCGGGCCGGGAACGGGGCCGGCGCGCGGCGGGCGCGTGGCGCGGCGGGCGCGGGACGCGGCTGCCGGTCCGGTGTGCGCCGGATTAATGAATCCCCGGCCTCCGCTCCCACGTATCGGCCTAACGTCCCACGTTTTGGACGACCAATACCGCCCTGACCTGTGACGATGTCGGCGGGCCCCGGCAAGACGTGGGAGCGAGAGCGGCGAGCAGATGACATCCGGCGTGGCGGCCACCTCTGGCGCGGCCGGCGGGCGCGGGCTCGCTGCCGGCGATGAGCAGGCCGGGCTCGTCGCGAGGCCGGCGCTGTCCGGGGCTGGGGGTTCCCCAGGTCAGAACTGTCCATGTTCAGCAATAACTGTCCCCGTTTCGGGCGAAGTACCAGCCTCTGACTGGGCATGATGCTTAAGCATCCGGTAAAACGTGGACAGCGCAGGGCGCCGCCTGCGTCCGGTGCCGGCCTGCGGACGGTGCCACTCCGGGTGCCGCCCGCGTCCGGGTGTCCCTGAACGCAGTTGCCAGTCCCGGCCCGCCCCGCTCCCCGCCGCCCCGCCCTCCGCGGGGGCGTGTGACCCGCCCCCGCCTCCGCCGCCAGGGACGCACTTGCCGTGCCCCCGCCTCCGCCGCCCCACCCCGCCCCCGCCGCCCCGGCCGACCCACGCCGTCCCGACCGACCCACCCCACCCACGCAGCCACCCCTTCCGTCCAGCGGAAACGTGCGGTTGCCCGGGGCCGCCCGGCGCGGCATGCTGTGGAGCATGACCAAGCTGCTGCCTTCCGGAAACCTGTTCGGCCACGACGTCACCGCCGCCATCGACGCCGAACCGGACGGAGTCCTGCAGCTGGATGAGCATCTGGCGCTGATCTGGGAGCAGGCCGCACCGCTCCTGGGCGTCCGGGACAACGACGCGCACACGCTGTACGCGGTCGGCCTGGCCCAAGCCATGCTGGCCGCACATCCGGAGGCCGACGCCGGCGTCGTGCTTCCGGCGATCATGCTGCACGACATCGGCTGGTCCCAGATCCCGCCGGACGAGGTGCTCTCCGCCATTGCCCCCGGCGGCGGCCGGCCCGACCTGGTGCTGCTGCACGAGAAGGAAGGTGCCCGGCTGGCGGCGGGAATCCTGGAGGGCGCCGGCCACACGGCGGAGCTCATTCCGCGCATCCTGGAGATCATCGACGGGCATGATTCGCGCAAGGAGGCGCTCTCGATCGAGGACGCGATCGTCAAGGACGCGGACAAGACCTGGCGGCTCAGCCCGCACGGCCTGGACACGGTGATGGAATGGTTCGGGCTGGACCGCGGCCAGGCCTTGCGGCTCTGCAGCCAGCGCGTGCTGGGCCACCTGTTCACCGAGGAGGCCGAGGCCATGGCCCGGGCGCTGTCCGCGCTGGAATCGGCCACGCTGTGGCCTCAGCGCCAGGTGCTGCTCGGACGCTAGACTCGGTGTCGGCCGGCTGCCGCCAGGGCGCCGGCGGTGGAGCCCGGATGGAATGACGACGGCGGTGCCCGGCTCCGCGGGTCCGCCTGCGGAACGTGGGAGGCAGCATGGCCGGCGGCAGCCGCGAGTCGGGGCGTTCGGTCACGTCCCGCGTCCTGGCCATCCTTGAAGCTTTTGAACAATCCCGGACCGCGCTGAGCCTGACCCAGATTGCCGAGGGTTCCGGCCTGCCGCTGAGCACCACGCACCGGCTGGTTGCCGAACTGACGGACTGGGGCTTCCTCTCCCGCGGCGCCAACGGCCGGTATCAATTGGGCATTCGCCTGTGGGAGCTGGCGCAGAACGCCGGCCGCCAATTGCGCGATGCCGCGCGGCCGTTCGTGCAGGACCTGTTCTCGCTCACCGGAGAAACCTCCCAGCTGGCCGTCCGGGAGGGCCACGAGGTGCTCTACATCGAGCGCATCTACGGCACCAAGCGCGTCCCCCGTGCCTCCAGGGTGGGCGGACGGCTGCCGATGCACGCCACCGCCGTCGGGAAGGTCATCCTGGCGTACGAGGAGGAATGGGTCCGCACCGCGTATCTGAACCGGCAGTTGGAGCGATCCACGGCCCACACCCACATTGTCCCCGGCCGGCTGGCCGAGGAGTTGGACCAGATCCGCGAGCAGGGTTATGCCACCACGCTGGAGGAAGTCCGGCTGGGCTCCTGCTCCATCGCCGTGCCGGTCTTCCATACCGGCAGGATTGGTGCCGGCCTGGGGCTGGTGCTGCTGACCTCCCAGGCCGGGACGATGACCCGGCACCTTCCGGCCCTGCGCGGGGTTTCGGCGCAGATTGAGCGGGCCACCGCGCATATCCCGCTCGAATCGCTGTTGGGCAGCCATGCCGCACGGAAAACCTGAACCGCTCGGGGCGATGACGGCGCATCACCCGGGCCCGTCCGGCCCAGCAGGCAAGAGACGCGAAGCACTTTTGGTTTCCACTCAGTGGAAGCGGTAGGTGTGCGTCACAGGGTGACGTAGGCAACACTGGAGTCAGATCAACCCGCTGGAGCCGGAAACGGCTGCCGCGGGAGCCGACCCCAAGGAGTTCCAGATGTCATCCTCAACCGAAACGGCAGCTTGTCCGTTTGGCCACGGTGCCCAGGCCCCTGCCGGACACCACGGCTACGAGCCGTTCCAGATGAAGGACCCGTTCCCGGCCTATGCCGAGCTGCGGAACGAACAGCCCGTCATGTTCGACGAGCGGGTCGGATACTACGTCGTCTCCCGCTACGACGACATCAAGGCGGTTTTCGACGACTGGGAAACCTTCTCCAGCGAGAACGCCCAGGCTCCCGTGCGCAAGCGGGGCCCGCAGGCCACCAAGATCATGGAAGAGGGTGGCTTCACCGCCTACTCGGGACTGTCCGCCCGCCGGCCGCCGGAGCACACCCGGATCCGTGCCGTGGCCCAAAAAGCCTTCACACCGCGCCGCTACAAGGCGCTGGAACCGTTCATCCGGCAGAACGTGGTGGACCAACTGGAAGCGATGCTGGCCCGCCCGGAACACCGCGGCGAACTGGTCAAAGACCTGGCCTACACCGTCCCGACGGTCACCATCCTGACCCTGATCGGCGCCGACGTCTCCCAGGTGGACACATTCAAGCGCTGGTCCGATTCCCGCGCGGCCATGACCTGGGGCGACCTGAGCGACGAAGAGCAGGTCCCGCACGCCCACAACCTGGTGGAGTACTGGCAGGAATGCCTGCGCCTGGTCCGCGTGGCCCATGAAGAAGGCGGCGACAACCTGACCGCCGACCTGGTCAAGGCCCAGCAGGACGGCGCGGAGATCAGCGACCACGAGATCGCCTCGATCCTGTACTCCTTGCTGTTCGCCGGGCACGAGACCACCACCACCCTGATCGCCAACTCGCTGCGCGTGCTGCTGGCCCGCCCGGAACAGTGGCAGCAGCTGGTGGAGGAGCCCAAGAAGATTCCGGCCGCCATCGACGAAGTGCTGCGTTTCTCCGGCTCGATCGTCGGCTGGCGCCGGAAGGCGCTCAAGGACACCGAAGTGGGCGGGGTCAAGATCCCGGAGGGCGGCGAGCTGCTGCTGCTGATGGGCTCCGCCAACCGCGACGGCGCCCGCTTCGAGGAGGGCGAGGAATTCGACATCTCCCGCGGCAACGCCCGCGAGCACCTGTCCTTCGGCTTCGGCATCCACTACTGCCTGGGCAACATGCTGGCCAAACTGCAGGCCAAGATCGCGCTCGAAGAAGTGGCGCGGCTGGCACCCAACCTGAAGCTGGAGAGCCCGGAGGGCATCGAGTTCCGCGAGAACATCTCCTTCCGCGTCCCCGAAACCGTTCCCGTTAGCTGGGAGGCCTGAACACCATGCACAGCAATGAATTCATCCAGTTTTTCGACGGCGGCGTCGAACCCAAGCTTGAGAACCTCGGCGGCAAGGGCGCATCCCTGGTCACCATGACCTCTGCCGGCATGCCGGTGCCCCCGGGCTTTGTGGTCACCACCGCCCAGTTCGACCGCTTCATGCAGGAAGCCGGCATCACCGGCCACATCAACCAGCTGCTGGCCGGCCTCGACCCCGAAGACGTTGCCCAGGTGGACGCGGTGTCGGCCGCCATCCGCGAAGACATTTGCTCCCGGCCGGTTCCGGCCGACATGCGCACCCAGACGATCGAGGCGTACGAGGACCTGATGTCCCGCTTCGACGCGCCGGTGCCGGTGGCAGTCCGTTCCTCCGCCACCGCCGAGGACCTGCCGGACGCATCTTTCGCGGGCCAGCAGGACACTTACCTGTGGCTGGAGGGATTCGCTGCCGTGGGCGAGCACATCCGCAGCTGCTGGGCGTCGCTGTACACCTCCCGCGCCATCATCTACCGGCTGAAGAACAAGATCCCGGACGAAGGCCTGTCCATGGCCGTGGTGGTGCAGAAGATGGTCAATGCCAAGGTTTCCGGCGTCGCGATGACGCTGGATCCGGCCAACGGGGACCGCTCCAAGATCACCATTGACGCGTCCTACGGGGTCGGCGAGATGGTGGTCTCCGGGCAGGTCACGCCGGACAACATTGTGCTGGACAAGGTCACGCTGGTCTCGGTCTCGGAACACGTGGGCGACAAGCATGCAGAACTGGTGCCGGATGCCTCAGCCCGCGGCCTGGTCGAACGGGAAGTTGATGCCGAACGGCGCTCCCGCCGCTGCCTGACCGACGACGAACTGAAGGCCGTCGCACAGATGGCCAAGCGGGCGGAGAAGCACTACAAGTGCCCGCAGGACATCGAGTGGGCGCTGGACCGCGACCTGCCCGACGGCGAAAACCTGCTGCTGCTGCAGTCCCGCCCGGAAACCGTTCACTCCACCAAGAAATCCGCTGCCCCCGCGGCAACGCCGGGTACCGGCGGCTACGCATCGGTGCTCGGTGCCGGCATCCCCTCGACCAAGGCCCCGGACACCCCCGAAAACTCCGCGTCCGGGAACCCGGACTCCGGCAACCCCGCCTCCGGCACATCAGGCTTCAGCCTGGGCAGCATCACCGCCTCGCTGACGAAAGCCTCCATCTGATCGTTCCACTGCACCACCCGTTCCACCGTTTCCACTGCGTCACCAGCAAGGTTCCACCGTTCCACCGAACCGCCCACTGAAGGCTCAATGCAGAGCCCTCCACCGAAAGGACCGCAATGTCCATGAAGTCCTTCCCGAAGCCGTCCGAACTGCCGGTGCCCGCCGGCGCCGAGGGCTGGGAGAAGATCTACCCCTACTATCTGGTGTTCCAGGACAAGCTCAAGGAGCAGGAAGACGCCAAGTTCTGGTTCTGCGACAGCCAGCACTGGCCCACCGTCTTCAAGCCGTTCGAGACCATCGGCGGTGAGTTCGCGGTCAAGTGCCTGGGCCAGTACAACGCCCGGCACCTGATGATCCCCAACGCCAACGGCATCGAGTTCCGCGTGCACCTGGGCTACCTGTACATGTCCCCGATCCCGGTTCCGGAGGACCAGATTGCCGCCCGCGTCCCAGAGTTCGAGCAGCGGGTGGGCCACTACTTCCAGAACTGGGAGGAACTGCTCAAGCAGTGGCACGTGAAGGTCCGCGGCACCATCGACGAGATGGAGACCCTCTCCTTCAAGAAGCTGCCGGACATGGTGCCGATGGACGACATCACCACGGGCAAGGCGATGGACGGCTCCGAGGTGCTGCTGGAGAACTACGACCGGCTCATCCAGCTGGCCTACCAGAACTGGCAGTACCACTTCGAGTTCCTGAACCTGGGCTACATCGCCTACCTGGACTTCTTCAACTTCTGCAAGGAAGTGTTCCCGAACGTCCCGGACCAGTCGATCGCCACCATGGTCCAGGGCGTGGACATGGAATTGTTCCGCCCGGACGACGAGCTCAAGCACCTGGCCAAGCTGGCGGTGGAGCTGGGCCTCCAGTCCGCCTTCGCCAACACCGACGACGTCGATGCCACCTTGGCCTCGGTCCGCGCCTCGGCGGGCGGCGAGCGCTGGATCGCCCGGTACGAGGAGGCCAAGGACCCGTGGTTCAACTTCACCGTGGGCAACGGTTTCTACGGGCACGACAAGTACTGGAACGAGCACCAGGAAATTCCGCTGGGCTACATCGCCGACTACATCCGCCGGCTGGACGAAGGCCAGAACATCATGCGCCCGGTCGCAGAGCTGGTGGCGGAGAAGGAGCGGATCGTGGAGGAATACCGCGACCTGCTCGAGGGTGAAAACCAGACGGTGTTCGACGCGAAGCGCCAGCTGGCCGCCACCGCGTATCCGTACGTGGAGAACCACAACTTCTACATTGAGCACTGGACCATGGGCGTGTTCTGGCGCAAGATCCGCGAGCTCTCCCGGATGATGCACGCCGAGGGCTTCTGGACCGAGCCGGAAGACCTGCTGTACCTGAACCGCAACGAGGTCCGCGACGCGCTCTTCGACCTGGTCACCGGCTGGGGTGTCGGCGCCGAACCGATCGGCCCCACCTACTGGCCGGAGGAAATCGAACGCCGCCGCGGAATCGTGAACGCGCTCAAGACCGCGCGTCCGGCGCCGGCGCTGAACACCCCGCCGGAAATCATCACCGAACCGTTCACCCGGATGCTCTGGGGCATCACCACCGAGCAGGTCCAGCAGTGGCTGGGCGCAGGCGAGGAAGTCGAAGGCGGTGGGCTGCGCGGCATGGCCGCGTCCCCGGGCGTGGTGGAAGGCTATGCGCGGGTGATCCATGATTCCGACCAGCTCGCCGAGGTGCAGCAGGGCGAGATCCTGGTGGCCACGGTGACCGCGCCGTCCTGGGGGCCGATCTTCGGCAAGATCAAGGCCACCGTCACGGACATTGGCGGCATGATGAGCCACGCCGCGATTGTCTGCCGCGAATACGGGCTGCCGGCGGTGACCGGCACGGGCTCCGGGTCCACCACCATCAAGACCGGCCAGCGGCTGCGGGTGGACGGCACCAAGGGAACCGTACAGATCCTGGACGCTGAAGCCGAACCGGCCGTCGCCGGCCCCGGTGCGCACAGCCACAGCCACGTCTGAGCACCGGCGCCACTAAGGCGCTCCCAGTGCCGGGTCGGGGCGAGCCCCTTCTCGGGGCCCCGGCCCGGCACATCCCAACACGAAAGTTAGACCATGACACAGCCTCCACTGGACCCCGCAGCCACTCCCGACGGCGGGAACCCCACCGCGGGATCCGGCACCCGGACGGTGCTGATCACCGGCGCCGCCGGCGGACTCGGCCGGGCCTTCGCCTTGGGCTTCGCGTCCCGCGGCTACCGGGTGGCGGCGGCCGACACCAACCTGGCCGGCGCCGAGAAGACCGCGGCGCTGGTCCGCGAAGCCGGAGCGGATGCCGAGGCCTTCGAAGCCGACGTCACCGACGTCGCCTCCACCGAGGCCCTCGCCCAAAGGTGCGCCGACTTCGGGCAGGGGAGCATCGACGTCGTGCTTAATAACGCCGCCATTTACGCCACGGTGACCCGCACTCCGTTCGAGGAGATCGACCCGGCCGAATGGGACCTGGTCATGAACGTGAACCTCAAGGGTCCGTGGCTGGTGACCCGTGCCGCGAGCCCGTACCTGCCCGACGGCGGCCGCGTCATCAACCTGTCCTCCGCCACCATCTACTCCGGCTCGGAGCAGTGGCTGCATTACGTTGCGTCCAAGGGCGGCGTGGTGGCGATGACCCGGGTGCTGGCCAAGGAACTGGGCCGGCGCAACATCACCGTCAACGCGATCGCGCCGGGCTTTACCCTCACCGAGGCCAGCTACGGGCTGATGGAGAACGCCGAGAACTATGGCGTGGACCGCGGCGCGCTCAAGCGCGCCAGCCAGCCCGAGGACATTGTGGGCGCGGCGCTGTTCCTGGCCGGGCCGGACAGCTCCTACATCTCCGGACAAACCATGGTGGTCGACGGCGGCCGCCAGTTCATCTAGGCACTGCAACCGAAAAGGAGAACCCATGCCTACGGTTCATTTCACCGACGCTGAAGGCGCCGTCCGCGACGTCGAAGGCAATCCCGGCGACTCGGTCATGGAAACCGCGGTGCGCAACGGCGTGCCGGGGATCGTCGCCGAATGCGGCGGCTCGCTGTCCTGCGCCACCTGCCACGTTTTTGTCCGCGAGGACACCCTCGACCAGCTTCCGGAAATGGAAGAAATGGAAGACGAAATGCTCTACGGCACGGCCGTGGACCGCGAGGACAATTCGCGGCTGTCCTGCCAGCTCAAGCTCTGCGAGGGTCAGGACATGTACGTCAGCACCCCGGAAACCCAGGTGTAGAACCATGGATACCACCACCACAACGACGGCGGTGCCCGCCGAGACGGCCGACGGCGCCGTGCGCACGGGGCTGCTGATCATCGGCGCCAGCCAGTCCGGGGTCCAGTTGGCCGTATCGCTGCGGGCGCTGGGCTTCGACGAGCACATCACGCTGCTGGGCGAGGAAGACCACCGGCCCTACCAGCGCCCGGCCCTGTCCAAGGAGTTCCTGCAGGGCACGGTGGAGAGCGAGTCGCTGATCTTCCGGTCCAACCAGTACTGGGAAGACCACAACGTGGCCCTGGTCAAGGGCGAACGGATCGAGCGGATCGACAAGGAGGCTGACGGCTCCGGCGTGGCCCACGCGGCCTCCGGTGCGGAGTTCCGGTTCCGTCGGCTGGCGCTGACCGTGGGTGCCCGGGCCCGCAGGCTGCAGGTGCCCGGCGCGGATCTGGCCGGCGTGGTCTACCTGCGCAACGCGGACGACGCGCTGGCGCTCAAGGCCCAGCTGGGCGGTGTTCAGGACGCCGTGGTGATCGGCGGCGGTTTCATCGGGTTGGAGGCGGCCTCCAGCCTGCACAAGATGGGCAAGAACGTCACCGTGCTGGAATACGGGCCGCGGCTGATCGGCCGGGCCGTTGGCGAAGAGACCAGCGAGTACTTCCTCACCGCGCACCGCGGACGCGGTCTGGACATCCGGCTGAATGCCCGGATCCAGGAGCTCGTGCCTGCGGACGGCGGCGGCCGGGTGGCCGGCGTCGGGCTGGAGGGCGGCACCGTGGTGCCCGCCCAGCTGGTGCTGGTGGGCATCGGCGTGGTGCCGAACACCGAGCTGGGCGAACAGCTCGGCCTGGAGGTGGACAACGGCATTGTGGTGGACCGGCACGCGCTGGCCTCCGATGGCACCACGGTGGCGGTGGGCGACGTGGCGAACATGCCGAACCCGCTGCCCGGCTCGCCCGAGGGCGAACGGATCCGGCTGGAGAGCGTGAACAACGCGATCGAACACGCCAAGGTTGCCGCGTACTCGCTGATGGGCCGGCGTGAGGACTATGCGGGCATCCCGTGGTTCTGGTCCAACCAGGCGGATCTGAAACTGCAGATCGCCGGGCTCACGCTCGGCTACGACCAGACCGTGGTCCGCCGCGACGAGGAACGCGGCAAGTTCTCCGTGTTGTACTACCGCGGCGGGCAGATCATCGCCGCCGACTGCGTGAACGCGCCGCTGGACTTCATGGCGGTCAAGAACGCCCTGGCCAAGGGCCAGAACATTCCCGCGGAGGCCGCAGCGGATCCCGCCGTCGTCCTCAAGACCATTGCGACGGACGGCTGAGACGCCTTTCCGGGCACCGCCGTACCCCTAGGAGACTTACCCATGAGCACCCCCGAGACACAGACCCCGGAGGCCCGCGGCACGACCCCCGCGTGGGCCGGAAGCCAGACCGATCCGGCCGACGACCCACGCGCTGTGGCTTTTGCCGCCGCCCACCCGGTCCGGCCGCTGCCGGCCACCGGGACCGTGGACACCACGCCCATTTCCGTAACCCCCGCCGCCCTAGGCGGGCTGGACCCGCTCTGGCAGGCGGTGGTGCCGGAGACCCGCACCCGGGCCAACGACATCCATCTGCCGATTTCGCTGGCTTTTGCCGAGCGGCTGTGCCGGGCCTACCCGGAAGCGGACGCGGAACTGGTCCGGGTTGCCCTGGTGCTCCATGACACCGGTTGGGCGCACGTGGACGAGGAACGGATCCTCTCCGAAGGGTTCACCGGCGACTGGCGCAAGGCGGCCATCCGGTTCGAGCACGAGGCCGAGGGCTGCAAGGTGGCCCGCAGGGTGCTGCCTTCTCTGGGCTACTCTGCGGAGTTTGTTGACCGTGTCTGCGAGATCATTGACGGCCACGACACCCGGCATGTGGCCTACTCGCTGGAGGACGCCCTGGTCCGCGACGCGGACCGGCTGTGGCGGTTCGACCACGCCGGCATTGCCGTTGCCGCGACCTGGTTCGGCATGACACCGGCGGTCTACACGGACCGGTTGGGCGAGGAGATCATTCCGGAACTGATCACCGAGGCCGCCCTGGCGATGGGAACCGCAGACCTAGAGCGATCCAGGGCGCTGCTGAAGACGGGAGTCATCCGATGACCACAGCGAACACCGCAGCCGCGGCAGCCGGGGGAGCCCCGGCGTCGTCCGCCGCCGACGGAGCAGCCGCCGTGCCAGCCACGGCACCGGCGCTGGCCGCCCGCGAGGCCTTGGACTTGCCCTACACCCATGTGGACGACGTGTTTGTTGACGGCGCGTGGGTTTCGGCCCGGGGGACCGGCCGAAATCCCGTAACTGACCCGGCCACCGGGCAGGTGTGGGGATCCGTGCCGGACGGGACCGTCGAGGACGTCGACGCCGCGGTGGCCGCCGCCCGGCGGGCCTTCGACGCCGGCCCGTGGCCCAAGCTGGCGCCCTCCGAGCGCGCGGCGTATTTGCTGCGGATCGCGGACGAGGTGGAAAAGCGGGCCGGGGCGCTGTCCCTGACCAATACCCGCGAGAACGGCTCCCCGGTCTCCGAATCCTCCGGTGCCGCGGCCAACGCGGCCGGCATCTTCCGCTACTTCGCCACGCTCGCGGAGTATCTGGAACGCGAGGACGTGCGCCCGTTCCCGCGCGGCGGCGGCGAGTCGGTGGTGCGCCGCGACCCGGTGGGGGTGTGCGGGCTGATTGCGCCCTGGAACTTTCCGATCAACCTGATGGTGATCAAGCTGGCGCCCGCACTGCTGGCCGGATGCACGGTGGTGATGAAACCTGCATCGCCCACGCCGCTGTCCTTCCGGCTGATCGTGGATGCCGTGGCCGCCGCGGGCGTGCCGGCCGGCGTGGTCAACCTGGTCACCGGGTCCGGGCGGCTGGGCGACACCTTGGTGAAGCACCCCGGCGTGGACAAGGTGGCCTTCACCGGATCCACCCCGGTGGGCCGCAAGATCGCAGCGGCGTGCGGGGAGTTGCTGCGGCCGGTCACGCTGGAACTGGGCGGCAAGTCCAGTGCCGTGGTGCTCGAGGATGCCGACCTGGACGAAATGTCCAAGGTGCTGGTGCGCTCCTGCATGCGCAACACCGGACAGACCTGCTACATCTCCACCCGCATCCTGGCCCCGGCCTCGCGTTATGACCAGGTAGTGGACATGGTGACCGCGACCATCGCCGCCGGGGTGCAGGGCGATCCGCTGGATCCGGGCACCGTTTTCGGACCCGCGGCCACCGAGTCGCAGTACCGGACCGTGCTGGACTATCTGGATTCGGCCACCTCGGAAGGCGCCCGCGCCACCACCGGCGGACGGGCTGCGCGGCTCGGCGGCGGACTGGAAGGCGGCTACTTCGTGCAGCCCACGGTCTTCGCCGATGTCAGGCCGGAGATGCGGATTTCCCGCGAGGAGGTCTTCGGGCCGGTCATTTCC
The DNA here is from genome assembly GCA_004000035.1 of Arthrobacter sulfonylureivorans. Classification (GTDB taxonomy): domain Bacteria; phylum Actinomycetota; class Actinomycetes; order Actinomycetales; family Micrococcaceae; genus Crystallibacter; species Crystallibacter sulfonylureivorans. The sequence continues at coordinate 115,076 of RJAE01000007.1, read as the reverse complement.
GTGTTGAAGTACGCGGACGTGGACGCCGCCGTGGCACTGGCGAACAACACCGAGTTCGGCCTGGGCGGCATCGTCTTCGGCCGGAACCAGGACGCCGCGCTCGCGGTTGCCGACCGGATGGATACCGGCTCGGTGGGCATCAACTTCTTCGCCTCCAACCACTCCGCCCCGTTCGGGGGCCGGCACGACTCCGGCCTGGGCACCGAGTACGGGATCGAGGGGCTCAACGCCTACCTGAGCTACAAGTCCATCCACCGCCGCTAGGCCGCGCGCTCCACCGGCCCGGCCCGGCCCGTCCGGCCGGCGGCGCGGCTGTCCATGTTCAGCGATGACTGTCCACGTTCTGGGTGAACTGCCACCGTCTGACTAGGCATGATGCTTAAGCATCCGGTAAAACGTGGACAGTTGCCTCAGCGGTGAGCGGGTACCGGCACCCTGACGGCGCCGATGGCCGCTGAACCGGCCGGCGCGGCGCGGCTAGAGTTGAGGGATGCCGTCTTTCCGCGCCCAGTTGAACATCACCGGCCTGCGGCCCGGGAACCAGCCGGAAGCAGTCATGGAGGCCGCGGTGGCGGCGGTGGGTTCGGCGCATATCGTAGAGGCCAACCAGTTGGACGTGGTCGCCGGCGTCGCGCGGATCACCGTCCGGTTCACCGTTGACGCCAACGCCTACGCCGCCGAAAACCGCCAGGCGCTGCAAGCCGGCGCCAATATGCGGCATGCCGTCGAAGAAGTCGCCACCACGGCAAGGCTTGCGGTGTTGCGGCGCTCGCGCGGCAAATGGGTGCCCGTCGGCTGAGACCGTCCCGGGGCAGCGTCCCCGCAGAACCCGGCGTAGCCCCCGCAGAACCCGGCCGTCCCCAGGGGAACCTGGCCTAGCCCCCGCAGAACCTGCTGTCCCCAGTGGAACCCGGCCGGCCGTCGTCGTTGTTGCTCTGCCTGATCAGTCCAGCGGTTCACCACGCCGCAGCGCGCGGCGTTCCGCGTGGCCCACCTGGAAATGGCGGGAGATGCCGCAGACCAGCACAAAGAACAGTCCGAAGCCGGCGGCCATCGCCACCGGAGCGGACTGCGGCTCGCCCAAAAAGCGGTCGTACGTCAGCCAGCCCAGCCCCCAGGCCAAGGCCAGCACGGTAGAGATCCGGCCGCGGCCGGTCATCGCCATCACAGCTCCGGCCAGGGAGACCACGGCCACCGCGATGACGGCCCAGAGCTCGCCTCCCCAACCCAACCAGTCGATCCCACGGACGGTCAGCCAACTGCCGGCATTCAGGGCGGCCGCCAGCAGGACCCAGCCGGCGTAGAGGCCCAACGGCCCGTCCACCAGCAGCGCGTCCACCCGGTAGGGCGAGGGATAGCGGGACAAACCGTCAATGACCCAGACCAGCGCGGCTGCCAGCATCAGGATCAGGACCAGGGTCAGGCCGACGTTGCCAGCCTGCGCGGCCACAATCCAAGCGGCGTTGAGCAGCATCGAGGCTGCCACCGCCCAACCGATGGTGCGTTGCCGCTGTGACGCGCGGTCGGCGGGCCACCACTGGAAGATGGTGTAGCCGAGCAGACCCAGATAGATCACGCCCCAGATGCCGAAGGCCCGCGACTCCAAGGCCAGCAGCGTGAAGTCCGGGGCAAAGGCACCGGAAGCGGCGTCTTTGATCGCGGTCCCGCCCAGCAAGCCGGCGCCGTGCATACCGGCCAGCAGGCAGAGCAGCAGCGAGGCGGTCACTGCGCATTGCCTGGCCAGGTCCGTCGCCAGTGCGGCACGGATGCTGAGAGCCAAGGGCTTCGCGGATTTGATGACGGGCTGGACCAGGTCAGTTTCCGGTTTCACTCGGCTCCTAGATCGGGGACAGGATTGGCTGCGGACTCGCGGACCGGGAGCGCGCTGCGGCCGCTATGGCGCCGTCGGAAGCCGATCACCATGGCGATCACCGAGCCCACCACTATGCCCACGCCTGTGCCGATGAGGACGTTGACCCAAAACGGGAACGCGGACACCCGCCCGGCGGCGAAGCCCAATCCGATCATCCACGTGGCCCACAGTGCTGAACCGGCGGCCGAGGCGAGCAGGAACGGCTTGAACGGCACATCTGCCAGCCCGGAGGCCGCCACCGCCGCCGTCCGGCCGCCCGGGATGAAGCGGGCCGCCACAACTGCAGCATAGGTGGAGGATTCGCCGGCTTTGCTCAGCGCCAGGGTGACGCCCCGATCGATCCTCCGGCCCCAGCTATAGCGATTGAGCCAGGTGTTGATGCCGCGCTGGAAGAGCAGGAACAGCAGCAGGTCGCCAAGCCAGCTGCCCAGCATCACGGCCAGGAACACCAGCGGCAAGATCAGTTCGCCGTTGGCCAGCAGCGTGCCTCCGCCGATCACCATGAATTCCGACGGCGCCGCCGGCACCGCGGCGTCGAGGATGACCAGCAGCAGCGTCATGGGATAGTACACCCACTGCAGCGGCCCCTCGGGAATCTCCATCCGCCCAATCTATCGGGAATTGTCACCCGGTGGCAGACTGGCAAACGTGGAGATCCGCATCCTCGAAGGCGACATCACCCAGCGTCAGGTGGACGCCATCGTGAACGCCGCCAATTCCAGCCTGCTGGGCGGTGGCGGCGTGGACGGTGCCATCCACGCGGCGGCCGGCCCGCAACTGCTTCAAGCGTGCCGCCGACTGCGCGCCACCGAGTTGCCGGACGGCCTGCCGCCCGGTCAAGCGGCCGCCACCGAGGGGTACTTCTTGCCGGCCAAATGGGTGATCCACACGGTGGGACCCAATCGACGCGCCGGCCAGACCGACCCGGAGCTGCTGGCCGGGTGTTTCCGGGAATCGCTGCGGGTCGCCGAGGGATTGCGCGCCGAGACGCTGGCCTTCCCGGCGATCGGCGCCGGCGTGTACGGCTGGGATGCTGAGACGGTCGCCCGCCGTGGGATCGGCCAGGTCCTGGCGTACGACGGCGGTGTGCAGGTGGTCGAATTTGTGTTGTTCTCTGCCGGGCTGGCAGAGACCTTCCGTCGGGTGCACCTGGAATTGTTGGGTTAGCCCTGCACCGTCCGCCGGCGGTCACGGCGGCGGGGAATCATTTCTCTCCCGCTGAACAGTCTGCTTAGTATTGACGCAAGCTGTTGATGGCCGTCGTTTTCGTTTCTGGGGGAGCTGCATTCGTATGGGGAGCGAATCGTACGGTTCGTCCGGCGCACTGACCATTCTCTGCAACGTGCCGTGTCGCTGGGATGCCGAGCGGGCCCTGACCCTGACCATTGTGGAGTTGCTGCCCAACCGGATCATCGCCCGCTTCCGCGGTGAGGATCCGCTGGTCCCCTGGCTGCTGGCCCGCGCGCAGATGTCCGCAGTGGATGACACCGGCCGCTGTTTCCCGCAACTGTACGAGGTCAGCGGGGACCGGGACCTGGAGGACATCGTCAGCGTCGTGTTCGAAGGCGCACCTTTGTCCGATGCCCGCACGCTGGCATTCCATGTTGACGGCAGGCGGGAGCCACTGGCTGTCATGGCGTTGGACCCGCTCGCCGCAGCCGGTGCCCGCAGCGAGACGCTGGGGTGGTCGGGCTGAACTAGCCCGACGGACGGTCGCGCTTAACTACTCTGCTTAACTACTCGGTCGCGCCTCGGACCGCCCACTCGGACAGGTCCAGCCGGCTACGGTATTCCACCGGTTCGCCGCTGATCGGATCGGCGAAGGAGATCCCGCGGGCCAACAACTGCAGCGGCCGCCCGAAGTCGTCGGGCGCCTGGTCCAGCAACACCGGGTAGAAGGGGTCGTGCAGGATGCCGATGCCCAGCGAGGCCAGATGCACGCGCAGCTGGTGGGTCTTTCCGGTATGTGGTTCCAGTTTGTAGCGGCCCATCCCTCCGCGCTGTTCCAGCAGCTCGATCCGGGTCTCAGCGTTGGGGTCGCCGTCGACCACCTGGGCCAGCAGGTAGGTGCGGGACTTGGTCATGCGGTTCCGCACCGTCTGCGGGAACCGGAGTTGCGGATCCACCGGCGCGATGGCCTCGTATTCCTTCTGCACCAGGCGCTTTTCGAAGAGCACCTGGTATTTGCCGCGGGTGGCGGGGTTGGTGGAGAAGAGCAGCACCCCGGCGGTGAGGCGGTCCAGTCGGTGCATGGGAATCAGATCCGGGATATCCAGTTGGCGGCGCAGCCGGACCAGCGCTGACTCCTGGATGTACGTGCCGCCGGGGGTAGTGGGCAGGAAGTGGGGCTTGTCCACCACCAGGACGTTCTCGTCTTGGTGCAGGATGTTGATCTCCACCGGCAGCCGCTTTTCGCGCGGCAAGGTGCGGTAATACCAAATGAAGGTGTGGGCATCCAGCGGAGTGGTCCGGCTGAGCACGGCGCCGCCTTCGCCCACGATCTCGCCGCGGTCGAACCGGTCCATGATGCCGTCCGGATCCACGTGGCCCCAGCGGTGCAGCATGTAGTCCATTGCCGTTTCCCACGGGCCCTCGCCGGGCAGCCGCAAGCGGGTGGCATTGACGCCGTCGCGCACCGGGAGCGGGGATTCCATCACCCATCAAGGGTACCGGCTGACTGGCACCCGCGAACCGGCGCTGCGACGGAACCGGCTCCACGGCGGAACCGGCACTGCGACGGAACCGGCTCCACGGCGCCGGAACTGGCACCACGGCGGAACCGGCACGGCTCAGGGACAGCCGGTGATCTGATAGAGCTTCGCGTCGCCTTCGGAGTCCACCAGTTCGAAACCGTTGGCCTCGGTCAGCTCCTGCAGACCCGGTACCGAGGATTTCTCGCCAGGATGGACGGAGCGGTTGCCGAAGTCCAGCACGTACTGCACGTTTTGTGCCTTCACGGCCGGGCAGACCGCCGGATCGGTCCGCATCTCGTCAAGTTTGTCCATGATGAGTTTGCCCTCCACGCTGGGGGACGTGGTTCCCGAGGGGACCAGCGCGGGACGTCCGGTGTAGGCGTAGGACAGTGAGGCTCCAGTCAGCGGATCGCCGGCGATCACCGCCCCTTCGGGCACCCGGTCCGGAATCCGCTTGATCAGCGCGAGTTCATCGATGGTCAGCAACTGCGATCGGTCCGAAAACCGGTACTTGGCGGCGGCCTCGGAGATGCCGCGCTGCACCGCGAACAGCGGTACCACCGCGAGGCTGATCACCACCAGCACGCCGGTGGCGGCGGGGCGGATCCACGAAGGCGCCTTCTTCTCGCGGCGGGCCAGCGAGGCCCTGAAGAAGGAGCGCGCAGTCCCGGCCAGCGCCACACCGCCGATGGATGCTATCAGCAGGCCGGCAACCGGAAGCATGGCGCTGATGCGGAAGAAATCGTTGTACCAAATGCCGGCCACCCACCAGCGCAGGGCGGGCATCGCCTGCAGGTTGCCGATCACGTACAGGGCGGCGCCCACGGCATACATGCCCAGCGCAAAGCGGTTTTTGCGCAGATTGAACACGACTGCGGCGCCCACGATCGTCAAGACGGTCGCCAGGATGGAGATGGGCCGGCTGAGCGGCGAATTCAGCACCACTTCGCCCAGGGCGGCCGCTGCATTGCCCATGTTGTCCCAGTTGGTGCTGCTGCTGCGGGCAGGACGCAGGGTGATCCACAGCGCCACCAGCACCACCAGAAAGGCGCCGCTGCCCACCCAGGCGCGCAGCCGCCGTCGTTGTTCTGTGGCGCGCAGCGCAGGGTAGGCGGCCGCGACGACCGGCGGCACGGAGAGTGCCAGCAGTCCCATGATCGTGGCCGGATGGGACAGCGCCATGCCCGGCAGCAGCCCGATCAGCAGCAGTACGTTGCCTTCGGTGGACACACGGGTGTGCACGCCCAGGCGGAGCAGCTGGAACACCACGCCCAAGGCGGCCGGAAGCATGGCGATGGAGAGCATGAACGGATAGACGACGCCGAATTCCAGCAGCAGATAGGGGAAGCTGCTGTAGGAGAGCGAGACCACCGCAGCGACCAGCAGCGGCATGGTGCGCTCGCCGGTGATGCGGCTGACCATGAAGAGGCAGCCGGTGCTCCAGATGCCGGTGATCAGCACCAGGTTGGTGATGTTGATAGCGGCCGCCGGCTGCAGCCCGGCGGTGATCATCACCAGCGAGACCACGTCGTGCCAGCCCGCCGGGTAGAAAACGCCGCGGTCCGTGGTGCCCAGGTAGCCCAGCGTCAGCGAGGAGGCGTTGCCCGAGTCGGCAATGTAGCGCAGCGCGTTGAGATGGAAGATGTTGTCGTGCGACTGCGCGATGTTGTCCGGGGAGCCGAAGATAAAGATCATCGCTGCGGCCAGCGGCACCGCCGAGACCGCCCAAGCCAGCGCCACCGAGCGCCACGGCGCCGGGACGTTCGGCCTCTCGGGATCCCGGTGCAGGCGGTGGCCCAGACTGCGGCGCAGCAGCCAGAGCATAGCGGCGACCAGCACGGTGACGGCCAGCAGTTGAGGCCAAGCCCACCGCAGGCCGATCAGGCGGCCGAGTTCGGCGGCGAGCACGATGGCGGTGACGCCAAACGGGCCGGCCAATGCCACCAGGGACAGGCGGCGCAAGCCGAGCACGGCGCCCCACAGCAGGCCGGGTCCGAAGACGAGGACGATGGCCACCAGCACGGCCGGAATCGTCTGCAGCCAGCTCATGGGCCCCCTTCGTCTGTTGTCGTCACCATATTACGGTTCGTACCGCGCGGCCGACGCCGGTCCGGGCCGCAGCGCTCTGCACGGGCCGCGCGAGTGGGGCAGATCCGCGAGGCCGGGGAAGGTCCTTGAGCGCAGGCAGCTCCGCGAGGTCGGGGGAACGCGCCGAGGTATCCCCTTGCCCCTCTCTGTCAGCCTGAAGCCAGACGAATTCCGTTTCATGAGGGCTGATGGAGGAATGTAGGAAATGACTAAATCAACTCGTCGTGGCCCGTTTCGGACTGTGGCTGAGAAAATGGAGATCCTGGCGGAGTACGAGGCAGCACCAAACGGGTCCAAGGGTGAAGTGCTTCGTCGGCACAAACTCGGCTCTTCCACGATCGGCAGGTGGGCCTATGCTCGGGATCATGACGAATTTGGACCCGGCCCCAAGGGCAACAGGCCACGGACCGGGAAGTCCGCTGTGACCCCGAATCGGCAGAGCGCCGAGATCGCGCGGCTGCGCAGGCAACTGGCCAAGGCCCAGGCCGACCGCGAGGTCCTGAACGCGGCCCTGGAGTCCATGGGAAAAGCGCACGCGCTCTTGGAGAAACTTGCCGAGAGCGCGGAGCCGGAACCGCTGAAAGACACTTCCGAAACGACGCAGTCACCGGACTCGTCGACGTCGGAGTAGGCGTTGACCGGGCCTGCAGCCTGCTCGGTGTCGCACGGGCCAGTTGGTACCGGCACCGGAATCCGCCACAGGCCTGCCCAACGCCGGTCCCGCACAAGGACCGGCACCAGCCGGCCGCGCTGACGGAGACCGAACGGGCGCTGATTCTGGACCGGATCAACCGCGAGGACACCGCGGACCTGAACATCGCCCAAATCCGTGTGCGGGCGATGGACGAGGGACTGCACGTGGCCTCGGAGGCGACGTGGTACCGGCTCGCCCGGGCCGCGAAACTTACCGGGGACCGGCGGCGGACCGCAACGCATCCACCGAAAACGATTCCGGTTCTGTGCGCATCGCGGCCGAACCAGGTCTGGTCCTGGGACATCACGGTGCTGCCCACGATTGACCGGGGACGGAACCTGCGCCTCTATGTCGTGCTCGATGTCTTCAGCCGCGCCGTCGTGGCCTGGCGGCTTGAACCCGACGAAAAAGGCTTCAAGGCCGTGGAGATGCTTGAGAACGCTTTTGCCGGCCAGAATGCCAAACCCGAGGTCCTGCATGCCGACCGCGGGTCGATCATGACCGGGACGGAGGTCACGGCCCTGCTGGCTGCACACGAAGTCATCCAGTCACATTCCAGACCCCGCGTATCAAATGACAACCCGTTCTCGGAGGCGCAGTTCAAGACCATGAAATATGCACTCGACTACCCGGGCAGGTTCACCGATATGGGCCACGCCAAGCGCTGGGTCAGTGCATGGATCGGCTACTACAACGACTGCCACCTTCATTCCGGTATCGGCTACTACACCCCAGCCTCGGTCCACGACGGGACTTGGACCCACATCCGGGACCATCGTGCGCTGCTCGATAAGCACTACGCCGAACACCCCGAACGCTACCGCCGCCCACCGAAAGCCAGCACCGTCGAAACCGAGACCTGGATCAACAAACCACACCCGCAAACCGATCCGCTGATCGAGATCAACGACGCTCAACAAGCCGCCTAAAAGTCTCAACCAGGTTGACAGGGACTATCTCATTAACGGTGTATCCGGCGTTTCCTTTTAGTAGTTTTCAGCGGTCGGGAAACGGTCGCTGAAACTGATGGCGAATGCGTTCAACGCTGGCTTCCAGCGCGCTGCCCATCGGGTCCTACCGGCACCGGTCGGATCGAGTGACCGGGTAACCAGATACAGGCACTTTAGTGCAGCCTGCTCGGTCGGGAAATGACCCCGTGCCTTCACCGCGCGCCGGTACCTGGCATTCAACGACTCGATGGCGTTGGTCGAGCAGATCACCCGGCGGATTTCCACGTCATAGTCCAGGAACGGGATGAACTCCTCCCACGCGTTGTCCCACAGCCGGATGATCGCCCCGTACTTGCTGCCCCAGCGCTCCGTAAGCTCCTCAAGTGCCATCCGGGCGGCCGCGGCGTTCACGGCGGTGTAGATGGGTTTCACATCGCGCTTGAGGGCGTCCCAGTCCTTCTTGGAGGCCAGGCGGAAGGTGTTGCGGATCAGGTGGATGATGCAGGTCTGCACCGTCGTCAGCGGCCACACGCTGGCCACGACCTCTGGCAGACCCTTGAGCCCGTCGCAGACGAGGAAGAAGCTGTCCTTCACGCCGCGGTTCTTGATGTCGGTGAGCACGCTCATCCAGAACTTCGCGCCCTCTCCGCCGGTGCCGGCCCACAGGCCCAGGATGTCTTTCTCCCCGTCCAGGCTGACGCCGATGGCGGCGTAGATCGGCCGGTTGGCGACCTGACCGTCCCTGACCTTGACCACGATGGCGTCGATGAAGATCGCGGCGTGGACCTCATCCAGCGGCCGGTTCTGCCACGCCGCCATCTCCTCCAGCACCCTGTCGGTGATCCGCGAGACCGTCTCCTTCGACACCGACGCCCCGTAGATCTCGGCGAAATAAGCGCTGATCTCCCCGGTCGTCAGGCCCTTGGCGTAAAGCGAGAGGACCATCTCGTCGACCCCGTTCAGACGGCGCTGGCGCTTCTTCACGATGACCGGCTCGAACGACCCGTCCCGGTCCCGCGGCACCTCGATCTCGACCGGGCCGGTCGTCTCCGTCAGCACGGTCTTGGACCGGACACCGTTGCGCGAGTTATCGGTCTGCTTGGCGCTGGCGCCGTGCCGTTCATAGCCGAGGTGCTCGGTCATTTCCTCATCAAGGGAAGTCTCGATCACGGCCTTGGTCAACTGCTTCAGCAGCCCGCCAGGACCGGTCAGGGACAGGCCCTGCTCCTTGGCCATTCTGACCAGTTCGCGGGCAGCGTCGGCCTCGGATATCTCTGTCTTTTTGTCGTCGGTTTCGGTACTCGGCACAGCCTCAAGTGTTGCGGCCATATCGGGCTCCTCCCCGCCAGGCCTACCGCCCGGCGTGTCGAGCCGGATACACCGTTATTTCCACAGTCCCGGTTGACAGTTACCGTGCAACCCCGGTTTGGACGCTAAGTGGTGATCTCGGCTCGAAGACGGGGGTAGTGGAGGGTGATTTCGGCGGCAGCACCTGACCTCCGCGTGAAGGACCGCCAGGCGTGAAGGGCCGTCAAGGTTGATGGCCCGGCCGGCCCGGCGGGCCATCAAAGGACAGCCAAGCGGCCGCCCAGAGGCCATCAAGTGCGCAGGCCCAGCATGCAATCAGGATGCCAGCGGCTGGCAGTGCGGGCAGTAGTAGACGTCGCGCTGGTCGGCGTCGGTATTGCCTTGGAGGTCGTGGACAATCGGGGTGCCGCAGCGTCCGCACGGACGGCGGGCCCGGCCGTAGACCCAGAACGATTCGCCCCGGGCGGGCGACCCGATGGTGCTGCGCCTGCCGCGATCCTTGTTGACCTCCAGAAGTTGCTTGGACTTCAGCACCATGGCCGGGAGATCCGGCACCCGTCCCACCGGGGTGGACGGGTGCACCCGGGCAATGAAGCAGAGCTCACAGCGGTAGACGTTGCCAATCCCGGCGAGATTGCGCTGATCGAGCAGGGCCAGCCCGATCGGCCGGTCGGGCTCCTGACGCAGCCGGCGCAGGGCTTCGTCGGCGTCCCAATCCGGCCCCAGCAGGTCCGGGCCCAGATGCCCCACCAGCGTGTCCTCGTCGGCCCGCGACACCACGTCCAAGGCGGCCAGCGCGAAGCCGACCGCCGTCGTCGTGCTGGTGGAGAGGATGAGGCGGGCTTGGAAGGCGGGTTTCCTCCAGCGCTCGCCGGGCTGGTAAATCTGCCAGCTGCCGTCCATGCCCAGATGTGAGTGTACGGTCAGCGCGCCGATCCGCATCAGCAGGTGCTTGCCGCGGGAGCGGATTTCGTCCACGGTCTGCCCGGATAGGTCCAGCGTGGCATAGCGCGGCACGCGGAAGTCGCTGCCCGTGAGCTCCTGCCCGGCCAGCGCCGCATGCAGGCGCCGGGCGGCACGCCAGACTGTGTCCCCTTCAGGCACGGAACCTCAGTCCCCGCGGGGTGGAATAGAAGCCGGCATCCATCAGCGCACGGGCCAGCGGCGTGTCCAGGATGGGGCCGCCGTTGACCTTCTCGACGGCCATCTTGTCCGCGGCGCCGCGCCGGATCACCTGTACCAAGGCCCGGCCGCACAAGGCCAACAACTCCTCGTCCTCGGTGAAGGCCAGCAGCGTCTTGCCCCCGCGTTCGGAATACAGAGCCAGCTCGCCGTCCACCAACACCACCAAGGCCCCCGCCTTCCGCCCCGGCCGATGGCCGGATTCCTGCGCCGGCCACGCCAAGGCCGCCCCGTAGGGATTGGCCGGGTCGGTCGCGGCCAACGCCACGGCCGACGGCGCCCGCTCGCCCAGCTGTGCATCGCGGCTGAAGGAACGCAGTCGGTCAACCGTGGGGGAGACGGCGAACTGGGCCGCCCCCAGATGCTCGATGAAGTAGCCGCGGCGGCAGCGACCGGTCTCCTCCAGCTTGCCCAGCACCTTGTACATCAGGCCGAAGCCGCCGGGCACCGATTCGGCGGCAACCGAGCCGCGGGTGACCACGCCGTAGCGGTCCAGCAGCAGTTCGGCGGTGGCGTGCGCCCGCACTGTGGGATCGGCCTCCGGGGCCGGCAGCAGGGACCACCTGCCGGCAGCGTTTGGCGGCGCGGTCCGGGGGTGGCCAGCGCCGGCGCCCGCGGCGGCGGCCCCGGTGCCCGGACGCAGGCCGGCCCCGCTCAGTCCGTGCATGCGTCCGATCCGTCCCAGCCGTGCCGACCGGGCCCGCGGCGGCGCGTTGCGCTGCCGGTGGGCCGTGGTGCCGCCGGCCAGCAGCGTCCGCACCGGGGCGAACGTGTCGTTGGTGATCCGGCCGGCCCAGAGCAAGTCCCACAGGGCGCTGACGACGGCGGCGTCCCCCGGCTGGGTGCCGTTGGCCGCCAGCACATCGCAGAGCTGCCGGAAGAAGTAGGCGCCGCCGTAGCCTCCGGCTCCGGAGAGTGCGCTCAGCAGTTCGTACTGCAGCACGCTGGGCTCGAAATCGGACTGGGGATTCAGCGTCAAAGGCGCGGTATCGGCCAGATGCAGGCTGATCCAGCCGTCGTTGCCGGGCATCGAGCCCGCGCCGGCGATCAGGATTTCGCCGGTGGCGGTCAGCTCGTCCAGCATGGCCGGCGCGTAGTCGGATACGCGCGACGCCAGGATGAGCGGTTCCCACGCCGACGCCGGGATAGGGACCCCGGAGAGCTGATCCACCACCGTGACCACGCCGTCCAGTCCGTGCAGCTTGGCCCCGACGTTCTGCCAGGCAGGGAGGAAGCGGCCGTAGGTGGCAGGGTCCACCGGTTCGACTTCCCGGCGCAGCGCCGCCAGCGACCGGCGGCGGATCTTGCGCAGCACCTCGACCTCGCACCACTCGGTTTGGCGTTGGTCCGGCGCGCCGGTCGCAGCACGCTCCCCGCCGGCCAAGGCGCCGCCGTCCCCAGAATCCGGCGCGCCGCCGGGGCGGAATTCGCCTTCCACCACGCGGCCGTCCTTGAGCAGACGCTGCAACGCAGTAAGCACGACGGCGGGGCCCAGCCCCAGCCGGCGGGCGCACTCGGCGGCCGTGAACGGCCCGTGGGTACGGGCGTAACGGCTAACCAGGTCGCCGAGCGGGTCTGCCACCGGCTCGATGAAAGCCAGCGGCACGCCCACCGGCAGCGGAACGCCGAGGGCATCGCGCAGCCGGGCGGCGTCTTCCACCGCGGCCCAGCGCTCGACGCCGGCCACGCCCACCTTCAGGGCGCGGTTGGCTCTGGCCAGTTCGGCCAGCAGGGGTTCGACCTCGGTGGTCGATGGAGGCGCGCCGTCGTCGGTGGTCGATGGAGGCGCGCCCGCGCCGAGTAGAGACCCCGCTTCAGGAGGCTGGAGGCGGGCGGCGATCTCCGCCGTCGTGAGCGGTCCCAGTAGACGCAGCAAGTCCGCGATGCCTTCCGCGCCCTTGACCTTCCGGTCCTCGGTGAGCCGCTGCAGTTCCTGCTCGGTCTGGGCGATGATGCCCTCGTCGAGGAGCTCGCGCAGTTCGGCGCGGCCCAACAGGTCGTTGAGCAGGCCAGGGTCCAGGGAGAGCGCGGCGGCCCGGCGTTCGGCCAGCGGGGAGTCGCCCTCGTAGAGGAAGCTCGCCACGTAGCCGAAGAGCAGCGAACGCGCGAACGGCGAGGGCTGCTGCGTGGTGGTCTCCACCAGGCGGAGCTCGCGGCGTTCAATGCCGGCAGCAATGTCCTTGAGCGCGGGCAGGTCGTAGACATCCTGCAGGCACTCGCGCACCGTTTCCAGGATGATCGGAAACGTTGGATACTTGCGCGCCACATCCAGCAGTTGGGCCGAGCGCTGGCGCTGCTGCCAGAGCGGGCTGCGCTTCCCCGGGTTCTGCCGTGGCAGCAGCAGCGCACGGGCGGCGCATTCGCGGAAGCGCGAGGCGAAAAGCGCCGAGCCGCCGACCTCCGCCGTGACAATCTGGTCCAGTTCCTCGGGATCGAAGAGGAACAGCTCGGCACCAGGCGGTTCGTCCTCCATCATCGGCACGCGCAGCACTATGCCGTCATCGGCGGCCATCGCGGAGCCATCCAGGCCGTAGCGCTGATGCAGCCGCGCGCCGACGGCCAGCGCCCACGGAGCGTGGACCGGCATGCCGAACGGGCTGTGCAGCACCACCCGCCAGTCGCCGAGCTCGTCGTGGAACCGCTCCACCACCAGCGTGCGGTCGTTGGGCACGTCGTTGGTCGCCTGCTGCTGTTCGGTGAGATAGGCCAGCAGGTTCCCCGCGGCCCAATCGTCCAGCCCGGCGCTGGCCAGCCGCTCGCGCGCCGGTTCCTTCGCGGTGCCGGATAGTTCCCGGACAAAACGGCCCAGCGCCCGCCCGAGTTCCACCGGCCGGCCCAGCGAATCACCCTTCCAGAACGGCAGCTTGCCCGGCTGACCGAACGCCGGCGAGACCAGCACCCGGTCGTAGGTGATGTCCTCGATCCGCCAGCTGGTCGCGCCCAGCGCGAAGACGTCGCCCACGCGGGACTCGTAGACCATCTCCTCGTCCAGCTCGCCGACCCGCCGCCCGCCGCGGTTCTTCTGGTCCTCGGACCCCACCAGGTAGACGCCGAACAGCCCGCGGTCCGGAATGGTCCCGCCGGAGGTCACCGCCAGCCGCTGCGCGCCCGGACGGCCGGTGATGGTTCCGGCGAGCCGGTCCCAGACAATGCGCGGCCGCAGCTCGGCGAACTCGTCGCTGGGGTAGCGCCCGGCCAGCAGGTCCAGGGTGGCCTCGTAGGCGGAGCGCGGCAGCGTGGCGAAGGGCGCGGATTTGCGCACGACGTCGAACCATTCCTCCACATCGACGGCACCGAGCGCTGTGGCCGCCACGGTCTGCTGGGCGAGGATGTCCAGCGGGTTGGCCGGGATGAACAGCGGCTCGATCCGGCCGGCGAGCATCCGCTCCACCGTGACGGTGGTGTTGACCAGATCCTGCCGGTGTTTGGGGAACAGCACACCCTGTGAGGTTTCGCCGACCTGGTGCCCGGCACGGCCCACCCGCTGCAGGCCGCTCGCCACCGACTGGGGCGATTCCACCTGTACCACCAGGTCCACGGCGCCCATGTCGATACCCAGCTCCAGGCTGGAGGTGGCCACCACGCAGCGCAGCCGGCCGGACTTGAGGTCATCTTCGATCTCGGCGCGGGCCTCCTTGCTGACCGAGCCGTGATGGGCTCGGGCCAGTATGGTGTCCGCGCCGGACATAGACCCGGCCTGCGCCATGATCTGGGCCGGCGGCTTGGTCTGGATTCCGGCACCCGAACCGGGGCCTGAACCGGTGCCGGAACCGGGACTTGTACCGGCACCCGAACCGGGGCCTGAATCCGGGCCGGAACCGGGGGCAGCGTCCCAGACATCGTCGCCCGCCTGGGACAGGGCCTGGCGTTCGCCCCAGATTTCGTTGAACCGGGCGGTGAGCCGTTCGGCCAGGCGGCGGGAATTGGCGAACACGATGGTGGACCGGTTCTCGGCGATCAGGTCGACGATCTTCTCTTCGACATGCGGCCAAATCGACGCAGGCTGGGCGCCCGGGCCCAGTTCTTCCTGGCTGGGCGAGGCCAGCGCCGTCATGTCCTCCACCGGGACCGTGATCGTGAGGTCCCACGACTTCTTGGCGGGCGGGGCGACAATCTCCACCGGTGCGTTGCCGCCCAGGAACCGGGCCACGGTATCCAGCGGCTCCACCGTGGCGGAGAGGCCGATCCGCTGGGCCGGCCGCGTCAGCACCGCGTCCAGCCGCTCCAGCGTGAGCGCCAGGTGTGCGCCGCGTTTGGTCCCGGCCACGGCGTGCACTTCATCGATGATCACGGTGTCCACCGAGGCAAGAGTCTCCCGTGCCTTGGACGTCAGCATCAGGAACAGCGATTCCGGGGTGGTGATCAGGATGTCCGGCGGATGCGTGAGCAGCCGGCGGCGCTCGTTGGCCGGAGTGTCGCCGGAACGGACGCCCACGGTGATGGACGGGGCCGGCAGTTCCAGCCGTTTGGCGGTCTGGGTGATGCCGATCAGCGGCGCGCGCAGGTTCCGTTCCACGTCCACGCCCAGCGCCTTCAGCGGGGAAATGTAGAGCACGCGGGTGCCGCGGGATTCCTGCTGGCCCCGTCTGCGCTTCGGCGCCGACTCCGGGATATCAAGCGGAAGCGCCGGCTCTGACTCCGCGGTGGAGATGAAGGTGTCCAGCGCCCAGAGGAAGGCCGCCAACGTCTTGCCGGAACCGGTCGGCGCCACCACCAAGGCGTGGGAACCGTGGGAGATGGCGTTCCAGGCGCCGGTCTGCGCGTCCGTGGGCGCGCTGAACGCGCCGGCGAACCACTCGCGGGTCGCCGGGCTGAAGCGTTCGAGCACAGACGTCGTCATACCGATGGTTTGAGCCTAGCGTCCGCCGCCGACAGCGTGCAGTCCCGGGGCGGCGGAACGGCGGTTACGGGGACTGGAGCGTGCCCACCGTCATCAGCACCACCGAATCATCCGAGCAGCCGACGGTCTCCTGTTCGGCGATCAGCGAATCCTTGCGGTTCGGCGGGTACACCTTGACGCCCGCCACGTCTGTCAGTCCGCATTCTTCGCCGTAGTTCTGCGCGTTGGTCTGGCGCAGCTGCGCCACGGCGGTGCCGCCCGGTTTCAACGTGACGGTAGCCTTTTGGGCGTCCGGATCCCGGTCAGCCGGAGCGCCGACCTGTTTGCCCTTGGCATCGACGTAGGAGACACCGGGGTAGCCGGCCAAGGTGCAGGACTTGTCGCCGGTGTTGGTGAGCACCAGCGTGCGGTAGACGCTGCCAGCGGCGCCGCCGCCGGGTTCGGTTTCGATGGCAGCGGCCAACTGGCCGGCGCTGCAGGACCCGTCATCGGCGCCGGCATCGGCGCTGTTGGTGGCCTCCGGCGACGCGGCGGCGCTTTCGGTTCCCGTGGCGCTTTCGGTTTCCAGTGCTGGTGCAGAGGACGACGGCGATGCGCTGCCCGCTGGCCCGGCGGATGCCGGCGCGGTGCCGGCTCCCGGGCCCGACTGGCCGCAGCCGGCCAGCAGCAGGGCGGAGCCAACGAAGAGGGCCGCGGCGGCCGGCCTCAACCGGAAACGATTCATCATGCTCACATTAAACACCTCCGGCCGGTGGTCTGTCCGCAACGAACATCCCACCGGCCGGCGGCGGCACTGCATCTGGAAGGATCAGCCCTTCTTGCGCGTCCTGGCCAAGGCTGTCACGCCGGCCGCCAGGCCGAGTAGGCCGGCACCGAGTCCGGCCCAGCCGGCCACCGTCGCCGCATCGGTGCCCGATGCCCCGGTGCCCGACGCCTCGGCGGCCTGCGCGCCGTCGGAGGCAGCGCCGTCGTGCCCTCCGTGGCTCTCGGCGGAGGCTTCGCCGATCACGAACGAGGGAGCCGGAGACTCCAGTTCATGCGGGTCCTGGCCCTCCGCCGGGAGGTCGGCCCAGTTGGTCTCGCCCTTCTCGCAGGTCTGCAGGACGGGGAAGGCCAGGGTCTCGCCGGCGGACTCGGGCAGCAGCACCTGCAGCTGCAGCGTGTCGCGCAGCCCGTCGGCCACCGGTTCCTTGGCGGTGTAGACAATCTGGCTGACCCGCTCGGTCACGGTGGCTCCGCTGTCCAGCGTCTTCGGCGTATCGAGGGTTTCACTGACCTTCTCCACGTCCCAGCCGGGGTGCACGGTGGGCGTGGCGTCGACCAGCTGGTCCGGCAGCGAGATGGCGATCTTGCTGGTCGGCGAGCCCTCGCAGCCGTGGGCGAAGCCGAAGGTCAGCACGGAGCTGCCGCCGGCGGCGTTGTCCTCCGGGGTGACATTGACATGCGCGGAGGCTGCGCCGGCGCCGACGGCCAGCAGGCCGGCCGTGGCTCCAGCGGCGAGGACGGCGCGGAGGGAAGTGCGATGGATGGTTTTCACTAGGGTGCCTTTCAAGAGGCGCTGGGCAGGTTGCGGCCACAGCACCGGAAGAAGTGGGAATTCACAGCGGGCCTCAGCCCGGAAGCGGAACATTCACCGGCACCGGTGGTCCGCGCAGCGGCACCACCGTGACCAGATACGCGGTGTGCAGGGGTGCCGGACCCTGGTCCGCGAGCGGCAGGTACGCGCGGACCGGTGCCGCAGGAACGGCGGGAAGCTGGACCAGCGGGCGCAGCCAGGCGGCCAGCGCCCAGAGCGCGGCCTCGCCGCGGGCCAGCATCAGCGCGGTCACGGCGGTTGCCAGCAGGTGGGCGGCGAGCATGCCCGGCGAATCTCCGGCGTGTGATGCGGCCACACAATCCAGTGCGACGGCGGCATGGCCGGCATGGCCCGCGTGGCCGGCGTGTTCGGCCGCTGGGGACGGCGCGCACTGGACCGTTCCGAACAGTTCAAAGGCCCGGTGGAGGGCCAGCTGTCCGCCGGCCAGGACCGCCAGGATGGTTGCCGGTTCCAGCCTGCGCCCGGCCAGGATCATCACCGGCAGCCAGATCAGCGCGCCCAGTGCCAGTACGACGGCGGGGGGCGGCAAGGCGCCGCCGGCGGCGGTATGTGCCGCGGCGGCGAGGCAGAGCACGGCGGCGGCCACGACGGCCGACCGACCGAAGCGCAGGGCGCTACCCATGGTCATTCATGGTGGTAGGGCCGTCCACCGGCAATCTCCTGAGCGCGGTAGAGCTGCTCCATGACGATCAGCCGGACCAGTTGGTGCGGAAAGACCAGTTTGGACAGGGACCAGACAAAGTCTGCGCGGCGGTGGACCGAGTCGTCCACGCCGTACGCGCCGCCGATGATCAGCGTGACGTTGCGGGAGCTGTCCAGCGGCTGCTGCAGGGTGCGCGCCAGCGTGGGTGAGTCGATGTTCTTGCCGCGCTCGTCCAGCAGGACCACGAAGTCGTTCGCGTGCTTGCCGGCGAGCTTGGCCAGCAGGGTCTCGGACTCTTCCCGGCGGGCGGCGTCATGCTCCCGGGAGGAATGCGGAATGGCCTGCCAGGTGACGTCGAAGGGCTTCTTCATCCGCCTTTCGTAGCGGTCTATTCCCTCTACCACCCACGACTCATGCTTGCGTCCGATGGTGAGGATGCGCAGGCTCATCCGTCGGCTGCCGGGAACTTGCGGACGGTCAGGATTTGCGCGGCGCGGCCCACCGGGCCTTGTTCATCGAACAGTTCGGTGTCGGTCATGCCCACACCGCCGGCGCCGAAGGTGACCCGGGTGTCCAGGCCGGTCCATTCGCCGTGCGGTTGGCGGAACAGGTGGATGGTCAGGTCCAGGTTGGGGAACATGTACTCGCGCGGGTCCTGCCGCACGGCCACGCCGTTCGCGGTGTCCACAATGCTGACGAAGCGGGCCAGCGGGTGGATGTCCTCGCCCAGCACCAACGGGTGCAGCGGACGCGCCCACACCGTGCGGTTGCCGGGCCCGCGGTCGGCGACGGTGCGGAACTCCGTGGCGCGGATGAAGCCGCCGTCCCAGACGCTCTGCATCGGCGCCGGCGGGCAGTCGTCCGGACGCGGCAAGCCCGGATGGGCGGGACCCGCGACGTCCGCGGTGTCGCCGGACAGCAGCCGCCAGGCCTGGGCACGGATGGCGGTACGGCCCTGGGCCGTGAAAGTGGCCTCCAGCAGTTCGATGGTCCGGCCCGGGCGAAGCACCCGGGTCTGGATCTCGAACTCGCCGCCGTGGATGATGCCCAGGATCTCGAAGTTGATCCGGCCCATCACCATCTCCGCGCGGGGATGGTTGCGCAGCAGTTCGTGCACCATCAGCCCCGAAGCCGGGGCCATGTGCTGTTCGTGGTCGTTCCACGCACCTTGCGAATGCAGCGTGGAATGGAAGCGGCCGCCGTCCAGACGGACGTAGTACGCGTCCGGGACCGCACGTCCATCGGCGCCCAGGTGCTCAACGGCGGCTGTGGCAGTGGAATCGACCATGCCACCACTCTAACTAAATCCGAACGGCCCCCTGGGCATCCGGACTCTGCGGCCGTAGCGCTGATCCCTAGCGCTGGTCCCTAGCGCTGGTCCTTAGGGCGGGGATCGGCGGGGGTGGCCGGTGCAGTAGGTTCGGCCGGGGCCGCCCAGTTCAGGATGCTCGGCGGCTGGATCGCAGCGTCACAATCCACGGGCTCAGGCTCTGCGGGCCGCTCCGGCGGGTCCTCGTCCTCGTCTTCCGCTTCGTCCACGGCGTCCTGATAGTCCCGCTCCGCTTGGCGGTAGTCCTGCACCGCTTCACGGTTGCCCGCCTGGCACTCGGCCAGGGCGTCGCGGTAATTGGCCTCGGCGTTGTCCCGCCGGGCGAAGAATGTCGAACGTTCCGCCAGTGCCTGCTGGTAGGCGGCATATTCGCTCCAGTAGTCGTCCCACTGCGCCGCGATCTTGTCCCAGGCCTTGTTCACCTTGGCCACGGCGGCGGCATAGTCCTTGTACTCCTTCACCTCCGTCCGATACTGGTCGTAGGCGGCCCAGTAGTCCAGCACGCTCTGCTGCCATTTTTCGACGCCGGCGGCCAGCTTCTCCTCCGCGGCGCTGGTACGTTCGCGGTTGGCTGCCGCAGCGTCTTCGGCGTCGAAAGGCACCGGGGCCATGCCGGTGAAACTCCAGCCGCAGCCCGGGCCGGCGGGGTCATCGGCCAGCACCCTGACCTTGGCCGCGGTGGCAGGTTCGTCCGCCGGACTCTTGGGCGGCTTGGGCACCTTGCGGGCCTCGGGCATCAGCGGCCAGACGGGATAGCTCGGCTCAGCCGCCGGGGTGGCAGCCTTGACCTTCAGCGTGGGAGCCGGCATCGGTACGGCGCGGTCGCCGGCGTCGGCCGGTGCCTGCGGGGGTGAAACAGAGCGGATGGCCACCGTGCTGGTGCGGGTGAACGGCTTGTAGTCGTCCGTCGACCAGGGGGAGCGGGCGGCGTCCTCGGCGTCGGACTTCTGGTCGGCGCAGACGCGTTCCAGCGTGCCGGCCAGGTTCTTGTCGAGTTGCTTAGCCAGCTTCCGCAGCTTAGCGTCCGCCTTACCCACCACGAAGGTCAGCACGTCCCCGCGCCGGAAGGTCACCACCTGCATGGTGCGGCCGCTCTTGTTGGTGTAGTCCCGGTGCGCCTGAACACCGGGTGTGTCCAGATCCTCGCCGTCGACGCCGACCGAATTCCCGGCACAATCGGACGCGTTATCCAGCAGGTTGTCCATTGCTTCGGCGCCAAGGCCGGCGGTGTAGGCGGCGCTGACCACCTGCACCCTCACCTTGCCCACCTTGAACGAACGCGCCAGCGCCACGGACGGCGCCGCCCCGCTGTCGCACGAATAGGGCACTGGCAGCGCCACTCCGCGCTGCAGCGGGCCGTCCGTCTTCCACTTTGCGGGCGGTTCCTCCAGCAGCGCGGTCAACGACGTGGACGCCGGGCTGTCCGCGAGCACGGCGCTGATCGCCACCGGGGAAGCGGCCTCGGCCACCGCGGGCGCCGGTTCGCGGGGGAGGACCATGGGCATGCCGGACAATTGTAGGACCGCCAGTCCGGAGGCGGTGATGGAAGCCAGGCAGAGCGCTCCGACGGTCAGGGCCACAGTCGGATGCTTCTCGAAGATGGACATCGGGACTCCTACGGCTGTCCGGGGACCGTGATGGCGGTGTTGCTGCCGGCACTGAGCGTGATGGTCACTTCCTGCCGGAAGGCCAGGCTGCTGCCCGGCGGGGCCGACTGTTTTGTCACCACGTTCTTGCCGATTCGCGGATCCGGTTTGGAGGTCTTCTGCCCGATCACGGGCACCAGGTTATTGCGCAGCAGCGCCGTAATGGCCTCGTTGACACCCAGCCCGCGGAGATCGGGCATCGACCGCGACGCGGCCACGCTGCTGGTCAGCGGATCGGCCTCCGGCATCGGCTCGGCCGGCAGGCCCTTGTGAAGGCCCTCCATGGTGTCCTTCCACACCGGGCCGGCCAGCTCGGAGCCGGTGAGGTCTCGGAAGGTCTTCCCGTAGGCTTTCACCTTCTTCAGCGGGTGCTGCGCGCCGCCGCGCGGATCGCCCAGCCACACCGCCGTCGCATACTGCGGCGTGATGCCCACAATCCAGTTGGCGGCGAAGTCGTTGGTGGTACCGGTCTTGGCACCGGCTTTGCGCCCCTTCGGCATGCCCAGGACGCCCAGGGTGCCGGCGGGGTTGAACGGTTCCTTGAGCGCGTCGGCTACCGTGGCCGCCACCGAGGGATCGATGGCCTGGTGGCAGCCGGCTTCGGGAACCGGGATCTTCTCCCCGGTGTCGCTGCGGATGCCTTCGGTAATGGTGACCGGCCGGCAGAGCACCCCGCCGCTGACGAACGTGGAGTAGGCGTTGGCCATCTCCAGCGGCGATATCTCGTAGGACCCCAGAGCCAGCGACGCCTCCTTGCCGTGCAGTTTCTTGGTGGGGATGGTGGTGATGCCCAGCTTCTCGGCAAGCTTGGCCACTTCCTTCACGCCGGTCCGCTCGATCAGCCGCACGAAGTAGACATTCACCGACGCGCGAACCGCCTGGTAGGCATCGATGTTGCCGTAGTTCTTGTTGCCGTAGTTGTGGAAACCGCCCGGCGGGTTGTCCAAGCGGGAGTAGTAGGGGCCGTTGGCCAGCAGCTTCATCCGTGGCGAGATTCCTTGGGACAGCGCGGTGGCCAGCACAATCGGCTTCATCGCAGAACCCACTTGGAAGGGGCTGTCGGCGAAGACCACTTCGGTCTTGCCTTTGCCCTCGCCCCACGCGCGGTTCTGCACCACTGCGGCAATGTGCCCGGTGCCGGGTTCGACGACGGCGGTGCCCAGCGCTACTCGGTTCTTGTTGCCCATCGCTTTGCTCACCGCTTTTTGCGCCGCGGCCATCGCCTTGCGGTCCATCGCCGTGGTCAGGGTCATGCCGCCGCGGGAGAGCCGGTCCGCGCGTTCTTCCTGGGTCTTGCCGAAGGCCGGATCGGAGAGGATTTCGTCCCGGACCAGGTCGCAGTAGAACGGGTAATCGGAATCGGCGCAGCCGGACGGCACGGAGCCCGGGTCAAGGCCGAGCCCGCTCTGCCGCGCCGTTGCGGCTTCGTCTGGGGTGATCGCCCCGCGCCGCTGCAGCACGTTCAGCACGGTGTTGCGCCGGTCAAGCGCACGGTCCGGGTATGTCATCGGATCGTAGTAGACCGGCCCCTTGAGCAGGCCGACGAGCAGCGCCGACTGCGGCAGGTTGAGTTTGTCCGCCGTCGTATTGAAGTAGATCCGGGCCGCCGCCTGGACTCCGTACGCGCGGTGGCCGAAGTAGACGGCGTTGACGTACATGTTCAGGATCTGGTCCTTGTCCAGCCGTTGTTCCAGTTGGACGGCGTACTTGGCCTCGCGGATTTTGGCGTTGTAGGTCTCGCCCACCGCTACCGACTGCTCGGTTTCGTCCCGCGCGTTGTTGACCAGGATGTTCTGCACCAACTGCTGGGTGATGGTGGAGCCGCCTTGGCGCTCGCCGCCCACGGAGTTGGTGACCATGGCGCGGGTGACCCCCATCGGGTCCACGCCATGGTGTTCATAGAACCGGGAATCCTCGGTAGACAGCAGGGTGTCCCGGAACGTCTCCGAGACGTGGTCCAGGTCCACATCGATCCGGTTCTCACTGTAGAAGCGGGCGAACTCCTTGCCGTCCTTGTCCAGCAGGACCGTGTGCTGCGGCAAAGCGGTGTCCAACGGCAACTCGCCCGGCAGCTCCTCCCACAAATCGAGGACGGAATCAGTGGCTGCCGAGAGGGCGATCGCCCCCGGTGCCACCAGCGAGCCCGCGCTGAGTGCCACCACGGCCACTGCCCCGGCCCAAGCGGCGAAACGCACCGCGGTGCAGTGCCGGCGGTCCGGTGCGGAAGGCACCATCAGGTCGTCCAGCCCTAGCGTGTCCTTCCGGCGGCGCCACCATGGTTTCGGTTTGCTGCGCAAGTGAGCGGCGTCCCGGTCAGGCCGCGCCGGTGCTTGCCCGGCAGCCGCTGCCCCTGCGTCCCCGTTGGCGTCGTCGCCCTCCGGATCGGCCATTGATTCGTCCACCTGCGGTCCCCCGTCCCCCTAAGCAGGCCCCCGGACGTCCCCCAACGCCACCGATCCCAACCTGCCGACGAATTACCTCCAGGAAGCCGCTTGATGCACGCCGCCGCAACCAGAGGTGGTCTTAGCGTACGGCTTAACGGCCCTGCCGCAACCCCTTTTTCGGGCGGTTTGCGATCGCTGCAGAAATGTGACGCGGATTACCTTTTGTGACTGATGTGAAAGGTCAGATGTGGCCCGAAAACGTTGACAGGACCGCTGCCTGGTACTAGGGCAGCGGCCCTGTCGGCGAGGGTGGAGGGTGCGCTAGCGGCGTTCCACCGGGCGAAGCGATCGGGCCTCACGGTAGGCCTTAACTGTGGCCACCTGGTCCCACACGGTGACCGCCCAGATCAGTACGACGGCGGCGCCCTGGTACCAGCCCGGCTCACCTCCGGTACCGATGAAGAGTGCAGGGTCGAGCACCTCCTGGCTCAGGAAAGCGATGGTCAAGAAGACGGCGAAGGCAACGTCAGCCACGATCATCGTGGCGAGCATCGCCGTCGACCATCTGCCGGAGGTTAGCCGCCAGGCTTCGATCAGTGCGAACACCACCAGGAAGCCGAGGTAGGCCGGAATCCAGCCGTCCCACAGGGCCGGGTTCAGGAATCCGCCGTCGTCGTTGAGGTGGCCCACGTAGAAGAAGGAGGTCGGCAGGAAAGGCAGCAGTGCCATGACGGCAAGGATCACCAGCGAGGCGACCGGCTCCGGACGGGCGATCTCCCGGACGGGCCGCTCGCGGACCAGGTCATCAACACTCCATCTGGACCGGGTGGCCGGTGCTGCGAGTTGGGCCTTGTCCTTCTCCGGCAGAATGCGTTCGGCCAGCGCCAGCAAGACGGTGACAACGGCAATGGCGATCAGAACCGCCAGGACGCCGTTGCCGACCATCACTCCGATCATGCCGCCGACCGCTGGCTCCGGAGTCGCCAGGACATAAACCAGGGCGTTCACCGCTAGGGCGGAGGCTGCCACAATCGGCAGCAGCCACGCCATCAGTCGGGTGAAGACAGGAAAAAGTTCGGGCCCGATCAAATACCGCGGCGATTCGCTGTAGCGCAGGGCCAAGCGTGAAGGATCGCCGAGTTCTTCAAGGGCCGCCCGCTCGGCCGCTTCGGCGGAGGCGGGCGACGCGTATTCGTCCCCGCCGAGCCGGGCGTCGGCCATGTCCGACAACGTGGCGGTGATCTCGCGGGCAATATCTGCCTGGCTGTTCTCGGGCAGGCGGCGCACCACCTGTGCGACATACTTTTCGGTCAGGGAGCTCATGCGGGATCGTCCTTCCACAGTGTGGTCAGGCTTCTGGTGAGGGCGGCCCATTCGTCGCGCAGTGAATCGGCCATCTGGCTGCCGAGGTCGGTCAAGGTGTAGTACTTGCGCGGCCTGGCCTCGTCGGTGTTCCACTCCGCTTTGAGCAGTCCCTGTTTTTCCAGGCGCCGCAGCAGCGGGTAGAGGGTGTTCGCTTCGATCTGGAAACCGGCGTCGGCGAGGGTGCTGAGCAGTGCGTAGCCGTAACGCGGCGTCCGGCAGGCCGCCAAGCTCGCCAGGACGATGGTGCCGCGCCGCAGTTCCTGTTCGTGGGTGGCAAGCGTGGCGGCGTCGTCGGTGTCCATGTGTCACACCATAGTGTGTGACACACACTAATGCAACAGGTCCGCTGGTAGTCGTTGTCCGGCTGGCAGAGAGGTGCTGCCTGGATCCGGGCAGCAAAAACCCCGCCGGCCGTGACGGCTGGCGGGGCATCTTGCGCGACTGTGCCCGCTAGACCCGTTGATGAACGGATACGGACCCTTCGGCCGTGACTGCAAAGGGTTCTCCAACCCCCTGAAGGTAGACCAGGAATCCCTCGCCGTCCGCGCTCCGGCAGAAAGCAGCCAGGGCACCTACGTACTCGTCCCCGTTGGCGGTGGTCACCGAAACAACCCGGCCTATAGCGGTCGGCTTCAATGTATTGGCTGGGTTGGCCACTGTCCTACCTCCTGAACCCACGGATTTTCATGGACCAAGGCTACGCCCGTTGTAGCGGGTGGAATCAGCCTGATGACGAGAGTTCCAACTCGGCCGGCCGCGGCTCGCTCCTCCGGAGGGTATGGACCTGGTGTGACCAATGAGATAGCGATCTGGCTGGACAGCACCGTCTGAGCAAGTGTTTCAATTAAAAGGAACTATTCGACGCCAGCACGAACCGGCGGGGGCTGAGCCGCCCGGATTTTGGGAGCCTACCTGCGGGCCGGGCATCCTGGCTGATCCACAGGGCTATCACGACCTTTCCCTAGGCCTTCGCGCGCCAGGAGCACCTCCATGGACTCGATGTACTACTACGACAACTACGGCCATACCCATACACGGCCCGCCCTCGTCCGGGTCTTTCCCGACGTCGCGGCCACTCCGCCGACTCCCGCCCCGCGCAGGTGGAACCATCCGGTCGGACTCCTGCTCACCGCGATGGCCTGCGCGGTCGCGCTCACCTTCATCCCGGTCCTTCCGCCCCTGTCAGGGGTGTTCACCGGTCTGTTCGGTTTTGTCATTACTGTCTTGAGCTTGCTCAGCCGGTGGTGGTGGTGGGCCGACAGCAGGGAACGTGCGGTTGCCGAGGGGGTGTGGGTAGCCCGCCAGTCCGGCTACCGGGCAGACGCGGACGGCGACCACCTGCGGTGGCTCGATCAGGACGGCAAGGTCAAGCGCGCGACGGTTGTCCTTGGCGACCGCGGCTGGAACCTGATGCTTTACAGTCTCGCTGCCGACGGCACCCACCGTGGCTGACCTGCCGCTCTTGATCCCAGACCGGCCGTCCCCGCTCCTATCGCGAGGCTATGAGAAACCGCGAGGAAATACAGACGAGTTAGCCCCTCAGGTATAAGATTCCCCTAGAGAACCGAAGCGGGGCGGAATCGCCCGTTCAACGCGGGTGCGAGAAGGCCACGCTTTCGCTCTCGCCGCGATTCATGTCCGCCTGGCCGGCGGCGCGATGAGCGCCGACGGGCAGGTACAACCGGCGGTTTGCATAGCGAACCATCGCGGTGAGGACCGACTCTGGGCCGGTTTCCTCACATAAAAAGTCGAAGACTCGTCATGGTCGAGGAGATTCCGGGAGCCTCGAGGTGCACGTCGATCGACTGGAACATAACTTCCGGTCGGCCCCTGGGCGAGGGCGCGGGGGAACGGCCTCTTCACCTTTGGACATCACATGCGACCTCTCGTTATTCGCAGTGCTATCGTCGCCGCGCTCGGCGGCCTGATCTTCGGTTTCGACACCGCCGTAATCTCGGGGACCACCGTAGCGCTGGCCCAAGAGTTCAACCTCAGCCCGGCGGGCCTCGGATTCACTGTGGCCACCGCGCTCATCGGTACCATCCTGGGCGCCCTGACTGCCGGGATACCGGCGGACAGGTACGGGCGCAAGAAAATGCTGTTCGTGATCGGCGCGCTGTTCGTGATCGGCGCGGTGGGCTCCGCACTGGCTACGGACCAGATAATGTTCATCATCTTCCGGTTCCTCGGTGGTGTGGGGGTCGGCATGGCCAGCGTGTGCGCCCCGATCTACACCGCCGAGATTTCTCCGGCAGCCCACCGAGGGCGTCTGGTGGGCCTGGTCCAGTTCAACATCGTCCTGGGCATTTTGCTGGCGTATCTGTCGAACTTCCTGATCCGGGCAGCACTGCCTGCCGATGTCGCCTGGCGCTGGATGTTCGGTGTGATGGCCATTCCGGCGATCGTCTTCCTGCTCCTGCTGTTCACCGTGCCCGAAACACCACGCTGGTTGATCAGTGCAGGCCAAGACCAGAGGGGCACCGAGATTGCGCGCCGGCTGACCTCCAACCAGGCCGAATTCGACTTGGAGATCAGTGAGCTCCGTGCCTCGCTGGCTGCAGCCGAGAATGCCCCCACCGTCCCGTTCTTCACCGCCCAACACCGCAGGGTCATCCTACTGGCCGTGGCCATCGCCGCCTTCAATCAGCTGTCGGGCATCAACGCGATCCTGTACTACGCCCCCGCCGTGCTGATCAAGGCGGGTGCGTCCACGGACGCCGCCTTCCTGATGGCGGTGGCAGTGGGCTTTATGAACCTCATCGCCACCATGGCTGCGCTGGCGGTTATCGATCGGTTCGGACGGCGCCGGCTGATGCTGGTCGGGTCGATCGGCTACCTGGTCAGCCTTGGCTTCCTCGCCGGCGTGATGTTCTACTACGAGCCCGTCTTCACGCCCACCTCCAGCGTCCTCGTACTGGTCGGCCTGCTGGTGTTCATCGCTGCCCACGCCTTCGGTCAGGGCGCAGTGATCTGGGTGTTCATCTCCGAGATCTTCCCCAACCGCATCCGCGGCCGCGGCCAGTCGCTGGGCAGCCTGACCCATTGGGTGTTTGCGGCAATCACCTCGTGGGCGTTCCCTCCGGTGATCGCGATACTGGGCGGCGGCTGGGCCTTCTCGCTCTTCTTCATCTGCATGATCGGGCAGCTGATCTGGGTCCTGAAGGTCATGCCGGAGACCAAGGGTGTGCCGCTGGAAGAGATGGAAGAACAGCTCGGGCTCTCGCACTGGCGCACCTCCGCCTGAGCAAAATATAGGAGGCAGCCCATGAAAAATCCCCAGGTCCTGTCCCTAGGCGAGGCTCTCATCGACGTGGTTCGGCATGACGGAAAGTCGGAGGAGCATGTAGGGGGTAGCCTGCTAAACGTCGGCTGCGGCTTGGCACGGTTGGGCCATGACGCGACAGTTGGAACGTGGTTCGGTCGCGACAACAGGGGCGAGCGCATTGTCCAGTGGGCACGCGCCGCAGGCGCCCGCCTGCACGAGGGCAGTGACAGAGCCGAACACACTTCGGTGGCTTATGCGACGCTGGACGCCGCAGGCAGCGCGTCCTACGACTTCGACCTGACCTGGCAACTTCCTGCCCTGGAGGACCTCGACGCTGTCAACCACCTGCACACCGGGAGCATTGCGGCAACTCTCGAACCCGGTGGCAGCCAGGTGCTGCAGACCGTGCGCGCCGTCCGGGACCATGCCACCGTTTCCTACGACCCAAATGTCCGTCCCGCGCTGATGCACTCCCCGGAGGCCACGAGGCGGCGCATCGAGGAGCTGGTCTCGCTCTCGGACCTGGTTAAGGCGTCCGATGAGGACATCGAATGGCTCTACGCGGGGAAGCCGCTGCAGGCGGTCATACGACGCTGGCGCGACTTGGGGCCTGCCATGGTCGTGATCACCCGTGGTCCGTGGGGAGCATGGGCGGCATTGGGGTCGGACAGCGACATGCTGGTCGTGGACCAGATGAACGTCGAGGTCGCCGACACCGTAGGCGCCGGCGACTCCTTTATGGCCGGGCTCATCTCCGGGTTGCTGGACGCCAACCTGCTCGGCGGCAGCCAGGGACGCGACCGGTTTCGTCAGGCTCGCTGGGCCGACGTCCAGCCGGCCCTCCACAGGGCCGTCGCCACCTCAGGCTTGACCGTCAGCCGGCCCGGGTCCTACGCTCCGGACCGGGCCGAGGTGCAGGAGATGATTGCCCACCCGCCGGCATTCGACGACTGACATGCGGGCGTAGATCGGCGCAACAGCGCGCAACCGATCGGGGCGCATCGTATTGGCGGTCGTGCGCCGGCGATCTTTGCTGAATCCCGGTACGCGGGAATGTGTGCTTTCGTGCCTGAGTGGATCGTGGAGCGTATTCCAGGTGGTGCGCCGCATCGCGGTTCTCGGCACGGACACCGAGCGGCCGTCAGCCGACGTGAACCCACGGTCGTTTGGTGACGTCGTGTTCTGCTTCGCGCAGCACCTCGCGCGTCACGGGTGCGATCTCGCCCTCGCCCAGGAAGAGGAAACGCAGGAGGTTGATGACGGGGTTTCCCTCGGTCCAGCGGAAGTAGATGTGCGGCATCAGGCCGGTGACGTCCCTGATGTGAAGCAGCACGGAGGCGATCGTGTTCGGGACCACTGGCCCGTGCACTTCCAGGATGGGGTAGCCGTGCCGGATGACCCCGCGGACCTCCAGTGCTGTTTCAAAGTCGGAGGAATCGTCCACGATCACTTCAAGGAACAGTGCCTGCTGGTCCACGGGCAGGTGGCTGACCTCGATGGCCGAAGTCAGTTTGTCCCGGTAGGCATCGGCGCTCAGGCGCTGGGGCTCGTGGGCGATGATGCCGATGGGCCCTTCGTCGGCGTTCGCGACGAATTCCAGGGCCTGGCGGTCCAGGTGGACGTGGGTCGCGTGGAGTTCGAAGGAACGCAGGATCCTGGAGAGCAGCGAGATAACGATGATGCCCAGGATGAAGAAAGTGGCGATTCGGATGCCTTCGGGCCGTTCGAAGATGTTGGCGATCGTCGTGTAGATGAACACTACGGCGATGACCCCGAAACCGGCTGTTCGCCGGTGTTGTTTCCGGCGGCGGGCCGAAAGGGTGACGGCGGTTGCTGCCGACGTCATCAGCACGAGCACGCCGGTGGCGTAGGCGCCGCCCTGGGCATCGACGTCGGCCTCGAAGAGATAGGTGATGAGGAACCCGATCAGAGTGAAAACCAGCACCAGCGGGCGCACGGCCCGGGCCCATTCGGGGGCCATTCCGTATCGGGGTAGGTACCGTGGGACAAGGTTGAGCAGCCCTGCCATGGCGGAGGCGCCGGCGAACCAGAGGATGGCGATGGTGCTTAGATCGTATATGGTGCCGAAACCGTTCCCTAGGTATTCGTGGGCCAGGAACGCCAGGGCCCGGCCATTGGCTTGGCCGCCGGGCTCGAAGTCTTGGGCCGGGATCAGGATCACGGTGGTGAAGCTTGTGGTGACCAGGAACGAACTCATGATGACGGCGGCCGTTGTCAGCAGGCGTCGGGCACCCTTGATCCGGCCGGCCGGGTTCTCCTCGGTGTCGCCGTCGTGGCCGCGGATCTGCGGCATCACGGCCACGCCGGTCTCGAAGCCTGACAAGCCTAGGGCCAGTTTGGGGAAAACCAGCAGGGCGATGCCGACGACCATCCAGGGGCTGCCATGCGAGGTGGTCAGCGCGAGCCACCAGTTCCCCACGGCGACCGGATGGGTGAAAGCCTCCACTACTGTCGTGGCAACCACCACCACGTTCAGACCTAGGTATATGGCCACCAGCGCCACGGCGACGCCGATGGCCTCCTTGAAGCCACGGAGGAACACCGCAGCAAGCAGGGCCAGCAGGATCAGTGTGACGGCAACGTTTTGTCCCTGCAGCCAGCTGGGGGCAAGGGGATTCTGAATCGCGTGGGCCGTGGCGTCGGCGGCGGAGAGGGTCATGGTGATCATGAAGTCCGTGGCGGCGAACCCCAGCAGGACCAGAACCAGGAATTTTCCGCCCCAGCGCGGCAGCAGCCGCTCGAGCATCGCAATGGATCCCTCGCCCCTGGGACTTTCGCGGGCCACCCGGCGGTAGACGGGAAGGGCGCCGAGCAGGGTGACGGCCACCAGCACCAGGGTGGCCAGAGGAGCAATCACGCCGGCGGCCAGCGCGGCGATGGCCGGCTGGTAACCCAAAGTAGAAAAGTAGTCGACGCCCGTCAGGCACATCACCTGCCACCACGCATGCTTCTTCAGGTGAGAACCGCCCACCGCGCCCGGCCCCTGATGCGAGCCCTTGGCATCCTGCAGGCCGAACAGCAGCCAGCTTCTGAATTTCTCCCCGGCCCCGGGACCTGGCGCCGAGGGATCCACCGGGGGAATGCTGAGCGTGGTCATCTGATCCTCTCCGCAAATCACAGCACCGCGGTCACGGCGGCGATAACATCGGCCGGCCCGGGGTCCGCGGCAAGTCTGCTGTTCCCATGACACCACCGGCTGGGCCGTGCCGTAACGGTCCTTAACGCTTTCTTTATGCGAACCGGCCGGGCGACAATTCGGCGGAGCTCTCGTGGAAATACCCGGGTTGCCGGGCCGCCCGCCGCCGTCCACTGGCCTCTCTGGAACGATTCCAGAAGGCTTATCCCGATTCTCGGCTCCGCCCCGCCATCGGCTGGACCGGATCACCACCAGCCTTGAGCCCTACCCGGAAGGGACTGCCAGGCCTACTCTGGTCCTTACTAAGACGTGGGAAAGGAACGAGGATGTTCACCTTGCAGATTGGCTATCCGGTCCGGGACTACGCGGAGTGGAAGAAAGTCTTCGACAGCGATCCCGCAGGCCGCGCCGCGTCGGGCGCCCGGTCTGTCCGGGTATTCCGGGATACCGACGACCAGAACAACGTGGCCGTGCTCCTTGACTTCGACACCAAGGACGCCGCGACCGCCTTTTCGGAAAGGCTGCGCAGCCAGGTGTGGGACAAACCGGAGGTGATCGGGCAGCTGATGACGGCATCGCCGACAGCCAGGATTCTGGAGGAGGTGGCCCGCGAGGGTCAGGCCGCGGGCTGACCTACTAATCGACCAGGGTTAAGAGCAGCCCCAAGGCCGCCGGGGAGGGCCGGGCCATCCCCGGCGAACTCCTTGCCGCCCGCATTCAGTCAGACCTCACACGCCACCCAAGCTGCGCGTCGCCAATCGCACCACCGATGCTCTGTCCCTCAGGTAGGCTGCGGGCATGACGTTTCGTCCAGCTCTCGGTGCCTTGGCCGCGACCCTGCTCCTCTCGGTGACGGCCTGCGGCCCACTCGGGATGTCTCTGGAAGCAAAGGACACTCAAGACCAGCGCGACCCCGAAGAGTGGGCGAACCAGCAGTTCGGCGAAGAGCAGTGGGGAGCGCCCGGCGTCCACCGCGCCTCCGGTGGCATTGGGCCCGGTGCGGGCCTGGAGTTCACGCCGGAGAAGGCAGGCTGGTACAGCATCGGGATGGTGTGCGAGGGCGCAAGCTCCATGACCGTAACGGTCACAGCGGCAGACGGTGACCTCGGAACCGGGAGCACTGACTGCGGTTCCGAGGTCACGACCACCATGGAGTTGCCCGTCAGCAAGGTCACGATTGCGGTCGAGAATGCCGAGGCCAAGGGCCTGTGGGCCCTTGCAGTGGCGCCGGCCGAAGCTCCCTAGCTCACTCCGGCCTGATAGGTGGACCGATCCGCCTCGGCGTCGCAGCGACGGTGCGGGTGAGCGGTATCCGAACTCGAGGCACTGCACGGCCGATTGCAATTCGTTCGGAACCCGATGACTCAGCCCAGGACTGTCCCCCCTCCGGTGCCGGAGGGCTTGGGATCGGGCAGTCGCATCATGCGGAAGGAGATCAGGAGGCCAGTGGCACTGGCGAGGATCGGAATGAGCAGGCCTATCTGCAAGGAGATGGGCCGGGCCTCGGTGTTGATCCGGATGATTTCGGCCTGGATCTCCGGTGTCTGACCGGCGAGGAGTTCAGCGAGTTGGGTGTTGCTGAGTACCTGGGCATCTTCTTCGAGGACCTGCGCGACCTGCTGCTGCTCGGCGGGCGGGAGCACCGTGCTTGACGTCGCCAAGCTGGTGAAAATGATCGAGAGCGACGCGAGCATGATGGCCCCGGCGAAGGCGAGCCCGAACGAGAGGCCGAACGAGCCAGCGGCCGAGTTCACGCCGGCGGCTTCACTGACGCGCTCGTCAGAGATGGGGGACAAGGTGTAGTTGTTCAGTTGCGACACCAGTAGCCCGAGACCGCACCCGGCGATGACCATCGGGACCAGGAGCCACCAGCCGGAATCCGCGCGGGGCACGACCGGCAGGACCGCGAGCAGCCCCGCCATCAGCAGGATGAAGCCCCACCTGATGATGCTGGCCGGCCGTCGCGCCCCCGCCATTTTGCCGGCGAGCAGGGCGATTGCGAACATGCTGAGCGAGAGCGGAGAAATGGACAGTCCTGCCTGCAGCGCGTTGTACTCAAGCACCATCTGGAGGTAGATCGGCAGCACGATCATGGTGCCGCCGAGGGCAATCTGCTGGAGCATCTGCTGCGTGGCGCCCAACCGGAAGGCGTGCGACCGGAACAGTCCCGGGTCCAGGAGTGTCGGCTTATGAAGGCGCTCTCGCCGCACGAGCCAATAGAAAAGACTGACCAGACCGGCGGCACCGACGATGATGAGGGCACCGACGGCCTCCCCGCCTTCCTGCCAAACCAGGATGCCGAGGACGACGCCGCCCATACCCACCACGGAGAAGACCGAGCCCACAACGTCGAACTCCCGGGGTCCCGTATACGGTACGTCGTGAACGATCTTGATGCCGGATAGGACAACTGCGATGATGACGGCTTCCAGCAGGAAGGCAACGCGCCAGGACAGGAAGGTGGTGATGAAGCCCCCGAGCAGGGGGCCGACGGCGGCTGCGATCGCCGCCGATGCCCCGACAAGGGCATAGACACGGGTCCGGGCGTCTCCGTCGAAGTTGCCATGGATGAGGGACTGCATGGCGGGAAGCAGGAGGGAGGCGCCGAGGCCGCCGATCAGTGCCCAGCATATAAGGATCGGCACAATGCTCTGGGCCACTGTCATCGCGATGGCGCCGACGGCATACCCGCAGAGCCCCAGGATATAGGCGCGTTTGCGGCCGATCAGGTCTCCCACTTTGCCGCCGATCAGGATGAAGGCGGCGGACACTAGCGCTTCCAGCGCGATTGTCGCTTGAAGGTCGCTGACGGTGCTGTTGATGTCCTTGACTACGGCGGAGATCGAGACGTTCATGATCGACGTGTCGACAACGAGCACGAACATGGCCATCGCCAGCAGCAGCGCGAGTCTTTGGTTGAACGGCACCGGCTGGCCGCCGGAGTTTGGCGGATTCATCGTTGGCCGCCGGTTCCGCCCGCGATGTGTGGATTCATTTTTGGGGCGGACATGTCGCCTCCTCAGGCGTCGCTCCGGCAGGTTCACCGCCGAGGGGCCGGTCCCGCGCAAAACATACAATCAACACCCTACCGACGGCGGAAAGGTGTGAACAGAGACCAAGGATCCGCCTTGCAATGCCGGTGCGGACAGGGCGACACCAATTTGCAGGTTTCAACGGACACCCATGGCCTCACTGCGGCATCTGCCGCGTCTCTCGCCAGCATGCGGCACGAGGGCACGCGGCCCGGCTTTCGGGCCGGTCGGGATCAGGCCACGACGAAGAAGAACTTCAGGAAGGGCGACCGGGTCCGCCAAATGGCCGTGGACCCGTCCGTGAAGGAGTAGACACCCCCCGCGACGAGCATGATCTTCCCGCCATCGGGAGTTTCCAATTCCGCCTCGTCCTCGATGACGCGGAATGAGTCGGAGTCGTGGACGTTGTAGGGGACTCTGCGCCGTTCTTGGTCCCGGTTCTCCACTGCCCCGACACCGGCATACCTTCTCGTCCCCGCCGGGCCAAGTTCAGTCTTCGGCCTGGGCCTGGGCCTGGGCCTCGGTGTCGGATTCGGCTTCTGCCTCGAGCCCGATCTCGAGCCCGATGGCGAAGCCGAGCGCCTTTGCGAGGTCACTGGCGGCCGCCACGACACGGGGCGTGCCGACGATAGGCGCAACGGCGATGAGGACACCCTGGACATCCTCCAAGGTGATGCCGACCTCCATCGCGCTACCGGCGTTGAGCAGGTAGGAGGCGGGCGGGGCATCGACTGCCACGAGTGCCGCGATCCGAGCCAGCATCAGCTCCCGAGAATCGAGGTTGGAGTGATCGAGTGATGCGGTCGTGATCTCGACGAGTGTGTCGAGGACTGGGTTTTCTTCTTCGGCCATGGTCATGTCTCCATCCGGTTGCGGTGTTGTGTGCAGAGGGACGCGACGGAACCGAACGCCGCGGCTCGGCCAAACCTATTCCACCCAAGGAGAGGACGACATCACCCGCGGGGGATGAAGCTCGCGCCAGCAACCCGGCAGCCTCCGAAAAGTCTGCCAACACGATTGACGGTCCCGCCCCAATTTCCGGTATCGGCGGGTTGCGATGCGGGTACCGATTAGCCTGCTCCGCCCCTGCCGGCCCATTGATTTAACAAATCCACATCATAATGTCGGTTATGTTGAGGGAGGAGAAGTCAACACCACCAGCACCCCCAATGACCGAACGTCTCGCTCTTGGCGAGCAACTTCAGCATGACAGCGGTCCGCCAAATTCGACCGGAACTGCTCCTTGGCTCTTGGATGCAGGTTGGGATCCAGCCCACTCTCATTCCGTGCAGACCCTGCGCGCCGTGCCAGCCGACGGGACGCACCAGTCCTCAAAAGCCCGTCAATCCTCTGGTTCGATTTCTGGCTCGAGCGCGAACTTCAAATGTGTTTTCGACGGCTCTGCTTCACTCCTCATCTTCGCCAGCTGTCAACCCAAGGCGAAGAGTAAGTGAGCGGTTGTGGATGCTCCCGTACGACCGTGAGGCCGTACGGGAGGGACAAAAGTGACGTATCGCAACAGGGACCAGGTCTTCACATAGGTGGCGATTGCCTCTTTTGAAGGGCCTCATGTCCACTCTTCGTCGGAGACTTGCACGAGATGCCATCCATCCCAGCCCGGATGCTTGCGCACCTCCAGCGTCCGCAGGGGCGAGGTCGAGGTGGCCCGTACCTGCAGGCGCCAGAACTCGACGTCAACAATGTTGCCCTGACCGCGCCCGGCATGCAGGTTGGAATCCCACCAGTTGCACCGGCTGAACCAGTGCAGCGGCTCGGCCCCTACCGGCCAAGCCGACCCTGCCATCGCACTGCCAACGGCAGGCCTTGGAGCGTGAAGCGAATTTCGACCGGCTCATTGAGCGTTCGCTGGCCCATTTGTTCCTGTACCGCTGTCATTGGTCTTTGCCGTCCTGTCTCCCGAAGCCGTCTTCCGTACCTGATCGTTTCGCCGCCGCACCGCGGACGCCCACACCGGCACGCAGGGCCCCACAAGGGACAGATCGCTCTCGCGAGGAACAGAACAACGAGAGGTACGAGGACCATGACGGTTCCCCAGATCAACGACGACGATGACCGTGGACGCTGGGACGACGAGGGCCGGGCGAAAAACGAGCATGCCTCCACAGCACATTCACAGTTCCGCCACAGTGCGGGCGTATGGCCGGGCTCGACGGTGGAGATATGACGAGTAAACTTGAAATAGCTCACCGTAGCCACCATCGTGAAGCAGCAACTCCGGCAGCCTGACCCCCCGGCCCATTCCGCCGCCTGTTCAGCCGTGCCTTCCCCAACTCATTCCTCCGCCACAACCCCTATGGACGAACAGGCAGACACTAGGGCCGACCGCCGGTGTTGAATCATTCTCGTCGTCCTGCTGAATGCCCGATCCTCACGATCTGCAGCCCAAACTTGCAGCTTCATGGGTTCATTTGGGCAGAAAAGCGTTGCTCACTAATCTGGGCTCTAAGGAGTTTTGTCCAGTGAAAAAGCACGTGGACGACCTGCAGGAAGCTCCCCGTTCCACAACTACGACGAATTCTCCGGTTCCCGCTGCACCCTCGGCTCCGGCGGGGAACGGCTCTCTAGGCATGCCGGCCACGGATGTGGTCGCTGACCTGGAGCGCCGGCTGTCGGGCATTCTCGCATCAGTGGTGAAAAAGGACGACATTCCTGTTGCCGCCAACTTTTTCCAGGACCTGGGTGCGGACTCGCTGGTCATGGCGCAGTTCTGCGCCCGTGTGCGCAAGCAGCCGGACCTGCCGTCGGTGTCGATCAAGGACATCTACCAGCACCGCACGATCTCGGCGTTGGCCGCTGCCCTGGCGCCGGCGCAAGAGGCACCGGCGCCGCAGATGCAGCTGCAAGTCCGGCTGGCCGAGGTGCTGTCCGGTGTGCTCGGCGGCAAGCCGGTTCCGGCGGATAGTCACTTCTTCCAGGATCTGGGTGCGGACTCGCTGTTGATGGCGCAGTTCTGCGCCCGTGTGCGCAAGCAGCCGGACCTTCCGAAGGTGTCCATGAAGGAGATCTACGGCAATCCGACTATCTCGGGACTCGCCGCGGCCCTGCAGGTTCCCCCGCAGCAGGACAAGCAGGGGGAGCCTTCGCCAGCCGTGGCGTCGGTGCCGGAGACAACGCCGCCGATGGACGCGCGGACGGGGGAGTACATAACGTGTGGCGCTTTGCAGACGCTCGTCTATCTCGGCTACTGCTTGGCTGCCGGCCTTATGGCGGCCGTGTGGTACCAGTGGGTGTTCCCGGCCGCCGGGCCTGGCAACCACGAATGGTTGGAGCACGGTATGAGCTTCCTGGAAATCTACCTGCGGTCGACGGCCTACGCAGCGGTGGTGTTCGTGGCCCTGTGCATCCTGCCCATTGCGGCGAAGTGGATCATCGTCGGGCGCTTCCGTCCCCAGGAGATCCGCATTTGGAGCCTCGCCTACTTCCGCTTGTGGCTCGTCAAGACTTTGATGCGCACTTCGCCCCTCACGCTGATGACCGGTACCCCGTTGACGACCTTTTACCTGCGGGCCATGGGCGCGAAGGTAGGCCGCAACGTCACGATCCTGACCAACCGGCTGCCGGTCTGCACCGACTTGCTCACCATCGGGGAGGGGACAGTGATCCGCAAGGACGTGCTCGCCAACGGCTACCGCGCCCACGGCGGTGTCATCCAGCTCGGTGCGGTGACGCTTGGCCGCGATGTCATCATCAGCGAGGGCAGTGTCCTGGACATCGACTCGTCAATGGGAGACGACTCGCAGTTGGGCCACCGCTCCTCCTTGTACACCGGCCAAGCCGTGCCTGCGGGCGAGCATTGGCACGGTTCCCCGGGCAGGCGTACAGACGTGGACTACAGCAGGGTCGAACGGACACCCTACCGTCCGTGGCGCCGGGGATCGTTTGCCGCGACCCAGCTCGTCGCCGCACTCGGACTGGGCCGCATACTGGTAGGGCAGGCGGTGATCCTGTTCGTTCTGGCAGATCCGAACGTGGCGGCGCTCCTGGAGACGCAGGCTCTGGCGTTCACCAGCTGGGTCTTCTACGGCGACGCTCTTTTCTACGCCGGCTTGACCGTCTTTGGCGGGACGATCGTTGGGCTGCTCCTGATCACGACCGTGCCACGGGTGCCCCAGCTCGCATTGAAGCCGAACACGGTGTATCCGATGTTCGGGCTGAGGCATGCCGCCGAGCGGGCGGTGGCGAGGATGACCAACAGCCGCATGTTTCCATCGTTGTTCGGCGATAGCTCATACGTCGTGAACTACGTGCGGGCCCTCGGCTACAAGCAGGGCACGGTCCAGCAGACCGGATCGAACCTGGGCACGATGTTCAAGCACGACAATCCGTTCCTGTCGGAGATCGGCACCGGCACGATGATCGCCGATGGGGTGTCGTTCATGAACGCCGACTATTCGGCGACTTCGTTCAAGCTCAGCCGGACGTCGGTCGGCGCGCGCAACTTCCTGGGCAACTTCGTGCTCTACCCGGCCGAAGCCAAGACCGGGGACAACTGCCTGTTGGCGACCAAGGTCATGGTTCCCATCGACGGACCGGTCCGCCACGACGTGGGCCTGCTCGGTTCACCACCGTTCGAGATCCCACGCTCGGTCCTGCGGGACGCCGTTTCCGAGGAGCATGCGGACCGCGCCACATTCCGCCGTGACCTCGCGGCCAAGAACAGGCACAATCTGCGTTCGATGGCCCTCTTGATGCTTGTCCGCTGGGTCCTCGCGTCGCTTGCAATACTGGTGTCGTTTGCCGGCCTCGAACTGTCGGACCAATTTGGTCTCCTGGCCCTCAGCGGATCGTTTGTCGTAATGCTCGTTGTTGGCGTGCTGGCCCCCATCGGCATCCAGCACCTCGTGCTCGGGACCCGGCGGCTGAAGCCTCAGCTCTGCTCCATCTATCACCCCTACTTCTGGTGGCACGAGCGGTACTGGAAGCTGCAGGCCAATAGCCGATACATGTCGATCCTTAACGGGACCCCCTTCAAGCCGCTGGTATGGCGTCTGCTTGGCGTGCGGATTGGCTCCCGGGTGTTCGACGACGGCTGCGCAATCCCCGAGCGGACACTGGTGACGATCGGCTCCCGCTGCACACTGAACGTCGGCACCCTGATCCAGTCCCACTCCCAAGAGGACGGGATGTTCAAATCCGACTACGACGTCATCGGCGACGACGTCACGCTGGGCGTCGGCGCACTGGTCCACTACGGCGTAACCATCGAAGACCGCGTCGTCGTCGCCGCCGATTCCTTCGTGATGAAGGGATCAACGCTCACCCTAGGATCCCTGTGGGGTGGCAACCCGGCCCAAGAGGCCCGTGCCGCCACTATGTCCACCTCCGCGGCTCTGGAGAGGCCTCTTTCATGAGGTCCTTTAAGCAGCTGGCTGCACAATCGCCGGCGAAGTGAAGCTCCGGGTCGGCTAAAGGTGCACCCTGGGCACTTTCAGCCGACCCGGGACAACATCATTGAACCGGATGCGGGTTTCATTCCGTGGAATACGACGGTGCTCAGCCGATAGTGCCCCAAGCTGCGATCACCTGTAGCCGAAACGCCACCTCAGCGACATCATCCGCACCAGCCGAGCCGTTTGAAGCTACTTCCAGTGAAGCTACTTCCAGCCCGGATCAGATGCTCCGCACGGCCGCTGATTGGCGCTCAGGCTGCAATCGGTAGCGCGCGCTGTGAGCCGTCGACAGCTGAATCACAGGTTGGTCACAGCCTCTCACAACAGAGCGCCCCAATGATGGGTGCAGGCGACCCGATGGCCCTCGGCGGGTTACTTCGAGCCCCATCGCAAAGGAAATAACCATGAAGGCAGACAACCAGCCAGCCGGCCGCGTCCCGGCACTCCGAGCAGTTTCCGTGGTTCGTCCTGGCCGCGGCCGGGGTAACCGTCGTGTTGGCCTCGCTGGTAGTCCTGTGGTTCACCCGGATAGAAGCAATGGTTTTCCGACTGCTGGCGTCGCTGTAGCCATTCCGGCACCGCTGCCGCGCAGGTACTATTCGAGACAGGCCGCAGGAGAACGACTGATTGTTTCGCAGCCGGGCCACGTCCTACCAGTTTAACGACGACCTGTGAGAGAAACAGCCGATGCGGAATGTCAAGGTACCGCCCTTCCCGTCGACGGCTCCGCAACTGGCCCAGACCGGGTCGTCCCAGATGGGGTGGTCCTGGGCGGGAGCCAACACCGGCGGGTCTGTGGCTGGACCCGGCGCAGCGCAGCGTCGGGGACGAGGCCCACATCGTGGCAGCCCGCTTAATTCCTGGCCGCTGCGCGCCAAACTTCTGCTGGCCACGCTGACCCTGCTGGCCATCATGTCCGCAACGGTGGGGGTTGTCGGGTACGGGGTCATGA
This sequence comes from Arthrobacter sulfonylureivorans, assembly GCA_004000035.1. Taxonomy (GTDB): domain Bacteria; phylum Actinomycetota; class Actinomycetes; order Actinomycetales; family Micrococcaceae; genus Crystallibacter; species Crystallibacter sulfonylureivorans. Next base: position 74,666 of record RJAE01000007.1, on the reverse strand, counting down.
GTGTTTATCTGACCGGTCAGTTGGACCAGCAGCTCGAGGAAGCCTCAAACCGCGCCATCCGTTTCGGGATGCTATTTCGCGGAGCGCCTGAGGCGGACTCCCGAGACCTGCTGAACATTCCCGCACAGGGAGCCGGCACCCTTAACGCCCGTATCCGCGACGGTGAGGTCAGGCGCGCCGGGCTGCTCACGGCAGACGGACGCAGGCAGGATCTGCCTGCGGCGGATATTGAGATCCTCACCACCTTGGCGGTAAATGCGCCGCCGACTGACGCCCCGCTCTCTGTCGGCAAATACCGTCTGGTTGCCGACAGAGACCCGGAAGACGGCAGCACCATCGTTACCGGACTGCCCCTGGCGGGCAAGGAGAACACCCTGGCTTCCCTGACGGCCACAACCGTGATCGTGTCCGGCGTGGGGCTGATCGCCACGGGGCTGCTGGGCATGGTCATCATCCGGCGGACGCTGCGCCCCTTGGAGGACTTGTCCGCCGTCGCCACCCAAGTATCGGAGCTTCCGCTGGATAAGGGCGAAGTCGCCCTGGCCGTACGTATCCCCCCGGATTCGGCCCTTCCGGTGACGGAGGTGGGCCGGGTAGGCCAGGCATTCAACCTCATGCTTGACAATGTCGCCAGTGCCCTTACAGCGCGCCAACAGAGCGAAACCAACGTAAGGCAGTTTGTGGCCGACGCCAGCCACGAGCTCCGGACACCGCTGACCTCGATCCGGGGATACTCCGAGCTGCTCCGGCTCACGGAGAAGCTCAGCCCGGAGGGCCGGCTGTCCTTAGAAAGGGTCGAGTCCGAGTCCAGGCGGATGACGTCCCTGGTCGAGGACCTGCTGCTGCTGGCGCAACTGGATGAGGGCCATCGGCCGCAGGAAAGCGAGGTCGACCTGACCCAGGTCGTGATCGAATCCGTCAGCGACGCCCAGGTCACAGCTCCGGCCCATGCCTGGCGGCTGGAACTGCCAGAAATGCCAGTGACCGTGCGCGGGGACGAGGGCCAGCTCAGGCAGGCGCTCATCAACCTGCTGGCCAACGCGTACAGGCACACCGATCCCGGAACCTCAGTGGTCACCTCACTGTCCCAGGATCCGGGCGGCGGCGCCGTCGTCACTGTCGCCGACAACGGACGCGGCATTGCGCCCGATTTCATCGACCGGATATTTTCACGCTTTACCAGGCCGGATGCGGCCCGCTCGGGAGGAACGCACGGACTGGGTCTGTCGATCGCTGCGGCGATTGTCGCTGCGCACGGTGGTCGCATTGGTGTGCGCAGCAGGCCGGGTGAAACCGAATTCACCATCCGCCTTCCCGGTCCCGAACCGGGTCTCCGGCCCACAATCCTGCCGGATACCCCCTGATAAGGGCCGGCGCTCTTGACCGGCATCCGGAACCGCGACGGTGAAAGGCATGCACATGAACGAAAACCCCGCACACTCCTTTGTGGACAGCCTCCCCCGGCTGCGGCACCCGGATGGAATGCCGATACGCGCACTCGTAGTCGATGATGAGGCAAGTCTCGCCGAGTTGGTCAGCCTGGGCCTGCGGATGGTCGGCTGGGACGTGTCCGTGGCGGCCGATGGCGACGCGGCTATCCGACTCGCCCGCGAACGCCGCCCCGATGTCCTGGTGCTCGATGTCATGATGCCCGGTATCGACGGAGTCGAGGCGCTCGGCCGGATCCGTGCCTTCGCACCGGACGTGCCCGCGCTGTTCCTCACCGCCAGGGATGCAGTGCCTGACCGGATCGCAGGTCTGGCCGCCGGAGCTGACGACTACGTAACAAAGCCCTTCAGCCTGGAAGAGGTGATGCTCCGGCTGCACCGGCTTGTCCAGCGATCTGGCGCAGCTGCGGCGGATAGCTCGACGTTGGTGGTCGGAGATCTGACCCTGAACCTGGATACCCGGGAAGTCATCCGCGCAGGGGAGGACATCCAGCTCACCACCACCCAGTTCAAACTGCTCCGGTTCCTCATGGAGAATCCCCGTCGCGTGGTGAGCAAGGCGCAGATTCTGGACCGGGTCTGGGACTACGACTTCGGCGGGCAGGCCAACGTTGTGGAACTGTACATTTCCTACCTTCGCAAGAAGATCGACGTCGACCGTGAGCCGATGATTCACACCGTCCGCGGTGCCGGCTACGTCATCAAACCGGCAAACTGACTCCGGCGTCGGCCCTGTATCTGCCGACCGTACTTTCGAGGACTTTTGAGTACGCCACGGAATCACTCGTCCCATTAAGTGGCGATGCCCCGGAATGGCCCAAAATCAATCCACGCCGCGTTAATGCCTCTGTGCGCGCCACTCTGTTGGGCAAAGAGCGCGGACAAAGCAAGCCACAGATCTTTCACAGCCGGCTCATAGTCAGACTGCTTACGGTCGGATCAGCAGGTCGGGAAACAGTCCGTGACCAACGTCGACTGATGGGAGGGGTGTCAAACCGTGGCTAATGACGATCTTCTCGGGACAGGTACTATCACCACTTTGGTGATCCGTGTCTGGCATGAAGCGATCAACGACGGCTTTCGTGCCCGAATGATCGCCACTTCACGTCGGGGCAAGAGTTCGGTGATTGTGGCGACATCGGATCCCGGACATGTATTGAGCGCGGCAGCTGAATGGCTCTCTGGCCTTCAGCCAGAGGCAACTGCATCTGCCTTTCCTGGACACAGCTTCTCCTCGGACTCAGTTTCGAAATAACAACCCCTCAGACGGGGAACGCCTTCGATACGAAATCCGGCGTGGTTCTATGGGGTGACTACAGCGCAGGCTAGTTTATTTAGTCGGACTGCTTGCTCAGCGCTGCCCAGGCTTGGAAACCGCCGATGAGGTCGGTCGCCCGGGTCAGTCCCAGCCGTTGCAGGGTGTGTGCAGCGAGGCTGGAGCTGTAGCCCTCATTGCAGACGACGACGATCCGCCGAACTGGGTCGTCAGCGATCGGGAGCCGGTGGGGGCTGGAAGGATCGAGCCGCCACTCGAGAACGTTTCGGTCAATGACGACCGAACCCGGAAGATCACCGTCGCGGTCACGCTGATCGGCCGGTCGGGTGTCAACAACAAGGGCGCCCGCTGCCATCTCCCGCTCAAGATCCGAGGCATGAACACGCTCGAGCCCGCTGCGGCTCTCAAGTAGTAATTGGTTGATCGTCAGAGTCCTGGGGGAATCGCTGGGATCTAAACTGCGCTGGCAGGTCGCGGCGCCGTCGTCGGAGATAGGACACTGCTTCACCGTTTTCCTCGCTTTGCCTGCTGATCGGTCGGTCGTTCCACTATGAAGCGAAATGATGAGCTACTTTGGTCGTCAATTTCAAGGGTATGGAGGGAGTCAGGTCAACGGGAGATGCGATCGAGACTCCAGGTTGGGCACCGAACCCTAGGATTCTTTGGTGACTCCATTGCCCCACGAAGCTGTACGGGCAATATCCCGGCCAGCCTCAAGCAACCGCCCGTCTCGCGACGAATCCCCTCACCGGTGAGCCTTTCCCGCCGTCGTTGCAGTCCTGTTCCATAGCTTTTTCACAGTTTGGCCACAGTAGGGTCCTATGGCCCGGCCCGACAGTGGAGGTATTGCAAGCAACCCTGCTAGATCCCATCGTCCGCACCATGGTGTAACAACGGCTCCGGCCGCCGGTTCCGCTGCGGAGTCGACGGCGGCCGGGTCTGCCAAACAAGCGACCTGCGTCCAAGACGCAGGATTGGGGGAGTCGACATGCGACGTGCAGAATCCGTTCCGCAGCGTTTCCAGAACCATCCTGATCGCGGCACCCGGCTATGGGCCGTTGCGCTGTGCGCGGCACTGGTCGGCGGCGTTGCCGCCTGTTCGGACGAGCCGCGGCCGCCTGTGCAGGTGGATACCCCGCCTGACCCGTCCTTCGTGCGCGAGGTGGTAAAGCCCAGTGGGCTGATGCGGCACCTGGAGGCGCTGCAGGCGGCGGCAGATGCGAACGGCGGGAACCGGGCCGATGCCACCGGGGGCTACGAGGCATCCGCGGCGTACGTCGAGGAGCAACTGCGCGCGGCGGGGTACGAACCGCGGCGGCAGGAGTTCAGCTACGGCCGGCGCAACCCCGTGGACGCGTTCAACATCCTGGCCGACACCGACACCGACACCGGCAGCGGCTCGGGGGGCGTGCTGGTGCTCGGCGCACACCTGGATTCGGTGGAGGAGGGGCCCGGACTCAACGACAACGGCAGCGGGGTCGCCGCGGTGCTCGAGGTCGCGCTGCGGCTCGCGGAGCAGGGCGCCGTGTCGCGGGATCGGATCCGATTCGCGTTCTGGGGCGGCGAGGAAGACGGAATGCACGGCTCGGAACACTACGTCGAGGAGCTCTCCGGCGCGGAGTCCGCCGCACACGTCGCGTACCTGAACGTCGACGTGGTGGGCTCGCCGAACGGGGTCGTGTTCGTGTATGACGGCGACGGCTCGGACAGCGAGGAGGCCGGGCCCGAGGGGTCGGGCGCCGTCGAGCAGGTCTTCCTCGACATCCTGGGCGCCGAGGGGGTCGAGGCGCTGCCGTTTGGGTTCATCGAGGATTCGGACTACGACGCGTTCGTACAGGGCGGCATCCCGGCCGGGGGCCTGTTCACCGGCGACGCGGGGACCAAGAGCGAGGCCGAGGCGCTCACGTTCGGCGGGCAGGCCGGGGACCAGTACGACGAGTGCTACCACCAGGCCTGCGACACCATCGACAACGTCGACATGGCCGTGCTGGAGCAGATGACCGAAACCCTCATCAGCGCGACCATCTCGCTCGGCGGCATCGAGGACGGCCTCGCCACGGGCGCGGCAACGGGGGAGGGCGCCGGCTGAGCCGCTTGCACCTGCGGGTCCTCGGCGGATGAGGATGAACAAATCGGCGTGCCCGAAGGATCTGTACTAAACAGAAGCGTGTCCAAATTTCTGGCGGGTGTTCCGCAAACACTGGGAGTCACTAACCGGCCAGGCGATAACGATGAGCGCAGGACTGGGTTTCAGCTGCATTCTTGAAACTCATCCTCGTGCCGACTCCCGCGGGAGACTCCTTGTCGACTGGCTGGACGGCCGGATGAGGATGCGCCCCCCGTCGCGCCTCCGACAAATAGCCGGCATGGACTGGAGTCGGTACGGCTTCAACTGGTGAAAGCACCGAACCTGCGGGCTGTCCCCGAATCTCTGTTACTGCTGCGTCACTGCTGTGTAGTCTTGAAGACAAAGCAAGGGCCCCGGTTCCCTTTGTTTGCAAGGGAACCGGGGCCTTCTCAGTTGGCGGTGACGGTGGGATTTGAACCCACGTTGGCTGTTACACCAAACAACATTTCGAGTGTTGCACCTTCGGCCGCTCGGACACGTCACCAACGCGTCAACTTTACCCGCTGTTGGCCCTGAGCCCCAAAACGGTCCGGCGGGACGGCTGAATCAGAGCGGAAAGTCGCCGCGGTGGCCCGCAAAGAAGGCCCGCAGCATGGCGGCCGACTCTTCGGCCCGGATGTCGGGGTAGACCTCCACCCAGTGGTTCAACCGCCGTTCCCGCAGGATGTCGAAGACGCTGCCTGCGGCCCCGGCCTTTTCGTCCCAGGCGCCAAAGACAACCCGGGGGATCCGTGCCAGCACAATGGCGCCGGCACACATGGCGCACGGTTCCAGCGTGACCACCAAGGTGCAGCCGTCCAGCCGCCAGGTTCCGAGCTTTCGCGCGGCGTCCCGAATGGCCACCATCTCGGCATGGCCGGTGGGGTCGTGGAGCGCCTCCCGTTCGTTGCGTCCGGAACCCAGCACTTCGCCGTCGGGCCCCACCACCACCGCGCCGATCGGGACATCGAAAGTGTCCAGCGCCAGGCGGGCCTGGTCCAGGGCAAGGCCCATCCAGTGGTGGTGCTGCGGATCAATTGGGCCCATGGCACCATTCTGGCAGGCCGAATGTTTGTCCCTGCTATCCGGCTGCCGGTAGTTTTGTGGAATGCGCGTACTCGAAGTGGACCATCCTCTTGTTGCCCACAAACTCACCGTTCTCCGCGACAAGACCACTCCGTCGCCCGTCTTCCGCCAACTCACCGAAGAGCTGGTGACCCTGCTCGCCTATGAGGCCACCCGTGAAGTCCGCACCGAGCCGGTGGAGATCGAGACACCGGTAACCCGGACCATCGGCACCGCTTTCACCAAGCCGACCCCGCTGGTGGTGCCGATCCTGCGCGCCGGCCTCGGCATGCTCGAGGGCATGACCAAGCTGGTGCCGACCGCCGAAGTCGGATTCCTGGGTATGGCCCGCAACGAAGAAACCCTGGACGTGATCACCTACGCCGAACGGCTGCCGGCCGACCTCACCGGACGCCAGGTGTTCGTGCTGGATCCGATGCTGGCCACCGGCGGCACGCTGCGCGAAGCCATCAAGTTCCTCTTCGCCCGGGGCGCCGCCGACGTGACCTGCATCTGCCTGCTCGCCGCACCCGAAGGGCTGCAGGCGCTGCGCGACGAACTTGAGGACACCAACGTCTCGATCGTGGTGGCCTCCATCGACGAGAGGCTGAATGAGAAGGCGTACATTGTGCCCGGACTCGGCGACGCAGGCGATCGGCTCTACGGCGTGGCGGGCTGACCTCGGCCCGAAATCGCGGCGTCTGCAGACGCTGCTCGGCCCCTGCCCCACGTCCGCGGCCGCTACGCGACATATGTCCACATTTTGGACACCTTGCGAACGCAAGCGTTTTCGTTCTAACCCGCCCTCCAGGCGGCCACAGAGCCTCTTTCGTGAATATTTATGCGGTGAAAGCCTGAAGCAATCACTTTGGATTGATATTTATTCACCCCGGACGGTGTGATCCCTCGCACAAAAGTGCCGATTCGTCTCAGTATGTGAGATAAGCAGGCTTATATTACTTGCACGTAAGCTTTGTTACGAGGAAACTCATGGTTGTGAACAACAACGCAACAGCATCTGCAGCCGCAGCCTTCAGTTACGGGGTGTCTCCCGGCGGACTGATGGACTGTTGCCGAATGCAGGCCTAACTCACCACCCCTCGAGTTATCCAGGCAATTCAACTGTCCAACGGCGGGCGCCAGAAACACATCCCGTGCGGGCATGCCATGCATTCGCGCCGCGATGACGGCCATTCACACATGAGGTTCTCAATGTCAGTTTCATCCGGATACGTCCACATCTCCGTCCGTAACGCACAGAACCGTGCGGCCGCCGCCCAGCGTCAGGCCGCCGGAGCGCACCAGCAGTTCGCCGGACAACCGCACCACCAGGGGGAGCAGCAGCCCTACCGCGTGCTGCGTGCGGTTCCGGGCCAGTACGACGCCGGTGCCGCCAACCCGACCACGGCACCGACTCCCGTGGTCACCCCCAATGGAATTCCAGGTCCGCAGGCGGTCTCCAACGACACCGTTGCCCGCGGGTTCGTTCTCTATGTGGGCCTCGACGAGGAAGCCGCCGCTGCCCAGGGAACCACGCTGAGCAAACTGGCCGCCCAGGTCCGCGCCTATGTGCAGTCGCTTGCCGCGGATGCCCAGACCCACGGGGCAGTAGCCCTGGCCCCGGTCGACGCGCCGGGCGAAAACATCGACGTGGTCCGCCAGGCCCTTGGTGACCCCACTGTCAGCCGCCGTCCGCGCACACCGGCGGTGGAGATCCAGCGCCAGCCGCAGCAGGCTTCGCATGCCAGCCGGCCCAGCGGTGTGCTGATCGATCTGTCCCGCCGCGAGGTGCACCTGGACGGCGAGACCCTCAACCTGACGTTCAAGGAATTCGAGCTGCTCAACTACCTGGTGGAGAACGCCACCCGTACCGTGGGCCGCGAAGAGCTGCTCTCCGGGCTGTGGAAGAACGCCGAGGAAGTTCCGAACGAACGCACCATCGACGTGCACATCCGCCGGCTTCGGTCGAAGCTGGGCCGCTTGGCCAACACCGTGCGCACCGTGCGCGGCCAGGGCTACCGGTTCTACGAGCACCCGGAAGTAGTCGTCTGGGCTGCGCCGGAGTACTCGATCTAGTTTTCCCACCTTCGCACCCCGGCTCCCGGATTCCCCGGGAGCCGGGGTGTTTTTTGTCCCCTCACCACTCGTGGCCGCTCCGGTCGCCGGGGCTAGAGGCCGTATTTTTCGAGGAGGCGGAGCCAGACTTCGCTGATGGTGGGGTAGGAGGGGACGGCGTGCCACAGGCGGTCCAGCGGGATCTGGCCGACCACGGCGATCGTGGCCGCGTGCAGCAGTTCGCCGACGCCGGGGCCGGCGAAGGTCATGCCCACGATCACCTTGCGCTCCTCGTCCACCACCATCTGAGCCCAGCCTTGGTAGCCGTCGGCGTAGAGCGAGGACCCGGCGACGGCGATCGGCAGTTCGGTGGTCGAGATGCTCAGCCAGCGCTCCCTGGCTTGGGCTTCGGTCAGGCCGACGAACGCGACCTCCGGATCGGTGAAAACCACTGAGGGAACCGCCGCGTCGTCGGCCGTGCTGGCATAGCGGCTCCACGGTTCCGGATCGCCGTCCAGTTCGCCGGCCGCGCGGGCCGCGATCGCCTCTCCGGTGGCGCGTGCCTGGTATTTGCCCTGGTGAGTCAGCTGCGCCTTGCCGGCCGCATCGCCCACCGCATAGAGCCAACCGCCGTCCACGCCGGCGACCCGGCCGCTGGCGTCCACGCCGAGATGCTTTGGATCCAGTCCCAGCCCCTCGAGACCGAGCCCGGAGAGGGCCGGATGCCGGCCGCTGGACACCAGCAGTTTGGCTCCCGTGACCGTGTCCGCCGTCCCCGTCTCCCCGTCCGCACCCGCCGCAGTCAGCGTGAGGGTGACGCCGCCGTCGTACGCGTCCGCACGGGAGGTCGCGGTGCGCAGGCGGATCCGCACCCCGTCGCGGCGCAAGCCGGCTTCCACCAGCCGTCGGGCCGGTTCGGGAAACTTCGCCAGCAAATCGCCGCGGGCCACCAGCGTGACGTCGGTGTCCAGCCGGGCATAGGCCTGGGCCAACTCGCAGCCGGAGACGCCGCCGCCCAGCACCAGCAGGCTCTCCGGGACCTCCCGCGCAGAAGTGGCCTCGCGGGTTCCCCAAAAATCGATCGCGTCCAACCCGTCCACCCGCGGCACCGTGGGGACGGATCCAGTGGCCAGCACGACGGCGTGGCGCGCGGTAATGCGCGTCTGCGTCCCGTCGTCGTCCGTGACCGTCACCTGACGCGGACCGCTGAACGCGGCGGTGCCGCGGATCAATTCGATGCCCGCCCCGTCCACCCACTTCACCTGAGAGGAGTCGTCCCAGTTGGAGGTGAACGAATCTCGGCGGGCCAGCACCGCGTCGGCGTCCAGGCTGCCGGTCACGGCCTGGGCAGCGCCCTGGACGCTGCGGGCCGCCTGCAGCAACGTGCCGGGACGCAGCAGGGCCTTGGACGGCATGCAGGCCCAATAGGAGCATTCGCCGCCCACCAGATCCGACTCCACCAGAATGGTTTTGAGTCCGCCGCTGGCGGTGCGCTCCGCCGCATTCTCGCCGACCGCGCCGGCACCAATCACCACAACGTCCGCTTCACGTGTTTGCTCAGGCATGTGCCGAGCCTTGCACCGAGCCGTTGCGGTGGCAAGGGGGCTACTACACTCGTGGTGTGAACGACCACCACCTGAAGAAGCTGATGATCATGCGCCACGCCAAGGCCGCGTGGCCGCTGGGGGTCGAGGACCACGAGCGGCCGCTGGCCAAGCGCGGGCACGACGAGGCGCCGCTGATCGGACGCTGGATGGTGGAGCACAACTCCATCCCGGACTTCATCCTGTGCTCTTCGGCGCTGCGTACCCGGCAGACCTGCACCTGGGTGTGCAACGAGCTGGGGGAGAAGGCGCCGACGCCGATGCTCTCGGACGAGCTGTATGACTCGCCGGGGGCGCGGGTGCTGTCCGAGATCAACCAACTGCCCGACACGATCACCTCGCTGCTGGTGGTGGCCCACATGCCGGCGGTGCAGGATCTGGCGATGCGGCTGGCGTCGGTGGAGTCGGACGAAGAAGCCGTAATGGACATGGCCACGCACTACCCGACGTCCGGCCTGACGGTGCTCCAGCATGCCAAGAGCTGGGCCGAACTGGACGGACGCGATGCGGCGGTCACCAATTTCGTGGTGCTGCGCTGACCGGACCCAATCGACTGCGCAGATAACGCCCATTCCTAGCGCTGAAAAGGGCGTTATCTGCGCAGCCGAATTTCAGAGGGGCAGTGGCGCAGGTCAGACACGGACGCGGCGCAGCTTGTCAGGGTTCCGTACCAGGTAGATTTCCCGGACCAGGCCGCCGTCGATCCTGAAGCTCGCCACCGTATCCACCGCGCCGTCAGCATCGACCGCGACCAGCGCAGGCAGCCCGTTGACCTCGGCCACGTGCAGTTGGACCGGGGTGTCGGGTTTGCTGGTGACGCCGAGCAGGAAGCGAAGCACCTTCTCCACCCCCAGGATGGGCCGCAGCGCCGCCGACTTCTGCCCGCCTCCGTCGCTGGTGAGGACGACGTCGGGTGCCAGCAGTCCCAGCAGCGGCTCGACCACCCCGGTGCTGGCCGCGCGCAGGAACTGCTCGGTAATCCGCCTGTGCATGGCCGGATCCACCTGGTTCCTGGCCTGCCGGCTGGCCACGTGGGCGCGGGCGCGCGACATCAGCTGCCGCACCGCGGCCGGAGAGCGGTCCAGCGTGCTGGCGATCTCCGGCGCCGGATAACCGAACACCTCGCCCAGGATGTATGCGGCGCGCTCCAGGGGTGAGAGCTGTTCCAGGACCACCAGCATGGCCAGCGAAACATCGTCGGCCAGCACAGCTGCCTCGTCGGGGGCAGGGGATGCCGTCGTGCCCGGCGGGCTGCTGACCGGTTCGGGCAGCCATGGGCCCACGTACTCTTCCCGACGCCGCTGCTGCGTGCGGATTTGGTTGAGCGCCAGGTTGGTCACCGTCCGCAGCAGGTAGGCGCGCGGCTCCCGGACCTCCTTGAGGGGGACCTCGGCAAAGCGCAGCCAGGCCTCCTGGACCACGTCTTCTGCGTCCGCCGCGCTGCCCAGCAACCGGTAGGCCGCGCCAAAAAGCAGCCCTCGGTGCTGTTGGAACACGTCAAGGTTGGGCTCCGTCGTCGTCACTTCAGCCTCCAATGCTGCACGTTTCCTTAAAGCCCTGGCTCGTCAGGCCCATGGCGGCATTCACTCTGGAACGCTGGTTCTCCACGCCAATCAGGTACGTCAGTTCGGCCAGCTGCGCCGGGCTCAGGTTTTGCCTCAGCCTATCCACAAGTTCATCGGTGACGGCCGGCGGCGTGGCCGTCATGGCTTCGGCATATTCAAGTACGTCGCGCTCCGCTTCGTTGTACACGGTGGCCGTGCGCCACTGGGGGACGGACCGAAGCTTGGCCGGATCAACGCCTTGGTGGTGATACTCCCAGTAGCCAAAGTCCATGCACCAGCTGCACCCGACCGCGGCGGAGGCGCCCATCACGGCCAGCGCGCTCAGCGTGGGTGGGACGGATCGGAACTTGCCGACGGCGGTTTCGTGCCGCAGCCAGGCGAACAGGACCCGGCGGTTGTGCATCATGGCCAGGCCGGGATCCAGTACCTTGCCGTACTTGCGCCTGCTGTAGCCGGTCATGATTCGCAGGAACAGGCTGGGCTCGTGGTCCAGCGGGATGCGTGCCATGTGGTCCTCCTCGTCGCTTCCCCGTGAACTGGGGGTTTCAAGGATGACACCGTAGGGCCGGTCCGGTGTGACATCGCCGCAAAGCGGGCATAAAAAATGCGGCCCGGTCGGTGACCGGGCCGCATCATGTGGTGCGCCCAGAGGGATTCGAACCCCCGGCCTTCTGTTCCGTAGACAGACGCTCTATCCAGCTGAGCTATGGGCGCTTGGCCTCGCGGCCGGATACAACTGTAGCGTGTTTACCGGGCGGTCGCCAAATCGAGGCGCCGGTGCCCGGCTCCGGCCCGGAATTCCGGGCCTTTGGGGTCCTGGGGGCCGGCCAACTCCGCGAGAACGCCATATGAACTAGACCGGTCTATATGACCTTAATCACATATTTGACGGCGGTCACATCTAAAATCCGCGGAATCGCGGGGCTCATCCTACTCGACCCCGCCGAGATGGGTTCTCGGGCCCCCGACTGGTCTAGCCGGTGGCCCATAGCATCGATACACACCACTGGCCCAAGAAAGGGATGAGTCATGGGCGATACAACGCGTCAGCCGGTTCTTGAGGAAACACTTGGGGACGCCCCAACTACACATGCAAAGCTTCTGGCCTGGGTTGCCGAAGTTTCCGAGCTGACGCAGCCCGACTCTGTGTATTGGGTGGACGGCTCCGAAGAGGAATACGCACGTCTGACCGACCACCTGGTCGAGGCCGGAACGCTGCAGCGATTGAACCCGGAGCTTTTCCCGAACTCGTTCGTCGGTTCTTCCGACCCCAAGGACGTGGCCCGCGTTGAAGAGCGGACCTTCATCTGCTCCGAGAAGGAAGCGGACGCCGGGTTCACCAACAACTGGATGGACCCCGCCGAGATGAAGGCGATCCTTACGGAACGCTTCGCCGGCAGCATGCGCGGACGCACCATGTATGTGATCCCGTTCGTGATGGGTCCGCTGGACGCCGAGCAGCCGCAGTTTGGCGTGGAGATCACCGACTCCGCCTACGTGGTCGCCTCCATGCGGATCATGGCCCGGATTGGCACTGACGTGCTGCGCAAGATGGAAGCCGAGGACGCGTTCTTTGTCCCCGCGCTGCATTCCGTCGGCGCCCCGCTGGAGCCCGGCGAGGCGGACGTCGCCTGGCCGTGCAACGAGGAGAAGTGGATCGTCCACTTCCCGGAAGAGCGCTCCATCTGGTCCTACGGCTCCGGCTACGGCGGCAACGCGCTGCTGGGCAAGAAGTGCTACGCCCTGCGTATCGCCTCGGTGATTGCCCGTGACGAAGGCTGGCTGGCCGAGCACATGCTCATCCTCAAGCTCACCAGTCCGGAAGGCAAAGCCTACAACGTTGCGGCGGCCTTCCCCTCTGCTTGCGGCAAGACCAACCTGGCCCTGCTGGATCCCACCGTCGAAGGCTGGAAGGCCGAGACCCTCGGCGATGACATCAACTGGATGCGCATCGGCAAGGAGGGCGAGCTGCGCGGCGTGAACCCGGAGTACGGCCTGTTCGGTGTTGCACCGGGAACCGGCTGGGGCACTAACCCGAACGCCATGCGCGCCATCGCCAAGGGCAACTCCATCTTCACCAACGTGGCATTGACCGACGACGGCGGTGTCTGGTGGGAGGGCATGACCGAGGAAGTGCCGGCCCACCTCACCGACTGGGAGGGCAACGACTGGACGCCGGATTCAGGCCGCCCCGCCGCCCACCCGAACTCGCGCTTCTGCACCCCGATCTCGCAGATCGACATGCTGGCCCAGGAGTACTACAGCCCGGACGGCGTGGAGATCCACGCAATCCTCTTCGGTGGCCGCCGCAAGACCACCATCCCCCTGGTCACCCAGGCCCGCTCCTGGACCAACGGCATCTTCATGGGCTCCACGCTGTCGTCGGAGACCACCGCGGCCGCATCCGGCGCCGTCGGTGTGGTCCGCCGCGACCCGATGGCCATGCTTCCCTTCATCGGCTACAACGCCGGCGACTACCTCAAGCATTGGGGCACCATCGAGGCCAAGGCCAACCCGGAACGACTGCCCAAGGTCTTCCTGGTCAACTGGTTCCGCCGCACGGCCGACGGCGGCTTCGCCTGGCCGGGCTTCGGCGAGAACTCCCGCGTGCTCAAGTGGGCCATCGAGCGCATCGAGGGCACCGCGGATGCCAAGGAGACCCCGATCGGCTACATCCCGACCGGGGAGTCGATCGACCTGACCGGACTGGACATGACTCCGGAGCAGGTGGAAGAAGCCGTCAAGGTGGATCCGGCCGAGTGGAAGGAAGAGCTCAAGGGCATCGAGGAGTGGTACGCCCGCTTCGGCGACGCGCTGCCCGCCGAGCTGGCCGCCGAACTGAAGCAGCTGCAGGCCCGCTTCGCCTGAGCGAATAACCAGCGGCCTCCCCGGAGGCCCACGGATGAGACCCCGCGCCGATGCGCCGGGGTCTCATCCCTTTTAACCTGCATCCCGCGCCCGATCAGAGAGCACAGGGCCTTTGCGGTCTAGACCACCGAGGCGTGATGGTGCCCGCGCGGCAGGCGGGGGGCACCCGTTCCCGCATCCGGACACCAAAAAGCCGGCGGGCCGGTGGCTTCCGCCGGACCGCCGGCTGGGTGTGGCATCGCAGCCGCCGCACCCCGGGAGAAAGGTGAAAGGGAACTCCCGGGATGCGTTCGAGGTAGCCGGCCTTGATCCGGCAGCAGGTGCCTTAGTTGGCCGAAGCCAGCCATAGGTCCGGGCCGAAGACCTCGTAGTGGACCTTCGTGGCAGGAATGCCGGCGTCGATCGCCTGGCTGCGGATCGACTTCATGAACGGCAGCGGGCCGCAGACGTAGACCGATGCGTCGGCCGGCAGCACCACATCCTGCAGGGTCATGAAGCCGGCGTTGAAGCCTTCGGTCGGCTCTTCCAGCCAGAGCTGGAGGTTGGCACCGTCCAGCTTCTCGACGTCCGAGGTCATCTGTTCGCGCAGGGCCCACGCGTCCAGGCTCTTCTCTGCATGCAGCACGATCACTTCGCGATCCGACCCCTGCGTGGCCAGCAGCCGCAGCGCGGAGGCCGACGGCGTGCAGCCGATGCCGGCGGTGGCGAAGACCAGCGGCCCATCGCCGTCGTCCAAGGTGACGTCCCCGTAGGGGTTGGACAGCTCCAGCACGTCGCCCACCTGCACGTCGTAGTGCAGGACCGGGGAAACCTCGCCGCCGTCGTCGCGCTTGGTGGTAAAGACACGGCGGGTGGTGGATTCGACGTCCGAGCTGAGCGAGTACTGCCTGACCTGGCGCAGCCCGTCTGCGAGAGTGACCTTGACCGAGACGAACTGGCCCGGCACCGCAACGGTGGCGGGGGTGTCGTCGGCCGGTTCCAGCACGAAAGTCATGCAGCCGATGCCAGCCGGGTTCTTCTCCACGACCTTCCATGGGGTCCACATCTTGTCATTGGCCTGCCGCGCGTAGAGGCCCTTCTCCAGCTTGATCAGGGCGTCGGCCATCAGCCAGTAGACCTCGGTCCAGGCTTCGGCGATTTCTGCCGTGATCACGTCGGCCAGCTCTTCGGCAATCGCTTCGAAGAGGTACTTGTAGACGATCTGGTACTGGTCCTCGGTGATGCCCAGCGAGGTGTGCTTGTTGGCGATGCGGCTGAGCATTTGCTCCGGCACCAGGTCCGGGTTGGCAACCAGCGCGGAGGCGAAGGCCGCGATCGAGCCGGCGAGAGCCTTCTGCTGCTCGCCGTTGCGCTGGTTCGCGCGGCTGAACAGGCCGTCCAGCAGTTCCGGATGGGCGGCGAACATCCGCGAGTAGAAGTTGGGGGTGATGCTCCCGAGCCGCTCGCCGACGAGGGGCAGGGTGGCTTCGATGATGGGGCGGGATTTCTCCGAGAGCATTGCTACTCCTTGCTGAGGGAATCGTTACGAGATCAAAGTAGCACCGCAAATGCCGGTTTAAATCCACATTTCTACGCCCCGTAGAAAAGATCGGCGGAACAGTGCCGATCAGGCCGGCCGACGGGTGAGCAAGGTCACAAACACCGGCTCCATTTGTGACTGGTGCGGCAGTGCTGACACCACTACGGAGTCGAGTTCGCGGTAAAAAGCTTCGCGCGCCCGGCGCAGCGCCCCGCGCAGCCCGCAGTTGTTGTTCAGGGGGCAATCGCCATGGGCGGACTCGCAATCCACCAGGTCCTCGCGCGCATCCAGGGTGCGCAGCACGCCGCCCACCGTCGCCGCCCGTCCGGCTGGGCTGATCCGCACGCCGCCCGACCGGCCCCGCACCGCCTCGATGAGTCCCATCCCGCGCAGCTTCAGCACAGCCTTGCTGACGTGGTTGTACGGCGTTCCGACGCCGTCGGCAATGGCCTGCGTGGTCATCAATTCTCCGTCCGGGGCCGCGGAGAGCAGCATCAGTGCCCGCAGGCACACATCGGAGAAGGCATTGATACGCATGCTTGCAATATTAGCCGTCCGCTCTTGACAAAAGCTGCGGCTGTGCCGCCAGTCACGGGGTGGGCGCGGTGGCGTCAGGCGCTTGTCATGACGACGACGGCGGAGCGCGGCAGGCTGCTCAGCCCTCCGCCGGTCCGGCTTCTTCGGCGGGTTCCTGATCGGGCCAGACGAGGCGTTCCTGCGGATCCACGAAGGGGTCCGGGTAGCTCCACTTGCCATCGTCGTCGTGATGGTAGGGCTGGATGGCGGAGACGGCTACGCCCGAGGAATGCTCCACGGCGATCTGGATCGCGTCTGCGTCCTCTTCGGGCAGGAAGATGTCGCTGATTACCGCGACGGCGCGGAAGTCGCCGCGTTCCTGCCGCAGTGTGGCATACAGATCATCGATCATGCCGTCCACGTTGACCTCGGCCGCTTCGGTCGCCTCCGCGTCGAGGTCATCGGGGGAGACCACCACCAGTCGCAGTCCGCCGTCGAGCGTGGTGACCAGCGCGGCGGGCAGGAACGCTCCGTGGTCGGCCAACTGCTCCTGGGCCACGCCCAGCCCGGTGCCGAACAGGGTGTCGATGTCGGCAAGTACCTCGGACGGAATGCCGTCGCGCCAAGACGCACTCATGCTGCTTCCCGGACCCGGGCCAGGACATGTTCACGGAGGGTGTGGAGCAGCGCCGGATTGGTGGCTTCGGCGTTCAGGCGCAGGAACGGTTCGGTGTTGGAGGGGCGCAGGTTGAACCACCAGGATCCGTCGTCGGCAATGACGGTGGTGCCGTCCAAGCGGTCCACGCTCACTCCGGTTCCCGCGTAGTCGGTGGGGCAGGTGGCGGCGGTGGCAGCAGTCCCGCCGGCGGCCGGATCGCCGGCCAGCGCCGGGGCGAAGTCGGCCAGCACCCGGGCGACGGCGGCGGCCTTGTCCTCGACCTGCGAGTTCAATTCGCCGGTGGCGTGATAGGGGTCGTATTCGGCGGCCAACTCGGACAGCGGCGCCCGCTGTTCGCCGAGCGCGGCCAGCACATGCATGGCGGCCAGCATGCCGGTGTCGGCGTTGTAGAAGTCACGGAAGTAGTAGTGAGCGGAATGTTCGCCGCCGAACACAGCCTTTTCCTCCGCCATGTGCGCCTTGATGAACGAGTGGCCCACCCGGGTGCGCACGGCCCGGCCGCCGGCGGCGGAAATGGTTTCGGGTACGGCGCGGGAGGTGATCAGGTTGTGGATCACGGCCGGGTGCTCTTCGCCGGCGGCCTGGGCGCGGGCAATCTCCCGGCGGGCCACCAGTGCGGTGACCGCCGAGGGGGAGACCACGGTCCCGGTGTCGTCGATGACAAAGCAGCGGTCGGCGTCGCCGTCGAAGGCCAAGCCGATGTCCGCCCCGTGCTCGCGGACTGCTGCCTGCAGGTCCACCAGGTTTTCCGGTTCCAGCGGGTTGGCCGGATGGTTCGGGAAGGTACCGTCCAGCTCAAAGTACAGCGGCACAATCTCCAGCGGCAGCGCCGGCAGGAAGCTGTCGCCGAGCACGGCGGGTGTGGTCATTCCGGCCATGCCGTTGCCGGCGTCGACCACCACTTTCAGCGGGCGGATGCCGGTCAGGTCCACCAGGGAGCGCAGGTACCCTGCATAGCCGGAGAGCACGTTGGTTTCGGCGATGGTCCCCGTTTCGGTGCCGTCGGGAATGCCGGTTTCCAGGTATTTCTGCGCGCGGTCGCGGATCTCGAACATGCCGGTGTCGGAGGAAACCGGCACGGCGCCGGGCTTGGCCATCTTCATCCCGTTGTACTGGGCCGGGTTGTGGCTGGCGGTGAACACCACGCCGGCTGCGTCGAGGGATCCGCAGGCATAGTAGAGCTCGTCGGTGGAGATCAGTCCCAGCATCAGGATGTTGGCACCCCTGCCGGCCGCGCCGTGGGCGAACGCGGCAGCGAATTCCGGCGAGGACGGGCGCATGTCCCCGCCCACCAGCACCGTCTGCCCGGCCAGGGACAGCACGTCCACAAAGGCCGCCCCGGTCGCCTCGACGGTTGCGGCGGTAATGGTCTCGCCCACGATCCCACGGACGTCGTAGGCCTTGAAGGACAGGCCAAGATCTATGCTGCTCACCCCACCAGCTTATAAGGGGCTCCTGTGGAAAAGGGACAGGTTGTCAGCTGCGGCTGGAATACTGGGCAGCATGGCTGAGCGGATCGACGGGACAACGGACATGGCGGAGACGGACATGGCCACACTGGAAACGGCGGCGGCCGGGCCGGACGGCGGTGCCCTGCGCCAGGAGGCCATGGCGCTGCTGCGGGCCCTGGTGGGCCATGACGCGGCGGAGTTCCACGACGGCCAGTTCGAGGCCGTGGAGGCGCTCGTCTCCGGCGGACGCCGGGCCCTGGTGGTGCAGCGCACCGGCTGGGGCAAGTCGGCGGTCTACTTCGTGGCGAGCCTGCTGCTGCGCCGGCGGGGCGCCGGTCCCACGCTGATCGTCTCGCCGCTGCTCGCGCTGATGCGCGACCAGGTGGCCGCTGCCGAACGCGCCGGCGTGCGGGCCGCCGCCATCAACTCGGCCAACCAGCTGGAATGGGGGCAGATCCAGGAGCAGCTGGCCGCCAACACGGTGGATGTACTGCTGGTGTCGCCCGAGCGGCTGAACAATCCGCGCTTCCGGGACGAGCAGCTGCCGCAACTGGTGGGCAGCTCGGGCCTGCTGGTGATCGACGAGGCCCACTGCATCTCCGACTGGGGCCACGATTTCCGTCCCGACTACCGGCGGATCCGGGACCTGATCGGCCAGCTCCCGGACCGGGTGCCGGTGCTGGCCACCACGGCCACCGCCAATTCGCGCGTGGTCCATGACATCGAAGAGCAGCTCGGCGTGCGTTCCACGGGGGAGCACGACGGCGGGGTGCTCACCATCCGGGGGCCGCTCGCCCGAGCCTCGCTGCGGCTGGGAGTGCTCCGGCTGGCCAGCCCGCGTGCCCGGCTCGGCTGGCTGCTCACCCATCTGAATGACCTGCCCGGCAGCGGAATCATCTACGCCCTCACGGTCTCCGCTGCCGAGGATACGGCCCGGCTGCTGCGTGAGGCCGGCCATGAGGTGGCCGCCTACACCGGACGCACCGATCCTGCCGAGCGGGAGCAGGCGGAGGCGGCGCTGAAGGAGAACCGGGTCAAAGCGTTGGTGGCTACCAGTGCACTCGGGATGGGCTTCGACAAGCCGGACCTGGGCTTCGTGGTCCACCTAGGTGCACCGAGCTCACCGGTGGCCTATTACCAGCAGGTGGGGCGTGCCGGCCGCGGTACCCCCAACGCCGATGTACTGCTGCTGCCCGGCACCGAGGACCGGGACATCTGGGAGTACTTCGCCACCGCATCGATGCCCAACGAGGGGACCGCCACCGCGGTGCTGCGCGAACTCGCCGCGCCCGGCACGGTGCTGTCCACCGCGGCGCTGGAGACGCTGGTGAACCTGAAGCGGTCCCCGCTGGAGCTGCTGCTGAAGGTCCTGTCCGTGGACGGCGCGGTGCGCAAGGTCAGCGGCGGCTGGGAGGGAACCGGCCAGCCCTGGGCCTATGACGCGGAACGCTATGGGCGCATTGCGCAGGCCCGGGTGGCCGAACAGAACGCCATGCTGGACTATGAGAACACCTCCGGCTGCCGGATGGAATTCCTGGCCAGCGCGCTGGACGACCCGGCCGCTGCTCCGTGCGGGCGCTGCGACAACTGCGCCGGGCCGTGGTACTCGGACAGCATCGCGGCCGAAGCCACCGAGAGCGCCGGCGCCGCCCTGCAGCGGGCCGGCGTCGAACTGGAGCCGCGGGCCATGTGGCCCAGCGGGATGGACAAGCTGGGCGTGCCGGTCAAGGGCAAGATCCCGCCGGCCGAGGCCAACGGCAGCGGCCGGGCGCTGGCACGCCTGACGGATCTGGGCTGGGGCGGGCAGTTGCGGGAGGTCTTTGGCACCGATGCTCCGGACCGAGAGGTGCCCGCCGGCATGCTCAAAGCCTGCGTGCAGGTCCTGGCCCAGTGGGGTTGGCCGCAGCGGCCGGTGGCCATCGTGAACGTGCCGTCGCGGAGCCGGCCGCTGCTGGTGCAGTCGCTGGCCCGCGGCCTCTCGGACATTGGCCAGTTGCCGTATCTCGGCGAACTCGCTGTCCCGCACGGCGGCCCCCGCAGCGGCCCCGGCGGCAACAGCGCCTTCCGGCTGGCCGATGTCTGGGACCAGTTCCACGTCCCCGACGGCGGTGAAGCATGGCTGGCGCAGAATCGAGGCCCCGTGCTGCTGGTCGATGACCTCGCCGACAGTCGCTGGACCCTCACCGTGGCCGGCCGCGCGCTGCGCCTGGCAGGGGCGGAAACGGTGCTGCCCTTCGTGCTCGCGCTCAGGGGCTGAACCCTCCTCGTCGGCACGAGGCGCCGGAGGTGCAAACGCACCGTCGGCGCATGCCACGTGCGGTGGAATATCGTGGTGCCATGACCAGCCGGATAGCTGCCATAGCCATCGACGCGGTTCGCCCCCGGGTGGTGGCCGACTTCTGGTGTGCCGTCCTCGGCTGGCACGTTGTCGAAGAGGAGGACGGCTTCATCAGCATTGCGCCCCAGGATGCAACATGGCCCACCATCGACGTCGCGCCGGTGCCTGAAGGCAAGACCATCAAGAACCGGCTGCACTTCGATCTGCGGGCCGACGGCGTGTCCACCGCGCAGGAGCTTGAGCGACTGCTCGCCCAGGGCGCCCGGCGCGCGGAAGTGGGCCAGGACCCGGACGTCAGTTGGGTGGTCCTCAGCGATCCCGAGGGCAACGAATTCTGCCTCCTGTCCCGTTCCGTCCAGGACTTCGAAGACCAGGAATGACCTCGGCGCCATGACCTTGGGTGGGTGCCGACGGCGCCGGCACAATCCCATAGATCCAGTGAAGGCGGCGGCACGTTGACGATTGGCCTCGCCGGGGCCACAATCACATCAGCACGCTCAGCCTGGAATGGCCCTGACCACTAGTGCTGGTGTGTTGGTGGCGGTTCCTGGCATCAAAGGGAGGTCGCCGGGCATGGCCGAGAAGATCGTCAAGCACCTGAGCGTCGAGGAGCGTGCATCCCAAGGCAAGGAATGCCGCCAGAAGACGCCCGTCTCCAGCCACACGGACTGGGTTCCCGCCGCCGACCGACCCGATCCCATTGCACTCCTCGAGGAACAGAACCAAACCAGGGAACAGGACCTCGTGCCGGTGCGCCACGGCCGGATGCTCGCCTCACCGTTCACGTTTTACCGGGGTGCTGCCAAGATCATGACCGCCGACCTGAAGGACACGCCGCGGGCCGGCCTGATCTCCCAACTGTGCGGGGACGCCCACTTGTCCAACTTTGGCGTGTTTGCCTCGCCCGAGCGAAACCTGCTGTTCGACCTGAACGACTTCGACGAGACACTTCCGGGGCCGTTCGAGTACGACGTCAAACGCATGTCCGCGAGCTTCACCATCGCAGCCCGGAACAACGGGTTCAGCAAGGACGAAACACACGACGTGACACTCACGGCGGTTCGGGCTTACCGCGAAGCGATGGCCCAGTTCGCGCAAATGGGCGCCCTGGACATTTGGTACGCACGCCTGTCCGAGGAGCAGTTGGTGGAAGCCATCGACCTGGCCGCGGCATCTCAAAAGGGCAAAGCCCTCAAGAAGGCAGCCAAGGGCATGGGAAAGAAGGCCCGACAGGGCCTCGCAAAGGCCCACGCTCGAGACAGCCTGCATGCACTCTCCAAGCTCGCCGAGCTCGTGGACGGGAGGTACCGCATTGTCAGCCAGCCACCCATAGTCATTCCCGCACGGGACCTGCCAGCTTCGTATGGCATGTCTGGCGATGAGGTCCAGCACCTGATTCGTGAACAGCTCCGGTCCTACCGGGCCACGCTGCAGGACGACAGGCGTCACCTGCTGGAACAATTCGAAGTCATCGACATCGCCCGCAAGGTCGTGGGCGTCGGCAGTGTCGGTACGCGGGCGTTTATCGCCTTGCTCCAGGGCCGCGACCAACAGGATCCGCTTTTTCTCCAGGTCAAGGAAGCTACGCGATCGGTGCTCGAGGACCATTTGCCGAAGAGCAAGTTCCGGCAGCCGGGCGAGCGCGTGGTGCAGGGGCAGCGGATGATGCAGGCCGCCAGCGACATCTTCCTGGGCTGGACCAAGGGCGCGCAGGACAACCGGTACCTGTATTGGCGCCAACTGCGGGACATGAAGGGTTCAGCCGTGGTGGAAGTGATGAAGCCGCGCGGCCTGACGTTCTATGCCAACGCCTGCGGCTGGACACTGGCACGCGCACACGCCCGATCGGGTGACCCGATCGCGATCGCCGCCTATCTGGGCAAGAGCACCAAATTCGACGTCTCGATCACCGATTTCTCCGAGCGTTACGCGGACCAGAACGACAAGGACTACCAGGCCTTTACCGAAGCGGTTCGGACCGGCCGGCTCGAAGCGGTCGAAGGCGTCTAAGAGGTTCCGCAGGACCGTGCGGGCCACGTTCAATGCCGCGCCATGTGTCCCCGCCACTTCCAATGTATCGCGCAGAAGGGGGCTTGCGGCAAGGCCCCCTTCGTGCCCCAAACTAGCTCGGATGTGCCCGGGAAGCGGTGCGCGGAAAAGCGTGGAGAGGCGGTGGTTGCGGTGGCCGCTGTGATCGTTGCGGGAGGCGGTCCGACCGGGATGATGCTCGCCGCAGAGCTGACCCTGGCGGGAGTGGATGCGGTGATGGTGGAACGCCGCGCCAGTCCGGAGTTGGTGGGCTCGCGTGCGGGCGGGTTCCACTCGCGGACCATCGAAATCCTCGATCAGCGCGGGATCGCCGACCGGTTCCTCGCCGAGGGGCAGCGCGTCCAGGCAGCGTTCTTCGGAAACACGAAGCTGGACGTGAGCGACTTTCCTACCCGGCACCCTTACACGCTTGGCCTATGGCAGAACCATATTGAGCGGATCCTGGCCGGCTGGATCGAGGAGCTGGGCGTGCCGGTCCAACGGGGGCTCGTGGTGGCGGGTTTCGGCCAGGACCACAGCGGGGTGGATGTGCAGCTCGCCGACGGCGGCCTGATGCACGCGCAGTACCTGGTCGGCGCCGACGGCGGGCGAAGTACGGTCCGGAAGGCAGCCGGCATCGAGTTCCCCGGCTGGGATGCGACGAGGAGCAGCCTGATCGCGGAAGTGGAAGTGACCGGAGAGACGCCGCTGGGCGCGCGCATCGACGAGGTGGGGATCCACGGGCTGCACCTGATGGAGGACGGGCGAACCACGCGGGTGATCGTGACCGAGAAGGAACTTGGGCCGGCAACCGAGCCCACCCTGGCCGACCTCGCCAAAGCGCTGACCGAGATCTATGACACCGACTTCGGGGTCCACCATCCGAGCTGGATTTCCCGGTTCACCGACGCCACACGGCAGGCCGCCGCCTACCACAGCGGCCGCGTGTTGCTGGCCGGCGACGCCGCGCACATCCATGCTCCGTCCGGCGGGCAGGGAATCGGACTCGGCATCCAGGACGCCGTGAACCTCGGCTGGAAGCTCGCCCAAGTGGTCAAGGGCACGGCGCCGGACAGCCTGCTGGATACCTACCACTCCGAGCGGCACCCGGCCGGAGCCCTCGCGCTGAAGCACACGATGGCGCAGTCGCTGATGCAGCGGGCCGACCCGCGGATCGGCGCGTTGGCCGATACGGTGGCCGGACTGTTGACGATCGACGAGGCAAGGAAACAGGTGGCCGGGCTCATTACCGGATTGGACGTCCATTACGACCTCGGCGAAGGGCACCCGCTGCTCGGGCGGCGGATGCCCGATCTCGACGTCCTCACCGCCAACGGCCCGCTGCGTGTTTTCACCTTCCTGCACCAAGCCCGTGCGGTACTGCTCAACCTCGGCACGCCGGGCAGCATCGAATTGGGTCCGTGGGCGGATCGGGTGCAGTTGGTGGATGCCACGTACGACGGCGAGTGGGAGCTGCCGGTGATCGGCCCGGTCGGCGCCCCCGCGGCCGTGCTGATCCGGCCCGACGGGTATGTCGCGTGGACGAGAGACGGGGCTCAGCCCGGGCTTCAGGAGGCACTGGCCAGTTGGTTCGGGCCAGCGCGCTAACACCCCTCAACACGCAAAAACTCCCCCAGTTTCCCGGGGGAGTTGACGCGGAGACGGGGGGATTTGAACCCCCGGTCGAGTTTAACCCCGACCCTTCATTAGCAGTGAAGTCCATTCGGCCGCTCTGGCACGTCTCCATACGCTATTGCTAGCCACACAAGACTACCCAGAACCAAGGGTCAAGAGCAAAACCGCCGAACGGCCTAACTTCTCAGCGCCCGCCACAGGAAGGTGTGCGAGAGCGCCTGCAACCGGGCGGTTTGCTTGTTGTCGCTGGCGCCGGCGTGGCCGCCCTCCAATGCCTCGTGGAACCAGACGTTCTCCACGCCCAGCTCCAGCATCCGCGCGGCCATTTTCCGTGCCTGTACCGGGCCCACCCGGTCGTCCGAGGTGGCGGTCCAGATCAACGCATCGGGGTACTCGGTGCCCGGCTGGAGCAGGTGGTAGGGCGAGAAGGTGCGGATGAACTCCCACTGGGCCGGATCCTCCGGGTCCCCGTACTCGGCAATCCAGGAGTAGCCGGCGGAGAGCTTGGTGTAGCGGGCCATGTCCAGCAGCGGCACCCCGCAGGACACCGCGCCAAACAGGTGCGGGTAGCTGGTCAGCATGTTGCCCACCAGCAGGCCGCCGTTCGATCCGCCCGCACAGCCCAGCCGCTCCCGCCGCGTGACGCCGCGGTCCATCAGGTCCTGCGCCACCGCGGCGAAGTCCTCGTAGGCCCGGTGCCGGTTGGCCTGCAGCGCCGCCCGGTGCCATCCCGGACCGTACTCGCCGCCGCCGCGGATATTGGCCACCACGTAGACCCCGCCGCGGCCGTCCGCGCTGCGCTGTTCCAGCCATGCCCGGCCCACGGTGCCGCTGTAGCCGGGTGTCCTGGCGATCTCGAACCCGCCGTAACCCGAGAGCAGCACGGGATTGCCGCCGTCGTGCTTGAGGTCTTTGGGCGCCACCTGGAAGTAGGGCACTTGGGTGCCGTCCTTGGACGTGGCGAAGTGCTGCTGGACCTCGTAGGCAGAAGCATCAAAGTACGACGGCGAAGCCTTGACTTCCGCTGCCGGCCCGCCGATGGTGCCGCGCGAGAGGGTGGACGGCGTGAGGTAGCCGGTGGCCACCAGCCAGTAGTCGTCGGAATCCTCGTCATCCACCGCCGAGGCATCCACGGCGTGCAAGGCCGGGCAATCCTGCAGCTCCGAGGCGGACCAGCCGGCCGCCGGATCAAGCACGCGCACCTGCGAGGACACATCGTGCAGCAGGTTCAGCAGCAGGTAGTTCTTCGTCCAGCTCCAGGACTGCAGCGAGGTTGCCGCATCCGGGGCGAACAGCACCCGCACGCTGCGGTCACCGGCCAGGAAGGCCTCCAGATTCGCGGCCAGCAGCGAGCCCGCGGGGTGGACGGTACCGCCGAGCTCCCAGTCGCCCTGCGGCCTCATCAGCAGCCACTGGTGGTGGATGTCCACGTTCACATCGGTGGGCACGTCGATGGGCAGCCAACCGCCGTCGCGCCGGAGGTAGGTGCGGTAGTTGAAGAAGTCGACGACGTCCACCGCCACGTCGCGTTCGAAGCCGGGGGTGGAGTCATGCCCTACCTGGGCCAGCATGTGGTCCTCGGGGACGGCGAAGTATTCTTCGGCCGCAGCGGGAGACTGGCCGCGTTGCAGGATCCGGCTGGTCCGCGGGTAGGAGGAGGTGGTCAGCGAGCCGGGGCCGAAGTCGGTGCCCAGCAGGATCCGGTCCTGGTCCAGCCAGGAGACGTAGCTCTTGGCTACCGGGATGTCGAAACCTCCGGTGACGAAGGCGCGGTCCTCGACGTCGAACTCTCGCAGCCGCACGGCGTCGCCGCCGTCGGGGGAAAGCCGCAGCATGGCCCGCCGGTAGCTGACGCCGTCGGCCGGCCGCAGGAAGGCGGAGCCGGCGTAGACCCACTCGATGCCCTCGGCCGCGGCCAGCGCATCCACGTCCAGCAGGATCTCCCACTCGGGCGAATCGGTCAGGTAGCTCTCCCAGGTGGTGCGCCGGAGCAGCCCGCGGGGGTTCGCCTTGTCGCGCCAGAAGTTGTAGTAGTAAGCGCCGCGCTTGGTGACGGCGGGGATCCGGTCCTCCGCGTCCAGGACCTCCAGGATGCCGGCTTCCAGCGCCGTGAACTGCCCGTCCACCAGGTTGTTCTCGGTGCGCCGGTTCTGTCCCTTCACCCATTCCAGCGGCTTCTCACCGTAGATGTCCTCTAGCCAGATGAAGTCGTCCTGAGGCAAATGCGTGCTGTCCTGCGCGGGATCTTGGGCCATGCCTCCATCCTAGGCATGCTGTCGCGGCCGCCAGGGGTCCCGCGGTTGAGAGCCAGCGCCATGACCTCCGGGCGGAGCCCGCTGTCTCCGACCTGCGTTACGTTGTCCTCCGGCCGGAGCGCTCGCCGGGCATTGACCTGCGGGGCTTGTGACCGATCGGCGGACAGTATGCGCCACATCATCCTCCACTGGTAAGCAAAGCTGGCGCTGCTTCGCTCTGATGGGACGGGACCAGTGGGGTCTCTCAAGCAAGCAAGAGGAATGCTGGCCCTTCCACGACGAATGTGGCGCCCACTGTACAAGCGGGGGAGTTTGGCGCCCACCCACTGTACAAGCGGGGGAGGATTTCGCCCACCGTCCAAGCCGGGGAATGTGGCGCCCACTGTACAAGCGGGGGGAGTTTGGCGCCCGCCCACCGTCCAATCCGCGGCCTGGTGCCCACCGTCCACGCCCGGCGTAGGGGCGTCCGCTACCCAGGCCTCGACCAGGACGCGCGGTCCCAGTTCCCTTCCGCGAGGCAGCCCAATCGGGTTCCCGCGGCCGGGCCCGGCCCCGCCCGACCGGCCGCCCGGCAGGCCGTAGGCTAGAAAGCGTGGATAATCCGGGCATTTTTCGAGTAGCGATCGTGGGCGCCGGCCCGCGGGGCACCTCCGTGTTGGAACGATTGTTGTCCAACCAGCAGGCACGCGGCGGAGCCCGGCTGCGGATCCATTTGGTGGATCCGTTCCCGCCCGGGCCGGGGCATGTCTGGCAGCCCGGCCAGTCACGATTGTTCCTGATGAACACGCCCTGCCTGTTCCCCACGGTGGTGCCGGCGCCCGGGACCGAGCACGTGGGCCCCGAGCCCGTAGCCGGGATGACTTTCGAGGCCTGGCGCTCCGCGGTAGCGGCCGGCAGTCTTCCGGAGGTGCCGCCGGACGACGCCGAGGAGGCGGCGGCGCTGGGACCGGCCGATTTTCCCAGCCGCGCGCTCTATGGGCGCTACCTGGCCTGGACCTTCGCACACCTGGCCTCCCGAACCGGAGCGGATGCCTCGCTGACCGTTCATGCGGCGGAAGCCACCGGCCTGGCACGGCACGACGGCGGGTGGCAGCTTGAGCTGAGCGACGGCACCACCCTGCCGGCTGACGCCGTGGTGCTGGCGCTGGGGCATGTGCCTGCTGCGCTGAACCCGGAGCAGCAGCAACTCCAGGATGCGGCGGCGCGGCATGGCCTGCACTACCTGGCGCCCAATGTGCCGGCCGACGTGGACTGGGGTCGGCTCCCGCCCGGGCACACCGTGTTGGTACGCGGAATGGGCCTGAACTTCTTCGACCTGATGGTCCAAGTGACCGAAGGCCGCGGCGGCCGGTTCGTGCCCGCAACGGACAGCGAGCCGCTGACCTACCTCCCGTCGGGAAAGGAACCGCGGCTGGTGGCCGGGTCCCGGCGCGGCACCCCCTACCGGGCGAAGGCCAGGATCAAGAGCTACATACCGGCGGGCGTGGAGCTGCGCCACTTCACCACGCACGCGGCCCGCCTGTTTGCCGAAGCCGGCGTGCAGCCCGGCTTCGACCACGACCTGTGGCCCATGCTGCACCGCGACGTTTATTGGACCTATTACTCCACCCTGGCGCGGGTGGAACCGGAGTCCCTGAAGGTGGCGCCGCAGGAGCTGCTGGCAGGGCTGGACCAGTTGCTGGCGGAGAAATTGGAGCCAGGAAACCGCACGCTGCTGACGCGGGTTCGGGCGTACCTGGCCGAGCGGGTCAGCGAAGACAGGTTGCTGGACGTGGAGGCGTTGGCCAAGCCCTTCAGCGGCCGCAAATTCGGTTCGGCAGCGGAATATCAGCAGGCGGCGCTGGACTATCTGGACGCCGACGCGGAGGGCTCTGCGCGCGGAACGGATGATCCGCTCAAGATGGCCGTCGGGGCCCTGAACGCCGGCCGCTCGCTGCTCAAGAAGATTGTGGCCGACGGCGGGATCACCGAGGAATCCTGGCTGGCGGAGCTGCGCGGCTGGTTCGAACCGCTGGTCGAGGGGCTGGCCAGCGGGCCGCCGGCCCAGCGCATCGAACAGTTGGCTGCCCTGGCGCGGGCCGGCATCGTCCAGTTTGCGGGCCCAGAGCCGGTGTACCAAGTGGATCCGGACACCGGCCGCTTCCGGGTCACCTCTCCGTGGGTCGACGGTGCCGAATACAGCGCCGCCTACCTGGTGGAGGCGATGATGCCGGCCAACCGGGTGGCGCATAACCGGTCGCCGCTGCTGCGCCGGATGTTGGAGGACGGCCTGGCCAGGCCCAAGCTGATGATTGGACCTAACGGATCGCCGGTGACCGGCTCCGGCCTGGACGTCACGCAGCCGCCGTACCGTCCGCTGGACCGGAACGGGCAGCCCGTGCAGAACATGTACGTGATCGGACTGCAGCTGTCTTCGGTGCAGTGGGGAACGTCCATTGCCGCCGAAGCCGGAGCCTCCGGCGAGACCGGCGGCCGGACGTTGCAGGACGCCAACCGGATAGCCCGCGCCATCTTGGACACAGCCGAGACCAGAAGCCTGGCCGAGCCCGCACAGGCGGGCACCGCCGTCGTTGGCAGCGGGAGCAAGGGCCGCTGACGCAGCCCTTCCCCGGAAAAGGCCGCTGACGCCGCCCTTGCCGGGGAACAAAACAGGCCCTCCCGGGTGGGGAGGGCCTGTTCGTCTACCTGGGTACTAGCGCTTGTTCCCGCCGTTGCCGCGGTCCTTGTCCATGTCCAGGCCCACGATGATCGGATCGTGGTCGCTGGCCCGGAAGGGATCCGGGGCGTAGAAGTTGGTGGCGTTGTAGTTGTACCGGCTGTACTCCAGCGCGATCGATTCCACCGAGTTGATGTTCCAGATGTCGGCGCCCTTGACCTTCGCGTCCGCTGCGGGCGAGGCGAAGATGTAGTCCAGCGAGCCGACCATGCCGCCGAAGCTGTAGCTGTGTTCGCTGGTCTTGGCACCCTGGTCCACGTAGCCGGCCTCGGTGAGGACCTTGATCGGGTCCTCCTTCGCGTAGGAGTTGAAGTCGCCGGTCAGCAATACCTTGCCGGTCCGGAACTTCTCCTGCATCTGCTCCGCGAAGTCCACCAGCGAATGCGCCTGGGCGGTGCGGGCTGCATTCCAAGCGCCCTGGCCGTGGTCGGCGTTCTCGCCCGAGTTCGGGCCGGAGCCCTTGGACTTGAAGTGGTTGGCGATCACGACGAAGGTATCCGAGGGTCCGTTCTTGGCCTTGAACGCTTGGGCCAGCGGCTTGCGCGCGTTGGCGAAGGCTTCGGTGTCGTTGTGGATCACCGACTCCTGGACCGTCTTCACCTCGTCCTTCTTGTAGATGAAGGCCGTGCGGATGAAGTCCTCATCCGCCAGCGCCGGCAGCTCATCCGGCGAGCGGACGTAGTCCCAGCCGCCGTGCTGAGGCCCCTTGCCCGAGTGCTTTCCGTTGTGGCGGGTGTCGCCCAGATCCGCATTCAGTGCCTTGGTCAGCGCGGCCAGGGCGGCGTCGCGGTCCTTGCCGAACTGGGCGGAGTTCTCGATCTCCTCCAGCGCCACGATGTCCGCGTCCAGCGCGTTGATGGCTGCCACGATCTTGTCCTGCTGGCGTTCCAGGTTTTCCGCGTCCCAGGCGCCGCGGGCATCGCAGTTGCGGGCCGTGATCGGGTTGCCGTCGCGGTCCGTGAAGGAACCGCATCCCGCCACCTGGTCGCCGGTGGTGCTGAAGTAGTTCAGCACGTTGAACGAGGCCAGCTTCACGCCGCCGACCTGCTCCGGAGAGTCGGTGCGGGTGTTCTGGAACGACACCGGCTGGACGCTTTCCGCGTTCTCCACCGTCAGGTGGTTCAGCGGCTGGAAACGCCAGAGATCGAACCGGTAATCCAGCACCACGTTGGTGGCGAAGGTGGCGGGGGAACCCACCCGGACCGGATCCTTGGCGGACAGGTAGGGCAGCGGGATGTCCTTGTTGGCGTCCGCGCCCAGGTAGTTGACACTCGAGCCGTCGTCCAGCGTAACGGCCAGGGCGGCGTTCTTCTCCGTCTCGGCCCAGAACTCGTCCGAACCGTAGGCCCCGACGGCGGTGGGCTGCACCAGTGCGGAGTCGCCGGCGGCAAGGCCGATCTCGCCGTACTGGTTCAGGGCGAAGTTGTCGGTGACGGTGAAGCCGCCCTGCGGGCTGAGCAGCATCCCCTCGAACTTCTCGCGCTCCGCCTCCGTGGCCGGCCAGCCGATGGCAGCTGCCTTCGGCGCCTCCGCGGCCTCCGTCAGGACGGTCAGTCCCTCGGCGGCGACGGTGATCTCGGTCAGGCCGTGGAACTCGCTGACCTTGCCGGAAACCTCCACGAAGTCGCCGACCCGCACGTCACCGACGGTCTCGGGGGAGTAGACGAACACGGCGTCCGACGCGGTCCGGTCGGTGGTGTTGGTATCGCCGCCGGTACCCTCGGTCTGCAGGTAGTAGCCGTCGAAGCCGCCGGTGGCGTAGGCGGCGGTCACCACGCCGCGGGTGGTCACGGTCTTGCCGGCCAGCGGGGACTGCGTGCCGGTGCCCTGGATTTCGGCGATGGTGGCCGCCTCCGGCTCCGGATCACCGCCGCCGTTGCCCTCGCCGGAACCCTGCGGGGTGATGTCTTGGCTGAGGCTGAAGTCCGCCGCGTTGTTGTTGGTGTCGGTTCCGTCGGCGCGGTTCATCGACCGCACGTCCGTGTTGTTCCTCGGCGACTGGGCCGCTTCGGTCTCGAAGGTGTTCGAGGTGCCGTAGCCCAGCAGGTCCACCACCGTGCTGCGGTCGACCACCGAACCGGTACCCAGATCGGCCACCGCCCCGGACTGGTTGGCCAGCACCAGGGTGCCGTTGGTCCCGGACGGGGCCAGGCTGGTCACCAAGTCCGGTTCCGGCAGCTCCTCGCCGTTGGCACCGTTGGAGTTAGCCTGCACCAGGTAGTGGCCGCCGGCTTCAATGCTGCCGGACAGCGCTGCCACTCCGGTGGGGTTTCCGGTTCCACCGGCCGAGCGGTACTGCAGCGACCAGCCGTCCAGGCTGATCTCGACGTCGGTGGGGTTGTACAGCTCGATGAACTTGTTGGTATAGGCAGCGCCGGCGCTGCCGCCGGACAGGTAGGCCTCGTTGATCACCACATGATCGCCGCCGTCGCTGCCGCCGGCCTCGATGGCGGACGGCAGCCGGAAGGTGGTTCCGGAGGCGGCGGCGCTCAGTTCGAAGTAGCCGCCGTCCAGCGCGGAAGGAGCGGTGAACTCGATGGAGGCACCGCCGTCGGCCACTGGGAAGGTACCCAGTTTGGTACTGGTGCCGGCAGCGTCAACGTACGCGAGCGACACCTCAGTGTTCAGCGGAGCGCCCAGCGACGTCAGGTCCAGCCTGGCTAGCTGCACGCTGACCTGCTGGCCGGGTCCGATGGATTCCGGTGCCCCGGTGACCTGCACGGTCCGGCGGGCGAAGTCCGGGGAGAGCGGGCTGTTGTCCTGAAGGTAGTCGATCCAGGCATCCCGGTCCACCAGGCCGGAGTCGCGGGTGTCCGCGCCCTTGGTGAAGACGTGGAAGTTATCGCCGCCCTGGGCCAGGAAGCTGAAGGTACCCACCCGGTAGCCGCGTTCCGGGTCCAGCGGTTCGCCGTTGACCCAGACGCCGGTGATGCGCTCGCCTTCGGGCAGCGCCGCGTCGTAGGTGTAGTTGACGTTCTTGCTCAGGCCCAGCTGCAGGTAGGCGCGGCTGGGTACCTCGCCGGCTGCGGTGCGCTGCCACTGCTGCTCGAGCAGGGTCTTGACCTGTGCGCCGGTCAGCGTGGTGGTCCACAGGTTGTTCAGGAAGGGCAGCACCCCGTTGGCCTCGGCGTAGGTGACCGTGCCGTCGGGCGCGTAGTAGAGCTCGTTGCGCAGCCCGCCGGGATTCACCACACCGATGTCAGCACCGCCGCGTTCGGCGGAGGCGAGGGATGTCAGCAGCGAATCGGCCACCAGGTTGCCCAGCGTCGATTCGGAGCCGCGGTCGTCCCGGTCCGGCGCCGTATCCGCGTCCGGCCCGTCGGGCAGGAAGGCGGTGGTGATGTCGCCGGTGACCGAGCCAACCGGCTGGGCGCCGACTTCCTCGGCGTTATCCAGCGCGGCCTGGACAATCGAAGATACTTCGGCCACCCGCGGATAGGCGGACACCAGCTCGGCGTCGGCGGTGCCGGTCCTCGGCACGACGGCGGCGGTGTGGGCCAGTACCTCGTCGGACTCGGCGTCGTAGCTCAGCTGGACCTGGCCGATGTTCGCGCCGTAGGAACCGGTCTGCACCACGGGCCGGGTCTTGCCGTCGGCACCCGGAACCGGGGCGTCGAAGCTGTAGGCCTGGTGCGTGTGGCCGTTGAAAATGACGTCCACGTCCGGGCTGGTCTCGTTGACAATCCGGTTGAACACGGCGCTCGCCGCCACGGCGCTGGCCAGGTCCGCGTTCGTGCTGGCGCCCTCGTGGTAGGACGCCATGATGACGTCGGCTTCGTCGCCGGCGCCGTCGGTCAGCTGGGCCGCCACCCGGTTGACGGCGTCCACCGGGTCGCCGAACTCCAGATCCGCGATCCCGCCAGGGGACACCAGCGAGGCAGTCTCCTCGGTGACCACGCCGACCACGCCGACGGTCACGCCGTTGACCGGGACCAGTTCATACTCGGGCAGGGCCGGTTCGGTGGTGCCGGCCCGGTACACATTGGCGCCCAGCTGCGGGTACTTGGACGCCGGGGCCACGCGGTCCGTCAGGTCCGCGAAGCCGCGGTCGAACTCATGGTTGCCCACCGCCGTCGTCGCCAATTCCAAGGCGTTGAGTACATCGATGGTCGGCTGGTCCTGCTGCGTGGACGACGCAAAGACCGAGGCACCGATGTTGTCTCCGGCGGAAGTGAATAGCGTTCCCTCGGGGTTCTGCGCCCGGAGTTGTTCCACGGTGCCCGCGAACTTGACGGTGTTCGCGTCGATCCGGCCGTGGAAATCGTTGATGCTCAGGAGGTTGAGGTCGACCGGATCGGCCGCATGCGCGGGCAACGCCGCGAAAGGCGCCGCCACCAGGCCTGCGGTCAGGACCGCGGCCAGCGCGGTCTTCGGTGATGGAGTAGCCATGTGGCCCTATCTCTCAAGGTGGAAGTGATGATCCGCGCACCCAGGGAACGGCTGCGGCACGGCTGCACGGTGCAAGCACCGCTCCCCAGTTCAACTGGCAGGGATGAACGGGAGGTTACCCGAGGACCAGAAGCAGCGGAACACTTCTATGAAAGAACAGCTTCAAAAGGGGTGAAACGTTCGCCAGGCCTTGACAGGAAGGGCCGTGACCGTTGCGCAGCGGGACGACGGGGGCCGAGAGAAGGCCGCAACGCCTGGGTTTAGCCGCTGGCAGCGGGGGCCGAGAGACGGCCGCAACGCCTGAGCCTAGCGGCCGGCAGCGGGGCGCGACTGGGTTTAGCGGCGGCTGTCCTTGAGCGTACCGGTGGTCGGCTCGTCCTTGGCGCCCACCAGGCAGAGCAGTTCACGGTCCTGCTCGCCGCTCCAGCTTTCCTCGGTGGGGTTCAAATGGATCAGCTCCAGCGCCGAGTCGTCGTAGGGAATGCCGGCGAAGGCCTTGAACTCGGCCAGGCAGAACTCTTCGGCCTTGGCGGCCACTTCCTCGTCGCCGGGATAATCTCCGTCCGGCAGGTTGCTGGCCGCGAACGCCTCCAGCTCGTGGGGCTGATCGCACGGCACAAACTCCACCTCGGTGAGGCGTTCGGCGCGCGGGTTGTTCAGGCAGTCGCCCACCTTGATGGCGTACGCGCCGGCGGAAGCGGCTTCGGTCACCGCACCGGAATCATCCCGCGGCGGTTCCTGTGCGTCGCCCAATCCGCAACCGCTCAGCGCTGCCAAGAGGACGACGACGGCGGCCGCCTTGAGTGGGCGGCGGCGGACGGGCGCGGACTGGCTGGGCACGGGGTCTCCTCGGGCTTTTGATGCAACGGCTCCTAGCCGAGGTTATACCGGCGGCGCGGGCGAGGCAGAATGCACGCCCGTCTTGTCCGGCAGGTCGCCGCGTCCTCATTCCCGTGCAAAAGCAGCAGGTGTCCGGGCCTCACGGCCTGGACACCTGCTGTTGAAGCGGAAGGTATGGGATTTGAACCCATGAGACGGGGTTACCGCCTACTGGTTTTCAAGACCAGCTCCTTCGGCCGCTCGGACAACCTTCCTCACCTTGTAGTCTGACACGGAGGAGCGTACCCGGGCAAAGCGCGCATCCTCAAGGTTTCTGCGTCCCGGACTAGGTGAGCGAGGCTGGCATGAGAGCGGTTTTTTACGAGGGAGCGGGCGGCCCCGAGGTCCTGCGGCTGCGGGAGACTGACGCCCCGCAGCCGGCGGAGGGCGAGGTAGTGATCGATGTGGCTGCCGCCGGGGTCAACCGCGCCGATGTGCAGCAGCGCATCGGCGTTTACCCGCCGCCGCCGGGCGCGTCCGAGATCCCGGGCCTGGAAGTGTCCGGCCGTGTATCCGCGGTGGGTGCCGGCGTTACCGCGCCACGGGTCGGCGACGAGGTGTGCGCCCTGCTGGCCGGCGGAGGCTACGCCGAACAGGTTGCGGTCCCGGCGGGCCAAGTGCTGCCGGTGCCGCGAGGCGTGGACCTGGTGACGGCCGCGGCGCTGCCGGAAGTGGCGGCCACGGTCTTCTCCAACCTGTTCATGACCGCAGGCGTGCAGGCCGGCGAAACCGTCCTGATCCACGGCGGGTCCGGCGGAATCGGCACCATGGCGGTTCAGCTGGTCGATGCTTTCGGAGCGGTCCCGGCGGTGACGGCGGGCAGCCAGGAAAAGCTCGACGTCGCGCGTGAACTGGGCGCCGAGGTGCTGATCAACTACCGCGAGGAAGACTTCGTGGAGCGGATCAAGGAGGCCACCGGGGGTCGCGGCGCGGACGTCATCCTGGACGTCGTGGGTGCCAAGTACCTGCAGCGGAACGTGGACGCCCTTGCCACATCCGGCCGGCTGGTCGTGATCGGCCTGCAGGGCGGGGCCAAGGCGGAGCTGAACCTGGGCCAGCTGATGGCCAAACGCGGTGCGGTCATCGGCACCACCCTGCGGGCCCGCCCTGCGGAGGAAAAGGCCGCCATCATGCACGCGGTTGCCGAGCATGTCTGGCCGTTGGTGGTCTCCGGGGACGTCAAGCCACAGGTGCACCGCACGTTTGCCTTGGCGGACGCTGCGGCCGCCCACGAGTACTTCGATTCGGGCGCCCACACCGGCAAGATCCTGCTCACCACCTCCTGAAACGGACGGCTCCGTTCCCTGTAGACGGCGGCGCTGCTACGGTGCATCGTTAATAGCATCGGCGTTCCACGAAGGGGGAGCATCATGAGTGAGAAATCCACCGGACCCCTGCCCGGGCAGTCCGGCAATGATCCGGATTCGGACCTGCTGGTCCAGGACCCCAACCTGCCGCCGGTAGCGTTGGATCCGGCCGCGGATGCCGAGCAACACAAGTGGACGCCTACCAAGATCGTTGTCTGGGTAGCCATCGCGCTGCTGGGCGGCGTGAGCTGGAGCGTGCTCGCCTTTTCGCGCGGTGAAACGATCAATGCGATCTGGTTCGTCTTCGCCTCGGTGTGCACGTATTTCATCGGCTTCCGCTTCTATTCCAAGTTCATCGAGAACAAGCTGACCCGCCCCAACGATCGGCGCGCGACGCCGGCGGAGTACAACGCGGATGGCAAGGATTACGTGGTCACCGACCGCCGCGTGCTCTACGGCCACCACTTCGCGGCCATCGCCGGCGCCGGGCCGCTGGTCGGGCCCATCCTGGCCGCGCAGATGGGCTACCTGCCCGGCACGCTGTGGATCATCGTTGGCGTCGTCCTGGCCGGCGCCGTGCAGGACTACCTGGTGCTGTTCTTCTCGATGCGCCGCGGCGGCCGTTCGCTGGGCCAGATGGCGCGTGAGGAACTCGGCCGCGTCGGCGGCACGGCTGCCCTGATTGCCACGCTGGCCATCATGATCATCATCGTGGCGATCCTGGCCCTCGTGGTCGTGAACGCCCTGGGCGAGTCGCCCTGGGGTGTCTTCTCGGTCACGATGACCATCCCGATTGCCCTCTTCATGGGCATCTACCTGCGCTTCCTACGGCCGGGCAGGGTCAGCGAGGTCTCCATCATCGGCTTCGGGCTGCTCATTGCCGCCATCGTCGGCGGCGGGGCGATTGCCGATACCGGGTGGGGCGCAGCGATCTTCACGCTGGATAGGACCACCATCGCCTGGGGCATCATCATCTACGGCTTCATCGCCGCCGTGCTGCCGGTCTGGCTGCTGCTCGCGCCGCGCGATTACCTCTCCACCTTCATGAAGATCGGCACCATCCTGATGCTGGCACTGGCCATCGTGCTGGTCCGGCCGGAGATCAACGTCCCGGCCTTCAGCGAATTCGCCAGCCGTAGCGACGGTCCCGTGGTCCCCGGTTCGCTGTTCCCGTTCCTGTTCGTCACCATCGCGTGCGGCGCGCTCTCGGGCTTTCACGCGCTGATTGCGTCCGGCACCACACCAAAGATGCTGCAGAAGGAGAAGCAGAGCCGCTTCATTGGCTACGGCGGAATGCTGATGGAGTCGTTCGTTGCCATCATGGCGCTGGTCGCGGCCATCTCGATCGACCGCGGGATCTATTTTGCGATGAACGCCTCCGCGGCGGCGACCGGTGGCACGGTGGAAGGCGCGGTGGCCTTCGTCAACAGTCTGGGCCTGGCCAACGTGAACCTGACGCCGGATATGCTGACGGAACTGGCCCGCAACGTCGGCGAGGAGTCGATCGTCTCGCGGACCGGCGGCGCTCCCACCCTTGCCGTCGGGCTCTCGCACATCATGCACGGGTTGATCGGCGGCGTAGCCATGATGGGCTTCTGGTACCACTTCGCCATCATGTTCGAGGCGCTGTTCATCCTCACGGCTGTCGATGCCGGAACCCGCGTCGCCCGCTTCATGCTGCAGGACACCATCGGCAACGTCCTGCCGAAGTTCAAGAACATGTCGTGGCGCCCCGGTGTCTGGATCTGCACAGCCATCATGGTGGCTGGCTGGGGGTACATACTGATCCTGGGTGTCACCGATCCATTGGGCGGTATCAATACGTTCTTCCCGCTCTTCGGCATTGCCAACCAACTGCTGGCTGCCATCGCGCTCGCGGTCTGCCTGGCTATCGCGGCCAAGCGCGGAGCGTTCAAGTACCTGTGGATTATCGCGCTGCCGCTGGCCTTCGCCTCCGTGATCACCATCTGGGCTTCCATCCTGAAGATCTTCAGCCCGGACATCAAGGTGGGCTACTGGGCCAACAACATCGCCAACCGCGAGGCCCTTGCCGCTGGCCAGACCAGCTTGGGGAACGCCAAATCGGTGGAGGAAATGGAGGCGGTGGTCCGCAACACCGCGGTGCAGGGCACACTGTCCATCATCTTCGTGGTCCTGACCATCATCGTCATTGGAGCCGCCCTCATCGCCACTTTTAGATCCTGGCGGCTGGGCGGGGAGCCTTCGCACGAGGACCCGGCAGTGGTGTCCTCCACCTATGGGCCGGCGGGACTGTTTGCCAGCCGGCCTGAGAAGGAACTGGAGAAACAATGGAACGCACTGCCCGCAGCGACCAGACGGGAACATGATGTCGAGCGTTAACTGGCCCCAAGCGCGGCGCGGCTGGCACAGCTTCGCCTGGTACTTCAAGGGGGTCATGGGCGAGCACGCCTACCAGGACTACCTGGAGCACCACCGGCGGGCACATCCCGGCACCGAGCCGATGAGCGAACGCGAGTTCTGGCGGGACAAGACGGACCGGCAGGAGAACAACCCGCAGGGCCGCTGCTGTTGACTCGAAGTACGACGGCGGTGCCCGCACCTGGGTGTTGGTCAGCAACGGTCCGGTGCGGGTACCGTTGCGCCTGCATGGCTTGAGCCCCGAGGAAGGGGATGGCTGGCGGCCAGAGGGCAGGGCGCCGGTGCCCGGTAAAAAGTTGCGGCACTCCGCTGGGGAACAGGAAGGGTCTGCCCTGCGCCGGATGGCTGTCTCTGGCAAGATAAAAACATGAGTGAAGAGCAGACGTCGCAGCCCGAAGAACCGGTCATCGTCGGCGCACTGTCCGGCCGGAGCCAGGAAGGCGGCGAGCCGCAGCCCGAGGACGGCGGCATCGACGCTCCGCGGTCCAGCCGCGGTTCCAAACTTGCCGATCTGGTTGACGAACCGGCCAAGGTGATGCGGATCGGCACCATGGTTCGCCAGCTGCTGGAAGAGGTGCGCAGCGCCCCGCTGGATGACGCGGCCCGCACCCGCTTGGCCGAAATCCACGAGCGGTCCGTCAAAGAGCTCGAGGACGGACTGGCGCCGGAGCTGATCGAGGAACTGCACCGCATCAACCTGCCCTTCACCGACGATTCCACGCCCTCGGACGCCGAGTTGCGCATTGCCCAGGCACAGCTGGTCGGCTGGCTGGAAGGCCTGTTCCACGGGATCCAGACCGCCATCGCAGCCCAGCAGGCGATGAATCAACAGATGGCCGCGCGGATGCAGATGCGGCAGCTGCCGCCCGGCACCATGATTGCGCCAGGCGTCGTGATTGGCGACGACGGTGAACCGCGCCGCGCTCCCGGAGCCGAGGGGGAGAACGCCGGCCAAAGCGGCGAACGCCATGTCGGTCCCGGGCAGTACCTCTAGGACCGTGGCGCTCTTCGGCGCTGCCCGGCAGGCCCGCCGGGACGACAAGGACCTCGGCAAAGGCATCTGGCGCCGCGCGCACGACCGCTTCCGGCGAGCCCTGGAGCGCTACCATCAGATCCTCGAGGGCGTGCAAGACGACGGACTCTACGGCGAACTGCTGCCGATCGCCAACCAGGTGGCCGGGCTGCTGCCCCGGGTGCGCGACTGCTGTGTGGCAGCGCAATCCATGCACCCAACCGACGGTTTGGACATCCCGGGCGGGCCCTTGGCCGAGGTGCACCGAAGCCTCTCCAAAGCCGGCAACTCGCTGGCGGCGACCGCGCAGGCAGCAGCCATGACCAGGCTCGGCGGCACCCAAGGCTATGAAGTCGGGGTCGAGAACGTGCGCCGCCACGCCGCCGTCGTCCTGTCCGATCTTTCCGAGGCGGAGCGCCTGTTGGCTGGCCTGGGGCGCGGCGGCGCAGGGAAGCGTTAGCCGGCATCAGCCCGGCGCGCCATGGCCTCCTGAGTCCGGGCGTGCCATCATGTTGGCAATCAGGTGCCAGTGTCGACGGCCCGGTTCCGGGCGGAACGGACGCACGCTCATGGCCTACGTCAAGCATTTCGACGATGTGGGAGAAGGGGATCTTGCCGCGGTCGGTGGCAAGGGCGTTGGCTTGGGCGGCCTCATTCGGGCCGGGGTGCCAGTGCCTGCTGGATTTGTGTTGAGCACCGCGGCCTACGCGGCCTTTGTGAAGGCCAATCACCTTGCGGCGGGCATCCAGGAGCTGGCCGCCCTTGGACCGCAGGCGGCGATGCAGGACTACCAGCAGGCCTCGGATCGGATCCGTACCCTGTTCACCGGCGGCACCATGCCGGCCGAGGTCGCCGCCGAACTCGGCGCCGCCTATCAGAGTCTCGGTCATGGGGATGCGGCGGTGGCGGTGCGTTCCTCCGCCACCGCGGAGGACCTCGCCTCGGCCAGCTTCGCCGGCCAACAGGATAGCTACCTTAATGTGCACGGGAGGGAGTCCCTGGCCACGGCCGTGACCGGCTGCTGGGCTTCGCTGTGGACGGCCCGCGCCATGGCCTACCGCGCGCGTGAAGGCATCGGGCCTGCGTCGGTGCGCTTGGCGGTGGTAGTCCAGCGGATGATCGAGGCCGACGCGGCCGGGGTGATGTTTACCGCTAATCCGGCCAACGGGAGCCGCGACCAGATCGTGATCAGTGCCGCCTGGGGCCTGGGCGAATCCGTGGTCAGCGGAACGGTCACCCCCGACAACATCGTCGTCGACGCGGGGACGGGCCACATGCTCTCGCGGCGGACGGCGGATAAGGACGTCATGACCGTCTACGCGGAGCATGGCACCCGGGAGCAGCCGGTCCCGCAGGAGCGCCGCCGCCAGCAGGTACTGGATGATCCGGCGGCGGCGGCCCTGGCCCGCTACGGTGCACAGGTCGGGCACCACTTCGGCGCGCCGCAGGACATTGAGTGGGCACGAACGGGCGACGGGTTCTTCTTCCTGCAGTCCCGGCCCATCACGGCGCTGCCTGAACCGGCGGCCGACCCCCCGGACAGCTGGCCCGTGCCCTACCGGAACGGGCTCTACTTCCGGGCGAGCATCGTGGAACAGTTGCCGGACCCGCTCTCTCCGCTGTTCGCGGACCTGATTGACGGCTCCGTGTCCCGATCGCTCAGAGTCCTGATGGACGAAGCCGTGGGCAAGAACGTCATTCACGAGGGCGATGTTGGGTTGCCCACCGTCAACGGCTACGCCTATTACTACTACCGCAGTGGGGCGATGGTGCGGATGATGGGCCGGACACCGGCCGCGATGATGGCACTGGTTCGCGGCAAAGCACACATGGGGGTCACCGGGTGGCGCGAATTCTCCCACCCACGCTATGAGCGGATCGTCGCGCACTGGTCGGCGAAGCCGGTAGGGGACCTGTCGGGAGAGGAACTGCTGGAGGGCGTGCGGTCATTACTGGATGCCTGCACCGTGTACTACACGGCGGTGCAGTCCATCATTCCCATCGCCGCGACCAGCGAAATCTCCTTCCGGGCGTATTACAACAAG
Source organism: Arthrobacter sulfonylureivorans (assembly GCA_004000035.1). Lineage (GTDB taxonomy): Bacteria > Actinomycetota > Actinomycetes > Actinomycetales > Micrococcaceae > Crystallibacter > Crystallibacter sulfonylureivorans. The sequence goes on along the minus strand of RJAE01000007.1, from coordinate 33,509 downwards.
GCCGTCCGCCGCAAGGAAGATCCTCCCGCCGTGACGTTCCTGCTGGGCTATGACAGCGAACCCATCCGGGCGGAAAAGTCCCTCTACGACCTCGCAGCCTGGGCCCGCGGGGTGCCTGGCCTGGCCGCGGCGCTCCTTGGCGCACCGGCAACGGTGCTGGCCGACTCGCAGCTCACCGGGTCCCCTCCCGCCGGGGTGAACCCTGCACTGTGGCTGCAGTGGCAGCCGCGGCTCCAGGCCCACCTCGACCGGTTCGGCCATACGGTCTACAACCTCGACTTCATCCATTCGGTGCCGGCCGATGATTCTACCCCGCTGCTGGAAACGGTGAAGTTCTACCTGCGCGGACAGGGCCAAGACCCGCACGAACGGCAGAGAATGTCAGCCGCCCGCAGGGAGGACCACACCAACCGCATCGCCACCCGGCTCGGACGGACCCGCAGGGCCGCCGCGTTCTTCCGGTTGCTGCGGTGGGCGCAAAAAGCCGCACCCATCCGCGAGGACGCCCTGGCCGACGTCGGCCTGGCCTGGCCGCTGATCCGCCGGATGCTGCTGGAGCTCGGACAACGGCTGGTCGATGCGGCATTGATTGCCGAGCCCGGCGACGTGTTCTGGCTGCGCCATCGGGAACTGGCCAGCGCCGTCGACTTCGGCCTGGCCGCACCACGGACCCGGGAAGCCCCGGAAAACTCGGGAATTCAGAGCGTTCCCGAGCAGCCGGACGTACGGGCGGTAGCCATTACTGGAGCAGACCACCCCGTCCGGGCAGACGCCGTCGAGGAGCGCAAGATGCTGTGGCGGGGCCAGCTGAAAGCCGCCGCTCCGCAAATGCTGCCCGAGAGCAGGCTGATGGAACGAGCCTTCGGGTCAATGATGCCCGCGCGGTCCCAGCAGGCCGACGGCATCATCAAAGGGATCGGAGCCAGTCCCGGCCGGATCACCGCTGCCGCCCGGGTCCTGGCTGGGCCGGAGGACTTCGGCCGGATGGCGCCCGGGGACGTCCTGGTCGCCCGCATCACCACTCCCGCCTGGACGCCGCTGTTCGCGATGGCCTCGGCCGTGGTCACCGACGTCGGCGGCCCCTTGAGCCACAGCTCCATCGTGGCCCGGGAATACGGCATCCCCGCCGTGCTCGGCACGGGGGTGGCCACGCAACGCATCACCAGCGGCCAGCGGATCCACGTCGACGGCGACGCCGGCACCGTCACCACCGAACACCCGCCCGCTACCTAGCGTTGGAGGTCCAGCGACCCACCGCAACGCACAGACCTCTGGCCGGGCATCACTCGCCGGCGGCCGGGGTGTGCGTTCGTCGCATCTCGTGGGCGAGCGCAGGGTTGCCCTGCTCCAGGTGGGCGATTACGTTCTGCACGATGTTGGGCTGCTTGTTCTGGCTGAGCTTGGCTCTCGCATCAAAGCGTTCCACGAGCATCCGCAGCCCGACGGTTCCCTTGGCTATGCGGCGGGTTCCCTGCTCGTCTTCGCCGAGGTGCCGGCCGCCCGGGTGATGCTGCTCAAAATGGTCGGTGAGACGGGTGAGCACTTCGTAGTTCTCGTCGTCGGTAAGGATTTCCGGAGTTCCGTAAAGATGCGCGGTGACGTGGTTCCACGTGGGTACCAGGTCACCGGGTGCGTACCAACTGGGCGAAACGTAATCATGCGGACCTTGGATGATGACGAGGATCTCGTGGCTGCCAAGCTCGTGCAACGTGTCGTCGGGGCGGCCGAAGTGGCTGACGATGGTGATCTCGTCACGGTCTTCCTCGAGCAACACGGGGTAGTGGGAGGCAACCAGGCCGTTGCTCGTCGCGGATACGAACGTGGCCCAGGGACTGCTCCGGATCAGCCGCTTAACTTCATCGGGATCGGTCATCAGGTAAGCGGGCGTGTGCCGCATCAGGGAGTTCCTTTCATGGATGCACCAAGGCAGGCCACGGGCACATCGGCTTACTACCAAGGCAGGCCACGGGCACATCGGCTTACTACCAAGGCAGGCCACGGGCACATCGGCTTACCGGGCCAGCATGCCACCTTTCTCCGGTGTGGTGCCACGCCTGAGGGCATAGGAAAACCCCGTCACATCGCTGACGTGACGGGGTTTGCGCTGGAGCCCCCTGCCAGAATCGAACTGGCGACCTTTTCATTACGAGTGAAACGCTCTACCGACTGAGCTAAGGAGGCGGGACGCTGCACCGTTGCCGGGCTGAATCCACGAAGAACCACTATATGGGAGCCGTGGCGGGCCGGTCAAAACGGACCGGACCGCCGTGGCCTAGGAGCAGACGGTGCCGTCGGCAGGCAAGGTCCCGTCGGCGAAGTAGCCGTCCACGGCCTCGCGGATGCAGGTGTTCCCGCGCCCGTAGGCCGTGTGTCCCTCGCCCTCGTAGGTCAGCAGCGTGGCCGACTGCAGTTGCGCGGCCATCGATTCGGACCACTCATAGGGGGTGGCGGGATCCCCGGTGGTGCCGACTACCAGGATGGGGGCGGCGCCCTCCGCGTGGATCGGGGCGCGTTCACCCGTTGGTTCGTACGGCCAGTCCCGGCAGTTCGCCCCGCCGAAGGCCAGGTAGCGGCCGATGGTGGGGGAGGCCTGCTCCAGTTCCTTGGCGTCCTGGCGCATGCCGGCCAGATCGGTCACCATCGGGTAGTCCAGGCAGTTGATCGCCATGAAGGCGTCCGTGGTGTTGTTGGTGTAGTGGCCGTCCTGATCGCGTCCGGCCCCGGCGTCGGCCAGCAACAGCATGCTGCTTGGATCGCCCCGGAACGCGGTGGTCAGGGCCTGGGTCAGGACCGGCCAACTGGCGTCGTCGTACAGCGGGACCAGCAGGCCGGACACGAAGGTGCCCACGGGCACCAGTCGGCCGTCGGGCGCGGTGAGCGGGCTCTCTTCGACAGAGCGGATCAGATCCCGCAATTGGCCGACGGCGGTGTCCACACTGCCGCTCATCGGGCAGCCGGCATTGTCCAGGCAGTACGCCGTGTAGGCGTGGATGGCATCCTCGAAAGCGGCCGCCTGGCCCAGCGTGACCTGCTCGTTGCTCAGCGCGGGATCCAGCGCGCCGTCGAGCACCATCCGTCCCGTCCGTTCCGGGAAGAGCCCGGCATAGGTGGCGCCCAGGAACGTGCCGTAGGAGAAGCCCAGGTAATTCAGGTTTTCATCACCGACCACGGCGCGGAGGATGTCCATGTCCTTGGCCGCGCTGACCGTGTCCACTTGGCCCAGCACCGGACCGGTCTTCTCGGCGCACTTGGCCGCGAGTTTGGCGGCGTCCTCGATCGCACGCTCAATATCCGCATCCGAGTCGCGGTTGTAATCCGTCTCCCGGGCCTCATCGCGTTCGGCATCGGTCTGGCAGGTGACCGGAGCGGACCGCTGGACCCCGCGCGGGTCGAAGCCCACCAGATCGTAGTCGCTGCGGAGCCGCTCGGAGAACATCGTCTGCAGGCCGTCGCGCAGCAGGTCGTAGCCGGAGGCTCCGGGACCGCCCGGATTCACCAGGATGGACCCCTGGGCGGAACCGCCGGCGTCGCTGCGGATCGCGGCGATCTTGATTTTCTCGCCGCCGGCGTCCGCGTAGTCCAGCGGCACGTCAATGTCGGCGCATTCCAAACCGTTTTCGCAGGGCTTCCAGTCAACGGCCTGCGTGTAGAAAGGCATCAGCTCTTCGGCCACACCGTTGGTCACCTGGGCCGGATCCGCGGGCTCGCGCGCCTGTTCCGGCGCGATGACCGAACAGCCGGTGCCCAGCAGAAGGACGACGGCGGCCAGCACCGCCGCAGCGGAATGGCGCAGCTGTGACGCGGGGTGCCTGTGGCTGGTGCTGGGCATGCGGGCGGCTCCTGGGTAGTTGCTGCGGGCGAAGTCCCGGTGGGGACTCAGAGCAGGCTGACGGCCATGGCTTCCATGGCCAGGACGGGGGCAACGTTGGTGCCCAGGCGCTGCCTGGCCTGGGCGATGGCGTCCATCCTGCCCAACGTCTGTTCGGGGGTGGATCGTTCCGCGTAGCTGGTGAGGTCCTGGCGCAGGTATTCGTTGACCAGCTCGGTGCCCGTTCCCAGTTGCACCGTGAGCACGTCGCGAAAGAAGGTGCTCAGGTCGATCAACACCCGGTCCAGCGAGTCGCTGAGGCTGCGCTTGGCGCGGCGTTTCTGGTCTTCTTCCAGCCGCTTGAGCTGGCTGCGGATGGCCGGCGGCATGGCGCCCTTTTCCGGTGCACCCAGCGCGATCAGCAATGCTTCGCGCTCGGATTCGTTGCGCTGTTCGGAGGCGGCCGCGGCGTCGGCATTGGAAATGTCCACCAGCTCGCCGGCGGCGGTGACGGCATCGGCCACGCCGCGCAGCCGCAGCGGCAGCCGGACAATCGTGTCGCGTCGGTGGCGCGCGTCGGCGTCGGCGGCCAGACGGCGGGCCACACCGATGTGGCTCTGGGAGACCCGGGCGGCGAAACCGGCCAATTCGGGATCGGCGCCGTCCCGGCGGACCAGCAGCGCCGCGACGTCGTCGGCCGGCGGAATGCGCAGGCTGACCGGGCGGCAGCGCGAGCGGATGGTGACCAGCACGTCCGCCGGGCTGGGAGTGCACAGCATCCAGATGGTCCGCGGCGGCGGTTCCTCGATGGCCTTGAGCAGCACGTTGGTGGTGCGTTCGGTCATCCGGTCCGCGTCCTCGATGATGATCACGCGCCAGCGTCCCGAGGACGGCTTGTCCTGCGCCTTGCCGACCAGCTCGCGCATCTCCTGGATGGAGAAGGTTACGTTCTCGGTGGCCACCAGGGTGGCGTCGGCGTTGGAGCCGGCCAGCACCGTGCGGCAGGCGTGGCAGGTTCCGCAGCCGCGCTCGGCCGGATCCTGCTGTTCGCACAGCAGCGCGGCGGCGAAGGCCTTGGCGGCGTTGCTGCGACCGGATCCGGGTGGGCCGGTAAACAGCCAGGCGTGCGCGGGGCGTTCGGCGGCCGCCGCGCGGCTGAGCTGTTCGATCACCGCACTCTGGCCGGGCAAATCGGACCAGACGCTCATCCGATCAGCTCCTGGACACGGTCCATGATGGCCTCGGTGAGTTCTTCCTGTCCGGCGCTCGCGTCCAGGACCAGATATTTCTCCGGGGCAGCTCCGGCCAACTCCAGGAACGCCCCGCGGATCCGCGAGTGGAAGTCGTCGGGTTCGGACTCCAGCCGGTCTTCGGCGGCGTCGCCGGCCGTGCGGCGGTCGCGGCCCTGCTGCGGGGCGACGTCCAAGAGGACGGTCAGGTCCGGCAGCAGCCGTTCCGTGGCCCACAGGTTAAGCTCCCGCACTTCCGTCAGGCCGAGTCCGCGTCCGGCCCCTTGGTACGCCACCGAGGAGTCGATGAACCGGTCGCACAGCACCACGTCGCCGCGTTCGAGCGCCGGCCGGATGACCTGTTCAACGTGGGCGGCGCGGGAGGCGGAAAAGATCAACGCTTCGGTGCGGGCATCAATCTGGCCGTGGCCGTGTTCGAGCACCAATGCGCGCAGCTTCTCGCCGACGGGCGTGCCGCCCGGCTCGCGGGTCCGGAGCACCGTGCGGCCCATGGCCCGCAGGCGGTGTTCGACGGCGCTGGCCTGGGTTGATTTTCCGGCCCCGTCCCCGCCTTCGAATGCGATGAAGAGGCCGCTGGCGTTGGCGGGCTGGCGGTCGGAACTCACCTGATTAGCCTAGCCGGAATCGTCGGTGCACGCGGGACGGTCACAGTTAGCGTGTGGATCACGGCCGGTACTAATCTGCTGTCATGACCGACGCCTCCTCCCGCGACCTACAGCATGCCGCGCATCTTGCTCCGGACACCGTCGTGGTGTCTGCCGGACGGCCGCCCCGTGACCACGACGCTCCGGTCAATCCGCCGGTGGTGTTGTCCTCCACGTTCTTCGGCCGCGGCGAAGTGGTCCAGGGGGACCGCGCGTACGGGCGGTATTCCAACCCCACTTGGGACCCGTTCGAAGAGACCTTGGCCGAGCTGGAAGGCGCCGCGCTGCCCGGCCTGGTTTTCGCGTCGGGCCTGGCCGCCGTCTCGGCCGCGCTGTCGCTGATTCCGTCCGGCGGCGTCCTGGTGATGCCGAGGCACAGCTACCAGGGCAGCCTGGCCATGGCCGAGCAAATGGCCGAGCGGGGCGAACTGAAGCTGCGCACGGTGGACATCGCGGACACCGCTGCAGTAACGGCTCAGCTGGGCGGCGCCGACATGCTGTGGCTGGAAAGCCCGACCAACCCGATGCTCGAGATCGCCGAAGTGGAGGCGCTGGCCAGCGCCGCGCACCAGGCCGGCGCACTCGTGGTCGCCGACAATACCTTTTCCACCCCGTTGGGCCAGCGTCCGCTGGCGGCGGGGGTCGACGTCGTGGTGCATTCGGTGACCAAATATCTGGCCGGCCATTCGGACGTGGTGCTGGGCGCCGTCGTGACCTCCAACGAAGAGCTGCGCTCCAAGCTGCTGGTGCACCGGTCGCTGCACGGGGCCATCGCCGGACCGTTCGAGACCTGGCTGGCGCTGCGCGGCGTGCGGACCATGGCGCTGCGGATCGAGCGCTCCCAGGCCACCGCGGGTGAGCTGGCGCGCAAATTGCAGCAGCACCCGGCCGTGGAGGCCGTGCGGTACCCCGGCCTGCCCGAAGATCCGGGGCACGCCCGTGCCGCCGCCCAAATGGATGGCTTCGGCTCCATCATCGCCATCCAGGTCAAGGGTGGTGCCGCCGCCGCGGACAAGGTCATCGAAGCGCTGCAGCTGTGGCTGCCGGCAACGTCGCTGGGCGGGGTCGAATCGCTGATCGAGCGGCGCCGGCGCCATGTCAACGAGCCGGAAAGCGTGCCGGAGAACCTGCTGCGGCTGTCGGTGGGAATCGAGAACCCGGCAGACCTGTGGGCGGACCTGGAACAGGCCCTCACCGCCGCCGACGTGTGAGGCTGCCGAAACATACCCCCACCAGTTAGGCTTAAGGCGTGCAACTTGCCTACGACATCCAGTACTGGCTCTACATGGCCCTGGGGCTGATCGCCCTGGTTATTGAACTGTGGGCGCTGGCGGACTGCGTGGGCCGCAAGGCAGACTATTTCCAGGCCGCGTTCAAGAAGACCAAGGGCTTCTGGGTAGGCGTGCTGGTGGCCGCCACGGCAGTAGGCGCACTGGCCGCACTGGGGGCCGGCGGCCTGGGGACGTGGATGATCTTCCAGCTGGCAGCCGTGGCCGCTGCAGGCGTCTACCTGGCGGACGTCAAGCCCGCCCTGATCGAAGTCAAGGGCGGCGGATCGGCCTACCCCTGGTGAGCGCCGCGCCAGCCTGATAACAGGCGTGCTCCCCGCTCCTGCGGAGGGAGCGACTGCGTCACGCCGAGGGCGCGACGGCCCTCCACGCCACGGTGACCTCGCCCAGGCGCCAACGCGAGGGGCCATCCAAAACAGGCCAACCGGCGTCGTGCATTGATGTGCACATGGCCAGCCAGCGCTGCCGGTAGCCGAACGCGGCCAGCGGTGCTGCGTCCGCCCACGCCCGGTCCAGCGCCTGAAGGTAGCGGTGCACTGGCTCGCCCGGGATGTTGTGGTGGATGAGGGCCTTGGGCAGCCGCTCGGCCACCTCCGACGGACGGGCGAACGCGCCGAAGCGCAGCGAAATGCTCAGCGAGAGCGGGCCTTCCGGGGCGACCGCGATCCACGTGGCCCGGCGCCCGATCTCATCGCAGGTGCCGTCGATGAACAGCCCGCCGGGTGCCAGCCTGGCGCGAACCGTGTCCCACGCTGCGCCGAATTCGGATTCCGGGTACTGCCGCAGCACGTTGAACGCGCGGACCACCGCGGGCCGGCGGCCGGATACCGGGATTTCGAACCCGCCCTGGCGGAAGCTCAGGCCCGGACGTTCCAGGGGCTTGGCGACGGCGACGCGGGCCGGCTCGATCTCAATGCCGATCACTTCCACATCGGCGCGCACCCGGCAGAGGCGCTGGTGGAGTTCGACGGCGGTGGTTGGCGCTGCCCCATAGCCTAGGTCGATGACCAACGGATCCGCGGCCCGGCGCAGGCGGGTGGCCTCTGGGCCAGCCAGCCAGCGGTCCATCCGTCGCAGCCGGTTGGGATTGGTGGTGCCCCGGGTGACGGTTCCGATGGGTCGGCGGACCGGCCGGGTGGCGGTCGCGGACGTCTGGGGCACGAGAAAAAAGAATAAGGGAACCGCGGCCCGCCAGATGCCGCTGCGGGGCTGATTGTGCCGAAGCTCACGGGGGAATTTCCTCCACGCTCCGGAGACATCCGGCAGCGTAACGTCCCGCCGGAGCCGCCGGTGCCGGGGCGGTACTCCGCTAGGATTGCAGCCATGACTTCCACTTCGAAACACACGCTGGTCCTGTTGCGTCACGGGCAGAGCGACTGGAACGAAAAGAACCTCTTCACCGGCTGGGTCGACGTCCCGCTGACCGATCTGGGACGCAAGGAAGCGCACCGCGGCGGCGAGTTGCTGGTCGAGCACAACCTGCTGCCGGACGTTCTGTACACCTCCCGGCTGAAGCGCGCCATTGTCACCGCCAACATTGCGCTGGAGTCTGCGGACCGCAGCTGGATCGATGTCAAGCGCAGCTGGCGGTTGAACGAACGCCACTACGGTGCCCTGCAGGGCAAAGACAAGGCGCAGATCCGCAACGAGTTCGGCGAGGATCAGTTCATGATGTGGCGCCGCTCCTATGACACCCCGCCGCCAGCCTTGGACGACGCCAGCGAGTGGTCGCAGGTCAGCGACCCGCGCTACGCGGATCTGGGGGACAACGTGCCACGGACCGAGTGCCTTAAGGACGTGCTGGATCGTTTCCTGCCTTACTGGGAGTCGGACATTTCGGTGGACCTCGCAGCTGGCAAGACCGTGCTGGTGGCCGCGCACGGCAACTCGTTGCGCGCGCTGGTCAAGCACTTGGACGGCATCAGCGACGACGACATCGCCGGGCTGAACATCCCCACCGGCATCCCACTGGTGTACGAACTGGACGAGAACCTGAAGCCGGTCAACCCGGGCGGCACCTACCTGGACGCCGACGCCGCCGCGGAAGCCATCCAGGCCGTGGCGAACCAGGGCAATAAGTAACCGCGACTTAAACCGGAAGGCCGGCTCCCCGCTGGGAGCCGGCCTTCCGGTTTAAGTCTGCGCCTAGACGGACTGGCCGTTGGGCCGCCACTCGCCGGTCACCAGGTAGGTCACCTTGCGGGAGACCGAGACGCCGTGGTCGGCGAAGCGCTCGAAGTAGCGGCTGGCCAGCGAGACGTCCACGGTGGTAGGTCCGGAGGAATCCCAGGCCGGATCGGCGATGGCCTTGAAGACGCCGGCGTGAAGTTCGTTGACGCGGGAGTTGCTCACGTCGATCTGGGTGGCAAGGTCCAGATCGCGGGTCTCCAGCAGCTCGGTCAGTTTCTCCGAGATGGCGATGTCCTGCACCGCGAACTCCTGGAAGGTCCCGCGCATCGATTCGGGGATCACGGCGTCCGGGTAGCGCAGGCGGACCAGTTGGGCGATATGCCGGGCGAGGTCGCCCATCCGCTCGAGCGAGGCGCTCATCCGCAGTGCGCCCACAATCATGCGCAGGTCGGAAGCGACCGGACCTTGCAGCGCCAGGATGTCGATGGAGCGCTCGTCCAGATCCGTCTGGAGGAAATCGATCCGGGCGTCGGCGGCAATGACTTCCTGGGCCAACTCGATGTCTGCGGTGTCGAGCGCAGTGGTTGCCTTCTGCATCGCCTCGGTGACCAGCCGGGAAATCTCGACCAGCTGTTCTCCGACTTGATGGAGCTCGGCCTGGAAAACCTTGCGCACTGGCGTCCTTTCGGTTGTGTTCGTGAGCATACGGGACCTAGCATCCCATTCGCATCACACCTTGTCAGGCTGTGGTTAACTATTACGTCGCCTCAGGTGAACGTTAGTTGAACGGACCTGCGATTACTACTGGATGCGCCTGAAGCTGGGCGGGGCTGCGCCTAAGCTAGAGGCGTGGACCCACTGACTATCGGCTTGCTGGCAGGCCTCATCGGCTTGGCGCTGGGCAGCTTCGGCGTGCTCGCGTTCGGCCTGAGCGACCGCCAGCGGCGACGGCTGCAGGAAGTTGCCGAGCCTACGCTGCCGGATGGCGCCGCCGAGGTGCTGTCCGTCGTCGGCCGCGCCTATGTAGTGGTGGACGCGATCGACGGCGTGGTGCGCGCCAGCCCGGCCGCCTACGCCTTCGGGCTGGTCCGCGGCCACACGATGGTGCACTCCGAACTGTTGGGCCTGACCGCCCGGGTGCGCCGCGACGGCGTGATCGAAGAGCGGCAGCTTGAACTGCCGCGCGGCCCGCTGGGCCAAGGCACCATCGTGGTGCAGGTGCGGGTGGCACCGATCGGCGAGGAGTACATCCTGCTGCTGGCCGATGACCGGACCGAAATTACCCGGACCGAGGCGATGCGCAACGACTTTGTGGCCAACGTCTCGCACGAGCTGAAGACTCCGGTCGGCGCCATCTCGCTGCTGGCCGAAGCCATCGACGACGCGGCGGACGATGCGGAAGCCGTGCGGCGCTTCGCCGGCCGCATGCACAAAGAGGCACGCCGGTTGGGCGCGCTGGTGCAGGACATTATTGAGCTGAGCAGGTTGCAGGGTGCGGACGTGGTGCAGGGCGGCACCGAGGTGGACCTCAACGCAGTGGTCGCCGAAGCCGTGGACCGCAACAAGCTCACCGCGGAAAGCCGCCACATCGAACTGTCGGTCGGCGGAAACATTGGCGTACCGGTCTTCGGCGATGCCGAATTGCTGACCACCGCCCTGCGGAACCTGATCGACAACGCCATCCGATACGCCCCGGAACGAAGCAAGGTGGGGGTGGGCCTGCGGGTGCGCGAAGGCCTCGCGACCGTCTCGGTGACCGACCAAGGCCCGGGCATCACCCCCGACCAGCAAGACCGGATCTTCGAGCGCTTCTACCGCCTCGACGACGCCCGCTCGCGGCAGACCGGTGGAACAGGCCTAGGCCTGAGCATTGTCAAACACGTCATCTCCCAGCACGGCGGGGAAGTATCGGTGTGGTCGCAGCCCGGGCAGGGCTCCACCTTCACCGTGCGGCTGCCGGAAATGGAGCAGGAAGACGGCGGCGCCACTGAATCCGTGGAGCCGCGTACGCAGGGCGCCGGTGTGGCGCATGAACAAGGAGTCGGTGCTTGACCCGCATTCTGGTCGTCGAAGATGAAGAGTCGCTGAGCGATCCGTTGAGCTATTTGTTGGGTAAAGAAGGCTTCGAAGTCGAAGTGGTGGACAACGGCCTGGACGCCATCGTGGCGTTCGACCGGGCCGGCGCGGACTTGGTCCTGTTGGACCTGATGCTGCCGGGACAGTCCGGAACGGAAGTATGCCGACAGCTGCGGCAGCGTTCCACGGTCCCGGTCATCATGCTCACCGCGAAGGACTCGGAAATCGACAAGGTCGTGGGACTCGAATTGGGCGCCGACGACTATGTCACCAAGCCCTATTCCTCGCGCGAGCTGGTGGCCCGGGTGCGTGCGGTACTCCGCCGCCAGGGCGAGCCGGAGGAGTTGGTGCCGAACACCGTTTCCTCCGGCCCGGTGCGGATGGATGTGGAACGGCACGTGGTCAGCGTGGACGGCGAACCGGTGTCGCTGCCGCTGAAGGAATTCGAACTGCTGGAGATGCTGCTGCGCAACTCCGGCCGGGTCCTGACCCGCGGTCAGCTGATCGACCGGGTGTGGGGCTCCGACTACGTCGGTGACACCAAGACTCTTGACGTGCACGTCAAGCGGCTCCGCAGCAAGATCGAGCCCGATCCTTCTGCGCCGCGATACTTGGTCACCGTTCGCGGGCTGGGTTACAAATTCGAGCCGTAGGCCTACCCCGCTAGAGAACCAAAAGGCCGGGCCGCTTCCTGGAAGGGAAGCGGCCCGGCCTTATCTGTTTATGTCTGTGGGATCAGGCGCCGGCCTGATCTGTGGGCTCCTCCGACGGCGCCGGGGTTTCCGTCGGCGCGGCGGATTCGGTCGGTGCGGGGGTGGGAACGTAGCTGCTGTACTCCGGCAGCGTGCCGTCCAGAACAGGCACCCGCACGTCGGCGGATTCGTTGTTCACCCGGACGGTGACATTGGCCAGGGCGCCCGGAGCGGCTCCGGGACGGTCCACGGTGGTCTCGTTCGCCTCGTCCTCGAAGCGGATCTGCCCATCGGCCGGAACGGTGACGGTGGCGGTGCTGCCCGAGCCCGTCAGGCTCAGCTGTACGGGGGAGTCCGAGGTGTTCACCACGGTACCGAGGAGGCGGCCGGTGGAATTTTCGTTCTCGGCGACAACCAGCAGGTTGCGCAGCCCGATGGGGCCGACGTTGGCCACAATGCCGTCGCTGGCCGAGTAGGACTTGGTGGTGGCCTGTTCATTGATTGCGCCGCATCCGGTCGATGCGAGCAGGGTGAGCGCGGCGGCGCCTGCTACAAGGGTGCGCTGCACACGGTTCTTCGGCGCAATCTTCACGGCAGAAACTCCTCAGTATCAATCAGGTGCGGTGCTGCAGATCTAGGCAGCTTGCCTCGCCTAGCCTACCGGCAAACCGGTGAAAAGCTGGATTCGACGTTTGTAAGAATCCGCTCAAATGCACCAAATCGACGATCCGTCAAGGGGGTCGGGGGCTGTATTTTAGCCCGCAGACGGGCCGTCAGCCCCGCAAACTCGCGGAAGTGACTGAATTATCCATGGTAAACTAGAGGTCGGGAAAGGGGATACTACACATGGTATTTGAGGTCGGCGAGACGGTTGTTTACCCTCACCACGGTGCAGCAAAGATCGAAGAGATCAAAATGCGCACCATCAAGGGTGAAGAGAAGATGTATCTCAAGCTCCGGGTTGCCCAGGGCGATCTGACTATTGAAGTTCCGGCGGAGAATGTGGATCTGGTCGGGGTCCGCGATGTGGTGGGCAAGGAAGGCCTCGAGCATGTGTTCGATGTGCTCCGTGCCGAGTTCACCGAAGAGCCGACCAACTGGTCCCGCCGTTACAAGGCGAACCTGGAAAAGCTGGCCTCCGGCGACGTCATCAAGGTAGCGGAAGTTGTTCGCGACCTGTGGCGCCGGGACCATGACCGCGGCCTCTCCGCGGGCGAGAAGCGGATGCTGGCCAAGGCACGGCAGATCCTGGTTTCCGAACTCGCGCTGGCAGAGAAGACCGACGAAGACAAGGCAGCAGAGGTCCTCGACGAGGTCCTCGCCTCCTGATTGTGCTCCAAGCGGCCGGCGTCCCGAACGGGATGCCGGCCGCTTTTTGCTTGCCGGCGGACGGCCCGCGCCGCCCGATTAGGCTAGGGGGATGGGCACAGCACAGGCATCAGTAGGCGTGATCGTAGTAGCGGCGGGCTCCGGCACCCGGCTGGGCTACGGCCTGCCCAAGGCTCAGGTCCCGCTGGCCGGCGAACCGATCCTCGCGCATGCACTCCGGGGCGTCCTGGCATCCGGGGTCGCAGCACGGATCTGCGTGGCCGTTCCCGCCGGGGATACGGTGCTGCGGAAGCTCTGTGCCGGCTTTGCCGCGCAGCATCCGGACGTAGTGATTTCAACGGTCGACGGCGGTGCCTCCCGGGCGGCCTCGGTCGCCGCGGCGCTGCGCGGGCTGGGGGACGGCGTCGACGCGGTCCTGGTGCACGATGCCGCCCGGGCACTCACCCCGCCCGAGGTGTTCCAGCGGGTTGCGGCCGCGCTGGCGGCCGGCGCCCGCGCCGTCGTTCCTGCGGTAGCGGTGGTGGACACCATCAAGACAGCCAGGCCGAGCACCGGTGCGGAGGCGGATATTGCCCCCGAAAAGGTGGCGGCTACGGTTGACCGCGCGCACCTGCGGGCCGTGCAGACGCCGCAGGGCTTCGATGCCGCGGCGCTGGCGCGGGCGCACGAAAGCCTGGCCGGCCTGGGGCCGGGAGAGGCCGACGGCATCACCGACGAGGCACTGCTGATGGAACGCGGCGGCGTGGACGTCATGCTGGTGCCCGGGTCAGCGCAGGCCCTGAAGATCACCACGCAGCTGGACCTGGCCGTGGCCGAAGCCCTGCTGGCAGCCCGCCAGCCCCGACGCATCATGGAAGGCTGATTGTGCCCGACTTCCCGTATCCCATCCCGCGCACCGGAATCGGTGTGGACGTGCACGCTTTCGCCACCATGGCCGACCCTCAGCCGTTGTGGCTGGGCGGCCTGCTGTGGGAAGGGGAGCAGGGCCTGGCCGGGCATTCCGACGGCGATGCCGCCGCGCACGCGGCCGCCGACGCGCTGTTCTCCGCGGCCGGGGTCGGCGACCTCGGCACGCACTTCGGCACCGACCGGCCGGAGTACGCGGGCGCTTCCGGCGTGCGGCTGCTCTCCGAGGCTGCCCGGATTGTCCGCGAGGCCGGCTTCGAGATCGGCAATATTGCGGTCCAACTGGTCTGCAACCGGCCCAAGTTCGGCCCGCGCCGGAGCGAATCCGAGGCTGTACTCAGCGAGGCCGCCGGCGCACCGGTCAGCGTTTCCGCCACCACCAGCGACGGGTTGGGGTTCACCGGCCGTGGCGAGGGAATCGCGGCGGTGGCCACCGCCGTCGTTGTTTCCGTCCGCTAGGGGCCAACACCGGACGGATTGCCGGCTCCGTGCTCCGCGCTGGGGCGGTGCGCAACGGGGCTCAACGGTTCGCACCGGTACCGCGGGCGCGGCTACGCTAGAGCGGTGAGCCTGAGATTCTATGACACCGCCACCGCGCAAGTCCGCGATTTCGTCCCGCTGGTCCCGGGCAAGGTGGGGCTCTATTACTGCGGCGCCACGGTGCAGGGGGATCCGCACGTGGGCCATATCCGCTCGGCCATCGCGTTCGACCAGCTCACCCGCTGGCTGCGCTACAGCGGCTATGACGTCACCGTGGTGCGCAACGTGACGGATATTGACGACAAGATCCTGGTCAAGTCCGCCGATTCCTTCCGCCCGGACGCCGCCGAGGACCCGATGGTGCCGGTCCCGAACGAGCCCTGGTGGGCGCTGGCCTACCGCTATGAGCAGGAGTTCGCCAAGGCCTACGACGCGCTGGGCGTGGAACGGCCGACTTACGAACCGCGCGCCACCGGCCACATCCCGGAGATGCACCGGCTGATCCAGCAGCTGATCGACCGCGGCCACGCCTACCCTGCGCTGGACGACTCCGGCGACGTCTACTTCGACGTGCGTTCCTGGCCGGAATACGGCTCGCTGACGCACCAGCGGATCGAGGATATGCAGGCCGCGCCCGACGCCGGCCCGCGCGGCAAGAAGGATCCGCGCGACTTTGCGCTCTGGAAGGGGCACAAGGAAGGGGAGCCGGAGACCGCCAGTTGGGCCAGCCCGTGGGGCGCCGGCCGGCCGGGCTGGCACCTGGAGTGCTCGGCCATGGTCACCAAATACCTTGGCACCGAGTTCGATATCCACGGCGGCGGGCTGGACCTGCGCTTCCCGCACCACGAGAACGAAGTGGCGCAGTCCCGGGCGGCCGGTCAGGGCTTCGCCAACTTCTGGATGCACAACGGCATGGTCACCTTTGAGGGCGAGAAGATGTCCAAGTCAATCGGCAACATCATCACGCCGGCGCAAATGCTCCAGGACGCCAGGCCGCTGGTGGTCCGCTACTACCTGGGCCAGGCGCAGTACCGGTCCGCGCTGGACTACAACCCCGGTTCGCTGGTGGAAGCGGCCGCCGCGGTGGAGCGGATCGAAGGCTTCATGCAGCGGGCGCTGAAGTTCCTCTACGGCGAGCAGTTCGGGTTCGTAGTGACCGAACGCGTGCCGGAGGCGTTTGCCGCCGCGATGGACGACGACCTCAACGTGCCGCAGGCGCTGGCCGCGGTGCACGAAACGGTCCGCGCCGGCAACACCGCGCTGGACGCCAAGGACAAGGAAGCGGCCACCCGCGCGCTGCATCAGGTCATGGCCATGACCGACGTGCTGCACATCAACCCGCTGGATCCGCACTGGCATTCCGGCGGCGCGGACACCGCCGCGCACCAGGCCCTGGACACGCTGGTGCGCGCCCAGTTGGAGGAGCGCCGTGCGGCCCGGTCGGCCAAGGACTGGTCCCGTGCCGACGCCATCCGCGACACCCTGGCCGAAGCCGGAATCGTGGTGGAGGACTCGGCCGAGGGCGCGAGCTGGAGCCTCGGCTGACGGCAGCCGGCACGGTTGGCGGTACCCTTTAAGCCAGACGGTTCCCGTCTGGCTAGCCGGCCACCCCCGGTGTGCGCCAGCGGGAACCCACCTTCCCCAACACCAAAGGTAGTTTTCGATGGCCAACAAACCTCGCCCCGGAGCGGTGCGCAAGTCCAAGAAGGGACCCACCACAGGAACCGGCGGCCATGGGCGCAAGGCGCTCGAAGGCAAAGGGCCGACGCCGAAGGCCGAAGACCGCCCGTACCACAAGGCGTACCGCACCAAGCAGCTCTCCGAACGCTCGGCCGCCAAACACCAGGGCGGCCAGCGCCCCGCCGCCCGCCGGGGCAAGACCGCCGGCGAGATGGTGACCGGACGCAATTCCGTGGTGGAAGCCCTGCGCGCCGAGGTGCCCGCCAAGGCGCTGCACGTGGCAGTCCGGATCGAGATGGACGACCGGGTCAAGGAATCGCTGAAGATCGCCGCCGAACGCGGCATCCCGGTGCTGGAGTCGCACAAGACCGAACTGGACCGGATGACCGACGACGCCGTCCACCAGGGCCTGGTCTTGCAGATCCCGCCCTACGAATACCAGGACGCGCTGGAGTTGGCCGAGGAAAGCATGGCCAAGTTCAAGAAGGGGTACATCAACAATGCCCCGCTGTTCGTGGCACTGGACGGGATTACCGATCCGCGCAACCTCGGAGCCATCATCCGCTCCGCGTCCGCCTTCAGCGGCCACGGCGTGGTGGTGCCCGAGCGCCGCTCCGTGGGCATGACGGCCTCCGCCTGGAAGACCAGCGCCGGCGCGGCCGTTCGCGTCCCGGTGGCCAAGGCGAACAACCTGAACAACACGCTCAAGGCCTTCCAGCAGCTGGGCATCTTCGTGCTGGGCCTGGACGGCGAGGGCGACGTGTCGCTGCCCGACCTGTCCCTGGCCACCGAGCCGGTGTGCCTGGTCGTCGGTTCCGAGGGCAAGGGCCTCTCCCGGCTGGTCCGGGAGAACTGCGACCAGATTGTCTCCATCCCGATCGATTCGGCGATGGAATCGCTCAACGCCTCGATGGCCGTGGGCATCAGCTTGTACGAGATATCGCGGCAGCGCGCCCGCTAGGAGCAGGTGGACCGTTTGGCCCGTCACGCCAAGAGCATTTCCCCCAAGCTGCCGGTCCGCCCGCCACAGCTTTCCCGGGCGTTCCCGCTGGGGGTCAGCGCCACGGCACCGGGGATGCCGGCGATCCCCGGTGCGGTGAATGTGGCGGTGTTCGCCCCTGGGCACGCCACGCTGGACGTGCACTTCCAGGACGCAAGCGGCGCCTGGCAGCGCGTTGAACTGAAGGCCTTCACCGACGGCGTGCACCACGGCACGGTCAAGGGCCTGGACGCCGGCAGCCGGTACGCCTTCTGGCCGCACGGCCAGGCGCTGCCGGCCTCGGGGCAGCTGCTGCTGGACCCGTATGGGCGTGCCATTGACGACGACGGCGGGGTGCTGCGTTCCGTGTACGTCACCGGCGGCTTCGACTGGGGAGACGACTCGCGCCCGCACGTGCCCTGGCGGGACACAGTGGTCTACGAGTGCCACGTCAAGGGCCAGACCATGCTGCACCCGGAGATTCCGGAAGAGCTGCGCGGTACCTACGCCGGCCTGGCGCACCCGGTGATGGTCGATTACCTGCTGGAACTGGGAATCACCACGCTGGAGCTGCTGCCGGTGCACTACCACCTGGACGAGCCGCACCTGCAGGACCTGGGCCTGGCCAACTACTGGGGCTACAACACGCTGGGCTTCTTCGCGCTCTGGCCGGGCTACGCCACCGCGGCCGCGCAAGCCGCGGGTCCGCGCGCCGTGCAGGACGAGTTCCGCGCGATGGTAAAGAAGCTGCACTCGGTGGGGATCGAGGTGCTCCTGGACGTGGTCTACAACCACACAGCCGAGGGCGGGAAAGACCAGGACACGTATTCCTTCCGCGGTCTGGCTGACCACGTGTACTACCGGCACGATGGCCACGGGAACTACCTGGACACCACCGGCTGCGGGAACACGATGAACTTCAACGAGCCGCGGGTGATCCAGTTGGCGCTGGACTCGCTGCGCTACTGGGTGGAAGAGTTCCACATTGACGGCTTCCGCTTCGACCTGGCCGTGTCCCTGGGCCGCGATGGGCAGAACCACTTCAATCCCCGCCATCCGTTCCTGGTGGCCGTCGGCGCCGACTCCGTTTTGTCCGGAGCCAAACTAGTCTCCGAGCCGTGGGACGTGGGCGACGGCGGCTGGCAGACCGGCCACTTCCCGCCTGGCTGGACCGACTGGAACGATAACTTCCGCGATACCGTCCGTGATTTTTGGCTGGGCGACCAGGCCGCAGCGGCCTCCGGCGGGCAGGGCGGGACCGTGGCCAGGCTGGCCAGTTGCCTGGCCGGGTCCACCGAGCTGTTCGTCGGTTCCGGCCGCACGGCGCTGGCTTCGCTGAACTTCGTCACCGCCCATGACGGTTTCACTCTGGCCGACCTGACGTCGTACCTCCGCAAGCACAATGAGGCGAACGGCGAAGAAAACCGCGACGGCCACGACCACAACCGCAGCTACAACCACGGCGTCGAGGGGCACACCGGGGACAGCCGGATCCTGGATGCGCGGGAGCGGACTGCGCGGAACCTGATGGCCACTTTGCTGCTGTCGCTGGGGGTGCCGATGATCTGCGCTGGGGACGAGATCGGGCGCAGCCAACAGGGGAACAACAACGCGTACTGCCAGGACAACGCCCTGGCCTGGACCAACTGGCAGCTGGATGAGCGCGAACACCGCATGTTTGATGTCACCCGCCGGCTGATCCGGATCCGCCGGTCCTTCCTGGCGCACCAGCCCTACAACTATCCGGCGCGGGAGGAGAGTTCCTACCTGCTCTGGTTCAATGCCGACGGCGAACCGATGACGCCGGAGGACTGGAACGACCCCGACAGCCGCATGGTCCAGCTGCTGATGGGGTCGCCGCAAGGCGTGATTGACGGTCTGGTGGTCATCAACGGGGGGCGCCAGCCGCAGAAGATCGTGATGCCCGATCCACGGTCGCTGCAGGAGTTCGGCAAGCACCGCGGCGAAAAGATTCCGTTCGAGCTGCTCTACACCACCTCGCACGTCGACGATCAACGACGCGGGGCCAAGATCCGCAGCGGCGAGAAGGACATTGTGGGCGCCAACGCCATCTCGATCTACCGCCTGACATAAATCCGGCGCCGGGGGCCCAAGGGGCTCTCCCGGCGCCGGACTACCGCGCCGTGGGACGCGATCCGAGACGGATCAGACCTCGGATCAGACCTGCCGCGGCGGCTCCTGCACATTCCCGCGGGCCTCCTGTGCCCGATCCTTGACGTCCTGGGCGGCGGACGTGCCTTCGGCCTTGACCCTGTCCATCGAGTCCTGGGCCGAGTACTTCAGATCCTCGGCGGCCTCCCGGGCGGGCTCCTTCATGTCCTGCGCCACCTCTTGGGCAGAGTCCTTGACCTGCTGGACCACCGGCTGGGCTTCTTCCTTGACCCGTTCGGCTGCCTGCTGCTCCATGCGGCTCGCGGGGAACAGCGAGGACAGCAACCAGCCGGCGCCGAAGGCGATCAGGCCGGCCGCCAGGGGGTTGCCCTCCGTCTTGCGCGCAATCCGGTGCGGGAAGTCGCTGGCCATCTCGCCGGCGTCGTGCATCATGGACTTCGTGTTGCTACCGGCGTCGTCTGCCGCGCCCATGACCTTGTCCTTCACCCGGCCGACGGAATCTTTCACCTTGTCCGTCTGCCGGTGGACGATGTTCGACGGCGAGGCTTTCTCCGCGACCGCGTCCACGTCGGTGCCCAGCCGTGCGCGTGTCCGTTCGATATCGGCTCGAATTTCTTCTGGTGACTGGCTCATCGTGCTTCCTCACTTGGCTTCAATGTTTCCGGAATCTTCTTCACTGACTCGGCGGTGCGGGGCATCCCTTGAACGGTCTTGAGTTGCTTGCGGCCGACCGAGTAGAGGATGGCGGCAATGATGGCCCAGATGACTGCCACGATCAGGGCGGACCAAGCCAGGCCGATGAAGTAGGCCATCAGGGTCCAGAGGGCCAGGGAGAGGAAGAGGAGGACGAAATGGCCGGCCACACCGGCTCCGCCCAGCATGCCTGCTCCCTTGCCGGCGCGTGTGCCGGTCTCCTTAAGCTCGGCCTTCGCAAGCTCCAGTTCCTGCCGCATCAACACGGAGATGTCCTTGCTGACTTGGCTGAGCAGGTCGCCGAGGGACTCATTCTCGGCCTTGATTTCCGCCCGTGTCGGTTCGGCGGAATCCTGGCCGGGCACCCGCTGGTTACCGGGCACCTGCTGATGGCTCATCGTGTTCCTCCGTCGTCATAGGGGTTGCGGTCCGGGATCGCGGTGCCGCGACCGCCAAGGGGCGGTTCGCCAACCGGGTAGGTGGTCTCAGGCTGTGCCGGTGCACCACCAATGGGCGAACCCGTCTGCGCACCCGGTGCCGCGAAGCCCGCTGCGCCTTGGGCTTCATAACTGCCGGCCGTCGTCTCCGGCGAGGCGTAGACCGGCCCGGCGGTGGCACGGTGCGTGCCCATTCGTTGACCCGTTCCGACGCCGCTGCCCGATCCGCCGCTGTCGGCGGTCAGGCCCTTGGCCAGCCTGCCGGCCAGCATGCCGGCGCCTGCCGCGATGGCCAGGAAAGCACCGGGACGCTGGCGGGCAAAGCGCTTCACCTCGTCCAGCAGGGAACCGGGGTCGCGGTTTTCCAACCAGCCGGCCACGGAGTCCGCCCTGTCTGCGGCGCGGCTCACCAGATGCGTCGCGGTCCCGGACTGGTCGGAGTTGCGGGCCATAGAGCTCAGCTCTTCACCGATCGACCGCAGCCCGGAGGCCACGCGCTGTTGCTGGGTGTGGGCCTGGCCGTAGACATCGTCGCCCAGTTCGGACATCAGGTCCCGGGCCTTCTCCTTGGCCTCGTGGGCCACCTGCTTTGCCTCGCCCTTGGCCGTCTGCGCCACATGCTGGCCGGCTTCGACTCCCTCGCGACCTACTTCCTTCGCTTCGGTCTTGGCCGTCTCGCTCCTGGGCTGGCCGGTGGCCGGCGGAGTCGTGGGTGGCGGGACTGCCGCGCCTCCGGCCGGGTAAACGGGAACTCCCTCGTCGTAACTGCCGGAACTTGAATTCGTGGTCATGGCAATTCCTTTTCTGTGTCGGGTTTCTTCCTGTCAGGCCTGGTGATTTCAGGTGCGTTCACGGGATTCCTCCTCCTGCCCGTAGGCATGACGGAGCTTGCGGCCCCGCGCGATGTCCTCCTCTTCCTTCTCGGCGTTCTTGTCGCTCTTGCGGCTGTCACGGACCGGAAGCTGAATGTTTTCTTCGGCGGCGATGCCAGCCTGGAGTTGCCGGCCGCGCTCGGTCTCTGCGTCGAACTCAGCGCCGAACAGCAGGGCAAGGTTGGCCAGCCAGAACCACAGCAGCAGCACAATCACGCCGCCAATGGCACCGTAGGTCTTGTTGTAGTTACCGAAGTTGGCCACATAGAAGGCAAAGCCGAGGGTTGCCAGAGCCAGCACCAGCAGCGCGATCAGGGCGCCGAGGCTCATCCAGCGGAACTTCGGCTGTTTCACGTTGGGCGTCGCGTAGTACAGCACTGCGATCATCACCACCGCGAAGATGACCAGCACCGGCCACTTGGCGATGTTCCAGACGGTCAGTGCCGCTTCGCCGAGACCGATCAATGAACCGACGGCCTGTGCGACCGGCCCGGACAACACCAGCATCAGCATCATCAGCACCGCCAGCAGCAGCACCACAATGGTGATCAGCAGCATGACCGGGCGAAGTTTCCAGAACGGCCGGCCCTCGTCGACCTCATAGATCCTGTTCATGGCCCTGCCGAAAGCGTTGACGTAACCGGAGGCAGACCAGATGGCACCTACCAGGCCGATGACGAACGCCAACCCCGCTCCCTGGGAGCTGGCCAGCTGCTCAATCGGCTGCCGGATGACATCGACCGCTTGGCCCGGCGCCACCTTCTCCACCATGCTCAGCATGGCGTCCGTGGTCTTTTCGGCCTGTCCCACCAGTCCCAGAACGGAAACCAAGGCCAGCAGACCCGGGAACAGTGACAGGACGCCATAGTACGTCAGCCCAGCCGCCAGATCCGTACAGTCGTCGTCGGTGAATTCACGGAAAGTCTTGCGGAGTATGTACTTCCAGGAGGCCTTCTTCACCTGTGGGGGAGTCTGAGGCTTGGCCTCATGGTCCGGCGGTGGTGCAGTGCCTTGCTCGGTACCGGTGCCCATATTCGCCTCCTCTGTGGTTCATTAGGACGGAACACCCTCATGTTATTAGTCAGCATGCTGATAATAAAGGGGTGTGCCACACAGAAGGACGTACGATGGGGCAGATTTCCCGGCCATGACGGGCCAATTTCGGTGCGCTGCCGCGGTAGGGCAGCGGCGGGAATCGGCGGAATTTTGGCTACGGCAGCGGGCGGAGCCCGACACCGACGCCCGACTGGGACGCCCGCTTCCGATGCCGGCCGGCCATCATCAGGGACCGGCCGGCCGGGAATCAGTTGCTGGCGTTGGCCACCAAGCCGAGTTCGGCCTGGTTAGCAAGGGCCGCATGCTTCGGCAGCACCCGCACGCTGTAGCCGAACGACCCGGAACGGTCGATGGTCACCGGGCCCGTGAACAGGAAGCGGCCGTCGCCCAGCTGCTCGGCGACGGTCAGGTCGTCGGTGGAAGTCTGCGCGAGATCGTCGTTTTCGGTGACTTGCCCGTGGACCACCTGGACGATGACGCTGTCCGGTGCCAGCGGACCGAGCCGGACGTAGGCATTGACCGTCAGCGACTCGCCGATTTGCGGTTCGTCGGTAATGCCCATCGAGTCCACGTGCTCCACCGATACGTCGCCCCAAGCATTGCGGACCCTGCTGGTCCACGCGGCCAGTTCCTTCGCCGCGGCGAAATCGTCAGCTCGGGCGGCGTGCCCGGACGTCGATGCGGGACGGTAGAGCTGCTCCACATAGTCCTGCAGCATCCGTTCCGCGGAGACCGCCGGGCCCAGGTTGGCCAGCGTGTGCTTGATCATGGCGATCCACTGGTGCGGTACCTTGTCCGTCCCCACCGGGTCGGACGGGCCGGCGGCTCCGGCGCCTTCGGATATCTCCGCGGCGTAAAAACGCGGCGCCACATGGTTTTCCACCAAGTCGTAGAGCGCCGCCGCTTCGATGTCGTCCCGCTCATCCGGGTCGAACACGTCGTCGGTCCCGGCGTCGGTGGAGGGGTTCGCCGTCGGGATCGCCCAGCCGTTGCCGCCGTCGTACATTTCGTCCCACCAGCCGTCCAACACGGACAGATTCAGGCCGCCGTTGATGGCCGCCTTCATGCCGGAGGTGCCGCAGGCCTCCAGCGGACGCAGCGGGTTGTTCAGCCACACGTCGCAACCCGGGAAGAGGGTGCGTGCCATGGCGATGTCGTAATTGGGCAGGAAGACAATCCGGTGCCGGACCTCCGGGTCGTCGGTGAAACGCACCAGATCCTGGATCATCCGCTTGCCCTGCTCGTCCGCCGGATGGGATTTGCCGGCGATGACCAACTGAACCGGCCGTTCGGGATGCAGCAGCAGTGCCTTGAGCCGGGCCGGATCGCGCAGCATCAAGGTCAGCCGCTTGTAGGTGGGCACACGCCGGGCAAAGCCGATGGTCAGCACGTCCGGGTCCAGCACCGAATCGGTCCAGGCCAGCTCGGCATCCGCAGCGCCGCGCTTCTTCCAGGAGGCGCGCAGCCGGCGGCGGACATCGTCAATCAAGTTGGTCCGCAGGGTCCGGCGCAGCGCCCAGATATCCTCGTCGGCGGCGTCGTACACGCGCTCCCACTGGCGGTCGATCACGGTTTGGTTGCCGAACGCCGACCGGGCGAACTCCGCAACCCGCGGATCCACCCAGGTGGGCACGTGCACGCCGTTGGTCACCGAGCCGATCGGCACTTCCTGCTGGTCGAAGCCCGGCCAGAGCCCGGAGAACATGCCGCGCGAGACCACGCCGTGCAGCTTGGCCACGCCATTGGCCCGCTGGGCCAGCCGCAGGCCCATCACGGCCATATTGAACTTGGACGGGTCCCCGCCGTCGTAATTCTCATCGCCCAGTTCCAGGATCTTGGCGGTGGGCACATCCGGGGCGAGCCCGGCACTGAAGAAGTGCTGGATCTGCGCCTTGTCGAACCGGTCGATGCCGGCCGGCACCGGAGTGTGCGTGGTGAAGACGGTGTTGGCGCGGCCCGCGGCCAGCGCCTCGTCCCAGCTCAGGCCGGCGGCCGCCAGTTCCTGGATGCGCTCGACGCCCAGGAAACCCGCGTGCCCTTCGTTGGTGTGGAAGACCTCCGGGGCCGGAGCGCCGGTGAGCCGCTGGTGGACGCGCAGCGCCTTTACCCCGCCCATGCCCAGCAGCAGTTCCTGCTGCAGCCGGTGGTCGCCGCCGCCGCCGTAGAGCCGGTCGGTGATGCCGCGCGCCGCCTCATCATTGCCCGGAATGTTGGAATCCAGCAGCAGCAGCGGCACCCGGCCCACATCGGCGCGCCAGATGAAGGCGCCGAGTCGGCGCCCGTTCGGCAGCGGCAAGGTAACCTGGGCCGGCTGCCCGTCCGCCTCGCGCAGCAAGGTCAACGGCAGGCCGTCCGGGTCAAGCACGGGATAGGTCTCCTGCTGCCACGCGTCGCGGCTCAGCGACTGCTTGAAGTAGCCGGCGGCATAGAGCAGGCCCACGCCCACCAGCGGCACGCCTAGATCGGACGCGGCCTTCAGGTGGTCGCCGGCCAGAATGCCCAGGCCGCCGGAGTACTGCGGGAGCACGTGGGTGATGCCGTACTCGGGGGAGAAGTAAGCGATCGACGCCGGGGCATCGGCTCCCAGCGTCTGGTACCAGCGGTCTTCGGTGAGGTACTGCTCCAGGTCCGCGTCCAGTTCGCGCACACGGGTCACCACCTGCTGGTCGGCGGCGAGCTCGCGCAGCCGTTCGCGGGTAAAGGAGCCCAGCAGGGCCACCGGATCCTGACCCACCTCGGCCCAGGCCTTGGGGTCCAATTGTTCGAAGAGCTGCTGGGTTGGCCGGTGCCAGGACCAGCGCAGGTTGCCTGCCAGACGGGCCAGCGGAGCAATGCTCTCGGGGAGGACAGTGCGGACGGTAAATCTGCGGATTGCCTTCACCCGGCCTACGTTAGCGCAGATACCTCCACCGGTGATGACCGGCAGGTTAATGCGCGCCGAACTGGCCGCCAATGAGTCTCCGCGGCGCCTGGATCCTTCGCAATCGGGATGGATTCTCGCTAACGTCTAGTCTTGTGACGACTTCGATGCAGGAGCACAGCCCGTCCCATCCAATGCAGCGCCTGAAATTTGGCCGGATTCCGGTGGTCGATGTTTGGCCCGTGGTCGGCGGCGGCGATTTCCCGGCCAAGGCGATTCCGGGCGAGGACATTGAGGTGGCCGCCACCGTCTTCCGCGAGGGGCACGATAAGATCGGCGCCACCGCGGTGCTGTTCGACCCGGACGGCAACCCGGTCCAGCGCGCCCGGCTCACGCCCGGGGCCACCGGCACCGACCGCTGGCACGGCAAGATCCGGCCCACCGGCACCGGTCTGTGGACCTTCCACATTGAAGGCTGGGGGGACAACTACGCCACCTGGCGGCACAACGCCGAGGTGAAGATCGCCGCCGGCGTCGACGTGGACCTGATGCTCACCGAAGGCAGGCAGTTGCTGGAACAGGCCGGCGGGCAAGGCGGGCGGCCGGAAGAGAATGCGCGGGTGCTGCGCGAAGCTGCCGCAGCGCTCGCCGATGAATCCCTCTCGGTGCACGAGCGGCTGGCCGCGGGCACCTCGGAGGAGGTGCTGGCCGCGGTCCGCAGCCACCCGATCCGCAGCCTGGTCAGCCCCTCGAAGCAGTACCCCATCCTGGTGGAGCGCGAACAAGCCGGCCGCGGCGCCTGGTACGAATTCTTCCCGCGCTCGGAAGGCGCCCATTACGACCCGGCGACCGGCATCTGGACCTCCGGGGACTTCACGACGGCGGCCGAGCGGCTTCCGGCCGTCGCCGCCATGGGCTTTGATGTGATCTACCTGCCGCCCATCCACCCGATCGGCGAGATCAACCGCAAGGGCCCGAACAACACCTTGACCGCCGGTCCGGGGGACCCCGGCTCGCCCTGGGCCATCGGCTCCAAGGACGGCGGACACGATGCCATCCACCCCGATCTGGGCGGCTTCGAGCAGTTCGACGCCTTCGTGGCGGCGGCCGAAGCACTCGGCCTGGAAGTGGCACTGGACCTGGCGCTGCAGGCAGCGCCGGACCATCCGTGGGCCACCGAGCATCCCGAATGGTTCACCACCCGGGTCGACGGGACCATTGCGTACGCGGAGAATCCGCCGAAGAAGTACCAGGACATTTATCCGCTGAACTTCGACAACGACCCGCGCGGCCTCTCCGAAGAGGTCCTGCGGATTGTGCAACTGTGGATTTCCCACGGAGTGAAGATCTTCCGGGTGGACAACCCGCACACCAAGCCCGTGTGGTTCTGGGAGTGGCTGATCGGCACGGTGAACCGCGAGCATCCGGACGTGGTGTTCCTGGCCGAGGCTTTCACCCGGCCGGCCATGATGCACGCGCTGGGCCGGGCCGGTTTCCAGCAGTCCTACAGCTACTTCACCTGGCGCAACACCAAGGACGAGATCGAAGAGTACTTCACCGAGATCAGCCACGAGACCGCGGCGTTCTTCCGGCCCAACTTCTTTGTCAACACTCCGGACATCCTCACCGAGTACCTGCAGTACGGTGGCCCGGCAGCGTTCAAGATCCGCGCGGTGCTCGCGGCGACGGCCAGTCCGCTCTGGGGTGTCTATGCCGGCTACGAACTGTACGAACACGTGGCCAGGCCGGGCGCGGAGGAGTACATCGACAACGAAAAGTACGAGTACAAGGCCCGCGACTTCGCCGCCGCGGAGGCCGAAGGGCGCTCGCTGGCACCGTACCTAACCCGGCTGAACTCCATCCGGCGGGCCCATCCTGCACTCGGAGACCTGGGCAACCTCACGGTGCACCGCAGCACGGATCCGGCCACGGTGGTGTACTCCAAACATAAGGCGCACCTGCCCGAATCCCACAGCGGCGGGCGGGACACCGTCGTCGTCGTGGTGAATGTGGATCCGCACAGTGCGCGCGAATCAACGGTTTCGCTGGACCTTGCGGCGCTGGGGCTGCGGGACGAGGACTACAACGACGACGGCACGTTCTGGGTGGACGATCTGCTCACCGGACAGAGCTGGCGCTGGGGCGAGCACAACTACGTGCGGCTGGACGCCCACGTGGAACCTGCCCACGTCCTGCACATCCGTAGGAGCCGCTGATGGCCAGCCCGTTTCAGCTGCATGCTCCGGGCCTGGCCCACGACCCGCACTGGTACCGCAAGGCCGTGTTCTACGAGGTGCTGGTGCGCGGCTTCGCGGACGCCAACGGGGACGGGTCGGGCGACTTCTCCGGGCTGATCGAGAAACTCGACTACCTGCAGTGGCTGGGGATCGACTGCCTGTGGGTTCCGCCGTTCTTCAAGTCTCCGCTGCGCGACGGCGGGTACGACGTCGAGGACTACTACGACGTGCTGGACGAGTTCGGCACCATTGGCGACTTCAAACGACTGGTGGCCGAGGCCCACGCCCGCGGCGTGCGCGTGATCATCGACCTGCCGCTGAACCACACCTCGGACAAGCACGACTGGTTCGAGCAGTCCCGGCGCGACCCGGACGGCCCGTACGGCGATTTCTACGTCTGGTCGGACACGGACGAGAAATACCAGGACGCGCGGATCATCTTCGTGGACACCGAAGACTCCAACTGGGCCTTCGACCCGATCCGCCGGCAGTTTTACTGGCACCGCTTCTTCAGCCACCAGCCGGACCTGAACTTCGAGAACCCGAAGGTAATCGAGGCGGTGTTCGACGTGGTGCGGTTCTGGCTGGACCAGGGGATCGACGGTTTCCGCGCGGACGCCATCCCGTACCTGTTCGAAGAGGACGGGACCAACTGCGAGAACCTTGCCGCCACGCACACCTTCCTGCAGGACCTGCGCGCCATGGTTGACGCCGAATACCCGGGCCGCGTGATCATCGCCGAAGCCAACCAGCTGCCGCACGAGGTGGTGGAATATTTCGGCCAGCAGGACGACGACGGCGGGCTGCGTCCGGAGTGCCACATGGCCTTCCACTTCCCGATCATGCCGCGGCTTTACTACGCCTTGCGGGACCAGAACGCCGGCCCGATCGTGGCCACCATGGAGGAGACGCCGGCGATTCCGGCCGGTGCTCAGTGGGCAACGTTCCTGCGCAACCATGACGAACTGACGCTGGAAATGGTCAGCATGGAAGAGCGGGAGGCGATGTTCGGCTGGTACGCCCCGGACTCGCGGATGCGCTCCAACATCGGCATTCGCCGCCGGCTGGCCCCGCTGCTGGACAACTCCCGGGCGGAAATCGAACTGATCCACGCGCTGCTGCTCTCGCTGCCGGGCAGCCCGTTCCTGTATTACGGGGACGAGATTGGCATGGGCGATAACATCTGGCTGGAAGACCGCGATGCTTCCCGCACGCCGATGCAGTGGAACCCTGACCGCAACGCGGGGTTCTCCACCGCGGACCCGGGCAAGCTCTACCTGCCGGTGGTGCAGTCGCTGGTGTACCACTACAACTACGTCAACGTAGAGGCGCAGCTGGCGCACAACAGTTCGCTGCTGCACTGGGTGCGCCAGATGCTGTCGGTGCGCAAGGCACACCCCGCCTTCGGCCTGGGCAGCTATCAGAACGTGCCGGTGGAATCGGAATCGGTGTTGGCCTTCCTCCGCGAGGTGCCGGAAAACAATCCGGAGGGCGTGGACAAAGAAGTGCTGTTGTGCATCTTCAACCTCTCGCAGCACCCGGTGGCGGCCCCGCTGCAATTGCCCCAATACGCCGGCCGCGGGTTGCGCGACCTGTTCGGCGGCACCCCGTTCCCGGCCTTTGACGACGCCGGCCAACTCACCCTGACGCTGGGCAGCCACGACTTCTTCTGGCTGCGCCTGCGCTCGATTGCATCCAACCTGGCATCACCGCAGACTGAGACCCTCCCGGTCATCAGACCCGCGACTGAAGAAACCGAGGTGGCAACAACCCATGCCTAAATTCACGCCGAGCATTCCCGAACTGCTGTACCCGTGGCTGACCGCGCAGCGGTGGTTCCCGGCCAAGGGCCAGGAATCCGTGCTGCACCGGCTGGGCGGCATCCGGCTACAGGATCCGTCCGGCGAGGTGGGACTGGAGGTGCACATCGTTGCCGTGCACACGGCCAACGCCGTCCATGTGGTCAACGTGCCGCTGAGCTACCGCAAAGAGCCGTTGGCCGGCGGGGACGCGGCGCTGGTGGGGCGCGCGCAGCAGGAACCCGAGGGCAGCACGGGTGACGGCGGCGACGCTGCTGCAGCCTGGGCCGGTAGCGGGGATGACGGTGCGGACAGCGGCACCGGGGAGCGCTGGATCTACGACGGCGCGCACGATCCCGTGTTCGTCGCCGCCTGGTTGGAACTGATGCGGCGGCAGGCGGTGACCGGCGATGGGCACACCCGTGGCCATGCCGGCGCCGGGTTCGAGACGTGGCCGGAGTTCTCCACCGGATTGGAGGCCTCGGTGCTGTTGGGCGAGCAGTCCAATACGTCTGTGGTGGTTCAATCCAGCCATGGACCGCTGATTGTGAAGTTCTTCCGGGTGCTGGAAGCCGGCGCCAACCCGGACGTGGAAGTGGGCGTGCTGCTCACGGATGCCGGCTGCCGGGAAGTCCCGGCCACCTACGGCTGGGTCACGGGCGGCTGGCTCACCCCCGGCCAGAACGACGACGGCAGCGACCGTCTGTGGGACACCGGCCACCTCAGCGTGCTGCGGGAGTTCCTGCCGGACAGCCAGGACGCGTGGCGCACAGCGTCCGGCTCGGCGCTGGACGGAACCGACTTCAGCTCGCAGGCGCGCCAGCTCGGAGCCGTCACCGGACGGATCCACCGCAGCCTGCGGGACGCGGCCGGCAGCCACCGGGCGGATGCCCAGGAAGTCGGCGCGTTCAAGGCAGCGCTGGCGGAACGGATCCGCTGGGGCTGGGCGCAGGCCGGGGCATCGGTAGGCCCGATGGACGCGGCCGTGCAGGAACTGCTGGACCGGCTGGACCAAATCACCGAGCTTCCCGAGCTGCAGCGGATCCACGGCGACTACCACTTGGGCCAGGTGCTGGACTCCGCGGAACGAGGCTGGGTGGTGCTGGACTTCGAGGGCGAGCCGCTTCGGCCGATGGGCGAGCGCGGCACGGATGACGTGCCGCTGCGCGACGTGGTCGGCATGCTGCGCTCCTTCGACTACGCCGCGGGGGTGGCCCGGCTGGCCGGGCCCGACGATGCGGCAGCGGCAGCCGCCGACGAGTGGGCGGCGCAGGCCAGCACCGCCTTCCTGGACGGCTACCGCGAAGAGACCGGCGACCCGGTGGACACCTCGTCCACCCTGTATCTGGCGCTGCTGCTGGACAAGGCCCTCTATGAGGTGGTCTACGAACAGCGCAATCGTCCGCGCTGGGTCAAGGTTCCGGTCCGCGGCGTCCGCGAGGCGTTGGCCCCGCTGGCCGGCGCGGGCGGGCAAACCGCGGCCAGCCGGGACATGGCCGCCGCCGGAGTCGGCCCCGCCGGCGCTGCCGCGGGCATTCGGCCCACGACGGCCGCCACGCCCGTCCGGCCCACCGCCGAGGCATCCGCAGCGTCGGCGGGATCCCCGTCGTCGGGCCGCCGAAACGGCGCCCCGGTTCCGGTCGACGCGGAGGTGCTCACCGCCGTCGCGCACGGCGCCTACCACCAGCCGCACGCAGTGCTTGGCGCGCACGTGGATGACCACGGGCACGTCACCGTCCGCACCCGGCGTCCGCTGGCCGACTCCGTCACCGTGGTCACGCCCTCGCTGCGCGTGCCGATGGAGCACGAATACGAAGGCATCTGGGTGGCGGTTTTCCCTGCCGACGACCCCGGACACGTCCCGGACTACCGCCTCGAGGTGGCGTACGACGGCGGTGCCCCCAGCATCGTCGATGACCCGTACCATTACCTGCCCAGCCTGGGCGAGATCGACTTGCACCTGATCGGCGAGGGCCGGCACGAGACGCTGTGGTCCGCGCTGGGCTCCCATGTGCGGCGCTACAACTCCGCGCTGGGCGACACCGCCGGCGCCAGCTTCGCCGTCTGGGCGCCGAATGCGCGCGCCGTCCGGGTCAAGGGCGACTTCAACCACTGGGACGGATCCCGCCACGCGATGCGTTCAATGGGCGGATCCGGCGTGTGGGAGCTGTTCATTCCCGGCGTGGAGGCCGGCGCCGTGTACAAGTACGAGCTGCTGGGCCAGGACGGCCAGTGGCGCGAAAAGGCCGACCCGATGGCCCGCTGGACCGAGGTCCCGCCGCTGACCGGCTCGCGGGTGGTCGAGTCGCATTACCGCTTTGGCGACCAAGAGTGGTTGGAGCGGCGCGCCGTCCGCGACCCGCACAACGGGCCGATGAGCGTCTACGAGGTGCACCTGGGATCGTGGCGGCTGGGGCTGGACTACCGACAGTTGGCCGACCAGCTGGCCGAATACGTCAGCTGGCAGGGCTTCACGCACGTGGAGTTCATGCCGGTGGCCGAGCATCCGTTCGGCGGATCGTGGGGCTACCAAGTCACCTCCTACTACGCGCCGACCTCGCGGTTCGGGCATCCGGACGACTTCAAGTATCTGGTGGACAAGCTGCACCAGGCCGGCATAGGCGTGATCCTGGACTGGGTGCCGGCGCACTTCCCCAAGGACGAGTGGGCGCTGGCCCGCTTTGACGGCCAGCCGCTTTACGAGCACGCCGACCCGCGGTTGGGCGAGCACCCGGACTGGGGCACGCTGATTTTCGACTACGGCCGCAGCGAGGTCCGCAACTTCCTGGTGGCCAACGCGTTGTACTGGCTGGAGGAATTCCACATCGACGGGCTCCGCGTGGATGCGGTGGCGTCGATGCTCTACCGCGACTACTCACGCAACGAGGGGGAGTGGTTCCCCAACATCTACGGCGGCCGCGAGAACCTGGAGGCCATCTCCTTCCTGCAGGAAGTCAATGCCACCGCGTACAAGCGGGTGCCGGGCATCGTCACCATTGCGGAAGAGTCCACGGCGTTCGACGGCGTGACCCGCCCGACCAGCGCGGGCGGCCTCGGCTTCGGGCTGAAGTGGAACATGGGCTGGATGCACGACACCCTCGAGTACATGGCCGAGGACCCGGTTAACCGGATGTACCACCACAGCAAGGCCACCTTCTCGATGGTCTATGCCTACACGGAGAACTTCCTGCTGCCCATCAGCCATGACGAGGTAGTGCACGGCAAGGGATCGATGCTGCGCAAGATGCCCGGCGACCGCTGGCAGCAGCTGGCCAACCTGCGCGCCTACCTGGCCTTCCAGTGGGCGCACCCAGGCAAGCAGCTGATTTTCATGGGCACCGAATTCGGCCAGGAATCCGAGTGGTCCGAACAGCACGGACTGGACTGGTGGCTCTCCGAAAACGTTCCGCACAAGGGGCTGCAGCGGCTGGTCCGCAACCTCAACGGGATCTACCGCTCCACGCCGGCGCTCTACGAGCGGGACAATGAGCCGGCCGGCTTCCAATGGATTGATGAGAACGACGGCGTGCACAACACTCTGTCCTTCATCCGCTGGGACCAGCAGGGCAACCCACTGGTCTGCGTGGCGAACTTCGCCGGCGCTCCACACGAAGGCTTCCGGCTGGGGCTGCCGTGGGCCGGAGACTGGGACGAGACGCTGAATACGGACGCGGCCGAATATGGCGGATCCGGCGTCGGCAACCCGGGTGTGATCACAGCAGAAGAAGGCGGCTGGAAGGACAGCCCAGCCTCGGCCGTTCTGCGGGTTCCCCCGTTGGGCGTCATGTACCTGAAGCCGTCGGCCGGGCCGTCCGCCCGCGTGACGGAGGGATGAACGGCAGCGGAATTTACTTCCGGCCCGAGCGGTGCTAGAGTTTATATCCGCGCAGGGCGGTGAAGCCGCTAGTGCGAAGCCGACCGGAGGCCTTGGCCGCCGGAAGGAACCGGCCGGACAGTTTGACAAAGACTGAAGACGCCGGTAAGTTAGAAAAGTTGCTCCGGAGCGATGGAGGGCCTGTGAGGGTCGTCTTGGTGCCGGGTGCTCCTGTTGTTTGAGAACTCAATAGTGTGCCAAGTTTGTTGATACCAATTATTTATTGGTTGAAGTGCCGTGGCGTGCCGCCCCTGTGGTGTGTCGCGGTTTTATCAGCCTGGTTTG
>RJAE01000069.1 GCA_004000035.1 Arthrobacter sulfonylureivorans | reverse complement strand
CCCGGGCCCGCCGCCCCGCCCGCCCCGCAACCCCCATCTGCCCCGACGGCGACCTTCCGGCCCCCCGCGCCCGGGACCGCCCCATCGGCCCAGAAACCCGACGGTGACCGCATCGTAGCGCCGAGGGCCGATGCCCCGCCGGACGTCCGAGACACCAAATTTGGTGAGAGGGTGGCGGGGACCGCCTCCCCGGGCCACCCCCTCGATGACGAACGCTATAAAGCGGGGTGCGCAGACAAGTGCGAACACACGGTCGGACCAGACCAGCGTCGGACCCGCTCTCCTCCCGGGACATCGGACTCGGAGCTCTCGTCCGCGTCCTCCTCCACCGCCTCGACTCCGTCCCGAGAAGCCGCCTCGTCCTCCTCTTCTTCCCCGGCCGGAACACCGAGCGATGGCTCCCGCGGAGGTTCCCCCCCAGCAGCCGGAGCAGCGGCCCGAGCACCTCCTGGAGCCCCCGGGAGTGGTGGCCAGCGCCGAGGAGACGGTGGCCCGGCTTCGGATGCGAGCCGTGGAGATCAACCTGCGGGACATCTCCCCGCGGCCCCAGTGGCGCAGCCCCTTCCCTCCGCTGTTCTACGCACCAAGGCGCGAACGTCGGTGGGTATTAGAGACCACAGTCGCCGAAAATCCATGGCTCTTGGTCCGCGAAGGCCCGTATCAGCCTCGC
>RJAE01000068.1 GCA_004000035.1 Arthrobacter sulfonylureivorans | reverse complement strand
ACGGGCGCCACAGACAGCGGCGCGGGGGAGGGTGTGTGTATGTGTGGTGTGTGTTAACCACGAAAGATGAGGAGGCGGCGGCGGCGCGAGGGCGCGAAAACCCCGACGCGCCTCGATGCGGCCCGAATCGCCGCGACGCGAGTCGACGGGGAGAGGAAGGAGGGGAGGACGGAGGGCGAGCCGCCGCTCCCCCCACCCCGCCCCGCCCCGTCCCTCTCGCCCACGCGCCCTCTCCCCCCTTCGCGCACGCTCACTCGCCCGCACCCCCGCCCCCCTCTCGTTCCGTGCCGCGCGCGCCGTCCCGCGGCCCCGTCGGGCGCAGGGATCGTAGCAAACGCGGGCGGTCGGCGTGCGCGCTGTGCGGGTGGGTGGGGGAGGGGGTTGATGACCGCGCTGGTTCCGGGAAGCCTCCCCCGGCGGGCGGAGGGGGTCGGGGCCGGGTTCGCTCTGTACCCTCTCACGCGGGCCCGGAGTGCCGCGGGCGGGGCGGGGGCAGCACTCAGCGAAGGCTCAGGGTGTTCCAGCCGATGGCCCCGGGGGCACGCGGGCGGGAGGAGTTGCGTGGGCGGAGAGGAGCGAGGAGGACTGGCGGCGGTGGAGGAGGGGGAAGAGGCGGCGAGCGGAGCGGCGCGGTAGCGCCCGCGGGTGGCCCGCGCGGTATCGCCCGCGCGGTATCGC
>RJAE01000067.1 GCA_004000035.1 Arthrobacter sulfonylureivorans | reverse complement strand
AGCGGAAGGCGGGGATGCCGGTGATTTTCTGGCCGAGGATCAGGGTGTGGACTTCGTCGGTGCCTTCGTAGGTGCGGACGGATTCGAGGTTGTTGGCGTGGCGCAGCGGTGAGTAGTCCAGGGTGATGCCGTTGCCGCCGAGGATGGTGCGGCATTCGCGGGCGATTTCGATGGCTTCGCGGCAGTTGTTGAGTTTGCCCACGGAGATCTGGTGGGGCTGCAGGTTCCCGGCGTCTTTGAGCCGGCCCAGGTGCAGGGCGAGCAGGAAGCCTTTGTTGATTTCCAGGGCCATGTTGACCAGTTTTTCTTGGGTGAGTTGGTAGCCGGCCAGCGGTTTGTCGAACTGCAGGCGTTCCTTGGAGTAGTCGACGGCGGTCTGCCAGGCGTCGCGGGCGGCGCCCATGGCGCCCCAGATGATGCCGTAGCGGGCTTCGTTCAGGCATTCGAACGGTCCGCGCAGGCCCTTCGCGTTCGGTAGGAGCGCGTCGGCGGGCAGGCGGACGTCGGTGAGTTCGATGTCGCACTGGATGGAGGCGCGCATTGAGAGCTTGGGCTCGATCGGGGTGGCCTTGAACCCGGCCGTCTCGGTGGGCACCACGAAGCCGCGCACACCGTCATCGGTTTGGGCCCAGATGATGGCTACCTTGGCCACCGAGGCGAGGCCGATCCAGCGCTTGGAGCCGTTGAGTACCCAGTCGGCGT
>RJAE01000066.1 GCA_004000035.1 Arthrobacter sulfonylureivorans | reverse complement strand
GGCCCCTCCCCCCCCCCCCCCATTTGCATATGACCGCTTCCCGGACGTGACGTTTTTGCCGATGACGACTTCCGCCTCATTTGCGTATGACCGCTTCCCGCGCGCAACTTCCGCCGGACGTGACGCCGGTCCCCACGGATCTCATCTGCATATCGCGCCGGCCCCTTCCGCTTCCCCCGGACGTGACGCCGGCTTCCGGGGCGCGGACGGGGCGGGCTCCGCGGATCGCATCGGCGCGCCGAGCCTGCCCCTTCCGTCGCACCGGGGGTCCGCGGGCGGGGGCTTCCGCTCCGCGGCACCCGCCCCATTGGCTCCCCTCGCGCCACGCGGTCGCCGTCGTCATCGTCCCGCCGGCCAATCGGGTGGCAGCGGGGGAGGCTGGGAGTGGGGACGGAAGACGGAAGCCAGATGAACCTGTTCCGCCCGCTCTCCCACCGCCTTTCCCGCCCCTCCACGACGACCACCCGGGACCACCACCACCAACAACACCACCACCCCCCCCCCACGCACACACTTTACTACTATCACCACCAGGGGGCGATGGTTGCAATGGCAGTTCCCTGTACTGACCACCACCGTGTTTTTTTCTCTCTCTCTTTCCTTCCCCCCCCCCCTCGACCACCGCAGGACCACCATCGTCTAACTCCCACCCGGGACCACCGGGACCCTCGGGACCATCTACCTCCCACCAGGACCCGCCGGGACCACCAACACCGTCCACCTCCCACCAC
>RJAE01000065.1 GCA_004000035.1 Arthrobacter sulfonylureivorans | reverse complement strand
CGCTGTTGGTGGTTAGTGCGCATGCAGGGGACTTTGTATGGCGGGCCGGAGGGGCCATTGCCGCGGCCTCTGCCCGCGGTGAGCGCGCCGTAGTTGTCTGCATGTCATACGGGGAGCGGGGGGAGTCCGCCCGGGCATGGCGGGAAGGTAAAGGCCTAGAGGAAATCAAAGCGATGCGCCGGGAGGAAGCCGAAAGGGCGGCCGCCGCGCTCGGCGCGGAAATCCAGTTCCTGGACGCCGGCGACTACCCCTTGGTTCCGTCCCAGGAACTCGTGGATAAGCTGGTGCACATATACCGGCAGGTGAAGCCCACCGTGGTGCTCACCCACCCGCTGGATGACCCATATAACGGGGACCACCCCGCTGCTGCCCGGATGGCCCTGGAAGCCAGGGTGCTGGCCCAAGCGATCGGATACGACGCCCCCGGCGATCCGCTGGGAGCGCCGCCGGTGTTCTTTTTCGAACCCCACCAGCCCGAACAATGCGACTTCAAACCCAATGTCCTGCTGGACATCACTGATGTCTTCCCAGCCAAACGCAAGGCCATGGAGTGCCTGCCCGCACAGCAGCACATGTGGGACTACTACACCGACCTAGCCACTCGACGCGGCGTACAGGTAAAACGCAACGCAGGCCCCAACCTGGGATTCATCACCGAAACCATGGGAGAGGCCTACATGCGCCACTACCCCCAGGTAACCAAGGAACTGGCATGAGCCACGTTATTGTCAC
>RJAE01000064.1 GCA_004000035.1 Arthrobacter sulfonylureivorans | reverse complement strand
TCGCGCATCGCCACGGACCTGGGCTTCGAGGTGCTGCAGCCCCTGCAGTCGGGCTCGGAGGGCCGCGTCTTCGTGGCCCGCCGGCCCGGCGAGGCGGACACGGTGGTGCTGAAGGTGGGCCAGAAGCCCTCGACGCTGATGGAGGGCATGCTGCTGAAGCGCCTGGCCCACGATAACGTCATGAGCCTGAAGCAGATGCTCGCCCGGGGCCCGGTGACGTGCCTGGTCCTGCCGCACTTTCGGTGCGATCTGTACAGCTACCTGACCATGCGGGACGGGCCGCTGGACATGCGCGACGCCGGGCGCGTGATCCGGTCCGTGCTCCGCGGGCTCGCCTACCTGCACGGGATGCGCATCATGCACCGCGACGTCAAGGCGGAGAACATCTTCCTCGAGGACGTGGACACGGTGTGCCTGGGGGACCTCGGGGCCGCGCGCTGCAACGTGGCGGCGCCCAACTTTTACGGGCTCGCCGGGACCATCGAGACCAACGCCCCCGAGGTGCTCGCGCGCGACCGCTACGACACCAAGGTCGACGTCTGGGGTGCGGGGGTGGTGCTCTTCGAGACGCTGGCCTACCCCAAGACGATCACCGGCGGGGACGAGCCCGCGATCAACGGGGAGATGCACCTGATCGACCTCATCCGCGCCCTCGGGGTGCACCCCGAGGAGTTCCCGCCCGACACGCGCCTCCGGAGCGAGTTCGTCCGGTACGCCGGGACCCATCGCCAGCAGT
>RJAE01000062.1 GCA_004000035.1 Arthrobacter sulfonylureivorans | reverse complement strand
CAGGACTGATCGGACTTTGTTGGTCTGGTCCAACCTGTTCCAAACCGCGTCCTGCTGAGCTCTTGCCAGGACTGCGATGGCTTGTACCAGCTCTGAGTTTCGGGGCATTGGCCGGTGTTCGTGGCGGTCCGTACGCAGAATGTTTGCCAGCACTGTGGCGTCCTGGGCATCTGATTTTTTCCGCGATACCGTGTGCCTGTCGCGGTAGCGGGCGGCGGCCATTGGATTGATCGCGTAGATGTGGCGGCCAGTCTCCTGCAGGCAGGAGACGAGCAGGCGTCTCGTCGTTTCGATGGCCACCGGGATACGGTTTTCAGCGGTATCGCCATGGCTGGCCAGCATCTCCAGGAGCCGGTGCAGTCCGTCGAGGTCATCGCCGATCCGGCCGGATTCGAGTTTGCGTCCCTCCGCATCGACGATGGCGATGTCGTGATGATTTTCGGCCCAGTCGATGCCGCAGTACGTGTTCATCCGTGTCTGCCTCTCCGTTGAAAGCGTGCTTATTCCAAGGAACAACCGGGGGACGCAGCGACCTAATGGAAGAGCTCATCGGCTCGACATCTGATTAGCAGTTCATTCCCACCGTTGCCGCCGGGACCGGGTCTTAGGACGGAACTCTGTTGGTTCGTGGTGTCGGGCGGGATCTGATCCGACGGTATAGTCCCTTCCGGCCACGGTAGGTGCCGGGAGTGGAGGGAGCCAAAGAACCATCTTTTTTGGGGACTCGAAGTCCGGGTAACGGGAAGGTCTTACTGGCTCCCTCCAACTCCCATTAGGTAACGG
>RJAE01000061.1 GCA_004000035.1 Arthrobacter sulfonylureivorans | reverse complement strand
CAAGGTGACCGCCTTCGACCGCGACGAGAACCCCGTCGAGGTGGACCTGCGCCCCTCGCGCCTGAACGCGCTCGGCACCCGCGGCTGGCACACCACCAACGACACCTACACCAAGATCGGCGCCGCGGGCTTCTACCACACGGGCACCTCCGTCAACTGCATCGTCGAGGAGGTGGAGGCGCGCTCCGTGTACCCCTACGACTCCTTCGCCCTGTCCACGGGGGACATCGTGTACATGTCCCCCTTCTACGGCCTGCGCGAGGGGGCCCACGGGGAGCACATCGGCTACGCGCCCGGGCGCTTCCAGCAGGTGGAGCACTACTACCCCATCGACCTGGACTCGCGCCTCCGCGCCTCCGAGAGCGTGACGCGCAACTTTCTGCGCACGCCGCACTTCACGGTGGCCTGGGACTGGGCCCCCAAGACGCGGCGCGTGTGCAGCCTGGCCAAGTGGCGCGAGGCCGAGGAGATGATCCGCGACGAGACGCGCGACGGGTCCTTCCGCTTCACGTCGCGGGCCCTGGCTGGGACTCGGGCATGCGGTCCGTGTAGTCGCACGCGGCGCTGTCGTTGCTGACGAGGGCGAGCACGAGCGGGTTGGCGATGTCCACGCCGCCGAGCGTGTACGCCGGGCCGCAGTCCGGGCGCCGGCGCGTGAACACGAAGCTGGCGCCCCCGCGCAGGGGCAGGGCGAGCAGCGCCTCGGCGGGGATCTCGGGCGCGGCGCGCGCGACGGGGTCCTCCTCCTCCTCCGCCCCCTAGTCCGTCGCCGCCGCCGCGCCCGG
>RJAE01000060.1 GCA_004000035.1 Arthrobacter sulfonylureivorans | reverse complement strand
ACGGATGTCGACGGGGAAGAGGATGAGCCGGTAGGGGGGGGCTTCGCGGTCATCTGGGGTGAAGACTATACCGAGGAGGTGCGCCACGAGGAGGCCGAAGGGCAGGGCTCCGGGTCTGGGTATCGCGCCCGCCCCAGAGTCCCCATCTTCAACTGGCTTTATGGGCAGGTCTCGACGGTCATCGAGAGCGACCCCATCCGCGAGGCCGTCGTGGACAACATCGTCGAGATTATCCAGGAGCACGGGATGAACCGCCAGCGCGTGACCGAGGCCATGCTCCCCATGTTTGGGGCAAACACCCACGCCCTCGTCGATACGCTGTTTGACATATCGGCGCAGTGGATGCGGCGGATGCAGCGAGCCCCGATGAGCCACCAGGGTGTGAACTATATCGACACGTCCGAGTCCGAGGCGCACTCTGACTCTGAGGTGTCTTCCCCCGACGAGGAAGACTCGGGCGCCTCGAGCAGCGGGGTGCACACGGAGGATCTGACGGAGGCCTCCGAGTCCGCGGACGACCAGAGGCCGGCGCCCAGGCGCTCCCCGCGCAGGGCCCGACGGGCGGCCGTGCTGAGGCGCGCGCAGAGACGGACTCGGTGCCTGCGGCGCGGCCGGACGGGCGGACAGGCCCAGGGCGAGACTCCGGAGGCGCCATCGTCCGGCGAGGGGTCCTCTGCGCAGCATGGTGCCTCGGGGGCCGGGGCCGGCCCGGGGTCGGCGAACACCGCCGCTTCGGCTCGCTCCTCCCCCTCGTCTTCACCCTCCTCCTCGATGCGGCGCCCGTCGCCCTCTGCCTCTGCCCCCGAGA
>RJAE01000006.1 GCA_004000035.1 Arthrobacter sulfonylureivorans | reverse complement strand
GCGGTCACGGTGGAGCGGCACATCACGCTGGATCGGACCATGTGGGGCTCGGACCAGGCCTCCTCGCTGGAGCCGAAGGGCTTCGAGGCGCTGATCCGCGACATCCGGATCCTGGAAGAGGCGATGGGCGACGGCGTCAAGCGCGTCTTCCCGGGCGAACTGGCACCGCTGTCCCGCCTGCGCCGGGTGGACGGCTAAGCACCCGCCATGAACCAGCCATTACTGAGCGTCATCATCCCGGCGAAAGACCAGGCACCTTTCATCCGCGACGCGATGACCAGCCTGACCCGCCAGTTCGATGATCCCTCGGTGATGGAAATCATCGTCATCGATGACGGTTCCACCGACGGGACCGGGGAGCTGGCCGCCGCCTTCACCGGCCGGCTCCCCGGCCTGCAGATCCACCGCAACGACACCGCCGGCGGCCTAGCCGCGGCGCGCAACCAAGGTCTGGACGCGGCCACGGGACGGTACATCACCTTTTTCGATCCGGACGATTGGTACGCCCCCGGGCATCTGTCCCGGATTACCGAGGAAATCAGGCAGCTGGGCGTGGATTTCCTCCGGGTGGACCACATCCGCCACACCAACGGAGTCCGGACCGTTCACCGTGCCCCACAAGCGGTGCGAGGCGTCGTCCTCGATCCTCGCCGGGACATTGGGCCGTCGGACGATTCGACCATGGTCGATTACCCGTTCGCGCCCTTCGGCATCTTCGACAGCACGCTCAGAGAGGCCGGCCTGCTGCACTTCCTCGACGGTCTGCATACCGCCGAGGACCGTCCGTGGATCTGGCGCCTGCATCTGCAGGCAGCCTCCTATGCGGTCTCGGATCAATTGGGCGCGTTCTATCGCCGCGGCGTCGCGACGTCGTTGAGCCAGGTCTTCGACCGCAGGCAGTTGGATTTCCTGCGCAGCTACGCCGAAGTCTTCCGGTTGGTGGCGGAAGACCGCGAGGCAGACCGTTTTCGGCCGAAAGCCATCCGGCAATTCCTGGCCATCGCGTGCCACCACCTCGATCGGTCGGATTCCATGACCCGGGCTGTCCGCCAGGAACTGACGTCCGGCGTCCGCGCAGCCGTGACCGGCCTTCCGGCCCCTGCGGTCGCCGTCGGGCTGCAGTCCTTGGGGGACCGCCGGCGCAAGACGCTGGAAACAGCAATCGGAGCAGTGAAGTGAAAGAGCTTTTTGTCGTCTCAACGCTTTATCAATGCGTCTCGCTGGCGGCGGCCATCGACGTCGCAGCCTTGCCGGAGACGGACAATGAACGCATTTTGGTGCTGACCAACAACGCGATGATTCCGGAAGTCACCGTTCCGTTCCACGAGGCACCGGGTTTCACCGAGGCGGCCAGCCGATTCGACCGCATCGTGGACCTGAGCAGCCTGCTTTGGCCCCGCCGGCCCGGCGAGTTCAGTCCACGCGAACAAGATCTTGACCTGTGGCAGAGGCTGCTGCGTTCGGAATGGGAGCTTGGCGGCGACCCGGTGCACCTCTACGTCGAATCCATCCAGGTGGATCCTGCGATCGCGTTGGCCCGCATTTTCGCCAGTGCCCGGGTTTCGGTGCATTCGGACGGCCTGATGAGTTACGGCCCCACCCGGAACCCCGTTCCGTTGGCCGTGGCCCAGCGGCTCGACTCCCTGCTGTACGTTGATCTGGTTCCGGGACTGCGCCCGCAGCTGCTGCGCGAACACGATCCGAAACTGATTCCGGTGGATCCGGCTTCGCTGCGCCGGGCCATGGAGGAACTGGACCGGTCGTTGCCACCCCTTGCCCTTCCCGCAGCCCGGCACCTGAACGCAGGCGCCGGAACCGCCCTGCTGCTGGGCCAGTATCTGGCCGACCTTGGGATCCTCTCCGCCGAGGAAGAAGTGATGCTTCACCGCCGGATGATCGAGAAGGCCAAAGACCGGGGAATCCGGCACTGTGTGTTCAAACCCCACCCCAGCGCCGGGCCCGGAGCAGGCCGCTCCATCGAGGCCGCGGCCCAGGAGCTTGGGGTGCAGCTGGACATCCTGGAATCCTCCACCCCGGCCGAAGTCGTCATGCAGCGGCTTCAGCCGCAATTGGTGGTGAGCTGCTTCTCCACCGCCCTGATGACAGCCAAATACCTGTTCAACATCGACGCCGCAGCCGTCGGGACGGCGCTGCTGTTGGAGCGGCTGAGTCCGTACGAAAACAGCAACCGCGTACCCGTCACCATCATCGACGCCGTCCTGGAACGGAAAATCCAGGCGCCGGACCAGGACGGTGCGGACACTCCGGCCGCGCGGCGACTCCAGCCGCTGGTCGAGGCCGTCTCCTATTGCATGCAGTCAGATACGCTGGCGGCAGTCCGCCCCAGCGCGGAAACCTATCTGCAGAGCATCCAGGACGGACCCCAGATGCGCTACTTCAAGCGGCGGCGACTGACCAAGCTTCAGCTGCCGGGCGGGCTGCCCCCAGCAGTGGGCGCGCGTCCGCTGGCGAAGGTCGAGCGGATGGGCCGGCGTGCCGTCCGCAAACTCATATCGGCTGTCGCTTCGTGAGGCGGAAGTGATGACGCAGACAGCGATCACGGCAGCGTTCCTCCCCCAGTTGGGTCCGGTAGTGGACCGCAGGCTGGCCCACCCGAAGCCCGGATCCGTCACCAGGCCGGGGCACCGGAGTGAACTGGTTCGTCCGCGCTTCGGCCGCGCCGCCGTCTGGGCAGAGTCGCCGTTGCAGTTGCTCAGCGCCGTCGAGGCCCACGGCGCCGGCCTGCTTGGACAGGAAACCCTGATCCATCCGCGCAGCGACGCCGTCGGCATGGACAGCACGTTGAAGTCGCTGATGGCACAGGTACCGAGCGGCGTGCGGTTCACGCCGCCGTCATCCACGCTGCCCGCCGTCCGCAGCCGGAAGCTGGACCGCTGGGTGACCGGCGACGCCTATTCAGGCAAGGTGCAGACCGAGCTATTGCGCGGCGTGGTCGCTGACGAACTGGTCATTGTGGACGACGGTCTGGCAACGCTGAGCCTGCTGCAGATGCTGGTCAGCGATGGGCCCACCCCGCTGATCCGTCCGCGGGCTGTGCCGACCATGCGGCGGAAGGCGCTGGGCCTGGCCACGTGGTGGACCCTGCGCCGGATGGCGAGCCAGGGCCGCTTGCTGGTTTTCACGGCATTGTCCGTGCCGGACGCCGTGGAGAAGAAGTTCAGGGCCCTCGGCGGGCATCTGGAACGGCACCGGTTCGAATGGCTGGGCACCCAGCCGGTCACCGAGAGCATTCACGAACCGACCATCGTGGTTGGTTCGGCCATGCCCGCCGACAAGTTGATCCGGCCGGAGCCGTACAAGGACTGGGTGCGGTCGCTGACCGAGGAGGGCCCGGTGGCCTATTTTCCGCACCGCCGGGAACAACCGGACCTCCTCAACGAACTGGACGGGCACCCGATGATCCGCGTCAAGCCGCACACGATTCCGGTGGAAATGCGTCTGCGCGGGCTGCGGCCCGGGCAGGTTGTCCGCGCGCTGCCCTCCACAGTGCTGGCCTCCTTGCGCCTGATCCTGACCCCGTCCGGCGTTCCGCTGAAGGGACAGCCGGTACCGGACGACTGGTGGTTGCCGGAGACAACGGAAGAGCTTCGCCGGCACCTGAGCAGTTCGCTGCGCGAAGGAGGCAAGCGATGACGCTAGGTCCACAAAGCACCACCGAGTCCCCAGTCGGCGGGGACAACCCGGTCCGGCCGTTCCGCGTGCTGGCGGTAGCCGACAGCGATTCCTACCTGAAGTTTGCCTGCGCCACGCTGGAATCCCTCGGCGAGGGCTGGGAGCGCGAAGTGCTGCTGGTCCGCTCCCCTATCCTGCCCACGCTGGAACAGATCCAGGCAGCCACCCCCGGAACGTTCCTAGCCGGCAAAGCGCCGCGGGTGATCCCCGCGTCCGGCCTGCGGAGCGCCTTGGCGGGCGCCGACGTCGTGCTGGCAGCGGCCACGGGACCCGTGGTGGAAGAAGTTTTCACGCAGGCCTCCCGGATGCCGCACCGGCCGGCGCTGCTGTCCGCGCTGCCCGGCGTTGCGTTCCCGGCCACCCGCAAGGCGCTGAACTACCGCGCCCTCGGCGACGCTTTCATCACGCACAGCCATGCCGAATGCCGCGCGTTCAGCGATCTGGCCGATGCCATGAGGCTGCCGCAGCGGATCCTGGTCTCACGGCTGCCGTTCCTGGCCTCGCCGGGCCGCCCGGAACCGCAGCAGGTCCCACTGCGTTCGGTGGTCTTTGCACCGCAGGCCAAGGTTCCGGTGGAG
The DNA here is from genome assembly GCA_004000035.1 of Arthrobacter sulfonylureivorans. Classification (GTDB taxonomy): domain Bacteria; phylum Actinomycetota; class Actinomycetes; order Actinomycetales; family Micrococcaceae; genus Crystallibacter; species Crystallibacter sulfonylureivorans. The sequence continues at coordinate 241,717 of RJAE01000006.1, read as the reverse complement.
CGCGACCAGCGCGTGGCCATCCTGCAGGCGTTGGCGGCGTTGGCGCGGCGCCGGCCGGAACTGTCGGTGCGGGTGAAGTTGCGGGCGTGGGCCGGCGAGCCACAGACGCACCTGGAGCAGTACCCCTTCGACCAGCTCTGGTCGGATCTGGTGGCGGCCCGGGCTGTCGCCGGGCACGAGCTGCAGTTCTGCACCGGTCCCATGTCCGCTCAGCTCACGCCGGCTGCGGCCATGGTCACGGTCAGCTCCACGGCGGCCTTGGAGGCGCTCGACGCCGGTCTGCCGGTGCTGATCCTGGACGACTTCGGCCTCTCCGAACAGATGCTGAACAAGGTCTTCGACGGTTCCGGGCTGGTGGGGAATCTGGAGGATCTGGTGGCCGGCCGGTTCCGACATCCGGACCATCGGTGGCTGCGGGACAACTACTTCCATGCCCAAACCGTGCCGTTGGACGAGTTGCTGGTGAACTTCGCCGAACGAGCCCGGGCCGGAAAACTGGCGACGGATCCGGAACGGCTGGCCGCAGTGCAGCGCCGGAAGATGCGCTCGAAGCTTCGCACCGTGCTGCCCTCGCCGGCGTTGAAGCTGGTGCGGCGGCTGCGCAATGCCCGCCGCCTTCCCGCCTGAGGATTACACAAGGCGAGCAGAACACGGGTTAGCCCCCGCCCGCCCGGAAAGAGCACTGCCGTCACGGGAATGCTCTAAACCGGCAGTGTGTTGAACACGGCGTAGACTGGATAGGCTGCCCGCCATCGGCGTGGCGGCCAGACAGAAGTGTTTCGAAGGAGAACCGTGGCAGAGAACCCCATCCGGGTAGCGATCGTCGGTGTTGGAAACTGTGCGGCCTCGCTGGTCCAGGGCGTCCACTACTACCGTGGCGCCGACCCGAGCGCAACGATCCCCGGACTCATGCACGTCGCGTTCGGCGCCTATCACGTCGACGACGTGCAGTTCGTCGCGGCGTTTGATGTGGACGGCAAGAAGGTTGGCCTGGACCTGGCCGACGCGATCGGCGCCAGCGAGAACAACACCATCAAGATTGCCGACGTCCCGCCCACCGGCATCAAGGTGCAGCGCGGCCACACGCTGGATGGCCTGGGCAAGTACTACCGCGAGACCATCGTGGAATCCGACGACGAGCCCGTGGACATGGTTGCCGCGCTGCGCGACGCCAACGTTGACGTCATGGTCTGCTACCTGCCGGTCGGCTCCGAGCAGGCAGCCAAGTTCTACGCCCAGAGCGCCATTGACGCCGGCGTGGCCTTCGTCAACGCGCTTCCGGTGTTCATCGCCGGGACCAAGGAATGGGCCGACAAGTTCACCGCCGCCGGCGTTCCCATTGTCGGCGACGACATCAAGAGCCAGATCGGTGCCACCATCACCCACCGCGTGATGGCCAAGCTGTTCGAAGACCGCGGCGTGGTCCTGGACCGGACCTACCAGCTCAACGTCGGCGGCAACATGGACTTCAAGAACATGCTCGAGCGCGAGCGTCTGGAGTCCAAGAAGATCTCGAAGACCCAGGCCGTCACCTCGAACACCTCTGCCGTCCTGGGCGAGGACGACGTGCACATCGGCCCCTCCGACTACGTGTCCTGGCTGGATGACCGCAAGTGGGCGTTCGTCCGGCTGGAGGGCCGCAACTTCGGCGATGCCCCGGTCTCGCTGGAATACAAGCTCGAGGTCTGGGACTCCCCCAACTCCGCGGGCGTGATCATCGACGCGATCCGTGCGGCCAAGATCGCGCTGGACCGCGGCGTCGGCGGACCGATCCTGTCGGCGTCGAGCTACTTCATGAAGTCCCCGCCGGAACAGTACGACGACGAGACCGCCCGCGAGAAGGTCGAAGCCTTCATCCGCGGCGAGTCCGACAACTAAGACACACACCAGGTAAGGGGCCGGTCCGCCACGGACCGGCCCTTAATCTTTAACCGGGGTGGCAACGACGCCCGGGTAGATTGGGTCCATGGCCGTACCCTCTCCGTCCCCTTCCGGGCAGCTTGACGGAGCGGCCCCTCGCCCGCGCCGGAACTATGCGCTGGACATCTTGCGCATCGTCAGCATTGTGGGAGTGGTGGCCATCCACTCCTTCGGCGAGTTGGCCGGCGACGACGACGCACGCTCGCAGCCCGATTGGCTGCCGGCAGCGATCATCGACATCGCCTTCATCTGGGTTGTGCCGGTTTTCGTCACCATCTCCGGTGCCTTGGTGCTGGCTCCGCGGGCGCATACCGAGGGCGCCAAGGCCTTTTACCGGAAGCGTGCGCTGCGGCTGCTGCCCGCCCTGGTGGTGTGGCATCTGGTCTACATCTTCATTGGCAATTACCTGATCTTGGGCCGCGAACTGCAGCCGCGCGAGGTGCTGGTGTCAGTCTTCGACACCCAGGTGTATCCGCACCTCTACTTCCTGTGGCTGATCCTGGGCCTGTACCTAGTGGCGCCGCCGCTGGCCGGCTACCTGAACCGGGTTCCGCTGCAACGCGCCGCGGCCGCGACCTGCGCCGTGCTGGTGCTGACCCTGGCGCTGTTCAGCCTGCAGGCGGCCAGCATCCAGTTCGAATGGGGCTGGGAGTATCCGTGGAACATCCTGACCCAGTGGTTCCCCTATCTGGGTTACTTCATGGCGGGCTGGGTCATCACGCAGCTGCGCGTCCCCCGCGGTGCCGCTATCGCGGCAGGAGGCGCCGCCGTCGTACTCTCCGTTTTCAACATCTGGCACTGGATCAACAAGGATTCCACCCCGCTGCTGAACATCATCACGCCGTCGAGCTATGTGGGGCTGGGCGTGACCACGGCAGCCCTATGCATCTTCACCGCCACGTACCACCTGCTGGCCGGGTGGCAGCCGGCCAGCTGGCTGGGACGGACGCTGATCCAGCTCTCCAACGCCTCCTTCGGGGTGTTCCTCTGCCACTACCTGTTCCTGACCTGGTTGACGTTCCACGTCTTCCCCGACCAGGAGCCCACGCTGGCGCTGATATCGCTGAAGTTCTCCATAGCCACCGTCGGCTCCTTCGCCCTGACCTTGCTGGCGCTGCGGACTCCGGTGCTGAATCGCGTGTTCTGAACGCAGTGTTCTGAACGGAGGACGCCTTCCGGCCGGGCCGCCCGAGGAACCACCCCTGGTGGCGCTAGAAGAGTCCGGTGATGACGCCGTCGTCGTCCACGTCCATCCGGCCCGCCGCCGGTTCCTTCGGCAGTCCCGGCATGGTCATGACGTCGCCCGTCAGCGCCACGATGAAGCCCGCGCCGGTCTTGGGGATCAGGTCGCGCACCGTGATGGTGAAGCCGCTGGGAGCGCCCAGGACCGAGGGGTCGTCGGTGAAGGAATACTGCGTCTTGGCCATGCATACCGGCAGTTTGCCCCAGCCGTTCGCCTCTATCTCGGCCAGCCGCTTGCGGGCCGGACCGGTGAACTCCACATGATCCGCCCCGTAGATCTGCTGGGCGATGGTCTCGATCTTTTTCTCCACGGTCAGGTCCAGGTCGTACAGCGGTGAGAAGGACTGTTGCTGCTGCAGCACCTGTGCCACTTTCGCAGCCAGCGCGTCGCCGCCGGTTCCCCCTCCGCCTTGGGCCCAGACATCGGCCACCGCGGCTTCAACGCCCTTCTGCCGGCACCAATCCAGCACCCAGTCCAGTTCTTCTGGGCTGTCGGAGGTGAACTTGTTGATGGCCACCACCGGCGTGAGACCGAACTTGGCCGCGTTGTCCACGTGGCGTTCGAGGTTGGCGATGCCGGCCTGGACGGCTTCCAGGTTCGGCTCCTTGAGTTGGTCCTTGGGGATTCCTCCGTGCATCTTCAGGGAGCGGATGGTGGCCAGCACCACGATGGCCGACGGCGCGAATCCCCCGACCCGGGCCTTGATGTCCATAAACTTTTCCGCGCCCAGATCCGAGCCGAAGCCGGCCTCCGTGACCACGACGTCGGCGAGCCGCCGGGCAGTCTGGGTGGCGAGCAGCGAATTGCAGCCGTGGGCGATGTTGGCGAACGGGCCGCCGTGCACGAAGGCCGGCGTGCCGGCGATGGTCTGCACCAGGTTCGGTTTGATGGCGTCTTTGAGCAGCATGGCCAGGGCGCCCTGGACGCCGAGGTCGGCCACGGTCACCGGCTGGCGGTCATACGTGTAGCCGACCGTGATCCGCGACAGCCGGGCCTTCAAGTCGGCCGGGCCGGACGCGAGGCAGAATACCGCCATCACCTCTGAGGCCACCGTGATGTCGAAGCCCGCTTCGCGCGGCACACCCTGGGTTGGACCGCCGAGCCCGATCACAACCTGGCGCAAGGCCCGGTCGTTCATGTCCAGGACCCGCCTGAACGTCAGCCGCCGCGGGTCGATGCCCAGGGCGTTTCCTTGGTAGATGTGGTTGTCCACGAGTGCCATCAGCGCGTTGTTGGCCGAAGTAATGGCGTGGAAGTCCCCGGTGAAGTGCAGGTTGATGTCATCCATCGGGAGCACCTGCGAATAGCCGCCGCCGGTCGCCCCGCCCTTCATGCCCAAGATGGGACCCAGCGACGGTTCCCGGATGGCCACCATGGTCTTGTGGCCGGCCTTTGCCAGCGCATCCGCCAATCCCACCGTCAGCGTCGACTTGCCTTCGCCTGCCGGCGTCGGCGACATCGCCGTCACCAGGACCACCTGGCCGCGGGGTTCCTCGAAGCCCGCGCCGAGCTTGGCCGGGTCGATCTTCGCCTTGTAGCTGCCGTAAAGTTCCAGAGCCTCGGTCGGGATTCCCACCGCCTCGGCAATCTCGGTAATGGGCCGCAAGGTAGCGCGGCGGGCAATCTCCAGATCGGTCAGCGGAGCCGGTTCAGACATCTTCGTCCTTCTTCCCTCGCATGGGCTATACGGGCAGCAGTGCCGCCCACAGCCAACGTATCAGCCGCAAACGCCGCAGTCACCGGTCCGTGCCGGAGCAAAATACGAGGCGCCGCTGCAACGTTTCCCTGCCCGGCGCCGGACGACGCTTCCATGTCTGAGGACTGCACGGCCGGAGCGGCCACGCCACCTGCTCGGAGCAGTGTCTGAAAGGCCAAATCCCCTCCTGCTGCGAGAGCGGATTTGGCGTGATTTTGCCAGTCGCTATTTGCAACCATAAGTTGTCTAGTGTCATCTGCATCACTGTCGAATTTGACGATACTTTTATCGAGTCAGCTTTCAGGTTTATAGCGACCCCGAGTGGTTTCCGCGCCGGGGTTGGTCCAACAATGATGTGGATGGTTAAGAAAAAATGAGTCGAGGAAATGTACTCGTCGTCGGTGGCGGCATCGGTGGGCTGTCTACCGCGATTGCCCTGCGGAACGCGGATTACGAAGTCACCATTCTGGAACTCCGTCCCGACATGGACTCCTCCATCTTCGGCGTCGGCATCATCCAGCCCACCAACGCGCTGCGCGCCCTCGACGCCATCGGCTGCCTTGAACCGTGCCTCGAGATCGGCTATGAGGCCAAGCAGTGGGCCCGCAAGCTGGACGTTGACGGCAACCTGATGCATGACATCCCCGGCGCCCGGATCGAAGGCTATGCTCCGCTTAACGGAGTGACCCGCCCGGCGCTGCACACCATCCTGACGAACAAAGCCCTCGAAGTTGGTGCGGTCCTGCGCTACGGGGCGACTTTCACCGACATCGTGGACAACGGCGAAAACGTCACCGTCACCCTCAACGACGACACCACCGAGACCTACGACTTCGTCGTTGGTGCCGACGGCGTGCGCTCCAAGGTCCGCACCTACGTGCTGGCCGAGGAACTGCGTCCGCAGTACATCGGCCAGTCCGCTTTCCGCATGAACCTGCCCCGGCTGCCCGAGATCGACTGCATCGTCCTGCAGGAGGGCACCAAGGGCATGGCCGGCTACGTGCCGATCGGCCCGGACCTGGCCTACGTCTTCTACAACGCCGCTTGGCCGGACCGCAATATCCGCCCGACGCCGGAAGAGCTGCCGCAGGTCTTCCGTGAACACCTCGCGGAGTTCGGCGGCCTCACCGCACGCATCCGGGACGAGTACATCAAGGACGACTCCGAGATCGTGCTTCGCCCCGAGGAGTCCCTGATCTCCCCGGCTCCCTGGCACAAGGGCCGCATCGTCCTCATCGGCGACGCAGTGCACTCCGTGACTCCGCACCTCGGCCAGGGCGCCGCCCAGGCCATCGAGGACGGCGTGGTGCTGGCCGAAGCAGTAACGAAGTACCGGGACCTCGACGAGGCGTTCGCGCACTACACCGAGCGCCGCTACGAACGCTGCAAGATGATCGTGGATGTCTCCCGCCGCATCGGCGAGTGGGAGCTGGACCAGAGCATCGAGTTCGACCACTCGGCCGAGACCCAGCGGGTCATCGAATCGATGGTCGCGCCCATCTGACCCGTTTCTGGCGGCCCGTCCCGTAGGCACCTCGCGAAGAGGCTACGGGGCGGGCCGCTTTCGTTCCCCCGGCAGCGTTCAACGCCCCGGCCCCACCTCAAGCGGCTTCCGCTATGGAGAAGTTGTGCCAACTGCGAAGGCCCCACCCTCCCACAACGCCAGGCTCCGCCGTCCCCCGCTGCCGAGCCCCGCCGTCGTACATGGCCCTTGATAGCGAAGCACCCGCCCGCCGCGATCCTCCAGCAGCCCAAGGCAACCCAGCGCACGCGCAGAAGCGGCACCCGGTAAAAAGTCCCGGATGCCGCTTCCGCTATTCAGTTTTGCGGGCGCCTGCCTGGAGCAGGCGCCCGCCCGATCCGGCCTATCCGCAGTATGCAGGCGCCTCGTCGAGATTGTCCTTGGTGATCAGCGTGCTGGGGCTCTGCGTCATCTTCTCAGCGGAAGGATCCTCCAGCAGGGCCAGCGTCCCGGTTACCGAGAACTCGCCGAGGTTGTACGCCGGGTCGGCGATGGTGGCGCCGAAATCGCCCGCCTCGATTGCCTTCAGTCCCTCTTCGGTGCCGCCGCTGGTAACAATGGTGACGTCCGTCTTGCCCGCGTCCTTCAAGGCGTTCAGGGCGCCGAAGGCCATGTCTTCGTTCTGCACGAACAGGTAGTCGAGGTCGGCGTTTGCCTGCAGGATGTTCTCCGCGGTTTCCTGTGCCTTGCCGCGGTTGTACAGACCGGGCTGGGCGCCGACGAATTTGGCATTGGCCGGCAGGGCTTTTTCAAGTCCACCCATCATGATGTCCGTGGCACCGCCCGGGTAGCCGGCAATAGCGGCAACATTGACGTCCTTGCCGCCGGAGTCCTCGGCAATCCAGCCCGCAGCCAGTTCGCCGATGTGGGCCAAGTCGACGACGGTGGCACCGAAGATCTTGGCCATGTCTTCTTCGTTGTTCGGGAGCACGGCCGTCAGGTACAGCGGCACATTGGCTTCCTGGGCCTTGGTGATGCCGCCGGCGAGGGCATCAACATTCACCGTCTGCAGGATGATGGCGTCCGCGCCGCGGGTGATCATGTCCTCGACGTTGGACAGTTCCTTGGCGGGGTCCAGCGTGGAGTTGGCCACCATCACCTCGACGCCTTCGGCCTTGGCCGTCTCCTCAATGCCCTTCTGCAGGCAGGTGCCGAACTGGTCGGTGTTGATATTGACGAAGCCGAGTTTGGGCGCCTCGGCGGCCGCCTCTGTTCCCTTGTCGGAACCGGCTTCCGGCGCTGCCGCCGTGGATCCGCAGCCGACCAGGCCTATGACGGCGACGAGCGCCCCAATGCTGAGTGCCGACCTGGACCAAGTGTTTTGCATGCGCATGATGCACCTTTCACTTCTGTTGCTTGTTCTTCGCATGGATGAAGCAGTGACTGCCGTGCGGAAGGACGTTGGGAGCTTCGCTGCGGTGTGCTGACATCGGCGTCATACACGGGCGCCGCCGCAGCGAAACCGAAAGCCGCCGGGACGTTCCCGGCGACGCTATAGCAATCCCCTTCTTCATCCTCGAAGTCGGGTTGACTTGCCGGTCCTGAAGATTCAACGGGAGAACTCGTTGGAACGGTTATTGCGATACTAGGGGCGGAATCAGCTGATGAGACCTACCTCACATGCACGGTAATGCTGCAGAGAACGCACTAACGGAATCTCTGTTTTACGCTGCGTGTGTACCGTCGCCGGCAGGAAAAGAAATGCCGGGCACCACGAAGGTACCCGGCATTTTGGCGACGGAAGTGAGGCTACGAGAAGTGCAATATCAAGCGCCGACCTTTAGACCTTCACGTCCAGATAGTTCTTGATCAGGTATTCCGCGATGGACATGGAAGATGTGGCCGCCGGCGACGGCGCATTCCGCAGCAGGGTCACCGGACCCATCTGGTCCACCGCGAAGTCGTCCACCAAGGCCCCGTCCCGGCCCCATGCCTGGGCCCGCACGCCGGCAGCGGTCTTCACCGTCAGGTCGGACATCTTGAGCTCCGGCACAAAGCGCTTGGCCCTGCTGTAGTAAATCGGCTTGAGCAGAGATTCCGCAATCACGTCGACGCCCATCTTCCAGTACTGCTTCGCCATCGGACCCGCGCCCGGCCACCGCAGCGACTCGAGCGTGTCCTTGACGGAGATCTTGCCCCAGCCATAGCCTTCGCGGGCCAACGCCGGCACCGCGTTGGGCCCCACGTGAATGTCGTCGTACACGCCGCGGGTGAAATGCACACCGAGGAACGGAAACGCCGGGTCTGGAACCGGGTAGATCATGCCGTTGACAAGGTCGTTCCGCTCGGAGCTGAGGGCCCAGTATTCTCCCCGGAACGGCAGGATTTTGGGCGAGGGATCCGCCCCAACCATCTTGGCTACAATGTCCGATTGCAGCCCGGCGCAGGCAATGACGCGGTCGTAAACCTCGTCCGAGACCGGGGTGATCACCCGGACCTTGCCGCCTTCCAGACGCATGGCGGTGACTTCCTGCCCCAGCAGGATCCGTCCGCCAGCGGAGCGCACGTCCTGCGCCATCGCCTCGGTGATGGCGGCATAATCGACGACGGCGGTGCGTGGCGAGTGCAGCGCCGCGACGCCGGCGACGTGGGGTTCAATCTCGCGCAGCTTCCCTTGGTCCTCGATCCGGACCAGATCGGGGACACCGTTCCCGAGGGAGCGCTTCTCGATGTCGGCCAGGGCGCCGAGCTCCGAGTCGTCCACCGCGACGACGAGCTTGCCCACCTCCCGGTAGGGCAGTCCCTTCTCCTCGCAGAACGCCTTCATGGAGAGGCGCCCGGCTGTGCACAGCCGGGCCTTCAGGGACCCCTCGGGATAGTACAGGCCCGCGTGGACCACGCCGGAGTTGTGCCCCGTCTGGTGTACGGCAACGCGGGCCTCTTTCTCATAGACCGTGACTTCGCCCAGCTCGCGCTGGGACAGCGCCAGCGCCAGTGCTATGCCGACGATGCCGCCGCCGATGATGCCAATGCGTTCAGCCATCTCAAATGGTCCTTATTGCCGCGGTCTTGACCCGCGTGTAGAAGCGCAGCGCTTCCAGGCCCTGTTCTTTGAACGGCGAGCCCGAGTCCTTGAACCCGCCGAACGGATGGTGGATGTCCCAGCCGCTAGTGGGTTGATTGACGGACACGTGGCCGGTGTCGGCTCCGTCCAGGAAGCGGTAGGCCGCCTCGAGGCTGCGCGTGAAGACAGCCGCCGACAGCCCGTAGGTGGAATCGTTCACCGCGGCGATGGCCTCATCGAGGTCCTCGACCACCACCATGCCCAGGATCGGGCCGAAGACCTCTTCGCGCCAGATCGAATTGTTCCGGTCGATCGAGAGCAGGGTCGGCTCTACATACGCCCCCGCCGCTTGCTGCTCGGCGCCTAGCTCCGCCCGGGCCAGGACCGTGGCACCCTCGGAGAGCGCAGCCTGAACGCGGGACCGGATATCTGCCTGGGCCCGCTTGCTGACAACCGGGCCGAGGTCGATGCCGTCCGTACCGCCCGCGCCGACCCGCAGGGCGGCCACCTTCTCGGAGACACGCCTGCGCACCTCATCTGCCACCCCGCGCTGGACGATCAGCCGGCTGGTGGCGGTGCAGCGCTGCCCGGCCTGGCCGAAAGAGCCGGCCATGATGGTCGCCACGGCCAGGTCCAGATCGGCGTCGTCGAGCACCACCGAAGCATTCTTGCCGCCCATTTCCGTCTGCACGCGGACCCCGGTTCCGGCCAGCTTGCGCTGCAAATCCAGGCCCACCGCCGTGGAGCCGGTAAAGGACACCGCCCGGATCCGCGCATCGGAAGCGAGGGCATCCCCCAATTCCGACCCGCGGCCCGTCACTGTGCCCAGCACGCCGGCTGGAAGGCCTGCCCGGTGCAAGATCCGGGCCAGGCGCAGGGTGATCAGCGGCGTCTCGGTGGCTGGCTTGATGACCACCGCGTCGCCGGAGAGCAGGGCGGGAGCCATCTTCCGGGCCGGTGTCAGCAGTGGGTCGTTCCACGGCGTGATCAGCAGGACAACGCCCAGCGGCTCGCGGGTCTGCGTGGCGAATGTTCCGGGACGCGCGTCGGGCAGCATCTCGCCGAACGGCAGGCGCGCCAGCCCGGCATAGTATTCGAAAAACTCGGCGGACTTGCCCACCTCGCCGGTGGCCTCCGCACGGGTCTTGCCCATCTCGGCGACAATCAGGTCGGACAGCTCGGCGGCCTCCTCGCGGATGAGCGCGGCGGCGCGGAACATGATCTTTCCGCGTTCCAGGACCCCGGTCCTCTTCCACAGGCGGGCGCCATGCTCGGCGGCGGTAAAGACGCCGTCCAGGTCATCGGCCGTCATGGCCGGTACCCGGCCAACAACGGCGTCGTCGGTTGCGGGGTTAAGCACGTCAATTGTGGCGCCATTCTTGGCGGTCACGAATTTGCCGCCAACCAGGTTCTGTTCGACGTCCGGGCTCAAGGTCTTCATCGCCGGTCTCCATTCAGTGCGGGGCTGCAGCGCCCGGACCAGTGTCCAGCCGCTGCGCCCCACCATTGTTGCTGTTGCATGTTCGCGCCGCATCGCTCCGGACCGACGGTTGCCGCCGGTCCGGAGCGATGATGTCGCCCTTGTTTTCGCCAGTTTCCTAGAGCTCGCCCTGCTCATTGCCCGCGGGTACCGGACTGTAAACCGTGACGTCCGTGCCCTGAGCCAGCAAGCCACTGAGGGCTGAGCGCAGGTGCTGGATGGCGCTGCCGCTGCTGTGCGCATCGAGCGCCGCCTGCGACTCCCACTTTTCCAGGACCAGGATGTGGTTTCGTTCGGCCGGCTGGTGCATAGCGTAGAGCTGGCAGCCGGGTTCATCGTGGATGCCTTTGATCGCCGAGTTGATGGCTGCGACGGTGTCGTCGAAGCGTCCTACGGCGGGATGGAAATAGGCGGTCAGGACCTTGGCACCCTCAGAGTTCGCGGCCGGGCTCACAGCTCGTTCCCCCAGCACATGCGGGCGATCGTCTCCACGTGCTCCAGTTTCTTCCGTTGCTGCTCGATGGTCAGCGACGAAGGCTTGTAGGCCGCCGGCTCGAATCCCTGATGGGGGCTGACTGCCAAGTCCTCGTGGTCCTTGACCGCGGCAGCAGAATCGAAGCGGCGCATGATGTCGTCCACATTTTCAAGTTCCGCGGTTTTGGCGCTGACTACGCCCAGGCAGACGTCGATCTGCTCCGGCACCAGCGACAGAAGATCCTCGTCCACGATCGCCTGCTCGTGGAACGGCAGCAGGAACCGGTCGTAGGGAAGGGTGTTGAGCACCTTTTCGGCCACGCCCCGATCGAGGCCCTTGCCGCGGTGTCCGCCCCAGTCCGGGACCAGCGCGATCCTGACGTCCTCGGGCCGCTCAAGCCCTTCAACGGCTGCCGCGTCGATCCCCAGCAGCACATCGAGCGGAACGTCCGGCAGCCAGCCGTCGTTCGGGGTGCCATAGAAGCGGGCATAGTCCGGATTATCCAGCTGGATATACCGGATGCCCTGGGCGATCAAGGCCTGGATCTCGTCCCGGAGAATTGCGGCGAGGGCAAGACCCAGCTCTTCGGGGCTCTGGTAGATCTCCGCCGTCTTGTCCGTATAGGCGTGCGCCGCCAGGTAGGCCGGCGAGGGCAGCGTCGCCTTCGCCGCGATCAGCGTCTGTTCGGCGGCAAAGGCAGCATCGTCAACCACCAGTGCCCCTGCCGGAACCACCTTGTCGGAGACCTCCCAGCGGTTCAGCCCGCTGGGTTCAGCGCCCTCGACGGCGCTGAACCCGGACACAGCGTTGATGACCGCGTCGCGGAAGTCCGCCCGCCGGAATTCGCCGTCGGAAACCACCGAGAGATTCAGCTTCCGCTGCAGGGCGACGGCATCGATGATCGCCTTGTTCTCAACTTCGGTGAGCTCGGCGCGACCGAGCCTGCCTTCGGTGAACGAGGCGCGTGCGGCCTGCAGTTCTGCGGGACGGACCAGACTGCCGTGGTGGTCAATCCGGAATTTGTATGTATCAGCCATTGGATTCTTCTTTCTGGAGTTTCCTCGCGCCGGCTACTTCTTGGCGCCGGCCCAGGCCGCAAACTCGGCCTCGAAGCCCAGCTCGGCCAAGACCTTGTCGGCGATGTCCTGGTCCTCCTGCGGACTGCCGCCGGAGATGCCCACGCCGCCGATGATCTGGCCGTCGCGCTTGAGGGTGACGCCGCCGAGCGTTGCCACGATCGGCTCCATGCCCATGGTGGCCACCTGGGAGAAGAACACCGGGTCGCTGTTGGCCCAGTCCTTCAGCATCTTCGTGGGACGCTGCATGGCCGCGGCACTGTACGCCTTGGACAGGGCGATCTTCGGCGTGATCGGGCGGGCACCGTCCATCCGCAGGACGGTCACGATGTAACCCCCGGAATCGACGACGGCGATGCTCATCGCCTTGCCGATGCGCTCGGATTCCTCGCGTGCAATGCGGATGATTTCTGCTGCTTCCACTGCTGTGACGTTCACGGCTACACCGCCGCCACGTGCGCGGCGTCGTTCAGCTGAACTGCCAGCTTGTCGACGGCGGCGTTGAACAGTTCCGGCCGCTCCCAGTACATCGAGTGCGGCGCCCCGGGGACAACCTCGAGGATTGAACCCGGCACCAGTTCATGTGCGCGACGCACGGTGGACTGGCTGAGCACGGCGTCGAGTTCGCCGGCCAGGAACGCGATCTTCACGTCGGCGGCCTGGATATCCTCGATGGTCGGTCCGTCGGTGGACAGGTTCCGCAGGTCGGCCATCTTGGCCACGTTGAAGGTGCCCATCTGGCGGAACAGGAAGGTCTTCGCCGCCTGCTCGGTCTGGAACTTCTTGCTCATCAGGCGGTCCAGGACCGGCAGCTTCTCGGCTTCCGCGCGGTCGCTCTTGACCAATTCGGCGAGCTCCGCGTTGTCGATGCCGCCCAGCGAGTGGGCCAGGATGACGCCACTGACCAGGTCCGGGCGGCGCAAGGCCACCTTCAGGGCGGCGGATGCACCGATGGACTGTCCCAGCAGCACGGCGCCGGACAGGCCGGCGTCCTCAAGCACGGCGATGATGTCGCCCGGATGGTCCAGGCTGTCGAAAACGTCGCCGTCGGAATCCGAACGGCCGAAGCCGCGCAGGTCAATGGTGACCACCGTGAAGCGGTCGCGCAATTCGGCGACCTGCTGCCACCAGGCGGCGTGGTGTCCGCCGGAGCCGTGGATGAAGAGCAGCGGCGCACCCTCGCCGTGGGTCTCGTAGTAAATCTTGGTGCCGTTGTTATCAACGAAAGGCATGGAGGTTCTCCTGAATGTGGGGGGGGCGGGGGGCTTATTCCGGGCGCTTGCCGTGGTACACGAGCTCGATCATGGTGTGGTCGGGGTCGTGTATGTAGCAGAACTTGGACTGGTTCTCGGGGCGTTCCACCGGGCGGGTGTGGCGGATGCCGAGGTCGGCCAGATGCTGCAGGAAGCCGTCCCAGTCCTCTACTTCCATCGCGAAGTGGTACGGGGCCATGCGGTCCATCTCCTCGACCGGCGTGAAATGCAGGTCGAAGTTGCCGCGGGTCATCAGCACCACGCGGGTATTGCTTTTGGGCTGGATCCGCTTGAGTCCGAAGACCTTGGTGTACCACTCGACGGTGCGCTCCGGATTGGTGGTCGGGAAGTTCACGTGATGGATGTACTTAGGCTGATTGCTCATGGCTGAGGCTGCTTTCTACTAGTGCGCGGTCGTCGCCGACCACGCGGTTTGACAGGGTACCGATGCCGCTGATGGTGATATCCACGGTGTCCCCCACCGCGATGCCCGACGCCCCCTGGGCGCCCATCCACAGCACGTCTCCCTGGCGCATGGTGATGTACTTGGTGATTTCGACGATGAACTCGTAGGGGTCGAAGATCATCGCGCCCGTGGCAAACGTCGCATCGGGCGTGCCGTTGAGCTCCACGGTGGTGGTCGATTCGAGCGGGTCGATGCCGGTAACAATCCACGGGCCCATCGGCTTGAACGTGTCGCTGTTCTTGCTGCGCCAGAACGTGCGGTCCGAGTGCTGCCATTCGCGGGCGCTCACGTCGTTGCCGATGGTCCAACCGAAGACCGCTGCCTTGGCCTGCTCGTAGGTAGCGTGCTTGATGTCTTGGCCGATGACAGCGACCAGTTCGCCCTCGGCCTCGAACCGGCCCTCGACGCCTCCCGGTTTGACGATCTGGGCACCGTGGCCGACCAGCGCGCTGTTGGCCCGGTAGCCGGCTTCCGGGTATTCGGCCAGCCTGACCGGCGTATATCCGAGCTCCTCGTGGTCCTTCAGGTGCGCGGCGTAGTTGAATCCAGCGGCGTAGAAGGTAGGAGGTACCACCGGGGGCAGGAACTCGATCTCGGCCAGCTGGAAGGAACTGCCCCGCCTGGGATCGGTGTCGAAGATCGAGCCGTGGATCTGATGGACGGCGCCGTCCTCCACCATCCCCGTGTAGTTGCGCCCTTGATGGGCGAAGCGGCAGTAAATCATGGCGCGCGCTAGCCCCGAAGCCGGTGCGAGACGCGCTTGGTGACCAGATAGGCTTCAACGCCTTCGGTGCCGCCTTCGCGGCCATGGCCGGAGGACTTCACGCCCCCGCTGGGGGCCTCCGGGGTGGACCCGCCGCAATGGTTGATGGACAGGATGCCCGCCTCGAACCCGCGGACCAGCACATCGGTGGTGGCGGCGGACTCGGTGAAGGCGTAGGCGGCGAGGCCGAACTCCAGCGAGTTGGCGATCTGGAGCGCTTGGTCGATGGTCTTGAAAGCGACTACCGGGGCGATCGGGCCGAAGGGCTCATCGCGCATCACGTCGGCGTCCAGTGGGACGTTGGAGAGAACGGTCGGCGCGTAGAAGTAGCCGGTGTCGCCGATCCGCCTGCCCCCGGCCTCAACCTTCGCGCCGCGCGCCACGGCGTCGTTCACCAAGGCAGTCACTGAATCCAGGCGGCGCTTGTTGGCCAGCGGCCCAACGTCCACACCGGGTTCCAGACCGTTGCCGACCGTCAGTTCCTCGGTGGCCTTCACCAATTCGGCCACAAACGCGTCGTGGATATCCTCATGCACTAGGAAGCGGCTCGGCGAGGTGCACACTTGTCCGGCGTTGGCCCATTTGGCCTGCGCGGAACGGCGGGCCGCCACGCGGGGGTCGGCGTCGGCACACACAATAACGGGCGCATGCCCGCCGAGTTCCATGATGGTCGGCTTCATTTCAGCGCCTGCCATCGCAGCCAATTGCTTGCCCACCGGAATGGAGCCGGTGAAAGCGACAAAGCGGATCTGCGGGGCCTTTATCAGTTTCTCCGAGATCATCTCGGAGGAGCCGAACACCAGGTTCAACACCCCGGCCGGCACTCCGGCATCGACGTAGCACTGGGCCAGGGCCACGGCGGTGCCGGGCGTCTCGTTGGAGGCCTTGATCACCATGGAGCAGCCGGCAGCCAGCGCACCCGCGATCTTCCGGTTCGGCGAGCCGGCCGGGAAGTTCCACGGAACGAAGGCCGCTACCGGTCCCACCGGGTGGTGGTGCACACTCAGTTGCAGGTCGTGCTCCGAGGGGATGATTCGGCCGTAGATGCGGCGGGCGTCCTGGGCGTCCCATTCGATGGAGTTGGCGATCCGGGCTGCCTCGTTGACCGATTCCTTCAGCGGCTTGCCCTGCTCAGTGGTCATGATGCGGCCGATGTCCTGGGCACGCTCGCGCAGCAGCACCGCAGCCTTCATCAGGATCCGGGTCCGCTCGATTATCGGTGTATCCCGCCACACGGCGAAGCCCCGCTCAGCCGCAGCGATGGCGTCGTCGATGTCGGACTCTTCGGCGGCCGGCAGGTGCCCGATGACCTGCTCGTCGGCGGGATTGATGACCTCGGTGGTCTGTCCGCCGGCGCCCTGACGCCATTGTCCGTCGATCAGCAGACCCAGCGGCGCGTAGCCGGCTGCATTGTGGCCCTCGGCCTTGCCAGGAATTTCAGCAGTAGTGGTCATGCGTGGCTCTCGCTTTCGCTCTGGGTCTTGTTGGACTGGAGCGCCCAAATATGGTGCGGGGGTGTTTCCTGGTGAACCTTGGTCTCGTAGTTCTGGTCGGCACGGTCCATGTCCGCTGCATATTCGACCCGGCCACCACAGGGGGCGTGGATGAAGCGGAACACGTTGGAGCCGATGGTGTGCCGGCCCAGCTTCCGCGCCTCGCGCCATCCCTTCTCGATCATGTGGTTGCCGCCCTCGATAACGTCGTCGAACCCGGGCACTTCGTAGGAGGTGTGATTGGTGCCGGCGCGGTCCGGCCGGTGGCAGAGCAGGAACGTGTGCTGGTCGAGATCGCCCTCGGCCTGCATGAACACGCCCATCGGCTCGACGATGTCCGTGGCCCGAAAGTTCAGGCGGTCCAGGTAGAAAGCGACGGCCTTCTCCCGGCCCTCCTTGGGAATGTTCATCGCCACGTGGCAGATGCGGAATGGCCGGACTTGGCTGATGGGACCATGCGCGTCATTCCACCGCCGGACATGTCCGGAGACGTTGTACTGCCGCGGCTCGTGCTGGATCGGGCGGGGCTGCGCGACGGCGAAGCCGATGCCGAAGCCGCTCTCATCGAGGGTGTGGGCCGTGCCGTCCAGCACGCGGACCTCGCGGTCCGTGGAGAGGCCGGCGATGATGGCGTCCAGCGCCTCCTGCGTGTCCACCCCCCAAACCACTTCGCGGATGCCGGAACCCTGTTCGTAGGCCGGCGGCAGCTCCGGGTCATTAATCGCCCGGAGGTGGACTGTCTGACCCGCCAGCGTCTCGAGGACCGCGTGGCCAGCTGAGGCTTCGACCGGTGCAAGTCCGAAATCCGTGAAGAATCGAAGGCATACGTCGATGTCCTCGACTCCATAGGTGACCGACTCGATCCGTTGAATCGCCATCGCCAGTCATTCTCCTCATCATTGAATCGTCCGAACGTTCACCGTGATCAGAACGCGTTCGGAGGGTGCCGTGAACCTGTCGCGGCCCCTCTTCCACACCCTACGAACCGGTGGTCCAGCCTCACCAGTGGCTAACGAGCACGCAATTGTTGCGTGCCGTGCAAGCTTGCTGTCAGGCGCCGCCGGCCATGCTGTGGTTGCGGAACCACTTGGACATAAAGTCCAGGAAGATCCGTACGCGTTCCGTGGTGCGGCCGCCGGGAGCGTGTACTGCGTACAGGGCTCGGTTGGGCGGAGGCAGCTGCGGAAGCACGGACTCGATGGCACCGCTTTCCAGCTCCGCCATGGCCGGCCGTCGGGGAATCAGGCCGATGCCGCTGCCTGCGGCGACGAGCTTCTGGATCACCAGGTATGAGTTCGCCGTCATGGCCGGCGTCTGGATTTTGTGGTGCGCGGAGTCTGCTCCGCTTCCGAGCCGCCAGACCGGATCATTCGCATGGACCAGGCAGGCGTGCTCGGCAAGATCGGCGACCTCCACCGGCCGGCCGCGCTTCTCAAGGTAAACGGAGGAAGCGGCCAGCACGAAGGGAAGATCCGTCACTTTCCGGAGCAGCACGCTTGAGTCGCGCAGGTCGCGGGTGTGAAACGCGACGTCGTAGCCGCGGTCAAGGAAGTCATAAGTCCGGTCTGACATGCCGCCCAACTCAAAGCGGATATGGATCTTCGGATGGGCGGCAGCGAAGGCTGCAATCGCGTCACCGAGTTCCAAGGTTCCGATCCATTTCGGACAGATGATCGACAACGTGCCCTCGGCGACGTCGCGCGCTTGCACGAGCTCGTCATCCTTGTTGTCGATTTCCGTGAGGATCCGTTCGGCGAAGGCGCAGTAGTCCTTTCCGGACTCAGTCAGGCTGACCGAGCGGGCCGTGCGATGCACGAGCCGAACACCGATCTGCCGTTCGAGGTCAGCCACATGCCGGGAGACGAGCGACCCTGAGATACCGAGCTCCCGGGCAGCGCCGCTGAAGCTGCTCGATTTGCCGACGGTAACGAAGGTCTTCATGACGATAAGACGATCCACTTTGATGCCCTTTTGACGCTGTGTATATTGCCGTTGCCCGAGCCGTGGTCCCACGAGAAGGAACACGGCAATTAGTCCGAATTCCGGTTCTCGATAGGGGCACTGCTGAGGGGCAACCACAGCGTGACCGTCGTCACCAGAAGATGCGATTAGCGGCAGTTTATCCGGCGCAGGAACTGCTCCTCAAAAGCAACCACCGTTCGGGCGAAATGTGACGCCGGTCATGGAACGGTGCCGGTGACGGCCGGCAACGCTCCATGGACAATCGGCAGGAGCCCTCTATCGGGCGGATCTCTTGCGGAGCTGGTTCGCGACTGCCGCGATCAGGAGGACCGCGCCGACCGACATCGCTTGGTAGTAGCTGGAGACGCCCAAGAGGTTCAGCGCATTGGCGACCACGCCAAGCAGAATGACTCCCAGGGCCGTACCGACGATTGTTCCGCGCCCTCCGGCGAGAGCTGTTCCACCAATCACCACTGCGGCAACGGCTGTCAGCTCAAGCGACAGGCCGGCATTCCCCGGGCTGGCGGCGCCCAGGCGGGACAGCAACATGACGCCGGCAAGGCCGGCCAGCAGGCCGTTGAGGCTGAACAGGAACAGTTTGTTGCGGGACACCGCAATACCGCTGAGCCGCGCAACGTCCGGGTTGCCACCGATGGCGAAGGCGTTGCGTCCAAAGACCGTGAACTTCATGGTCACGCCGACCGCGATGCACACGAAGCCTGCCGTGATCAGCAGGTACGGAATGCCCAGGAGCTCGCCGCTGCCGTAAGCGGAGAGCGAGTCGCCGCTGGAGACGCTCATGCCGTCGATCACCAGCAGCGCCAGGCCGTCAAGGAGGGTGGCCGTGGCCAGGGTAACCACGAACGAGGCGGCACCGGTGAGCACGACCACCAGTCCGTTCACCAGACCGATTGCCGTGGCAATGGCAATCGCGATGCCTATCGCGGTCCCGGCGGGGACTCCGCTGGAAATCAGCTGTGCGAGCACCGCGGTGGTGACCGCAGTATTGCTGGCCATCGAAAAATCGATGTCTCCCGCGGTCATAATCAGTGTCAGGCCGGCCGCAATGACTGCGATCACGCTGACCTGGCGCAGCACGTTGATGATGTTGTTGGCGGTCAGGAACGCCTCCGAGCCGATGCTCGTGACCACTAGGACAGCGGCGAGGACCACGATGAGTCCGATGTGGTTGCCAAAGCGCAACCCCGAAAGCTTGCTCAGGAGCGGGGCGTTGCCGGACGTACGGATTGGCGCGGGAGTTTTGAGGTCAGTCATGAGTTGATTCCCCAACAGTCAGAGCGACGAGTTCGTCGCGGGTTACGGTCGCAACATCGCGGTGCCCGACGACGCGGCCCGCGCTGACGACAATGATTCGGTCCGCGAGGCGTAGCACCTCATGAACGTCGGATGAGGCGAGGAGCACGCCCATCCCCGCTGCAGCGAAGTCATCGACCATCCGGTGAATGTCGGCCTTCGCCGAAATATCGACGCCGTTGGTTGGCTCCTCCAGGAAGCACACCTCCGGCGAACCCTCCAGCCACTTCGCCAGCAGCACCTTCTGCTGGTTTCCGCCGGACAGCGCAGCCACCGGCGGATTGGGGTTCAGCGTGACGACGCCGAACTTCTCCCGGAGGGCCAAGGCACGACGGCGCAAGTCTTTCCATCTCACGACTATTCGGCGGTCGAAACGGTCGCGCGACAGCAGCAGGTTCTCGTCCACGCTGAGCCCACCGACCAATCCGTAGGACAGCCTGTTTCCGGTCACGCACCGTAATCCGCTGGCAAGAGCGCTGCGCACGTTGCCCAGCCGGACAGGGGTACCGCCGACCGTGAGTTCTCCGGTATCCGGACGCAACCTGCCGGACAGGATCGGAAACAGCAGGGATTGAGCATCTCCAGCGGGCCCGAGGACGGCGACAACTTCGCCCGCGGCCACGTTCAGATCGAGTCCGGCCAACCGGTGGCCCACCGAAACATTGCGCAGCTCCAGGCGCGTCTCGCCCGGTGTCCGCTCCTGTTCCGGACGGTCCGACACCACGTGGTCGCCCACCATCGCGTAGACCAGCTGCGGAATCTCCAGATCCTCATTGGCGACGACGAGCTGCAGCGTACCGTCCCGCAGGACGGTGATGCGGTCGGCGAGATCGAGGATCTCCTCCAGATGATGCGAGATGTAAACCACTGATTTCCCCTGCCCGCGCAAGCGCTTGACGAGCAGTCGCACCTCTTCCGCGGCGGCCCCACCCAGCGCGGCGGTGGGCTCGTCAAGGATCAGGACGCGCCCGCCACGGCGGATTTCCCGGGCAATCTCGACCATCGTCTGCTCCGCCGCGCTGAGATCCGCGGTGCGGGCATCGACGTCGATATTGACGCCGATGACGGCAAGGGCACTCTTGGCCTCCCGCCGTATCCGGCGCCAGCTCACCAGGCCGCCGCTCGTTGGCAGGGAACCCAGGAGGAGGTTTTCCGCCACCGTAAGTTCCTGGACCAGGTCCCGGCGCTGCGGCACCGTCGCTATCCCCAGGTCGCGCGCATGCCGGGGAGTGAGTCCGGGGTGCGCGACGCCGTCGACGACCACCGAACCCGTGTCCGGCATATGCGCACCACTGAGAACGCTCACCAACGTTGATTTGCCGGCGCCGTTCATGCCAATGAGGGCGTGCACCTCGCCGGGCCGGAGGCTGAAATCAACCGAGGACAGGGCCGCTGCCCCGCCGAAAGACTTGGAAATCCCGACAAGGGATACCACTGCGTCCGGCGTCGGTTCTGCCGCCTCGGTTTCCTTGCTCGCTTCAGCTTTTACAGCCATCTCGTTTCTCCTGCACCGTTGCAGTTCGTGGACAGATGATTAGAAGCTCAGACGGTCTGGGGTTCGATCTTGGCGTAACCGCGGACATCGGGGAACGGCGGCTCGCGATCTGGCTGCAGGTCTACCTGGAACGTATTGAGGCACATGGAGAGCATCGTGAAGTTTCCGAGCGCACCGATGGTATCCACCAGCAGCTGTGAACCGAAGGCTGCCTGTGCCTTGGCGAACGTCTCGTCGCTGACGAAGTGGTTCTTGAGAATTTCCATGCAGAACGTGTAGAACAGCTGGTCCTCGTCGGTGGCGAAGGTTGGCACTCGGTGGTTCGCGATGTCGGCAATGATCTCTTCGGTCAGGCCGGCCTCGATGGCGTTCTTCATGTGGGCGTTCCAGGAGTACTGGGCGTCGAAGTTGCGCGACGCCAGCAGGAGCGCCAGCTCGCTGTAGCGCGGTGGCAGGGCCGACTCGAAACGCACGAAGGCACCCAGCGCCTCGACCTTGTCGCAAAGATCGGGGCTGTTCAACCACACCAGGAACGGGCCGCGGGTCTTTCCGCGGCGGGCGGTGATGCGGTCGCTCAGCTCGCGCTGGCGTTCAGTCATGTTTTCCGGGGTGAGCGTTTCAAGTCGCATAGTTGTTTCCTCAGGAACTCGGGGAAGGGACGGGATGAAGCACCGTCCCGGGCAAAGATCTCACAGCGCCTGGAGCTGCTGTAGTCCAGATCCTATGGCCGATATGTACCGGTTGAGCCCTGTTGAATCGGCAAGGTAATGCTGCACGTAGAGCAGCGAATTGCCATCAGTCGGTGCGCTTTACTGGGAGGGACACGCGAAGACGCATGCACATTGGAAAACGCAAGGGGCTGGTATGACCACCATCATCAAAGTGGACGATGTCGAGATCCTGGACCGCGGTGGTGCGGTTAAGACCGTTCCGCTGATTACGCCTTCGTCGAGCGAAGGCGAAGCCAAGATCACCTCAGGCATGAGCACCTACCCGGTGGGCGGGGGTGCCCCGTTCCACTCGCACAACTGCGACGAGCAGGTCACGCTCCTGGAAGGCCAAGGCGAGGTCGAGGTGGACGGCGTGGTGACCCAGTTGAAGCCGTATGACACGACGTACATCCCGACCCCCAAGGTGCACTGCTTCCGGAACACCGGCAACACCCCAATGAAGATCCTGTGGGTCTACAGCGCATCGCGGGTGACCCGAACCTTCGCCGACACCGGAATCGAGGTCGAGCACCTCTCGCCGGCGGACCAGATGGGATCCGACGCCTAAGCCCTTGGGTTCGTTAGCTGCCGTTCGTTCAACACATAGATGGCCTGCCGCGCGATTGCGCGGCAGGCCATCTATGTGTACGTGTTGCAGCCGTTAGCGGCGGACAGCCCGACGACCGGACAGGCTCTCGGCCACACCGATCAGGAGCACCGCTGCGACAACCGCGACGATGAATCCAAGAACGTTCAGCTCGAAGATGCCACCGGTCCCCAACAGGTTTGCGATGACACCGCCGATGATCGCCCCGACAATGCCCAGCAGCAGCGTGGCCAGGAGCCCCAGGTTCTGCTTTCCGGGCTTGATAAGGCGAGCAAGTGCTCCGATAACGAGCCCCGCGATAATGAAACCGATCATGTTGCCTCCTCAGGTTGCGATGCATCTACGATAAGCATACTTAGCGATACATGGCAAAACGTTCCATCGGATCAACCCGTGCAGCGCGGGTCCCAAAGCTGCCGGCCGCGCAAACCCAGAGGGCCCTGCGCGGCACGTGGCCGCGCAGGGCAGGGGCAGGGCAGGTGTGCTCGTCTTGCCGGCTACTGGGCGCTAACCAGCGGCGAGTCCACCCCGTACTCTTCCGCTGCAGCGGTGAGCTGGCTCCAGAGGCCTTCGGCTACCGGAATGCCATCCTTACTGCGCTGTTCGTAAGTCTCCGCGCCGCGCTGGCCCGGCAGGATCACCCGCTCGTAGCCGTCGGCCACGGGCAAACCCTTGATTGCCTCGATCGTGGCGTCGACGTCCTGCGGGAACTGGCCGAGGGACGAAGCGGCGGACGGATCGATGGCGATCAGGCTGGCGTTCTGGCGGTGCTTCCTGCCTTCCGGGCCCCCGCTGTGGAAGCCGGGGAGGATCGGTTCGCCAACCAACACGCTGGTCAGGAGTTCGAACATGAGGGACATGCCGGAACCCTTCGCGCCGCCGACCGGCAGCGGGATCTTGGCCACGTTCGGATCCGTGGTCGGAGTGCCGTCGGCCGCGATGGCTGCTCCCTCCGGCAGTTCTTTGCCAGCCTTCTTGAACTGCGCGATCTTGCCCAACGCAATCACAGCGGTGGCCATGTCCAGCATGACGGTGGGGAACTTGCCGGTGCCGGGAACCGCGATGGCCAAGGGACTGGTAGCCACCGAGGCGCCCTGGGCGCCCTCGTATGCCATGTTCGGCATACCGGCAACCATGCCGACGCCGACCAGCCCAGCTTCGGCAATCCTGTTGGTGTAGTAGCCGATCGCACCGGTGTGCACCGTCCTGCGGACGGACACCCAGCCGACGCCGAACTCCCTGGCGCGCGCAATCGCCTCGTCTGCCGCGAGCGTCAGTGCCACCGGTCCGGGTGCGCGGTCGGCGTCGACAACGCCCAGCGCGCTCTTTTCGGCATGGACAACGATTTCCGGAGTCGGATTCGCTTCGCCTGTTCCCAGCAATTCCAGGTACCGCGGCACCCGGGCGATGCCGTGCGAGTCGACGCCTCGGAGGTTGGCCCAGATGAGCACGTCGGCAATGGTTGCCGCATCCTCGGCCGACACACCGCGTGCCTGGAACAGGTCGCGGACGTAGTTCTTGAGGACAGGAGGTTGGATCTTCAAGGGGCTTGCCATAGTTGATGACCTTCTTTCAAGACTTTGGGGGGTTACCTTGTCACGCTGACGTTAAGGACCGCCGTCGTGCCGCCCTGGACGGCTTCCAGCGCACGCTTCAGCGCCACGTCGAGATCAGCGGGGTCGGACACTTCTTCGTGGTGCATCCCGAACGGGGCAGCAAACGCTGAAAGCTCGGGCTGCTGCTTCAGGTCGACGCCTAAGTGGTTGTCGTTGGCCACCGCCGCACCGTCCGGGTAGAACCGCAGGTGGTTCATCTTCATGGACAGGTACTTTTGGTTGTTGAAGACCACGATCAGCACCGGCAGCCCGTTGTCCTTGGCCGCCATCAGCGACTGGATCACTGGGTTATAGAGGTATGCCCCGTCACCGACGGTGTACACCACAACTTTTTCCTGTTTGGCCAGCTTGACGCCCAGGGCCACCGCCATGCCCTGACCCAGTCCGCCCTGCACGTAGAAATAGCTGTCCGGGCCGGTCCAGCCGGTGTGGCGCTGCACCACGCCGCTGTGCGTGATGGTCTCATCCACCACTACCACCTCGTCCCGGTCGGCCAGCTGGCGCAGCTTGGTGGCAAGGTGGACCGGGTCGATCCCCTGCGACCCAGCGGCCTTCGCTTCGAGCTCATGGGTCTTCTCAACCCAGGCCTCGTGGCTGCGACGGACCGCGGCTATGCGGTCCACGAAGGCACCGGCCCCGCGTCGGGTCAGCACCTCATCGCGCAGCGCGTCGAGGGACTCCGGAACCGAGCCCTCCACATAGTGGTCGGCGTTGAGCACCTGGTACACAATGTGCGGTCGCTGCGGCACTTCATCGACCACCACGATCGGGGCCTTCGCGGGGCGCCGGCTCGGTGGATAGAACGGGGCGCGGCAATTGATGAGCAAGATCAGGTCCGCCTCATCGATCAGCTTCTCCGCATCATTGCCCAGATACGCCGGGCTTTCCTTGGAGATGTTGGCGCACACCGCCGAACCCGGCTCGATGACGCCGATGCCTAGTTCTTCGGCGAAGCGTGTGAGGGCTTCAAAGCCGCCCTCTTCGCGGCCGGCGGTTTCGGTGATGATCAGCGGCTTGCGCGCCATCGCCACCAGTTCGGCCACTTCGTCGAGGTCTTCGTGCACCGCAACGGTCCGGCCGCGCTGCGCAATCTGCTTGGGAGCCACCGGTTCGGGGGCAGGTTCAAGCAGAACTTCAAGCGGGACATTGAGGTAGACCGGGCCGACCGGAGCGTGCGCGGCCAACTCCCCCGCGCGGGTAGTCATCGTGTACAGCGTCGAAACGCTGCCCACTTGGTTGGACCACTTCGTGAACGTCTGCGCGATGGTGTGCGGGCCGCCCACGTGGGACAGGTTGCGGTACCACTGTCCACCGGGGTCGGGGCCGTCGCCCTCGCCAAAGGTGGTGGACTCCGACGAGGCGACCACCATCCCGACCCCGGCCAGCAACGCCCCGTGCACAGCCATGGAACCCTGCATGAGGCCCGGGCCGGCATGGAGCAAGACCGCTTGGGCGCGGCGGGTGGCCAGGCCGTAGCCCGTAGCCATCCCGACCGCGACCGTCTCGTGGGTCAAGTCCAGATAGGTCGGCGACGCAGTGCCGTCGGCCTCCCGGCGGGCGAGTGCTTCCCAGACCGGGGCCCACTCGGATCCGGGAGAGCTGAAGATGTAGTCAACATCCAGCGCTTCGAACGCGGCGACCATCAGTTCGCCGCCGTCGTACTTCCGGCTCACGCCGACCTCCTTGGTCATGCCTGCAGAGACTCCTGCTTCTGGTGGGCGGACTCGTCGATCGGCCAGTTCAACACGTCGCTGATGCCACGGCCCATGATCCACTCCAGCTCGTCAGGAGTGAAACTGTAGTGCTTGGTGAACTGCTCAACCGTGTCGGTCCACGTAATGCCATGGCCCAGCAGACGGGTGATGTCGGTGCCGAAGAAGCAGCGTTCCGGGCCCATCTTGTCGACCATTTCGCGGACGTACTTCTCGATGTTCAGGTTCGGGAACGGCGCCGTCGAATAGCCAGGCAGCGCGGAGACCTTCACGTAGATGTTCGGGTGCTTGGCCAGGTCGGCGGTTTCCGAAACCCAGTAGCCGATGGCGTCGTCGACGCAGCGGGCCATGATGCCCATGTGGTCGATGATGATCTTCAGGCCCGGGTGCTTGGCGGCAATCTGGCCTAGCTCGGCCTTCCAGACCGGGGCGTGGACCATGGTCGGGATGTTGAGCTCTTCGGCGATCGGCCAGTACCAATCGTTGGTGCCGTCGATCATCCAGTTCCGGTCCTGCGGCCGGTGGAAGGTCAAACGAGTGCCTTTGACATATGGGTTCTGCGCAAAGTCCTTCAGCATGGCCTTGCCCTCTTCGGGCTTGTTCTGCGGGATGCGGGCCATGATGCCGAAGCGGTCCGGATAAGCCTCGCAGGCCTCAAGGGCGTAGTCGATGCGATCGCCCTCCCAGGACGGGGGCAGGATCAGGGCACGGTTGATGCCCGCCTCGTCCATCAGTTCGATGGCCTCTTCAAAGAGGAATGCTTCCTCGCGGTGGCCGTTGAGGCGGATGCGCTCACGCGCACCCGGAACCCACGGTCGATCCGGGGTCTCTTCTTTCCAAACATGGATCTGAGTGTCGACGATGAACAACGTGTTTCCTTCGGTCGTAGTTGACGTGGATCCCGGGAATGGCCAGCGGCGATGCTGGTTCGGAAGCCCGGTTGCCCTCCGGCTAAAAACGACGCTATCCCCCGCCACAACCCTTATCTAGGCGTGCACGCGCATGCTTAGCTGAACGGATTTGTCCGCTCGAAAATTTGCTGGTGGCACTGGCCCGAATGCCTCGGGCGAGGCTGAGTTTGAGCAGTCACCTGCCCGTTAAAAGCGGAAGCCCGCGCCGGGCAGCAACCCGGCGCGGGCCTGAAGCTACATCGGGTCCATTGTGATTCATCGGATCCTCCTCACGAATGCGTCCCCTACGGGACAGCGTGTTTAATTGCACCTGCTTTGGCTGGGAACTTCAGCGGATGAGCTGCTGTTGCGACAGCAAATCGTCGCGCACTTGTTCCAAGCGCCGATCATCAACACGCACGTTCTGTATTCGTTTCCAGAGCGAGACGCCCTGGCGGAGCTTGCGGATCATGACATTCACCCCCCTCCTATCCAGGAAATTCGGCATTCCCGCAGTTGCGGCTTGTTCTGGGTCCGGCGCCGGCCAAGCTGAGTCGGCGGCTTCAGAGCCGGCACCTTCGGCAACACTGCCCCCGGGGCCGGCGGCTGCATCAAGATCGCGCAAGCTTCCGGCGCTGATCAGCTGGCCGTGGCCGCGCTGCCCCTCATCGGACAGACGCGGTTCGGGCGGACGCGGTTCGGACGGGCGGATGGATCGTTCGGGTGCAGGCGATATAGCTGCATCCAGCGGTTTCATGAGGGTTTCCTCTCGGGGATGGGTGTAAATGCGGGCAGGAAGCATGGCGGAATCCGCGGGAATTTCGGTTGCCGGCAGTAAGCCTTTGGCGGTTGCTGAAGAACCGGTGGGGGCAGCCGCAGGGGCAGGGGGAAATGCGGTAAAAGTGCTCATAGCGAAGTCCTCAAGACAGAAGGTGAGGCCTCCGCGCGGGAGAGCTAGAGAAATGCGGTGACAGGCATAAATCGGTTCAAGACATGAACCGGCCCATCCAGCGAAGTTCTAGTGCGCAGAAATGGCGGAGGCGGGTCGTCGGAGCGCGGCGAAGGAGTTAAACACTCCGCCCGGCGTCTTGGTCATAATCACGATTCCCACCTCTCTTTCTTAATAGCGCCAATAGAAACAGTCCGGCTTCAACATTCATGATTGAGAAAGTTCAATCGGACGTGTTTTAACGTACCCGATAACTGCTGCTTCTGCCTAGCGAGTTCGCGGAACTCATCTGCGATTCTTGTTCCTTCCCGGCGTGTCCGCCGCAACACGCCGAGGTTGGGCTGCGGCGCACCTCGGCCCCACCCTTCACGGACGGTTCAGGAACCCTCGAGGGTGCGCCACCTCTCTCCGTGTGCCGACTCGGCTGTTGACCACCAGCAGGAGCCACTCCAGCCCGCGGTGGCACCCGGGCAGCTAGAGGTTCCAGCCAGCGATCGCTGGGGTCTTTTTGTCCCAGCCCAACCGGCAAACGGAAGCGGTCTCCAGGACAAAATGCCGGCCCTCGACCGGTTCCATCCCGAGCCACCGGGCGGCCAGCACGCGGAGGAAGTGTCCATGCGCCACCAGCAGCACCTGCCGAGGTTCGGACGTTTCGGACGACGGCATGCCCAGGACCGGCGGGCGCCCAGCGGAAGCACCGCCGGACGTCCCGCTGCTGAATGCCGTGCCGTCCCCGCCGTCCAGTACTTTCGCGATGACATGGTCGGCCCGGTCTGCCACTTGTTGCAGCGACTCGCCGCCGAGGACGCCGTGGGTCCAGATCAAGTACGAGGGATCTTTGGCCCGGATCACGGCACTTTGCAGGCCTTCATAGTCCCCGTAGTCCCACTCGTGCGCCTCCGGCACCACTTCCGCACCCGGATAACCGGCCAGCTCTGCGGTCCGCCGCGCCCGGACTAAGGGAGACGTCAGGACGGTGCGGAAACGGACTCCGGCCAGCTTCGCAGCGGCGTCGCGGGCCTGTTGGACGCCGGCCGGCGTGAGCTCCAAATCGGTCAGCCCGGTGTACCGGTGCTCCCGCGACCACTCGGTTTCGCCATGGCGCATCAGCCACAGCACCGGGAAGTCGTGCGGGCCCGTCACGGTCACTGATCCCGGTCTCCGCGCGGCGCTGGCGCGCCTTGGTCGACCACCGGGACGAATTCCGGCTGCTCCCGCCACCAGGCCAGCAGTTTCGCCTCTGCCTCTTCCGACGCCGCCGGTCCGTTTTCCAGCCGTTCTTCCAACAAGAACCTGTAGGCCCGGCCGACCAACGGCCCGGGCTTGATGCCCAGCAGCGCCATGATCCGGGCGCCGTCCAGGTCCGGCCTCACCGCATCAAGTTGCTCCTGTTCCTGCAACGTGGCGATCCGCTGCTCGAGGTCGTCATAGGCAAAGGCCAACTGCTCTGCCTTGCGCTTGTTCCGCGTGGTGACATCGGAGCGGGTCAGCCGGTGCAGGCGTTCCAGCAGCGGCCCGGCGTCGTTGACGTAGCGGCGGACGGCCGAGTCCGTCCAGCCGGCCTCTCCATAGCCGTAGAAACGCATGTGCAGTTCCACCAGCCGGGACACGGCCTTGATGGTGTCGTTGTCGAAGCGCAGCTTCTTCATCCGCTTGGCGGTGAGTTTGGAGCCCACCATGTCGTGGTGGCGGAAGCTGACCGCACCGGAAGGTTCGAAGCGGCGGGTAGCCGGCTTGCCGACGTCGTGCATCAGGGCGGCGAACCGCAGGACGAAGTCCGGGCCCGGCAGCGCGCCGTCGTCGTCCGTCTCCAGGCTGCAGGCCTGCTCCAGCACGGTGAGCGAGTGCTGGTAGACGTCCTTGTGCCGGTGGTGCTCATCGATCTCCAGCCGCAGCGCGGCAACTTCCGGCAGCACAAAGTCGGCCAATCCGGTGTCTACCAGCAGGTCCACACCGGTCCGCGGGTCCTTCCCGTTGACCAGCTTGACCAGTTCGTCACGGACGCGTTCGGCGGAGATGATCTCGATCCGGCCGGCCATGTCCTTCATCGCTGCCGACACCTCGGGCGCCACGGTGACCCCCAGCTGCGAGGCGAACCGCGCGGCGCGCATCATTCGCAGGGGATCATCGGAGAACGACGACGACGGCGCGCCCGGGGTGCGCAGCAGGCCCGCGTGCAGATCCTTGACGCCGCCATACGGGTCCACCAGTTCCAGCGAGGGCAGCCGCAGCGCCATGGCGTTCATGGTGAAATCGCGGCGGAACAGGTCGTCCTCCAAGGACGTTCCGAACGCCACCACGGGCTTGCGGGAATCCGGGTCGTAGGCCTCCGCCCGGTAGGTGGTCACCTCGATAGTGTGTTGGCCCTTGCGCAGACCGATGGTGCCGAAGTCGCGGCCGATCTCCCAGAACGTGTCCGCCCATTTTTTGACGACGGCGATGGTGGCGTCCGGATCGGCGTCGGTGGTGAAATCAAGGTCCGGGGAGATGCGGCCCAGGAACAGGTCGCGCACGGGTCCGCCGACCAGCGAGAGTTCGTGGCCCGCGTCCGCGAAAAGCTCTCCCAGTTCGATCACCACGGCCGGCAACGGCAGGGACGGGGCGTTGGAGCCGGAAGCGGAAGGGAACTGCGAACCAAAAAGGTGAACCATAGTGACTTAAGCGTGCCAGATGCCGGGCACGATGTTTAACAATGTCCCGGCGGCTCGGCGTCGACATCCTCGGGTCGTGACAAAAATCGTTAGAGTGGACGCATGGCACACCCGGTTCCGAGCGCCCCGAAGCGCACCCCGCTGACAGCGTCAGTGGGCAGCGCCGCGCCCGGACACCATTCACTGCCCACCGTGGAGGAAATCTCGGCCGGCGGCGTGGTGGTGGATACGTCCACCAGCGACCTGAACGTGGCAATCATCGCCCGCTTCAACCGCGGCGGCCGGCTCGAGTGGTGCCTGCCCAAGGGCCACCCGGAGGGCCGGGAAACCAATGAAGAGGCCGCCGTCCGCGAAGTTGAAGAAGAAACGGGAATCAAGGGACGCGTGCTGGCCACGCTCGGCAGCATCGACTACTGGTTCACCGTCAGCGGGCACCGCGTCCACAAGACCGTGCACCACTTCCTGCTTGAGGCCACCGGCGGCCTGCTGACCATCGAGAATGACCCGGACCATGAGGCGGTCGATGTGGCGTGGGTCCCGTTGGCGGACCTGGGCCGGAAGCTGTCCTTCCCGAACGAGCGCCGGATCGTTGACCTGGCCCGGGAAGTCCTGCCCGGCCACGTCTGAGGCCGCCTGCCGGGTGCGGCCCTCCGGCCGTTTTTCAGGTGAGAACATAGAGGACGATGTCCGAGACCAAGATCCCCGCCGAAAACCCCGTGCAGCACAGCACGGCCAAGTCCAGTGCCATCATGGCGGCCGGAACCATGGTGTCCCGGGTCCTGGGCTTCGTCCGGACCGCCCTGCTCGCCGTCGCCATCGGTGCCAACACGACGATGGGCGACATCTTCGAGAAGGCCAACACCATCCCGAACATCATCTACCTGCTGCTGGCGGGCGGGGTGTTCAATGTGGTGCTGGTTCCGCAGATCATCAAAGCCAGCCGGAAGAGCGACGGCGGCGCCGACTTTGTCAGCCGCCTGCTCAGCCTGACGCTGCTGGTGCTGGCCGGGATTGCGCTGCTGGCGACGCTCCTTGCCGGACCGATCATTTCCGTCCTGACCCGGGACTGGACACCGGTCATGCTGGAGCTTGGCACCGTTTTCGCCATCTGGTGCCTGCCGCAGATTTTCTTCTACGGTCTGTATGCAGTGGTGGGCCAGGTGCTCAACGCCCACGGGCGTTTCGGCTGGTATATGTGGGCTCCTGCCCTGAACAACGTGGTGGCCATCGGCACACTGGGACTCTACATCGCGCTGTACGGCCGCTACCTGCCAGGCAGGGGCGATCCGGAACTCTGGACCGGCGCACAGACCGCGGTACTGGCCGGCGGCACCACGCTGGGCATCGTGCTGCAGGCCCTCCTTCTGCTGTGGCCGCTGGGGCGGCTGGGGCTGGGCCTGAAGCTCAAGCTCGGCTGGCGCGGTATGGGCTTCGCGGCCACCGGAAAAGTGGCGCTGTGGAGCCTGGCCACCATGGTCATCGCCAACACCGCCTACCTCTTCTATGGGTCCATCGCTTCCAGTGCCACCGCTGCCCGTGCTGAGCTGGCCGGATCCGGTGCATCGGTCCCCGGCGAGTATGCGCTGAACACGGCCCAGCTGATCGCCATGCTGCCCCATTCGGTCTTCGTTCTCTCGGTAGCCACAGTGCTGTTCAACAGGCTGTCCCACCAACAATCGGCCGGCGCCGTTGACGACGTCCGCAACACCGTGAGCTCTGGCCTGCGCACCATCGGCATCGCCTCCGTCTTTGGTTCTGCCGCTGTAGTGGTGCTGGCCGGCCCGCTGGCCCGGCTGTTTGCGGGATCCGGCCCCACCGCGGCGGCCTCCGCGGCGTCGATGGGCCAGGTCCTGGCCATTGTGGCGGCCGGCATGCCGTTCATGAGCATCTACTTCTTCCTGGGACGCGTGTTCTACGCGGAGGAAGATGCCAAGACGCCGCTGATCATGCAGGCTATCTGTTCCGGTGCCTCCGTACTGCTGGCCGTGCTGATCGCCTGGCTGGTCGACCCCACAATGGTGGTCTACGCGCTGGCCCTGCTGTTCGCGGTGTTCCACGTGGTCTCGGCCGTGCTGGCGCATCACTTCGCCCGGCGACGGCTCGGAGACTACGGCGCGGGACGCGTCGTAGACACCTACATTCGCCTCGGCTACGCGGCCTTGGGCTCCGGCCTGGTGGGCGCGGCAGTGCTGTGGCTGTTCGGGGGTTACGCTCCTGGCGGATTCGCTTGGCAGTCCATCGTCACCGCGATGGTGACCATCGCCGTCGTCGGACTGGTGATGGCCGTGGTTTACCTGCTGCTGCTGCGTGCCCTGCGCGTCCAGGAGCTGCAGGATTTCCTGACGCCGATCATGAATCGGTTGCCCGGACGCGCCTGACGGAAACGGGAATCGGCTCCGGCACCGGCTAGCATGGAAATCAAATTATCTAGTCAGGGGCGCCAGTCCAGGACAGCCGGGAGGAACTAGTGCCGCAGCCAGTTGATGTGGGCATGCTGCTTGGTGGCCGTTACAAGGTCACAGCCCAAGTGCTTGCCTCCGCCGAACACGATCTGGTCCTCGACGGTGTGGACCAGGTGCTCAACCGGCCCGTCAGCATCCTGGTGTCAGCACCGGAAAATGCCAGCCAGGTAGCCATGAGCGCCCGCGAAATCGCCACCGGCGAGCGGGCCAGCAACGTCCAGATACTGGACCTGGGCAACGCCGATGGGGTCACCTATCTGGTCACCAACGAGGCACAGGCCGCTGACCTGCTGGACTTGGTCATTCAGCGGGATGGTCCGTATGTGGAGCCCTTCTTCACCGACACCCTCGGTTCCGAAATCTTCGGCCAGGTGCGCTCCACCGAACCGGAACCGTACGAGGACGAGTATGAGGAATACGAGGAAGAGCCTCGGCAGAGTCTTCGCGACCGGCTGAACAAGCTCGACCTGCCCAAGCTGGGCAAGAACGCGCCGGAAGGAAACACCAAAGCCCGCTTCGGCCGTCAGCCGGAAGGCGCGGCCTCTGGCGCCGGATCCGCTGCCGGAGCCGCCGCTGCGGCTGCCTCTGCCGGTGCACACGTGCCCCCGCCACCGTCTGCGCCGCCCGCACCTGCGACCCCCAGCCCGGCGACGGCACCTGTCTCGCGACAGGCTCCGGCCTCCCGGCCGGCAGCCGCCCAGCCGCCCGCCGAGAAGCCCCGGGTCAGCTTGTGGCCGGAGGACGACGGCGATCAGGCCGAGGTCCGATCCGCCGCCATGTTCCCGGCGGCCGCCCGCACGAGCAACGAGCCCCAGGCTGACGACTACGAATACGACGAGTACGACGACGAGGAACGCAACAGCCCGAGGTCGTCCAGGTTGCTGGTGGGCGGATTACTGGCCGTGTTGTTGGTGATCGCCATCGTCGTGGCGGTCAGCCAGTTGAATCTCTTCCGCGGCGGCCCGATCGCCAATGGGTCGGAGACCGGAAATGAAACCGGCGCCGCTTCCACTCCGGCGGAAACCGGTGAGGAAGAAGAATCAGCCCCGGCCGCTGAAGTTGTCGAGCCGGTCATCGCCGATCTCACCCGCCAGGTCCCGGACATGCAGGAACTAGACGCGGAGAACGACGGCAAGCTGTCCGAAGCCGTCGACGGCAACCCCGCCACCTACTGGGGCAGCTTCCAGTACGTGTCGGACAAGTTCGGTGGCTACGCCAAAAACATGGCGCTGGTCGTCGAGCTTGAGGAACCGTCGAGCATCAGTTCCGTGGTGCTGACACAACTAAGCGGTACCGGCGGGAACTTCTCCGTGCTCCTGAATGACGAGCCGACCTTGGACGGCGCCAACCAGGTTGCCCAGGGTAGCTTCACCGCGCAGAAGACCACCATTCCGGTGCCCGAACAGGATGGCGCTGCGCCCAAGGCCCAGTACGTCCTGATCAACTTCACGCAGTTGCCGAAGCTCTCCAACCCCATGGGCGGTCCGCCTTACGGCATCCGCATGGCAGAGATCGAGGTCTCCTAGCCGCAGAGGGCGGGCCGTGCCGCGCGTGCACGGAATAAGCCGGCACCACGCGCCGTTGAGAGAAGTGTTGGCCCTGTTGCCCGCTCAAGGCGGCCGGGCTTCGTTCACACCAATACCAGAGGAAGAGGTTCGCAGGCAGTGAGCACAGAAACCACACCGTCCGTCCGCGACGTCATCATCGTTGGGTCCGGTCCGGCCGGCTACACGGCAGCTGTTTACACTGCGCGAGCCAATCTCAAACCACTGCTCATCGCCAGCTCTGTTGAGGCAGGCGGCGAGCTGATGAACACCACCGACGTTGAAAATTACCCTGGTTTCCCCGGTGGAATTCTGGGTCCGGAGCTGATGGAGAACTTCCAAAAGCAGGCCGAGCGGTTCGGGACCGAGATCCTGTTCGAAGATGTCACAGGCCTTGAGCTGGAAGGCGACGTCAAGAAGGTCACCATCGGTTCGGGCGAAACCTTCCTGGCGCATTCGGTGATTATTTCCACCGGCTCTGCATACCGTGAACTCGGACTTCCCGATGAAAAGCGCCTCGCCGGACACGGCGTCAGCTGGTGCGCAACCTGCGACGGTTTCTTCTTCAAGGGCCAGGACATCGCAGTGATTGGCGGAGGCGACTCCGCCATGGAGGAAGCTCTTTTCCTCACCAAGTTCGCGGACTCTGTCACGGTTGTCCACCGCCGCGACACCCTGCGTGCCTCCAAAATCATGCAGGAACGCGCCTTGGCGCACGAGAAGATTAAGTTCGTCTGGAACTCGGAAGTAGTCGGCCTGGAAGGCGACAACAAGGTCTCCGCGCTGAAGCTGAAGAACACGGTCGATGGGTCTGAGTCGGTGCTGCCAGTGACCGGCGTTTTTGTCGCCATTGGCAATGATCCCCGGGTCTCCCTCGTCCAGGACCAGTTGGAACTGACGCCCGAGGGCACCATTGCGGTTCAGGGCCGCTCCTCCAAGACTTCGCTGCCCGGAGTTTTCGCGGCCGGCGACGTCATCGACCCGACCTACCGCCAAGCAATCACCGCCTCGGGCAGCGGCTGCGCCGCCGCCATCGATGTGGAACATTACCTAGCCGACGTCGCTAGCAGCCAGGCCGGCATCGCCGAGCCCGCGACCGTCTGAAACCGGTTCGAGAAAGAGAGAACAGCATGAGCAACGCAAAAGATGTCACCGACGCTACTTTCGAAGCGGATGTCCTGAAGTCCACCAAGCCCGTGATTGTTGACTTCTGGGCGGAGTGGTGCGGCCCTTGCCGCATGCTCTCGCCGATCCTCGATGACATCGCTGCTGAGCACTCCGGCAAGGTTGACGTAGTCAAGCTCAACGTTGACGACAATCCCGCTACCGCAGCGCAGTACGGCATCACGTCCATCCCCGCCGTCTACGTCTTCAAGGACGGAGCGGTGGCTGCGACTTCTATCGGAGCAAAGCCGAAGCAGGTCATCGAGCAGGAATTCGCTGAGTTCCTCAACTAACAAGATGGAAAACGACGCGGCAGACCAGAGTCTGCGCCGTTCAGACATCAGTCGGCGCGTAGTAGCCCTCCGTGAAGGGCTGCTACGCGCTGGCGTTTCTATGGCGTATCTTGCCCCGGACCAGGTAAACAACCCGATGGTGTTTGATGACCACGTGGATGCTGCTGTCCGCACTTTTCAGCAGCAGCGGGGTTTGATGGTCGACGGTATCGCGGGCCCCGAGACCGAAAGAGCTTTGGCCGAGGCCCAGTTCAAACTGGGCGCCCGCCAGCTTGCTTACAGTCCGGAAAGTCCGGTGCTTCGAGGCGACGACGTCACGGAATTGCAACGCCAGCTTTCATTTCTCGGATTTTACTACGGCCACATTGATGGCGAGTACGGGCAACGAACCCACCTGGCCGTCCGTGAACTGCAACTGAACCTTGGCCTCGAAGGGTCCGGGGTCACGGACGGACAATTGATTTCATCGATGGAGCGCATCAACCGGACTATCAGTCCGAGCCAAGCGTTTTCCCTACGTGACTACGAACGGCTCAGCCAAGCATCTGCAACCTTGCGCGGTCGCACCATCGCCATTGCGCCCGGGTCTGACGTGGACGCACAAGCAGAAGCCGTCGACATTTCCTCGGGTGAGCCAATCACGGAGAAACTCGTCGCCGGCGACGTGTCCAACCGTGTAGGGAAGATCCTCACAGAACTTGGTGCGAGTGTAGAGATCATCGAGAAACAGCCCGTGGGTGGAAGTGATGTCCGCGCTGATCTGATCAAGTCGACGTCACCGAGCCTGAGCATTGCCATCCATTGCGATTGGTTGCCGCAGCCAGCGGCTAATGGCGTCAGCGCCTTTTTCTGGGGCCGCCCTGAGTCTGGCGAGGTACGCTCTCCTATCGGGCATCGTGCCGCGGAATTGATCCTGAAGGAGATCGTCGCCCGAACCGGGTCCACCTCCCTGGGTCTCCACGGCCGCAGCTGGGACATACTGCGCCTTCCCAGCACGCCATCTGTGCAGCTGGACATCGGTTATTTGAGCAGCCCGCTCGATTCTCCCCGGCTTGCCGATCCGATCTACCGCCAAATCCTGGCTGACTCCATCGTCATTGCGATCCAACGCCTTTACCTTTTAGAAGAAGACGATGAACCGACTGGGACTCTTGCGCTAGACGACGTGCTTCGGTTCAATCCCCCGTATTAGATCGTCAATTTCCTCGTCTGTTTCACGTGAAACAGGCAGTATAGTCCTCTGGATACTTACGAGTTTCTTTTCTACATGGATCGCTGTTCCTTTCTGTTAGTCCGCTGGCTTAGACCGAAGCGGGGTTTCGTGTTTGGGTTCACTTCAAGCCTGACCAGCAACTACTCCATTTCGTGTCCGGCCGCGTGGCTCATTTGCTCAGATCGGCGTTTGTTCAACATCTCTATCGCGGGCAGCCGAGGTTAGAACATCATCTTGGTCTGCGAACGACATCGTTTCACGTGAAACTGGTAGGTCACCACCCGCCCGCTCACGGGCAGTCGACGCTCATGCGGTGGGATCTCCCGGCAATCCTTGACTCAGAACCTCTCGAGCCAATGTTTAAAACTCCCATCTGCACAACCTGGTGGCGTCAATCGTTCGAGGTTTGCGGCCCGGATCTGACCACCGCGGTTCCCTTTATGGGTTACGGCTCCGGATGCTCGGCTATTCGGGCTTCAGAGCTCCCCTTCTCGAACATTCATCGAACTATGTACAACTTCACCCCTAGCCCAGCAGTTCCCGTGCAGAACCGGTGTTCCACGTGAAACACCGTCCAGCCCATCTTGCCCGGCCAACGACGAAGCAGAGTGGTTCCGCGTTGTGGATTACTGCCCCTTTTGCTGGTCCGCACCGAAGCGCAATAGCCTGGCGACTCCACCTTCGTATTCACAGGAGAAAGTCTGCGGACCGTGGCCACTAGACAGGGACGGATCCCTGCAGCCCTGTTTCACGTGAAACACCGGCCGCGCCCCCTCATCGCAGCTACAGGTATATAGAGATGGACTCTTCGAATGCGCCTGGGTCCGAAGAATGAAAACGATCGTGTTGAAGCGCATCGGGGCTTGTCGGCCCGCAATGATCCCTGGCCGTGTCTGAAGCCCGGGTCGCCCCGACTAGACACCGAAGAATCGGGATTTGGGACTAAAGCGAGCCTAGGTACACGGCATAGTTTCACGTGAAACGCATAGTACTGATCTGGCTTGGACCGGTTGGGGCACCTGGGCCACAAGGCGAGCTTGTCCTTCAGCTCCAGAGAGTCGCATAAACATTCAGGTGTCCCCCCAGAGGCTGGGTCACGTTAAGCGTCAGGATGAGTGTTCTGCTATCTGGTCAGAAATTCGCACCTGTGTTGACAACAACAGCGGTCGTCACGTTTCGGTCTGGGCTGGAGGGTCAGGTGATCGATCAAGGCTGCAGCTATCTTCCGAGGATAGCAAAGACGATGTTTCTCTCGCTTCTTTCAAGCGCATCGGTGCCGTGGGACTACTGCTCTTGGGTAGGGCGTGAGGAAAGGTCATCTCCGAACAAGACCATACGTTCCACGTGAAACACACCGGCCGGCACCGCAGCACGTAACGTTCCTGGAACGCCAGTTGCAGGTACTACTTGGACGCTACGGATCCGGCTCCGCGGTAGGCCAAGTACCAGGCCTTCCACACTATGTGGCGCGACCATCAGCTAGCCGGTAAATCACGCAAAGCACACGCCGGCACAAATTGGGCCGGATTGCAGGCCGTGCCGCGCGGAAATAGCGACTAGGTTCGCGTCCCGTTGCTGGGCGCCGAGGGGCCGGCGGCACGCTACATGGCTCGAGAGCAGAGTTTCACGTGAAGCGCTTATCTCGGGAGCTGAACCTCTGACCGATGGGGCATCCCCACGACAGGCTGGCTAGAAGGAGTTCATGCTCCTACTCGAAATACCTAGCGCAACTCCTCTAGGGCGTACTGTTCCAGAATTGGTAGCTGGCTGACTTCTCGATCTGGTGGAACCACAACGGCTAGACTCCGCGTGACTTCCAATCTCCCTTTCCGGATCGGGTCGACCGGAGACGTTCCTCCCGCCGAGACCCTTTCTCCGGTTGGTCCTGGGTGATGACGGGTATTCGTCGCGCGAAACCAAACGCAGAAGGTACCCGCGGTGTTTCACGTGAAACCCGGACATGCTCCTCAAGACTGGAGTGCAACGGTGCTCACCGCAAGCCTGCGTGGCGGACTCAGGTGTATCTACCCTGAGCGCCTACATGGATGCCGTGGAGTACCATGGTATCCGTTTCACGTGAAACGACATCGCTGTGCTGAACCATCCGGTACAGAACCTGGCTGTTTTCCCACAGACCTTTCATTCCCACAGTCGAGAATAGGGATGCGGCCGCGAGTGTCGCCTCGGGCGGATCTATGTTCTGCTCGCCATAGAGTGCCGCGCATAGCTCCAATTGTGGATGGCCTGCGAACTCGATACTGACCCGCCCCTTCTTGGCGCCCAGGGTGATCTTCACGCAGGTGTCCAACGACCAGAGACTTAATTGG
Organism: Arthrobacter sulfonylureivorans; assembly: GCA_004000035.1. GTDB lineage: Bacteria > Actinomycetota > Actinomycetes > Actinomycetales > Micrococcaceae > Crystallibacter > Crystallibacter sulfonylureivorans. Next base: position 202,417 of record RJAE01000006.1, on the reverse strand, counting down.
CAAGGCAATCAAGCCGCTCGTGACGAGCGCCCTCGGCGTGCAAAGCTCCAATAAGAAACGGAGGGACCCCGTCCAACCGGACTGGGTCCCTCCGTTTCACGTGAAACTCGCGGCTATGGGGCCGCTGGGTTCAAGACATCCATGATGCGGTTCAAGTCATCGACGCTCGCGAACTCGATACTGACCCGCCCCTTCTTGGCACCCAGGGTGATCTTTACGCTGGTGTCCAGACGATCAGAGAGGGAACTGGCAAGGTAATCAAGCCGCTCATGACGAGCACCCTCGCGGGGGCGGCCTTCTCGTTTGGGGCGTCGCAGGCCATCGCTCAGGGAAACGATCTCTTCCGTTGCGCGAACGGACAAACCCTCGGCAACAATCCTCTGGGCCAGCTTCTCCATTTCGGCCGGATCCGTCAATGCAAGGAGAGCCCGCGCATGGCCTGCACTGAGGACACCGGCCGCTACGCGCCGCTGGACGAGCGGAGGTAGTTTCATCAACCGTAAAGTGTTGGAGACCTGTGGCCTTGAACGACCGATGCGATCAGCGAGTTCGTCGTGTGTACATCCGAAGTCGTCAAGCAACTGCTGGTAAGCCGCCGCTTCTTCCAGCGGATTGAGTTGGCTTCTGTGCAGGTTCTCGAGCAGTGCATCCCGCAGGAGATCGTCATCCGAAGTCGACCTAATGATTGCGGGAATGGTCTCCAGCCCGGCAGCCTTGGTGGCCCGCCAACGGCGCTCACCCATAACCAGCTCGTACTGTGCCTCTACGTCGTCAGCCGGGCGGACAACGATTGGCTGCAGGACACCGATTTCCCGGATCGAGTGAACCAGCTCGGCCATGTCTTCTTCATCGAAAACGGTGCGCGGCTGCTTGCGGTTCGGCTGAATTGCTGAAACCAGAACCTCGGCGAACGTTGCCCCTGGGACTTCGACTAGGTCCGGTCCTGCCGTTTCACGTGAAACATCATTGCCAGCCAGCTGATGCTGATCTTCGGCCGCTTCCTTTGCCTGCGTTGTCGTCGCGCTGGATTCCTTGGTCTCCTCCGCGGCATGCGGGCCGTCCAGGAGCGGAGACGCTGCAGCGGGCTTACTCCTGACGGTCTTCTTGGCCGGCGGCTTCTTGGCGCCATTCGGCGTCGTTTTCCGGGGTGCCCTCAACACCTCGGCCACCTGGGCGGCGCTCGATCCGGACACTGTCTCCGAGTCCGTGGTGGTGAGGATCGCCGCATCAGCATCTTCCCGCCTAGAGGACGCTGGGAAGAAGACGTCGACGGGTCGCTGAGTACGCTTCTTTGCTTGAGACCCTTGACCTTCGGCTGATTCAGGCGCTTCGCTTACGGGAGAGCTGGGAATTAGTGCGCCCAAGCCTCGCCCTAAGCCACGGCGTTTTTCACTCATCTGGACCCTCTTCCGTCATGCGCCGAGCTGTCGCGCACTACCTCGTTTAAGGCGTAATTCTACCGTTACAGATCGAATTCTCAGTTACTTGCCGCGCTCAGCGATTTCAGCCGCAGCCTCTTGATACGACAGGGCGCCGCTGGAGGATGGGTCATAGGTAATAACAGACTGCTGATAACTAGGAGCCTCGGAGATGCGGACGGATCGGGGAACGACCGCGCTGAGAACTTCGTTGGGGAAGTGCTCCCTGACCTCGGCTGCTACTTGAGCGGCAAGGTTCGTCCGGCCGTCGTACATGGTCAGCAGGATGGTGGAAACGACCAGGCCCGCATTGAGATGCTTCTGGATCATCTCGATGTTCTTAAGGAGCTGGCTCAACCCTTCCAGTGCGTAGTACTCACATTGAATAGGGATGAGAACCTCTTGGGCCGCGACAAACGCGTTGACGGTGAGGAGCCCAAGGCTGGGTGGGCAGTCGATAAAAACATAGTCCAGCCGGGGCAATCCGGCAGTCTCGCGCTCCTGTGCATATACTTCGATGGCACGGCGTAGGCGCTGTTCTCTAGCCACCAACGAGACTAATTCAATTTCTGCGCCGGCCAGGTGGATGGTGGCAGGTGCCACGATCAAATGGTCGATATCCGGGCATTGCGCAATCACCTCGCCCAACGGCATGTCGTTGATGAGGACGTCGTAGATGCTGTCCACATCAGCATGATGCTCGACGCCAAGCGCCGTCGACGCGTTCCCCTGGGGGTCGATGTCGATGACAAGAACGTTTAGCCCAGCAATAGCCAAAGCAGCCGCGATATTGACCGTTGTGGTGGTCTTACCCACGCCGCCTTTTTGGTTGCTGACCGTCAGTACCCTGGTCTGAGTAGGCCGGGGAAGTTGTTTGGCCTTCAATCGTTCACGCCTGCGGTTTTCGCTCGCCAATTCCTGAGCGAGAGGTGTGCTTTCGTCGATCGAATCCATAACGTTTGGAACCGTAGCCTCTATCTTGACATCGGAGTTGGCCAATTCGGCCTCATAAGCGCGGGTGGTTTCACGTGAAACGAGAGCGGTTCCCGAGCCCGAGACAACCACCTCAGGTTGATGGGGCCCATCAAGAGCAGATGACCCATCGGCTTTGGCCCCGGTCACTCCCGAAACCATGTCGCTCATCGCCATTTTCGATTTGCCCGCTTTCACTTTCCCGGCACCGACCCCTCATAGCCTATCGTTGCACGGCCGGATTCAAGGGCGATCCGGGGGTGTGTGGACCAACAGGTTACGGGGCAACGAGGATTCTGACGACCGTCGTCGGCTCTTCCAGGAGTTCATCTCCGACGGTCAGGATCTCTGTTTCGCGACCGCCTAGCTTCCGAATGACTTTCTTAGCCTTTTCAACTTCATCGGCGGCGCTGCGACCCTTGATGGCGAGCATCTCACCACTACCGTGGAGCAGTGGAATAGACAGCCGGGCCAGTTTGTCCAAGGCAGAGACTGCCCGGGAAGTGACAACATCCGCCGTGACTTCGTCCGCGGCAAGCTCTGCCCGTGTACGTACTATGGTGACGTTGTCGAGCCCCAGGTCGTCTACAACTTCATTGAGCCAGACTACCCGCCGCTCCAACGGCTCGATCAGCGTCAAGCGTAGGTCTGGCCGGGCTAGCGCCAGGGTCAGGCCTGGCAGGCCGGCGCCGCTCCCGACATCGGCGACCGCGGCGTCAGGGGCTATCAGGTTGGCTACAACAGCGCAGTTCAGCACGTGCCGGTTCCACAACCGTGGGACCTCGCGGGGGCCCAGCAGTCCCCGTTCGATTCCGGACGTGGCTAAATGCGCGACATACCGCTCGGCCAGATCCAGTCGTTCACCAAAAACAGCTAGAGCAGCCTTGGACTCGGCCACCGTCATCTCAACTATGGACATACCTATGCCCTACCAAACCCGCCAGTAAACAAGATCAGGACTCCACCGACACCACAATGTGGCGGTTGGAACCCTCGCCCTCCGATTCGCTGACCAGCCCAAGATCGGCGATAGCGTCGTGAACGATTTTGCGCTCGTACGCGCTCATCGGCTCCAGCGCCACATCATGGCCGGTCTCCTTGGCCTCGGCGACCGCCTCCTGGGCGATCTTGAGCAGTTCCTTGCTGCGGCCTTCACGGTAGCCGGTGATGTCCAGTACCAACCGCGAGCGGCTGCCCGTTGAGGTCAGGACCGACAACCGGGCCAGTTCCTGTAAGGCTTCGAGCACTTCGCCGTCGGCCCCTACGAGCGACTTGAGGGCATCATTGTCCTCGTCTTCGGAAACGATCGAAATGTACGTGCGACCGTTGCGTACCTCAATATCGATGTCCCCATCGATATCAGCGATGTCGAGAAGCTCCTCGAGGTAGTCCGCAGCTACATCTCCCTCTTCGTCCAAACGCTTGGCAGAATTCGAAACGGCTACTTCCTCCTGCTCGTCTGCCGCAGCTGCTTCGCCGGAAAGTTCTTCGGTCACTTCGGATACGCTTTCGCTGCTCATTTTCTCTTCCTGTTCTTACGCTGTGGCTGGTGGCGCTGGCCCTTCGGCTCAGCGGGGGCTTCGACAGCAGGCTCCTCTGTCTTCCGCTCACCTAGCAGCGGAACCATCGGCAAGCCCTTCTTCGCGCGCCGATCCGCCAGCTCGCGGGCAGCCTGCGAACCAGGCGTAGGCATGCGGCGGATCACGAAGAACTGCTGTGCCATGGTCCAGATGTTGGTGGTAGTCCAGTAGATCAGAACACCGATGGGGAAGTTGATGCCGCCGATGCCGAATACGAGCGGCAGGATGTACAGCATCATCTGCTGCTGCTTCATGAACGGGGACTGCATGGCTTCGGCAGACATGTTCTTGGCCATGATCTGCTTTTGCGTGATGAACTGCGATGCCGTCATCGCCAGGATCATGATGATCGAAAGGACAACAACCGCGCCTTGGTTCGCGCCGCCGCCGCCGTGCAGGAGCGACGCCGAAAGTGGGGCGCCGAAAATCGATGATGCATCGAACTGCCGGATGAGTTCGGGGGAAAGCGCGCCGATACCTTCACCGTTCGCGCTGGCCTGGGAGGCGGTGCTGAGCACCCGGAACAGCGCGAAGAAGAACGGCATCTGGACCAGCATCGGCAAGCATGCCGAGAACGGGTTGGTCCCGTGCTTCTTGTACAGAGCCATTTGCTCCTGCGTCATAGCCTGACGCGAAAGCTGGTCGGTTTTTCCCTTGTACTTCTGCTGCAGCTTGCGCAGGTCAGGTTGCAGGGCCTGCATTCCGCGCTGGGCCTTGATCTGCTTCACGAAGACCGGAATGAGGGCGGCCCGGATCACCAGTACGAGCCCGATGATCGAAAAGGTCCATGTCCAGCCATTGGCCGGATCCAACCCCAACCAAGACAGGCCGGCGTGGAATGCCCACAGGATCCACGACACTACCCACGTGAAAGGCAGCAGGATCGTGCTCAGGAAGTCCATTGTCTATTTACTCCTCAAGCCGCTTCGCGGCCTTCATCGTCGGCCGGAATGACTGGGTGATTGAGTTCGATTATCCGGGGAATTCTGGCAGGGTTTTCCTGCAGCCATAAGTCAAAGGCCGGAGACGCCGGAACATGGTCTACGCCACCGGGATTCCAGGGATGGCATCGGCCTAACCGTCTCGCCGCCAGCCAGCTGCCCTTGGCGGCACCATGAACGGTCACAGCCTCGAGGGCATAGGCAGAACAGGACGGGAAAAAGCGGCAGACCTGGCCGTACAACGGCGAAATGGTCTTGCGGTAGACCGCCAGAGCGCCAATCAAACCGGCCTGCGGGATCGTCTGGATCCTTTTCGCGGCGATGGGGCGGGAGAGAGCCTGTAGGCGCTGGGCAGTGGAACTCATGCCGCTCATCCCTTCTCCTCGGGCGCAACGCGCGCGGGCGCGGTAGGCGTTGCAGTCAACTTGATCACGGCCGTTTTGAACGCCTTCCGGTAATCATGTTCCAACGCGACGAAGTCCGCACTGGCCGCTGCCGGAAGAGCGCGCACAACAACTGCGAGTCCTTGGGCATACTGCTTGTCCCTCAGACTATCGGCTGCGAGTTCCCGCAGTCTTCTCTTAACGCGGTTGCGGATGACGGCGTTCCCCACAGCCTTCGAGACAATGAAGCCAAAAGCTGTCGGTTGGGCCGGGTTAACCGCTGCCGCATATAACACCAAGTTCCGGCGCCCTGATCGGACGCCGGAACGTACAGTTGTTGAGAAGTCCGCCGATGCGCGCATTCGGTGCTGACTGGAGAGCATGGCGCTACGCAGCCGGCCGAAACGCGTTGCTGCGGGAACGGAACCTCACAGCCGGATCGACAAACTGGCTATTTAGGCCGACAGTTCGGTGCGGCCCTTGCTGCGGCGTGCAGCCAGGATGGCGCGGCCGGCGCGAGTGCGCATGCGAAGGCGGAAGCCGTGCTTCTTAGCACGACGGCGGTTATTCGGCTGAAAAGTCCGCTTGCTCACGGTGGTTACTCCAAGACGTATCGACAGATGCGGTTGGACCCGTTGCAACAGGGGGGAAGAACAGGTCGACGCTCTAATATAGGGGGCCTACTTCAGGTCCTGGACGCTGGGCGTGCAGGGATACCAAAGTAGACATGAAGGACTAGTCAACGTTAGGCGATGGCAGTAAGAACCGTCAAACCCGCAGCCTCGACGCCCGGGCGTTTCCGTGGATAACGCCTGTGGACAACTCTAGCCCGAACGCGGTTCGCGCCGTTCAAAGCACTCAGGGCAAGGCGTCCACAGGCCCCTGCATCCCGGCTGTTATCAAGCAGATTCATGCTCTACGCTTGCAGGAGCCCCTTATCCACCGTCTGTGAATAAGTCTGTGGATTTCGGGCGCGCTGTCGGCAGAGGCCGAAGCAAGTTGAGCTTCTGAGGGGTATCTAGGTGGACACGGACCAAATTAACGACGTCGGAAGTTCCTGGCGCAAAGTGGTCCGCACGCTGGAACAGGACGATCGCGTCTCACCCAGGCAGCGCGGTTTCATCGTTCTGGCTCAGGCGAAAGGGTTGATCGGTACAACGTTGCTGGTTGCCCTCCCCAATGAACTGACCCGCGAAGTCTTCCAGTCGCAGCAGCTCAAGGATCCGCTGCACGACGCGCTGTTCGAAGTTTTCAAGGACGATATTCTGTGCGCTTTCAGCGTCGACACAGATATGGCTCCTCACGCCGAGCCAGAACCCGAACAGGAGCCTCGGCCGGCTCCATCGGTGGTGCGGAACGAGGCACTGCCTCAGCCGCCGAAGGAGAGTGCATCCCAGGAACTGGGCCGCCTCAACCCGAAGTACATTTTCGACACCTTCGTCATTGGCTCTTCCAACCGTTTTGCACACGCGGCTGCGGTAGCGGTGGCCGAAGCCCCCGCCAAGGCATACAACCCGCTTTTCATTTACGGCGACTCCGGGCTTGGAAAAACTCACCTGCTCCACGCGATCGGCCACTACGCCCGCCACCTCTATAACGGCATCCGTGTCCGGTACGTCAATTCCGAAGAATTTACCAACGACTTCATCAACTCCATCCGCGACGATGAAGGCGCGAGCTTCAAGCAGTTGTACCGCAATGTCGACATCCTGCTGATCGACGACATCCAGTTCTTGGCCAACAAGGATGCGACGCAGGAAGAGTTCTTCCATACGTTCAATGCTCTCCACAACCACAGCAAACAAGTGGTCATCACTTCCGACCTGCCGCCGAAACAGCTCTCAGGCTTCGAGGAACGGATGCGGTCGCGCTTCGAATGGGGGCTGCTGACGGACATCCAGCCGCCGGAGCTGGAGACCCGGATCGCGATTCTGCGCAAGAAGGCCATCAGCGAGGGGCTGTCTGTACCCGACGAAGTCCTCGAATACATCGCCTCCAAGATCTCCACCAACATCCGCGAGCTTGAGGGCGCCCTGATCCGCGTAACCGCTTTCGCCAGCCTGAACCAACAGGCAGTGGACATGGGTCTTGCCGAGATAGTCCTGAAAGACCTCATCACCGACGAGGGCGCGCAGGAAATCACATCGGCCACGATCCTTGGCCAGACGGCGGCCTACTTCAAGCTCAGCATGGAGGAGCTGACCAGTAAATCCCGTACCCGGACACTGGTGACGGCCCGCCAGATCGCCATGTATTTGTGCCGGGAGCTGACCGACATGTCCCTGCCGAAAATCGGCCAGGAACTTGGCGGGCGCGACCACACCACGGTCATCCACGCCGACCGCAAGATCCGTGAACTAATGGCCGAACGCCGCGCGATCTACAACCAGGTGACGGAACTGACCAACCGCATCAAGCAGCAGCAGCGCGACGGTTAGCCTCGCCGGCCGCTTCCGGTCCGAACTACACCGGTGAAATTAACAGGTGTGGATAAGGCTGTGGATAGTTAAGTGGAGAACCCCGGTGCTTAAGAGGACAACCGCCGGGTTGCCTGTGGACACGCGAAATCACAAGGATTTTCCTCCACAGCCACCCAACACCGACTGCGAACACCCTGCACATCTTGTGAACAGGCAACTTCCGCGCAACGGCAAGCGACACCGAGGTTTTCCACAGTATCCACAGCCGTTATTACCACTACGAATCCCATTATTTGAAGTTCTTTCAAATAACATTTGACCCTGTCCCGGTTCCCCGACACCCTGCAGAACAGCTCCAGCGAACGTCTAGATGCTGCCGGTGCGCATTGACCGTTGCTGCGGCTAAGCTTGCACAGAGAATTGTTGCCATCTGCTTCAGCCCGGTGCCGTAGTCCAAGCGTTTACACCAGGCCAGACGCAGGCGGCCTTCCCCAGCATGTTCGTTGTGAAAGGCGGCTTACTTCAGTGAAGTTCAGAGTTGATCGGGATGTTCTGGCGGAAGCCGTGACATGGACAGCCCGTTCCTTGTCACCTCGTCCGCCGGTTCCCGTTCTGTCGGGGCTGCTCATTCGTGCCGAAGGCGGCATGGTCAGCCTTGCCAGTTTCGACTACGAGATCTCGGCCCGTCTCCAGATTCCGGCGGACGTTACCGCTGAGGGAACCATCCTGGTATCCGGACGACTCTTGGCCGACATCTGCCGCAGCTTGCCATCGGCCCCGGTCGACATCGAAACCGACGGCTCAAAGGTCGCGCTGACGTGCCGCAACAGCCGGTTCAACCTGGCCACCATGCCCGAGGGCGATTATCCGGAACTCCCGGCCTTGCCTGACGTCAGCGGGGTCGTGGACGGGGAGGCTTTCGCCCAAGCCGTCAGCCAGGTGATCATCGCCGCGAGCCGCGACGACACTCTGCCCATCCTGACCGGTGTCCGGATGGAAATCGAAGGCGATCTGATCACCTTGCTGTCGACCGACCGCTACCGATTGGCACTTCGCGAACTCAACTGGCGCCCAACAACCCCGGGCATTTCCACCAGCGCACTGGTCAAAGCCAAAACACTGAGCGAGGTGGCCAAGACCCTTGGCGGATCCGGCGACCTCAACATTGCCCTGTCCGACAACAGCGAACTGATCGGCTTCGAAAGCGGCGGCCGCCGGACCACGTCGCTGCTGGTGGACGGTGACTATCCGAAGATCCGTTCGTTGTTCCCGGACAACACTCCGATCCACGCAACTGTTGAGACCACGACCCTCATCGAAGCTGTCCGCCGCGTTTCGCTGGTGGCCGAGCGCAACACTCCGGTCCGTTTGGCCTTCACGGACGGTCTCTTGACCTTGGACGCAGGAACCGGCGAAGACGCCCAGGCCTCCGAGGCGATCGAGGCTGCGCTGGCGGGCGACGAGATCACCGTCGCCTTCAACCCTCACTACCTGTCCGAAGGATTGAGCGCGTTCGACAGCAAGTATGTTCGGTTTTCCTTCACTACGCCGCCGAAGCCGGCGGTCATATCCGCCCAAGACGACCTCGAGGGTGAAGACAAGGAAGACTACCGCTACCTGCTGATGCCGGTGAGGTTGCCCAACCAGTAACCGAACCCCCAACCGCCCATTGACGAGAGGAAAGAGTGAGCAGCATGCACATCGGACTGATCGGCTTGGGACGGATGGGTTTCAACATGCGTCAGCGGTTTCGGGCCGGCGGCATTGAGGTCACTGGGTATGACCGCAACCCCGAGGTCAGCGACACCAAAACCGTCGACGAATTGATCCATTCGCTGCCTAGCCCGCGCACCGTGTGGGTGATGGTCCCCTCCGGTCCGGCTACCGCCGCGGTCATCACGGAACTGGCCGGCAAGCTCTCCGCCGGGGACCTGGTGATTGACGGCGGAAACTCCAAGTTCAGCACGGACCGGGATCATGAAGCGCTTCTGGCCGATCGGCAGATTGGTTTCCTCGATGTCGGTGTGTCGGGCGGCGTGTGGGGCTTGGCGAACGGCTACGGATTAATGGCTGGCGGTCGTGCCGAGCTTGTCGAGGCAGTGATGCCGCTCTTCGACGCATTGAGGCCGGAAGGTCCGCGAGAGGAAAGCTTCGTCCATGTGGGCGGCGTCGGTGCCGGGCACTACGCCAAAATGGTGCATAACGGGATTGAATACGGGCTGATGCAGGCGTACGCCGAAGGGTACGAACTGCTGGAAGCCAAGGACATCATCAAAGATGTCCCGGGCACTTTCCGGGCATGGCAAAAGGGAACGGTGGTCCGGTCCTGGCTGCTGGACCTGATGGTGAAGGCCCTCGAAGAGGACCCCGGCCTGAGCCAGATCAGCGGGTACGTCGATGATTCCGGCGAAGGCCGGTGGACGGTGGAAGAAGCCATCGCGCATGGTGTTCCCGCCCCGGCCATCACCGCCGCATTGTTTGCCCGGTTCGCGTCACGCGAAGATGATGCCCCAGCCATGAAGATGGTGGCCGCCCTGCGCAATCAGTTCGGCGGTCATCCCGTCAGAAAGCCCGGACAGCCCAACCCCGGCACCGAGCCGAAGTAGCAGTACCGCATTGTTTGTTGAATTCCTTTCGCTGACCGACTTCCGCACCTACCCGCAGCTGGATATCGCCCTGAAGCCGGGCGTCACCGTGTTTGTTGGATCCAACGGGGTCGGCAAGACCAATATTGTCGAGGCCATCGGCTATCTGGCGTCGCTTTCATCGCATCGGGTCAGTAATGACGCACCGCTGATCCGGTTCGATAGTCCGCGTTCCCTGGTGCGCGCCCGGGTAGACCGCGGTGGACGCAGCATTTCGCTGGAATTGGAGATCACCGCCGGAAAGGCCAACAGGGCGCGCATCAACCGGGGTGCTCCGGTGCGTGCCCGGGACATTTTGGGCCACCTGCGCACGGTGCTCTTTGCTCCCGAAGACCTGGCACTGGTCAAAGGCGACCCGTCCAACCGGAGACGCTTCCTGGACGAGCTTCTGGCCAGCCTGGTGCCGCACCACGCGGCCACGCGCAGCGATTTTGAACGCGTCCTCAAACAGCGCAATGCGCTGCTTAAGTCGGCCCGCGCCAGCGGACGGTTCACCTCGGCCCATGAATCGACGCTGGAGGTGTGGGACCAGCACATGGCAGAGGCCGGGGCCGCACTGCTCAAGGCCAGGCTGGAGCTGGTGGACCTCCTGCAGCCGCACCTGAACGCGGCCTACGCCGCGCTGACGGATGGCTCCAAACAGGCTGCCGCCGTGTACCGTTCCACCATCCACAGCCAGCTATCCGATGACGGCGAGGTGGAGAACGACGGCGGTGCAGGACTTCCGCCGTTGGCAAGCCTGAGCGCCGCGGAGCTGGCAGAGCTGTACCTTGCGGCCTTCAAACAGCAACGCAAACGCGAAGTGGAACGCGGGATCTCGCTGGTTGGCCCGCACCGCGACGAGCTCGAACTGATGCTGGGGCAGGCGCCGGCCAAGGGCTACGCCTCCCACGGCGAAACCTGGTCCCTGGCGCTGGCCCTGCGGCTGGCCTCCTACTACGTGTTCTGCGAAGACGATCCTGCCCCCGGTGCGGCTCCGGTACTGATCCTGGACGATGTTTTTGCCGAACTGGACAGCCAGCGCCGGTCAAAGCTGGCGGGCATCGTTGCCAGCGCGGAGCAGGTGATCGTTACTGCCGCCGTGGCCGAAGACATCCCCGAGGCCCTGAGCGGCGAACAGTTCAAGGTGGTTCCGGGGGGCGTGGCCAGTGGCCAGGAAACCGTCTGAGCGCCGGCCGAACCCGCAGGAACAGGCGGACCCGGTGGGACAACCCGGCCTGCCGGATGTTGCGGGGCATTCGCAGCCCTCGAAACCGCCGGCAGACGATCCCCGGGGCGCCGGCACGGAGGAAGACTTGGATGCGGCGAAAGCGGTCCTCAACAGGGTTCGCCTGGCAGCCGCCGCCCGCGGCGACGTGCGCACCCGGGCCAACAGCCGCCGTCGTCAATCCCGGGGTAACCGGCCGGTTGCCGCGCCGCAGGATTTCGGCCGCGACCCGCAAGGACTGGGACGCGTTTTCGACCGGTTCGTCGCAGAACGCGGCTGGAACTCCCCCGTGGCCGTCGGGTCAGTAATTTCGCGGTGGGATGAATTGGTCGGGGCAGACATTGCAGCCCACTGCCGGCCCGAAAGCTTCGAGGACACGACGGTGCAAGTGCGCTGCGATTCCACCGCCTGGGCTACGCAGTTGAGGCTGATGAACGCTGCGTTGCTGAAGCGGTTCGGCGAAAAGCTGGGCCCCGGCGTCGTAACCAAGATCCAGGTCCTTGCGCCCGCCGCGCCCAACTGGCGCAAGGGCAAACGGACCGTCAGCGGCCGCGGACCACGGGATACCTACGGCTGATCCCGGTCCTCGAAGCGTGCATCCGGCGGCATCCGGGACGCGCCCGCGTAAACGGCATGCAGAGCGCTGCGGGGGCCTCTAGACATATACGGTCCCATCAAGCACCCGGCGGACGCGTTAAATGCCGGTTTCCGTGCCGCTTAGAGCCATGTTCGTGCAGGTTTCACCGCCCTGACACGGTAGAATTGACTGGGCGGCGCCCGTCCTCACTGTGGAGGGGCGCCGACACACGAGTCCATCCGGACGGAACACAAGGAGTCAACGGCAACTGTGGCAGAGGACAACGAGCTGGAAAACACCGGCGCAGAACCCGCAATGGCAGAGGGCAACGACGGCACGCATTACGACGCCAGCGACATCACTGTCCTCGAAGGCCTGGAAGCCGTCCGCAAGCGGCCGGGCATGTACATCGGTTCCACCGGTCCGCGTGGTCTGCACCATTTGGTCTACGAAGTCGTGGACAACTCCGTTGATGAGGCGCTTGCGGGTTACTGCGACACGATCGATGTCACGCTGTTGGCCGACGGCGGCGTTCGGGTGGTGGACAACGGCCGCGGCATCCCCGTGGACATGCATCCGACCGAAGGTAAGCCGACGGTCCAGGTGGTCATGACCATCCTGCACGCCGGCGGCAAATTCGGCGGCGGCGGGTACGCGGTCTCCGGCGGCCTGCACGGCGTCGGCATTTCCGTGGTCAACGCCTTGTCCGCCCGGGTGGAGACCGAGATCCGCCGCCAGGGCTACGTCTGGCAGCAGTCGTTCGCCAACGGCGGCATGCCGGTGGGCGACCTGCGCCGCGGCGAGGAGACCACGGAGACCGGTACGTCGCAGACTTTCTGGGCCGATCCGGAAATCTTCGAATCCACCGAGTACGACTTCGAGACGCTGCGCGCCCGGTTCCAGCAGATGGCCTTCCTGAACAAGGGTCTGAAGATCATCCTGACCGATGAACGCCATCCGGAAATCCACGCCCCGGACAGCGAAGACGTGGACCTGGACTCCGCCGGTTCCGAGGTCGAGACCACGGCGGAACACCGCCAGGTCGTCTACAAGTACGACCACGGGTTGTTGGACTACGTCACCCACCTGAACTCCTCCAAGAAGGTGGAAGTCATCCACCCCGAGGTCATCGCGTTCGAGACCGAGGACACGGAGCGGAAGCTCTCGGTGGAGATCGCGATGCAGTGGACCACCTCCTACTCGGAGAGCGTCCATACCTACGCGAACACCATCAACACGCATGAAGGCGGCACGCACGAAGAAGGCTTCCGCGCCGCCATGACGTCCTTGATCAACCGCTACGCGCGGGAAAAGAACCTGATCAAGGAGAAGGAAGACAATCTCACCGGCGACGACATCCGCGAGGGCCTGACCGCCGTCGTCTCGATGAAGCTGGGCGAGCCGCAGTTCGAGGGCCAGACCAAGACCAAACTGGGCAACTCCGAGGCCAAGGGCTTTGTGCAGCGTGTTGTCACGGATGGACTCGGCGACTGGCTGGAACGCAATCCGGGCCCGGCCCGCGATGTGATCCGCAAGTCCATCCAGGCTTCGCAGGCCAGGCTGGCCGCGCGGAAAGCCCGCGAATCCACTCGGCGCAAGGGACTGCTGGAATCCGGCGGCATGCCGGGCAAGCTCAAGGACTGCTCGTCCCGCGACCCATCCAAGTCGGAAATCTACATTGTGGAGGGTGACTCGGCCGGTGGTTCTGCTGTCCGCGGCCGGAACCCGGAAACCCAGGCCATCCTGCCCCTGCGCGGCAAGATCCTGAATGTGGAGCGGGCCAGGCTGGACCGGGCGCTGGGCAACGCCGAAGTCCAGTCCATGATCACCGCCTTTGGCGCCGGCATCGGCGAGGACTTCGACGTGGAGAAGGCCCGGTACCACAAGATTGTCCTGATGGCCGATGCCGACGTGGACGGCCAGCACATCACCACGCTGTTGCTGACCCTGTTGTTCCGGTACATGCGTCCCTTGATCGAGAACGGCTACGTGTATCTGGCGCAGCCGCCGCTGTACCGGATCAAATGGTCAAACCACGCGCACGACTATGTGTTCAGCGACCGTGAGCGGGACGAAACCGTCCGCCGCGGCCTGGCGAACAACCAGCGGCTGCCCAAGGACAACGGCATCCAGCGGTACAAGGGCCTGGGCGAGATGGACTACACGGAACTGTGGGACACCACCATGGATCCGGAACGCCGCACACTGCTGCAGGTGACCATGGAGGACGCCGCCGCAGCGGACCAGACCTTCTCGGTGTTGATGGGCGAGGACGTCGAATCCCGGCGCTCCTTCATCCAGCAGAACGCCAAGGACGTCCGCTTCCTCGATATCTAGCGTGCCCTCCCATGGGCCCGGCCACTGGCTGGCCCCTGGGCTGCGGACCGCGACCAGGCTTTGACATAAAGGAACTGAAACGATGAGCGACGAAGAGACGCCGGACCTGCCGGAAGGCATTGGCGAAGAGCCGATCGAGGGCGAAATCCTCACGGACCGGGTGGAGCAGGTGGACCTGCAGACCGAAATGCAGCGGTCCTATCTGGACTATGCCATGGCGGTCATCGTGGGCCGCGCACTGCCGGACGTCCGTGACGGTCTCAAGCCGGTGCACCGGCGCGTCATCTACGCGATGTTCGACGGCGGCTACCGGCCGGAGCGCTCCTTCAACAAGTGCGCGCGCGTGGTGGGTGAGGTCATGGGCCAGTATCACCCGCACGGCGACATGGCCATCTACGATGCCCTGGTCCGCCTGATCCAGGACTGGACCATGCGCTACCCGCTGGCGCTGGGACAGGGCAACTTCGGCTCGCCCGGCAACGACGGCGCTGCGGCCCCGCGGTACACCGAGACCAAGATGGCGCCGCTGGCATTGGAAATGGTCCGCGACATCGACGAAGACACCGTCGATTTCCAGGACAACTATGACGGCAAGAACCAGGAACCCACCGTTCTGCCGGCCCGCTTCCCCAACCTGCTGGTCAACGGTTCCTCGGGCATCGCCGTTGGCATGGCCACCAACATCCCGCCGCACAACCTGCGCGAAGTGGCCTCCGGCGTCCAGTGGTACCTGGAAAACCCCACCGCCAGCCGCGAGGAACTCCTCGAGGCCCTGCTCCAGCGGATCAAGGGACCGGACTTCCCCACCAGTGCGCAGATCCTGGGCCACAAGGGCATCGAAGACGCCTACCGCACGGGCCGCGGCTCGATCACCATGCGTGCCGTAGTCAACGTAGAGGAAATCCAGGGCCGTACCTGCCTGGTGGTCACCGAACTTCCCTACCAGGCGAACCCGGACAATCTGGCGATGAAAATCGCCGAACTGGCCAAGGACGGCAAGGTCGCCGGCATCGCGGACCTGCGCGACGAGACGTCGGGCCGTACCGGCCAGCGCCTGGTGATCGTGCTTAAGCGCGACGCCGTGGCCAAGGTGGTGCTGAACAACCTCTACAAGCACACCTCGCTGCAGGAAAACTTCGCGGCCAACATGCTGGCAATTGTCGACGGCGTGCCGCGCACCCTGACCCTTGATGCCTTCATCCGGCATTGGGTCAGCCACCAGTTGGAAGTCATCGTCCGCCGCACCCGCTTCCGGTTGAACAAGGCCGAGGAAGAAGCGCACATCCTGCGCGGCCTGCTCAAGGCCATGGACGCCCTGGACGAAGTCATCGCCCTGATCCGCGCCTCGTCCACCACCGAAGAGGCCCGCGACGGCCTGATGCGGCTGCTGGAAATCGACGAGGCGCAGGCCCGGGCCATTCTCGACATGCAGCTGCGCCGCCTGGCCGCACTGGAACGGCAGAAGATCCAGGACCGCCACGCGGAACTGGAACGCATGATCGAAGAGTTCAACCGCATCCTGGCCTCCGAAGTCCTGCAGCGCAATATTGTCAGCGAGGAACTGGCTGCGATCACGGAGAAGTACGGCGACGACCGGCGGACCCAGATCTTGATGGGCTATGACGGGGACATGAGCGTGGAAGACCTCATTCCCGAAGAGGAAATGGTGGTCACCATTACGCGCGGCGGCTACGTCAAGCGCACCCGCAGCGACAACTACCGCTCCCAGCAGCGCGGCGGCAAGGGGATCCGCGGCGCCCAGCTGCGCGGGGACGACGTCGTCGAGCACTTCTTCGTCACGACGACGCACCACTGGCTGCTGTTCTTCACCAACCTGGGCCGGGTCTACCGGGCCAAGACCTACGAGCTGGCCGAGGCCGGACGCGACGCCAAGGGACAGCACGTAGCGAACCTGCTGGCGTTCCAGCCGGATGAGCACATTGCCCAAGTGATGGACCTGAAGGATTACCAGCAGGCGCCTTACCTGGTGCTGGCCACCAAGCGCGGCCTGATCAAGAAGACCCGGCTGGAAGACTACGACACCAACCGTTCCGCCGGAGTCATCGCGATCAACCTGCGCGAAGGCGACGAGCTCGTCTCGGCGCGGCTTGTCTCCGAAACCGACGACATGATGCTGGTTTCGCGCCGGGGCCAGTCCCTGCGCTTCACGGCCACGGATGAGGCCCTGCGGCCCATGGGCCGGGCGACCTCGGGCGTGACCGGGATGAAGTTCCGCGAGGACGACGAGCTGTTGGTGGCAGGCGTGGTGCGCGACGACTCCTACGTCTTCATCGTCACCGATGGCGGCTACGCCAAGCGGACCTTGGCCGACGAATACCGTGTCCAGGGCCGCGGCGGCTTGGGTATCAAGGTGGGCAAGTACCAAGAGGAACGCGGTCACCTGGTCGGCGCCCTAATTGTCCAGGAAGAAGACGAGGTGCTGGTGGTGATGGAAAGCGGCAAGGTGGTCCGCTCGTCCGTCGCCGGCGTTCCTGCCCGTGGCCGCGACACCATGGGCGTCATTTTCGCCAAGCCGGACAAGAAGGACCGCATCATCGCCGTGGCACGAAACTCCGAGCGGGGCCTGGGCGGCGAGGAAGAATCCGAGAATCCGGACGCTCCGGAAGCTCCCGAAACCGACACTGCAATCGATGCTGAAACCGGCGCCGTAACCGACGCCGAAACTGCGCCGCAGGCCAACGATGAAGTACCGTTGGACGCAGACATGACGCAGTCCGCAGCCGAATCACCGGCGCCGGAAAACGGAGGTAACGAGTGAGTACACCTAAAACGCCACGGCCGGGCACCCGCCCGCAGCCGGCCAACGCGCCTCGGGCTGGTACCACTCGCGGCGGCACGCCCGCCCGCCCGGCCCAGCGACCGGCCAGCAGCGGGCAGCGGCCTGCCAATGGCCAGCAGCGCCCCGCCGGACAGTCCGGCAGCGCTGGCCTGGTCCGGCCGGCGCCGAAGGCCAAAGTCCGCCGTGCCCGCCTGTTGGTCAGCAAGGTCGACCCGTGGTCGGTCTTGAAGATGGCGTTCCTGCTCTCCGTTGCGTTGGGCATCGTCACCGTGGTGGCTTCAATCGTCCTCTGGACGACGCTGGACATCACCGGCATCTTCGACCGCGTCAACGGGCTTCTGTCGGAAATCGCCGGCACCGAGAGCGGCGGTTTCGACCTGCGCTCCTATGCATCCTTGGGACAGGTGGCGTCCTTCGCCACCATCATCGCCGTCGTCAACGTGGTCCTGCTGACCGCGCTGGCCATGTTGTCCGCGGTGCTCTACAACATCTCGGCCACCCTGGTGGGCGGCATCGGGGTCACGCTGACGGACGACTGAGCCGATTTGAAGTTCCGGCCCGGCGTACTGTAAAGTCGTATCTCGGCCCGCAAGGGCAGGGGGCGTATAGCTCAGGCGGTTAGAGCGCTTCGCTGATAACGAAGAGGTCCCAGGTTCAAGTCCTGGTACGCCCACGGATTTACCAATCCCACCGATTTCGGGAGGACACCGTGAAGAAGTTGCTGCTGTTGGCAGTCGCGGCTGCGGGCGTGTTCGCATACAAGAAGTGGCAGGAATCCGAAGCGGAGAAATCCGCATGGAGGAAGGCGACCGACAAGGTCGACTGACTCCGTCTCGGCCGGACAGGTACCGGCCGAACCCTTCCGGGGGCATGGCGCAATTGGTAGCGCACCTGCTTTGCAAGCAGGGGGTTAGGGGTTCGAGTCCCCTTGCCTCCACCGGATGAACGAGGCCCCGATCTGCGGATCGGGGCCTCGTTGCATTCAGCGCCGTCCTTTCGCTAGCGCATGACGCATGACCGCACCGCTTCGCCCCTACGCTGAAGGGGTGATCATTTTCCTGGCCACGCTGGCCGTGCTCGGCATTTCCGCCTCTGGCCCCATCATGGCGGCCACTGCTGCGCCGGCCCTCGCCATCGCGTTTTGGCGGAACATGCTCGGATCCGTGGTGATGGGCGTTCCGTCCGCCATCGGCCGCCGCCGGGAGTTCCGGCAACTAACGACGTCGGACCTTGGCTACAGCGCGCTGGCGGCGGTCGCGCTGGCGCTGCACTTTGCCTGCTTTATCACGGCGCTGCAGCTGACCTCCGTGGCGGCGGCAACCGCCCTGGTCTGCCTGCAGTCGGCATGGATCGTGCTTTTCAACAGGCTTCGCGGAATCAAGGCCTCCCGGCTGATCCTGTGCGGCGTCGGCCTCGCCTTCGTCGGGGTGCTGGTGATTTCCGGATTCGACCTGCAGCTTTCCGACCAGGCGCTCCTGGGCGACCTGCTCGCCCTGGTCGGTGGGGCAATGGCTGGAATCTACACGCTGGCCGGAGGCCGGGTCCGGCGCCGGCTGTCGACCGGGCCGTACACCACCATCTGCTATGGTCTGTGCGCAGCGATCCTGCTGGTGATGGCGCTGGCCTTCGGCCAGCCTCTGGTGGGGTTCTCCGCTGAGGCCTGGGTCGGGATCCTCGGGGTGACCGTTGTTGCGCAACTGCTGGGCCACTCGGTCTTCAACCATCTGCTGGCCGTCTTGAGCCCGCTGGTGGTGTCCATGTTCATCCTGCTGGAAATCCCCGGCGCGGCGCTCCTGGCAGCCATATTTCTGGGTGAGAGCCTGCCGTGGGGCACGTACATCGGGCTCGTCCTCATCCTGGCCGGCCTGGCCGCCGTCGTGCTCTCGCAGAATCGACCAAAACTGGTTGCACCGGCGCCGGCCCCGGAAGCCACCGGCTCCGCGCCGGACTAGCCGGCTACAGCCCGCCGCGGGGAACGCGCAGCTGGGTCCGGGCTTGGTGGACCCGGCGCAGCAGTTTCGCCGGATAGTACACGGTCATGAAGATCAGCATCGGAACCCGAAGCACGCGGCGGTGGATCTTGTGGGCGCTGTACGTCCGCTCGAAGCGCGTGACGTAGTACCGGTAGTCTTTGGGCGAATCTTCCAACCGCCGGGCCGACATGCCGCTGATCATTTCCGGCACGTACTGGATCCTGAGTGCGTGCTCGGCCAGGTGCACGGAAATATCGATGTCCTCGTGCAGTTGGTCCTCCTCATCGAGACACACGTCTTGGCTGATGATGTCCCAGGCTCCGCGCCGAATGGCCATATTGGATCCGAAGAGGAAGTGGTACTGCTTCTTGGCCAGCTTCAGGACAAAGCGGCGCATGCGGTCGTCTGCCTGCAGCCCGAAGCGGCGCATCGGCATGTCGTAGTACAGCACCGGGCCGGTGCACGCCATGACTTCCGGGTCGGCGAAGGCCCGCTGCACGTGCTCGACCCAGTCAGGTTCCAGCACCGAATCCGCGTCAATCCTGCCCAAGATTTCCCCGCTGGCATGGTTGAAGCCGAAGTTTCGGGTGGGAATCAGGCCCTGCTCAGCATCCTGCCGGAGCAGGATGAGCGGCACGTCCGGATACTCGTCCTGCATATTGCGGACCAGGTCCGCCGTCCCATCGGTGGATTTGTTGTCCACCACGATGATCTCCGACGGAGCCACGGACTGGCACAGGGCAGCGTAGATGCACTGGCGGATGACCGACTCTTCATTGAAGGCGGGAATGATGATAGAAACCCCTGGCGCGGCACTCTTCACGGCATGAATCTATCAGCCCTGTTCCCTGCGGGCGGGGAAGGCCCGGACCGTGCCTCGCCGGGTCGGAAACGGCGAATGGGAGCCCCCATCGGGGAGCTCCCATTCGCCGTTTGGGTTCGCTAGGATCTACTCCTTGGCGTCCTTCTCTTCCGCCTTGTCGGCTGCTTCGGCGGCCTTCTGCCCGGCCGACCGCGCCGAGCGGGAGGTGCCATTGCCGGCGCTCTTGGCGCCGCCGGCTGCTGTACCGGATTGGCCCGGGGCAGCCGTGCCGGCCGCCGCATCCGTACCCGCGGTGTCCACCGCATGCTTGGCCGAGGCCGCGGCAGGAGTGGTTCCCGACGTAGGCTCGGCGGTTGCTGCAGTCGGCGCTGCCTTGGTGGCGGTCGGTCCCGGTACCGGGGCGGCAGCCGGAGTGGAGGGCTGGACGGGCGTCTTCCACGGATCTTCGACGGGCCGGGCTGCGCGCCAGGCTGCCACCGCCGCCACGGCTGCGGCGGCGAGAATGCCTACGATCAGCCAACCCTTGCCGCCGCGGCTCTTATGCTGCTTCTTCAGCTCCTTGGCGGCGGCCAGCTTGGCGCTCCCGGCAGCCGCCTTCTGGGCCTTGTTCAGTTTCTTGGCGGCCAGTTTAGCGCTCTCGGCGGCCGCTTTCTGGGCCTTCTTCAGTGCTCGTTTGGATCCGCCGGCCTTGATCACGGCGGCCTGGACGGAGACAGGCACTGCCGTCTTGTCCAAGGTCCTGGCGACCTGGTCCGCGGTTGCGCCGAGGCGGGCGGAGACGGACGGTATGTACTCGCCGACCACCTTGTCCCGGGCATGCGTGATGGCGGGGGTCGCACGGTCAAGGGTGACTTGGATCCGCGGTGCCGCCTCATCCATGGCCTGGGCAATCTTGGGCGCCAAGCTGTCCAGGCCGCCCTGGATGCGCGGCGTCACGGTGGCGACGCCGTGGGAGAGATCCTTGGCTGCCGTTCCAATACCTTTTTCGATCCGCGGGACGGCCCAGTTCAAAGCGGCTTCCACCTTGGGAGAAGCCCAGTCCTTCGCTGTTTCTACGGCGACCAAAACGTTGCCTTCTGCTTCGCGGGCTACTCGATCGGATTTCTTCACAACTACCTCCCGGAAATGGTGACGGTCGCTCATCAGCCTACTTCGTGTGCTTGGACACGGCTATGCCGGCAAGGGAATATGCAGGATTTTCACTCACCGCGGAACCGGCCATTGGCGGGCCCCGGCGCAAAACGGCGTGGAAGAATGGTGCCATGACTGCTATTGCTACCGCTAAAGCCACTATCCACACCAACCACGGCGACATCGTGGTGAACCTGTTCGGCAACCACGCCCCGAAGACCGTGAAGAACTTCGTGGGACTGGCCACCGGCGAGATCACTTGGAAGCACCCGCAAACCGGTGAAGAGACCAACGCTCCCCTCTACGACGGCGTCATCTTCCACCGCATCATCAAGGACTTCATGCTCCAGGGCGGAGACCCGCTGGGCCAGGGAATCGGCGGCCCGGGTTACCAGTTCGACGACGAGATCAACCCGGACCTGGACTTCAACGAGCCCTACAAGCTGGCCATGGCCAACGCAGGCATCCAGGGCGGCCGCGGCACCAACGGGTCGCAGTTCTTCATCACCACCGTCCCCACCACCTGGCTCCAGGGAAAGCACACGATCTTTGGTGACGTCACCGACGAAGCCTCGCGCGCCGTCGTCGATTCCCTCAATGCCGTGGCCACGGACATGCGTGACAAGCCACTGGAAGATGTGGTCATCAAGAACATCACCGTAGAGCAGCTCTAAGTTTGCCTACCGTCCCCGCCCGGAACACCGGGCGGGGACCATGTCCCAGCAGGAGCGCCTCCATGTCCTACGGAATGCCGGCCGAACCGCCGCAGACCGATGTCCCTGTCTGCCCGCGGCATCCAGACCGCGTCTCCTATGTGCGCTGCCAGCGCTGCGGACGCCCGGCTTGCCCGGAATGCCAGCGCACGGCTTCGGTAGGCATCCAGTGCGTCGATTGCGTCAGGGAAACCTCCCGGAGCACGCCGGCGGTCCGCACCGTCTACGGCGGAGCCGCGACGATGGGTCGGCCGGTAGTGACGCTGACTTTGATCGGCATCTGCGCCGTTGCGTATCTGCTGCAGTGGGTTATTCCGGGCTTCACCGAACAGTTCTTGTACGCGCCGCTGTACACCCTTCCGAATCCCTACCTGCCGGCGGAACCGTGGCGAATGATCACCTCGGCTTTCCTACATTCCCCGAATTTCCTGCTGCACATCGCCTTCAACCTCTACGCCTTGTGGATCCTGGGCCGGCACCTGGAGCCGCTGCTGGGGCGCCTGAGGTTCCTTGCGCTGTACCTGTTGTCCGGCTTCGGCGGATCGGTCGGCGTGCTCCTGCTCTCGGCGCCCAATGTTCCCGTGGTCGGCGCCTCCGGAGCGATCTTTGGACTCTTTGGGGCTCTGTTCATCGTGCAGCGGCAGCGTGGCGGCGAAGTGAAGTCGCTGTTGGTACTGATCGGCATCAATGCCGTGCTGGGGTTTGTCGTGGCCGGCATAGCCTGGCAGGCGCATCTGGGCGGCCTGCTGGTCGGCGCGCTGTCCGCAGTGGTACTGGCCTATGCACCCAAGGGCAAGAACCGGAACGTCGTGCAGTTCACGGGACTCGCAGCCATTTTCCTGGTCCTGGTAGCCGTGACGGCGCTGAAGGCCTTCGGCTAAGGGATCCCGGTCCGCCCGAGGCGGGCAGGCACCGCGTCCATATCGGATGCGGTACCTGTCCGCTTCTTTGTCCCCATCCTGTGGGTAGGACTGTGGAGAATTTCGGTCCCCGGAAGTTGGATAAACGTTTTTATCCACAGGGGTTGTCCACAGTGAGGATAACTTACACACATGTAGTTCCACAGGTGTGGATAACGTCATTCCGGCGATTGGCGGGTGGAAGCAGGAATAATCCCCAAAGTTATACACCTCTGTGGATAACTTCGGTCTACAACTGTGAAAACGTGGACAACTAAGACTGCAGCCCCTGCAGGTTCGCAAGCATTACAGTGGAGGGCGACACAATCGGCCGGCAAAAGACACAAGCGGGCCCGGCAACCCGGCCGTCGGGTAATCTTGAAAATCCGGTCCCTGGCTCGACCAGCCAAGGACTGCGCGGCCGTCCGAACCCAGTCGACAGTCGAATCGAAGGTGCCGCGCCCTACGCGTTTTGCACGGCCTGCCGGGTCTCCTTCAGGACCTGCTCCTGTCAGCCTGAGCCCGGCCGGGCCACCCATGCGCCCTTCCGTGATGGGAAGGATCAACAGAAGGAAACACACGTGACTACCGAAACCGGCAACTCCGCACGAATCGATCTCACCAGCGAGGAAATCTTCAGCGCCCACGAGGGTGGCAAGCTGCAGATCGGCCTCACTGCCCCGCTGGAGACCAAGCGCGACCTGTCCATCGCCTACACCCCGGGAGTAGCCCAGGTCAGCCGGGCGATTAACACGGATCCTGAACTTGCACGGAAGTACACGTGGGCCTCACGCCTGGTGGCGGTGGTCTCCGACGGTACTGCGGTCCTGGGGCTGGGCAACATCGGTGCTGCCGCGTCGCTCCCGGTGATGGAGGGCAAGGCGGCCCTCTTCAAGCAGTTCGCCGGGCTGGATTCGATTCCCCTGGTCCTGGAGACCACCGACGTCGACGAGATCATCGAGACCTTGGTGCGGCTGCGCTCGAGCTTCGGCGCCGTGAACCTTGAGGACATTTCCGCGCCGCGCTGCTTCGAACTGGAAGCGCGGCTGATCGAAGCCCTGGACATGCCGGTGATGCACGACGACCAGCACGGCACCGCCGTCGTCGCTCTCGCCGCCCTGACCAATGCCGCCAAGGTGGTCAATCGCGAGTTGTCCTCGCTCAAGGTGGTCATCTCCGGAGCGGGCGCTGCCGGCATTGCCGTCGCCGAGATCCTGTTGGCTGCCGGCATTGCGGATGTAACGCTGCTGGATTCACGCGGCATCATCCACAGCGACCGCGGTGACCTCACCGACATCAAGGCCGCCTACGCGGCCCGCACAAACCCGCGCGGCACTACCGGCGGCAGCGCCCAGGCACTCGATGGCGCCGACGTTTTCATCGGCGTCTCCAGCGGCACGATCCCGGAAGAGACACTGGAGAAGATGTCCGAGGACGCCATCATCTTCGCGCTGTCCAACCCGGACCCGGAAGTACATCCGGAGACGGCAGCCAAGTTCGCGAAGGTCGTGGCCACCGGCCGCAGCGACTTCCCCAACCAGATCAACAACGTGCTGGCCTTCCCGGGTATCTTCCGCGGCGCCCTGGATGCCGGTGCCCGCCGGATCACGTCCGCCATGAAGGTAGCAGCGGCCGACGCCATTGCCGGCATCGTCGGGGATGACCTCGCCGCCGACTACATCATTCCCAGCCCGTTGGATTCGCGGGTCGCTCCGGCGGTTACCGCCGCCGTGATGTCCGCCGTCGACAAGGCTGACCATTCCGTGCGGTAGTCACAGCCTTAGTCGGCCAGGAGCCCGTTCCCGCATCGGGAGCGGGCTCCGCGCCTCTCTACCCGGTCACTGCCCGTTCAGAGCCACTTATTGTGTCGGAAGAACCAATACAGTCCGAAGGCAGTCAGGACCATGAGGAACAGTGCAAAGGGGTAGCCCAAGGGCCAGTGAAGTTCGGGCATCGCCGTGAAGTTCATCCCATAGATAGCGGCCACCAGGGTTGGAGCGAAGAGTATTGCTGCCCAGGACGAGATCCGCTTGACCTGCTCGTTTTGGGCGACGCTGGTTTCTGTGAGTTTCTGGGCCTGCAGCGTTGAACTAAGGCTTAGGGCATTCTGCAGGACGGCCCGGAACGCATTGACGCGCTCGTTCAGCCGGATCACGTGGTCCTGGACGTCGCGCAGGCCTCGGGCCACCTCCAGGTCCAGCTTGTGGCCCTCCGGGCCGCGGTGCAGGATGGAAATGATGTCCTCCAGCGGCTGGATGGCACGCTGGAACTCGATGACTTCGCGCAGCAGTTCGTAAATCCGTCGCGAAACGTTGGGGTCGCCGCCGAAGAGCTGATCCTCGATTTCGTCGACGTCATTCTCCAGGCCGAGCACCACCGGCTCATACTCATCCACCACCTGGTCCACGACTGCGTAGAGCGCAGCCTGCGGGCCAGCCGCCAACAGATCAGGCGCAGCTTCCATCCGATGCCGTACGCGCGACAGATCCGGCGACTCGGCATGCCTGACGGTAATCAGGAAATTCTGCCCCATAAAGGTGTGCAGTTCGCCGAACTCCACCTTCTCCGTCTCGTCGACGTAGCGGGCGGGCCGGAGTACGGTGAACAGGGTGCTGCCGTATCGTTCCAGTTTGGCGCGTTGATGGCCGCGCAGGGCGTCTTCCACCGCCAGATAATGAAGATCGAACTCGGCTGCCACGGTGGCCAGTTCAGGCTCGCTAGGCCGGTAGAGGCCGATCCATGCCATACCCCCGTGCCGGCGCAGTTCGCTGAACGTCTGCTCCAGGCTTTCCGGGGTGGCGGCCCGTACGCCGTCGACGTAGATGCCGTTATCGACCAGCACCACTGCCTACGAACGCCACCTGGTCGTCATCAGGAATCCGGCAATCGCGATGCCGAAACCAATCATGATGTTCCAAGACCCTGCTGCCGGCAGCGGCCAGGCTCCCTGCGTGATGTAAAAAACGATGATCCACAGCAGGCCTATGATCATGAGGCCGAACATGACCGGCTTGAACCAGACAGCATTGGGCTGGTTGCCCTTGGCGGTCAACTCTTCGGGACGCCGTTCGGTCCTCTTGCGGCGCTTCGACTCGGGCACAGATCCTCCGGGGCATCAGGGGCGGTTAGCGTGGCCGGACCGGATGCAGGCTCCCTTGCGAGTCCGCCGCCGTCGGGCCGTCTAGCTGTTTAGTCTAGCCAATCTATGTGACGTTCGCCGCCGCGCATTTGCCGGGACCGCTGCCGCGGGCCGATCATAGTGGAGTGCTGCTGGTTGGCGCAGGGCTCCTGTTTTCCGGATCGGGGCCGGCTGCCGGCTCCACCCGTCTCCCATCCGCAACAATTCCACGATTGGCACGATCGTCACATGAGCAAGTCCCCGCGCATCCTCGTCATCGACAACTATGACAGTTTTGTCTATACCCTGGTCGCCTACCTGCAGCAGCTGGGTGCGGAAACGACCGTGGTGCGGAACGACGACGTCACGCTGGATGAGGCGGTGGAACTGGCCGGGGCACGCGACGGCGTTTTGGTCTCCCCCGGCCCCGGAACGCCCGCGGAAGCCGGCATCTGCATCGAGCTGATCCGCTGGTGCGGCCGGGAGGCAAAGCCGATGTTCGGAGTGTGCCTGGGACACCAGGCGCTGGCAGAGGCCTACGGGGCCACCGTGACGCATGCTCCCGAACTGATGCACGGCAAGACGTCCGATGTCACCCACCGCAACCAGAACGCCTTCGAGGGCGTGCCGAACCCGTTCACCGCCACCCGCTACCATTCGCTGGCAGCGGTGCGCAGTACCATCCCCGCCGAGCTCGAGATCACCGCGGAGACCGACAGCGGGGTGGTCATGGGCCTGGCGCACCGGAGCGCGCCGCTGTGGGGGGTGCAGTTCCATCCCGAATCGGTGTTGACCGAAGGCGGCTACTTGATGCTGGGCAACTGGCTGGAATCGCTGGGTGCGGAGGGCACCGCTGAACGTGCGGCCACGCTCAGCCCGCTGATCTCCCACTGACAGGCCCGGCGCCGGATGCAGCTTCCGGCCATCTTGGCGCCGCGCTGTTAGTCGTTACCGCGGCCGTTCCCATTGTCTGAGTTGTTGCCATCGCCGCTGTTGCCGTCCCCGTCATTGCCGCGGTTATTGCCCTCATCCGATCCCCTGTCGGTTTCCGGCTCGGGCGACGCAGGTTCAATCGCGACGGTCAGGATGATCTCGGTGCCTTGTTCGACGTTGGTGCCGGCCTTCACGCTCTGCCCGACGACGGTGCCTGCCTTGACCACTTCGTTCTCGACTTCTTCCACCCGGTAGGGCAGGGCGACAGCGGCATCATCGAGCATGGCTCCCGCGTCCTCGACGGTCTCGTCCACCATGTTGGGAACGCTGACCAATCCGTTCGAAACGATCAGGTCCACGTTGGAACCGGTCTTCACCTTCTTGCCGGGAGCGGGCTTTGTGGTGACCACGTTGCCCCGCGGGAGGGTGGCACTGTTCGCGGGTTCGCTGTCCCCCGGCTCCAGACCCAGTTGCCGG
Source organism: Arthrobacter sulfonylureivorans (assembly GCA_004000035.1). Classification (GTDB taxonomy): domain Bacteria; phylum Actinomycetota; class Actinomycetes; order Actinomycetales; family Micrococcaceae; genus Crystallibacter; species Crystallibacter sulfonylureivorans. Next base: position 175,070 of record RJAE01000006.1, on the reverse strand, counting down.
AGCTTGTCTCGGACTTCGGCTTCCGTGCGGCCGGTCAGATTGTCCGGAATCGTGGTGAATTCGTTGCCCAGGGAGATGTAGACCAACACCTGGCTGCCCGGTTCCACTTGTTCGCCGATTCCGGGGTCGGTACGGGTCACCATCCCCTTCTCGACGTCGTTGCTGTACTCCAGTTCCACGCGCGGCCTGAGGTCGCCCTCCCAGATGGCATTGGTGGCCGCATTTTCGTCCAGACCTGCCACGGCAGGAACGGCAACGGTTTCCGGAGCAGCATTCTGCACCAGCACGTTGTACAGGTAATAGCCTCCGCCCACCAGCACCAGCAGGAGAGCGATCAACAGCGTCACAGTCCAGGCCCGGCGCTTGGCCCGGCGTTCGGGCTCGATGTCGTATTCATTGCCCACGGCCAGGGCGGCGGGCATCTGCTCGCGGTCGTAGGAGGCCGTGTGGGGACCGTCGTCGTCCCCGGGTGTGTAATCGGTGGGGGACAGTGCCGAGGTCTGCTCAGACACTGCCTGTGCCTGCTGCGTGATCAGTTCCGTGGCAGGGGCCTGGGCGGGAAATGCTTCCGTTGCGGCACCTGCCGCCTGGTGCAGTACACCGTTCAAGGCCGCACGCAGCGCTTCGGCAAATGCTGCGGCGGTCTGGAACCGGTCGGCTTTGTCCTTCTGCAGCGCATGCTCCAGCACGGAGTCGAGCGCCGGCGTGACCTCCGGATTGAAGCGGCTGGCCGGTTCGGGAAGCTCGCGGACATGCTGGTAGGCCACCGAGACCGGGCTGTCGCCGATAAACGGGGGCCGGCCGGCAAGCATTTCGTAGAGCAGGCAGCCTGCCGAGTACAGGTCGCTGCGCGCGTCAACGGTTTCTCCGCGGGCCTGCTCCGGGGACAAGTACTGGGCGGTTCCCAGAACAGCCTGGGTCTGCGTCATCGTCGCTGCCGAGTCGGCCAGCGCCCGGGCGATGCCGAAGTCCATGACCTTGACGCTCCCGTCCGGCGTGACCATCACATTGGCGGGCTTGATGTCCCGGTGCACAATGCCCGAGCGGTGGCTGTATTCGAGCGCGGCCAGAATGCCGAGCATGTAGCCGACCGAGTCGTCGATGCCCAGCTCATGGCCCTTGATGAACTCACGCAGTGTCCGGCCCTGGACGTACTCCATCACAATGAAGGGGACCTTGACGTCGTGCGCCGCTCCCCCGGGCAGATCCATGTCGCCGGTGTCGTAGACGGCAACGATCGACGGGTGGTTGAGACCGGCCACTGCCTGGGCTTCCCGCCGGAAGCGGGACTGCAACATCGGGTCGCGGGCAAGATCGGCGCGGAGTTGCTTGATCGCCACGGAGCGCCCCAAGCGGATGTCGCGGCCCAACAGAACGTCGGCCATGCCGCCGCGTCCGATGAGTTCACCAACCTCGTAGCGGCCAGCCAGTATGCGTGGCGAGTCCACTGGTTGTCTTCCTTCCATCAGACCGACCGGGATCCGCTCATGGCTTGCCGGCCTTATCGGGGCCGGTCGTCGGCGGAGCCTTTGCCGCAGGTGTCTCGGTCTGGGTCGGTTCGGGGGTTTCTTGTTGCTCGGGTCCGCTGGAGACCACGTAGCTGACAGTGGATCCTGCCGGCACGTCGCCGCTGTCGGGGGACAGGCTAAGGACGGTCCCGGCGGGCTGATCGCTGGGCTCCTCGGTGCCTTGCGGTACCAAGCCGAGGCCGATCAGGGCTTCGCGCACCTGCTGCTCGGACTGACCGGCCAGCCCGCCGGGAATGGTCACGGTCCCCGGACCGGTGGAATAGGTCACGGTGATCGCTTTGCCCACTTCCACCGTGCCGGTCGGCGAGATGTCAATGACGGTGTTTTCGGATTCGTTGCTCTCCACCGGATCGGGGACCACTTGGTAACCCATGTTTTCGAGTTCCGAGCGGACGTCATTGAACTGTCGGCCCAGGAACGAATTGGCTGACAGCTGGTTGGTTTCCACCGTCGGTGTTTCGCTTGGTGCCTCGCTCTGTGTCTCGCTCGGCGTAGCGGAGGTTGCCTTCGGGGACGACCGTGTCGCTGAACTGGAGGCAGACGAGGACGACTCGGCGCCGCCGGTGGGCGTCAGCATGGGCAGCAGAATCGCGCCGGCCACGGCGAAGAGGACAAGCAGGATCAAACCAATCAGTGGCCAGGTCCACGGGCTGCGCTTCTTCTGCTGGCGGCGCGGCGTCTCCTCCGGTTCGTCGCTGTCCAGATCCTCGTCGGTCCAGTTCCGTTCGGCGCCAAGGCTGGCGGCTTCGGCGCCGGCCACGGCCGGCAGCTGGGAGGTTCCGGCGCTGACGGCTTGGGTGGGAGCGGTTCCGGTGGTCGGCACCGGGGCAGTCATCAAACCGGTGTTGCCGTCACCCTCGAACAGCAGCATGCCGGGAACGGCGGCTTCGGCGGCACGGACGTCGCCGGCACGGATGGCGTCGGCCGCCTCCGCGAGCTTTTCGGCGGTGGCGGGACGGTCGGCCGGGTCCTTGGCCAGCATCGACATCAGCAGTGCCCGGATCGGCCGCGGAAGCGACTCCGGCAGCGGCGGAGGAGTGTCGTTGACCTGGGCCAAGGCGATGGCGATCTGCGACTCACCGGAGAACGGACGGGAACCGGAGAGGCACTCGTAACCGATCACACCCAGAGAGTAGATATCGCTCTGCCCCGTGGCGGTCTGTCCTGTTGCCTGTTCGGGTGCAAGATACTGGGCGGTGCCCATGACCTGTCCGGTAGCCGTCAGCGGAACCTGGTCTGCCAGCCGGGCGATGCCGAAATCGGTGATCTTCACCCGTCCTTCGGGCGTGATCAGCAGGTTGCCGGGCTTGACGTCGCGGTGCACCAGTCCCTGGGCGTGGGCCACAGCCAGCGCCTTGGCGGTCTGGGTGATGATTGACAGCGTCCGGTCCGGCGAGAGCACCCGCTCCCGCTCGATGATGGCCGAGAGCGGGTGGCCGGGCACCAGTTCCATCACCAGGTAGGCGGATCCGGCCTCTTCGCCGTAATCAAAGACGTTGGCGATGCCGATGTGATTCAGCAGCGCCGTGTGCCGGGCCTCGGCGCGGAAGCGGTTGAGGAAGCCCGGATCCCCGGTGTACTCCTCCTTGAGGATCTTGATGGCGACGATGCGGCCCAGGACCTGGTCCTGCGCCTTCCAGACTTCACCCATGCCGCCGATGGCGATACGTTCAGTGAGCTGGTACCTGCCGCCTAATGTGATACCCGAGGTAGGTCTCACTTATTTAACACCGCCTCTAGGAGTTGCTTAGCACTTGTACTTGCGAGAGAAGAACCGGTAGCCACATCGACGTCTTCGAAGACCACTGATACGACAGCTTTGGGGTCGTCCGCCGGCGCGAAGCCGGTGAACCAGGAGTTGTTGCCTTCTTCGCCGGCCATGAGTTCTGCCGTGCCGGTCTTGCCGGCTACTTCCACGCCCGGGATCGCCGCGCGTCCGCCGATGCCGCGGTCCACTACGTTGACCATCCAGTCCTGGATCAGCTTGGCATTGTCGGCGGACAGCGAACGCCGAAGCTCTTCGGGCTTCGGGCTGTCCATGACCCGCAGGTCGGGCGCACGCACGGTGCGGACCAGATTCGGCTTCATCAGCACGCCGTCGTTGGCAATGGCGGCGGACGTCATAGCCACCTGAAGCGGTGTCACGCGCACGTCGTACTGCCCGATGGCCGACTGGGCGAGCAGATCATCGCTCATGCCAGTGGGGAAGCGGCTGGCGGTGACGTGGGTGGGGATCTGGTAGGACTCGCCGTAGCCGAATTTGGCGGTCTGCTCCGCGATCGCGTCTTCACCCAAGTCCATGGCGATCTGGGCGAAGGGAGTGTTGCAGGACTGCTCCAGGGCAAAGGAGAAGTCGGCGGTGGTCCGCGCGGCACAGCCGCCGTTGACGTAGTTCGGTAGCTCCACGTTGGTGCCCGGAAGCTTCAACGCCGGAGGGTTGTCCAGCTTGCTATCGGCGTCGTACTTGCCGGACTCCAGGGCGGCAGACGCTATCACCAGCTTGAAGACGGACCCGGGGGCCAGCAGGCTCTCGTTGGCCGGGTTGATGAACGGCGACAGGCCGGGCACCTCCTCCAGCCCCGCCATGTTCTGCGTGACCTCTTCGGTGTTGTGGCCGGCAAGCTCGTTCGGGTCGAAGCTGGGCTTGGACACCATCGCCAGGATGTTGCCGGTGTCCGGCTCCATCACGACGATGGAGCCCTTCACACCGTCGGGCATCAGGTCCCAGGCCAGCTGCTGGAGTTCGGCGTCCAGGGTCAGCTCCACTGAGGCGCCTTCGACCTGGCCGCCCGAGAACATCTGCATGATCTGTTCGTAGAAGAACTCGTCGCCGGAGCCGGAGAGCTGGTCGTTCATCGCCGACTCCATTTGTGTGGAGGCGTAAACCAGTGAGTAGAAACCGGTGATGGGCGCATAGAGCTCGGGTTCGTTGTAGACCCGTTGGTAGGCGAACTCGTCGTCTGAAGGAACCGACTCGGCGATGGGATCTCCGTCCACCAGAATGGCGCCGCGGTTCTTGTCGAAGTCCTTGTAGATGGTCCGGCTGTTCCACGGGTTCGCGTTGAGGTTCTCGGCCTCGAAAAACTGCACCACCGTGAGCGATCCGAAGAGCAGCGCGAACATCGCTAGGGCGACGATCCAAGTATTGCGGATGGCCTGGTTCATGGCTGGATCACCTCCGTGGATCCGGTGTTCCGTTCGTCGGACTTGCTGCGGCGCCCCGGCCGGTCACCCGGGGAACGGCTGCCGTTTGCCGGGCCGGTCATGGTGGGGCGGCGCGCTGCGTCGGAAATGAGCAGCAGCAGGGCAACGATCAGCCAGTTGGCCAACAGCGAGGAGCCGCCGGCAGCAAGGAACGGTGTGGTCAGGCCGGTCAGCGGGATGAGACGGGTGACGCCGCCGATCACCACGAAGCACTGCAACGCCAGGGTGAAAGAGAGCCCGGTGGCCAACAGCTTGCCGAAGGCGTCCCGGCTGCCCAGGGCCGCACGGATGCCGCGGCTGATCAGCAGGACATAGAGCATCACAATGGCGGAGAGGCCGATCAGCCCGAGTTCTTCGCCGAGCGCGGCAATGATCATGTCGCTGTTGGCGAAGGTCACTAGATCCGGGCGGCCCTGGCCGAGGCCGGTACCGGTGAGCGCCCCGCTCGCCAGCCCGAACAGGCCCTGGACAATCTGGTGGCTGCCGCCGATCGCGTTGTAGACCTCCGGGTCGAAGGCCTTGATCCAGCTGTTGATGCGGGCGGTGACATGCGGGAAGAGCTGGAAGGCCACGAAGCCGCCCACGGCGATCATGAGCAGGCCGATGATGACCCAGCTGACCCGGCTGGTGGCCACGTAGATCATGGCCATGAACAGGCCGAAGAACAGGATGGACGAGCCCAGATCGCGCTGGAAGACCAGCACGCCGATGCTGACCAGCCAGGCTGCGAGCATGGGCCCCATGTCCTGCCAGCGCGGCAGCTGCAGCGGACCAATTTTCCGTCCGGCCAGCAGGATGAGGTCCCGGTTGGTGGATAGATACCCGGCGAAGAATATAGCGAGCGTGATCTTGGCTATTTCGCCGGGCTGGAACGTGGCGAATCCCAGATTGACCCAGATCCTGGCGCCGTTGACCTCCATGCCGATGAAAGGCAACAGCGGAAAGATGAGCAGCGCGGCGCTGGCGATCAGCGAAAGGTAAGTAAAGCGGCGCAGAACCCGGTGGTCGCGCAACAGCCAAATGACCGCGACGACGACGGCGATGGCCACGCCGGTCCAGAACAGCTGGCGGGTTGCCGCGGAGTCGCCGGTGGCGATGTCCAGCCGGTGGATCATCGCCAATCCGATGCCGTTTAGGGCGGTGACGATCGGAAGTATAACCGGATCAGCATATTTGGCACGGAGGCGCAGCACCACATGCACCACGAGGACCAGCACCACCAGGGTGACGCCTTGGGTGAAGAAATCGCTGTCGAAGGCGCGGTCTTGGTCCAGCCCCACCAGCATGTTGGCGCCGATGCCGACCACCAAGGCCAGCAGGAGCAGCAGGAGTTCGGTGTTGCGCCGCGAACGGGGCGCCGTCTGGATGTTACTCATGGCTTATCCACCTACACATTCCGGCGGCAGGGCGGCTCCCGGACTGGCGGCCGGACTCGGCGCGGCGCCCGGAGAGACGCTGGGCCGGTCCGTGGGCACGGCGCTGGGGCTGGGCCCCGGTTCGGGGCAGTTCCGCTGGCTGCTGATCCGCAGCTGCTCCACGATTTGCTCGGCATGCACCAAATCCCGGGCGGAGATGCTCGAATTCAGCCGCTGCTGTTGATAGACGGGCAGGCTCTCCAGCGGGATGTTGTAGACCGTGTCCACATGTGAAAGGTCAACCGGACCGAAGTTCTGCGAGACACCGTTGAAGATGGCCACCCGGCCGTCGGACGAGCCAACGAAATACTGCGTCTGGGTCCACAGGTAGCCGAACCACAGCACGGCCACCAGCAGCAGCGACATGACGGTCAGGAACGCCGGGATCAGCCACGGCCTGCGGACCGGTGCGGCGGCTTCCACTTCGGCAGCCTCCGGTTCCTCCGGGGCCTTATGGGTCAACAGCGCCGCGGCGCGCCGCTTGTTGGAGTGGGCCGTGACGATCGGTATCTGTCCGGTTTCCGTGGCCAAGGCTGCCGCACCCACCAGCACGTGCGGTCGCGTTCCCAGCTCGCGCCGGATGGCGTCGGCGCGGATCGCCTCGTGGGGTTCCGGGAGTTCGCCGGGTGCCTCGGTGCCCGCCAGGATGGCGGGGGCACCGTCCGGGGAGGCGCCCGCCGCGGCCGCCGGCGCAGCGGCGGCAGGGGAGGCACCGCCGTCGTCGGCTGCCCCCGACTCCAGCGGGCGTTCCGCCGTGAGGTTCAGGGACGCGGTATCGGCGGCCGCGGACGGCGCCTCGGCTACCTCGATCATCACAATGGTCACGTTGTCCGGGGAACCGCCGTCGAGCGTGAGGTCCACCAGTTGGTCCACGGCGTCCTGCAGGGTGGGCGCGTTGCGCACCACCGATTCCACCACGCGGTCCGGCACCACGGCATTTAGCCCATCGGAGCAGAGCAGCCACTTCTCCCCCGGCTCGGCGTCGTGGCTGGCCAAGTCGAGCTCGGGGCTGGCATCGACGTCGCCCAAAACGCGCATGAGCACGTTGCGGTGCGGATGGATTTCGGCTTCCTCGGGGCGGAGCCGGCCTTCGTCGATGAGCCGCTGGACGAAGGTGTGGTCAATGCTGACCTGCTCGAAGATGCCGTTCTTCAGCCGGTACGCCCGGGAATCGCCGATGTGGGCGAATTCGAGCTTGTCATCGTGCAGCAGCAGGGCGGTCACGGTGGTGCCCATGCCGGCCAGCTTGGGATCGGTCTGCACCAGCTCCGAGAGGATGGAATTGGCGGTCTGGATCTCGTCGGCCAGCACCGTGGCCGGCTCCTGATGGTCCGCGCGGTCCAGATGGACCAGGTCCAGCACGGTGGAGGCAGACGCTACGTCGCCGCCGGCATGGCCACCCATGCCGTCGGCCACAACGGCAAGAAAACGGCCGGCGTAGGCGGAATCGTCGTTCTTGGAACGCGTCATGCCCACGTCCGACCGCGCTGCATAGCGCAGAACCAGAGCCACGGTCAGGGCCTCAACTCAATGACCGTCTTGCCGATCCGGATGGGAACGCCCGGGTCAACGGGCAGGGCCCTGGTCAGTTGGTTTTCGGCCAGATAGGTGCCGTTGGTGGAGCCCAGGTCCTCGATGAACCAGCGGCTGCCCTGCGGAAACAGCCGGGCATGGCGGCCGGAGGCGTAGTCATCCTCCAGCACGAGCGTGGCTTCCTGGGCGCGCCCCAGCAGGATGGGGCTGGCGGCCAGTTCCAGCGAGTGTCCGGCCAGCGGGCCTTCGGTGACCACCAGCCGGCGCGGAGCGGCCCGGGGCGCCGGGGCGGCCTCGGCCAGATCAGGATTCTTGCGCACTTCCCGCGCGGTGGGGCTGCCGGTACGGCTGCGCTTGCCGATCTGCAGGTCGCGCCGCAGTGCCGAGACGATGCTGATGATCATGATCCAGAGCAGGATCAGGAAACCGAACCGCAGTGCGGTGACAACAAGCTCCCCCATTAGGCCCCGCCGCCCCGTGTTGGCAGCAGGCGGAAGGTAATGCGGGTGCGGCCCATGGTGATGACGGATCCGTCCGTGAGGTCGGTCTGGCCAATGATCTTTTGGCCATTGACGTAGCTGCCGTTGGTGGAGCCAAGGTCCACGGCCAATGCGGAGCCGCCCTCGGTGCGGATCTCCAGGTGGCGGCGGGAGACTCCGGTGTCGTCGACCATGATGTCGGCCTCGGAGGAACGTCCCAGCACAATAGAGGGCGCGTTGAGCGAGTAGCGCTGGCCGTTGATTTCGAGCACGGCCTGCAGCTGGGTGGGCTGGCGCGACGGTGCCGCGGGTGTGCTGCGTTGCGCCGGGCGCTGCTGTTGGCCGTCGGACTTCACCACGCTGGCCTGGACTTCGAAATCGCCGCCCTTGAGGCCGCCGTCTTTGGCGAAGGAAACGCGGACCGGACCTTGCAGCGTGTACTTCTGGCTGTTCACGTGGCGGATCACCACGTCGCACAGTTCTTCGGCCAGGGTTGCGCCCCATTGTTCGGCCATGGCGTAGTCCGAGTCGCCCAGCCTGACCTCGAAGACGTTCGGTGCCAAGGTGCGGCCCTGGGCAAGGGTGATGGAACCATTGTCCAGCTCCCGGCGCAGGCGGCTGGCAATCTCCACCGGCTGCACCTGGCCTTTGCCGCCCACGGAGAAGGCGCCACGGACCATCTTTTCGATGCCGCGTTCCATGCTGTCCAGAATTCCCATCGGGCCGCCTCCTCCCTGTTGTCGTCGTGCATGCCTGCCTGCACGAAGCGGACAGGGCACACCGGTCTGGCGATTCTTCCATTCGATACTACTTGGGCGTGTCCCAAAAGGCCCCATTCAGTAACGATTGCCGAAGGCGCGGCGGTGCCGCAACGTGGTGAACCTCACGTGGGGAAAGTGTGACGACGGCGGGCGCCGGCGGCGGCCCAAGCCCTCCGATCCCCGTACCCGTGCGGCAAAGTGGGGGCTGGAACCCCCGATTGGGAATTTGGGCCTGTTTCACGCTACTATTGATCTCGCTGTTCTTGAGGAATGCGAACCGGGAAAAACGGATCGACCCAACGGAACAGGCCAACTGCGCGCGAGTGGCGGAACGGCAGACGCGCTGGCTTCAGGTGCCAGTGTCCGAAAGGGCGTGGGGGTTCAAATCCCCCCTCGCGCACGCAGAGCATAGAGCCCCGGTCTTCGGATCGGGGCTCTTGCCGTTAACACCCGGGTTGGATGGCCCGGTTCGGGGTGCCGAATCGGGGCTGTGCCGGACAGTGCAGACGCACCTTTCTTGTTCTGGCGCGAGCGGCTAGTGTGCCAGCCATGCGCATCAAGATGACCAGCATCCACGTCACTGATCCGGAAGCCGCTTTCACCTTCTACACCGAGGTGCTCGGCTTCCAGGAGCTCATGGCGATGCCCGCATTCTCCCTGTTCATTGTCCAGTCGGCCGAGCCGGGCGAAGGGGCAGGGCTGTTGCTCGAACCCAGCGACAACCCGATCGGCGCGGCCTACCGGCAAGGGGTGTACGACGCCGGGATGGCCGCCATCGTTTTCGGCACGCCGGATGTGCAGGCCGAGTACGAGCGGCTGACCGCCGCCGGTGTGCGGTTCACCGGTCCGCCGGCCCCGGACCCCTCCGGCACGCTGGCCGCCGTTTTCGACGACGGCTTCGGCAACCTGGTCCAGTTGCACCAGGACTGACCCGTACCCGGCGGTGCACCTAGGCCTGCAGGTACTTGAGTACGGCCAGCACGCGGCGATGGTCCCCGGGCGCCGCCGCCAGCCCCAGCTTGCCGAAGATGGCCGTGATGTTCTTCTCCACCGCGCCGGCGGACAGAAAAAGGTGTTCGGCGATCGCCACGTTGGTTCGGCCCTCGGCCATCAGCTCCAGCACCTGGCCTTCGCGCGGAGTAAGGGTGTCCAGCCCGCGATGTTGGCCGGAGGATCGCATCAGCTGGGCGACCACCTCGGGATCCAGCACGGTTTCCCCGTGCCGGATGCGTTCCAACGAGTCAACGAAGGAGGACACTTCGGCCACCCTGTCCTTGAGCAGGTAGCCCACGCCTGCGGGGTGGTCGGCGAACAATCGGGCGGCGTACCTGGTCTCCACGTATTGGGAGAAGACCAGGACGCCCACGTCGGGATGCGTCCGGCGAAGCTCCAGTGCCGCGCGGATTCCTTCGTCCGTGTGCGTCGGCGGCATCCGGATGTCCACGATGGCCACGTCCGGGGCCTCGGCCGCCACCGCCTCCAACAACGCGGCCGCATCGCTGACCGCCGCGGTGATTCGGTGGCCGCGGCCCGCCAGCAATTCGGCCAGGCCGGCGCGCAGGATGGCCGAGTCTTCGGCGATGGCGATCCTCACGGGCGCTCCGGATCCAACGGCAGATCGATCGTCACGTTGGTTGGACCGCCGGCAGGTGATTCGATGTGCAGCGTTCCATCCACGGCGGCAACGCGCTCGGCCAGGCCGGCCAGGCCGGACCGGTGTCCGCTGGGCGCCGGCCGGGAAAGTACTGCGCCGCCGCGCCCATCGTCGCCCACGTGTAGCTGGAGGCGGTTGCCGGCGGTACGGACGCTGATCCGGATCTGCTCCGCCCGGGCATGTTTGACGGCGTTGGTTACCAATTCCATGGCGCAGAAGTACGCAGTGGCTTCCACTGCGGGTGCAGGGCGTGCGGCGATGTTGAGCACCAGCGATGTCCGCACGGGTGATTGTGCTGCCAGTGTTTCCAGGGCAGGGGCCAATCCATCATTGAGGACGGGCGGATGGATGCCGCGGGCCAGATCGCGCAGGTCCACCAAGGCGTCCTTCGCGGTGCCGTGCGCGCTCTCCAGCAGATGCGCCACTTCCGGTGCGGTTTCCTGGCCGGACAAGCGGTCCCGGGCATCGCCGAGCTTCATGGCGATGGCCACCAGCTGAGCCTGGGTGCCATCGTGCAGGTCGCGTTCGATCCGCCGCAGCCTGGCATCGGCGTCTTCCACCGTCCGATTGCGCGAATGTTCCACGTCCCGCAGCCGTAGGCTTGCCGCGGTGGGACCCAGCAGGCCGGCAGCCAAGACGGCCTGCAGCCGGGCGAAGCCGTGGTTCAGCGCCGGCCACAGCAGCCAGAGGAAGACGGCGCCGATGGCCGCAAACAGCAACTGCCGGGGCGGAGTGTCGATGTAGTAGTCCATGCCCAGCTGTGCGCCCCGGTGCCAGCTGCCGTCCGCGGCCTGCTGCAGCGGCAGGTAGCGGTACCAGATCCAGTGCGTCATTGCCCCGAGGCCGGTGGCAAAAAAGGTGATGCTCACGCAGAAAGCCGTCACCGAGACCACAAAGGACACCGATTGATGGGCGATGGCCCGCCAGCCGGCGGAATCAGCCAGGCCGCTGCGGATGAAACCGAAGAAGCCGGGTTTCGGCCGGAACGGCACCGGCTCCGCCACGTGCTGTTGGAGAAGGGACGCCGCGAGGGACCGCTGCACGGTCCCCCAATAGCGGGCCGCCGCAATCAGGGCCGCGGCAACCACCAGGCCAACGACCGTGACGGCCAGCGACGCTCCCAGCGAGACGGTAGCCACGGCGTAGGCGAAGCCGAAGGGCGCCAGCAGCAGCGCGGCGAAGTGGTAGAGGAATTCCCGCCAGGTCTGGCGCTGGAAGAGTCCGGTCAGGAACCGGTACGGCGCGGCGCCTTCGGCCATGCGGGAGTCGTCAGGTTCCGGCAGATGGAGGGCGGCATTCGGCGCCGCAATGTTCGTCATGAGTACAGCTTGCTACCTAACCGCGGCCGCCAGAAGCAGGCGGGCCCCCGAACCTTGCGGGGGTTAACCCCCGTATGGGGCGGCGGGAGTGCATTTACCGCCGAACCTTGCGGGTCAGGCCTTCTTGCCGGCGTCCTTCACGCGCTGCTCTTCCGCGCGCACTGCGGCCAAGGAGGCGCGCTCGGCAACCAGCCACTGGGGCGGATCCTGCAGCAGTGCGGTGATCTCCGCCGTCGTCAGCGCTTCGGTGATGCCGCCGCGAGCCAGGCCGGAAATGGAGACGTTGAGCTTGCGGGCTACCTCGGGCCGCGGGTGCGGGCCGTTGCGGCGCAGGTCGGCCAGCCACTGCGGCGGATCCGTTTGCAGCTTGTTGAACTCCTCGCGCGAAATCAGGCTGTCCTGGAACTCCTGCGGGGCCGCGGGCAGGTAAATGCCCAGTTTCTTGGCGGCCGTGGCCGGTTTCATGGACTGGGACGTTTTCGCGCTCATGAGCCCAGCCTATCCGGCCTGCGCTACGGTGATGAAGTGCAGGATGCAGACCACGAGCCGAAAACGCCGGCCCAGCCCGGACTGAAGGTTGGCTACGTCCCGGGGGTGACGCCGGGGAAGTGGACGCGCCGTTGGGCGGAGCGGCTGCCGGACGTCCCGCTGACCGCTTTCCAATGCGCGCAGGACGAACAGATCGCCATCCTGCGCGACGGCCGGGCAGACCTGAGCTTTGTGCGGTTGCCGGTGGACCGCCAAGGCCTGAGCGTCATCCCGCTGTATGCCGAACTGCCGGTGGTGGTCGCGCCGAAGGAACACGAAGTTGCCCTGTACGACGACGAGGTGCCCTACCAGGAGATCGCCGGCGAGAACTTCCTGGACCCGGCGGAAATGGGCGGCGCCAAGACCGGCATCGAGGTGGTGGCCTCCGGGGCGGGGCTGATGATTCTGCCCATGTCCGTGGCCCGGCTCTACAACCGCAAGGACGTGGTCTACCGGACGGTCACTGACCAGCCCGAAACGCAGATTGGCATTGCCTGGCTGGCCGACCGGACGGACCCCGCCATCGAGGAGTTCATCGGGATTGTCCGGGGCCGCACGGCGCGCAGTTCCCGCCAGCCATCGGTGCAGGAACAGCAGGGGAACACCAAAGGCAAAAAGGCTGCCCAGAACGACGGCGGAGCCTCCGGCGCGGGGACGGGCACCAACGCGGGTAAGGGCTCCGGCGCGCGGCGCGAACACGCATCCGGCCCGGCGGCCGGCAAGCAGTCCGGCCAGGGCAAGGGCAGGCCCGGCGGGAAGCGGACGCCCAAGGGCCGCGGGCCGCGGCGCGGACGCCGGTAGCATCCGCCCGCTGCGTGCCGGGTCCACGGCTGCGTTGGCTAGGCTTCAGCTATGACCGTGAGCAGCCCTGACCATCTGGACGATACCGATCTTGCGGCCTGGCTGGTGCGCGCCGCCGGCACCCTGGCCAATGGCATGCGGTCGGGGGTGACCACCTTCGAGGAGAAGACAAGCATCTCCGACGTGGTCACCGCTGCCGATCACGCCGCGGAGAAGCTGGTGGTGGACACGCTGCGGGAGCTCCGGCCGGACGACTCGATCCTGGGCGAGGAAGGCTCCAGCCACCAGGGAACCTCGGGCCGGACCTGGGTGATCGACCCGGTGGACGGGACCTACAACTTCCTCACCGGCGGCCACTACTGGTGCTCGGCGCTGGCTTTGACTGACGACGACGGATCCCGGCTGGGGGCGGTCTACCACCCCGCCGAGGACGTGCTGTGGATCGGCGGCCGGGACCTGCCCACGGCGCGGAACGGCCTGCCGGTGGGGGAAATCGCCAGCGCACCCTTGTCGGCCAGTTGCGCGGCGGCGTACCTGCACCACACGTACCTGCGGGACGAGGCCGCGGGCGAACCCTACTTGCGCACGCTGCTGGGTTCGGCCACCTACCGCAGTTGGGGGTCGGCCTCCTGCGAGCTCGCCGCCACCGCCGCCGGGCTCTTCGGGGTCTGGTACCAGCAGGGGCTGCCGGACTGGGACTGGCTGCCAGGCCAAGCGCTGGTGGAAGCGGCGGGCGGGACCACCGCCGTCGTGGACGTCGGTGGCTACCGCTGGTCGGTGGCGGGCGGCCGGCAGCAGGTGGCCGAGGTGGTCAGCCTGTTGCAGGGGTGACCGCCTCGGGATTCCGCGCCGGCCGGCGTGGCATAGTGGGGCTGTGGAAAAGACCTACGAAACCCTCCAGCTGGAATGCCTCGGCGAATTGGCCACCATTGTCATCAACCGCCCCGGCTCGCTCAACGCGCTGAACACCCAGGTGGTGGCCGACCTGGCGCAGTTCGTCGCCGACATCCGGTCGCCTGAAGGCCAAGAAGTCCGCAGCATCCTGGTCACCGGCGCCGGCGAGAAAGCGTTCGCAGCCGGCGCCGACATCCGCGAACTGGCGTCGATGGGGCCCGATGAAGCAGAGGCGCACAGCGCGGCCATGCAGGACCTGACCCGCGTTCTCGAGACCCTGGATCTGCCCGTGATCGCGTGCGTCAACGGGTTCGCTTTGGGCGGGGGCCTGGAACTGGCGCTGGCCTGCGACTTCATCTACGCCACGCAGAACGCAAAGTTCGGCCTGCCGGAAGTCGGGCTAGGCCTCATTCCCGGTTTCGGCGGCACCGTGCGGCTGCCGCAGCGGGTTGGCCCCGGGAGGGCGAAGGAACTGATCTACACCGGTCGCAGCATCGGCGCCGAAGAGGCGCTGCGGATCGGTCTGGCCAACGCCGTCTTCGCCACCAAGGACGACATGCTGGACGCCGCGGCCGCTACCTGCCGGGAGATTTCCGCGAAGTCCCCGGCCGCCGTCGCCAATGCCAAGCGGACGGTTGATGCGGCCCTCGGCCTTCCCACCGGCGAGGGACTTCGGCTGGAGCGCCGCGCCTTCGGGCAGGCCTTCACCACCCTGGATTCGCGGATTGGCCGGGAGGCCTTCCTGGACAAGGTGGCGCCCGCCTTTACCGGGCATTAAAGGCGGGCGCGTGCTGGCCAATCAGCTACGTATCGGTCAGCGGGCGGCGCGGTGCCAGGCCGGATCGTACTGGGTGGCGAGCCGTGCCAGGGTCAGTGCTGCCAGCATCAGGCCGAAGTCGCGCAGTGCCACGTCGTAGAACCCCGACAGCGTCAACAAGTTGATGATGATGCCCGCCAACCAGAGGGCCACAACGTAGGCGGCGTAGCGGGGCTTGATCCAGACCAAAATGCCTGCGGCGATCTCGACGACGCCGACAATCAGCATGGCGGTGTGCGCGCTGAAGGGGAGCAGGTTGACAACCCACGGCGCCAGATATTGTTCCCAGTTGGTGAGCAGGTTGAAGAACTTGTCCAGCCCCATCAGGATCGGCAGGACGGTGAATCCCAGCCTGAGCATCCAGAAAGCAGCATAGGCAGGCTCGGCCCGGACCCGCTGCAGCGTTGGAGTGGTGGTAGCCATCGGAACCTCCGGTAAATTCTAAAAACCGAATAAGTATTTTTAGAATCCTCCGAACGCCACGGAAAGTCAATGGGTGCCTGGCTGTCCGCCGCTAATGCTCCGGACGCCACGCTTCCGTCTGGGTCAGCCGCTTGATGACGGCGGGGCCGCCGATGGCGGACAGGACGGAACGTTCGCCGACAATCACCAGCAGGCTGCGTGCGCGGGAGGCCCCCACATAGAGCATCTCGCGGGCCCGCTCCGGATCGGCGAACCCGTTGACTGCCAGCACCACCACGGAACGTTCCAGTCCTTTGAAACCAAGCACGTTTCCGTAGAACACATCGTTGTCGTCGAAGAAGGCGTCCCAGTATCCTCGCCAGCCCAGCGCATCCACGTCCTGCTGCTGGACCGGGTGCTTTCGCTTGGTGGTCAGCAGGGCCACCTGCTGCGGGGCCCAGCCCTCCCGCTCAATCAGCTGATTGACGGCATCGTCCGCCCGCTCGATCACGGATCCGGCCGGTGCCTCCACCAACCGGATCCGGGGGCCGGAGAGGCCCCGGGGAATTGCCAGTTCGGTGGACAGTGCGCCGGACAGCGCAGCGATTTGCTTGGTATTCCTCAGGTTCTCATTCAGTACGTAGGGTGGCGCCTCGATCGGCGGCCGTCCCTCGCGGCCGAAGATCCGCTGGTCCTCGTCCATGAAGACATACAACCCACCGGCGGCGGGATCCTTCAGGCACACCAATACGGATTCCCACCAGAGCGCACCGAAGTCCTGGCCTTCATCGACCACGATGGCGTCGAAGAGCTCCGCGGCCGGCTGGTTCTTAGCCAGGCGTTTGAGCGTCCGGGGCAGGTAATGCTCGTAGTACTGGTTGGTCAGCAGCCGGGGATCCAGCGGATGGTGCGCGCCCCAGCGCACCGGCAGGTCGTGGAACATGCCCACGTGGGCCGGCCGGTCGGCCGGCTTCCAGCCAGCGGTTTCCGTCTCGAAGTAGCGGGCCAGGCCGCGGCTGTAGCAGAGCAGCGCCACCCGCTTTCCGGCGCGGGCCAGACGGCGGGCCTGTTCCAACGCCAGCCACGTCTTGCCCGTCCCCGCGCCGCCAATGATCCGTGCCCGCGGCTGGTTTTTCAGGACATCAAGGATCGCCGCCTGGTCGCGGGTCATCTGCTCGGCGCGGCCTTCGTGCTCCGCTGCCGCGGAGAGGGCACCGTTGCCGGGCAGTGGGCGGGTCAGTTGCGCCAGAATGCGTTCGGCGATGACCGGCGTGGTGTCGCCGTCGCCGTCGCCGCAGAAGTTGATCGCTTCCCGGACTGTATCGTCCGGATACTTCAGGTCCTGGCTGCCGATCACCATCGCGCGCCTCAGACCGGGGATGTCCCAGTGCCGGGGTACGGACGTGTAGGGAAAAGCCAGCAAATGCGCGAAACGGACCTGCCGGCCGAGTCCCAGTTGGGCGCCGAGATAGCGCTGGAGCATGTGCCGGCCGTCCTGGACCTGGACCAGCGGATCTTTGATGCGGTGCTGCTGGCCGTTGCTGGCCTGGTACCACTGCCCCGCCTCGTAGCTGACATGGCCGCCCTTGACTTCGATCGCTGCGATACCGACGCCGGGCCAAATGACGAGCAGGTCGATCTCCCGCTCGGTGCCGTTCTCGATGATGTTGACGGAGTGCAGCAGCGCGGCGGACGGCGGCAGCGTACGCACCAGTGACTCCCAGACTTCCCGTTCGGCATGCCGGTCCCGGCCGAACTCAGGCTGTTCCGGAAAACAGCGCGGCATACCTCCCCCTCACATCAACGCAGTGGCTTACCACACAGACTACCTAATGCAAGTCGCCGGTCCGCCTGCGCCCGGCACCAGTGGGATTTCGGCGGCGGCCGGCGTCGAATGCTCAGCAAACGTGGCAATTCGTTGCCGTGCCAGCGGCCGTTCTGTAGCGTTAAGCCCAGTGGCAGCTGATGAAAGCGGTGCACGCGACGCCGTTCCTCAGCGGATTGAGGATGATCATGGCAACTGTAGATGAAACCGTTGAGATCGCCCGGCCCGCCCAGACGGTCTACGCCGAGTGGCTGCGCTTCGAGTCCTTTCCCTCGTTCATGCACGGCGTGAAGTCCGTGATCCGGACATCCGACACCACCCACCATTGGGTCACGAAAGTGGGCGGCGCGCAGCGCGAATTCGACACCACTGTGACCGAGGAAGTGCCCGGGCAGCGGATTGTCTGGAGCGGCGAAGGCGGCGTCAGGCACGGCGGGACGGTGACCTTCGGAGCGGTCGACGCCGACACCACGTCCATGCACGTCCATATCGACTGGCAGCCGGGTTCGCTGCTGGAGAAGGCAGGGTCCACTCTGGGCTCGGACCACCGGGAAGTGCGCAACGAGCTGTGGCGCTTTAAGGAATTCGTGGAATCCGGCGGATCCGAAACCCATGACCTGGGCGACAAGAACTTCTACGGCGGGACCTTTGCGGGCGGCTTCCCGCCGAAGCAATCGTCGCAGCCAGACATCCCCCGCAACGAGGACACCTACGCGTACAGGCGCGACCCCGACCTGAGCGAGGCGGAGCGCCGGAGACTGCACGGCAGGAAACAGGGCCAGGCCCGGGAAGGCCACGACGAACCGCGCGAGTGGGCCGACGATCCGATGCTGGATGACCCCGCGCTGCGCGAACCGCGGGCCACGGACGACAGCCCCGGTTCAGGCAGCTAGCGCTTCCGTCACGCGGCCCGGAAGCCGGAAGTCGGCCGCCGAGGTCAGCGGTCAGGAACGCGCGCTGATCCGGTCGATCGAGTCCGCGGCCCGCTGCGCCAACTCCTCGGACAGCGGCGCACTCTTGGCGGACTTCGCGGCATCTGCCTGGCCTTCGGGGCTCAGGACGTAGTGCCCGAAGGCCTTGACCAGGTCCACCTTGCTCTGGTCCTCATAGGTAGTGCAGTAGATGTGGTAAGACACCAGCATCAGGGGGTAGGCACCGGCCGCGGTGGTCGCCCGGTCCAATTCCAAGGCCAGATCGTGCGCCGGCCTGCCCTGGACCTGCTTGGCCTGGTCGAGCGCCGTGGCGGCTGCTTCGGCGCTGACCGGCACAAAGCCATCGCCCACTTTGAGGCTGACCTTGCCCAGCGGAGCACCGACGGCGGAATCGTCGGCGTAGGTTACGGCGCCTTTGGTCCCGGCCACCATGCTGACGACGCCGGTGGTCCCCTGGGCGTTTTCGCCGGCGAATTCTGCGGGCCACGTGTCGCTCGGCTCTGCCGTCCACGTATCGGGCACGACGGCATGAAGATACTCGGTGAAGGTCTCCGTGGTGCCGGAGTCCTCCGAGCGGTTCACCGGAGTGACCGGCAGATCGGGCAGCTTAACGCCCGGGTTGTACTGTGCGATGGCCGGGTCGTCCCAGGATTTGATCTCTCCTTGGAAGATTTTTGAGATGGTCTCGGCGTCCAAATTCAACTCGGTGATGCCCGGTAGGTTGAACGCGACGGCGATCGGTGAAATGTACGCCGGAACGTCGAATGCGCCGTCCGGGCCGCAGATCTTCCGCGACCGTTCCAGCTCCTCGTCATCCAAGTACGCATCCGACCCTGCGAAATCGACAGCGCCGGCCAAGAAAGCGGTGCGGCCGGCACCGGAGCCGTCGGGCGAATACTGCACCTGCGCGTCGCTGTGGAGCAGACCGAAGCCGGCCACCCATGCGTCCATGGCGGCATTCTGGGAAGATGCTCCGGCTCCGGTCAGTGTGCCGGAAAGCGAGGAGCCCTGCTCCGCGGCGGATTCTTGCGCCGGACCCAGTGGGTAATCGGAACCGCAGGCGGCCAAGGACAAGGATATGAGGGCGGCGGTCCCTAGGGCGGCCGCGCGGTGTTTCAGCTCAGGCATCCGGACCAGCGTACCGGTGCGATGGCGCGAACCCAAGGCGCTACCCTCCCGCCAGGTCCTTGACGACTGGACCTTCCAGCACCTTTCCGTCGGCGCTGAAGCGGGACCCGTGCAAACGGCCGGTCCGAACTGGCTTCGGACCGGCGGCGGCATCCAGCCAGAGCGAATGCATGGATGATGTCCTTTCGGCCCGTACTACACACCACACCCTGTGCCTGCTGGCGCGTCAAGACCGAAACTGCACAGGACACCTGACAGGATGGAAGCAATGACGGCCGGCGGAAGGCGGAGGGCATGAAAACTGCGGTGCTGATGATCGATTTGCAGAACGCGTACTTCGAGGACCCTGCATTGGCCAGCCGGCAGGAAACCGTGGTCGAAGCCGCAAATCTCCTGATCAGGACCGCGACGGCGGCGCAGGTGCCAGTGCTGCTTGTCTACACGCAACACCACAGGGACCGCTCTACCTGGACCCTGAGCATGCTCGACGATGGCCAGGGGTTTCTGTTCGAGGGGTCCGAGCAGGCAGAATTCTTGCCGGGCCTGCAGACAGAGGGCCTGGAACGCGTTGTCAAGACCCGCGACAGCGCGTTCTTCGGGACCAATCTGGCGGAGCGGCTGCGTGAGGCCGGCGTGGAACGCCTGGTACTGGCCGGCGTCGCCACCCACAACTGCGTTGCGCAGACGGCCGCCGATGCGTTCGCCCACAACTTCCGCGTGGTCTACGCCAAGGACGTCATTGCCTCGACGAATGAAGACTATGCCGGCTCCATGATGCAGATACTCAGCGACGAGTACCGCCAACCCGTATTGGGACGGGGCGCGATAGCAGAGCTGCTGGCCGGAGCCCGCGAACGCTAACCTGCCCGCTTAATCCTGCCCGACTAGTCCTCTGAGAGCAGGTGGCACCAGGAGTCCGTCAGCGTCTCCAGGCAGGTTTCGCGGTCCACAAACCAGCCGGTGCTGATCCACCGCTGCGACAGGTACTCGAGTTGGCCGAAGGCGAGCACGCACCGGATTTTGCGGCTGGACGGGTCAAAACGATCGGCCCTGTCCAATCCGGACGTCATGTCCGCGGCCACGTCGCGGAACCAGTCCTCCAGGGTACTGGCCACCTCGGGTTCAATCGGGGCCGCCTGATAGACCGCATGAAGGTACGGTCGGGTGGCTTCCCACTGGTCAAATTTCCGGTTTAGCCAGGTCCGGACCAGGTCGCGCTTGCCCAGTTCCACCACTGTTGACAGCGACGGGTCATCCACGCTGGTCAGGATGGCGTCCACGGTCTTGACGACCTCGCCCATCAGTTGCGCCTTAGACGCGAAGTGCAGGTAGAAGGTGGTCCTGGTGGTGCCGGCCCCGGCCGCGATGTCGTCGATGGTTGTGGCCGCATAGCCCTTGGACTCGAAGAGTTCCAGACCGGTATCCAAGAGGAGTTGCCTGGTTTGCTGTTTCTGGACTTCGCGCAGTGTTGCCATGCGTCACAGGATAGTCGTTGGCGGTGCCGTCTCTTGACAGCGCGAATGTTACGGCGCGGACAGCGGCTCCGCCGAACGCCTGCTGCGCCCGGCGCGATGCGGATCTACGCCCCCCTGGCACCGGCAAACGACGCGGCGCACTTTTACTTGACAGCGTGTTGTCTGAGTCACTAGTGTTGTCGCAATCACAGCCTGTTGCGCGGGTCACATTCGCTCGCACCGTCGCGAGAGAGGTTGATGCGCAACAAGCCACCCGTTCCGCACAGCACCATCAAGGAGTTCCATATGAGCCAGGGCCAGGAGACCGTTACGTCACCGCAGTCCTATCCACCGCCGCAGGCGCCGCCGGCGGACGCCAGGCCAGCGCGCGTCAAGGGTACCCTGGCCGCAGCCTCGCTGGCGGTGATGGTGGCGCAGATTGCCAACGCACTGCCGGGCGCCCTCAATGGCGAGTTCCAGCTGACCTTCAACACCTTCGGTTCGCAGCTGACCTGGATCACCGCGGCCTTCATGATCCCCGTGGTGGTCTTTGAACTGACCTTCGGTGTGCTTGGCGACAAGTACGGCCACCGCAAGCTGGTCCTCGGCGGTGCGGTACTGGTCATGATCGGTTCGCTGGTCTGCGCGATTTCACCGACCGTCCAGGCCATGTGGATCGGCTCGGCCATCAACGGCCTCGGCGCGGGCGCCATCTTCCCCGCGTCGCTGGCCCTTGTCGCGTCAGTGGCACGGACGATGCAGGAGCGGGTGCGGGGCATCGCGATCTGGGCAGGATTCCTGTCCGCCGGTTCGGCCCTGTCGCCCCTGCTCGGCGGAATGTTCGCCGGCTTCGGCTGGTGGCGTGGCGCGTACGCCGTCGTGGTGCTCACCGGCCTTGCCGCCCTACTGCTGACCGCCCTGCGTTCTGCCGAGGCCAAGGTGGCCCGGGAGCGCCGGCTGGACATCTGGGGCCAGATCACCTTCGCGCTGGGCCTGATCCTGATACTTTTCGGCCTGGTGCAGGGCCCGGAAGACGGCTGGACCAGCTCCCACGTGGTGGCAGCCCTGGCCGCCGGTGCCGCCCTGCTGGCTGTCTTCGTAGCCATCGAACTGCGGGTGGAATCTCCGCTGCTGGAACTGAAGTTGTTCCTGAACCGCCAGTTCACCATTTCCTCGATCGTTGCCGTGGTCGGCATGTTCGCCTTCCTGGGCGCCTGCTTCTCCACGAGCATGTGGCTGGGCCCGGTCCAGCACCAGAACCCGCTGTACCTCGGCTTGCTGTTCCTGCTGCTGCAGGGCCCGGCGTTCGTGTTGATCCCGGTGCTGTCCCGGCTCCAGTCGCGGGTCTCCTCCCGCTGGCTGATGACCTTCGGATTCCTGGCCATGAGCGTTGGCGCCTTGATCAACTCCAACGCAGACGTGACCAACCGCGACGTGACCACCTTCATCCTGCCGTCCCTGCTGGTTGGCCTGGGCTTTGCCTTCACGCTGAGCCCGATGACTGCCGTTGCCGTGAACTCGGTTCCGCGGGAGCTGACCGGCATGGCCAGCGCCACCACCAACCTGCTCCGCGACCTGGGCTTCGCCCTGGGCCCCGTGCTGGTGGGCGCCATCGCACTGTCCGCCGCCGGCGGCCAATTGATGGGCTCGCTGCAGACTTCGGGGCTGGCGCCGGATCAGTTGGGTCCGGCCATGGGCATCGCCGAAGCCGGCGGGCCGATCGCCCTGAACAGCATCCCCGCCGGGGCTCCCGGGTCGGGTGCGAGCCAGTTCGCGTTGGAGGCTCTCGGCAGCGGATTCACCCAGGCCTTCCTGGTGGTTGCCATCGCAGCTCTGGCTGCGGCCATGCTCAGCTTCTTCGGGCTGCACGGTGTCCGCGAGACCGAACAGGAGGCAGAAGCGGTGGAAGCCGCCTAGACCCTCCTCGCCCCGTGCCGCAGTAATAAGGAAGCCGGTCATTCCCCATCGGGATGAGCGGCTTCCTTATGTCGCGCGGGGAGGAACCGTGGACGCTTAGTGGTCTGCCTCCGGCTGCAGGCGGCGCACGAACGGGGCGAACACGATGGCAACGAGGCCCAGGATGCCGCCGACGGTGAAGGCGACGCGAACGCCGTCGACCAGGGCGATGTTGTCAGCGATGCCGCTCGAGGACGCTATGGTGGTGCCGATGGTCATGGCCGCGATCAGCACGGCGGTTCCGGCGGCGCCGGCCAGCTGCTGCAGTGTGTTCATGATGGCGCTGCCGTGGCCGTACTGCGCGCGCGGCAGGGCGCCCAAGGCAACGGTCATCAGCGGCGTCATCAGCATGGCCATACCGATGCAGAACACCGTATGGAAGGCGACGATCGTGGCGATCGGGGTGTCAATGTGGACGCTGCCCAGCAGCCATTGTCCGCCGGCCAGCAGGACGGCGCCCGGAATGACGATAGGACGGGGGCCGACCTTGTCGTAGATACGGCCGACGATCGGGGAAACGATGCCCTGGATCAACCCGCCCGGGAGCAGGGCCAAACCGATCGTCAGGGTGCCCAGGCCCATGCCGTTCTGCATGAAGATGGGCATGACCATGACGGTGCCCAGCATGGTCGCCATGGCGATCATGACGATGACCACAGAGATGCGGAAGTTGTGCACCTTGAACGGACGCAAATCCAGCAGGTCCGACTCGGTCTTGCGGAGAGCACGCTGGCGGTTGATGAACAGCACCAGCGCTATAACGCCGACAACGAGGGCGACGAGCGGTGCCCAGGCGCCTTCCATCAGGTCGGCTATGGAGGAGAGTGCGTAAACGATGCCGCCGAAGGCGAAGGCGGACAGGATGACCGAGAGGACATCAAGCGGAGCCTTGCGGGTTTCCTTGCCGGTCTTGATCGCGAAGACGCCGAAGAGGAAAACGATGATGGCAACCGGGATCATCAGTCCGAACACCCAGCGCCAGGTCAAGGAGTCGATGATGGCGCCGGACAGGGTGGGGCCGATGGCCGGAGCCACGGAAATGACCACGGAGTTCAGGCCCATCACCGTGCCTCGGTGCTGGACCGGGACGGAGGTCAGGGTGGTGGTCATCAGCAGCGGCAGGATGATGGCAGTGCCGCCGGCCTGGACGATGCGGGCGATCAGCAGGACCGCGAAGGTCGGCGCAATGGTGGCCAGCGCCGTGCCGGCGATAAACAGCAGCATCGCGGCGACGAAGAGGCTCTTGGTGGTGAAACGCTGGAGCATGAAGCCGGTGGTCGGAATGACGACGGCCATGGTGAGCATGAACCCGGTGGTCAGCCACTGCGCGGTGGTGGCCCGGACGCTGAGATCCGCCATCAGGTTGGGCAGGGCGACGGTCAGCACAGTCTCATTGAGGATCATGATCAGCGCTGACAACACCAGCGCAGTGATCACGGCGGCGACGCGCTTGGGCGAGATCCTCTCAGGCTCTACGGCCTTTGCCGCCTCCACCTCTCCGGGCGGAACTTTCTCCTCTAGGACGTCTTTCATGAACACCTTTTCTGGTTGTTTGTGGGTGGCAGACCTGGCCATGTAATACTTACAAAAGTATAAGCATATCCGAAAAAAGGGATCGTGAGCCTGAGCGCCCTCAGCTAGGTTCCCCGATCAGGACGGCCAAGCGCTGCAGGGCGGGAAGGCTGCCCGCAAGCTGCTCCTGCTCCTCCGGGCGGAGCTTCGCGGCCGCGGCGCCGAGCGCCTCGGCCCACGCGGTCTCCAAGAGCGTCCTGATGCGCTGCGATTCCTCGGTGGGGTGCAGCGTGACGTAGCGCTTGTCTGCCGCGTCGCGGATGCGCGTCACCAGGCCGCGGGCAACCAACTCGCGGAGCTGTGTACTGACGTTGCTGAATTGCCGGTCCAAGCGGGTTGCGACTTCTGCGACGGTGATACCAGGCTGGGATTCGATGACGCGCATGATGTCCACCATGCCGTTCGGCAGCAGCGGAATCCCTGCATTCTCATGCGATTTTCGGCGCACATCGGACGAAATGTCGATCAATGCCACGGCAAGCTGGCGGTGGTCCACTGCGTGGCCCCGCACCGCCCCGGGCTGGGTGTTCTCCATCCCACAAGCATAAGATGCGGCGCTGGGCAAGATTCCGGGTGGCGGTCGAGGGCTCGCATCCAGTCCATCGATGAGGACCCTAGCCCGCCGGCAGCGTGCGACGTAGCCTGAGGTGACTACCGCCAGGAGGGACGTGCCATGGACCAGGACATCCAGAAGTACATCAACGCGCTGGTCGAGAAGGAACAGCAACTGCGGGACTCCATGCCGGACGATTCGGACAAGGCCTCGGCCCGTGCCGCCGAACTCCGCCGCCTAGAGGAGCAACTGGATCAGTGCTGGGATCTGCTTCGCCAGCGCCGGGCCAAGCGCAAGGCCGGCGAGGATCCCGGCGAAGCGGAAACCCGACCGGTGGACGAGGTGGAACACTACCGGCAATGACACCCACCACCGGATTGAAGGCCGGAGCACGTCACCGCCCTTGGTAAGCACGCAAAAGGCGAGTTGCGGCGCCGGGGGCCGCGCCGCGCCGTCGTGCTTGAGAGCTAGCGCTTAGGCTCCCTTGGACGCCTTCGAGGACTTGGATCCGGACTTCTTCTTGGCGGGGGAGTCGGCGGGCGACGACTTGGCCTCGCGGTTCTTCTCCACGCTGCGGCGCAGGGCCTCCATCAGATCCAGGACCTTGCCGCCTTCTTCCTCTTCCTCCGCGCCGAAGGTCTTTTCCGTGTCCACGGCTTCGCCCTGCTCCAGCTTCGCCTCGATCAGGGTGCGGAGTTGTTCCTGGTACTCGTCGGTGTAGTCGGCGGGCGTGAAGTCCGAGGAAAACGAATCCACCAGCGCCGCCGACATTTCCTTCTCTTTGGCGGAGATCCGTACCGTCTCTTCCAAGGACGGGAAACTAGCCTCCCGAACTTCGTCCTCCCAGAGCAGGGTCTGGAGCATCAGGACCTTGCCGCGGACGCGCAGCGCGGCCAGTCGGGTTTTTTGCCGCAGCGCGAACTGCACGATGGCCGTGCGGTCCGTCTCCTCCAGCGTCTTGCGCAGCAGCACATAGGCTTTGGAGGACTTCGAATCCGGCTCCAAGTAGTAGCTGCGGTCGAACATGATCGGATCGATCTGGTCGCTCGGCACGAACTCGACCACTTCGATTTCGCGGCTCTTTTCCACCGGCAGCGACTTGAAATCCTCGTCGGTGATCACCACTGTGTGCTCGCCGTCGTCGTACGCCTTGTCGATGTTCTGGTAGTCGACCGTCTTGCCGCAGACCTCGCAGCGGCGCTGGTACCGGATGCGGCCGCCGTCCTTGTCATGGACCTGATGCAGGCTCACATCGTGGTCTTCGGTGGCGCTGTATAGCTTGACCGGCACGTTGACTAGCCCGAAGGCCACGGCTCCCTTCCAGATGGCTCTCATGGCACTAGTGAACACCCGCAGGCAGTACAAAGCCAGAGGCAAGCCACTAGCCAATCGGGCAGGCGGCGGACAGACTGGCGGTATGGCAACCCGGAAATCCAGCCAGCAGGAGACCGTCACCGTCGACGGGCACCGGCTGCGGCTCACCAACCTGGACAAGGTGCTGTATCCGGAGACCGGGACCACGAAGGCGGAGGTCATCGCCTATTACTCCGAGATCGCCGAGTACCTGATTCCGCATGCCGCCGATCGGCCGGTCACCCGCAAGCGATGGGTCCACGGCGTGGGCACCGCGGCGGAACCGGGCCAGGTGTTTTTCCAGAAGAACCTGGACAAGTCGGCGCCCGACTGGGTCAAGCGGCACACCATTGAACACAAGAGCAATAGCAACGTCTACCCCTTGGCCAATGACCGGGCCACCCTGACCTGGCTGGCGCAGATTGCCGCCTTGGAAATCCACGTTCCGCAATGGAAGTTTGGTCCGCGCGGCAAGATCAACAACCCGGACCGGATGGTCCTGGACCTGGATCCGGGCGAGGGTGCCGGGCTGCCGGAGTGTGTTGAGGTGGCGTTCCTGATCAAGGAGATCCTGGAGGGGATGGGCCTTGACCCGAGGCCGGTCACCTCCGGTTCCAAAGGGATCCATCTCTATGCCGGGCTGGACGGCAAGCAGACGTCCGACGAAGTCAGCCAGGTGGCCCACGAATTGGCCCGCCTGCTGGAGGCTGACCGCCCGGACCTGGTGGTCAGCGACATGAAGAAGTCGCTGCGCCAGGGCAAGGTGCTGGTGGACTGGAGCCAGAACAACTGGGCCAAGACCACCATTGCCCCCTATTCGCTGCGTGGCCGGCCGCATCCCACCGTGGCGGTGCCCAGGACCTGGCAGGAACTGCAGGATCCGGACCTCACCCATCTGGACTTCCGGCAGGTGCTGGAGCGGGTCAAGCAGATCGGGGACCCGCTCTCCGGCATGGCCGGCGGCAGCGCCGACGACGAGGCGCTGGCCGTGGCGCCGGCGGCCGACCAGCTCAGTGTCTACCGCTCCATGCGCGATCCGGACCGGACACCCGAACCTGTGCCGGCGGCCGTCGCGCCACGGGAGACGGACAAACCGGTCTTCGTGATCCAGGAACACCACGCGCGCCGCCTGCATTACGACCTTCGGCTGGAGCGCAACGGGGTGCTGGCGTCCTGGGCCGTGCCCAAGGGACCTCCGGTCACGGCGGGCAAGAACCATTTGGCCGTCCAGACCGAGGACCACCCGATGGAATATGCCACCTTCGAGGGCACCATCCCCAAGGGCGAATACGGCGCAGGTGTGATGGCCATCTGGGACAGCGGCAGCTATGACGTGGAGAAGTGGCGGGACGGCAAGGAAGTCATCGTGGTGCTGCACGGCCGCCCGGACGGGGGGCTCGCGCACGACGGCGGTCCCTCCGGTGCGCGCCGGTACGCCTTGATCCACACCGGCGGCGAGGACGGCAAGAGCAACTGGTTGATGCACCTGATGAAGGACCAGCCGCAAACCGGGACGGCGCAGGGCTCGCCGGCAAAGGACAAGGACAAGGACAAGGACACGGCCAAGGGAACGGCCGGTGCACCGGCGACGCCGGTCAGCGGCTCCGCACCGGGGAGCGGTGGGACGCCGCAGCCGGTAAAACCTATGCTGGCGGTCCAGGGTACGGAGGCCTCCATCGACGAGGACGACGGCTGGGCGTACGAGATGAAGTGGGACGGGATCCGCGCCGTCGCCGTGGTGGCGCAGGGCGAGGTGCGACTGATCAGCCGCAACGGCCAAGACATGACCAAGACCTACCCAGAGCTCTCAGACCTGCCGGATCATGTACTGGCCCGGACCGCGGTGCTGGATGGCGAAATCGTTGCGCTCGACGCCAAGGGGCGGCCCGACTTCGGCCGGCTCCAAAACCGGATGAACTTGGTGAAGACGGCCGATATTGAGCGGGCGGCGAAAAAATATCCGGTGGAGTATTTCCTTTTTGATTTGCTGGAATTGGACGGAACGGCAACGCTTGGGCTGGAATACTCCCAACGGCGCGAAATCCTCAAGGAAGCGGTGGATGCGCCCCGGGACGGACACATCCAGGTTCCGCCGGAGCTGGACGCGGCCGTGGCAGAAGCCGTTGAAGCCAGCCGGGAGGTTGGCCTGGAGGGGATTATTGCCAAGCGCACGGACAGCAACTATGCGCCGGGCCTACGGACAAGGAGTTGGATCAAGATCAAGAACCAGCTGACCCAGGAAGTGGTCATTGTGGGCTGGCGGCCGGGTAAGGGTTCCCGCGCGCGCAAAGTCGGCTCGTTGCTGGTGGCTGTGCCCGACGGCGTGGAACTGAGCTACCTTGGCCGTGTCGGTTCAGGCCTGACCGAGCGGGAACTGGCCGAGATCGGATCCCGGCTGAAGAAGATGTCCCGCAAGACCCCGCCGCTGGAAGGCGTGCCGGCGGCGGATGCCTCGGACGCGCACTGGGTCCGGCCTGCCTTGGTCGGCGAGGTGCAGTTCAGCGAACGCACCGAGGCCGGGAAGCTGCGGCACCCGGTCTGGCGGGGCTTCCGGCCGGACAAGAAGCCGTCGGACGTCGTCGTCGAAATTCCGCAGTTCCAGCCCTGACCGGACGGGCCCGGACGCTTAAAAGTTTTTGCACCGAACCCCTATCATTCTGCCGATGAATCGTTAGTCTTTACCCAGAGGAACTTCAGGGGGAAGTTTCCGGGGGATGTTTCTTGGGGAAGAAGGCAGAACCTCATGGGGAGTTCATTTAAGCCGACTATTCGCGACGTTGCCGAGCGGGCAGGAGTCTCGCTGGCAACGGTGTCCTATGTCTTGTCCGGCCGGCATGGGGGTTCAACCCGGATCAGCGAGCCGACCAAAGCAAGGGTGGTGGAGGCCGCCAAGTCGCTGGGCTACGTGCCCAACCACGCGGCACGGGGCATGCGGCGCGGCCGGACGGACACGGTCGCCGTGGTGGTGGAAAACCTGGATTCGGCCTGGGACCGGCAGTTGGCAGAGGTGGCCAACCGAGTGCTTCCGGAACACGGCTACCGGGTGGTGGTCCTGCTGGGCCAGGAGTCCTGGCGGAACTTCATGCTCTCCGGCGGCGCGGACGGCGCCATCCTGGGTTTCAGCACCGAAACGCCGGAGGAAGACCACACCCTGCGCGATCTCGCTGACCGCGGTGTGGCGCAGGTGGTGGTCTCGCAGTTCCTGCAACCGGACGGCTACGATGTGGTCTCCGTTGACGCCGAAGTCGGCATCGCGCAGGCTGCCGAGTACCTGGCTGCCCGGCACCGCCGGATCGCGGTCCTGCACCGGGGGGGACCGGCACCGGGCCCGCGGGGTACCCGGCTGGGGCTGTTCCGGCAGGCCATGGACGACCTCGGCGTCGAGCTGGACGAGAACCTGATCCGGGCCACGCACGGATCCTGGCGTGAGGCGTACGAGGTGACAGCCGAGCTCCTGAAGCTCGCCGATCCACCCACGGCGTTCTTCACCACCGCGGATCTGGAGGCACTGTGCGTCTCCGGTTACGCCACCGCGACCGAACTCCGGATCCCGGAGGATGTGGAAATCATCGCGGTGGAGACCTCGGACTTGGGCCACCACTCCGACCCGCCGATGAGCTCGGTGGGCCCGGATCCGTTGGTGGGCACCGTGGTGGACCTACTGATCGACCGGCTGGAGGGGCGTACGCCGACCAACGGACGCTTGGTGCCCGCACCATGGAAGCTGCACCACCGAGGGACCACGGTGGCCGGCGCGCCAGGTGAGGCTGCCGCGGACGGCTCGGACGAGGCCGCCGACAGCGTTTCCAACGGGGTGCCTTAACCGAGTCGACGTTAGAGTGCAGGGATGGACTGCACGCGGCACAGCTACGGCCCGGATCCCAGTCAGTACGCCGAACTATACGTGCCTGCCCGGCGGCGGTACGCGGCCGTCGTCGTCCTCATCCACGGCGGTTACTGGCGGGCCGCCTACGGGGCCGAGCTGGCACGGCCGCTGGCGGCGGATCTAGCCGGCCGCGGCTGGATCTGTTGGAACGTCGAGTATCGCCGGGCCGGCAACGGCGGCGGCTGGCCGGAGACGTTCGACGACGTTACCTCCGGCGTCGACCACCTCGCCATCACTGCGCAACGGCTGGGATTAGCCGCCGACCACGTGGTGGGGCTCGGCCACTCGGCGGGCGGACAGCTGGCCGTGTGGGCCGCCGGGCGGGGCCGGTTGCCGGCGGGGATCCCGGGACTGCGCGTGTCAGGGGCGGCTCCGCGGGTTCAGTTCGATGCCGTGCTCAGCCAGTCCGGCGTGCTGGACCTTGGGCGTGCGCATGAGCTGGGCCTGAGCGGCGGGGCGGTGGAGAACCTGCTGGGCAGTCCCCGGGACGCGGCGGCTGCGGTGGGCGCCTCACAAGGGCTTGGCGGGGAAGCTACCGGAGCGGAACCCAGTGGTCCCGATGGATCCGATCCCTACCGGCTGGCGGATCCGATCCGGAACCTGCCGCTGCCGGTGCCGGTCTACGCCTTTCACGCGGAGCAGGATGCGGACGTGCCGCGGGAGCTGTCGGAGCGCTACGTTGCCACCGCCCAAGCTGCCGGCGGCGAGGCCGAACTGATCATCGTTCCCGGGGACCACTTCGACCTGATCGATCCTGCCTCGGAGGCCTTTGCCCGGATCCGGCAGGTGCTGGTGCGGCTGGGCTGATACCGCTGCCGGAACGGGCGCCGCTCTGCTACCTTGGCAGTGTGCTCACGGTCATAGGCGAGGCGCTGGTGGACGTGGTCCGGTCCGACACCCGGCCGCCCCGTGTGCATGTCGGCGGAAGCCCGATGAACGTGGCGGTCGGGCTGGCGCGGCTGGGCCATTCCGTCCAGTTTGTGGGCCGGTACGGCAAGGACCAGTACGGGGACTTGGTCCACAGCCATCTGCGGCGCAATTCCGTGCTGGTGCCGCTGGACCCGGATGCTTTGCCCACCAGTACTGCCACCGCCAGCCTGGATCCCACCGGTGCCGCCCGCTACTCGTTCGACCTGCTCTGGGAACTGCCGGAGCTCGACCAGGTCCGGCCCCGCCTGCTCGACGAGACGGTCTGGCTGCATACCGGCTCGATCGCCACCATGCTTGAGCCTGGCGCGCACACGGTGTTCAGGACCGTGCAGCGGGCGCACCCCCGGGCCTTGGTGAGTTATGACCCGAACTGCCGGCCCACGCTGATCACCGACCGGGACTTTGCCCGCCGGCAGGCCGAAAAGTTCATGGTGTTGGCCGACGTGGTCAAGGCATCCAATGAAGACCTGGAGTGGCTGTATCCGGACCGCAGCGTCGAAGAGACGGCACGGGACTGGCTGAAGCAAGGGCCGGCCGCGGTGGTGGTCACGCGCGGGGCCAAGGGCAGCTGGGGAGTGGTCCGTGCCGGAACGGCCACGGTCGCCGCGCCGGCGGTGTCCGTGGTGGACAGCGTAGGGGCCGGTGACGCCTATATGTCCGGGCTGCTCGATGCCCTGCTGGCGGCAGGGTTTTCCGGTTCAGCGCGGCGGGAGCGGCTGCGGGACATGGCCAGCTCCACGCTGGAAGACCTGATGGCACACGCCGCGCGGTCTGCCGCCGTCACGGTATCGAGGGCCGGGGCGAACCCGCCGCGTCGGGACGAGTTGGGCTAGGCCGGCGTCCGGCGGCCGCTTCGTCCCTAGACTGGTGCAATGCGCCTTATCGCCAGCGACCTGGACGGAACCATCATCGGCCGGGACGGGAAAATCAGCTCCCGCACCGTCAGTGCCTTCCGCAGCGCCGCGGCCGCCGGCGTCGAAATTGTCTTTGTGACCGGCCGGCCGCCGCGCTGGCTGACCCCGGTGGCCGAGCAGATCGGCCACCGCGGCAGGGTGATCTGCTCCAACGGCGCCGTGGTCTATGACTTGGAGTCCGGTCAGGTTCTCTCGGCGCAGGCGCTGCCGTACCAAAATATCCTCGACGTGCGCCGCATCATCCTGCACCTGCACCCGTCGGTGACCTTCGCGGCGGAAACCACCGAAGGCTTTCAACTGGAACCGGGCTTTATCCAGCCCGGCTCGGTGGAGCTGCTGGACGGCATCGTGCCCAAACTGCTGCCGGACAGCCTGCGCCGCACCGATTCGGTGGTGAAGCTATTGGCCCGTGGCACCGACCTTGACCCGGATGATTTCCTGGCGGAGGTCGGCCCGGCGGTGGGCCATCTGGCGGCGGTGACGCATTCGGCGCCGGGCAACCCGCTGCTGGAAATGGCCCGACCGGGACTCAACAAGGCGGTCACTCTGGCCGAGTATGCGGGTTCGCTGGGCATAGACGCCCGGGACGTGGTGGCCTTCGGCGACATGCCGAACGACATTGAGATGCTGCAGTGGGCCGGGGCGGGGTACGCGATGGCCTCCGGACATCGGCGGGCGCTCGAAGCGGCTCCGTTCCGTGCCCCCGCCTTTCATGACGACGGCGTCGCCCAAGTGATCGAGGAACGGTTGGCGGGCAGTGCGCAAACACCGCGGGGACCGTTGGCCACCGCCTGATTCAAAAATCAGGAGCCGCGTCCCGCCCCGGTCGCCGCCTGCAGCCTGGCTTCCGGACCTTCGGAAAGATACCGGCGGGCAAACCAGCTGGGGCCCACGGTCCGTTGCCTCGCGGGCAAGTCCACGGCGGCAAAAATCAACTCTTCAAACGGGCCAGCCTCGACGGATACACCTGCACCCGGCGCGGCAATGAAGCTGTGGCCCGGGCCGTTCCACACCACCGCCGGCGCAGGTCCGCCGCGCCGGGCCAGCGCACGGAACCAGCCGTCACGCCCCGCGCTTCCGCCGGGCACCAGCAGCAGTTGGGCGCCCCCGTCGGAAGCCGATCGGCGGCGCGAGTGGTCAGCGCCCCAGGCGGCCGCACCGGCGTCGTCCTCGGTCGCCAGGCAAATCAGCCGCCCGTTCAGCGGTACCACGGCGGCAGAGTCCGTGCAGGCCTGGAGCTCGCCGCCGGAGTCCAGCAGCCAGAGTTCCGTGCCTGTGCCGGTGCCGGCGGCTACCGCCACACCGTGGCGCGCAGCAAGCCTGCCCAGCTCGCGGCGGGAGCCCGGTGGGAAACCCGAGGGGAGCACCAGCAGT
The DNA here is from genome assembly GCA_004000035.1 of Arthrobacter sulfonylureivorans. Lineage (GTDB taxonomy): Bacteria > Actinomycetota > Actinomycetes > Actinomycetales > Micrococcaceae > Crystallibacter > Crystallibacter sulfonylureivorans. The sequence continues at coordinate 141,857 of RJAE01000006.1, read as the reverse complement.
TGGGCGCCCAGGACGGCCGCCTGTTCCAGCCACCGCTGGCTGCGCGCCACCGCGCCATCGCCGTGCAGCCCGGCAGCCTGCACAAGGGCAATGCGCATGGGTTCCTCCTGGTCGGCAACGGCGGACGGGCCGGTAGAGTACCGGGTGTGAGCAGTGCCAGCCCGTACCTCAATCCTACGTTTCCCGGTTCCGGGCAAAACCGGCCGCTGGCAATGTCCCACCGTGGTTTTTCCTTGGCGGGACAGGAAAACTCGATGGCCGCCTTCCGCGCCGCCATCGATTTAGGCTTCAGGTACCTGGAAACCGACGTCAGGGCCACCCGCGACGGCGTGCTGATGGCGTTCCATGATCCAACGCTGGAACGCACCACCGACGGCCGCGGCGAACTCACCGCGCACACGGCAGGACAGTTGGCGCAGCTGCGGATCTCCGGGGAACCGATTCCTACCTTCGAGGAGCTGCTGGCCGCTTGGCCGGATGTATGCCTCAACGTGGATGTTAAGGACATGGCTGCTGCGGACGAGCTGGCCCGACTGATCGAAGCCTACGGCGCGCATGACCGCGTGCTGGTGGCGTCGTTCTCGGACCGCCGGCGCTTCCGCGTGCTGCGCGGGCTCAGCCGTCCGGTCGCGGGCTCGGCCGGCATATATGCCACTGCCGGAATATACCTGCTGGGCTTCGTCGGGTTGGCCAGGTTGCTGGCCCGGATCCTTCGGGTGCAGGCCGTGCAGGTGCCGGTGCAGTACGGCCGGTTCACGGTGGTCACGCGAGGATTCGTGCGGCGGTGCCACCGCGCCGGCCTCCAGGTGCAGGTGTGGACCATCAACGAGCGCGCCGAGATGCAGCGGCTGCTGGCACTCGGCGTGGACGGATTGATCTCCGACCGGGCCGACATTCTGGCCGACGTCATGGCCGAACGCGGCAGTTGGCCGCAGAGGGAGAGAGCATGAAGGTCTTGATTGCACCGGATAAGTTCAAGGGAACGCTCTCGGCGGCCGAGGCTGCCAGCGCGATGGCCGACGGCGTGCTGCGGGTCTACCCGGATGCCCAGGTGCAGTTGCTCCCCCTGGCCGACGGCGGCGAAGGCACGTTGGAGGCCGCCCTCGCCGCCGGTGCCGCCGAGCACACCGACCGCGTCGTCGGGCCGTTGGATCGCGAAGTGACTGCGTCCTGGGCGATGTTTGAGCGGCCGGATCGCAAAACCGCCGTGATCGAGACCGCACGGGCTTCCGGACTGTTGCTCACCGAGCCCAGCGTGCAGTCAGCCTTGGCGGCCCATTCCTACGGCAGCGGCCAACTGATCCATGCGGCGCTGAACGCCGGCGCCACCGAAATCGTGCTGGGCGTCGGCGGCTCCGCTATGACCGACGGCGGCTCCGGCGCCCTGCGCGCCCTCGGGTTGAGCATTTACAACGACGGCGGCGCCGAAGTCCTGCTCGGCGGTGCGGCCCTGGCAACGGCCGAGCTACTGGATGCCTCCGGTCTGGACCCGCGGTTGGCGGAGACCGTCATCCGGATCGCGGCCGATGTGGCGAATCCCCTGTACGGCCCGGACGGCGCCGCGCACGTCTTCGGTGAACAGAAGGGAGCCGATGCGGTCTCCCGCCGGCTGCTCGACGAAGCCCTGCAGCACTGGGCGCAGCTGCTGCTGCAGGCAACAGGCCGCGACGTGAACGTAGCCGGCGCCGGGGCGGCGGGTGGCTTCACGTCCGGATTCATGGCGCTGGCCGACGCCCGCGTGGAGCGAGGTTTCGAGGTTGTCGCAGACCTCCTGGGGCTGGACGCAGCGCTGGCCGGTGCCGACCTGGTGCTGACCGGCGAGGGGTCGCTGGACCGGCAATCGGAGTTTGGCAAGGTGCCGCTGAGCGTGGCCGGACGAGCCCACGCACGGGGAATCCCCGCCGTCGTCGTTGCTGGTCAGATCAGCCTGGCGCCGGGCAAGCTGGCCGAATACGGCGTGCATGCCGCCGCCAGCCTGGTCGAGGCGGCCCGCAGCGAGGAGCAGGCGATGGCCCACGCCGCGCGCTATGTCACGTTGGCCACGCAGCACGCCCTCGAAGGGGCATGAGCCCGGGGGCAGACCTATCATGAGGGCATGAGCAGTACCTTGGTCCCGTCCTCCGCGGCGGTGCGTCAACGCTTCCTTCCATCCCTGGTTCTCTGGCTGGCCCTTCCGATGGCGGTGCTGGTGCCGCTGTGGGTGGTGGCGGGACGGGCGCTGTTCGGAATCGGCGGCCAGATGGTGCTGTGGCTGGGCATCAGCCTTGGCCCGGCGCTGCTGGTTCTGCTGTTGCTGACCGGCATCAAGCTGGCCGAGGCCGCGCGCCGGGGCGTGCTGCTTCCGGTGCGGGCCGTGGTGGCACCGGCCCTCGCCTGGCTGGCGGCGATCGCCTTTGGATTCACCGTCCCGGACTTCGGCGGTGGGGCGGGAGATGGCACGTCCGTCATGTCGCTGTTGACCGGTCCGTCCGCCCTGGGGATGTCCACCGCACTGTGCAACCCGTGTGGAATCATCGCCATGGCGCTGACGATCGCGTCCACCGTGTTCGCCTTCCGCGCCGCCGCCGATGGCAGGAAGGCGGGCCCGGCGACCGGGCCAGGCCAATGACTGATCGAGCCGGCGGCTGAGGCTGCTTGGCTAGGGCTGTTGCGCCTCGCGGTTGCGCCGGACATGGCTGCGGGCATGCTCCACGGCAGCGTCCAGCTCCCCGAACAGATGCTTGTGGTGCCGCAGCGACTCCAGGACGCCCACCCGGCGGGCCAGCTGCAGGTGCCGGTCCTGAATACCCTTGATCAGCACCGTGACGCCCCGGCGCTCCAGAGCCGTGACCAGGTCGGCAATGACTTTAGCCCCGGTGGCGTCGAGGATCTGCAGCTGGGACATCCGGATGATCACCACCTGCACGTTGCGGATGGCGCTGGCGCGCTCCAAGACGCGGTCCGCCACACCGAAGAACAGGGCGCCGTCCAGCCGGAATACCGCGATCTGCTCGTCGCCGTCCTGAGCCGGACCGGGGATTTCCTCCCGGTGCACCCCGCTGGAATTGACCAGTGACCGGAGGGCGAAGAACGCCGCAACGACGATGCCGATGACCACGGCCTGGATCAGGTCGAAGGACACGGTGATGATCGCGGTGACGATGAAGACCGTGGTGTCCGCCCGGGTGGAGCCCAGCACGCTGCGCAGGGTGCTCGGTGAGACCATCCGGAAAGCGGTCACCATCAGGACGCCGGACAGCGCCGCCAGCGGGATCTGCGAGACCGGCCCGGTGGCCAGATAGACCACCCCCACCAACACCAGCGCATGCACGACGGCGGAGGCCCGGGTTCGTGCTCCGGCCCGGATATTGACGGCGGTCCGGGCAATCGCGCCGGTGGCCGGCATGCCGCCAAAGAAGCCGGAGGCCACCGAGGCCAGGCCCTGCCCCACCAGCTCGCGGTCCGCGTCGTACGGCCCGGTGTCGGAGATGGACGCGGCCACCCGGGCCGAGAGCAATGACTCGATGGCGGCCAGTGCCGCGATGGTCACGGCTGGTCCGGCCAGCGCGGCAACCATGGCCAGATCGATGGACGGCAGGGACGGGGCCGGCAGGGAACTGGGCAGTGCGCCGATCCTTGCCACGTCCAGCCCGGCCAGCTGGGCCACCGCCGTGGCGACGATGATGCCGATGATGGAACCGGGCAGCTGCGGGTGGATTTTTGGTGCGCCCAGCATGATGACGGCCACGATCAGCACGAGGATGATGGGCCAGAACATGCCGGCCAGGGACGCGGTGCCCAGCGCCTGGACCGCCGAGACTGCCGCGTTCGTGCTCGGGCCCGGTTCGGTCCCGAAGGCCGCCGGAACCTGCTGCAGGAAAATGATGACGGCGATGCCCAGCGTGAAGCCCTCGATCACCGGCCACGGGATGAAACTGACCGCGCGGCCGAGCTTCAGCACTCCGGCGACGAGCACGATGACGCCGGCCATCAAAGTCACCACGGCCAGCGAGGACATTCCGTGGCTCGCGATGACCGGCGCCAGCACTACCACCATGGCTCCGGTGGGGCCGGACACCTGGATGTTGGAGCCGCCGAAAACAGCCGCGACAATGCCGGCAATGATGGCGGTGATCAATCCGGAGGCGGCGCCCGCGCCGGAGCTGACGCCGAAGGCCAGCGCCAGCGGCAGGGCCACAATGCCGACCGTGATGCCGGCCATGAGATCGTTTTTCCACGTGCGCTGCAACTGGGCGTAATCGGAGGCGCCGGGCAGCAGCGCAGCGGCTCCCTTCAGAGCTTTCACAGCGACGGTGTCGGTTCGGTGTCGGTTTCCGCCGTCGACGTGTCAGATTCGCCGGCCGGCGGGTTGAAACTTGCCAGCTGCTGTGTGGTGGTGTGCAGGAACTGCTGCAGCAGGCTGCGGGCAACAGTCAGCAGGTCGGCCACTTGCGGATAGGCCAGACGGTAGAAGACCTGCACGCCGCGCCGCTGGGCCACTACCAGGTTGTGCCGCCGCAGCACGGCCAGGTGTTGCGACAGATTGGACGCTTCCTGATTCGTGCCGTTCATCAGCTCGGTTACGGTCACTTCGGCAGAATCTGAAAGCAGTTCCAGCACCCGGATCCGCACCGGATGGGAAAGTCCTTTGAACAAATTCGCTTTGACTTCATACAGCGGGGCATCGGCAGCGGGAAAGCGTTCCATGGGATTCCTTCAGTAGTTCACTACTTTAGGATTCCATCATATAACGGTTCCCGGCGAAGTGCAGGGCAAACGAAACGCCCGCACCCTGGCCGGCGTGAAAGCGAAGCCGAGGGTGCGGGCGTGACTAGGTGTGGAGGCGAGGTCAAAAAGGCCTCGATGCAGAAAGGCCGGCTCAGGCCGGGACCACCTCAAGGACGGGCAGGCTGTCCAGGCCGCGGCTGGAGTTGTTGATCTTCCGCACTCCCTCGCCGACCGTAAACGCCTTCACCCGGCGGCGGAGCGCGTCGAGCACAGCGAAGGCCTCCAGCCGGGCGAGGCCCTGTCCGGCACACCCATGCACTCCATACCCGAAGGACAGGTGGTCGATCGGGTTCCGTTCCACCAGGAAGGTGTCGGGATCCTGGTAGTGGCGGGGGTCCCGGTTTCCGGCGCAGAAGAGGAGGGCAACCTGGGAGCCGGCCGGAATGATGGTGCCGTCGACGTCCACGTCCTTCGTGGTGCCGCGGCCCTGGGCGTGCATCAGCGCCTCATAGCGGAGAGTCTCGTTGAAGGCAGCCGGAATGAGCGAGGCGTCCTGCCGGAGCAGTTCATATTGGTCGGGGTTCGAGCCGAAGGCCGCGATGGCGTTGCCGATAGCGGCGATCGTCGTATCCAGGCCGGCTGCCACGTATTGGTGCACGATCTTGCCGCAGTTCGCAGCGGGAATCTCGCCGCGGTGCCCGGCGTCGAAAATCGCCCGGCCCATGCTGCCCTCAACGAGTTCCTCGCGCTGAAGCGTGGTGGCCCAGTGGAACAGTTCCCCGGCGAGCGGGAAGTTCTGCGCGGTGCGTTCGTTCATCGGACCAAGCACGTTGAAGGCCGCGGCGCCCCAGTCAAGAATCTTGTCGCGAACGTCGCCCTGCACGCCAATGAGGTCCAGCACCACCTGAAGCGGCAGTTCGCGGGCGAGGTCGCTAATGGCGTCGAACGAGCCCCGTTCCACCACGCCTGCCACCAGATCATCGGCCTTCTGATCGATGCTGGCCTTCAGTTTGCGCAGCGCACGGGGGGAGAGGTTCTCGGTGAGGGCGCTCCGCAGGGCCTCGTGCTGCGGCGGATCCGTGGCGAGGCTGGTGCCGACCAGGGCGCCGTTCATGTCCGGGTTGAAAGCGACCGTGGTCGACGAGAAGGACTCCCAGTTGCCGAGGGCCTCGCGGATCTCCTGATACCGGGTCAACACCCAGACGTCATTCTTTTCAAGCCGCACGGCCGCGGCCTGCTCGCGCAGTTCCGTGAACGTCGGGTAGGGATCGAGCAATACTTCGTCGGACCAAAGATCGATGTCGGACGTCTGCAGCACTGCAACCATTCCGTGGCACCTCGCATCGTGTAGGGGGCGCAGGTAGCGGCAGGCGCTTCTGCGGGCTTCGGGTGTTGGGTCGTGAGCCGGATTATGTGTCCGGCGCCACTATGGCTATCCAACGGCGTTCATCCGCATAAGACAAATGAATGTTTTGAATCCTACCCATGCGTGCTGTGCATTCAGTTCGGCGAAGGCTCAGGTGTTGCCGAATGGAGGCGGACCGGACTCAGGGCCGTGCCTGCTGAGTACTGGCCGCCAACAGGAAGGCGCCTTCGCCGGTGAGGGCTGCTGCGAAGTCGGTTGCGGTTGCCGATGCGTCGATTTGGCGGGTCAGGCGGGCGATGGCCACGAACCGATCCTGGTTGATGCCGCCGCGTTCACGGATGAGCAGAACCGCTCCAGCGTCATCGAAGTCCAAGCGAGGGTCCCGGAATTCGACGTCGAGCATGCCCCAGTGGCCGCTCAATCGGACGGAGCCGGCGAATTCCATACTGCCGCCCGCCGCGGTCCCGGCACGTCCTGCCTGCAGCGGAAACCAAAATCCTTCCGGGCGGCTCTCGGCAGGGTCCATGACGTCGATCTTGCCGTCGTCGAGGGACTCGATGTAGGCCGTCAGGCTCGTCTTGATGGGCCAGAGTATTCCTGCATCCATGTCTGCTCCCTGCACTAGTGGCGCCAAGTTCCTATTCAGGCACGTGATGGATGTCGACGATACAAGAACTCGCTCAAGGTTGGTTCCAGGTCGTTTCCGCTGCGTGGCTTTACGGTGTGAATTTTCACACGACACTGTGTATTCTGAGCGTAAGCAAGATCACATACCGCATTGCTGCGGCGGGACAAGGGGCGGCAGCGCTGCCGCGAGGAGGCTCAAGATGAAGATTGTCGTTGACTGGCCCCGGTGCGAGGGGCACGGGCTGTGTGAAGAGGCAGCCCCTCAGCTGATGCACCTCGATGACGAGGGCGAACTGGTCGTCGACGTTGAAGACGTGGACGCTGCGAACCTCGAAGCAGCTAAGGCTGCCGTCCGCGTCTGCCCCGTGGCAGCCCTCCGGCTCGCATGACGACGGGCAGGCCCGGCCGCATTGTGGTCGTTGGCATGTTCGGGACAGCCGGCGCCGCAACGAAAGATGGATGGTTCACGTTGGCCGCCGGAAGCCCTCATCCAGGCCCGCGTTAGCTTTCGTGCCGGAAACCGAGCTTGATGGTCACCTGCCAGTCCGAGACCTTGCCTTCATTGAGGTGGCCGCGGACCGACTTCACCTCGAACCAATCCAGATTGCGCAACGTCTTGGACGCTTCGGCGATGGCGTTGGAGACCGCGGCGTCGATGCCGTCGGGCGAGGTTCCCACAATTTCGGTGACGTTGTAAACGTGGTTGGCCATGCTTCCTCCTTCGGACAGCCCCGGGGCGGACTCCCCGGTGGTCTGTAACGCTAGCCCCAGGCGTCCCTGCGGTCTAGGGAAGGGCCGCGCGGAGCGTGGCTGGGCATGGAGTTGCTGGCGCCAACAGCAGGGTGGCGGTTAGCCGAGCTTGGACGGTTTGACGCCTTCGTCTTCGGCCGAGTCCACCGGCTCGGTGCCGCGCCACCGGGCCACCGCGCTCATGCCGTGGAAGATGATCAGCGCGGCCGCGGTGCCCAACGCGATGCCCTCGAACTGCAGTTCGCCAACAATCCACGTGAAGTTGGCAATGCCGACCACCAGGGAAACTCCGGCCACGGAGAGGTTGATCGGGTTGGCAAAGTTCACCCGGTTCTGGACCCAAATCCGCACGCCGAGGATGCCGATCATGCCGTAGAGCACCACGCCGGCACCGCCCAGGACCCCGAGGGGAACCGTGGCGATGGCGGCACCGAACTTCGGGAACAGGCTGAGCAGGATGGCGACGATGCCGGCCACCCAGTAGGCGGCGGTGGAGTAGACCTTGGAGGCTGCCATCACGCCGATGTTCTCGGCGTAGGTGGTGGTGCCGGACCCGCCGCCGCTGCCGGCCAGAACGGTGGCCAGACCGTCGGCCATCAGGGCGCGGCCGGTCACCGGGTCAAGATCCTGCCCGGTCATCGCCGATACCGACTTCACATGGCCGATGTTCTCTGCCACCAGCACCAGCACTACGGGGACGAACAGGCCGATCACAGAGATGTGGAACTCAGGCGTATGGAAAGCAGGCAGCCCGATCCAGGCAGCGTCGTTGATGGCGGAGAAGTCCACCTCCCCGCGCAGGACGGCCACCACATAGCCCACCAGCACGCCAATCAGGATGGAAAGCCGGCCCAGCAGTCCGCGGAACAGCACGGTGACCAGCAGGATGGCCACCACGGTGACCAGCGCCGTCACGGGTGCTTCGTCGAAGTTCTCCTTAGCAGTCGGGGCCAGGTTGAGCCCGATCAGCGCGACGATGGCACCGGTCACCACCGGCGGCATCACCACGTGGATCCAATGTGTGCCGGCCTTGTGCACGATAAGGCCAATCAGGAAGAGCACGGCGCCGGCCATGATCAGGCCGCCGAGTGCTCCACCCATGCCGTGCTGGTTCATCGCCGCGCTGATGGGAGCAATGAACGCGAAGCTGGAGCCTAGGTAGCTGGGGACTCTCCCCGCCGTGATGATCAGGAACAGGATGGTGCCCACACCGGAGAACAGCAGCGTGGTGGACGGCGGGAAGCCTGTCAGCAGCGGAACCAGGAAGGTGGCGCCGAACATGGCGACCACATGCTGGGCGCCGATGCCAATGGTGCGCGGCCACGTCAGCCGTTCCTGCGGCCCCACCACGGTGCCCGCGGAAATGTTCTTGCCGTCGCCATGCAACGTCCAGCGGAACGGCGATGACTTCACGGGCGTGCTCATGGTGGGCCTCTTAAGAGTCGGGGGAGTCAGTGGAAATATCCGCAGGACATCCTACCGCTCATACAGCGGCGCCGCGCCGTCGTGACGATTCGAAGACGCGCGCGGATCCGTGACTCAGCAGGCGCGCTGTTAGGCGATGACGGCGTCCACAATCGCCTTCGCCTCGGTTTGCACCTGCACCAGATGATCCGGCCCGCGGAAGGATTCGGCATAGATCTTGTACACGTCCTCGGTGCCGGAGGGCCGCGCAGCAAACCAGGCGTTTTCGGTGGTGACCTTGAGTCCGCCGATGGCCGCGCCGTTGCCCGGCGCTTCGGTCAGCTTGGCGGTAATCGGCTCGCCGGCCAGTTCCGTCGCGGCAACGTCCGCGGCGGAGAGTTTGGCCAGCGCGGCCTTCTGCTCCCGGGTGGCCGCGGCGTCGATGCGCGCGTACGACGGCGACCCGAACTTCTCGGTCAGCCCGCCGTAGAGTTCGGACGGCGATTTTCCGGTGACGGCGGCGATCTCGGAAGCCAGCAGCGCCAGCAGGATGCCGTCCTTGTCGGTGGACCACGGCTTGCCGTCAAAGCGGACAAAAGAGGCCCCGGCAGACTCCTCGCCGCCGAAGACGCCCTCGCCGGAGAGCAGGCCGGGCACGAACCATTTGAAGCCCACCGGCACCTCCACCAGTCGCCGGCCCAGGCCGGCCGCCACCCGGTCGATCATCGAGGAGGACACCAGCGTCTTGCCCACCGCTGCCCCCGCCGGCCAATCCGGCCGGTGCGTGTAGAGGTAGTCGATGGCCACGGCCAGGTAGTGGTTCGGGTTCATCAGCCCGGCGTCAGGGGTGACGATCCCGTGCCGGTCCGCATCGGCGTCGTTCCCGGTGGCAATGTCATAGGCGGCGCCGCCGCCGCGCACGGCGTTGATCAGCGAGGCCATGGCCGACGGCGAGGAGCAGTCCATCCGGATCTTCTCGTCCCAGTCCAGCGTCATGAACGCCCACTGCGGGTCCACCGTCGGATTGACCACCGTCAGGTTCAGCCGGTGCCGCTCGGCGATGGCACCCCAGTAATCCACCGAGGCCCCGCCCATCGGGTCCGCGCCGATCCGCACCCCGGCGGCGCGGATGGCGTCCAGATCCAGCACCTGCGGCAGATCGTCCACGTAGGCGCCCAGGAAATCGTAGGTCCCCACCGCGCCGGAGAACTGCGCCTGCCCCAAGGTCATCCGCTTCACCCCGCGCAGGCCGGCTTCCAGCAGTTCATTGGCGCGCGCGGCGATCCAGCCGGTGGCATCCGAGTCCGCGGGGCCGCCATGCGGCGGGTTGTACTTGAAGCCGCCGTCGCCGGGCGGATTGTGCGAGGGAGTGATCACGATCCCGTCGCCCTGGGCGTCGGGATGGGCGGCGTTGTGGGTCAGGATCGCGTGGCTGACGGCCGGCGTCGGGGTCCAGCCGGTGCGGGAATCGACCAGCACCGTGACACCGTTCGCGGCCAGTACTTCCAAGGCGGTGTCCTGCGCCGGGTCGGAGAGCGAGTGCGTGTCCTTGCCGACGAACAGCGGGCCGGCAATCCCCTGGCCGGCGCGGTACTCCACGATCGCCTGCGTGATGGCGGCGATGTGGTCCTCGTTGAAGGAGGCCTTCAGGCTGGAGCCGCGGTGCCCGGAGGTGCCGAAGGCCACGCGCTGGGCCGGGTCGGCCGGATCCGGCTTGATGTCGAAGTAGGCGTCCCGCAGCGCGGTCAGGTCTACAAGGTCGCTGGGGAGGGCCACGGTGCCCGCACGGTTTGCCATTCCTCAAGCATGCCAAAAAACCCAAGGATCCGTATCGGTCCGTGACGGATCCGCCGCCATACCCGCACAACCGGGGCCGCGCCTAGACTGGAATGGCACCCGCACCGCAGCTGCGCGAAGCAGCGAATCTACCCCAGGGGGAATCCAGAGCATGTCCGGCACGGAAAACAGGCCGCCCTTCAACGATCCGAAACACCCGGGCTGGTACACGGATCCGAACGCCGGCCAGGCCCAGCAGCCGCCGTCGTGGCCCGATGCCCCCCATCCGTACGCCTACCAGCCCGGCCCCGACGCCCAGCCGTACGCCGGCCAGCAGCCGTACGGCGGCCCTGACTACAATCAGCCGATGTACTACACGCCGCAGGCCCAGCCGAAGGGCCTGAGCATTGCGGCGCTGGTGCTGGGCATCATCTCCGTGGTGACGTTCGGCTTCGTGCTCGTCCCGCAGGTCCTGGCCATCGTGTTCGGCCACATCGCACTGGGCAAGGAGCCGGCCGGCCGCAGCATGGCGCTGGCGGGTTTGATCATGGGCTACGCGGTGGCCGGCATCTGGTGCCTTCTGCTCTTCATCGGCGTCCTCGGCAGCATGTAGCGCCGCCGGCGGTGCACCGCTGGTCCACTTCAGCCATCGACTACGCAGCTCCGGCCCTTTTTGAACGCTCAGAAGGGCCGGAGCTGCGTAGTCGATGAGGAGTAGTGCATGGATCAGACGCCCCTAACGACGGCGATGCCCGGGTGAGGATCCAATCCTCACCCGGGCATCGCCGTCGTGCTTAAGATCCGGGGTTAGCGGATGCCGCCCATCAGCTTCTTCAGCGACGGCACGGCAGCGGCCAGGCCGACGCCCAGGATGATCGCCACCACGCCGATGAAGCCGAAGTACGGGGCCTCATTGGTCGGGTCGTAGTAACCGGCCAGGATGCCGGCAAGCGTGGTGCCCAGCGAGATGGACAGCAGGAACAGCGCCACCATCTGGGTCTGGAACGCCTTCGGGGCGAGCTTGGTGGACACCGAAGACCCGGTGGGGGAGAGGAACAGTTCCGCCATCGTGAACAGGAACAGGATGCCGACCATCGCCAGCAGCGGGGTGGAGTTGGCGCCGCCGCCGGCCAGCGGAATGAAGGCCAGGAACGCCAGGCCCATGACCACCAGGCCCAGGGCGAACTTCATCGGCGAGCTGGGCTGCTTCGGGCCGAGCTTGGTCCACACGGCGGCGAAAATGCCGGCGAAGATGATGATGAATACCGGGTTGATGGATTGCACCCAGCTGGCCGGCATTTCCCAGCCGCCCAGCGAGCGGTCCAGCTGCTTGTCCGCGTACAGGGCCACCACGGTGAACTGCTGCTGGAACAGCGCCCAGAACGCGGCCGAGGCGATGAACAGCGGGATGAAGGCGTACACCCGCTTGCGCTCCACGCCGTCCACCTGCTTGCTGGAGAGGATTACCACGAAGTACACGACGGCGGCGATGATCGCCAGCCACGCCATGATCGGCGCAAGGTTTTCCGCGGTGACAAAGCCGAAGGCCACCAGCAGCACAATAACGACGACGGCGGCCGCGGCCACGGCGGCGACCTTGCCGTAGTTGCCGCGCGGCAGCGGGTTGGCCACATGGTGGGAGGCCTCGGGGAGGTTCTTGCGGGTCAGCGCGTACTGGGTCAGGCCGATTGCCATGCCCAGCGCGGCCAGGCCGAAGCCGTAGTGGAAGCCAAGCTGCACCTGGGCCAGGCCGGTGAGCAGCGGGCCGAACAGGCCGCCGATGTTCACGCCCATGTAGAAAATCGAGAAGCCGGCATCGCGGCGGTCGTCCTTCAGGCTGTACAGCGAGCCGACCAGCGAGCTGGCGGTGGCCTTCAGGCCGCCGGAGCCGATGGCCACCAGGATCAGGCCGACGGCCAGCCCCACGCCGCCCGGAAGCAGGGCCAGCGCGATGTGCCCCAGCATGACCATGATGCCTGTGTAGAAGAGGACCTTCTCGGATCCCAGAATGCGGTCGGCTACCCACGCGCCCAGGATGGAGGAGAGGTAGACGCCGCCGCCGTAGGCGCCCACCAGTCCGGTGGCGATGCCTTCGTCGATGCCCAGGCCGCCCTCGGCGACCGAGTAGTACATGTAGTAGAGCAGGATGCCCTGCATGCCGTAGAAGGAGAAACGCTCCCAGAGTTCTACGGAGAAGAGATTGGCCAGCATCCGTGGATGCCCGAAGAATGTTTTGCCGGTTTGACTGGACTTTATAGCTTGTTCCGGCTGCGGATTCCCGGACTGCACGGTATTGCTCACGGTGTTCAATTCTGACACTCAGCGACACGCATTGTCATATCCTTGCCCCGCGCCTGCCCGGATGCTAGGACGTTTCCGCAGGTCAGCGCGGGGTTCTGCGCCGGGTCAGCGGACGCTCTCCAGCTGTGCGGCAATGGCCAGGAGTGAGCCCTCGGAGCCCGGTCGGCCGATCAGCTGGATCCCCATGGACAAGCCTTCTTCGGTGGTGCTGACCGGCACGGCAATGGCGGGCAAGCCGCAGACGTTGACCAGCGATGTGAACGGCGAATATTGGCATTGGCGCATGTAGTCCACGTCCGCGCTGGTGGAGGTGTACCAGCCCACCGGCCGCGGAGTTTGTGCCAGCGCCGGCGTGAGCATCAGGTCGTAGCGGCCGAACTGCGCCCGGGTGTCGTCTTGGAACCGCGCCAGCACGGACAAAGCCTCCGCCAGCGCCTGGGGCGTGCGCTTCACGGCGCGGCGCCGGAAGGTCCGGGTGAGCGGCATGAGCTGAGCTTCGCGTCCGGCCGGCAGATCCAGCCGGGCCAGGCCGGCGGTCCATACTGTGGCGAAGGCGTCCGGGTAGCGGTTGTCGTAGCGGATCTCAGCGTCCGCCAGGTCGTGGCCTAGTCCCTGCAGCAATTCCATGGCCGTCTCGAGCGCCTGGCTCGCCTCCGGTTCCAGCGAGAGCGGGTAGGCGGACTCGAACGGGGAGCCGGTGCTCACGCCGATCCGGAAGCGGCCTTCGGCGCGGAGGGCGGCGTCGAGGAAATTCGGTTCAGCGCCGGAGGCTGCCCGGGCCGAGGGTTCGTCGGCCATGGCGTCCATGAGCAGGCCCGCGTCGGCTGCGGTGCGGGCCAGGGGGCCCGCCACCACCAGCTGGCCGGCGTCGTCGCCGGTGGTGCCGGCGGGCAGCCGGCCGCGCCCGGGTTTGAGCCCCACCAGCCCGGTGGCGGCCGCGGGGATCCTCACCGAGCCGCCGCCGTCGGAGCCCGGCGCGAACGGCAGCATGCCCGCGGCGACGGCCGCGGCGCTACCGCCGGAGGAGCCGCCCGGGCTCAGCGTAGGATCCAGCGGGTTGCGGGCCGGAGGAGCCACTCGGTTCTCGCTGTAGGAGGTCAGGCCGAATTCCGGCACCTGGGTCTTGCCCAGGGTGATGCTGCCGGCGGATTCGAGCACGTCGACCAGGGGGTGGTTCGCCAGCGCCGGACGGTGATCCAGTGCGGCGCTGCCGTGCGTGGTCGGGAGGCCGGCCACGTCGGTGAGGTCCTTGTACGCCAGCGGAAGTCCGTGCAGCCGGCCCAGCGTCCCGCCGCGGGCCTGGTGGTCGTCCGCGGCGCGCGCTTGCTTGAGCGCCTGGTCCGAGTCGACCGTAATGAAGGCGCCCAGCCGTGGATTCAGCGCCTCGATCCGGCGGAGATAGTGGTCCGTCAGTTCCCGGGCCGACAGTTCGCCGCGGGCCACGGCGTCGCGCTGGGCAACCGCCGTCAAATCATGCAGTGCAGTCATCGCCCGTAACTGTAGCCCCGCGTGGCGGTGCGGGCCAATCCTGCTGTGGCCCGCCGGTTGCAGCCCGTCCCGTTCAGCCGAGGAACCGGGCTTCGATCGGTTCCTCCACCGCAATGGCTTCCGGTCCGTCGCCGGCCTGGGCGGTCACCCGGTAGGCCAGTTTTCCTTCGGTCTCGCTGACCGCTCCGGCCAATTGGATGCCGTGGTAGACCAGCCCCACGCCGTCGTCGGTGCAATGTGTTTCGCCCAGGATGCCGTCCGCCACGAGCCGGTGTACCAGCGGCCGGCGTTGTGGTTCCGAGTCGTAGTGGACGCCGTTGTCATAGGGCAGCAGTGCCAGGCCGTTGGTGACCGGGCGCAGATCGGGACCGAAGGAGTCGGTGGTGCCGCCGCGGAACCAGCAGATGGAGCCAGCGGAAACGCCTGCCAGCACCACGCCGGCCTGCCAGACGCGCCGGAAAATCGTATCCAGTCCGTGGACCCGCCACACGGCCAGCAGGTTCGCCACCGAACCGCCGCCTACCCACACCACATCCTGGCCGAGCAGGTGCTCTTCGATGTCGGACACGTTTGGCATGGTGAACAGGTTCAGATGGCTCAGGTCGTAGCCGGCCGTCCGGGCCGCCTCGTCCAGTTCGGCCTGGAACCAGCGCTGGTCGCCGCCTGCCGTGCCCAGGTGGGTCAAGCGGGGCGCCCGCCCGGTGGCCCCTGACAGTTCGACGGCGTGGTGCACCAGGTGGTTGAACGCAATCCGGCTGCGCACACCGGCTTTGAAACCTCCGGACGTGGCCAGAATGGTCGGCTGGTCAGCGGCCATGGATACCCCTGTCTCATTAAGGGAGCGGACGATCCCACTATAGGCTTGTGATGCGGCCGAATTGCCGGACGCGTAGTAAAGAAATCATCAGCGGCAGCAGAGGCTGCCGCGCATTTGCGGAGGTTGCCATGAGCGATGTCGAGAACGTGGACGTCAACAGCGTAGGCGGCGACGCCACCATTCTGGACGTGCGCGAGGACTACGAATGGGAAGCCGGGCACATCGCCGGCGCGGTGCATATTCCGCTGAACGAATTGCCGCTGCGTCTGGAGGAGTTGGACCCGGATGTGGACCTGCACGTGGTGTGCCGCAGCGGCGGACGCTCCTTCCGGGCCACGGAATGGCTGAATTCGAACGGATATTCCGCCGTCAACATCCACGGCGGCATGGGGGCCTGGCTGGACGCGGGCAAGCCCATCGTGTCGGAGAACGGGCAGGAGCCCCGGGTCCAGTAATGGCCAGCGTCTACACCTTCCTGGGGCCGGAGGGCACCTTCACCGAAGCGGCCCTCCTTCAGGTCCCCGGGGCCGAAGACGTGCCCCGGATCCCGGCCTCTAACGTGGAGGCCGCCCTGGATGCGGTCCGCTCGGGCGAAGCCGGCGCAGCGATGGTTCCGATCGAGAACTCGGTCGAGGGCGGCGTCAGCGCCACGTTGGACGCGATAGCGGGCGGTGAGCCGCTGCAGATCATCGGCGAACAACTGGTGCCTATCCGGTTTGTGCTGGCTGTGCGTCCCGGGACGGAGCGCCAAGGGATCTCCGTGGTCTCCACCCATCCGCATGCGTGGGCCCAGTGCCGGACCTGGTGCGGCGAAAACATTCCGCAGGCGGCATATCTTCCGGCGTCGTCCACGGCGGCGGCCGGTGTGGGGCTGCTGGACCCGGCCCCCGGCCACCAGGCCGCGATCTGCTCGCCGCTGGTCGCCCAGCAGCGCGGCCTGCAGGTGCTTGCCGATGACATCGGGGACATTCCCGACGCCGTCACCCGCTTCATTCTGGTGAGCCGGCCCGGCGTCCTTCCCGCACCGACCGGAGCGGATAAAACCACGCTGGTGGTCCCGCTGCCGCAGGACCATCCGGGGGCGCTGGTGGCGATCCTGGAACAGCTCTCCAGCCGGGGGGTAAACCTGAGCAGGATCGAGTCCCGGCCAACCGGACAGTTCCTCGGGGACTATTTCTTCAGCCTGGACGCTGAAGGGCATCTGGCAGAGGAGCGCGTGGCCGACGCGGTTCGCGGGCTGCACCGGCTCAGCCCGGGCCTGAGGTTCCTGGGCTCCTATCCGCGCGCCGACCGACGCGGCCACACGATCCCGCGCAGCAACCAGGACGAAGCGTTCCTGCGCGCCGATGGCTGGGTCAGGGAACTGCTGCAGGTCCGCTGAACACCGGCTGCCGGGGTATCCGCCGGTTGTTATGGTCAGTATGCTGAGGAAAACTGACCTCGGGAGAACAGATCGGAGCAGCATGACACAGCACAACGACAGGGACCAGTACCAGGACGGGGAGCCGACCCCGGAGGAGGCGCTGAACCAGACCTCCAGCGAAAACCGCGTGGGCGACCTCGGGGACCAGGGAAATGACCTGCGCTTCGCCGAGGAGCAGCAGTTGATCAACCAGCAGGCGGCCGGCGAATTCCCGATTCCCGCGGAGGAAGACCTGGAACAGCCGGACGCGGAGATCCCGGCCCTCGAAGCGGACGAGCAGCCCATCGACATTCCGGGTGAAGAGCTGCACGACACCGACGAGGCCGACGCCAGCGACGATCCGCTCAACGCCGGCGGCGACGACACGTAAGCACCCCGTCCAAGCTCCCCCGAGCCGGCAGCGGCTGCCCTCGTCCTAGGCAGCGGGGCGGGCGCTGTCGGCGGAGGGGATCGACTCGGTTCGTACGGCCAGCGACCGGGGCCTGACCTCAACGGTCAGCGACGTGACGGGCCCCGAGGGGTCGCCGTCGAGCTGGGTGCCCATCGGGTCGTGTGCGGTAATCCGGACCGTCCGCCCTCGGTGGTATTCGATCACCGGAATCGGCGCTGTGTGCCGCACCAGGGTCTTGGCGGCGATCCACAGCCAGCCAACCACGCTGCGCGGGCTGAGCACCACAATGTCTATTTCGCCGTCGTCAATTTCCGCAGTGGGGATGAAATCGATTCCCGCCGGAAGCTTCCCGCAGTTGGCCAGCAGGATGCTGCGCACCTTGCGGAGTTGGGCAGGGCCGCCGTCGATGCTGACCATGACCCGCTTACGCTGACCGGCCAGGTGGCGGACACCGGCTTCCGAGTAAGCCACCCAGCCGAACCGGCGTTTAAGGTCGTCCCGGGTGTCGGCCAGGACGTCCGCATCCACCCCGATGCCGGCGATCACCAGGAAACTGTCCTCGACGCGCATCCCGGTGGCCTCGTTCTCCAAGGTGATGTCCGCGGTATCGATCTTGCGGATCACACCGTGCAGCGCCACGTTGATGTTGGCCTGCAGGGCGCTGGGTTCCAGACCCAGGTTCCGCGCCAGCAGGTTTCCCGTGCCCAGCGGCAGCACGCCCATCGGCACCTGGGTGCCGGACAATTCCGAGGCAACCACCCGGATGGTGCCGTCCCCGCCGCCGGCAATAACGACGTCGGCCCGCTCCTCCAGGGCGCGTTTTGCCTGCCCGTGGCCCGGGTCGTCCGGGGTGGTTTCCAAGACCAGCGGAGGACTCCAGCCGGCGGCTTCACAGGCAGCTTCCACCTGGCGGCGGGCCTCGGCCGCTCCGTTCTTCACCGGGTTGAGGATGAACACCACGCGTTGGTCGGGTAGGACCGGAGTTGGCGCCGGATCGGCGGGCCCGGCTCCCATGCGGCGCCGGGAGGTCCGGCGGATGCCCAGCCAGATCACCACAAAGGCGGCCGCCGCTGCGGCTACGGTGAGGGCGAGTATCCATTCGGCAGGCATGGTGCTCCTAGCTTATCCAGCGCCGCACCGAGGGCGGCCCGCGGGACCGCTGCCGGGGCGGGGGCGAACCGGATCGAGGGCGGAACGCCTTTTTGGGTACCCTTAGCAAGTGATCGATGTAAACGAACTCCGCGCCAATCCAGAGATCTTCCGTGCCTCCCAGCGCGCCCGGGGCGCCGACGAGTCCGTCGTCGATGCCGTCATCGCCGCCGACGTGGCGCGCCGGGAAGCGATCAACCGGTACGAGGGGCTGCGCGCCGAACAGAATGTCTTCGGCAAGAAGGTGGCGCAGGCCAAGGGCGAGGAGAAGGCCGCGCTGCTGGCGCAGGTCAAGGAACTGGCGGCTTCGGTCAAGGAGGCGCAGGCGGCATCGGATGCCGCCCAAAACCAGCAGGAGTCGTTGCTGCGCAGTATCCCCAACCTGATCGAGGACGGTGTTCCCGCCGGCGGCGAGGAAGACTTCAACGTGGTCAAGACGGTCGGCAAGCCCCGCGATTTTGGTCCGGACGGCTTCGAACCGAGGGACCACCTAGCCATCGGCGAACTGATCGGCGCCATCGATATGGAACGCGGGGCCAAGGTTTCCGGCTCGCGCTTCTACTTCCTCAAGGGAGTGGGCGCCCGGCTGGAGATCGCGCTGATGAACATGGCGCTGGACCAGGCCGTGTCCAATGGCTTCATCCCGATGATCACCCCCACGCTGGTTCGCCCGGAAACGATGCAGGGCACCGGTTTTGATGTTGAGCACGACGACGAGATCTACCGTCTGGAGCGCGACAACCTGTACCTGACGGGCACGTCGGAGGTGGCATTGGCGGGCTACCACGCGGACGAGATCCTTGACCTCTCCGCCGGTCCGACCCGCTATGCAGGCTGGAGTTCCTGCTACCGCCGGGAGGCCGGTGCAGCGGGCAAGGACACCCGGGGCATCATTCGGGTGCACCAGTTCAACAAGCTGGAAATGTTCATCTACTGCCCGGTCGAGGAAGCCGCCGACGAGCACGCACGGCTGCTGGCCTGGGAAGAGGAAATGCTGGCGAAGGTGGAACTGCCCTACCGGGTGATCGATACCGCCGCCGGTGACCTTGGCATGAGCGCGGCCCGCAAGTTTGACTGCGAAGCCTGGGTGCCCACGCAGCAGGCCTACCGGGAGCTGACCTCCACCTCCAACTGCACCACCTTCCAGGCCCGCCGGCTGAACATCCGCGAACGCCAAGTCTCGGCAGAGGGCGAACGGAAGGGCACGCGGGCGGTCGCCACGCTGAACGGAACGCTGGCCACCACGCGCTGGATCGTGGCCATCCTGGAACACCACCAGAACGCCGATGGCTCGGTGAACGTCCCCAGCGCCCTGCAGCCCTATCTGGGCGGGATGGAAGTCCTGCCGGTCCTCGGCTGAAACCCGCCTCCGCGGCCTGATCCCGGGCTGACGGCGTGCGTTGCAGTTCCGCGTCCGTTCACCGGGGTGTCATTCGCCCGTAGAAAACTTCTACCGGTCCGTAGCTTGGTCATGCTTCACTAGGTGGATGACAACTACAGCTGATAAAGCTCACGCTGGCATCGACGACCAGCGGATAGCGAAAAACAAGACAGAAAACAAGTCAGATCAGTCCAATGCTGCCCGGCGGAACAACTTCGTCGAGAACGGGGTCCGCAAGCTGGTGGCCTTGGACGTGGACGGCACCTTGGTCAACCATGACGGCCATATGAGCGATGCGGTGCGCGAAGCGGCTCGCGCCGTCGTCGACGCCGGCCACGAAGTGGTCGTATCCACCGGGCGGTCGCTGAATGCAACGCTGCCGATCATCGAGCTGATCGGCCTGACCAAGGGGTACGCGGTCTGCTCCAACGGCGGTGTCACGTTGCGGATCGACACCTCGCTGGACGCCGGCTACGAGGTGGAAGACCGGGTGACCTTCAATCCCGGCCCTGCCCTGCGCGTGATGCGCTCGAAACTGCCGACCGCAAAGTTCGCGCTGGAGGACGAAGAAGGCAACTTCCTGGCCACCGAGCGCTTCCAGGACGCCAGCTTCGGCATCGAAGCCAAGGGAGTGGACTTCGAAACACTGCTGGAATCCACGGCAGTGCGCGTGGTGGTATCCAGCGCCGAAAACACGCCCGAAGAGTTCAAGGCAGCCATCGACACCGCCGGACTCAAGGGCGTGACCTACTCAGTGGGCTGGACGGCCTGGCTGGACATCGCCGCCAACGGCGTCACCAAGGCCAGCGCACTGGAAGCGCTGCGTCGAAAGCTGGACGTGGAGCCGTCGCACACGGTGGCCATGGGCGACGGGCGCAACGACATTGAAATGCTGGACTGGGCCGCCCGCGGGGTGGCCATGGGACAGGCGCCGGAGGAGGTCATCGCCGTCGCCCACGAAGTGACCGGAACGGTGGAAGAAGACGGCGCGGCGCCCATCCTGCTCAGCCTGCTGGACTAACACCGTGCAGGCTAACACTGTGCCGGCCTGATACCGTGCCGGTCTAACAGCGTGCCGGACTAGACACCGAATTGGACGGACCGTGCCCGGGTGCAGCCGCACCCGGACACGGTCCGTCTGAGACTGCTGCGGGATTCAGCCCACGAGCGAAACTCCAAGGCTGGCGAGGATGCCGAACGCGGTGCCCCAGAGGGTGATCGAGACGATCTGCCAGAGGATCACCGCATTCTTCGACGCCCCGAAGGAGACCATCGCCGCCGAGGTGATCTGGCTGGGCAGGATCGTCTGGCCCAGCAGGCTCACGCCGGCTACGCCGTACTTGTCGAACTGCTGCCGCAATTTCTGCCGGCGGGGCGAGGGCACACGGGGCTCCTTGCTGCTAACAACCTTGGCGCGCATGTTGTGGGCGCTGAGCACAAAGACCAGCATCGAGGCGACGTTTCCCACGATGGCGGCGACGACTGCGATCACCGGATTGATGCCGGCAAGCACGCCGATCACGGAGCCGAAGTAGGACTCGACAAAGGGGATCGCGGCGGCGAGGACCACACCTACCCATTGCAGGACAGTGGGTAGCGAAGCGGTGAAGTCTTGCAGGGCGTCGATCATTGGTATTGCCTCTCAAACTGGTGATGAATCGATTCATCAATGATCCCAGCACGAGGGGGAGTCCACGTGGTGCCCGTCGTCACTTGGCCCGCAGCGATTACACATGGCGCCCGATGACACCGCTCATGTGCCCCGCGGCACGGGGCCAGGCGCTTGGCGTGCGAGTCAGGCTGCGCTGATCCCGAAGAGGCCGATGATCAGCGCCATGACGAGGAACGTGACGAGTTCGTGCACGATGTTCAGCACTGTCAGCCCGGCCGGGCGCCCCTCGAAGGCGTCATGGGTGACGAAGCGGGCCGCGGTAAAGCCGGCCCACAGGATCACGGCGGTCAGCACGGTGTTCCAGAGGAAGTTGCCGCCATAGAAGTCCTGGGCAATGGCAGCCGAGCCCGCCAGCACCCAGGCACTGATGAAGCTGACAATGACCGTGATGATGATGGGGCGCACGGCGTTCTTGCCTTCACCGGGGCTGACCTTGGCAACCTTCATCCAGTAGTTGCCGAAGACCTTCGGCGTGTACCAGATGGACCCGACGACCATGGTGGAAATGGTGGCCACGATGACCGCCCAGACGTTAATTTCGGGGACCATTTGTGCACTCCTTTGTTCCACGCCACAGACGGGAGCCGGCGGCATTCTTTTACGGAGTCTAGACGCCGCAGGCTCTGGTGCAGTGCACGCGCGGCCGGTCAGTAGGGCAGCGCGGCGGCCGGCAAGGACCGTGGCAAGTAGGCCAGGTCCAGCAGCCGCGCTGCTGCCGGCCGGCAGGCCCATTCCTCCACCCAGTGCGACCGGACCACGGCCTTGCTCACTGCCTGGCCGGTAATGCCCAACTCCTCGGCAATGAACTTTTGCTGGCCGCGCGCTCCCGGCGTCATCAGGTCCAGGACCTTCCACTCCGCGTCCGTGCGGGTGGCGACAATCTGGCCGAGCAACCTCAGCACGGCCTCTGCTTCGGCAGCAACGTCCGCGTCGGGGCCGGAGACCGCCAGCGGGACGCGCTCGCCGGTTTTCTGCGCGCGGTTCACGGCGCGCCGCGCGTAGACCAGCCCGTATCCCTCGGCGTCCTTGATCTCCGATGGAAGCGGCTGCCGCAGTTCACCCACGCCAACTCCCACGTGCCAGCGCCGGCTGCGCAGCGCGATCAGCGCGGCGTCGATGGCCGTGGACGCTTCCCCGACCGCGCCGATGGCCTCGTCGCCGACGGAGCGCTGGAAGGGGATGGCCGCCGGCAGATGGCGCAGCGACTTGATCAGCTCGGGCACCAGGTCGCCCACCTCGCGGGAATCGCGCTGGTTGATGGTGAGCACATACATGGCACCAGTATTGCCTCCACCACAACGGGAACAACCGATTTCGGTTGATGGCGTGTCCGGTGCGCCCCAACGGCAGGCGGCCCGGACCTCCAAGGCCCGGACCGCCGTCGTTGTTCCCGCCGACTCCCGGCGGAGGCGTCAGCTAGACGTCGCGGCCCTGCGGCTCGTCGGCGGCCGAGTCCTCGCCCTGCGCGGCAAAGCGCTTGATCGAGGCTTCCAGCTCGGCCTCGGCGGCGGCGCGGTCGGCCCAGCCCTCGGCCCTGACCCATTTGCCCGGCTCCAAGTCCTTGTAGCGGGTGAAGAAGTGCTCGATCTCCTTGATCAGGAACTCCGGCACATCGGAGAGTTCCTGGATGTGGTCGAAGCGCTTGTCGGCGGGGACGCACAGCACCTTGGCGTCGCCGCCGCCGTCGTCGGTCATGTTGAAGACGGCGATCGGGCGGGACTCAACCAGCACGCCGGGCAGCAGGTCGAAGTCCTGGAGCATGACCATGGCGTCCAGCGGATCGCCGTCTTCGCCCAGCGTGTCCTCGAAGTAGCCGTAGTGGGTGGGGTACTGCATGGAGGTGAACAGCACCCGGTCCAGGCGGAGGCGGTGGGTTTCGTGGTCGATTTCGTACTTGACCCGGGATCCCTTGGGGATCTCGATGGTGACGTCATGCTGCATGGCTTCGCTCCTTGGAGACGTTCAGTCTTTTGGCTTCGGCGCCGCTGGTGCAACCGTTGCCCGGCGCCGACTACGCTTAACGATATCGGTCTTGCCTTCGCCCCCCGGCATCGGGGTTGAGTCGGGGGGATAAGCAACACAATCACAATCCTCAGGAGGGGCAGCATGGGGCGTGGTTTCCGTGTGCTCACCTCAGGGCTGCTGGCCGTAGTGTTCGCCGCGCTGGCGGTGCCCGCAGGATTCAACCTGGCGCAGGCCATCGAGTGGCCGCAGCCGGAGCCGGTGATCAGCACGCCGGCGGCGCAGCTGCCCCCCACCGAACTGGATCCGCCGCCGGCGGGACGCAGCGGCACGGCGCCGCTGCCCGACCCTGCCGCGCTGAAGCCCGCGCTGGACAAGGCCTTGGCGTTCGACGGCGCCGGCAGCTTTTCGGGGACAGTCACCGATGCGACCAGCGGCGAGGTGCTGTACAACAAGGGTGCCGCCGACCCGGTGATTCCGGCGTCGAACCTGAAGACTCTCACCGCCGTCGCCGCGCTGGAATCGCTCGGCGCGGACCGGCGGCTCAGCACCACGGTCAAGCGCGGCAGCAACCCCGGTGTGCTGTACCTGGTGGGCGGCGGCGATGCCCTGCTGGGGGCCGGGGAATCACGGCCCGGCGCGGTCTGGGGTGAAGCCGGGCTGGCAACGCTGGCTGCCCAGGCAGCCGGGAAACTGGCCGCCAGCGATTACACGGGCGAGCTGACCGTGGTGGTGGACGACTCGCTCTACTCCGGCCCGGCCATCAGCGCCGCCTGGGATCCGGGCGATGTGAAGAACGGTGAGATTGCCCCGGTCTACCCGCTGGCGCTGTATGCCGGGCGGGACCAGGCCGATGGCGGGGGCGACCTGGTGGCCGATGCGGCTTCTCTGGCCGGGACGGCTTTCCGGGATGCGCTGGCCCAGGCCGTAGCCGGAAAGGATTTTTCCGTGACGGCCAAGGTGGGCCGCGCTGCGGCACCGGCTGACGGGACCGTGCTGGCCGAGGTGCAGTCAGCACCCGTCGCCGGCCAGGTGGCCTACATGATGCAGCACTCGGACAACTACGTGGCGGAGGTCCTGGCCCGCAACACGGCCGTCGCCGTGGGGAAGCCCGGCTCCTTCGGCGGCGGCACCGAGGCCGTGCGGGAGGCGGCCGAACGGCTGGGCATTCCGGTGAAGGGGATGGTGCTGGCCGATGCCAGCGGACTCTCGATGAAGAACCGGGTGAGTCCCGCACAACTGGCCGCGGCGGTCACCTTGATCGCCACTGCCCAGGACGCAGACCTGCGGGCGGGAATCGGTTCGCTGCCGATCGCCGGCCTGACCGGCACCCTGTCCGGACGGTACCTGGAGGCCAACGCCGGCGGCGCCGGGCTGGTCCGCGCCAAGACCGGCACGCTGAACTCGGTGACGTCGCTCAGCGGCTACGTGGCCAGCGCGGACGGACGGCTCCTGGTTTTCGCCTTCGTGGCCAATGGACTGAACGGTTCGATCGACGCCGCCCGCACCGCCGCCGACCGGGCCGCCACGGTCCTGGCCGGCTGCGGTTGCCGCTGACCGGGCACCGATTCGCGGGACGGCCGGTAGTGACCGGCTTGGCGCTGATGTGATCTGATGGGACGCATGGACAGCAGCGCACCCACCCCCAGTGAATCCGGCGCCTCCCCCGGCCCGCCCCCGCGGCTGGTCAACTGGGAACTGGCCGCCTCCACGGCAGCCAAACTGACCCCGGCCGGCCCCCGGATGAAGGGCGCGGAAATCCGTGCCGCCGTGGACGAGCTGCGCCGCCTTGCCGAGCAATCGGTGGACCACGTGCACCGCATCACCGGCCTGGATGCCGCCCGCGACCTGCGCGATTCCGAGGTGCTGATCATCGACCGCGCGGCCTGGTCAAAGGCCAACGCCCGCAGCTTCGAGGTCATGCTGGCTCCGGCCATCACGGCGCTCGCCGAGAAGCGCCCGGACCAGCTCAAGAGCGCCACCACGGCCGTGGGCAGCGCCATCACCGGCACCCAGATGGGCGCCATCCTCTCCTTCCTGTCCAGCAAGGTGCTGGGCCAGTACGACCCGTTCTGCTCGCTGCTTCCCGGCGGCCCCGCGGCCGGCCGGCTGATGCTGGTGGCGCCCAACATCGTGACGGTGGAACGCGAACTGAATGTGGTGCCGTCCGACTTCAGGTTGTGGGTCTGCCTGCACGAGCAAACGCACCGGGTGCAGTTCGCTGCGGCGCCCTGGCTGCGCGACCACATGATGGAACAGATCGGCGAGCTCTCGTCGTCACTGGTGGAAAAATCGGACACACTGGGCGAGCGGCTGCAGCAGGCCGTCAAGGCCGCCGTCGCCGCGACCAAGGACAGCGGGAAGGACGACGGCGGAGCGCCGGGTTCGTCGCTCAAGGGTTCCATCCTGGAGCTGATCCAGGGACCGGAGGAGAAGGCGGTCTTCTCGCACCTGACGGCCGTGATGAGCCTGCTGGAGGGCCACGCCAACGTGGTGATGGATGCGGTGGACTCCTCGATTGTTCCCACCGTGAAGACCATCCGGCAACGATTCAACGCCCGCGGTCAGAGCCGCGGCGCGCTGGAGAACTGGATCCGCAAGCTCATGGGCCTGGACGCCAAGGCCCGGCAGTATTCCGACGGCGCCAAGTTCGTCCGTGCCGTGACCCGGCAAGTCGGCATGCAAGGCTTCAACGCCGTGTGGGCGCGTCCGGAAAATCTGCCCACCGAGGAAGAGATCCACCATCCCGACCTGTGGATCAGCCGCATGGACCTCAGCCGCGCATGAGCGGTGCGGCAGCGGACCGGCGCAAGCCCCGGCTCCATCCGCGCGTGGGGGCCGTCCGGCACCAGTTGCGCCAGGCGTTGGAAGAGTTTGGGCCGGCACCCGCCACCGCGGACTCCGGCGGGGCTCCGCTGTTGCTGGTGGCCTGCAGCGGCGGGCCGGATTCGCTGGCCCTGGCCATCACCGCTGAATTCTTCAACCGGCCCGCGCGCAACGGCGTCCGTCCCTACCGGGTGGGAGCCGTCGTCGTCGACCATGGATTGCAGGCGGGCAGTGCCGAGGTGGCCGAGGGTGCGCGGCTGCAGCTGGAATCGCTGGGCCTGGCGCCGGTCCAGGTGCGCCGGGTGAGCGTGGAATCCGCCGGGATGGGGCCGGAGGCCGCCGCCCGGACGGCACGCTATGCAGCCTTGGATGCTGCGGCGGCGGAATTCGGGGCGGCCGCTGTCCTGCTGGGGCACACCCTGGACGACCAGGCAGAACAGGTGCTGCTGGGCCTAGGGCGCGGGTCCGGCACCCGCTCGCTGGCCGGCATGCCGGTGAAGCGGGGCCAGTACCTGCGTCCGTTCCTGGCACTGCGTCGGCGGGATACCGAGGACGTCTGCGCCCTGGCCGGGCTCCAGCCCTGGCAGGACCCCAGCAACACGGATCCGCGCTTCATGCGCTCGCGGATCCGGACCCGGGTGATGCCGTTCCTGGAGGACGAAATGGGCCCCGGCGTGGCAGAGGCGCTGTGGCGTTCGGCTCAGATCCTGGCCGCGGATGCGGAGTACCTGCAGTCCCAAGCGGCCGAAGAGTACCGTCGAGTGAGGCTCGTGACGCCGGACGGAGTGGAATTGCAGCGCGACGGCATGGAACGGCTGCCGGCCGCCATGAAGCACCGCGTGATCGCCTTGGCCGCCGCGGAGTTGGGCGGCGAGAATCCCAGCTACGAGCGGCTGAAGGCGGCCGAAACGCTGCTGCGCCGCCACGGTTCGGCCGGCCCCGTGCAGTTGGCCGGATTCGTCAGCGTCTACCGGCGGACGAATGCCAATACGGTTCCCCAAGATGGCACCGGCTATGGCAATCTTGTGTTGAGAGCAACTGGCCGCAGCCCCGGTCAGTCGAACCGCTAGACCCGGGAGCAAGTGGTGGATTCCAACGACGTCCAGGAAGACCTTAAGCACGTCCTCTACACCAAGGAGCAGATCCAGCAGCGCGTTGCCGAGCTGGCTGCCCAGATCGACAAGGATTACGAAGGGCGCGATCTGCTGATCGTGGGAGTCCTCAAGGGCGCGGTGATGGTCATGGCAGACTTGGCGCGGGCCCTGCACAGCCACGTCAAAATGGACTGGATGGCCGTCTCCTCCTACGGGTCCGGCACCCAATCCTCAGGCGTGGTGCGGATCCTGAAGGACCTGGAGACGGACCTGATGGGCAAGCATGTGCTCATCGTGGAGGACATTATCGACTCCGGCCTGACCTTGTCCTGGCTGAAGACCAACCTGATTTCCCGCGGTCCGGCCAGCGTGGAAATCTGCACGCTGCTGCGCAAACCCGATGCCGCCAAGGTGGAGATCGACGTCAAGTACGTCGGCTACGAGATCCCGAACGAGTTCGTCGTGGGCTACGGGCTGGACTACGCCGAGCGCTACCGCAACCTGGACTTCATCGGCACGCTGGCGCCGCACATTTACGAATAAACCGCAGCACCGTCTTCTGGTCTTCTACAGGCCACGCTACGCCGAGAGGGAACTAATCGGCTCCGCCGAGCGTGAATGAAGACGGACGGTGTATAGCTGTAGTAGCCCACCGGGCTGCCATCACGCGCGGACAAGCAGGAGGGACGGGCGCAAGCCCCCAAGTCGCATGAAATTGAAGAACCTTTTCAAGGGACCAATCATCTGGATTGTCCTGGTCTTGGTCATCCTCCTGATCGCCGTGCCAAACTTGGCCGGCCCGCAGTCGTCGCGGGTCGACACCAGCGTGGGACTCTCGCTGCTGCAGGACAAAAAGGCGGAACAAGCCCGGATCAACGACGGCGCGCAGAGCGTCGACCTGACGCTGCGCGACGATCTGGTCATCGACGGCGCCAACAAGGGCAAATCGGTCACCTTCTTCTACAGCCGCGACCGCGGACCGGACATCGTGGATGCGATCAACGGCTCTGGGGTGGACAACTTCACCGACCAGCCGGTGGAGAACAACTGGTTCATGAGCTTCATCAGCCTGATCCTGCCCATCCTGATCATCGGCCTGATCTTCTGGTTCCTGCTCTCGCGCATGCAGGGCGGCGGCTCCAAGGTCATGCAGTTCGGCAAGTCCAAGGCCAAGCTGATCTCCAAGGACATGCCGCAGGTGACCTTTGCCGACGTCGCCGGCGCCGACGAGGCCGTGGAGGAACTGCACGAAATCAAGGAGTTCCTCTCCGAACCGGCCAAGTTCCAGGCCGTGGGCGCCAAGATCCCCAAGGGCGTGCTGCTCTACGGTCCGCCCGGCACCGGCAAGACCCTGCTGGCCCGCGCCGTGGCCGGCGAGGCCGGGGCACCCTTCTTCTCCATCTCCGGTTCGGACTTTGTGGAGATGTTCGTGGGCGTCGGTGCCTCCCGTGTCCGTGACTTGTTCGAGCAGGCCAAGGCCAACGCGCCGGCCATCATCTTCGTGGACGAGATCGACGCCGTGGGCCGGCACCGCGGCGCCGGCGTGGGCGGCGGCAACGACGAACGCGAGCAGACGCTGAACCAGTTGCTGGTGGAGATGGACGGCTTCGACGTCAAGACCAACGTCATCCTGATCGCCGCCACCAACCGCCCGGACGTGCTGGACCCGGCGCTGCTTCGCCCGGGCCGCTTTGACCGGCAGATCTCCGTGGAGGCCCCGGACCTGGAAGGCCGCCACCAGATCCTTCAGGTGCATGCGGCCGGCAAGCCCATGGCCCCCGGCGTGGACCTGCGGTCGCTGGCCAAGCGGGCGCCCGGATTCACCGGCGCCGACCTGGCCAACGTGCTCAACGAGGCCGCGCTGTTGACCGCACGCTCCAACGCCCAGCTGATCGACGACCGGGCACTGGACGAGGCCATCGACCGTGTGATGGCCGGCCCGCAGAAGCGCTCGCGCGTGATGAAGGAGCACGAGCGCAAGATCACCGCGTACCACGAAGGCGGCCACGCGCTGGTCGCGGCCGCGCTGCGCTACTCCGCGCCGGTCACCAAGGTCACCATCCTGCCCCGCGGCCGCGCCCTGGGCTACACCATGGTGGTGCCGGAGGAAGACAAGTACTCCGTGACCCGCAACGAACTGCTGGACCAGTTGGCCTATGCCATGGGCGGCCGTGTGGCCGAGGAGATTGTCTTCCACGATCCGTCCACCGGCGCTTCGAACGACATTGAGAAAGCCACCGGCACCGCCCGCCAGATGGTCACCCAGTACGGCATGAGCGAACGCGTCGGTGCCGTGAAGCTGGGCCAGGGCGGCGGCGAGCCGTTCCTGGGACGCGACATGTCGCATGAACGCAATTACTCCGACCACGTGGCGTTCGTGGTGGACGAGGAAGTTCGCCGGCTGATCGACGACGCCCACGACGAGGCCTACGCGATCCTGACCGAGAACCGCGACGTGCTGGACCGGCTGGCCCTGGCCCTGCTGGAGCGCGAGACGCTGAACCAGCGCGAGATCGCCGAGATCTTCCATGACCTGCGCCGCCGCGACCTCCGCGACGTGTGGCTGTCCAAGGAGACCCGGCCGGTCCACGACATCCCGCCGGTCATCTCGCGGCGCGAGCGCGAAGCCGCCGCCATCGGCCAGCGGGAAGAAGAAAGCCACGCGGCGGTGATTGTGGACCCGAATCCGGCCGGCGGAGAGCTGCCGGAGGACGACGGCCGCGGCGGCGTTTTGGGCACCAGCGGCTAGGATCGCATACGTGACCGAATACGATGACGTCGTTGCCGAACTGGATTTCGACCCGCAGATCGACCTGCCCAGGATCGAAAAGGCGGTGCGCGAGATCCTGATCGCCGTCGGCGAAGATCCGGACCGCGAGGGCCTGCAGGACACCCCGCAGCGGGTTGCCCGTTCGTATGCGGAGGTCTTTGCCGGATTGCACCAGGATCCCGCGGACATCCTCGGCACCACGTTCGATATCAACCACGAGGAAATGGTGCTGGTCAAGGACATCCCGTTCTATTCGACCTGCGAGCACCATCTGGTGCCGTTCCACGGCACCGCTCACATTGGCTACATCCCGTCGCATGAAGGTAAAGTGACCGGGCTGAGCAAGCTGGCCCGCCTGGTGGAGATTTACGCGCGCCGCCCGCAGGTGCAGGAACGCCTCACCACGCAGATCGTGGAGGCGCTGGTCAAGTACTTGGAACCCAAGGGCGCGATCGTCGTCATCGAATGCGAGCACATGTGCATGTCCATGCGCGGGGTGCGCAAGCCGGGGGCCAAGACGGTCACTTCGGCGGTGCGCGGCCAGCTGCGCGAACAGGCCACCCGGGCCGAGGCCATGAGCCTGATCATAGGACGATAGCGAAGAGATAGAGACGGTAGAACTAGATGGATTCACTCGCCGCAGTCCCCGGAACCGGGCCCGCCACCTCGCCCCTGCCCGTGCTGCGCAAGGCACGCGTACCGAGGAAGTTCGCTGACCTGCCCACCGACCGGGCCATCGTGATGGGCATTTTGAACGTCACGCCGGATTCGTTTAGCGACGGCGGTGAACACGCCAACCGGGAAGCGGCAATCGCGTACGGGCTGAAACTGCTCTACGGCGGTGCGGACATCATCGACGTGGGCGGGGAATCCACCCGCCCGAACGCCGATTCGATCACTCCGGAAGAAGAGCAGAAGCGGATTCTTCCGGTCATCGAGGCACTGGCCAAGGCCGGCGCCCTGATCAGCGTGGACACCATGCACGTGGACACCGCCGCGAAGGCACTGGATGCCGGAGCAGCCATCATCAACGATGTGTCCGGTATGACCTTCGACCCCGAGATGCCGGCGCTGGTAGCGGAGCGCAAGGTCCCCTACATCCTGATGCACCGGCGCGGGGATGCCCGCCACGCGGATCCGAAGGCGGAGTACCAGGACGTGGTGGCCGAGGTGCTGGCGGAACTGACGGAACTGCGCGACAAGTTCGTCGCCGCCGGCGTAGCGCCGGAGCAGATCATTCTGGATCCGGGTCTGGGCTTCTCCAAGAACGCCGAGCACAACTGGGAACTGCTGCGCGCCACCGGGCAGTTCGCCCAGCTGGGACACAAACTGCTGGTCGGTGCGTCCCGCAAGCGGTTCCTCGGGTCCTTACTGACCACCGCGGGCAAGGCCGCCGCACCCAAGGAACGCGACCAAGCCACGCTGGCGGTCTCCGCACTGGCTGCGGCCAACGGCGCGTGGGGTGTGCGCGTGCACGACGCCGGTGCCTCCCTTGACGCTGTCAAGGTCGCCGCCGCCTGGGCCAAGTAGGGCGGGACATGGCGGCAGGAGTACCGGCGCGGCCGGACATCATCAAGCTCACCGGGATTTCCGCCGTGGGCTACCACGGCGTGCTGGAACAAGAGCGCCGTGACGGTCAGCGGTTCATTGTGGACGTTGCGTTGCACACGGACATCCGGCCCGCGGCGGCTGGCGACGACCTGACGAAGACCGCCAACTACGCCGAGCTGGCGGACCAGGTGGAAGCGATCATCACCGGCGAGGCGCTGCAGCTGATCGAAACCCTGGCCGAACGGATTGCGGACCACGCGCTGCGCACGTTCCCCGTGGCGGCCGTCGAGGTCACCGTGCACAAACCACATGCACCCATCCAGGTGGAGTTTTCCGATGTCACGGTCAGCATCTACCGGGAGAAGCCATGAGCGTGCGCGCCGTCCTGGCGCTGGGCAGCAACCTCGGCGAACGCAGCGACACGCTCTCGCACGCCGTGGCCGACCTCGTGGACACACCCCATGTGCGGCTCCGCGAAGTCTCAGCGGTGGTGCAGACCAAGCCGGTGGGCGGTCCCGAGGACCAGCCGGATTACCTGAACATGGTGCTGGAAGTGGAGACCGACCTGGATCCGCACCAGCTGCTGGCCCATTGCCAGGCGGTGGAGAACAAGCACCACCGGACACGCGAAGTGCGCTGGGGCCCGCGGACTCTGGACGTGGACATCATCACTTACGGTGACCTGACCCTGGACGATGATGACCTGATCATCCCGCATCCGCGGGCGCACGAACGCGCCTTCGTCCTGGCGCCCTGGGCGTGGATGGACTCGAACGCCACGCTCAACGGCGTCCCGGTGGGCGAACTGGCGAAGGCTGCCGGGGATCTTGACGGCGTAGAGCCCTACGAAGCCGAACCGTTCGAAGCCGGGCAGTAGTGTCCGGCGGGGTGGGGACTTCGTGAGGACCATCAGGTACCGCGCCCTGGTGACCATCGCCGTCGTCACTGCGGTGCTGGGATGGCTGGGCAACCAGGTCACCGAGCGCAACGGGCTGCCGGTGCCGTTCCTGCATCTCTCCTCGCTGGTCACGATGGCAGCCATCGCCGTGTTCACACTGGTGCTGGGCCTGAAGGTGCGCCGCTGGCGCAACGGCAAGCGGGACAAGGAACTGAATCCGGTGCTGGCGGCCCGCACGCTGGTGTTGGCCCAGGCCTGCGCCTACGCCGGTTCGCTGATCTTTGGCTGGCACGCCGGCATCCTGCTGGACCAGCTCATTCTGCTGCTCTACCGGCCCGGCCTCGGCGCGCTGCCCGCCGTGCTGGCTATGATGGGCGGTGGCCTGATCATGGTGGTGATAGGGCTGGTGGTGGAGCGTTTCTGCAAGCTCCCGCCCGAAGACACCGAAGCGGCCAAGGACAACGGAACCGAGGCCCAAGGCGAGGGGGAGTATGCCTAGCGAAGCGATCGATCCGGCCGGCATTAGCTGGATCAGGGTCTCGCCCAAAAGCATCACGGTGGAACTGATCGGCTGGTTGATCTCCTCAGTGATTGCCCTCGCCGTCCTGTCCGCTCCGCTGGTCCTGATGCTGGTCGGCGTGTGGCCCGGGTTCCCGGCCTGGCTCGCCTGGCTGCTGAGCGTGGGCACCCTGGTGATATGCGTCTGGTCCGGACTGTTGATCCCGCGCCAAGTCAGGGCCATCGGTTATGCCGAGCGGGACGAAGACCTGCTGATCCGGCGCGGCCTGTTTTTCCAGCGCGTGATGGTGGTGCCCTACGGCAGGATGCAGTACGTGGATGTCGGTGTGGGCCCGCTCCAGCGCGCCTTCGGCCTGTGCTCCGTGAAGCTGCACACCGCCAGCCCGCAGACCAATGCCAGCATTCCGGGAGTCCCGGCGGCGGAAGGCGCACGGTTGCGCGAACAGCTCTCCGACCGCGGGCAGGCAAGGCTGGCCGGGCTATGACCATTCCCGGCAGCACCGGGCAGGACCCGCTGCACGGGCAGGGGCCGGATACGTCCGGCGAGGTGGTGCCGGCCTCCCAGGGCGTGCCGCTTATTCCCGACACCACCGGCACCTGGCACCGGGTGCATCCCGTTTCGCCGCTGGTCCGTGGCTGGATCGCGCTGGCCGCCATTGCATACTTCTTTGGCCGCGACTGGTTCGAGGCCGTGTTCCGCGGCGACGAGTTCTGGGGGCTGAGCGGCGGCCGCGCGCTCTGGACCGTGCTGATCGTGGTCGTCGTCGTCCTGCTGCTGGTGGCGGGGTTCTTCCTGTCCTGGTGGTATACCCGTTACCAAGTGACGGACGACCATGTCCGCGTGAACTCCGGAGTCCTGTTCCGCCAGCACCGCCAGGCCCGGCTTGACCGGGTGCAGGCGATCGACGTCATCCAGCCCCTGCTGGCGCGGATCTTCGGCCTGGCCGAACTCAAGTTCGAGGTGGCCGACGCCGGCGAATCCGCCGTGCGGCTGGCGTACCTGCCGCTGGCCTCGGCGCAGGAACTTCGCGCCACCATCCTGGCCCGGGCCGCGGGGCTGACCAGTGAACCGGGCCATGCCCAGGAACCGGTTCCCGAGGCCCCCGAACAGCAGATCCTGGCCGTGCCGGGCAGCCGCATCGTCGGCGCGGCGCTGCTCTCCGGCACCACGGTGTTCCTCGCCATCATGCTGATTGCGGCGGGTGTGTCCACCTTTGTGTTCGATGCGGCGTTCGGGCCGGCCCTGCTGGTGCCCGCGGCCTTCGGTGTGGCCGCCGGCTACTGGTCCACCTTCAGCACCGGCTACAACTTCCGCGCCGCGGTATCCCCGGACGGCATCCGGCTGCGCTACGGGCTGCTGGAGACCCGGGCGCAAACCGTTCCGCCGGGCCGGGTGCAGGCAGTGGAAATCATGCAGTCGCCGCTGTGGCGCTTCAAGGGCTGGTACCGGATGCGCGTGAACGTGGCCGGCTACGGTGTCAGCACGGAGAACTCCGGCGCCCGCACCACGCTGTTGCCGGTCGGTACGCGGCAGGAAGTCATGCAGATGCTGGCCCTGGTGCTCCCGGATCCGGGCACCGATGATCCGTTCGCCGTCTTCACCGCGGGGCTGGACGGGATTGCCGCCACGGACCAGAACGACGGCGGTGCCTCCGACGGCGGTTTTGTCACCTCGCCGCGGCGCGTTCGCTGGCTCTCCTGGCTGACCTGGCGCCGCAACGGCTTTGCCGTCACGGGCACCGCGTTGCTGGCCCGCAGCGGTCGGCTGTGGCGCAGCCTCGCCGTGGTTCCGCACGAGCGGACCCAATCCATCGCGCTGCACCAAGGCCCGTTGGGCCGGCGCCTGCGCGTGGCCGACCTGCGGCTGCACACCACCACCGGTCCGGTCACACCGGTGGTCTACCAGATCGACGCAGACACGGCCCGCCGGCTCTTCGACGAGCAGGCGGCCCGGGCGGCCGCGGCCAGGCGCCGCAGTCTTCCCGAGCGCTGGCTCGAAGCCAGACCCGAATCCACGCCCGAACCCAGTAGCGGACCCGAACCCGAGGCAGCCGCCGGGCGCCCGGACGGCCAGTACGGTCCGCAGCAGAACGGACCCCCAACGGAGCAGGAGAGCCGCCATGGCGGGCAGCACTAGGCCGGGCCGGCTGGGCATTGGCGTGATCGGTGCCGGCAAGGTGGGAGCGGTCCTCGGCGCCGCGCTGCGCGGGGTAGGGCATGCCGTCGTCGGCGTTTCCGCAGTCTCAGAGGACAGCAAGGAACGGGCGGAGAACCTGCTGCCCGGCGTGCCGATACTGCAGATCCCGGAGGTCGTTGAACGGGCCGAACTGGTCCTGCTGGCGGTACCTGATGATGCGCTTCCGGACCTGGTGGAGGGCTTGGCCGCGGCCGGGGTCTGGCAACCGGGCCAACTGGTGGTGCACACCTCCGGACGCTTCGGCACCGGCGTGCTCGCGCCGGCACGGGCGAAAGGAGCCATCCCGCTGGCCATTCACCCCGCCATGACCTTTACCGGCATGAGCCTTGACCTGGCCCGGTTGACCGACTGCAGTTTCGGGGTAACCGCCGAAGCCACGGTCCTGCCGATCGCGCAGGCGCTGGTGGTGGAGATGGGCGGCGAACCGGTAGTCATCGCCGAGCAGGACCGCACGCTCTACCATGCGGCCTTGGCGCATGCCTCGAACCATCTGGTGACCATTGCGGCGCAGTCCGCCCAACTGCTGGCCGAAGCCGGCGTGGAGCAGCCGGACCGGGTGCTCAGCGCACTGATGCGGGCCTCCCTGGAGAACGCGCTGGCCTCCGGCGAATCGGCGCTGACCGGGCCGGTGGCGCGCGGCGATGCCGGCACGGTCCGCAGCCACCACGAGGCGTTGCTGCGCCGCGAAGTGGATTCGGGCAGCACCGACATCCGGCTGGCCTACGAAGAACTGGCCCGTGCCACGGCCCAGCGCGCCTTGGAACGGGGCATGCTGAAAGAAGCGCAGGCCACGGAGATCCTTGACATCCTGGCCCAATCCAACCCTGAGGAGAAGCAGTGACCCGTCCGCGCCTTGTGAGCACTCAAGCCGAGCTGAAGGATGCCACCAGCAGCCTCCTGGCGGAGGCCGGGGCAAGCGGCCGGCCAGCGCTGGGACTGGTGCTGACCATGGGGGCGCTGCACGCCGGCCATGCCGCCTTGGTGCGCGCCGCGCGGCAGGCGAGCGACGTCGTCGTGGTTTCCATCTTTGTGAATCCGCTGCAGTTCGGTGAACAGGAGGACCTGAACCGTTACCCGCGCACGCTCGAGGCCGATCTGGACCTGCTGGCGGAGTGCGGCGCGGACGTGGTGTTTGCGCCGAGCGTGGAAGAGGTCTACCCGGACGGCGAACCGATGGTCAGGATTACCGCCGGGGAACTCGGCGCGAAGTTCGAGGGGGCCTCCCGGCCCGGCCACTTCGACGGAGCGCTCACGGTGGTGGCCAAGCTGCTGCATCTCGGGCTGCCGGCCGGCGACGCGGACTATCGGACGTTTTTCGGCCAGAAGGACGCCCAGCAATTGGTGCTGGTCAAGCGGATGGTGGCAGACCTGAACTTCCCCGTGGAGGTCGTGGGGGTGCCCATTGTGCGCGACGACGACGGGCTGGCGCTCTCCAGCCGCAACCGGTTCCTCGCCGAAGCGGAGCGGGAGGCGGCGCTGGTGCTGTCCCGCAGCCTGGCGTACCTGCGCGGACAGGCGGAGCGCCATGAAGCCCTGGACATCGACGGCGCCCTGGCCATGATCGACTCCGCGCCGCTGGTCCAGCCGGACTACCTGGAAGTGGTGGACCCGAAGACCCTGGAGCCCGTGGCCTTCAACTGCCGGGAAACACCGTTCACCGGCGAGGCCTTGGCGCTGGTCGCCGCGAAGGTAGGCCCGGTGCGGCTGATCGACAACGTGCAGCTTGGGTACTGACCCCGGGGCGCTGAGCTTGGGCGTTTGGCTGGCCCGGCCCGGGTACCGGTACCCTTAACTACCGTGACCCGCGAAAATACCCCCACCCCACATCCCGCAGCCGAGGCTGCCGACGCCTCCGAGCAGATGCACGTGCGCATGGCCAAGCGCGCCAAACTCCTGGAACGCGGTGTGGAGGCCTACCCGGTGGGTGTGGACCGGACCCATACGCTGGCCGAGGTGCGCGAAAAGTACGGCCACCTCGAGGCCGACGAGACCACCGGTGACATCGTCGGCGTGTCCGGGCGGGTGGTCTTCATCCGCAACACCGGAAAGCTGTGCTTCGCCACGCTGCAGGAAGGCAACGGCACCCGGCTGCAGGCCATGCTGAGCCTGGCGAACATCGGCGAGGAAGCGCTTGCGGATTGGAAGGCGCTGGTGGACTTGGGTGACCATGTGTTCATCCGTGGCGAAGTCATCAGCTCCAAGCGCGGCGAGCTGTCCGTGATGGCCGAGTCCTGGCAGATGGCCTCCAAGGCGCTGCGTCCTCTGCCCGTGCTCCATGCCGGCCTCAGCGAAGAGACCCGCGTGCGGCAGCGCTACGTTGACCTGATGGTCCGCGACGAAGCCCGGCAGATGGTGTACACCCGGGCGGCCGTGATCCGTTCCATCAGGGACACCCTGCACTCCCATGGTTATGTGGAAGTGGAGACGCCCATGCTGCAGCTGATCCACGGAGGTGCGACGGCCCGCCCCTTCGAGACGCACCTGAATGCGTTCAACCAGCACATGACGCTGCGCATCGCCACCGAGCTTTACCTCAAGCGTGCGGTGGTCGGCGGCATTGACCGGGTCTTTGAACTTGGCCGGATTTTCCGCAATGAGGGTGTTGACTCTACGCACAGCCCGGAATTCACCACGCTGGAAAGCTACGAGGCCTATGCCGACCAGTTCGTGATGGCTGACCGCATAAAGGAGATGATCCTTAATGTGGCCGACAGCCTGGGCACCCGCGTGCTGGAAACCCCGCAGGGCACCATTGACCTCAATGGAGAATGGCGCTGGCTGGGGGTCTACCCGGGATTGTCCGAAGCGGTGGGCCGGGAAATCACTCCGGAGACCGGCGGCGGCCTCCTGCGCGAAATTGCCGACGAGCACGGCGTGAAGATCGACCCGAAGTGGGACACCCAGAAAACCGTGGTTGAGTTGTTCGGCGAAATCGTCGAACCCACCCTGCTGCAGCCGACCTTCGTCTACGATTACCCGCCCGCGGCACAACCGTTGGCGCGAAACCACCGGGATAAGCCGGGGCTGATTGAGGCATGGGATCTCATTATCGGCGGAATGGAACGCGGCACCGCGTTCTCCGAACTCATTGATCCGGTGATCCAGCGCGAACGCCTGACCGAGCAGTCGCGTCTGGCAGCAGCCGGCGACGAAGAGGCCATGCAGTTGGATGAAGACTTCCTGCGCGCCCTCGAATACGGCGCTCCGCCGATGGGCGGCATCGGACTGGGCATTGACCGGCTGGTGATGCTCTTCACTCAAGTCGGAATCAGGGAAACCATTCTATTTCCGCTGCTGAAGCCGGAGGTGGGCTAAGCATGGAATATCTGTGGGTGCTCGCGCCGTCGCTCGGCGTCGGACTCTTGTTCTATTTCGTGATGAAAGCCATATTCAATGCCGACCGCAAAGAACGCGAAGCCTTGGCGGAGGCGGAGCGTGAAGCCGATAGGCGCGCGGCCGGAGACGGCACCGAATAGCGGCGAACCCCGGACGATTATCGATCGTCTGGGGTTTCTCCTTTAAGCACTACAGGGCATGTGGTTTCGCCGACATTATGGCTTATACCGATATGGTCCATACCAGATTCTCTCGGGCTTTCTTAATCAGTTCGTATTGCCTTCAAATGGAGTGTGCGCAATAATCAATTTGGTTCGGTAATCCCGGCCAAATTGTTCACTCACTAAAGGAGCCTTCCGTGGCGCAAGAAGTAAAAATCATTCTGGTTGACGATCTGGATGGTGGCTCGGCGGATGAAACGATCCGCTTCAGCATGGATTCCAGCAGCTACGAGATTGATCTTTCTTCAACGAATGCCGCGGCCCTTCGCGACGCTCTTAAGCCGTTCATTTCCGCCGGTCGGAAGATTCCTTCCCGTGGCGCCAGGGCCGGCAAGCCGGCCAGCAGTACCCGCAGCCAGGATGCTTCGGCAATCCGGGCGTGGGCACGGGACAACGGCTACAACGTCAGCGACCGCGGTCGTGTGCAGTCTGAGATCATCGAGGCCTACAAGGCCGCCCACGGGGGATAACGGGCGGCCCGTTCCCAAACGGGCAGATCAATCGGCGGGGCGGACAGGCAACTGTCCGCCCCGTTTGCGCTCTTCCGGCGGGGCATTACCCCTAGGGCGAACAGGCCCTCCCAAGAGGCAGTCGGCCACGTAGCATCAAAGTACGCAGTAGCTAGGAGTGTGCGAGATGTTTGAGAGATTTACCGACCGTGCCCGTCGCGTTGTCGTGCTGGCTCAAGAAGAAGCCCGCATGCTCAACCACAACTACATCGGCACCGAACATATCCTCCTGGGTTTGATCCACGAGGGTGAGGGCGTTGCCGCCAAAGCACTGGAGTTCCTCGGCGTCTCCCTGAATGGCGTTCGTGAGCAGGTCCAGGAAATCATCGGCCAGGGCCAGCAGGCACCGAGCGGTCACATTCCGTTCACGCCGCGCGCCAAGAAGGTCCTGGAGCTCTCGCTGCGCGAAGCCCTCCAGCTTGGCCACAACTACATCGGTACCGAGCACATCCTGCTGGGCCTGATCCGCGAAGGCGAAGGCGTGGCCACCCAGGTGCTGGTCAAGCTGGGTGCAGACCTCAACCGCGTGCGCCAGCAGGTCATCCAGTTGCTCTCCGGTTACCAGGGCAAGGAGCCGGTCACCGCCGGCCAGCAGCAGGAGGGCACTCCTGCCGGATCCGTCGTGCTGGACCAGTTCGGCCGCAACCTCACCCAGGCCGCGCGTGAATCCAAGCTCGACCCGGTGATCGGGCGCGAGCACGAGATGGAACGCGTCATGCAGGTCCTCTCCCGCCGCACCAAGAACAATCCGGTGCTGATCGGCGAGCCCGGCGTCGGCAAGACGGCCGTGGTCGAGGGACTGGCCCAGGCCATTGTCCGCGGCGACGTGCCCGAGACCATCAAGGACAAGCAGCTCTACACGCTGGACCTGGGGTCACTGGTGGCCGGTTCCCGCTACCGCGGTGACTTCGAGGAGCGGCTGAAGAAGGTCCTGAAGGAAATCCGGACCCGCGGCGACATCATCCTGTTCATCGACGAGATCCACACGCTGGTCGGGGCGGGTGCGGCTGAGGGTGCGATCGACGCCGCGTCCATCCTGAAGCCAATGCTGGCCCGCGGCGAACTGCAGACCATCGGTGCGACCACGCTGGACGAGTACCGCAAGCACATCGAGAAGGACGCCGCGCTGGAGCGCCGGTTCCAGCCGATCCAGGTCGAGGAACCGTCCGTGGAGCACACCGTGCTGATCCTCAAGGGCCTGCGCGACCGCTACGAAGCGCACCACCGGGTGTCCATCACCGACGGCGCCCTGGATGCAGCCGCGCATCTGGCGCACCGCTACATTTCCGACCGCTTCCTGCCGGACAAGGCCATCGACCTGATCGACGAGGCCGGCGCCCGGTTGCGCATCCGCCGGATGACTGCACCGCCGGAGCTCAAGGACATCGACGAGCGCATTTCCCAGCTGAAGAAGCAGAAGGAATCGGCCATCGATGCCCAGGACTTCGAGGGTGCCGCCACCCTGCGGGACCAGGAGAGCAGGCTGCAGGACGAGCGGGCGGAGAAGGAACGCGCCTGGAAGTCCGGCGACCTGGA
Organism: Arthrobacter sulfonylureivorans; assembly: GCA_004000035.1. Taxonomy (GTDB): domain Bacteria; phylum Actinomycetota; class Actinomycetes; order Actinomycetales; family Micrococcaceae; genus Crystallibacter; species Crystallibacter sulfonylureivorans. The sequence continues at coordinate 101,186 of RJAE01000006.1, read as the reverse complement.
TGAGATTGCCGAGGTCGACGAGGACTTGGTGGCCGAAGTGCTGGCCAACTCCACCGGCATCCCGGTGTTCAAGCTGACCGAGGAAGAGTCCAGCCGCCTGATGCACATGGAGGCAGAGCTGCACAAGCGTGTGATCGGCCAGGACCAGGCGATCACGGCCATCTCACAGGCGATCCGCCGCACCCGGGCCGGCCTGAAGGACCCCAACCGCCCCTCCGGCTCGTTCATCTTCGCCGGCCCCACCGGCGTCGGCAAGACCGAGCTCGCCAAGGCCCTGGCGGAATTCCTCTTCGGTGAGGAAGACGCGCTGATCACCCTGGACATGTCCGAATACTCGGAGAAGCACACCGTTTCGCGGCTTTTCGGTGCCCCTCCGGGCTACGTCGGCTACGAAGAGGGCGGGCAGCTGACCGAGAAGGTACGCCGCCGCCCGTTCTCCGTGGTGCTCTTCGACGAGGTGGAGAAGGCCCACGCGGACCTGTTCAACTCGCTGCTGCAGATCCTCGAGGACGGCCGGCTGACGGACAGCCAGGGCCGCGTCGTGGACTTCAAGAACACGGTGATCATCATGACCACCAACTTGGGCACACGGGACATCTCCAAGGGCGTCATGACCGGCTTCCAGTCGGGCACGGACACCAAGACCGGGTACGAGCGGATGCGCGCCCGGGTCCAGGATGAGCTCAAGCAGCACTTCCGGCCCGAGTTCCTCAACCGCGTTGACGACACGGTGGTGTTCCCGCAGTTGAGCGAGGAAGAGATCGTCCAGATCGTGGATCTGTTCGTCGAGCGGCTGCGGAAGCGGTTGGCCGAGAAGAACCTCAAGATCGAGCTGACCGATCCGGCCAAGGTGCTGCTGGCCACCCGCGGCTACGATCCCACGATGGGTGCCCGTCCGCTGCGCCGGACCATCCAGCGCGAGATCGAGGATCAGCTCTCGGAGAAGATCCTCTTCGGTGAGTTCCACCCCGGCGAAACCATCCACGTGGACGTCGACGGCGAGGGCGAAACGGCAACGTTCGTCTTCACCAGTACCAGCGCCCCCAAGGCGATTGAGGAAGTTCCGGACACCCCGGCACTGTCCCAGTAGCCAGCACTGCGCACGGAGAACCCCGGCTTCGGCCGGGGTTCTCCGTTTTAGCCGTCCCGGTGAAGCACGCCGATAGGGTTGATTTGGGCATTCATCTGTGATCCGCGGCACAAGTAGTGTTTACTGAATCCATGAGTTCTGAAGCACTTACTTCCGATATCCGGGCGGAGGCACCCCTCCAGCAGGCTCCCGCCACCCCGTTCCGAGACCTGGACCGCTACATCGCGCTGCCGCGGCTGGGGTCGCTGGCGCTCAGCCCGGACGGCAGCCAGCTGGTTACCTGCGTCAGCGTGCTGAACTCAGCCGCCACCGAGTACGTCTCCGCCCTCTGGGAAGTTGATCCCGCCGGTGAGCGCCAGGCCCGCCGGATCACGCGCAGCTCCAAGGGCGAGTCCGGGGCGGCGTTTGCCCGCAACGGCGATCTCTATTTCACCTCCGCCCGCCCGAACCCCGACGATCCGGCTGAAGAGGCGGTGCCTGCACTGTGGCGCCTGGCGGCGGCCGGAGGCGAAGGCAGGATGGTGCTGTCGCGTCCCGGCGGCGTCGCCGCGGTGCGCTGTGCCAGTGACGCAGACACCGTGGTGGTGGACGGGCAGGTCTTGAGCGGTTCCGACGGCGAAGAGGACGACGCGAAGCTGCGGGCCGCCCGCAAGGACAAGAAGGTCTCCGCGATCCTGCATTCGGGGTACCCGGTGCGCTTCTGGGACCACGACCTGGGGCCGGGGGAGAAGCGGCACTTCATCCTGCAGGAATCCGCGGACGACGCGGCTGCTACTCAGACCGTGGATGATGAGCCGAGTGGCAGCCTGCGCAACATCACCGAGTGGGCCGGAAATGCCCTGATGGAAACAGCGGCCGAACTCAGCCCGGACGGCAGCACCCTGATGGTCAACGTCCGCCGGCCGCTGCCGCGGGGAGACACCCGCAGCGTGCTGGCCGCCGTGGACACGGCCACCGGCGGGTGGCGGATCCTGCTGGAAAGCCCGGACACCGACTACACGCCCGGCCCGGTCAGCCCCGACAACCGCACCGTGGTGGTGGTCTGCGAATCCGTCTCCGGGCCGGAGACCGTTCCTTCGGTCCGCCTGGGACTGCTCCCGCTGGCCGGCGGCGAGCTGCGCCCGCTGGCCGCGGACTGGGACCGCTGGCCTCATCCGGCCGCCTGGCTGCCCGACGGTTCGGGCCTGCTGGTGACAGCCGATGACGGCGGCCGCGCGCCGTTGTTCTGCGTCGACGCCGGCAGCGGCTCCGTGCGGCAGGTGACGCACGACGATGCAGCGTACACCGACGTCGTGGTCAGCCCGGACGGGCGGTTCGCCTACGCGCTGCGAAGCTCCTACCTGTTTCCGCCCGAGCCGGTGCGCATCGACCTGTCCTCCGGGGACACCACGGTGCTGCCCGCTCCTGCACCCCGTCCGGAACTGGGCGGCCGGCTGGAAGAAATCACGACGACGGTGGGCGCCGATGGCGCGCAGGCCCCGGTGCGCGCGTGGCTGGCGCTGCCCGAGGGTGCGTCCGCGCAGAACCCAGCGCCACTGCTGCTGTGGGTGCACGGCGGCCCGCTCGGCTCATGGAATGCGTGGAGTTGGCGCTGGTGCCCGTGGCTGTTGGTGGCGCAGGGCTACGCCGTGCTGCTGCCGGATCCGGCCCTCTCCACCGGCTATGGGGACGACTTCATCCGCCGGGGCTGGGGGCAATGGGGCCAAGCCCCGTACTCGGACCTGATGGCCATCACCGACGCCGCCGTGCAGCGGGAGGACATCGACGGCACCCGGACGGCCGCGATGGGCGGCTCCTTCGGCGGTTACATGGCCAACTGGATTGCAGGGCATACCGACCGGTTCCGGGCCATTGTCACCCACGCCAGCCTCTGGGCACTGGACCAGTTCGGCCCGACGACCGACGTATCCCCTTACTGGGAGCGGGAGATGACCCCGGAGATGGCGCTGGAGAACTCCCCGCACTTGCACGTGCAGAACATCAACACACCGATGCTGGTGGTGCACGGGGACAAGGACTACCGGGTGCCGATCGGCGAGGGGCTGCGGCTCTGGTACGAACTCCTGTCCCGGTCGCAGCTGGCGGCGGGAGCGGACGGGGAGACGCCGCATCGGTTCCTGTACTTCCCCGACGAGAACCATTGGGTGCTCTCACCACAGCATGCCAAAATCTGGTACACCGTAGTCTCCAACTTCCTCGCCCGGCACGTGCTCGACCAAGAGGCGGAACTGCCGGCAGAACTGGGGCTTTAGACTGGCTGGGTGACCGACGCCTTCAAGATCCGCCCCGCCCGCACCTCCGACGTCGTGGAGATCCGCCGCCTGGTGAAACCGCTGGCCGACGAACGGGTGCTGCTGGAGAAGGAAGCGGTGGCGTACTTCGAAGGCATCCAGGAGTTTCGGGTCGCGGAGACGCCGGAGGGCGAAGTCGTGGGTTGCGGCGCCGTGCACGTCATGTGGGAGGACATCGCCGAGGTGCGCACGCTGGCCACCGCGGCGCACTGGCGCGGCAGGGGAGTGGGCCACGCACTGCTGGACGAACTCATCGGCGCGGCCAGGGACCTGGGCGTCAACCGCGTGTTCTGCCTGACCTTCGAGGTGGACTTCTTCACCAGGCATGGCTTCGAGGTGATGGCCGACCAATCGGCGGTGGACCCGGAGGTGTATTCCGAGCTGCTGCGATCTACCGACGAAGGCGTGGCCGAGTTCCTCGACCTGGCCCGGGTCAAACCCAATACGCTGGGCAACACCCGGATGATCCGCTCGCTCTGACCGGCCGACGCTCCCGCTGAGACCGGCTCCGCCTGGTTAGCCGGGAAGACTGATGCCGTCGCCTGCCGTGACGGCCAGCCCGTCCGTCAGCAGCCCGTCGAGGGCCCGGCCCAACTGTTCGTCGCCGGCCGGCAGCGCGCGCAGCGCCGCCAGAGGCCCTTGGTAGGCAGACGGCAGCACCGCCAGTTCCATACTGCCCAGCAGGATCTCGCGCGGCACGGACGATTCCGCTTCGCGCAGGACGGCCATCATGGCGCCTCGCACTTGCCGGTCCGTGCCCGCCCAGGCCTGCCCCTTGGGTACGTAATGGGGTTCCGGACGCCCGGCTTTCACCCAAGCGCAGCGGTCCATCACCGGGCAGGCATCGCACCGCGGCGACCTCGCCGTGCAAATGAGGGCACCAAGTTCCATGGCGCCGGCGTTCCACTCCTTGGTGCCGCTGCCCGGCATCAATTTCTGGGCCAGCCGCATCTCGGCGGCAGTGAGCGTGGGCGCGGGGAGGGCCGCGCCGGTGACCAAGCGGGCATGTACCCGGCGGATATTCGTGTCCACCACGGTTTCCGGCAGCCCGAAGGCGAAGGATGCCACCGCAGCCGCCGTGTAGGTCCCGACGCCGGGGAGTTCCAGCAGGCTGGCGTGGTCGTCCGGCACCCGGCCGCCGTGGCGGTCCACAATGGCAGCAGCCGCGGCATGCAGGCGCAGCGCACGGCGGGGGTACCCCAGCCGCCCCCAGGCCCTGACCGCTTCGCCGGCCGAATCTGCGGCGAGATCGGCCGGGCGCGGCCAGCGCTGCATCCACTGCTCCCAGACCGGCAGCACCCGGACTACCGGGGTCTGCTGCAGCATGAACTCGCTGACCAAAATGCCCCACGGGTCGCACCCGGGGCGGCGCCAAGGCAGATCCCTTGCGCTGGCCGCAAACCAGTCGCGGATACGCCGGTGCAGCAGGCCGGCTTCTGCCGGTTCGATGGAAGATGCCGGGGCGGCGGCGTCGGGGCGGGGCATGGAACTCCTACGATGTGACCAACCAATACTGTACTGCCCGGCGTGGTGCTGACTACACGGGCCGATGCAGTCTCCTAACCTTGAGGTATGGCAGGCAGCGGCACATCCGGCGGGCGCGGACAGGGTTCATCCGTCCGGCGGCCCAGCCCTGCGGTCTACCGCCGCCGGCGCCTGGTAGCGCTGGTGCTGGCCGTGCTGGTGGTGGCCGCCATCGTGGCTGCCGGATTCTGGGTCGCCGGCCTGGTGGGATCGGGACGGGAAGAAGCCTCGGCCGAGGTGGCCGGGGCGGCAGCGCCCAGCTCCCCTGCGGCCAGCCCCGCAGCCACGACGGGCTGTGAGGACTCGGATGTGGTCGTGCGTGCCGAAACGGATGCCCCAGCCTACGGGAGCGGGGAGAACCCCACGCTGATTCTGGAAGTGGCGAACAAGGGCAAGAGCCCCTGCGAAGTCAACGTCGGCACGGACGCCATGGAATTTTTGGTCACCAGCGGGGACGATCGCATTTTCTCCTCCACGGACTGCCAGGTGGACGCCGAACCGTTGATGATGACCCTTGAGCCGGGCAAGAGCGAAAAGGCGCGTTTTACCTGGGAGCGGAACCGGACGGCGCCGGGCTGCACCTCGGTGGAGGCCAACCCGCAGCCGGGCACCTATGTTCTGATCACCAAGCTGGACAAGGAGTCCAGCAAGAAGACCGTGTTCGAACTGCGTTAGCTGCTCCGGCCCACCGGAGCCTAGAGGAACCGGTCCAGCAGGCTGGTTTCGGCAATCCGGGACAGGCCCTCGCGGATCACGCGTGCGCGCTGCTCTCCGATGCCGTCGACGGCCATCAGATCGTCGATGTTGGCCGCCATCAACGACTGCAGGCCGCCGAAGTGATCCACCAACCGGTCGGCTACCGCCCGCGGTACCGACTTGACTCCCGCCAGCAGCCGGTAGCCGCGGGGCTGGACCACGGCGTCCAGGGAGTCCTGGCCGGTCTGGATGCCAATCACGCTGGCCACCCGGCCCAAATCGATCAGATCGTTCGACGTGAAACCGCGCAGGGTCTTCAGGGCGGTGTCGACATCGATCCCGCCCTTAATTTCCGCGTAGTCGCGCAGGATCATTTCGCTGTCGGGGCCCAGCCCAGAGGTCAGCTCATCAAGTTGCAGGGAGAGCAGTCGGCCGTCCACGCCGAGCTCGAGAACGTATTGGGAGATCTCGTCGGAGATGCGGCGGACCATTTCCTGCCGCTGCAGGGTCACGGCCACGTCCCGCACGGTGACCATGGCCTCGATCTCCAGCGCGGACAGCGAACCAGTGACCTGGTCCAGCCGGGCGCGGTAGCGCTCCAATGTGGCCAGCGCCTGGTTGGCCCGGGCAAGCACCGGCTCGGAGCCCTCCAGGACGTGCCTGATGCCTTCCACATACAGTGCAATGATCTGCATGGACTGGCTGACCGAAATCACCGGCAGTCCGGTCTGGATGGCGACGCGTTCGGCAGTGCGGTGCCGGGTGCCCGACTCCTGGGTGGCAATGGAAGGGTCCGGGACCAGCTGCACCGCGGCCTTGACGATGGCCGCTGCGTCCTTGTCGCAGACGATGGCGCCGTCCATCTTCGCCAGTTCGCGCAGCCGGGTGGGCGAGAACTCGATCCCGATGTCGAACCCGCCGCTGCTGATCTCTTCCACCTGCTGGTCGTACCCGAGCACGATGAGCGCGCCGGTGCGCCCACGGAGGATCCGTTCCAACCCGTCGCGCAGCTGGGTTCCCGGAGCTACACGGGCCAGGGTCGCCTTGAGGGCGTCCTCGGGGCTCTTGACCATGTGTGAGTTTCCTTAGGGCAGGCGGGCATGGAAGCGGGGCCGCCGTCCGGACAGCCTCAGGCTCCATGATAGTGCCGGATTCCGGCTATCCTTCTCCCGGACGCTCAGCGGAACAGCGTGGACAGCGCTTCGGAGACGGTGTGTACTTCCTTAACCGTGAATCCGGCCGGAACCTGGCCCGCTCCATCCGGGGAAGCCGGAACGATCGCGTGCGTAAACCCGAGCCGTTCGGCCTCCTGGATGCGCCGCCCAATTCCGGGCACGGGCCGCACCTCGCCGGCCAGCCCCACTTCGCCGAAGGCGATTAACTGCGCCGGCAGCGGCTGGTTGGTCTTAGCGGAGGCAATGGCCAGCACGGTGGCCAGATCCGTGGCCGGTTCGCCCAGCCGGACCCCGCCCACCGTCGCCACGTAGCTGTCGTCCTTGTGCAGCGACATGGATGCGCGGCGCTGCAGCACGGCCATCATCATCGCCACGCGGGAAGAATCCAACCCGCTGGTGGCGCGCCGCGGCTGTGCATTGGAGGTCTCGGCCAGCAACGCCTGCACTTCCGCCACCAGCGGCCGGCGGCCCTCAAGCGTGACGGTGATGCAGGTGCCGGAGACCGGATCCTTGGTCCGGGAGACGAACAGCCCGCTCGGGTCGGTCAGCCCCTCGATGCCGGCCTCCGTCAGATCGAAACAGCCGACTTCGTCGGTGGGGCCGTAGCGGTTCTTGACCGCACGCACCAGCCGCAGGCGCGAATGCCGGTCGCCGTCGAACTGGCACACCACGTCCACCAGATGTTCAAGGAGCCGCGGCCCCGCGATGGAGCCGTCCTTGGTCACATGCCCCACCAGAATGGTGGTCATGCCCTTGGTTTTGGCGGCGTTGATCAGCGACGCCGCGACCTCGCGCACCTGCGTCACGCCGCCGGCAGCCCCTTCCACGGCGCTGCTGCTGAGCGTCTGGACCGAATCCACGATCAACAGCGACGGCTGCAGCTGTTCCACATGGCCCAGCGCGATGCCCAGGTCCGTCTCGGCGGTCAGATAAAGGTTGTCAGCCATCGCGGAGATCCGCTCGGCCCGCAGCTTGACCTGGGCCGCGGATTCCTCGCCGGTCACGTACAACACGTCGCGGTCCTGCCGGGCCACCCGCGCCGCTACGTCGAGCAGCAGCGTGGATTTGCCGATGCCGGGCTCTCCGGCCAGCAGGATGACCGCACCGGGCACCAGGCCGCCGCCGAGCACCCGGTCCAGCTCGCCGACCCCGGTGGCGCGGAAGGCAGCGTTCGTGGCATCAACGTCGGCGATCCGTTCGGCCGGCCGGGAGACCGCGGCGGCGGCTGTGGTGCGCGCCGCCACCGGCGTGGCCTCTTCCACCGTTCCCCACGCCTGGCACTCGCCGCAGCGCCCTACCCATTTGACCGTGCTCCAGCCGCACTCGGCGCAGCGGTAGGCAGGGGATTTGGAACGGGTCTTGGTGCTCATGCACCCAGCGTAGCCGCGGCCACAGACAATCAGAGTTTGGGCAGGTAGGACGCGGCGTCGTCGTGGCTGAGCCCGGCGGCCTCGAGCAGATCCACCATCAGCGGCCGGAAAACCAAGACCAGGCCCTCTCCTTCCATGGTCGCAATGCCCAGATGCTTGGGGTGCAGTCGGGTGGCGATCGCGGCCAAGTCGTTCCTGGCCCCGGAGAGCCGGCGTTCGCGCGCCCCGGGATCACGGTCGGAGAGGCCCTCGGCAAGGATTTCGACGGCGTCGGCCGTTTCTTGCAGTACTTCGGAGAAGGCCTCGATCGCTTCGTCCGTCATGGCCGCGTGGTTAATCACAGATGTCAGGCGGCGGGAGAACACCCGGCTGTTGCGCATGGCCAGATCCGCCATCTCGGCAGAATCCTGCAGGTCCCCCACTTCTTCCCGATGGCGGCGGTAGGCCAGGGAGATCCGGGCAACCTCCCGGGCCGAGGAGAAACTGCCGCGCACCTCGTCGATCAGTGGCTGGCTGGCGCGCGCCCGGATCAGCGCGTGCCATGCCTTGGTGGGGTCGCTCTTGGCCAAGGCATCTGAGCACTCGCGCAGCACTGCGGAGAGTTCGTCCAGGAGTCTCTGCAGATGCGAGCGTGGTTCCGAACGCGGATCGCCGGGAATCAGCATGGTCACAATCAGGGCGAAGGCTCCGCCGACGACCGCATCCAGGCTGCGCGTGAAGGGTCCGCCGAGCGGCGCGGGCAGCAGCACCACCAGCACCGACTGCAGCGCCATCTGGGTGCTGAAGATGCTGCCGCTGTCCAGGAACCTGGCCAGCAGGATGGAGACCAGCAGCACCAGGGCCGCCTGCCAGATGCCCGGCCCGAGGAAGTGCAGCAGCAGATCGCCGACGGTGATGCCCAGGGTGCAGCCGATCGCGACCTCGAGCACTTTGCGGACCCGAGGTCCCTTGGCGAAACCGAGCGCAATGATCGAGGAGGTGGCCGCGAACAGCGGACCCTCGTGGCCAAGTACCTGCTCGGCGAATACATACGCGGCGACGGCGCATAACGTGATCCGCAGGGCGGACATGAACGAGGACTTGCTGCGGCTGTAGCCGGCACGTCCCCGTCTGCGCAGGAACGACCGGGCCTGTACCAACCGGGTGCCTGCGCTCATGCTCCCAGTCTAGGCGGGCCGATCGGCGATTCTGCCGGACCGCGCCCGCTCGCCGGACCGCGCCCCGCCAAACCGGGGTCCATAGTATGAGCCTGCTCACGAAGGCAAGACATGCGCGCCGTTCGTTAGCAAACGGTCCCGTCTTGTTCACCTTGCGTTCACTTTAACCGTGCACATTCTTTACGTGGCGCCCATAGCGTCAAAGGAGCACGACAAGGGGGCGGAAAACGTCCGGTCGTCGTGATCCGTTCTCACCCTGAAAGGGACCATACTCGTGAAGGCAATTCGCATCGGCCGCGCGGCCGCCGTCCTCTCCGTTGCAGCGCTGGCACTGACCGCATGTGGCTCGGACAACGCCACCGGAAACCAGGCACCTGCCGGCAGCACCGACTCCGCGTCGACCGTATCCGGCACCCTGTCCGGTGCCGGTGCTTCCTCGCAGGATTCAGCCATGCAGGCCTGGATGGCCGGCTTCACCGCTAAGAACCCCGAAGCCAACGTGCAGTACTCGCCCGACGGCTCCGGCGCCGGCCGCGATGCCTTCCTCGCCGGCGGCGTGCAGTTCGCCGGCTCGGACGCCTACATGGACGACGAAGAGTGGAAGCAGGCCCAGGAAGTCTGCGGCCCCGACGGTGCGATGAACATCCCCGGCTACGTCTCCCCGATCGCAGTGGCCTTCAACCTTGAAGGCGTCGACTCGGTGAACATGGACGCCGAGACCATCGCGAAGGTCTTCCGCGGCGAGATCACCAAGTGGAACGACGAGGCCATCGCCTCGCAGAACGAGGGCGTGGAGCTGCCCGACACCGCCATCACCGTGGTGCACCGTTCCGACGAGTCGGGCACCACCGAGAACTTCGTGGAGTACCTGTCCGCCGCCGCCGGTGACGTCTGGACCGATGAGGTCTCCGGCGACTGGCCCGCCAAGATCCAGGCCGAGAACGCGCAGGGCACCTCCGGCGTGGTCTCCACCACCACCGCCACCGACGGCGCCATCACCTACGCGGACGCTTCCGCAGTGGGCGGCCTGGGCACCGTAAAGGTCAAGGTCGGCGAAGAATACGTCGAGCTCAGCGCCGAGGCAGCCTCCAAGGCCGTCGAAGTGGCCACCCCGGTGGAGGGCCGCAGCGACGTGGACATGTCCCTGGACCTCGAGCGCGACACCACCGAGTCGGGCGCCTACCCGATCGTGCTGGTTTCGTACCACATCTACTGCTCCACTTATGCTGATCAGAACACCGTTGACCTGGTGAAGGCCTTCGGCAGCTACGTGATCAGCGAAGAAGGACAGCAGGCCGCCCAGGACTCGGCCGGCAACGCTCCGATCTCCGAAACCCTGCGCGAGCAGGCCCAGAAGGCAATCGACTCCATCTCGGTGAAGTCCTAGTCCTTATCGAAGTCCGGTTGGCCCCGCGCCGTCGCAATCTGACGCGCGGGGCGCAGCCGTGTTCCGGCCCGGCAATATTGCCGGGCCGGAGCGAACAAGCAAGACTGGCAAGAACGGCCAGACGAAGTGCAGAAGGAACCCGAAGGGTTGTGAAGTGTCCCAAACATTGACCGAGACAGGCAGAGGCCGGACCGGCGACAAGGTCTTTTCCGGCCTGACGCTTGCCGCAGGTTGCCTGATCCTCTTCGTGCTGTTCTGCGTGGCGGCATTCCTGCTGTGGCAGGCCCTGCCGACGTTTGGGGCCGACCCTTCCGCGATCTCCGGCGGAAACGGGTTCTGGGCCTACATCTGGCCCATCGTCATCGGCACCCTGATCGCCGCAGCCATTGCCTTGGTGCTGGCCACCCCGGTGGGCGTGGGCGTGGCCCTGTTCATCTCCCACTACGCGCCGCGCCGGCTCGCCCAAGGCCTGGGTTACGTGGTTGACCTGCTGGCGGCCATCCCGTCGGTGGTCTACGGCGCCTGGGGCATCGCGGTCTTGGCGCCGGCCTTGGTGGGACCCTACACCTGGCTGGCGGAGAACGCCGGCTGGATCCCGATCTTCGAAGGGCCGGCCAGCCAGACCGGCAAGACCATGCTGACGGCCGGCATCGTGCTGTCCGTCATGATCCTGCCGATTATCACCTCGCTCAGCCGCGAGATCTTCCTGCAGGCGCCCAAACTCCACGAGGAAGCGGCGCTGGCCATGGGAGCTACCCGTTGGGAAATGATCAAGATGGCCGTCTTCCCGTTCGCCCGTCCGGGCGTCATCAGCGCCGTGATGCTGGGACTGGGCCGCGCGCTGGGTGAAACCATGGCGGTGGCCATGGTCCTGTCCGGCGGCGGGCTGATCGCCAGCCTGATCAAGTCGGGCAACCAGACCATTGCCGCGGAAGTCGCCCTGAACTTCCCGGAAGCTTACGGTCTGCGGCTGTCCGAACTCATCGCCGCCGGCCTGGTGCTGTTCGTCATCACCCTGGCCGTGAACATGATCGCCCGCTGGATCATTAGCCGGCACAAGGAATTCTCGGGAGCCAACTAATGTCCAAATTGCTCACTGACGCCCCCGCACCGGCTAAACGCAACACGCTCACCAAGAACCAACTGCCCGGCTGGGCTATCTGGGCGGTGGCCGCAGGCTCGCTCATCCTCGGCGCGGCGGTATCCTCGCTGATCGGTTTCAGCCTGGTCTCCTGGGCACTCATCTCGGCCGTGATCTTCGTGATCGCCGGCTACGTGGTCACGCTCTCGGTGGAGGGCGCCCGCAAGGCCAAGGACCGCTTCGCCACTAACCTGATCTTCGCGACGTTCATTATTGCCGTGGTGCCGCTGATCTCGGTGATCTGGACGGTGCTGCAGAACGGCATCGCCGGACTGAGCTACAACCTCGTCTTCACGTCCATGAACGGCATGACCGGCATGGTGGACAACGAGACCGTAGCCAACGGAACCGAAGTGCTCGGCGGCGCCTATCACGGCATTATCGGCACCCTGCTGATCACCATGTGGGCCACCATCATCTCGGTTCCGATCGGCCTGCTCACGGCGGTCTACCTGGTCGAATACAGCAAGGGCGGAGCGCTCTCGCGCGGCATCACGTTCTTCGTGGACGTGATGACCGGTATCCCCTCGATCGTTGCCGGCCTGTTCGCCGCCGCGCTGTTCGGCCTGATCTTCGGGCCGAGCACCCGCACCGGGTTCGTCGCCGCCGTCGCGCTTTCCGTGCTGATGATCCCGGTGGTGGTCCGCTCCACCGAGGAGATGCTCAAGATCGTGCCGAACGAACTGCGCGAGGCCTCCTACGCGCTGGGCGTGCGCAAGTGGCGCACCGTCCTGAAGGTGGTCGTGCCGACGGCGATCTCCGGCATTGCCTCCGGCGTCACCCTGGCCATCGCCCGCATCATCGGCGAGACCGCCCCGCTGCTGGTCACCGCGGGCTTCGTCAACAGCATCAACTGGAACGTGTTCGGCGGCTGGATGACCACCCTGCCCACTTATATCTACCGGCAGCTGATGAACCCCACCTCGCCCACCAACGTGGAACCCAGCATGCAGCGTGCCTGGGCTGCGGCGCTGATCCTGATCATCTTCGTGATGCTGCTGAACCTGTTTGCCCGGCTGATCGCCCGCATCTTCGCCCCCAAGACCGGCCGCTGAGCCAGAACCAAAGAGAAGGAACCCCATGTCCAAACGCATCGACGTCAAGGACCTGAACGTCTACTACGGCAACTTCCGCGCGGTGGAGGGCGTCAACATCAACATCGACGCCCGGTCCGTGACAGCCTTCATCGGCCCCTCCGGCTGCGGCAAGTCCACGTTCCTGCGCACGCTGAACCGGATGCACGAGGTGCTGCCCGGCGCCCGGGTGGAGGGCGAAGTCCTGCTGGACGGCGACAACCTCTACGGCTCGGGCGTGGACCCGGTGACCGTGCGCAGCCAGATCGGCATGGTCTTCCAGCGCCCCAACCCGTTCCCCACCATGTCCATCCGCGACAACGTGCTGGCCGGCGTCAAGCTGAACAACAAGCGGATGTCCAAGTCGGACGCCGACGCGCTGGTGGAGAAGTCGCTGACCGGCGCCAACCTGTGGAATGAGGTCAAGGACCGGCTGGCCAAGCCCGGATCCGGTCTCTCCGGCGGCCAGCAGCAGCGCCTGTGCATTGCCCGCGCCATCGCGGTCTCCCCGCAGGTGATCCTGATGGACGAGCCGTGTTCGGCACTCGACCCCATCTCCACACTCGCCATTGAGGACCTGATCGAGGAACTCAAGACGCAGTACACCGTGGTGATCGTTACCCACAACATGCAGCAGGCGGCCCGCGTGTCCGACAAGACCGCGTTCTTCAACATCGCCGGCACCGGCAAACCGGGCAAGCTGATCGAATACGGCGATACGCCAACGATCTTCAGCAACCCGACCGAGAAGGCCACCGAGGACTACGTGTCCGGCCGCTTCGGATAAACCCCTCAGCAAGCACGACGGCGGTGCCTCCCCACGCGCGGGAGGCACCGCTGTCGCGGTTAAGGGAGGGCCTGTGCGGCTGGGAGGATTTTCGGGCCGGTGAGAGCGGCAGCCAGGGCCACAGCTGCCGCCGTCAGGGGCGTGCAGCGGCCGTTGTGGGTCCTCAGAGCACCGGATCCATCGCCAGCAGCAGGATGCCGCCGAGCAGCGAGGTGACCACCAGGGTCAGCAGCCAGGTGGCCAGTACGCGAAGGGCGACTCGCCAGCGCACCGCCTGAAGCTTCTGGCTTGCACCGGCGCCCAGGATGGACGACGTCATGGTGTGGGTACTGGAAAGCGGCATGTGCAGGCCGATGGCGCCGACGAACAGCATGGCGGAGCTGACGCCCTGCGCGGCGGCCCCGTGCAAAGGGTCGATCCGGACCAGCCGGGATCCGAGGGTGTACGAGATCCGCCAGCCGCCGAAGAGCGCGCCCACCGCCAGCAGCACCGCCGCGAAGACTTGCACCCAGAGCGGCATCTGCTCGCCCGAGGCATAACCGGCCGCGACCAGCGCCAGCAGCACCACAGCCATTGTCCGCTGGCCGTCCTGCAACCCGTGGCCCAGCGAGAAGGTGCCGGCGAAGACGGCCTGGGCCAGCCTGGTGGTCCGGCCCACCTCGCGCGGCGTCCGGTAACGGGCCAGCCACGTCAGCGGCACCATCACCAGGTAGGACAACGCGAACGCCACCAGCGGGGACAGCAGCAACGGCAGCCACAGCTGGGCCCAGATCGGATTCTCGGTGTCGCTGATGTTCTCCCCGCCCAGAATGGTGGATGCAGCTCCGGCCCCCACCAGGCCGCCGAGCAGCGCATGCGTGGACGATGACGGCATCCGCAGCCACCAGGTGAACACTCCCCAGGCGCAGGCGCTCAGCAAGCCGGCCAGCAGGATGGCCAGTCCGGTCCGCCCCGCGGGCAGGCCGATCCAGCCGGTGCTGATCAGCAGGGCCAGGCTGCTGGAAATCAAGGCGCCGGCCAGGTTGCAGATGGAGGCCAGAACGACGGCGATGCGCGGCGTGAGCGCGTGCGTGCGCACCGCCGTCGCTACGGCATTGGAGACGTCATGGAAGCCATTGATGAACGCGAAGCAGCCGGCGAATGCGACCACCAGCAGCAGCAGGACAAGCTCCACCTACGATTCCTTGACCAGGATCTGCCCCACATGGTGGGACGCCTGGCGCAGGGTCTTGGTGGCGGCTACCAGTTGGTCGGCGACGTCGCGGTGTCGGGCCAAGGTGGCACCCTTGTGGTCCGACAGGAGTTCCGATACCCACACCCGGTGGGTGCGTTCGGCCCGTTTGGCCAGCCGGATCATCTCGATGCAGTACTCGTCGAGGTCTTCCAGGGAGTTCAGCCGGGGCATGGCTTCCCGGGTCATCTCTGACATCCGCCCGATGACTTCGAGCTGCTCGGAGGCTCGTGTAGACAGGCGTTTGACCCGGTTCAGGGCGATCAGTTCAGCGGCCGCGTCGAGGTGTTCGAAGGTGTTGACCAGATGCAGCGAGAGTTGGAACATGTCCTCGCGCGGGAGGGGATTCACAAAGCTGGTGCGCAGGTTGGTGAGCAGTGCGAAGAGCAGGCGGGAGACGTTGGAGTCTCTGTCGTGCAGCTCTTCGGAGAGCTTGTCGTAGTCGTCTGCAGGTGCCCCGAGGATCTCCGAGAGGGTCTTGACTCCTGCCATGAGCTCGGCTGCCGTCTGGGCGAGCAGCTCCAGGCTCTTGGTGTCCTGCGGGAAGAGGCTTAACTTCATGTCACCGGCGGTTTTCTCACTGGTCCGAACGGCGGAAGGGAAGCATCCGCCGTGCCTAGATTAGCGCCTCTGGGTGAACAAGATTAATGGTGCCGAACCGGGAGCGCCTCTCGGCGGAAGGCCGCTCGAGGCGGCTAAAAGTTGGAGCCCGGGGCTGCCACGGTTCGACACCACCTTCAGTTTTCTACGCCTCAGAGCCGATGTCAACAGCCCCGGAAAACCGGGGAAAAACGTGTCAACTCACGATATTTGTGGTACACGCGCGCGTCATGGCGCGAGTCATCTACGATGACCATTCGCGGAGGATTTGGCCCCCTCGGGGTGGCGATTGTCAAGGTGCGCGGGCAGGGAATCCCTGCCGGATCTTGCGTTCGGTCAGCGTGCGTGCTGGCCCTCCAGCCGTCAGTCGAGTTCGTCGCGGCGCCAAGCGGCGGCCGCCGCCTCAAGGTCCTCCGCGGTCTTCACCAGCCGGTGCGAACTCAGCGTCAGCTTGGTGGCGTGATTCTCATTGGAAGGCTCGGCCGAGTCGGCGTGATGGGTCTGGCCGAGGGCGACGATGCGGCAAAAGGCAGCGGACCGGTCCAGCGCAACGTCGAAATCGCCGTCGAAGGCTCCGGACAGGATCGTGTCGGCCATGGTGCGCACTTCGTCGGCGCCGGGCGGCTCGGCCACGCCCGCGATCACCTTGGACACTTCAGCAGATGCCGTGCCCGCCTTGAAGAAGGCCGCCAGCTTGTCCGGATGGGACTGGACGGCGGCGCGGATGGCGTAGAGCCGCCAGAGCGCACCGGGCAGGGACCTGGCGGGACTCTCCGACCACATTTCGGCTATGGCCTCGAGGCCCTGCTGGTCGGCGAGTTTGACCAGGCGCTTGGTGATCTCGGGATCATCGGAGCCGCGGCCGCGGTGCACCAAAGCCTGGGCTGCCAGGTGGGCAGCCTCGGAGACTCGTGCGGGGTCGGCGCCGCCGGCGAAGTCCTCAAAATCCAACGGGGCAAAGGGCTTCGGCTTGTGCGGCCGGGGGACGTCATTTCCGTTGTTCGGGCTCATGCCACGACCTTACTCCCGCCTCTGACGCCGGTACAGGGAGGCCGTGTCCCGGGGCAGCGGCGGGTCCTGCACGGCGCGGTGCCCCGGGCAGCGGCAGGTCCTGCACGGCGCGGTGCCCCGGCCGGGGGCAGGTCCTGCACGGCCAACGGAACGGCCGGCACGGCGGATTCGAATGCGCGGCGGTGGGTGCGATAAACTGTGAACCGGCCAAATCCGCCCACGTCCCGGTCTCCACCAGGATGGACGGAACCGGCTGGCGGGCCTTTAGCTCAGTTGGTAGAGCATCGGACTTTTAATCCGCGGGTCGCGGGTTCGATCCCCGCAGGGCCCACCGCGAAAGCGGCTCCGACCGGTTACTTCCGGTCGGAGCCGCTTTTTCTTGTTCATCGGGCGGCTGATTCCCCTCAGAGGGCAGGAACTGTCCAGGTTCAGGCCAAACTGTCCATCTCTTGACTGTCCACAGGCCGCTGACCTGCGGTGATGCCGGCGGGCCCGGCAAAACATGGACAGGGTGCCGGCGGATGGGAGCGAGTGGGCGGCGGATGGGCGGCGGATGGACATCGCGCCGGCGGGTGGGGGCCTGTGGGCGGCGCACCGGTGTGTGCCGCCCACAGGGTGGGGCCGTGCCTCCCGTCTTTGGGCCCCGATCGGGCAGCCCACGGCGGCTGGAGTCGCTGTGGGGGACGCGCGCTCCTGATCCCTCAAGCCTCGCCGGGGTAGGGCGGCCGTCGAGCGGGTCGTTTTACGCTCGAGCCGAGCTGATGCCGAGCTGATGCCGAGGTGTCGGTGACGAACCGCCCACCTCCACGTAACGGCCTGCGGGTCGATCTTGCCGCCATTCTGGTCCGGGGATGAGCCGTCCGTCACCAGCCGAATGTCACGAAATGATAACGAAAAAACCGGGCTTGGGCACCGGCGTCGTCATTCCGCTGCAGGGCAACTGGCACAAGGGATCCGGCGGGCTGAGGAGGAGCTGAACCTATCGCGATTCTGCCCGCATCCGTTGTCAAATCGGCAGAATGCCGGTTGATAACGCCTCGATCCTCGTTAGGTTGGAAGGGATGGTTGAAGAACTAGCAGAAACCCAGTCCATACCGAGGATCGAAGCAAAATTCCGTAAACCAACCCTGCAAGACGGGCAGTCGCTGTGGCGCATGGCCAGGGACTCGCAGGTCCTGGACCTGAACTCGTCCTACTCCTACCTGCTGTGGTCCCGCGACTTCGCCGAGACATCGATGATGGCCACGGTGGACGGCGAGCCGGCTGGCTTTATTACCGGCTACATGCGGCCCGACGAACCCGGCACGCTGATGGTGTGGCAGGTCGCCGTGGACCACGAATTCCGTGGCCGCAAGCTGGCCGCCGAGATGCTGGACCGCCTGGCCGGACAAGTGCAGGCCGAGCGCGTGGAAACCACCATTACTGCGGACAATGAGGCCTCCATCCGGCTGTTCGCCGGCTTCGCGTCGCGCCGTGAGGCGCCGGTGGAACGCGAGCCGCTGTTCACCGCAGAGCTCTACCCGGACGGGCACAACACCGAGTACCTGTACCGGATCGGCCCGCTCACGTAATTGCCGCCGGCGTCCAGCCAACTGCGCACCACACGCCGGCAAACACCATCTGCACCAACGCACATCCGCATGAATCGACCTGCGGCTGCTGTGGCGCTGCCCCGTACCCGGGACCGTCCGCGGCCGCACTGAGGAAGGAAGCGTTTTATGACTGACATTTTCGAGACCCTGGAGTCCGAGGTCCGCGGTTACTGCCGCAGCTGGCCCGCCGTGTTCACCCGCGGCGAGGGAAGCAGCCTGACCGCCGAGGACGGCCGCACCTATCTGGACTTCTTCTCCGGCGCCGGCGCGTTGAACTACGGGCACAACAACCCGCAGCTGCTGCAGCCGTTGCTGGAGTACCTGGCCAGCGGCGCCGTGGTCCACTCGCTGGACATGAAGACCCCGGCCAAACGGAAGTTCCTGGAGACCTTCCAGGACGTCATTCTGCGGCCGCGCAATCTGGACTACAAGGTGATGTTCCCCGGCCCCACCGGCACCAACACCGTTGAGGCGGCGCTGAAGCTGGCCCGCAAGGTCACCGGGCGCCAGCACATCCTGTCCTTCACCAACGCCTTCCACGGCATGACGCTGGGCTCGCTCTCGGTGACCGGCAACTCGATGAAGCGCCGCGGCGCGGGCATCCCGCTGACCAACAGCTCCAAGATCCCCTACGACGATTACTTCTCCGGCGAAACCACGGACTTCCTCTGGCTGGAACGCGTGCTCGAAGACAGCGGTTCCGGCGTGGACAAGCCGGCGGCCATCATCGTGGAGACCGTGCAGGGCGAAGGCGGCCTAAATGCCGCGCGTGCCGGCTGGTTGCGCGGCCTGTCCGAGCTGTGCCGGAAGCACGAAATCCTGCTGATTGTGGATGATGTGCAGGCCGGGTGCGGGCGCACCGGCACGTTCTTCAGCTTCGAAGAAGCAGGCATCACCCCGGACATCGTCTGCCTGTCCAAGTCCATCTCCGGCTTTGGCCTGCCGATGGCGCTGACCCTGTTCCGTCCGGAGCTGGATGTCTGGGACGCCGGCGAGCACAACGGCACCTTCCGCGGCCACAACCCGGCCTTCGTCACGGCGACGGCCGCGCTGGAAACCTACTGGCGAACCGGTGAGTTCCAGCAGCAGGTCAAGGCCCGGATCACCCAGCTGCACGAGGGCCTGGAACGGATTGCCGCCTCGGTGGAAGGCGCCAGCGTGCGCGGCCGGGGAATGCTGGCGGGGGTCAAGTTTGCCGACGACCAGACCGCCGGCAGGATTGCCGCCGAGGCCTACGAAAACGGGCTGCTGGTGGAGACCTCCGGACCGGAGAGCGAAGTAGTGAAGCTGATGCCGGCACTGACTATCAGTGCGGCAGATCTGGATCGTGGTCTGGACATCCTGATCGAGGCCACCCGCGCCGTCACCGCGGTTCCGGAACTGGCCGGAGCCCACTAGAACGGCAGGGCCGCTCCACCGCGCGCAAGCCGCGCCGCCGTCGTACAACAGCTTTCTGACCATCCACACTGAGGAGTACCCATGATTGTTACCAACCTGAACGACCTGAACGACACCGACCGCGACGTGAAGTCGGAGACCTGGCGGAGCCGCCGGATGGTGCTGGCGGGGGAAGGCGTGGGCTTTTCCTTCCACGACACCGTGATCTACGCGGGCACCACGTCCACGTTCCACTACGCCAACCACATCGAGGCCGTTTACTGCGTGCAGGGCGAAGGCACCCTGACCAACGAGGTCACCGGCGAGGTCCACGACCTGAACGACGGCACCATGTACCTGCTCAACGGGCACGAGAAGCACACCGTCCGCGCCACCACCGAGCTGCGGATGGCCTGCGTGTTCAACCCGCCCGTCACCGGCCGCGAAGTTCACGACGAGAACGGCGTGTACCCGCTCGTCCAGGCCTAGCCGGCTCCCTGAATCCGGCGGCAGGAGGGTCCGGTCGGCAACTGTGCCGGCCGGGCTTTTCCGCACCCGGGCCACCAAGAAATAAACCCACGAGGAGGATAAAGATGACTGCGACCGCAGAGCAAAGCCGTGTTGACCTCTATCCGACACGATCAGCAGGCACATCGAGCGTGCAACCCCGCCAGGACAAGGTCATCTGGGGCTCCGCGGAGTCGGGCCCGATGGACGCCGCCACGTTGGCCGACTTCGAGGAGAAGGGCTACCTCAACATCGAGGAGCTGATTTCGCCCGAGGAAGTGAAGTTGTACCAGGCGGAGCTGGATCGGCTCGCCGCGGACCCCGCCGTCCGCGCGGACGAACGCTGCATCGTCGAAGCCACAAGCCAGGAAGTGCGCTCCATCTTCGAGGTGCACAAGATCAGCGAGGTCTTCGCGAAGATCGCCAACGATCCGCGCGTGGTGGACCGGGCCAAGCAGCTGCTGGGCTCCGACGTCTACATCCACCAGTCCCGGGTGAACTTCAAACCCGGCTTCGAGGGCAAGGAATTCATGTGGCACTCCGACTTCGAGACCTGGCACGCGGAGGACGGGCTGCCGCGGATGCGCGCGGTGTCCATCTCCATCTCGCTCACGGACAACTACTCCTACAACGGCCCGCTGATGATCATGCCCGGATCGCATCGGGAGTACATCTCCTGTGTAGGAGCGACCCCGGACGACAATTACAAGCAGTCGCTGGTGATGCAGGACGCCGGGACCCCGGACAAGGAAACGCTGCGGGAGTTCGCCGACCGCTACGGGATCGACGTGATGGAAGGCAAGGCCGGCGGGGCCACCATGTTCGACTGCAACTGCATGCACGCCTCCAACGGCAATGTCACTCCGTACCCGCGCTCTAACCTGTTCTTTGTGTATAACAGTGTGGAAAACACGGCGGTGGATCCTTTTGCCGCCAAGAACCCGCGGCCGGACTACATTGGCGCCCGGGAATTCACCCCGGCCGGCCGGTAGCACTGACCTGCCGTTAACGGACTGACAGGCAGATAACGACGGCGGTGGCCCGCCTTCCGCAGACTCGTGCGGAAGGCGGGCCACCTCTTTACATCCGGGTATCGGCCCCGGCCGCTCAGCGGCCGGCCGCCAGCACCTTGCCCAGCACCGGGCGGGTGGTGCGCAGACCCGCCCACACCACCAGGATGCCTGCGCCCAGGCAGCCCGCAATCGTCAGGATAGATAACGGTGCCAGCACCAGGGCCATCCCGGCCAGCGGGAAGATCAGGACGAAGGACACCGCGGCGGAGCCGAGCGAAACCAGCAGCAGCGGAAGCATCACGGCGCGGGTCCGGGCCGCGTCCATGGTTTTTCGCGGCATGCCCAGGTGGTCCAGGCTGGTGTACAGGTCCGTGCGGTCCAGAACGGCCGCCGCCTGATTCACCCCGGCGGAGCACGCCACCATGACGAACGAAACGACGATGGTGATCAGGATGCCGGTGCGGATGTCTCCGGACAGGAACTGCTCCGGACCCGAGACCGGTCCGGGGGCGCCGTCCGTCATCGCCACGCCGGTCCCGCCGAACACGGCAACGAAGCTGGTCATGGCCAGCCCGGAGACCTGCCGCCAGGCGGCCTTGGGGGATTCAAGGATGCTCCGGGCGGCCAGCAGCTTCTCCGCCGTCGCCGCCTTGCGCAGCTGCTGGCGGCCCATCACCGCCACCGCCCACGGGCCAACGAGATTGAGCACCGCCAGCCCGGCGGCGAAGGCGCCGAGCACGCAGGCCACCGCCACGGCAGTGGAGGCGTAGCCGGCATTCATCGCAATGAAGCCGGCCAGCACGACGGCGGCGGCTATCAGCGCGCGCAGCCAATGCATCGTCGCCGGGGCCTGGCGGGTCCGCACGCCCAGCGGCGAAATGACCACCTTGCGCAGGCCCACGGCAGCACTGATGGCGGCAAGCAACACCACGCCGGCCACCACTGCAAGCACGGCCAGGGGGTGCAGCCAGTAGGCGCCGCCGATCGGCTCCCCGCGGAACGGAATCAGCTGCACCGCCGGAGCCAACACCAGATAGCCGGCCACCCCGGCCACGGCGCCCGCGGCCGCCAGCGCGGTGGATTCGATGATGGTGACGCCGGCAACCGTGGCCGGCGTAGCGCCGAGCAGGCGCAGCGTGGCCAGCCGGTCGTCGCGGCGACGGGCAGAGAGCCGCGCCGCCGAACCGCCCAGAGTCAGCAGCGGGAAGACCAGGAGGATCAGCGCCAGCACCGCCAGCAGCTGGTAGAGAAAGGCCAGCTCGTCCCGCCAGCGCAGGAAGGACAGCGCACCGGCCAACACGGTCAGCAGCAGCGTGGTGACCAGCCCGAACGCCACCATCGGCAGCAGGGCGGTCGTGCCACCGGATTTCCCCGGGCGGGACAGCAGCCACGCCAATTTCCACGGCACGACGGCGGTGCTTCCGCCCCTGGGCACGTCCGGCACCGCGGGGGAGGCCGGGGAGGCTGCGGGAGCGCTCATCGGTTGCCGCCCTGGGCCAAGCCTGCCACGATCACGCCGCCGGCGCTGTCGCCGGTCAGCCGGCCGTCCCGCATGGTGAGCACCCGTCCGCAACTGGCCGCCACGCCGTCGTCATGGGTGACAAGGATCAGGGTCTTCCCGGCGCCGATGGTGGACTCCAGCAGCACCTGCATCACGTCCGCGGAGGTAGCGGAGTCCAAGGCCCCGGTGGGTTCGTCGGCGAAGATCACGCCCGCGCCGGTCACTTGGGCCCGGGCGATGGCAACCCGCTGCGCCTGGCCGCCGGAGAGCTCGCCGATCCGGCGCTGTTCCATCCCGCCCAGGCCCAGCGCCTGCAGCCACCCCGCGGCAGCCTGCTCGGACGCCGGGCGGGGCGCGCCGTTCAGCATCAGCGCCACCGCCACGTTCTCCAACGCGTTCAGTTCCGGAATCAACAGGCCCTGCTGGAAGACAAAGCCGAAGGCCTCGCGGCGCAGCCTGGACCGTGCGGACTCGGCGAGGGCTTCCACCTGCACGCTCTGCCCGGGCAGGTTCAGGTGCACCTGCCCGCTGTCCGGACGGATGATGCCGGCCAGCACGTGCAGCAGCGTGGTCTTGCCGGAACCGGACGCGCCCATGATGGCCACCGACTCGCCGGCCCGGATGTCCAGAGAAAGCCCGGCCAGCGCGGTGGTTGCGCCGTAGGTCTTGGTGAGGTTGCGGGCGCTGAGCATCGGCGGGCGGCTGGGGTGCCGGAGGAGCCCGGCCGCGGAGGCACATGTGGAAGCCGGGGCCGGAGTAAAGTCGCGGTTCTCGTTCATGATTCCATCGTCGTGGCACGGGCGCTGTCGGCGCGTCGGGCCGAAGGCTGAAAACTGCCTCTCGGGGCTCATACCCAGGGTGGAGCGCTCCGGCCGCCCGTGGCTCATACCCAGGGTGGAGCGCTCCTGCGCGCCGGTCGCCCCGCCTCACGGTGGAGCGCTCCTGCGCGCCGGTCGCCCCGCCTCACGGTGCGTGATACGCCACATTGCGGACATCGAGCCGCCACACAATCCGCAAAAGCAGGAAAATCGGCCTCATGCTTCCGCGCTTGCGCCATGGCCGGTGAGACCCGCGGGCCAATGTGGCGTATAGCGTACCTAGCCGCCCACCCGTCTGGCTGGCCCGAGCAGGAGCCCGGCCTGCGCACCGTCCGATACGAGCTGAAGCGGATGGGCCAGGCCTGGCCCCCGAGGGGCAGACACCTGCCGGTGCGGGTCGGTAGGGTGAGCCGCATGCAGACGGTTGACGGGGCTGCGGTGGACGGCGCTGCGGCGGCTAGGGTGCTCGAGTCGCTGCGGCGGAACGGGGTGGCGGACGTCAGGGCCGACGCCACCACCCTGGACGTGTACTCTTCGGACGCCTCGCTCTTCCGGGTGCGGCCGGCGGCCGTGGCCTTCCCGCACGATGTGGACGACGTGCTGGCGGTGCTGGCGGCCTGCCGCGGGGCCGGCGTCCCGCTCACCGCCCGCGGGGCGGGCACCTCCATTGCGGGCAATGCGGTGGGCCCCGGTGTGGTGCTGGAATTCAGCCGCCACATGAACCGTGTGCTCCGGCTGGACCCGGAAGCCCGCACGGCCACCGTGCAACCCGGCACCGTCCACGCCACGCTGCAGCGAATGGCGCTGGCCCACGGTCTGCGTTTCGGGCCGGACCCGTCCACCCACACCCGCTGCACCATCGGCGGGATGATCGGCAACAACTCCTGCGGCGCCCGAACCCCTGCTTATGGCCGCACCGTGGACAACGTGGAGCACCTCCAGGTGGTCACCGGTTCCGGACGCCGGCTCCGGCTGGACGGCAACCACGTCCCGGAGACGCCGGAAACCGGGGCGCTGCGCGAACTGGCCGCCGGGCACTTGGAGACCCTGCGCACGGAGTTCGGCCGCTTCGGCCGCCAGGTCTCCGGCTATGCCCTGGAGCACCTGCTGCCGGAGAAGGGGTTCGATCTGCGGAAGGCGCTGGTGGGCAGCGAGGGGACCCTCGCCGTCGTGCTGGAAGCGGAGGTACGGCTGGTCAAGGACCCGGCGCACAAGACGATGGTGGCGCTGGGTTTTGCCGACATCGGCACCGCCGCCGACGTGGTGACGGAGGTGATGGCCTTTTCGCCGACCGCCTGCGAGGGGCTGGACAGGCGGATTGTGGACGTGGTGCGCAGCCGGAAGGGGCCGGGCTCGGTGCCGGAACTGCCCGCGGGCGCCGCGTGGCTGTTCGTGGAGCTGGCAGGCGACCACTCCGCCGACGTGGCGGACCGCGCCGCCCGGCTGCTCCGGCTGCCGGAGGCGGTGGCTGCCCGGGTGGTGGACCATCCGGCCGAGGCCGCCGCGCTGTGGAAGATCCGCGAGGACGGTTCGGCGTTGTCGGGGCGCTCGCCCGCCGGGGAGCCGGCGCACTCCGGCTGGGAGGATGCAGCCGTGCCGCCGGAACGGCTGGGCGCCTACCTGCGCGAGTTCGACGAGCTGGTGGCGCGGCACGGGTTCAGCGGTTTCCCGTACGGTCACTTCGCCGACGGCTGCGTGCACGTGCGGCTGGACTTCCCGTTCGGCAACCGCGGCCCCAACGAGACCGACGGCCGCACCGAGTACCGCGCCTTCATGAGCGACGCCGCCGACCTGGTGGGCCGCTACGGCGGCTCGCTCTCCGGCGAGCACGGCGACGGCCGGGTGCGCGGCGAGCTGCTGCCGCGGATCTACTCGCCGGAAGCCATCCGCCTGTTCGGCACGGTCAAGGGCATCCTGGACCCGGACAACCTGCTCAATCCGGGCGTGCTGGTGGACCCGCGGCCGCTGGACGCGGACATCCGCACCGCCGCCGCCAAGCCGGTCCGCATTCCGCTGGGCTTTTCCTACCAGCACGACGGCGGCGACTTCAGCCGCGCGGTCCACCGCTGCACCGGGATCGCCCAGTGCCGCACGGACGCGGCGACCCGGCCGGGCCTGGTGATGTGCCCGTCCTACGTGGCCACCAAGGAGGAGAAGGACTCGACCCGCGGCCGCGCCCGCGCGCTTCAGGAAATGATCCTGCGTGCCTCGGGCGGTGATGACGACGGCGGTGCCCGGCTTGGCGACGGCGGCGCCCGGCCCGACGGGGCCGGCCTCGGCGCGGCGGCGGGCGGGAGCGGCGGGCCGTCCGAGGCGGCGCCGGACTGGCGCTCGCCCGCGGTGCATGAGGCGCTGGACCTGTGCCTGTCCTGCAAGGGCTGCCTCTCCGATTGCCCGACCGGAATCGACATGGCCTCCTACAAGGCCGAGGTCTTGTACCAGAGCTATCGCGGGCGGCTGCGGCCGGCGTCGCACTACTCGCTCGGGTGGCTGCCGCGCTGGGCCAGACTGGCCTCGTTCGCACCGACGCTCGCGAACGGACTGCTGAAGATCCCGGGCCTGCGGCACGCTGGTTTACGGCTGGCCGGGGTGGATGCACGGCGCGGACTTCCGCAGTTCGCGCAGGAGACGTTCGACCACTGGTTCCGGAACCGGGATCCTTCAGCTGTCGCGGCACCGAACGGGCCGGTGCTGTTGTGGGCCGACACTTTCACCAACTACTTCTCGCCCGAGATCGGGCAGGCGGCCGTCAGGGTGCTGGAGCGTGCCGGCTACGAGGTGCTCGTTCCCGGCGAACGGCTGTGCTGCGGGCTGACCTGGATTTCCACCGGACAGCTCGACACCGCACGCCGGATCCTGGGCCGCACCGTCGACGCGCTCGCCGGGTACGCCGACGCCGGCGTGCCCGTGCTGGGGCTGGAACCGTCCTGCACCGCCGTGCTGCGGTCCGATGCGCTGGAGTTGCTCGGCGGCAAGGCGCTTCCGGTCGCCCAATCCACCCGCACCCTCGCGGAACTGCTGGCGGGCACCCAAGGGTGGACACCGCCGTCGTTAGTGGGGGAGGAGATAGTGGCCCAGCCGCATTGCCACCACCACGCCGTGCTCGGCTGGGGAACCGACCTGGGCCTGCTCCAGGATGCCGGGGCCAAGGTGCAGAGCCTGGGCGGGTGCTGCGGACTGGCCGGAAACTTCGGCGTCGAGCGCGGCCACTACGACGTTTCCGTGGCCGTCGCCGAGACCCAATTGCTGCCGGCGGTTAGGTCGGCCGGACCCGATGCCGTGCTGCTGGCCGATGGGTTCTCCTGCAGAACCCAGATCACCGACCTGGCCCACCGGCGTGGCATCCATCTGGCGCAACTGCTGGATGGCGCGTGCGGTGTCAGAATGCAGTAACGGCAAACGATCGAAGGGGACATCGTGGCCATCAAGGACAAGCTGGCGGGGGCCCAGCGCAAGCTGAAGACGTACGCGGCGCGGGCCGGGCAAATCCGCGTGCGGGAGAGCGACTCCGGTCCGACGGCCAGTGCACAGACCGCCCGGGTGTCCGTGGTCATTCCCGTGTTCAATGCGATGCCGTACCTGGAGGAACTGCTGGACTCGCTGGCGGCGCAGGACATGGACCCGGCACTGTTTGAGGTCGTGGCCGTGGACGATGGATCCACCGATGACGGCGGCAAGCTGCTGGACCAGTACGCGGCGAAGCTCCCGAACTGGCGCGTGATCCACCAGCAGAACAGCGGCTGGCCGGGAAAACCGCGCAACGTGGGGATCAACGCCGGCACGTCCGACTACGTTTTCTTCTGCGACGCCGATGACAAGCTGGGCGTCGAGGCGCTGCGCCGCATGGTGGCCTTCGCCGACCGGCATCAGGTGGATGTTCTGGCGCCCCGCATGGTCGGGATCGGCGGCCGCCGGGTCCAGTCCTCGCTTTTCACCGAGACCGTCCCCGACGTTCCGGTGCGGAAGATCCTGGGTACGCTTTCGCCGCAGAAGCTGATCCGGCGCGAGCTGCTGGACACCCACGGCATCCGTTTCCCGGAAGGCAAGGTCCGGCTGGAAGACGGCATGATGCTGACCCGCTGCTACCTGGCCTCGAGGCGGAACGCGATTGCGGCCGACTACGACTACTATTTCATCCGCACCCGGCACGACGGTACGAACATCAGCTCACAGCGCGCCATCCCGGAAAGCTACACCGGCTCGGTGGCAGAGATCGCCCGGATCATCACAGAGGACCATGACGTGGCCGATCAAGCCGAGCTGCTGGTACTGGATCTGTATCGGCGCAAACTCCTTCGCACCTACGTGCCCTCCCGCTACCGTTCGATGCCAGCCGGTACTCGGAAGCGCTGGGTAGAGGCCCACGCCGGCTTCGTGGAACAGTACATCCCGGAGCGGTTGGAGGCGCAGCTGGACTTCCCCCTCCGGCAGCGCTCGGAGCTGGTCCGGGCACGGGATGCGGAAGGCCTGCTGAAGCTGGCGGCCACCGAGGAAGCACTGAAGCCCATATCACGCGCCCTGCTGCCGCAACTGGACGAAGAATCGGTGGTGTTCGGTCTGCATTTTGAACCGGCAGCCACGTTCGAATCCGTCCGGCTGGTCGCGCGCGGGCGCGGCACTGCTGAAGCGCGGACCTTCCACGCCAAGCACGACGCCGGCGAGTACCGTGCTGTACTGCCGCGGGCCGAACTGGACGGACTGGGCAACGTACTGGTGGACCTGTTCGTGCAGCTGGGACTGGATGGCGTGGAAGGGCCTCCCCGCCGGATCCTGGCGCCGGGGGAGGGGCTGCCGGTGAAGTCCGGCGGCCTTCGCGTCTACGCCACGGTCCACGGCAACCTCAGCCTGGACCAGCGCCGCTGACTGGCGGAGGACGGGGTCTCCACGCGCTTGCTGGCGCTCGCTTGGTCGACCACCGAAGGCTCCCCGGGCGGCGAAGGAGGCGCGCCGGCGGTTTGTTCGGGGGGCGAAGGAGGCGCGCCAGCGCCGAGTAGAGACCGGGTAACCGCCAGCTATTGGCGCACGCCGCTGACCTGCCGGGCGGTCTCCTCCAAAACTTCCCGGAGCGCAAGAATGGCGGGCCGGTTGGCGGAGGCCCGGCGGGCGGACGTAAAGACGGTCCGGCGGGGATGATCCGGCAAGTCCAGCATCCGGCAGGTGGTGCCCCGGCCGCTCCAGACCAAATCCGGGAGGAAAGCTACCGCATTGCCGGATTCGATCAGCCGGATCTGGGCCTGCAGGTCAGCGGTTTCGTAGCGGACGTCCGGTTCAAAGCCGGCTTGGCGGCATGCTTGTTCAGCCCAGTGCCGGGACGCGGCCCCGTGCGGTTCCATCACCCAGGGCAGGCCGCTGGCATCCTCAAGCAACCGGGCCTCCCCGCCGGGCAGGCCTGCCGGCGGGATGGCGAGCCGGAGGGCGTCGGTGGTGAGTCTTTTGCGGTCGAGTTCGGGATGGTGAGGTGCCGCATGGCCCGGGTACTGCTCGGCTACCACCAAGTCGAAGTCGCGCGCCCACGTCTCGTAGAGCGCGGTTTCCGGTTCCCGCTGGACCATCTCGATCCGCACCTCCGGGTACCGCTGCCTCATGCTGGTGAGCGCATCGGGCAGCAGCGCCAGGGCGGCGGACTGGAAGACCGCCAGCCGGACGCTTCCGGTCACCGTGGTCAGGGACGCGGCCAGATCCGTTTCGGCCTGTTCCAGCCGGGACAGCAGCGACTCCGTGTGGGCCACCAGGATCTCCGCCTGCGGCGTGAGCTGGACGCGGCGGCCGGCCTTGCGCAGCAGTTCCACGCCGGCTTCTTTCTCCAGCAGCGTCAGCTGTTGGGATACCGATGACGGGCTCAGATTCAGTGCGGTGGCCACTTCGGCCAAGGTGCCGCGCACTTTGACCTCCCGCAGTAGCCGCAGCCTTCGGACATCCAGCATGAGCGCTCCATTCATCACTAAAGATGATGATTACCGGTCGGAAAAGATCGCTTTTTCTTCACCAAGTCTAGTTCCATACTGGTCCTTAACAGGCAATGCAATTACGTTGAAGGGACTGATGCTGCCGTGACCGACGTCCTCAAGGAGGCACCGATGCAGACCACAAGTTTTGCCGGTACGCAGGTGGCCGACCTCGCCGCCGACACCATCAAGCTGGTCCGTCACTGGCTGACCGAAGCAGAGAAAATTCCGGCCGACGCCGCGGCCGAGCAGTTGGCCGGCGTGCTGAACGATCCCCATGGCCTGGAATTCACCGTCGGATTTGTCGACGGCGTGATCCGGCCCGAGGATCTGAGGGTCGCGGCCCGCAACTTGGCCACGCTGGCGCCGAAGGCTCCGTCCTTCCTGCCCTGGTACATGCGTGCCGCAGTGCGCACGGGCGGCACCTTGGCGCCGGTGCTGCCACAAGTGGTTATTCCTGCCGCCCGCCGGGTGTTGCGGGAAATGGTCGGCCACCTGATCGTTGATGCCACCGACGCCAAGCTGGGGCCGGCGATCGCCAAAATCCGCAAGGACGATGTCCGGCTGAACATCAACCTGCTGGGCGAGGCGGTCCTGGGCAGCCGCGAGGCCGAACGCCGGCTGGAAGGCACCATGCACCTGTTGGCCCGCGACGACGTGGACTACGTCTCGATCAAGGTCTCCTCCACCGTGGCCCCGCACTCTCACTGGGCTTTCGACGAGGCAGTGGAGCACGTCGTCGAAAGTCTTACCCCGCTCTACCGGCAGGCGGCCACCTCCCCGAAGCGCAAGTTCATCAATCTGGACATGGAGGAATACAAGGACCTGGAGATGACCATGGCGGTCTTCACCAAGATCCTGGACCAGCCCGAGTTCGAGCAGTTGGAGGCCGGCATTGTGCTGCAGGCCTACCTGCCGGACGCACTCCGGGCCATGATCCGGCTGCAGGAATGGGCTGCCGCCCGCCGTTCCCGCGGCGGCGCCGCCATCAAGGTGCGGGTGGTCAAGGGCGCCAACCTGCCCATGGAGCAGGTGGAAGCGTCGCTGCACGGCTGGCCGCTGGCCACCTGGGAAACCAAGCAGGACTCGGACACCAACTACAAGCGGGTGATCAACTATGCCCTGCAGCCGGAGCGGATCGGCAACGTGCGCATCGGCGTGGCCGGGCACAACCTCTTCGATGTCGCGTTCGCCTGGCTGCTCGCCAAGCAGCGCGGCGTGGAGGCCGGCATCGACTTCGAGATGCTGCTGGGCATGGCGCAGGGCCAGGCCGAAGCAGTCAAAAAGGACGTCGGTTCGCTTCTGCTCTACACACCGGTGGTCCATCCCGCCGAATTCGACGTGGCGATCGCCTACCTGATCCGCCGGCTGGAAGAAGGCGCCAGCAGCGAAAACTTCATGTCGGCGGTCTTCGAACTTAGCAAGAACGAGAGGCTGTTCGAACGTGAAAAGCAGCGCTTCCTCGCCTCGCTGGAAGCGCTCGACGACGACGTTCCGGAACCGAGCCGGCAGCAGGACCGCACGGAGCCGGAGCTGGCCCGTCCGACCGACTCCTTCGACAACATCCCGGACACCGATCCGTCGCTGCCCGCCAACCTGGCCTGGGGCAGGGAGATTCTGGCCCGTGTGCCGGCCTCGACGCTCGGCCGCGACACGGTTGCGGCCGCCCAGATCGGGGACGAGGCGGGGCTGGAGCAGGTGATCGCCAAAGGTGTGGCGCAATCCAAGAGCTGGGGGGCCCTGAGCGGGGCCGAACGCGCCGAAGTGCTGCACAAGGCAGGCGACAAGCTGAACGCCAACCGCGCCCGGCTGCTGGAGGTGATGGCTTCCGAGGCCGGCAAGACCCTGGACCAAGGCGACCCCGAAGTCTCCGAGGCCGCCGACTTCGCGCATTTCTACGCCGAATTGGCCCGGAAGCTGGACACCGTGGACGGCGCCACATTCGTCCCGTCGAAACTGACCGTGGTGACGCCGCCGTGGAATTTCCCGACGGCGATCCCCGCCGGAGGTGTGCTGGCCGCGCTCGCCGCGGGCTCCGCCGTCGTGATTAAGCCCGCCCAGCAGGCCGCACGCACCGGTGCCGTGATGGTTGAAGCGGTGTGGGAGGCCCTGGATGAAACCGGCGTTCCGCGCGACGTGCTGCAACTGGTGCAGCTGGGCGAGCGAGAACTGGGCAAGCAGTTGATCTCGCACCCGGAGGTGGACCGCGTGATCCTCACCGGCGCCTACGAGACCGCCGAACTGTTCCGCTCCTTCCGTCCGGACCTGCCGCTGCTGGCCGAGACGTCCGGCAAGAACGCCATCATCGTCACCCCCAGCGCCGACTTCGACCTGGCCGCCAAGGACGTGGCCTACTCCGCGTTCGGCCATGCCGGCCAGAAGTGCTCCGCGGCATCGCTGGTGATCTTGGTGGGATCGGCCGCCACCTCGCCGCGGTTCCGCAACCAGCTGGTGGACGCGGTCACGTCCATGAAGGTGGGCTACCCGGAGGACCCCACATCGCAGATGGGTCCGATCATCGCGCCGGCCGAAGGCAAGCTGCTGGACGGGCTGACGACGCTGGGCGCCGGGGAAAGCTGGCAAATCCGGCCCCGGCAGCTGGACGGTTCCGGCAAACTCTGGAGCCCCGGGGTGCGGACCGGGGTGGCGCGCGGATCCCGCTACCACCTGACCGAGTTCTTCGGCCCGATCCTGGGTGTGATGACCGCCGAAACCCTGGAAGAAGCGGTGGCCATCACCAACGACATCGATTACGGGCTGACCTCCGGCCTGCATTCGCTGGATGCGGACGAGCTGGATTACTGGCTGCAGAACATTCAGGCCGGCAACCTCTACGTGAACCGCGGAATCACCGGAGCCATTGTGCGGCGCCAGCCGTTCGGTGGCTGGAAGAAGTCCTCGGTGGGCGCCGGCACCAAAGCCGGCGGGCCCAACTACTTGATGGGGCTGGGCGAGTGGGAGACCGCTCCGTCCACGGCTACGGCCCAGGTGCACGGCGCCGCGGCCAGGCTGCTGGATGCCGCGCGCAGGACCGGGCGGGCGCTGTCCGCGGAGGAGTTGGGCGGACTGGAGCGTTCGTTGCGTTCCGATGCCGCGGCCTGGGCCGACGAGTTCGGCGCGGCCAAGGACGTCTCCGGGCTGACAGCGGAGCGCAATGTGTTCCGCTACCTGCCGGTTCCGGTCACGGTCCGGCTGTCCGAAGGCGAACCGCTGGCACAGCTGGTCCGCGTGCTGGCCGCCGGCGTGCTGGCGGGCTCCGAGGTGGCGGTTTCCACCGCCGTCGCGCTTCCCGCGTCCTTGCAGGCTGTGGCCACGGAACTGGGCCTTGAGGTGACGGTGGAGGACGACGGCGCCTGGCTGGCCCGGGTGCCCCGGCTCGGTGCCGGGCGGATCCGCTTGATTGGCGGGGACACCAAGGCGCTGGCCGTCGCTACCGGTGGGCGGCCGGATGTGGCGGTCTATGACCACCCCGTGACTGAAGCCGGCCGGTTGGAAATGCTGCCCTTCCTGCATGAGCAGGCGGTCAGTATCACCGCACACCGCTTCGGCACACCCGACCATCTGGCCGACGGCCTGATCTGAGCGCGGCGGCAACTCCGCCGAAGCATTATTCAGCAGGCGCCCTTTTCGAGCATGAAAAGGGCGCCTGCTGATCAGTTGTTGCCGGCGGGCGATCCAAGTTGGACGGCGTCTGCTCAGCCGTGCCGCCGCGTCCAGTCGACTGCATGCAGGACGAGCACACCGGCGATGGTGATCAGGCCGGCGATCAGGACGTTCGGTGCCAGGGTATACAAGACGAAATACCAAGGCGGGCCGAAGGTGGTGGTCTGGGTGGCTTGCATTTCGATAAAGGTCGGGGCGACCGACCCCCAGGCTCCGAAGACGGAGAGCGCTATGCCCAGCGCCCAGAGCGCCACGAGGAAGGGATTGATCTTCCGGCGCGCCGCAGCAGCGCCCTCCGGCCGGACCTGTGGTGCCGCGTCCGGCGGAATGACCTCGGCAATATCGGTGGACTGGGCGGCGGCGTCGGAGGAAGGTTCCACCGCTGCGGTCCGGATTGCCGGGCTGGTGGTGGCGGGCCGGACGGCGTTTCGCGCAGTTTCATGGGCTTCACCGCCCCGCTGGTAGATCGAGTCGTACCGATGGTCGAACTGTGATGCGGACATGGTCCCCCTTGTCGCCGGCCTTTCTTTGTGAATCTACCGGATGCCGGGCAACGCTGTTAGGCTGTGCGCCATGGGAATTCTGATTTTCGAGTAACCAGGTCCTGGACCGGTTCAAAACGACAACCGAAACAATGCTTGCTGAGGCTCTACCTCGCGAGTGGTTCCCTGAATCCACCTCCGCTCTCCGGATCTGATCCGGCTATTTGGCATCTTCGCCTTGAGCCCTGATCCGGCGGAAAAGTCTCCAGCAGGCTCGATGAGAATCCGAAGGAGAGCCATGACTGATATCGATCCGCGGGCGCCGAAGCCCGCAGAACTTAGTGCACCAAACATCCACCTTGCTCCGGCTGCCGCAGCCAAGCTGACCGCAGAGCAACAGGCCAAGCTGGCCCCGCAGGGCGCGAAGGCCGGCGATCTGCCTGGCTGGCACAGCATTGGCAACAGCCACAAGCCAAAGCACCCCAGCGGCAAGCAGGGGCCGCCGGAGAAGAAGGTGCGCTGGTAAGAACGGCGCAGTACACGGACGCAGTGCCCCGAACGGACATGGTCCGCCGGGGCACTGCGGTCTATGGACACCCGCAGGGGGAGGCAGCGTGAGACCTGATGTGCGCCGCATGCTGTTGATCCAGGCAGGCAACATCCTGCTGCTGGCCATCGCGGCCGGTGTCATCGTGACGGCCGTGGACGCTCTGACCGCTTATGCCACCGGGGCACGGGACGAGCCGGACGCGGGCGGCGCGCTCGCCTGGATCTCGCTGGCCGGCTCGCTCGCCGTCATGGTGCTGGCGATTCTTGCGTGCCGGTGGACGGCTCGGGGCGAGCGCTACGCGCCGTTGTTCGCCGTGCTCGGCTGGGCCGTGCTCTGGCTGCCGCTCAGCCTGGCCCTGGGCGCGGCCGGCGGCACGCCGCTCCTGGCGTACCTCGCCACGCTGGTCTGCGGGGCGGGCATCGTGCTCTCGCTGGTGGCGCTGGGAAGCAAGAAGCCGCGCTGACCCTCCGCGGCCCGGGCTGTCGGCGCTGGAGGTTGGCCTACAGGCTGCCGGGGGTTTTGTCTCGACGGATGGTTTCGCCGGTGCTCGGGTCTTGCACTTGGCGGCTCTCGGTCACGCGGTGGTCCCTGCGGGGAGCAGCCATGACGATCGAGATGATCAGGCCCAGCACGCCGACCCCCATGAGGATCCAGCCGATCAGTGTCAGGTCGACGAAATCCACCACGTCCGCAACAGCGAAGGCAAGGATTGCGCCGATGGCAATCAACGCAATTGATGATCCGATTCTCATAGCCTGCAACTCCTTTGACATTGGGCGGTCGGCGCAGCCAGTGCTGCAGCCGACCGTCGGATAGGAAGTACGCGGTGCAATTGTCAGCATACTTGCTGTTTGCGGGAACGTCCCGGAAGCTGTGATTTAGGCTTAAGGCCGGAACACCATCGCGGTGCTGAGAGTTCCAGGAGGTTTTGTGGCCAAAGGACAGAAGATCAATCCAGCCATGCGGGTGGCTGCGGATGCGGCCTTCGATAAGCAGGGCAACCCGAAGCCCGGCACGACGACTGCCTTCATGAGGGCCCTGGACGTCCAGCGGCCGTTGGTGCTGGCCAATCTGGACCGGCTGCGCCGCAAGAATCCGGACGCGACGCCGGCCGAGCTGGCAGCGACGCTGGAGAAGTACTATCTGGCAACGGTGAGCTCCGGCGGTGCGGCGGTAGGGGCCACAGCCGTGGTACCCGGTATCACCGCGGTGGCCTCGCTGGGCCTCTCGGCGGTGGCAACTGTCGGCTTCCTGGAATCCACGGCGCTCTACGCCCAGTCCATCGCCGAACTGCACGGCGTTGACACGGAAAACCCAGAGCGCTCGCAGGCGATGGTGATGGCCATCCTGATGGGCGAGGAGGGCCGCTCGCTGATCAAGGAGTTCGCCGGGCAGGCCGGCGGCCGCGGCGGGAATCCGGCCCGCGCCTGGGGAAACGCAGTGGGCAGCACCATGTCCTCCGGGATGGTCAGTTCACTGCTGGACAGTCTGAAGAAGCGTTTCCTGGCCAAATTGGTGGCCAAGCAGGGTACGGCGATGCTGGGCCGGGTCATTCCGTTCGGCATTGGTGCGGCGGTGGGCGGTGTGGGCAACCACGTGATGGGCCGGCGCGTCATCGGCGCCACCAGGATGGCCTTCGGCGAACCGCCGCTGGTGCTGCCGATGTCCCTGGTGGAGGACCTGGTCGAAAACCGGTACCGGCTGGGCGCGCTCCCGGCAGCGCCGGGGCGGTTGACCGCCAAAATGATGGAGAAGCTGCCCGTGCTCAGGCGCAGGGGCCACAAGGCCATCACGGAGTCCGCGGACCATGACGGCGAGTGACCGGCCCAGGATCGACCTGAACAGCGACCTCGGCGAATCGGTCGACGGCCGGCTGATGGGCGACGACGCCGCGATGTTCCCGCTGATCACCAGCGCGAACATAGCCTGCGGCTACCACGCCGGCGACGACGAAACCATGCTGGCCAGCTGCCGCCGCGCTGCCGAGAACCAGGTGGCGGTGGGCGCGCACGTTTCCTATCAGGACCGCGAAGGGTTCGGCCGTCGGTCCATGGAGGTGGCGCCGGCCGACTTGGTTGCCGATGTGGCGTCCCAACTGGCTGCGCTCGACCGGATTGCCCGCGGGGCGGGAACGCCCATTGCCTATGTGAAGCCGCATGGCGCCCTCTACAACCGGATAGTCCACGACCGCATCCAGGCCGCGGCAGTGGTGGAGGCCGTCGGCGCCTTCGATCCGCAGCTTCCCATCCTGGGGTTGCCCGGATCCGCCGTGCTCGAGCTGGCCGCCGGTGCGGGGCTGCCGGTGTTCCGGGAGGCCTTCGTGGACCGCGGCTATCGCAGCGACGGCACGCTGATTCCGCGCGGCGAGCCGGGCGACCTGCTGGAAGACCTGGAGAAGATTGCAGACCGCGCGGTGGAATTCGCCCTGCGTGACGCGGCCGATTCGCTCTGCGTTCACGGCGATACCCCCGGGGCGGTGGCCATGGCGCGGCTGGTCCGGCAGCGGCTGGCCGCGGCGGGCATCAGCCTCCGTGCCTTCACCGATGCCGCCCGGACATCCGGACGGTAAGGTGCGGATCCTGCCCTTCGGCGAGGGCGCACTGGTGGCCGAATTCCCCGCACTGGACGACGTTCTGGCGCACTTCGCCGCCCTTTCGGCCTCGCCGCCGCCCGGGGTTACGGAGCTGGTTCCCGCTGCCCGCACCATCCTGGTGACCTTCGCCGCCCCGGCGAGCACCGCCGTCGTCCGCCAATGGCTGGAACAAACGGCACCGCACGACGCCGAGGCAAGCACCGCCGAAGACTCCCGGGACATAGTCACCCTTGAGGTGGACTACTCGGGCCAGGACCTGCCGGCGGTGGCGCGGCTGCTGGGTGTGAGCGAGGCCGAGGTGGTTCGCCGGCATCAGCACTGCGTATGGACGGCCGCGTTCACCGGCTTCGCCCCCGGGTTCGCCTATCTGGTGACCCCGGAGAATCCGCTGCAGGTGCCGCGGCTTGCCGAACCTCGGACCCGGGTGCCCGCCGGATCCGTGGGGCTGGCGGGCGAGTTCAGCGGCGTCTATCCGTCGGCGTCGCCCGGCGGCTGGCAGCTGATCGGCAGGACCGATGCGCGGCTGTGGGACGCCGCGCGGGAGCAGCCCGCGCTGATAGCGCCGGGAACGCGAGTCCGGTTCAGGGCGGTGTAGACGTGATCACGGTGGTCAAGACGGGGCCGGAACTGCTGGTGCAGGACCTCGGACGGCCGGGCCATGCCGCCATCGGGGTCAGCCCGTCCGGAGCGCTGGACGCCCGGGCCCTGCGCGCTGCCAACCGGCTGGTGGGCAACCCGGAATCCGCGGCCGGTCTGGAGTTGCTGCTGGGCGGGGCGGTTCTGCAGTTCGACGACGACGCGGTGGTTGCGCTGACCGGAGCCTTCGGCGAGGTGTCGGCCGCGGGAAGCGGGAGCAAGGACCGCTACCGCCCGTTCCGGATCACGGCGGGCCAGCGGCTGGAGATCGGCGTGGCCACGTCCGGACTGCGTTATTACCTGGCCGTGGCCGGCGGCATCGTGGCCGAGCCGCAGATGGGGTCGGCGGCCACCGATCTGCTCTCCGGGGTGGGCCCGGCGCGATTGCAGAACGGGGACGTGCTGCGGGTCGGCGCCGGCACGCCCGCCCTCGCGTCAGAATGGATGCCGGTGCCGCTTCCGCCCTCCGGCACCGTGGCCGTGCGGTTGCAGCCCGGCCCGCGGCTGGATTGGTTCGCCCCGGACACCCGCCAACGATTGGCGCTCGGCAACTGGACGGTGAGTGCCGACAGCAACCGAGTGGGGCTGCGGCTGCTGGGGCGGCCGCTGCAGCGGGTGGGCGAACGGGAACTGCCCAGCGAGGGCATGGTCACCGGCGCGGTGCAGGTGCCTCCGTCCGGGCTGCCCACCGTGTTCCTCGCCGACCACCCGGTGACCGGCGGCTATCCGGTGCCGGCCGTGGTGGCAGCGGCGGACCTGCCGCTGCTCGCCCAGGCCCGGCCCGGGCAACGCATCCGCTTCTTCTGGGCCGACTGAGCCCAGCCGTGCACCGCTTAAGCCCGGCCCGGGCCGGCTATCCGAAGACGGCGGTGGCCACGGTGAAGATGGTCAGCCCGGCCAGCGAGCCGACCACAGTGCCGTTGATCCGGATGAACTGCAGGTCCCGGCCCACTTGGAGCTCGATCTTGCGCGACGTCTCCTGTGCGTCCCAGCGCTCCACTGTCTCGGTGATGACACTGGCGATTTGCGAACGGTAGGTCCGGACCAGATACCCCGCCGCCTCCTCGATCCAGCCGTCGATTTTGGCCGCCAGTTCCGCGTCGGTCGCCAACCGGTGGCCGAAGTCCGCCACCGCCCGCTTGAACGCCAGGCTTAACTCGCTCTGCGGATCTTCCACAGCCTCCAGCAGCGCGGTTTTCAGCGTCTCCCAGGTCCGGGTCGCCAGCGCCCGCACTTCGGGATCGCCCAGCGCATTGTGCTTGATCGCTTCGACCCGCGCCATCATCTCCGGATCATGCTGCAGGTCCTGCGCCAGGGAGTTGAGATAAGCGTCCAACTGCCGGCGCATCGGATGGTCCGGGTCGGCCTGCACCGCAAGGATGAACTTATACAGCTCCAGATGGACCTTGTCGCCCACCAACGAATCAACGAACTGCGGCACCCAGGTCGGCGAGCGGTCGGAGACCAGCCGAGCCACGGTCTCTTGGTTGTCCAGCACCCAGTCGGCGGCACGGTCCAGCAGCAGATCCACCAGCTTCAGGTGGTGGCCGTCGCGCAGCACATGCTCGGCCAGCCGCCCCAACGGCGGACCCCACGGCGGATCCAACAGGTGGCGGCGGGCCAGCGACTCGATCAACGCCTGCACGTCCTCGTCGTTGAGCACCAGCAGGGCCCCGCGGATGGCCGTGGCTCCCTCGCGGGCGACCCGTTCGGTGTTCTCCGGCCGTTCCAGCCAGAGCCCGGCCTTGGCGGTAATCCCGAGCGAGCCGATCTTGGCCTTGACCACGTCCTCGGCCAGGAAATTCTCCCCCACGAACTGGCCCAGGCTCGCCCCGATCTGGTCCTTGCGGCGCGGAATGATCGCCGTGTGCGGGATCTTCAGTCCCATCGGGTGCTTGAACAGCGCGGTCACCGCGAACCAGTCCGCCAGTGCGCCCACCATGCCGCCCTCGGCCGCGGCCCGAACGTAGCTCAGCCACGGATAGCTGTCCTGCAGTGCGAAGGAGACCAGGAAGACCAGGGCCAGAACCACCAGCAGCCCGGTGGCCAGCAGCTTCATCCGGCGCAGGCCCGCGGCCCGGACACTGTCCGGCACAGCAGCGGCCCGGCTGCCCCCGTTCGGTCCGCTTCCGGGCATGTTTTCTGCCGCGTTTCCGCCCCTCGGACCGTCCGTCCGCCCGTCCGCCGTGTCAGGTGCGACGCCGCCGCCCGTCTGAGTGCCCATGTTGCCTCCGAAGCCGAATCGCCGAACGATCATCGACCGTTCACCCTTCAGTCAACCCTACGGCGGGTCCGGTTGTCCGGTCATCGCGTACGGTGAATTCATGGACCAGAGGATCTACGCGCACCGCGGTTCAAGCGAGCAGTATGCGGAGAACACCCGTGCCGCTTATCTGCAGGCGATCGCCGATGGCGCCGACGGGATCGAGTGCGACGTCCACCTGACCAAGGACCGCCGGCTGGTCTGCTTCCATGACTTCACGCTGGACCGCACCTCCAACGGCACCGGCTACGTTTCCGACTACACGCTGGATGAGCTGTTGCAGCTGGATGTGAGTTCGTGGAAGGGCGTGCCGATTCCGCCCGAATACGGCGGCACCGCGGACCAGCTGGTCACCCTCGACGACCTGGTGGACCTGATGCGGGGCGCCGGACGGCCACTGGGCCTGGCGGTGGAGCTCAAGCATCCCAGCCCGTACGGGCAGGAGCTGGAAGACGAATTGCTCAAGTACCTGATGGCAGAGGGCTGGGACCCGGACACGTCCCGGCTGGACAACATCCAGATGAGCTTCATGAGCTTCCACCCGGACGCGGTGAAGTACCTGGCCGACAACATGCCCGGCGAGTATCTCTGCCAATTGCTGGATGACATCGACGCCGAGGAGCTCAAGGCCAGCCTGATGATGGGCGAGCTGACCGTCGGCGCCGTGGCCGGACTGTTGCGGCGGGCGTTGTCCGAAGGCGAAGGGCTGATCGAAGACCACCGCGTGGGTCTGGCCGGACCTGGCGTGGACTATGTGCGCTCGCATCTGCCGCTGGTCCGCCGCTGGCTGGATGCCGGCATGCAGTTCCGCGTCTGGACGGTCGACGATCCGCAGGACGTGAAGCTGTGCCGCGACTTGGGCTTCGGCGAGATTACGACCAACCGCCCGGCCGAGGTCCGCCGGCAACTCGAGACCGCCCGCGTCTAGGCCACCGCCGCTGCTGGCGGAAGAACAACCCACTGCCGCAACCATGGTCTTTGTGGTTTATTTGGTGCATGGCATCTCCCATTGAGGATTATGCACTCATATCGGATCTGCATACGGGAGTGCTGGTGTCCCGGTCCGGAAGCATGGACTGGCTCTGTCTGCCCCGCTTCGACT
Organism: Arthrobacter sulfonylureivorans; assembly: GCA_004000035.1. GTDB lineage: Bacteria > Actinomycetota > Actinomycetes > Actinomycetales > Micrococcaceae > Crystallibacter > Crystallibacter sulfonylureivorans. Next base: position 60,611 of record RJAE01000006.1, on the reverse strand, counting down.
CGCCCTCTGTTTTCTCCGCGCTCTTGGGCGGCCCCGGACACGGCCGCTGGCTGCTGGCCCCGGACGGAGCGCGTCCGCAGACGGAGTCGCCGATGGGCGCCGGCCCGGAGGGCGAACAGGGCAACGACCCGGCGGAAGTCCAGCGGAACCAGCAGCCGGTCTCGACCCAGGAACACGACGAAGCGGTCTCCTCCACCCCGGATATCCACGGGCAGTCCGCCACCGAGACGGCCAAGATGGCTGCGGGGACGGCCCGCGCGACCCGCGAAGCTGCGCAGCCCGGTGACGCGGCCCGCGAAGCAGGTCAATCCGGCGACGCGGCCGGCTCGGCAGAGGCCGGGGCCTCCGGCGCCGCCACCAGTGCCACGGCCGAGTCGGCGGCCGGCTCAGGAACAAGGCAGTCCGCCACAGCGGACGCCATGCACCATGGCGGTGTGCTCGCGGCGCCGGTCCACCCGCAGACGGGTCGGCATCACCGTCCGCCAACCGCCGCCGAAGCAGCAGAGGAGCCGCACGCCGTCGTCGTTAAGCGCACCTACGTTGTGTCAACTTTTGTTCTGCAGACCCGTTGGAAGAGCAGCACGGGCGAAGCGTTGATCACCGAGTTCATGCCGGTGGGCGACCGCAGGGCGTCCGTGGTGCGCCGGGTCGAGGGCCTGTCCGGGGAGATGAAGATCCGGCAGGAGCTGATCATGCGGTTCCACTACGGGGACGTGGTCCCCTGGGTGAACCGGGTCAAGGACGAGCAGACCGGGAAGGAATCGATTGTCGCGATTGCCGGGCCGGACGCGCTGGTGCTGCACGGGGTTGACCTGCCGCGCGCCGCGGAGCGCCGGCACCGGGGTGAATTCACCATCAAAGCCGGCGAGAAGGTGGACTACGAGCTGTGCTGGTTTCCCTCCCACCGGACGGTCCCGCCGATGATCGACGTCGACGCCGCGCTGGATGAGACGGTGAACTTCTGGCAGAACTGGTGCTCGCGGTTCCCGCCGCAGGGGGACTACAACGGCATGGTCAAGCGCTCGCTGCTGGTGCTGCGTGCCATGACGCACGAGACCACCGGCGGAATCGTTGCCGCGCCGACCACCTCGCTGCCGGAGTCCTTCGGCGGGGAACGGAACTGGGACTACCGGTACGTCTGGCTCCGCGATGCGGCGCTGACGCTGGAATCGATGATGACCCACGGCTATGAGACCGAGGCGCTGCAATGGCGCAACTGGCTGCTGCGCGCGGTGGCCGGCGACCCGGAGGACCTGCAGATCATGTACGGGGTGGCCGGTGAACGTGATCTTCAGGAGCGCATCATCGAGCACCTGCCCGGCTATGAAGGCTCCGCTCCGGTCCGAGTGGGCAACGGTGCAGTCTGCCAGTACCAGGCGGACGTGATCGGCGAGGTCATGGTGGCACTGGAGAAGCTGCGGAACCTGGGCGGCACCGAGGACCACTTCTCCTGGCCGCTGCAGAAGGCCATGCTGCACTACGTCGAGAAGCACTTCGACCAGCCGGACCAGGGCATCTGGGAGACGCGCGGCGACCGACGCTACTTCACGCACTCCAGGGTGATGATGTGGGCGGCCTTCGACCGTGGCGTCCGCGCCGTTCGGGAGCACGGGCTGGATGGCAAAGCCGTGCGGTGGGCGGAACTGCGGGACCGGCTGCGCGAGGAGGTCATGGAGCACGGCTTCAACCGGGAGATCAACTCCTTCACCCAGTGCTACGGCGGCACGGAGGTGGACGCCTCGCTGCTGGTGCTGCCGCAGGTGGGCTTTTTGAAGTACGACGACGACCTGATGCTCGGTTCCGTGGCCCGGCTGGAGCAGGATCTCGTGGACGCGGACGGGCTGATCCTGCGGTACCGGACCGACTCCGGGGTGGACGGGCTGTCGCCGGGTGAGCATCCGTTCCTGGCCTGCTGTTTCTGGCTGGTGGAACAGTATGCCCGCTCCGGACGGATCGGCGATGCGCGCGACCTGATGGACCGGCTGATGGGCTACGCCAACGAGCTGGGGCTGATGGCCGAAGAGTATGACACGGTGAACAAGCGGATGACGGGCAACTTTCCGCAGGCCTTCTCGCATCTGGCCCTGATCCGGGCAGCGGATGCAATCAACGGCCACGCGCAGGACGCGGTGTAGCCGGCCCGCACCTCTCGTTCTTTCCCTGCACGACGACGGCGGTGCCCCCTTGTGCCCGCACGGCGCCCGCGTGCCCGGCTACTGTAGATGGGTGAAGTTTTTCCAGTCCCCGGCCGTGAAGGTGGGGCTGTCCATCTCCATCGCCACCGGGCTGTACGGGGTCTCCTTCGGCGCGCTTTCAGTCACGTCCGGACTCGATCTGTGGCAGACCATGGCGCTGAGCCTGCTGCTGTTCAGCGGCGGCTCCCAGTTCGCCTTCATCGGGGTGATCGGCGGCGGCGGGACCGGCGTGGCCGCAATGACTGCATCTGCCTTGCTGGGCATCCGCAACGGCATCTACGGCATGCAGATGAATGCGCTGGTCTCCCCGCGCGGCTGGCGGCGACCGTTGGCCGCCCAGGTGACCATCGACGAGTCCACCGCCACGGCGTCCGGCCAGGAGGATCCCGGCGAGCAGCGGCGCGGGTTTTGGACCGCCGGCGTGGGCATATTCCTGCTCTGGAATCTTTTCACCTTGGTGGGTGCGCTGGCCGGCAACGCGCTGGGGGACCCGAAGCAGTGGGGCCTGGACGGGGCCGCGGTCGCCGCTTTCCTCGCCCTGCTTTGGCCGCGGTTGAAGGGCAAAGAGCCGGCGGCCATCGCCGTGGTGTGCGCCCTGGCCACGCTCCTGGCCGTGCCCTTCGTCCCCAGCGGCGTGCCCATTCTGGTGGCCGCGGGGGTAGCGGCGGCCATCGGTTGGTTCACGCACAAACCGGTTCCGGCCGGGATGGCTCCGGACATCGAGCCCTACGACGAACCGTACGCCGGGCACGACGGCAGCCACACTCTCGCAGAGTCCGAGCGCCGCGCCGCAGGGCAGGACGGCGGCCCCGCCGACGGCGCAGACGGAAAGGAAGCCACGTGACCCTGTGGATCTGGATCCTGATCGCCTGCGCCATCTCCTACCTGACCAAGCTGGCGGGCTATCTGGTGCCGGCCAAGTGGATGAAGAACCAGCGGATGTCCCGCATCGCCGCCACCATGACCATCGGCCTGCTCGCATCGCTGACCGTGGTCAACACCTTCTCCAGCGGCCAGCAGTTGGTGTTCGACGCCCGGATCGGCGCCCTCCTGGCCGCGGCCGTCGCCTTGCTGCTGCGTGCGCCCTTCCTGGTGGTGGTCATCGCCGGAGCCGCCGCGGCTGCACTGCTCCGGCTGGCCGGTTGGGGCTAGCCGGAGCGGCTGCCCTTCCCTTAAACGGACCGTTGTCACTCGCCTTAGCCGACCGTTGTCCCTCCCTAAGGCGCGATTGACGACGGCGGTGCGCACCGCCGTCGTCAACCATGCAGTCAGGAGTCAGTCAGCGATCTTGGCGACCAGTCGGCCGACGACTTCGCCCTTCTTGAGTTTTTCAAGGCCTTCCGGGATCTCCTCGAAGCTGATCTCGGTGACGGTCGGGTTGAGCTTGCCGGTGGCGAAGTAGTCGTAGACACCTTGCACGTCTTCCTTGGTGCCGCCCTGCGAGCCAACCAAGGTGACTTCGGACAGAATCAGGGTCTTGGTGCTGATGGTGGATTCCAGCCGTCCCATGCCGACCTGGACAACGCGACCGCCGCGGCGGACCGTCTCGATGGCCTCGGCGGTGGTGGTGCCGAAACCGGCGAAGTCCACGATGACGTCCAGGCCAATCTCCTTGAAGTCTGCGATGGACTTGGCCACATCCTTGGCGCCGATCTCTCGGGCTTGGTCCCAGACCTTCTCGTTGACTTCGGCGATGTAGACCTCCGCGCCCGCCAGGACCGCCACGCGGGCTCCGATCGAGCCGAGGCCGCCAAAGCCGATGATGCCGACCTTGTCGCCCGCCTTGACCTGTCCGTTGGCGATCACCGCATGGTGGCTGGTCATGCCGGCATCGGTGCCGGCCGCGCCCTGCGAGAAGCTGACATTGTCCGGGATACGGACCAACGCCTCCTGATCAATCGCAGCCTTGAAGGAGAAACCGCCGTCGAACGCGTAGCCGGGAGCGCCCGCGGAAGTGGTGGGGCAGAAACCAACACGGTCTCCGACCTTCCAGTCGGTCACGCCATCGCCAACCTCGGTGACGACGCCAGCGACTTCGTGTCCCAGGGTGATGGGGCGCTTGGCCAGCGTGGAGAGCCAGCCCTCGTCTTCGAGCATGCCGACGTCGGAGTGGCACAGGCCGGCCGACTTGATGTCGACGACCACGCCGTTGGGGGCGGCTGTCGGCTCGTCGACCTCGGTCAGTACGAGGGGCTCGTGGGTATTGGTGAACTGCCAGGCTTTCATGGGATCTCCTTGGACTCGGCATCAGCGGGGCTGTTTCCGCGGGACCGGCCGGCGGAATCATTGTTCTTGGCCCGTACTTCCACCGTAGTCCGCAAACCGTCGAACTTCTATGCATTTGCATATAAGATGCGTCACCTACCTGTGTGGTCCACGGGACAGCTGATTGCTGCAGGTGACGGTGGACCTGTCGTTGGCTGTGGCCCTGTGGAAGACTGAAGCCATGCTTGTTGCCTTCTCTGTTGCACCCTCCGGGGTTCCCGTGACCGGTCCCGCGCCGCACGACGCCTCGGTGCACGACGCCGTTGCCGAGGCCGTTCGGATTGTCCGGGAATCGGGCCTGCCGAACAAGACCGACGCCATGTTCACCACCATCGAGGGCGAATGGGACGAGGTCATGGACGTCGTCAAGCGCGCCACCGAAGCCGTGGGCCGGTACGGATCACGGGTGTCGCTGGTGCTCAAAGCAGATATTCGTCCGGGCTATTACGGAGAGCTCACCGGGAAGGTGGACCGGCTGGAGGCCGCTATCAACGAGCGGGATCAGAAGTGAGCCACGAGCGCGGCATGCAGGACGCCGACCGGGCCGAAGCGTGGACCGCGGTCGAGGACTACCTGACCGTCACCTTGGTGGGCGAAGACCAGGCCCAGGTATCCGCCCGGGAGAGCGCGGACCGGGAGGGCCTGCCGGCCATTGAGGTGAGCGCCCCGCAGGGGAAGCTGCTGATGCTGCTCGCCAAGTTGACCGGTGCGCGCAAGGTGCTGGAGATCGGCACGCTCGGCGGCTACAGCACCATCTGGCTGGCCCGCGGAGTGTCGGACGGCGGCGAAGTGGTCAGCTGCGAGTACGAGCCGCACCACGCAGAGGTGGCCCGGCGGAATCTGGAGGCCGCCGGCGTGGCGGATAAAGTCAGCATCCGGGTGGGTGCTGCGCTGGAAACGCTGCCGAGCCTGGCCGCCGGGAACGACGGGCCTTTCGATCTGGTGTTCATTGACGCGGACAAGGAAAACAACCGGAACTATGTTGAGTGGGCGCTGCGGCTGACGCGTCCGGGCAGCCTGATTGTGGTGGACAACGTGGTCCGCTCCGGGCAAGTGCTGGCCGAAGGCGGCGACGGAAGTACCGAGGACCGCGACATCCGCGGCACCCGCGACGCGCTGGCGCTGCTGGGCTCCGACGAGCGCCTCGATGCCACCGCGATCCAAACCGTGGGTGGCAAGGGCTGGGACGGTTTCGCGCTGGCTCTGGTCAAGTAGCCGATGGGGCGGCGAAGCACCCGTGCCGACGAGGCCCGGGAGCCGGAGGCGTCCGGCGGGCCGGCCGAAGGACGCTACGAAATCTCCTCCGGAATGGCCGAGCTGATCCGCGAACCGGAATCTGCGGACAGCTGGCTGCTCAAGATCAACGGCGTCCAGTCCTCTCACGTGGTGGTCGGCGATCCGCTGCGCCTGGACTTTGAATACATGCGCTGGATGGCGGCGCTGATCGGATCCCGCTGGGAGTCCGGGGAAAAGCTGCGCGTGCTGCACCTGGGCGGCGGGGCCTGCTCGATGGCCCGCTATCTGGCGGCTGCCTATCCGCAGGCCCGGCAGGTCGTCGTCGAGATTGACGCGAAGCTGGCCGAGCTGGTGCGGCGGTGGTTCGACATTCCGCGCGCGCCTCTGGTGCGGATCAGGGTAGGCGAAGCGCGGGCGGTGACCGAATCGCTGAGCGAAGACAGCAGGGACCTGCTGATCCGTGACGTCTTCTCCGGCAGTACCACCCCGGAGCCGCTGACCACGCTGGAATTCACCCGGGCGGTGCGGCGCGTGCTCTCGCCAGGCGGCGTCTATCTGGTGAACTGCGGCGACACGCCCCAGCTGGCCGGCGCGCGCGAGGAAGTGGCGACCATCGGCGAGGTCTTCGAGCACCTGGTGATGATCGCCGACCCGCCGATGCTTAAGGGCCGGCGGCACGGAAACGTGGTGATCGCCGCCAGTGACGAGCCGCTGGAGACCGGCCCGGCGCTGATCCGCGAACTGCTGCACGGCGCTGTGCCCGCACAGCTGTGGGACGGGGCAAAAATTCAGCAGTTTTGCAGAGGATCGGCGATCAGGCAAGACCCGCCGGTCAATTAGCCGCCTTTCCTGGAACGTTATGACTTCGGCTCGAATTTGTTTGTAAGATGGAAGCGAACGGCCGAACCACGGCCGTATTAGGCCCGGGAGCGAGCCGCTTGCGGCGGGCTCTCCGGAGGCAGGCATAGAAAAAACGGCTTCGACACTATGGATGGTGGCTGGAGCGCTATGTCTGCTAAGCCGGACTTGGTCCGGCGCCGGATGCCGGGTGCTGACAACCTAATCCCCCCAAGTTAGGTACAGTGCCCGGCATCTCGGTCTAATTAATCCTTTCACCAGCTGTTTCACCTCTCGTCCTCACCCTTGCGGTGTTGTGGCGGAGGGCCATACCAAAACGTGATGTGAGGGGCTGCGGCGGCTTCGCTCATCGCGCGGCATTCGAAAACGGGGCCTACTGACCGTGGCGAGGCTTGAGTGATCGGGAGGCCCGGCGCCAGTGCGCTGTCCATGTTTTGGCGGGCCCGTCGACATCAACGCAGGTCAGCGGCCTGTGGATAGCCAAGAGATGGACAATAATGCCTGAACCTGGACAGCTGGCGTCGCCCGGCGGGAACCAGGGGCGCCGGTGGGAACCTAGGTGCCGCTGGGAACCTAGGTTCCGGCGGGAACCACCCGGCGGTCCGGCCTTCCCATCAGTTCTGGCTCCCTGGTGCGGGCCTCTCGCCGGAGCGCATCGACGACGGCGGCTACGGCCGGTTGCCGCAGCGATTCCGGGCGTGCCACCAGCCAGTAGCCGAGGCGCTCCTCCAGTTCCTCCGGCAGGATGCGGACCAGATCCGGATGCCGGTTGGCCATGAAGCACGGCAGCAGGCCGAGGCCGGCGCCGGCGCGGGTGGCCTCCACATGGACAAACACATTGGTGGAACCGAGGGCGGTCACCATCGCCGGCAGCAACCGGCGCGGGGCGTCCAAATCGTCCACCTGCAGCATCGAGTCGATGAAATACACCAGCGGGTGGTTCATGGCGGCGCGAACGCTGTCCGGCGTGCCGTGTTTGGCCAGATAGTCGCGGGAGCCGTACAGGCCCAGGACGTAGCTGCCCAGCCGGATGGATCGTGCACGGTTGACTTGCGGCCGCCCGACGACGACTTCGAAATCCAGGCCCGGCCGGTGCTGCGAGGCCCGCCGGGCGGCGGTCACGATCTCCACGCTGAGCTTTGGATGGTTTTGCTGCAGCCGCGCTATGGCCGGCGCGGCAACGAAAGCACTGAAGCCGTCGGTGGCGGACATTCTGACCACGCCGGCCAATTGGTCTGCTTCATCCGGCGTGCGGTTGAGTCCGGCCAGCGATTCCTCGATCCGTTCGGCCACCGTCGCCGCCTTACGGCCAAGGTCGGTCAGTTCCCAGCCGCCCGGCGCGCGGGAGAACACGCGGCCGCCCAAGGCCTTCTCCAGGGCGGCTATCCGACGGGAGACCGTGGTGTGGTTCAGGCCGAGGTTGTCGGCCGCGGCGGTGTACCTGCCGGTGCGTGCCACGGCGAGCAGGATGATCAGGTCGTCCGGGTTGGCGGGCTGGGGCGTGGAGGTCATGTCTGCATTTTTGCAGACCAGACCTGCAAAGTTTGCCATTGATGCACACGTGGTGAGAGGGAATACTCAGTGTGGTCGCATTGTGACCTCACTCACAGGCGCGCCGGAACCTTCCGGCGGCCACGCACCGCAGTATCCGCACGCCAAGCAAGGAGAAAGATGAGCGCCCACGCTACCCCCACCGGACCCGGATCCGGCGCCCCGCAGGAGTCACCGCCGTCGGTCCTGCGCAAGGTTGTTACGGCCTCCATGGCCGGCACGGTTGTGGAATGGTACGAGTTCTTCCTTTACGCCACGGCAGCCACGCTGGTGTTCGGCGCCCTGTTCTTCCCGGATGCCGGCACCGAACTGGACGCGATCATCGCCGCTTTCGTCACCTTCGCCGTCGGCTTCATCGCCCGGCCGCTGGGCGGCATAGTGTTCGGACACTTTGGGGACAAGGTGGGCCGGAAGAAACTGCTGCAGCTGAGCATCATCCTGATCGGCGCAGCCACCTTCCTGATGGGCTGCCTGCCCGGGTTCGACCAGATCGGTTACTGGGCGCCGGGTCTGCTCGTGGCCCTGCGGTTCATCCAGGGCTTCGCCATCGGCGGTGAGTGGGGCGGCGCAGTGCTGCTGGTCGCCGAACACAGCCCGGCTGACAAGCGCGGCTTCTGGGCGTCCTGGCCGCAGGCCGGCGTGCCGATGGGCAACATGCTGGCCACCGTGGTGCTGTGGGTCATGTCCGGCATCCTCTCCGACGCCGAATTCCAGGCCTGGGGCTGGCGCGTTGCCTTCTGGCTGTCCGCAGTCATCGTGATCGTGGGCTACTATATCCGCACCAAGGTCACCGAGGCGCCGATCTTCCTGGAAGCCCAGGCAGAATCCGCCAAGGTCAAGTCCACCTCCTACGGTGTGGTGGAAGTGATGAAGAGGTACCCGCGCGGCGTTTTCACCGCCATGGGCCTGCGCGTAGCAGAGAACATCATTTACTACGTCGTGGTGGCGTTCTCCATTACCTACCTGAAGACCGTGCACGACTTCGACGTCACCACCGTGTTGGGCCTGCTGATCCTGGCGCATGCCTTCCACTTTGTGGTGATTCCGTTCTACGGGCGGCTGTCGGACACCATTGGCCGGCGGCCGGTCTACATGGCAGGCGCCGTGCTCTCGGGCGTCTGGGCCTTCGTGGCCTTCCCGATGTTCGACACGCAGAACCCGATCATCATCCTGGCCGCGATCTTCCTGGGCCTTGGCGTACATGGCCTGATGTACGCGGGCCAGCCGGCCATCATGGCCGAGATGTTCCCCACCCGGATGCGCTACTCCGGTGTCTCGCTGGGTTATCAGGTGACGTCGATCTTCGCCGGCTCGCTGGCCCCGATCATCGCTTCCACGCTGCTGAAGGACTTCGGGCACTGGCTGCCGGTGGCCCTGTACCTGGTGGTCGCTTCGGTCATCACCATCGTGGCCGTGTACTTCGCACGTGAGACCAAGGGCGCCTCGCTGCGCGATCTGGACCGGGCGGACATCGCCGCCCAGGCCGGGTCCGAGGTGCGGGCCCAGGCCTAAGCAGACCCAGGCCCGACCAGGGCAAGCAAAAGGGACCGGCGCCACCCGTTGCGGGCGGCACCGGTCCCTTCATTGTTCAGGGGGAGCCGGTTGCTCAGCGGAAGCCGATGAGCTGCTCGACCGGTCCTATGCCGAAGAAGAGCACAAAGGCGGCGGCAACTACCCACATCAGCGGGTGGATCTCCCGGGCCCGGCCCTGGAACGTGCGCACCAGCACGTAGGCGATGAAGCCCGCGCCCAGGCCGTTGGCAATGGAATACGTGAACGGCATCAGGGTGAAGGTCAGGAAGGCCGGGATGGCCACGCCCCAGTCGGCCCAATCGATCTTGCCCACCTGGGACACCATCATGAAACCGACGACGACGAGCGCCGGCGCCACTGCCTCGAACGGCACCAGCGAAATCAGCGGCGTGAAGAACATGGCCAGCAGGAACAGCAGCCCGGTGACGACGTTGGCCAGGCCGGTGCGCGCACCTTCGCCGATGCCTGCGCCGGATTCCACGTAGATCTGGTTGGACGAGACCGATGCAGCGCCGCCGGCAACGGCACCCACGGCGTCGACGATCAGCACCCGGTCCACGTGCGGAATGTTGCCCTGCTTGTCGGTCAGGCCTGCCTCATTGGCCAGGCCCACCATGGTGCCCATGGCGTCGAAGAAGATGCTCAGCAGGATCGCAAAGGCCAGCAGGGAGGCGGCCGTGAAGCCCAGCGTGCCGAAGGAGCCGAAAACGCTGACCTGGCCGACCAGGCTCAGGTCGGGCAGCCCCACCCAGCTGCCGTTCGGCAGTTCGGGCACCACCAGGGACCAGCCCTGCGGGTTGAAGCCGTCGGGGCCCACCGAAGGGCCGACGTTGGCCACGGCCTCGATGATCACCGCGAGCACAGTGGCGGACAGCACGCCGATCAGGATGCCGCCCTTGACCTTGCGCACCACCAGGGCGATGGTCAGGATCAGGCCGAAAATGAAGACCAGGGTTGGCCAGCCCAGCAGCACGCCGTCGAACCCGAGGCCCACCGGAACAGTGGTGCCCGCCGCGTCCGGAATGCGGCGGATGAAGCCAGCGTTGACCAGGCCGATCAGGGCGATGAACATGCCGATGCCCACCACAATGGCGGTCTTGAGGCTTTGCGGCACGGCGTTGAAAACCGCCGTCCGGAACCCGGTGAGCACCAGGATCAGCATGGTGATGCCGGAGAGCACCACCAGGCCCATGACGTCAGGCCAGGTCAAGCCCGGGTTGGTCGCAACCGTGATGGCGACGAAGGCGTTGACGCCCAGGCCGGTCGCCAGGGCGAACGGGTACTTGGCCCACGCGCCCATCGCAATCGTCAGCACGCCGGCCACCAGGGCCGTCACCGCCGCGACGCGCTCGGCGCCAAGCATGGCTCCGGTTGAATCGGCGCCGCCCAGGATCAGCGGGTTCAGCACCACGATGTAGCTCATCGCGAAGAACGTGGCCAGGCCGCCGCGGATTTCACGTGAATAGTTGGAGCCGCGCTTGGTGATCTCGAAATATCGGTCGAGCACCGAAGTCTTGTCGGCTACTGCTGCCTTTGCGGGCATGGGGAATGTCCTCCACAGGTGAGTGGCATAGTTGGAAGTTTCCCCAGAATTCTACGCTCCTGCAGCGGGCAGAGGCGTACGACGGCGGCGCTTGGCTGCCGATCCTCAGGCGACGGCCGTGCGGCCGGAGGATGCGATGGCGTTTCCGGTTACTTTCGCCTGCCGGATGATCTCCCGGGTGCTCGGGGCCAGCAGGTCTGCAACGCCCACCAGATACAGGCCGATGGCCTTCAGCACAGCAACCGCGTTTTCCCCCGCCGCGATGCCCAGGCTGCGGAGCAGGCGCCGGATCTGGTTCTGCGCACAGCCCGTCAGGACAACCGAATCGGCCACCAGCAGCCCGCCCTCGGTGCGGATGACCCAGCGCTGCTTGCTGTCCCGGCTGATCGAAGGGACGCGGGCGGTGCGTGCCTCCAACGCTCCGGGGTGCGGATCCAGTGGCAATGCGGGCGCAGTCTGCGCGGAGGTCCGGCTGACCCCGAAGGCAAAGGTGGTGCGTCGAATGTCGAGTTCATGGCTGGCCGCATATGCCTGCAGTAACCGCACCAGGTCATTGCGGTCACCGCGGACCGACGAGTCTGTCAACGGAGACCGACGGCTGGGGTCGGACGGCTGGGAGAGCAGGCCCGCCACCACTATCGAGGACACGCCTCGGCGGCTCAGTTCACTGGCCACCGCCAATCCGGGCAGTCCGGAGCCGATGACCACCGTGGTGGTGTACTCGGTCGGAACCGCTGGTGTGGAAACGCCACTCACTGCACGGACTCCTTGAACGGTAGGGAAACCTCGGACGGCGAACGGGCCGCCCGCAAGGCATTGTGAAACTGTTGTTCAATAGTAATTTCCTGGAAGCCTACATAACTTTCCGGCCACTGAGAAGGCCTTTGCCGCGGAGTAAGCTGAGGGTAGCTGGCGAGGATGCCAGCGCAACGTTGAGGGAGGCGGAACGCATGACAGAAGGCACGGCCGGAAACGCTCGACAGGGTGCCGCTCCACGCGGCATCGTCGTCGGAGTCGACGGCTCCGACCAGAGCATCTGTGCGTTGGTTTGGGCTGCTGAGGAGGCGCAGCGGCGCCGGACCCCACTGCATGTCGTGACCGCCTATACCGTTCCGGTCTTTGCTGCATCCAGCATGGATGCCGGCTATGCCACGCTGGACGATTCCGTGATCCGCGAAGGTGCCGAAGCCGTGCTGGAGCAGGCAGTGTCCAAAATCGCCGGCTATAACCTCGACGTGGACTCCAGAGTGGAAACCGGCGATGCTGCCGGCGTCCTGCTGGAGCTTTCCGAACAGGCCGAACTGATAGTGGTCGGCACGCGCGGGCGCGGCGGCTTCATGGGCAGGTTGCTCGGCTCGGTCAGCAGCGCCGTCCCGGCCCACGCGGAGTGCCCCACGGTGACCATACCGCTGGCCTGCGCGCCCCGGCTGGGTGACCTGGACATTGAAGTCCCACGGTCCAAGGAACAGGCCGTGCGGCCGGAGGACATCGAGAAGGTCGTCGTCGTCGGCGTCGACGGGTCGGAGCAGGCACGCAATGCCACCCTGGTGGCAGCAGAGCAGGCCGAGCGACTTGGCTACCCGCTCAAGCTGGTGTGCGCGCTGCCGCCATTCACTGGCTCGCTGGCGTGGGTGCCGGCTCCGCTGGACCGGGAGGCGCTTTACGCCGACATCCGCGAGCAGCTCGATGCCGGCGTGGCGTGGATCAAGAGCCACTTCCCGAACCTGTACGTCATCGGCGAGGTGCAGGACGGCTCGCCGGTGGAACTTCTGATCGACGCTTCCCGCACGGCAGAACTGCTGGTGGTCGGTACGCGCGGCCGCGGCGGCTTCGCCGGCATGCTGCTCGGTTCCACCAGCCAGGGCGTGCTGCACCACGCCAGGGGGCCGGTCATGGTGGTCCCGGACCGGCAGGATCCACGGCTGGACGACCGCCGGAACTTCGGTCCCCTCCCCGACGCCGAGGGACACTAACCACCGCAGTATCAAAGGGGCCGGGCCCGGAACCAACAAGGTTCCGGGCCCGGCCCAATTAAGCTGTTGTCGACCTAGACGGCCCAGCGCGCCCCCGAGGTGTGCAGCTTTCCGTACATGTGACTGATGTTCGTCACGACCAAGCCGACATCCGGATTCAGCGCATGGACCACCTGCCAATTGCCGATGTAGACCGCCACGTGCCAGATGGCATTGGGTTCTCCCCAGAACACCAAGTCGCCGGGCTGCAACTGAGAAAGCGGAACCTTGTAGGGTGCCTGGTCGAGCTGGGCCTGTGCAGTCCGGGGGAGCCACCGGCCCGCGCTGCTAAATGCCTGCTGTGTCAGGCCGGAACAGTCGTAACCCAGCGGACCGTTGCCACCCCAGTCGTAGAAGGACTTCTTGTTCGCTTGCTTTGCCATCGCGAAGTCGATGGCGGCGCCGGCGATGCCGCCGTTGACCGACGGCGCTCCAACAACCGGCGGAGGTGTGACCACCTCCGGCTCCGGCTCGGGTTGGGGCTTGGGTTTAGCAGGCGGCGGGGTCGGCCTTGAGGGCGGGGTGGCGGGCTTGGTGGGAGCCGGCGTCGAGGGCTTGGGGGTGGAGGGACGCGGCGTCGAGGGGGCCGGCGTGGACGTCGACGCCGGCGGAGTTGACGGTTGCGTAGGCCTGGACGGCGTGATGTCGTCGCTGGCCGGCGCCACCGTGGACCCTTGTTCGCTCGAGCTGCTGCTGGACGGACGCTGGGCGGCTGCCGCCTCTCGCGCTGACTGCTCAACTAAAGCCTGGAGCTGGCGGTCCTGCTCGGCCTTCTCCAAGGCGGCGATGCGGTCGTCTTCTTCGCTGGTGCTGGTCCCTCTGAGTTCGGCGAGATGCACCAGGAGCGACTGGCGCTGTTCCTCGTAGCGGATCACGAGCTGTTCCTGGGCTGCGCTGGCGGCTTTGGCATCAGTCTCGGCGGCTTCCGCTGCCACCGCGGCGTCCTTGGCGGCCTCATCGGCCTGCGCGACATAAAGCTCCCAGGCGGCCCACAGCTGGGCGGCCTGCTGGGATTCGGTGAGGGTCTGTGAGCGGTTAGCGGTCAGCGCATCCAGAGTGGAGGCCTTGTACAGCACATCGCTGGTGTCCTTGCTGTCCAGCAGTGCGCTCAAAGCGGGGTTAACGCCGCCGTTCCGGTACAGCTCGCCGGCCAGCTGGCCCACCTGATTCTTGACCGACTCGAAGTATTCGGCGGCCTGCGACGCCTTGGCCTTGGCGTCATCGAGCTCTGCGGTCCGCTCTTGCTGCTTCAGCAGCGACTCGCTGTAGGTGTTCTGCGAACGCATCGAATCGAACTGGGCGTTGGTCAGGTGCCCCGAGGCCACCTTCAGCTGTTCTTCGATCCGGTCTACCAGCGCCTGGGTGGCGGCTGCATCGCCCCTGGCGTCGTCGATCTCGTCGTTGGAAGGGAGGCTCGGCGCGGCCGGCAGGGTGATCCGTACCGAAGTCACCTGCGGCAACTGTCCGGCTGGAGCGGCGACGGCCGGCGCCAGGGCCGGAACGCAGACGAGCAGGGCGGTAGCCGAGAAGAGCGCGACGGCGCGCATCGGCGTCGTCGATCGATGCGGGGCAGGACGCCCCGAGGGAAGCAGCCTCATCCGAACGGGTCCTTAATACGAGCGCAGTGAATGTACGCGCCCTTTCGGGACGGCCGGCCTTGGGGCCGAGAGCGGTCAATGTGCGAACGGGTGGCACCCCAACTAGACCGAACTGCATTCACACAGCACGTTGAGAATATGCACCTTTGGTCACTTAAGCAACATTTACCTCATGAGTAACATAAACAACATCAGTGTCATTTCGCCGGTTTTGAGGGGGAGCGGCGTGTCGCCGTCAAGCTGGCCCTGCAGCCCGAGCCACATTGGCGGCGGAAGGAGGTGGTAACCCGTGCAGATGCGCGGTGAAAGCGGCCAGCACGCCGCAGCTGCGCCGGTTCGCTGGCCAAGGCCAGGCCAATGTGGCGCCGGGGAACGGCATCCAAGTACTCGTGCCGGACGGGTTGATGTACCCGTTCGCGCCGGCAGTGGGTATTCGTAGCCACGCCGATAGGAGTTGTTGGCGGATGCCGGTGGCGGCGAGGCCGAGAGTTGGGTTAGCCCCAGCCCAACTCGTGTAGGCGGTCGTCGTCGATGCCGAAATGGTGGGCGACCTCGTGGATCACCGTCACCAGGATCTCGTGGACTATTTCCTCCCGGGAGGAGCACATCCGCAGGGTCGGCCCTCGGAAGACCACAATCCGGTCGGGCATGGACCCGGCGCCCCACCAGTGATCCCTCTCGGTGAGCGGCGTGCCTTCGTAGATGCCCAGCAGTTCCGTGCCCGGGTCCTCCCACGGCCTGGGAACGTATTCCTCTTCGACGAAGATGCCGACGTTGCTCATTTCGCGCATGATGTCTTCCGGAATCTGGTCGATCGCGTCGTTGACCGCGTCCTCGAATTCCGGCAGGGACATCTCCATCGGCATGCCATCGACTTTACCTGCGGGGGAGCTTCGGAAGGGCGGGCAGGTGCGCTCCGTGCAGGGCCGGATGGCCGGTTTTGGTTTTTCCCGAAGCAGGCCCTATAGTTTTATAGGTCCACAGCGGGGAAAACGAATCCCAAGTGGTCCTGGCCCCCATCGTCTAGCGGCCTAGGACACCGCCCTTTCACGGCGGCGGCACGGGTTCGAATCCCGTTGGGGGTACGCGAGGCGTCATGAATGGCAGCCGCTGAAGTGGTCAGAACCGCTTCAAAAGGCTGGTAGGATTGAGTCTCGTAAAAAATGCAAGGCCCTGTAGCGCAGTTGGTTAGCGCGCCGCCCTGTCACGGCGGAGGTCGCGGGTTCAAGTCCCGTCAGGGTCGCTTTGGTTTCCGGAGCGATTTCGGAACGCCATCGGTGATCATCGAGAGATGTTGCCAGGCTCTGTAGCTCAGTTGGTAGAGCGTTCGACTGAAAATCGAAAGGTCACCGGATCGACGCCGGTCGGAGCCACCAGCAAAACTAAATGAAGAACCCCGGAACTTACCGAGTTTCGGGGTTCTTTCGTTCGTGGGGGAGACCTCCGGTGTCGCGTGGACGCTCTTAGTCCTTGAGGAGCCGGTTTACCGCGTCGATGTTCGCCCGGGTGTATCTGAGCCGCTTTTCTCGCTCCGGCCGTTTTGCCAGTGCCCTGCCGATGAAGAACACCAACAGGGCCGTGAACGCCCACTGCCAGCGGAACTCGGCGATCCAGATCGCTGCCAGCGCACAGCCGGCGGCGAGGGCCAGGATTAGCTGCCCGAATGTTCTCATGGCTTACCTCCCGATATTGAGGGCGGGATAGTCGCCGTCCTTGGCTCCGATTGTCCCTGCTGGGTCTGTCAGGCACCATCCGCGGACAGATGCCTACGCAGCGTCGCATGGCGGCTCCGAAGGCTTTGCCGATGTCCGCACGGTGGGATAGTTCGTCGGAGCCACCACTGTCCACAACAGGCTTAGTGCGGGAACATAGGCACATGAGCGAAACCGCATTAACCCATGTTGGGGGCCCGACGGCCTTGCTGGAGTACGGCGGCTGGACCTTCCTCACCGACCCCACCTTTGATGAACCGGGCGAGTTCCAGGCGCCGAGCGGAACCTTGGTGAAGACCATAAGGCCGGCCATCCGGGTCGACGACCTGCCGGCGGTGGACGTGATCCTGCTCTCGCATGACCAGCATGTCGACAACTTGGATTCGTCCGGCCGGCGCTTGGTGGAATCCGGCGGCGCAAGGGTGTTCGGAACCCTGGAGGCAGCGGGACGGATGACGGGCGTCTCCGGCATGGCTCCGTGGGAGCGATCAGTGCTTGAGGCTGCCGACCGGGCGACGGTCACCGTTACCTCCGTCCCGGCGCAGCACGGACCCGACGGGTGCGAACCGGTGGTCGGTATCGTGACCGGATTCGTTCTTACGGCATCCGATCTGCCCACCGTTTATGTGAGTGGAGACAACGCTTCGCTGGACGTGGTCAGCGCCGTCGCCGAACGGTTCGCACCTATTGGCTTGGCGGTGCTCTTCGCCGGCGCTGCCCGGGTGGGCGCCTTAGACAACGCCGCCTTGACGCTGACCGCCCAAGACGCAGCGGCAGCTGCTCGCGCGCTGGACGCGGCCGTCGTCGTGCCGGTCCATGCCGAGGGGTGGAGTCACTACAGCGAAGGCCACGAGGAGTTGCGCAGTGCATTCGCCGCT
Source organism: Arthrobacter sulfonylureivorans (assembly GCA_004000035.1). Classification (GTDB taxonomy): domain Bacteria; phylum Actinomycetota; class Actinomycetes; order Actinomycetales; family Micrococcaceae; genus Crystallibacter; species Crystallibacter sulfonylureivorans. The sequence goes on along the minus strand of RJAE01000006.1, from coordinate 43,230 downwards.
GCCGGCCTTCAGGACCGGCTGCGGATCCCTACGCCGGGGGAAAAGTTGTCCTTGTAGGCACGGCGTCCCGCCGGTTAGCGCCCAGATGAACTTCATGCGGCAGTTCACCTTTTGTTCATCCGGTCTTCCCGGCGGCGATTCCCCCGCCGCTAGAGTGGGCTGATGCCGCGTCTTGCCTTCGAAGCCTCCGGACCCGAGTCCGCCGAAACCATCCTCTTCCTGCATGGTGCGGGCTGGCCGGGTATCACCTGGCACCAGCAAATGAAGCACTTCTCCAAGTCCCACCGCTGCCTTGCCGCGGACCTGCCGGGCCATGGCGCCAGCAGCGGCATCGGCTGGCAGAACCTGGACACGACCGCCAAACTGGTCGCCGAACTGATCGAATCCGTCACGGACCAGCCGGTCCACCTGGTCGGACTGTCGATGGGCGGTGACGTTGGGCTGCGGTTGCTGGCACAACGCCCGGAGCTGATGCGGACCGCCTTGCTGACCGGGGTCCTCGTGCTCCCTGTGCCGCGGTGGATGCTGAAGGCCCAGCTTGCCCTCGCGGGCCTGACCAAGAACCGCGTCCTATGGCGGGCCTCGGCCAAGTACCTGCGGCTCGGGCCCGAGCAGATGGCTGAATACCTGGCGGAGAACCAGCCGCTGGACCCGCAGCAATACCGGGCGATCATCTCGGAGATCTTCGTCGGCACGAACGTCGCGGGCCTCGACCAAGCCGAATGCCCGGTACTCATCGCTGCTGGCGAAAAGGAACCGCGGCAGGCCCGGGAGTCCGCAGCGGTGCTGGCCGGGCTGATGCCGAACGCCCGCGGCGGACTGGCACCGAAGTCCCCGCACGAATGGCCGATGAACCGTCCTGAACTCTTCAACCGAACGCTGGAGGAATGGCTGGCTGATCAGGCCGTGCTGCCCCGGACACTGCTTCCGGCCTGAGCACCTCGCAGTCGCGGCACCACGCCCCGCCGTCCCCTCCAACACAACGCTGCACGCGCGGCGCCGCCCGTTCCCAGCCTCCACTCAGGATCTCCGGCCTACCATGGATGGGTATTCTGAGTGCCGCCTGCACCTGATGAGGCACTGACCGGGGACGATGGGAGCGAGGAGCGTAGTGCAGGCCCTTCTGAAGATTGCAGCCAGCGGCTTGGTAACGGCCGTCATGCTGACATCGTGCAGCAGCGCTGACCCTGCAAGGGAAACAACGACGGCGGTGCCCGCCCCCTCTGCGTCGGCCGCGGTACCGACCGCCCCTGCCGAAGCACCCACGCCACCTGACCCGGCCGACAAACAATCCGCCACCGCATCGCCCAGCCCAGCACCGCCGTCGGGCTCCACTGACGCCAAGGGAGGCGGCAAAGCAGGCAAAGACGCCCATTTGTGGGGCCGTTACGGCGACCAGGCCGACGCCTGCGCAGCGGTGGCGGCCAACGTGGCCTCGCTCCTGCTGGTCCCGCTGGGCTTTATGACCGGCGTAAAGGACTCCGACCTGCAGTCCTTGCAGGATGAACTGGACGAATTCAGCCGCAAGGTCCCGCCCGAGCTCACCGATGATCTGGACCGCATCGAACGCCTGCTGAAACGGTCGGCACCCGACCGCGACTTCGACGTCACCGCCTTTGCCGAAGCGCTTCAGCCGGTGCAGGACTGGCTGGCCGAACACTGCGGGGAATGAGGCGTTAGGCTTGCCCTGAGAGTCAGCACAGCCCAGGGAGAACAGATGTACAGCGAGGATCGGCCGCCCGCCCCGTCCGTGGGAGATGCTCCGGGGCAAGTCCCCGTCTCCGCACCTGACGCAACCCCTGCAGGCGGCACGGAACTGCCGGACCTGCAGACGCCGGGACAGGCCGAGATTGACCCGGCGCTGCTTCCCGACTCGGCGGTGGTGGTCCCGGTCGCTCCGGGCCGCACCACCATTTCCGAAGCGGCGGTGGCCAAGGTCGCGGCGGTTGCCGCCCGCTCCGTTCCCGGGGTCTATGCGCTGGGCAGCGGCACCGCGCGCGCCTTGAGCGCGCTACGCGATGTGGTGGGTGGCAGCGACGCGGGCCAGGGCGTGCACGTGGAGGTCGGCCAGACCCAGGTCGCCGTGGACATCAACCTGGTGGCCGTCTACGGCAAGCCGCTGCACGAGCTGGCGGGCAGCGTGCGCGCGGCGGTGTACACCGCCGTCGAGCAATTGGTGGGGCTGGACGTGGTTGAAGTGAACGTGGAGATCAACGACGTGCACGTGCCCGGGCTGGACCCCAAGGCGCCGGCGGAGAAGCCGGTCCGTCAGGTGGCCCAGTAACAGGATGCGTGGATCGGTGGGAGGAGCAAGGATGAGCTACACGGTGGTCGGCATGGCCGTCGGCGCGGTGCTGGCGTGGGCCGCGCTGGTGTTCCACTTCTGGGGATTCCTGCTGATGGCGGTGTTCCTGATGGTGGGAGCGCTGCTGGGCCGCGCCGCGGAAGGGAAACTCGACTGGCGCAGCATCCGCGATGCCTTGACCGGACGACGCTCGTCTTCATGACGGACCGCGCCGTGCCCGCCGAGAAACTGCCTCCCCGCCCGGCCAGGCCGGCGCCGGTCTACCGCCCGAACGGAGAGCCGTTGGCGTCAGAGCCCGCCGGGCCGCCCGCGGAGAGCTACGCCGGGCACACCCGGGTCAGCACACAGGCCTTGACTAGCACCGCCCAAGGCGCCGCGGCGCGGGTGCTGGGAATCTCGCCGGGACTGGTCCGCGCCACGTGGAGTGACGACGCCGGTTCCCTCGCCCTGTCCCTCGCGCTGCCCGTCGGCATCCCCTCGCTGAACAGGGTGCTGCGCGACCCCCAACTGGTGGCCGGTTTCGGCGGTTCGGTCTGGGACCGGGCCCATGCCGCCAAGGGAGCGATCCTGGCGGAGGTCTCGCGGATCAGCGGTTCGCAGCTGAGCCGGGTGGACATCAGGGTCACCGGGATCCGCGTGCAGGAAGGGGGCCGGGTCCGGTGAGCCATACCGAGCTTGAAAGCGACCGGCCGGCCGGCCAACGTCTGGCCGATGAGCGCCTGGCCAACCGGGAGCTGCGCAGTTCCCGGGCCACGGCGTCGGTCATTGCCGCCGTCCTTATTGCTTTGGTCGGCCTGTACCTGCTGCTTGAAGCCGCCTTGAAGGCGATCGGGCAGCCGTCCTGGCTGGCCGACCCGGAGGAGGTGGCCGGCTGGCTGCACCAGTTGCCGGGCAATGTGGCACCGGCCGTGCTGGGTGCGTCCGGGGCGCTGATCCTGCTGCTGGGGCTGTTCTTTTTCCTGCAGGGAGTGCTGCCGGGGCATCTGCACCGCCACCGCATTCCCGGCCGCCGGGGCGTTGTGGTGGTGGACGATGAGGTGCTCGCATCCTCGCTGGCGCGCCGCGCCCGCACCGAGGCCCAGGTGACGCGCGAGCAGGTGCTGGTGGTGGTGTCGCGTGGCTTGGTGGACGTCCGGCTGCGGCCCACGTCCGGCATTCCCGTGAACGCCGATGCCATCCAGCTGGCGGTGGAGGACGAAGTTCGCCGCTCGCGGATCAGTCCGGTCCCGCAGGTCCGCGTCTTCGTCTCCAGCTCCGGGGTGGTGGGACAGTGAACCAGACCCCCCGGACGCTGAACCGCATCCTGATCACCCTCCTTGGGCTGCTGCTGATGCTCGCCGGCGGCACCGCCCTGGCGCTCGCGCTGGTTCCGGCACTCGCGGGCTGGTGGCATGCCGCCACTGCACAAGCCGGCGCCAACCTGCAGGCGGTGCTGGACGCCACCACCTTGCCCGGCCAGCGGGACAGCTGGCTCTGGATCGTGGCGTCCCTGCTGCTGCTTCTGCTGGTGCTGCTGATGATCGCGTGGGTCGCGCAGCAAGGCAAGGGCCGCACCGGAACCATCGCCGCTGATTACGACGGCGACGGCGCGCCGGGCGCCGTCCAGCTCAGTTCCGGCGTGGCCGAGCAGGCGCTGCGGGCCGCGCTGCTGGAACGCGACAGCATCCTGCACGCAACCGTGACCGCCTTCGACTACGACGGCGGCGGAGCCCTGCGCATCCGGGTGGTGCCCCGGCTGGGCGTATCCCCGCAAGCCGTGGCCGACGAAGTCTCCGACCTGGTGGAGGCGCTGGACCTTGCCCTCGGCATGAGCTTCCCGGTGGTGATCCACCTGGTGGCCGGCGCCCGCTCGCGCCTGGTCCGGGCCGACCGCGTCCGCTGACCTGACGCATGGCGTTCGTCAGTAGGAAGCGGCACGACTTTCGTCGCGATCACTGACATTGCCGCCATCACTAGGCGTGAAGGCGGCACTGTCAGAGCCCGGCGGGATTTGGAGACTAGGCGCCCAGGGGAACCTTGATGTTCGGAACCGGTGCCGGCCAGGTTGGATGATCGATCTGAACGGTATCGACGATCTCTCCATAGGGGAAGATGAACTCGTTGCGGTCCACACGGGCCCCGAGAATCTCGATCGGGCCAAGAATCTCGAGTGGGTCGCGCAAACCGGAGCGGAGCTCAACTGTCGCAGTCGCCGCTCGGCCGGGCTCCGAGGAAGTCTCCTCCACCGGTACCGAAATCACGTCGGCGAAAGTCGGTTGTCCAGCCCGGCCGACGCGGTGGCGCACCTGCAGATAGGGAGCGTCGTCACGAACGCCGAACACATCTGGCCAACCTGCGCCGGGTTCAACGTCGGGTGAGTCAAGCTCGACATCAGTGGTGATTAGCTGCACGCCGTTGCGATTTAGTTCAAGGTGGTAACCGCCAGTTGCGGTTTCCTCCCAAACGAAGTCTCCGACCTTTTTCGGCCATCCCCAGATTTCTCGGCCAATGATCGCGGCGTCGTCGAAGTTCGTGTATTCGAGGAAGCAGTGTCCGCCAGTAATGCCGTTGTACTCGACTGGCACTCCGAATTCGACAACGTACATGTCGCGGAGCCAAGGAGTGTCGGTTTCATGACCGCCCCGTACTTCACGCGTATACAGCCAGTTAATCTGAAACAGGTCTCCGATTGGCTTGAGGGGCGCCTGGACGACCTGTTCGAGCACGCCCTTGGGCGCTCGCGCGAGAAGTCCCACGCTCAGGTTGCCTTCAAAGATTGAAGGCGACTCCGGGTAGGACGGAGCCCACATGGGGAGCGGAAAGAAACCGGTATTCGGTTCGGCCACGGGTGCCTCCTAGGCATGAAGGACGCGATGTGCGTCACGAATAATTCGACTCAAGTCGAGTTATTTCCTCAAGCTATAAGCGGCTGTGACGGATGTCAAGGATTTCCCAGCAGTTCCGGGCGGCGGGCCGGCCTACGGGTTGGCCCTGCTTACGGGGCCGCGATGCCTGGTGCCGGCCAAGTGGCACCGACGTAGAGTCGGGCCAGCCTTTTAGTCTCCTTGAGGACCTCTGGGTCGCCGTTCGGGTCGGCGCGGAAGGCGTGCTGCATGAGGTGGTCTAAGAACTGGCCGGTGACAGCCGAGGCTACGGTTGGCCAAGCTCGCTCCGCGGGGGCGATGCGATCCAACACCGTTTCTACTTGGGCCATGATGTAGCTGTTCGCGGACGCGTCGAGTGCTTCGGCGGCCGGATTGTACCGATGGTAAAGCCATATTTCCTGCACCGCGCGGTCGCGGTAAAAGTCTGCGTACCGGTCTACGAGTGCATCCAAGGCCTGCTCGAGGCTTCCGAAATTCTGGCCGAGGAGGTCGTCCGCGAGCCGACAGGCGCGGTCCAGCATCTGTATTGCGAGGTGGTGCATGACCGATTCTGGGTTTTCAAAATACGTGTAGAACGTGCCTTTAGTGACGCCGGCAGAGTCGATGATCAACCCCGGCGTACTCGTGGCCGAGGTATACCCGACATCGCGGAGGAGCGACTCCGCTGCATTGACGATGCGATCCACCTTCTCTTGGCTACGCGATTGTCCGGGTGATCGTCGGAGTCCCTCGGTGAATAGTAATGATCGGCCTGGCCACATGACTGCAACGTTAACACCTCGAAGAAAAGTTGGATGGCCGGCGACAGCGGTGCCATTGTGTGCTAGCGTTCGGTCAGCAATTCGACTGGCGTCGAGTTTTGAATACAAAGGAGTGTTCCGTGTCCACAACGTCCAAGGGGCCGCGGCTTGATGAAGCCGGGAGTTCCAATCAGAAAAAGCTCGGGAGAGGCTCGATTGTATCTCTCACGGTTGCGTCGTTCATTCCCGCCGCCGGCATGGCAACGGTCCCATTGATCATGCTGGGCGCCGCAGGTTATGGGAGTTGGCTCGCAGCCGCCATTAGCATGATTGCCACTATCGCTATCGGAATGGCGATCGTCGTATTCGCGCGGCGATTTGTCGCGAGTGGCTCCATCTACTCATACGTCGGGTTTGTTTTCGGATCTTGGGCCCGCTACGTCGTGGGAGGAAGCCTGTTCATCGGCTACCTCGTACAGCTCTCGTCCATCACACTGCTCATGAGCGTTTTTGGCGGAAGTTTGTTGGCGTCCCTTGGTGCGGACTGGGCGCTCGGATCATGGCCGCAGGCCATCATGTGCGCTGCCATACTCGCAGCGGCGGCCGCCGTCGTCTACCGCGGTCTGGATGTGTCGGTCCGGGTTGCCGTCACCTTGGCCGCAATCTCCTTGCCATTCATGATCGTGGTCGTTGCGGGGAGTGCGATGAGCACCGGGCTTGAGTTCGAATCACAGTTTGGGCTTGCCGGAGCTTCCCTCCCTGGCATCTTTACGGGTATGGCTGCCGGAGCAGCATTCCTCTTCGGGTTCGAGAGCAGCGCGGCTCTCGCGGGTGAAACGGAGGACCCTAAGCGGAACGTGCCCTGGGCAGTCCTCAGTGCCCCGTTGCTGCTCGGTGCACTCTACGTCGTCACCACTCTTCTTTCCGTCCCGGGGCTCATGCAAGCTTCCGACGCGATAGCAGCTGGAGTCTCGGCACCTGCCGCTCTGGCCGCCAATGCAGGGCTGCCGACGTGGCTTGGCACTGCGACCGACGCCATCTTGACGATCGCGACTCTGGCCGGCGTGATCGGCTTCCTTAACTACGGTTCGCGATTCGCGGCAACTCTTGCCGGCGACGGCTTCCTGGCGCAGTCAATCGGTCGCACTCATCGTCGGTTTGGCACCCCTGCCGCCGCTGTTTTTCTCCTCGCGGGCAGCGCACTCGTGTTCCTCGTACTGCTGATAACCGTGTTCTCTTTCTCCGTCCTCGACGTGCTCACGGGACTGGGAATTCTGATCGTCGCTTGTTGGATTTTTCCTTACATCATCGTGTGTGTGGGTGCCTTCGTGTTGCTCCTCCGGGAGCGCGCGTTGAGCATCCCCATGATCGCGGCGACCGTTGTCGGTACCGCGACCGTGGGATGGGTATTCCTTAACAATGTGCTCAATCCGCCCCCGGCACCCCTAAACCTTGTGCCTTATGTATTCCTGGGCGCCCTAGTAGTCGCCATGGCGGCATTTGCTGCAGTCCGGAGGAACCGCCAGCACGCTGACGCTCCGTCAGCAGACAGCGACTGACCGCTATGACCTAGATGGCCGGAGTCGGCAAGGGTGGAGATTCCGGCCATCCGCGGCCCAGTCCTGCGGGAGTTGGCTCTGCGGTCGCCCCGTATGGTGCAGGCCAACGGCCGTGAACGTTCAACTCACGAGAACGCTGGACTGTTTCAGAGTTGAGTGGTCAGCCAGGCGGCGGCGTTTGGCGCCAGCGAGCCGCTGTCGGCGGTTCGGTCCGTCGACGCTACGAGCACCGAAGCGCCGGCGGGCAATCGGATCGCTGAGCTGCCCAGGTTGGCCAGCACCTGCACCGTTCCGTTCCGGAAGCTCAAGACGCCGGACGCCGGATTGTGTTCCGCCGCCCACTCGAAGCTGCCGTGGCCCAGCTTCCGCTCGCCGCGCAGGCCCAGCGCCGCCCGGTACAGTTCGTAGCTGGAACCCGGCACACCCAGCTGCCGGTCCACGGCATAGCGGGCAAAACCCTCCGGCTGCGGCAGCCACGGTTCGTGCTGGGTGGAGCCCCAGCCGAAGCCATGCGCCTCCGCCCGCCAGGGAATCGGAACACGGCAGCCGTCGCGGCCGCGCTCTTCGCCGCCGGTGCGGAAGAATGCGGGATCCTGGCGCACCTCGGCCGGCAGGGTGGTGTGCTCCGGCAGGCCCAGCTCATCGCCCTGGTAAACGTAGGCGGAGCCGGGCAGTGCCAGCATGACCAGCGCGGCGGCACGGCCGCGGTCATAGCCGAGTTCCTCGTCGGGCTGTTCGTCCTCCGGGCCGATGCCCTTGGGAAACGTGGTGGGGTCGGTCAGGCCGTAGCGGGAGCTGTGGCGGACCGTGTCGTGGTTGGACAGCACCCACGTGCTCGGCGCGCCCACCGCCGCTGCCGCCGCCAGCGAATCGTCAATGCTGCGGGCCATACGTTGGGCATCCCAGCCGGCCAGCAGGAAGTCGAAGTTGAAGGCCTGCTGCATTTCGTCCGGCCGGACGTAGGCAAAGAGCCGCTCGGCCGGCTCCACCCAGGCTTCCGCCACCAGCATGCGGTCGCCGGCGTACTCCGCCAATACCTTGTGCCAGTCCCGGTAGATCTCGTGCACGCCGTCCTGGTCGAAGTAGGGCGGGGTGTCCGGGTGGGCGGTCGCTTCCTCCGGGCTGGATTCCTGCAGCCTGGCTTCCTGCTGCAGCGCCGTGCCCTGGATGCTCCCGGCCGGTTCCAGCACCTGCTCCCGGGCCGGGCGGGCATCGGGGGCCGGTGATGCGCCGGCAGGCCGGCCGACGGCAGCCCCGTCGTCGTCGACCAATGCGTCTTCGCCCGGCAGCCGCTCGTTGCCGGCCACCATCGAGGTCTTCGCCGCCCAGTCCGGCAGGCCGTCGGCCTTGACCAAACCGTGGGCCACATCAATCCGGAAGCCGTCCACGCCGCGGTCCAGCCAGAACTTCAGGACGGAGACCATCTCCGCCTGGACCTCCGGGTTCTCCCAGTTCAGGTCCGGCTGCGTGGAGTCGAACAGATGCAGGTACCACTGGCCCGGCGCGCCGTCGGGGCCGCTGGTCCGGGTCCAGGCGTTGCCGCCGAACACCGACTGCCAGTTGTTGGGCGGCTGGGAACCGTCCGGGCCTTTGCCGTCGCGGAAGATGTAGCGGGCGCGCTCGGGCGAATCCGGGGCGGCCGCCAGCGCGCTGACGAACCAGTCGTGCCGGTCGGAGGTGTGGTTGGGAACCAGGTCGACGATCACCCGCACGCCGAGTTCGTGCGTGCGTGCCAGCAGGGAGTCGAAGTCTTCCAGCGTGCCGAAGAGCGGATCGACGTCGCGGTAGTCGGCCACGTCGTAGCCTGCATCGTTCTGCGGGGAGACGTAGAAGGGCGAGAGCCAGATGGCGTCCACGCCCAGGTTCTTCAGGTAGGGGATTTTGGCGCTGATGCCTGCCAGGTCGCCCATGCCGTCGCCATTGTTGTCCGCAAAGGAGCGCGGATAGATCTGGTAGATGACGGCGTCGCGCCACCACGGTACGGATGCTGCAGCCATTAACACTCCTCGGCTCGCGGGTCAGGACCACTTCCAGCCTAATGATCCTCGCGACCGCGCGGGCAGGCACGATCGCCCGGCGGCCATGAATGCGGCGCAGATCACGATTCGATATCGAAGCGGCCGCCCGCAAAAATGTGTCTTGCAGCACACTTAGTAAGCGTTTACGTTACCAGTTACCAGATTGGTACTTGGGTGGCTTCTTCCTGACCTATCAGCGTCTGCGCGGCCACCGGACAAAGGAGTCACATCATGCACATCGCACGCTCCAGAAAGGCCATCCTGCCGTTGGCTGCGCTCAGCGCCATGGCACTGACACTCTCCGCCTGCGGGGGAAGCACGGAAGAGCCCAGTGGGTCCGAAGCAGCCGCCGACTGTTCCGCCTACGAGTCCTACGGCACCTTTGACGGCGCCGAGGTCAGCGTCTACTCCACCATCACGGATACCGAGCAGGACAAGCTGGAACAGTCCTGGGTGGACTTCGAGCAGTGCACCGGGATCGACGTGGTGTACGAGGGCTCCAATGAATTCGAGACGCAACTCCAAGTCCGCGCCCAGGCCGGCAACCCGCCGGACGTGGCGATCATTCCGCAGCCGGGCCTGCTGGCCGCGCAGGCACGCGCCGGAAACCTCAAGCCCGCACCGCAGGAAGTCTCCGACCTGGTGGACAAGAACTGGTCCGCGGACTGGAAGGCCTACGGCACGATCGACGGCACCTTCTACGCCGCGCCGATGCTGGCCAGCGTCAAGGGCTACATCTGGTACCAGCCGTCCACGTTCAAGGACAAGGGCTGGGAGGTCCCGCAAACATGGGACGAGATGACGGCGCTGACCAAGACCATCGCGGACGAGGGCACCATGAAGCCCTGGTGCGCCGGCTTTGAATCCGGCGACGCGACCGGCTGGGCCGGCACCGACTGGATCGAGGATGCCTTGCTGCGCCAGGCCGGTCCGGACGTCTACGACCAGTGGGTCAACCACGACATCCCGTTCAACGATCCGAAGGTCGCCGACGCGTTCGATGCCGTCGGCGACATCCTGAAGACCGAGGACTATGTCAACGGCGGCATCGGTGACGTCCGCTCGATCATCTCCACCTCGGTGGACGACGGCGGCCTGCCGGTGATCGACGGCAGCTGCGCGATGCACCACCAGGCCACCTTCCAGGCGGCCAACTGGCCCGAGGGCACCAACGTGGCCGAGGACGGCGACGTCTGGGCCTTCATCACGCCGGGCCAGGAAGCCGGCGCCAGCGCCATCACCGGCGGCGGCGAGTTCGTGGCTGCCTACACCGAAAGCGAAGAGGTTTCGGCTTACCTGCAGTTCATGGCCTCACCCGAATTCGCCAACAAGCGGGTGGAGCAGGGCGCCGCAATCAGCGCCAACAAGGGCCTTGATCCTGCCCTGGCCACCAGCGACCTGGACCGCCAGTCCATCGAACTGCTGCAGTCGGAAGACACCACTTTCCGCTTCGACGGTTCGGACCTGATGCCCGGTGCGGTGGGCGCCAACTCCTTCTGGAGCGGCGTTGTGGAATGGATCAACGGCAAGTCGACCAAGGAAGTGGTCGACTCGATCGAAGCCAGCTGGCCTTCGGACTAAGCCGCTACCCGTAGCCCGGCCGCGCCGCCCGTGACCAATGCGGGCGGCGCGGCCGGCGCGACCCTTCCCTTCCACGCACCAAGGAGGTAAGTGCCATGGAAGACGTTGGCGAAAAGCTTGTGCAGGTAGTGATCGCGCTGGCAATCTTTGCCGCGATCATCGCCCTGATCATGCTGTTGGTGGACCGGGCCCCGAAGACGTTCCGCGATAAGGCGACCATCATCGGATTCCTGGCACCCGCCGTCGTGCTGTTGGCTATTGGGCTTATTTGGCCGGCCATCCAAACCACCTACCTGGCGTTCACGGACCGCAACGGATCGCCCAACGGCATGGACAACTTCGTCTGGATGTTCACCCAGCCCGAGGCCCTGGTAACGCTAAGGAACACACTGCTGTGGGTTGTGCTGGTGCCGCTGATGTCCACCGGCATCGGGCTGGCCTATGCGGTGTTCATCGACCGGGCGCGCGGCGAGAAGGCGCTGAAGGCCCTGGTCTTCATGCCGATGGCCATTTCCATGGTGGGCGCCGGCGTGATCTGGAAGTTCATGTACACGTACCGCGGGGCCGAACGCGAGCAGATCGGCCTGCTGAACCAGATCCTGGTGTGGTTCGGCGGCGAACCCAAACAGTTCCTGCTGGACGCGCCGGAAAACACCTTCTTCCTGATCGCCGTGATGGTCTGGATCCAGACCGGTTTTGCCATGGTCATCCTGTCCGCGGCAATCAAGGGCATTCCCACCGAAATTGTGGAGGCGGCCCGGCTGGACGGGGCGAACGGCAGGCAACAGTTCTTCTCCATTACCGTCCCGTCCATCCGCGGTGCACTGATCGTGGTGGTCACGACCATCACCATCGGCACGCTGAAGGTCTTCGACATTGTCCGGACCATGACCGCGGGCAACTTCGAAACGTCGGTGGTGGCCAACGAGATGTACACCCAGGCGTTCCGCGCCAGCGAGCCGGGACGCGGCGCCGCGCTGGCGCTGATCCTGTTCCTGATGGTGCTCCCTATCGTGCTGTACAACGCCCGGCAGCTGAAGAAGCAGAGGGAAATCCGATGAGCACAACGCCTGCCATCCCGGCCGCTCCCGAGGCAGTCCTGGCCAAAGCCGCTGAACCGCAGATCCCGATCGCCCGGCGGGTCAAACAACGCCTCACCTCGCGCGGGGCCACTGCGGCCGCGATCATCATTGCCGTGATCTGGACGGTGCCCACCTTCGGACTGTTCATCTCCTCGCTGCGGCCCGAAGACAACATCCAGGCCAACGGCTGGTGGAACGTCCTGGGCGACCTGGAGTTCACCACCAAGAACTACACCGACGTGCTGGCGTCCGCGGGCGGCTCCGCGTCCAACCTGGGCCAGTACTTCATCAATTCGCTGGCGATCGTCATCCCGGCCACCATCATTCCGCTGGTGATCGCCTCCATGGCGGCCTACATTTTTGCCTGGGGCCGGTTCCGCGGCAAGGACACGCTGTTCATCTTCATTTTCGCGCTGCAGATCGTGCCGCTGCAGATGGCGCTGATCCCGCTGCTCTCGCTGTTCATCAACCTCAAGATCGGCGAGTTCCAACTGCTGCCGTCAGGGACCTACGCCCAGCTGTGGATAGCGCACAGCATCTTCGCGCTGCCGCTGGCCATCTTCTTGCTGCACAACTTCATTTCCGAGATCCCAGGCGAAGTCATCGAGGCGGCCCGGGTGGACGGCGCGGGACACGCGACGATCTTCTGGCGGATCGTGCTGCCGCTGTCCGTGCCGGCGATCGCCGCCTTCGGCATCTTCCAGTTCCTCTGGGTCTGGAACGACCTGTTGGTGGCGCTGGTGTTCTCCGGCGGCACCGCGGACGTCGCGCCAATCACGCAGCGGTTGGCGGAGCTGACCGGTACCCGCGGCGACGAGTGGCACCGGCTGACGGCGGGGGCGTTCGTCTCCATGATCGTGCCGCTGGCGGTGTTCTTCGGCCTGCAACGCTACTTTGTCCGCGGCCTGATGGCGGGCGGGCTCAAGGGGTGAGGGCGCCGTGACCGGGATCGACGACGTCGCCCGGGCCGCCGGCGTCTCGACGGCCACGGTGTCGCGCGCCCTCCGCGGGCTGACCGGGGTCTCCGCGGCCACCCGCGACCGGGTGCTGCAGACGGCCGATTCGCTGGGCTACGAGCCTTCCTCGTCGGCAGCCCACCTGGCCTCCGGCCGCACCATGGCGATGGGCGTGCTGCTGCCGATGATCGAACGATGGTACTTTGCGTCCGCGCTGGAAGGTGTGGACCGGGCGTTGCGGGCTGCGGGCTACGACCTGATTGTGTTCAGCCTGGGCGGCTCCGGCACCAACCGCCAACGCGTGTTCCACCGCTCCATGTTGCGCAAGCGGATCGATGCGCTGTTGGTGATGTGCATGCAGTTGACGCCGGACGAGCTGGCCGACCTGCAGGCCTTGGAGTATCCCAATGTGATTGTGGGCGGCCACGTGGACGGGCTGCGCAGCGTCAGCGTGGACGACGCCGCCGCGGCTACCGACGCGGTGGAGTACCTTATTTCGCTCGGTCACACCAGGATTGCCCACCTGAAGGGCGGCGGCGCGTACGGCATCGACTTCGACGTGCCGCGCCGGCGCGAGCAGGCCTTCCGGGACACCATGGCCCGGCACGGGCTGCCGGTCCGGCCGGAATGGCAGGCCATGGGGGACTTCCGGTTCGCCGGCGGAAAGATTGCCGCTGGCCAGCTGCTGGATGCGCCGGGGGAGCGGCCGACGGCGATCTTCGCCTCCGCGGACGAGATGGCGTTCGGCGCGCTGCTGGCCGCGCACGAACGAGGGCTTCGGGTGCCCGAGGATCTCTCCGTGGTGGGTATTGACGACCACGAGTTCGCCGAGCCGATGGGCCTGACCACCATCCGGCAGCGGCCGGACGAGCAGGGGGCCTACGCCGCGGAGCTGCTGCTGGCTGAACTGCAGGGCAAGGCGCGCCTGGACGTGCCGCGGATCCAGCCGCACGAACTGGTGGTCAGGGCGTCAACCGGGCCACCGCCGTCGTAAATTAAAGGCCTTTGGGCCGTTGGCTGCGGCCCTGGCGGAACACGCAGCGGTGTTGGCTGGGTCAGGAGGCACGGGCCAGTTGGCGGATCTTGATCCAGCGGCCGGCCAGGCGGCGGTACGCGGCAGCGGCGCCGGTCATGTCTCCGTCGGCCAGCGATTCGATGCCGGCATGCACGTCCGACGGCGATTCGTCCGGGTAGACCAGTTCGGCCACGCGGCCATAGTCCAGCTCCACGACGGCATCGGCCGTGAAGGTCTCCAGCCACTCGATCAGCTCGGTCAGTTCTTCGAGCAGATCGAGCCCCGGTGCTGCCACGGCCAGCGATGCCGCCGCGTAGCGGGCGCGGTCGATGCACTGCGGAACCGGGGCGGCCAGGCGGACGGTCTGCAGCGTGTGGTCGGTCTCCACCCTTTCGGTATGGTCGTCCTCGCGGAACAGCACGAACCAGCCGAACGGAATGCCCCAGGTGGAACTGCGCGTGTGCAGCTTGGCCAGCGATTCCACAAAGTTGTCTGGGTCCAGCCGCGACTGCTGGGCGTCGCGTGCGGCTTCCGGCACCAGCAGCCCCAGCAGCGGATCCCGCAGGCTGCTGGAGAGCGATTCGGCGGCCAAGGTACTGCGGACGGCCAGCTGGTTGGGACAGTAGCGTGGGGCGGTGATGCCATCCGCCGTCGGGTAATGCAGTACCCGGATCAGGTCCTCGCTGGTATGCGGGAACGGATCGGACACGGTGCGCGTGATCCGGCGCAGCGAGTCACCGCGGTCCAGGTTCTCCGTCACGTCCCTGCCGCGGCCGCGCTGGCTCATGATGAGCAGCTGCTGGTCGTCGTCGAACACATCGAGTGGTTCGAAGACCCGCAGGTAGGAGACGTACGGAAACTTCATCTCAATCCAGCTCCGCAATAACCGGTGCGTGATCCGATGCGCCCTTGCCCTTGCGCTCCTCGCGGTCGATCATCGCACCGCTGACCCGGGCGGCCAGCGCCGGGGAGGCCAGGATGAAGTCGATGCGCATGCCTTCCTTCTTGGGGAAGCGCAGCTGGGTGTAGTCCCAGTAGGTGTAGACCCCGGGACCGGGCGTGTGCGGCCGGACTACATCCACGAATCCGGCCTCTTCGAAGGCACGGAAAGCGGAGCGCTCCGGCTCGGTGATGTGCGTGGCGTTTTGGGCGCGGAACCATTCGATGTCCCAGACGTCGTCGTCGGTGGGGGCGATGTTCCAGTCACCCATCAGGGCGAGGTTCAGGGTGGGGTCGGCCTGGACCCAGCTGGCGGCTTCTTCTTTCAGCACCTTCAGCCAGTTCAGCTTGTAGGGCATGTGGGGATCGTCGACTGCCCGGCCATTGGGAACATACAGGCTCCAGACCCGCACGCCGCCGCAGGTTGCCCCGATGGCGCGGGCCTCGGCAGCGGTGATCTCCTCGGTCTTGCCGAAGTGCGGCTGGCCGGGAAAGGTCCGTTCCACGTCATCCAGGCCGACCCGGGAGGCGATGGCCACGCCGTTCCACTGGTTCAGGCCGAAGTGCGCCACTTCGTAGCCGTTCTTCTCGAACAGGTCCCACGGGAAGTTCTCATCCTTGGCCTTGGTCTCCTGGATGGCCAGGACATCCACGTCGGAGCGCTGCAGCCAGGCCTCAACGCGGTCGGCGCGGGCACGGATCGAGTTCACATTCCAGGTAGCAATCTTCACAACAGCTACGTTACCCAACCGGCGCATGCTGCGCTTCTCGCCCGGGCGAAACGGGCCGCGGGGAGCCGAAACCGCGCAGTGCGGGTGGCGGAACCGGGGCGCGCGGAGGCGGAACCAGCCCGCGCGCTGCCGAAACCGCGCAGCGGACCCTGCGGCTTCCTACGGCCGGGGGGTATGTTGGAGATATGTTCGCCGATAAGCCGCAGACCCTCGCAGATCCGAACGAACAGCAGCAGAGGAAAGCCATGCTGCAAACCGAGCCGGCCATTCAAGAGCTTGAAGAATGGCGGGAGGCATACGCCAAGACGCGGAAAGAGCCCGTACCGCATTTTGACCCGGCGGATGCCGGTTCCGCGGCCCGGGTGCTCTTCTTGCTCGACAGCCCCGGAAGCAACACGGTCACCGCCGAGGGGCTGGGATTCGTCTCAGTCGACAACCCGGATCAGGCCGCCGAGCGGTGCTGGAACGAACGGAACGAGGCGGAGCTTCACGACGGAATCCTCCAGTGGAACACGGTTCCCTTTTTCCTGGACGGCGCTGAGCCGACCCCAATCCAGACCATCGCCGGGGTCAAGGCGCTCAAAACCGTCCTCGGGCTGCTGCCACGCCTTCAAGTAGTCGTATTGTGTGGAACCTTCACCAAGACCCAGTGGGCCAAGCACATGGGTGCGTTCACCCGGCCGACTGTCATCAAGGCGCCCAGCCCCGGCGGCAAGGCCTTGATCAGCAAGAAAAACCAGGAAGACTTCCGTAAGGCAGTGAGGCGGGCGAAGAGCCTGGTCGGCTGAGCTTCAGCCGGTTCCCGGGCCCACCCCGCTCAACAGGTGCCCGGACCGACTGAGCTTCATCGGGTCCCCGGGCCGACGGTGTCGAGCGCTTCGGCCAGCAGCGCCTCGATGGTCTCGTCGAGCTGCCCCGCGGCCGTAATGGATAGCCGGTGGGTCATCACCTTCCGGGTGGTCGGAAAAGCCTGGAGCAGCTGTGGGTGCTCTACCCGCCTCAGCAAATGGATCGCAACTTCCAATCGATCGGAAAGGGTGAACGCGTCAGCGAATACGCGTTGGTCTGCCCACGCGACTTCCGTCCGGTGGACCCGCTCCTGAACCGGACCGAGCGACAGGACTATTGCTCGGAACTCCAGGAACAACGAGACGGCCTTCGGGTTTCTGTTCGCGAGGAATTCGTCAAGCTCCACCCTCCAGCTCCCGGCTCCTGCGCAGCGACGCAGCCTTGGACGGGTCCTAGCTACGCCACCACTTGTCCAGGATGGACACTGGGGTTGTGCGCTTGTGCCTGGTCATCAGGTAGCGCTGCTCGATCTTCTCGGCGACCTCACCGGGGACCGCGCCGCCCTCTAGGTATTCGTCGATGTGGTCGTAGCTGATGCCCAGTTCGTCTTCATCCGTGCGGCCCGGCTTGTCATCCAGCAGGTCCGCCGTCGGCACCTTGTGCGCCACCTGGTCGCTGGCGCCCAGATGTTCCAGGAGTTGGCGGTTCTGCCGCTTGTTCAGTCCAAAGAGCGGCAAGACGTCGGCGGCGCCGTCGCCGAACTTCGTGAAGAAGCCAGTCACCGACTCGGCGCCGTGGTCGGTGCCCAGCACCAGATAGTTGTGCTGACCGGCCAGCGCGTACTGGGCCATCATCCGGGCGCGTGCCTTGATGTTGCCCTTGTTGAAGTCCGTGATCTCCTCGCCGGTGGTCGACGTGAACTCGGACTGGAAACCGTCGACGGCCGACTTGATGTTGAACGTCCATGACGCCGTCGGCTTGATGAAGTCCATCGCGGCCTGGGCGTCGTCTTCGTCATGCTGGACGCCGTACGGTAGGCGCACGGCCACGAACGTGGCGTCGACGCCCTCGGCCTTGAGCTCGTCCACGGCCAGCTGAGCGAGCTTGCCGGCAAGGCTGGAGTCGATCCCCCCGCTGATGCCGAGCACAAAGCCCTTGGTGCGGCTGGTCTTGAGGTAGTCCTTGAGGAATCCGACGCGCCGCGCGACTTCCTGCGCCGGGTCGAGGGAGGGCTGGACGCCCAGTTCGTCAATAATCGTGGCCTGGAGTTCACGCATGACCACAGCCTACTGGAGGACCCCGGCCGGGTGTCCACGTATTGGCGGGCACCTGAGCATCGCCGCAGGTCAGGGGCCTGGCCCGCGTCAAGAGGTGGACAATTCTGGTTGAACTTGGACAGCCGGCTTGATCGGCGAGCCGATGGGCTGCACACGCTCCGCCGGCCCTTCTTGAGACGGCCTCCGGATTCTCGGCGCAGTCTTCGCTCCCACGTCTTGGCGGGCACCTGAGCATTGCCGCAGATCAGAGGCCTTCAGGCGCACAAGACATGGGAAGTTAGGCCTATTCATGGGAGCGAACCGGAAAAAGCGACCGGCCCGGCCCTGGCCCGGTGTCCACGTTTTGGCGGGCACCTGGACATCGCCGCAGGTCAGGGGCTGGGCCCGCGTCAAGACGTGGACAATTCTGGTTGAACTTGGACAGTTATGGCCGGGGGCCGCCCAGCCGCCTTACCGGCGCCGGCCGCCCAGCCGCCTTACCGGCGCCCGGCGCCCCCCGCCTCCGCAGCGCCCCGCCGCCCTGCCCGCGCCCCTACTGCTTGAACGCGGCGTCGAAAGACACCGACGGCGGCTCGAAGTCGAACCGCTTCAGGAACTCCAGCGCCTCCGGTGCCCCCTGCAGCCGGTCCATCCCGGCGTCCTCCCACTCCACCGAGATCGGCCCGTCGTACCCGATCGCCGCCAGTGCCCGGAAGCTGGCCTCCCACGGCACGTCGCCGCGCCCGGTGGAGACGAAGTCCCAGCCGCGCCGCGGGTCGCCCCACGGCAGGTGCGACCCCAGCCGGGTGTTGCGCCCGGTGATCCGCAGCTTCGTGTCCTTGCAGTCCACGTGGTAGATCCGGTCCTTGAAATCCCAGATCAGCGAGACCGGGTCAATGTCCTGCCACATCATGTGGCTCGGATCCCAGTTGATCCCGAACGCCTCGCGGTGCCCCACCGCCTCCAGCGCCCGCACGGTGGACCAGTAGTCGTAGGCGATCTCGGACGGGTGGATCTCGTGCGCGAACCGAACGCCGCATTCATCGAACACGTCCAGGATGGGATTCCAGCGGTCGGCGAAGTCCCGGTAACCCGCGTCGATCACATGGGCCGGCACCGGCGGGAACATCGCCACGTACTGCCAGATCGAGGACCCGGTGAACCCCACCACGGTCTTCACCCCGAGTCGCTGCGCCAGCCGCGCGGTGTGCATCATCTCCTCTGCCGCCCGCGTCCGCACGCCCTCCGGATCGCCGTCGCCCCAGACGCGCTCGCCGACGATCGCCTGGTGCCGGAAGTCGATCGGGTCGTCGCAGACCGCCTGGCCCTTCAGATGGTTGGAGATGGCCCACACCTTCAGTCCGTGGCGTTCCAGGATGCCCAGCCGGTCGGCGATGTAGTCGTCGTCGTCCCAGCGCCATGCGTCCAGATGGTCGCCGGACACCGCGATCTCCAGGCCGTCGTAGCCCCAGCCGGCGGCCAGTTCCGCCACCTTCTCGAAGGGCAGGTCCGCCCATTGGCCGGTGAACAGGGTGAAGTTACGAGGCATCGGTTGCTCCTGTCGCTGAAAGGTCGTGGCGGCTGCCGGGTCCGGCCAGAACGACGGCGGTGCCCTCCTGGGCGGCGCTGCGCACCATGGCGTCCAGCACCTTTTGCACCGCCAGGCCGTCCTCGAAACTCGGACTGGGTGCCGATCCGGCAACCACCGCAGCCAGGAAATCAGCGGCCTGGCTGGTGAACGTGTGGTCCCAGCCGAGCACGTGCCCGGGCGGCCACCAGGCCTGCAGGTACGGGTGCGACTGCTCGGTGACCAGGATCCTTGCCGCACCTGCAAGCCCCGGCGGGGCACCGTCGTCGTAATAGTGGAGCTCATTGAGCCGCTCCAGGTCGAAGCTGAGGTGCCCGCCCGATCCGTACACCTCGATCCGCAGCGCGTTCTTGCGGCCGGTGGCCATCCGGGTGACCTCCAGGCTGGCCACCGCGCCGGAATCCAGCCGCAGCGTGGCCCACGCGGCGTCGTCCACCGTCACCGGTTCCGGCCCGTCCGGACCCTGCCGGGTGTCCACGAAGGTGTTGAGCGTTGCGGACACGGAGGTGACCCGCGTGCCGAGCAGGAAGTGGATCTGGTCCACCGCGTGCGAGGCCAGGTCGCCGAGCGCCCCGGAGCCGGCGGTCTCCCGGCGCAGCCGCCAGGTCATTGGCGCGGCATCGTCGGCCAGCCAGTCCTGCAGGTAGGCGATCCGCACCTGTCGCACGGCGCCGATCCTGCCCTCGGCGATCAGCTGCCGGGCCAGGGCCAGCGCCGGAACCCGCCGGTAGTTGAAGCCGACCATCGCGTGCACGCCGGCGGCGCGGGCGGTGCGGGCCGCGGCCGCCATCAGCTCCGCCTCCGCCACCGAGTTGGCCAGCGGTTTCTCCACGATCACGTGCTTGCCGGCCTCCAGCGCGGCGACGGCCAGTTCGGCATGCAAATGTCCCGGAGTGCAGATGTCCACGATCTGCACATCGTCGCGGGCCAGGACGGCACGCCAATCCGTGGAGCCCTCGGCCCAGCCGTACCGGGCGGCGTCCGCGGCCACGCCGTGCGGGTCCCGGCCGGCCAGGACCCGCTGGGCCACCGCGGGCCCGCCCGGATAGAAGGCGGAGACGTTGCGCCAGGCATTCGAGTGCGCCTTGCCCATGAAGGCGTGCCCTAGCACTGCCACGCCCAGCGGCCCGTCCGGATTGGCGGTCATCGTCTTCTCCTTCGTGCTCGTCGGTCTGTCCTGCGGCCCGGTGTGGTGCGGCGGAACCTGCGGCGGCCCCAAGGCCAGCGCCGCCGCGGTTAGAGGCTGCGCAGGAACGCCAGCCCGTCCTCGGCCAGCCGGTCCTGGCTCGGTGCCAGCGGCCGCCAGATCGAGGCGGCCGTGGCGATGGCGGCGTTGTCCGCGGTGAAGCTCTCGATGTTCAGCGGGCCGGCGTAGCCCACGTCGTCCAGCGCCGCGACCAGCGCCGGCCAGTCGGTCTGGTCGCCGCCCGGGGCTCCGCGGTCGTTGCCGCAGACCTGCAGATGGACCAAATGTCCGCCGGCGGCGCGGATGGCCGCGGAACTGGAACGTTCTTCGATGTTCAGGTGGTAGCTGTCCAGCGCCAGCCCCACGCCGTGCCCGAGCAGCGGTTCCAGCGCCTCGAGCGCCTGCTCCACGGTGTTGATCAGCGAGGTCTCGTACCGGTTGAGCGGCTCAATCCCCAGCACGACGCCGGCCGCTTCGGCTCGGGCGGCCAGCGGCGCCAGATTTGCGCGCAGCTGGCGGTACGCCTCGGTCCGGTCCTCGGCGTCCATCCGCCAGACCCGGCCGGTGCTCGAGTAAAACGGGCCACACACGGCCGGGGCGCCGAGGTCGCGCGCCAGATCGATGCAGGCCGCCAGATAGTCCTGGGTGGCCTGCACCGACCCGGCGTCGGCCAGGACCAATTCGCGGCCCGGTGCCATGGCACCCACCAGATAGGGCTCCAGGCCGGTGGCCGCGAGGGCGTCCCGGGCGGTGCCGGCGGTGAAGTCGCCGGGATTCTCCAGCGGCATTTCCACCGCGTCGAACCCCATCCCGGCGATCTTCGCCAGCAGCTGCGGCAGCACGTCGTCGGTCAGCGGTGACTGCCACACCCAGGTGTTAACCCCGATCGGCCGCTCCATCGTGTACCTCCCTCACTTCCGCTGGTGCCGTGCGCGAACTTCCGCTGGTGCCGTGTGCCATCCGCCCGAACAGAGTCCGGGCGGGAACAACGTGTCCGCCCGGGCCCCCACCCGGACCGACACGCCTGCCTTACGGAATCTGGCGCTTCTGCCAGACCTCCGGGTAGCCCGGCAGGTCCTCGCCGCCGAACTTCGCATAGTGGCCGTCCGGCATGCCCTCATTGCGCTTCAGCCAGTCGTCCAGCTCCTCGGCCGGGATCGGCTTCTGCGGCAGCACCCACTCGGCCGGAATCTCCTCGCCGGCGAAGATCTTCTCAACTGCCAGCAGCGGGGTGCGCCACTGGAAGTTGGAGTACACCGGAGCGATCGCGTCGATGCCGGTATCCTTCCACTTGCGCAGGAAGCTCAGCTCGTCCTCGCCGGTCATCACCGGCAGGTCCTTGCCCGCGTCCTCGAACGCCTCGATCGCGGCCACCGCGCCGTCGCCGGCGTCCATCCAGATGCCCTGCACGTCGCCCTTGGCGAGTTCGTCGGAAATGATCTTCTTGATCTCGGTCGGATCCGCGCCGGTGAAGTAATCGGTGGCCTCGATGCCCTTCTCCTTGAAGATCTTCTCCGCCGCCGCCCAGCGCTGTTCCAGCACGTCCACGCCGGGCAGGATGCGCAGCGCCACCACCTTGTCCCCGGACTGGAGCTTGCTGGTGAGGAAGTTCGCGCTGTCGATGCCCCAGGCGAATCCACCAATCGGGTGGATGAACGTGGTGGCGCAGTCGGTCTCCACGCCGCGGTCGAATACGACCACGGGTTTACCGGTCTCGCAGGCCCGCTCCACCGCCGGCGTCAGCGCCGCCGTCGCATTCGGCGAGATCACAAAGGCATCGCACTTGCCTTCGCTGATGAAGTAGTCGATGTCGGCAATCTGGGTGTTGGAGTCGTCCTGCGCGTCGCGCGTCTCCATCTCGGAGATCACTCCCTTGTCCTGCAGCACCTTGAGCTGCTGGTTCATGGTGATCCAGCCGGTCTGCCGCCAAGGGTTGGAGATGGACGCGTTGGCGAAGCAGACCTTCTTGGCACCCGTGGACGCGAAGTCCGAGGTGTCGCTCATGTCACCGGCAATGTACTGCAGCCACGGCTGCTTCTCATCGCCCTGGAAGTCGGCCGTGCGCTGTTCGAATTGTTCGTCATAGAGCGCCTGGCTGAACCACTCCTGGGCGGCCTCGGTGGTCTCAGCCGGAGCTGACGCGGCGGGGCTGCCGGTATCCTCCGTGACCGATGGATCGGTGGTGCACGCACTCATGGCCAGTAACGATGCAGCCGCTGTGAGCGCGACCGCGGTACTTAGACGTTTCCTCGTCATGTCAGTTCCCTCCCTTGTCGGTGCCCTCAGCGGGCTCTGGTGCCGCAGTGATGCGTTGTTGTTCGGAATGCGCGGCCGCAGAGCCCCCGCGGCGCTTGCGTTGCCAGGACTGCGCGGCGGCAGCCACGGCGACGATGATGATGACGCCCTGCACGGTGTTCCGCCAAGTGGACGCCACGCCCATGAAGTTCAGCAGAGTGAACAGCGCTTCCAGGGCAAAGGCGCCCGCTGCGGCCGAGAGCACCCAGCCTCGTCCGCCGCCCAGCACCACCCCACCCAGTACGACGGCGGTGATCGCCGTGAACTCGTAGCCTCGCCCCACCGACGGGTGGACTCCGGCGTAACCGACCAGCAGGATTCCCGAGACGGTGGCGGCCAGCGAGGAGAGCATGAAGGCACGGGTACGCACCCACCAGACCCGCGCGCCGGTCAGCGCTGCGGCGACGTCGTTGTCACCGACGGCCAGCAGTGTGCGGCCGTAGGGGCGGCGCATCAGCCAGAAGGCGAGCACGGCCACCGCAGCCAGGATGATCACCGGATAGGGGATGATCTCCAGCACCGGGACGTCCTCGATGCCACCGCGGCCGATCTGCCGGAAGCTGTCCGCCGGGTTGCCTTGGGCGGCGCCGCCGGTCCAAAAGAGGACCAGACCCAGCAGGGCCAGCATCATGCCCAGCGTGACGATGAAGCTGGGTACCCTCAGCAACGTGGTGACCAAGCCGTTGATCAGGCCGATCACGGCGCCGAGGACGAACATCAGCACCAGCACCGGGATGACCTTGGAGTCGTCGTCGCCGATCAGGTTGCCCGCCACGATCACTTGCATGGTGACGACCGAACCCATGGACAGGTCGAATTCGCCGGAAACGATCACGAAGTACTGCCCGATCGCTGCAATTGCAATCGGGGCGGTGCGTCCGATGAAGCGGATGAAAGATTCGGGCTCACCGAACGACGGGTTCTGGATGACGATGGCAACCAGCAGGACGACCAGCAGTACGAAGACGCCGCCGCCGGGCGTCCGCAGGCCGCGGAGGAAACGTTCGCCGCGGCCGGCCCGGTTCTGCTGCAGGACGGCGCGGCCGGCTGCGGGGTCCAGGATGGTGCTCATGGCTGTATCTCCTGCTGGTGCCCGCCGTGCCCAAAGCGCGGGGGCCGGGTGACGATGGTGCGGCGGGCGTAGACGGCCACGGCGACCACGATTACCACCCCACGGACCACGTCCTTCATGAAGGGGTTGATCTGCAGCACGGACATGATGTTGTCCAGCATCGCGAAGATCAACACGCCGCCAAGTGTGCCGACTACCGAACCCTTGCCGCCGGCCAACAGGGTTCCGCCCAGCACCACGGCGGCGATCGACAGCAGGTCGTAGCCGCCTTGCGTGCCGACCGTTGGGCTGCCGACGCCCAGTCGGCTGGCCAGCAAGAGGCCCGCCATGCCGGCGAGAACGGAGCAGATAACGTGGGCGGCGATCACGGCGCCTGGCACGCGGACGCCGGACATCCGGGCCACATCCCGGTTGCCGCCCACCGCATAAATGTGGTGGCCGATCCGGGTGCGGTGCAGCATTAGCAGCACCAGCGCGGCGCAGGCCAGCATCTCCAGTGTGGAGATCGGCACCGGCCCCAATCCGGTGGCGCCGATCAGCCGGAAGGAGAGCGGAGCCTGGCCGAAACTGCCCTTGTAATTGGTGGCCAGATAGCCGCTGATAATCAGGCCCATGCCTAGCGTGGCAATGAAGCCGTGCACCTTGAGGCCGGCAACTATTAGGCCGTTCATCAGGCCGATCACCGCCGAGATCCCCAACGCCAGGGCCACAGCGGCCGGCACGTTCCCGCTCTGGTTGGCCATGACACCGGCGCCGATCAGGCTGGCCAGGCTGGTCACATAAGATACGGAAAGATCGAGGCTGCCGACCAGGATCACCAGGGTTTGGCCGATGGCGATGAAGCCCAGCACGCTGGTGCCGGTCAGGATGGCGGAGATGTTGCCCGGGCTGAAGAAGTTGCGGCCGGTGGTGGCCACCAGGATGCTGCCGGCGATCAGCACCAGCAGCGCCACCAGATAAACGATCTGGGTTGAGCTCAGCCTGGCGAAAAAACCGCCGGCCTGTGCTGTCTGCTTGGCCCGGGGTGCAGAGCTCGTCGTCGTCATGCCGTCCCTCCGGTGGTGCTGCCGTCCTCCGGAGCCGTGCCGGGGACCCGGGCGCCGGTGGCGAGGCGCAGGATTTCTTCTTCGGTGGCACCGGCGGGGAGTTCCCCGGCGAGTTGGCCGTCGCGCATCACCAGGATCCGGTCGGACATCCCGATCACCTCCGGCAGTTCGCTGGAAACCATCAGGACGCCCTTCCCCTCGGCGGCAAGCTGTCGCATCAGCCGGTACACCGCCACCTTGGCGCCGACGTCGATGCCCCGTGTTGGTTCGTCCAGCAGCACCACTCGCGGTGAGACTGCCAGCCACTTGGCCAGCACGATCTTCTGCTGGTTGCCGCCGGAGAGGTACTGCACCTCTTGGTCCAGGTCCCGGGCGACCACCTCCAAGATGCTGAACGAACCGGCCACTTCGCGGCGCACGGTGGAGGTGCGGCCGGGGAATACGGCACGGACCACGCCCAGCGCGTTGTCCAGCAGCGACTGGTTCAGGCTCAGGCCTTGCGCCTTGCGGTCCTCGGTGATCAGCGCGATGCCGTGCCGCACCGCTTGGCGCGGAGAGTGTGGACGGGCCGGCAGGCCGTCCAACTGCATGCTGCCGCGGTTGAACGGTGCGGCACCGAAGACCGCGTGCAGCAATTCCGTGCGGCCGGACCCTTGGAGGCCGGCGACTCCGACGATCTCGCCGGGCATCAGCTTCAGCCCGATGCCGTCCAGCTGGTCGTTGCCGGCGCCGTCCAGTTCCAGCAATGGGGTGGGGGCTGTGGCTTCGCCGGGAGTGGCCGCCGGGCCTTCGGCCGTCTGGCTTCCCGCCGCAGGCTCGGCCGGCAGCTTGTCCGGGAAGTAGGCGGAGATGGGCCGGCCCACCATCATCCGCACCAGCGACCCGTCGTCGAGTTCGGCGGCGGGTTTGGTATCCACGATCCGACCGTCCTTGAGCACGGTAATGGTCTGGCAGAGGTCGAAGATTTCTCGCAGCCGGTGCGAGACGTAGAGGATCCCGGTGCCGCGTTCGGCTAGCCGCTGCACGATGCCGTACAACAGGGAGACCTCCGGGCCTGACAAGGCGGCGGTCGGCTCGTCCATGGAGATGATCCGGGCGTCGTAGCTGACCGCTTTGGCAATCTCCACAATCTGTTGCTCGGCCACGGACAGCGACCGAGCCAGTGAGGTGGGACGGATGAACCCGATGCCGAGGGACTCCAGCAGGTCCGCGGTGGCGGCGTTCATCTTCGCCCGGCTGACCAGCATGCCCTTGCGAGGTTCGCGGCCCAGATAGATGTTCTCGGCGACCGTGCGGTCCGGCAGCAGGTTGAATTCCTGGAACACCGTGGAGAGGCCGGCTTCGTGTGCCTGGATGGGGTGGCTGAACTGCACACTCTGGCCGCGCAGCAGCACCGTTCCGGAATCCCGCTGGTAAACCCCTGCCAGGATCTTCATCAAGGTGGATTTTCCGGCGCCGTTTTCCCCGACGACGCCGTGGACTTCGCCCGGGTGCAGCGTCAGCGACGCATCCTGCAGCACCGGGTTCCCAAAGAAACTCTTCGTCAGCCCGCGCACTTCAAGCACAGGCTGTTCCCGTTTCGGGCCGTTTCCGGCCGCATCGTTGCTGACAATGCGCTCCACGCACCCTACTGTGGCATGCATCACATACTTTTGTCGATAGTCCAACATAAGTTGTTGAAAGGTCTTTCTTAGTCTGCATAGAGACAAATAGAAGTGGGGCATGCTCTACTGAAAGTGTGTTGAAGTCCGACGTCGCCCCGCAGCGCCTGGCCGCGCAGCCGGCCGCAGGAGCCAGCGAGGTGTTCCAGCTGCTCCGTGATGGCCAGCCACGCACCCGCGCCGAACTGGCGCAGCTGACCGGCCTGGCCCGGTCCACGGTGACCGCCCGCGTGGACGCGCTGATGCGCGTAGGGCTGATCGCCCCCGTCGGCGGAGCGACCTCGACCGGCGGTAGGCCGCCGTCGTTGTTTGCACTCAATCCGGCCGCGCGGCTGGTGGTCGGAGCGGACCTCGGTGCCACGCACGCGCTGGTGGTCGTGGCCGACCTCTCCGGTGCGGTGCTGGCCGAAGAGCGCGCCGAACTGAGCATCGCCAGCGGCCCGGACAGCGTGCTGGGTTGGCTCTGCGACGCGGTGGCGCGGCTGCTGCAGGAAGCCGGCCGGAGGGCGGCGGACCTGGGCGCGATTGGCATCGGGCTGCCCGGGCCGGTCGAACATGACACGGGCCGGCCGATCAATCCGCCGATCATGCCCGGCTGGGACCGCGTGGACGTTCCCGGACTGGTGCAGCAACACTTCAAGGTGCCGGTGCTGGTGGACAACGACGTCAACATCATGGCGCTGGGCGAGCAGGCGATGGCGTGGCCGGAGACCGCCGACCTGATGCTGATCAAGGTGGCCACCGGGATTGGCGCCGGCATCATTTCTTCCGGCCAACTCCAGCGCGGCGCGCAGGGTACCGCCGGGGACCTGGGCCATGTGCGGGTGCCGCGCGGTGACGGCGTGGCCTGCCGCTGCGGGAACACCGGCTGTTTGGAGGCGCTGGCGGGCGGGCCGGCGCTGGCTGCAGCACTGTCGGCCGACGGGAAGAAGGCCTACAGCAGCCAGGACGTGATTGACCTGGTACGCTCGGGCGACCTGCAGGCGATCCAGGCCGTGCGCCAGGCAGGCCGGGACATCGGCGACGTGCTGGCCACCTGCGTGAACCTGGTCAATCCGTCCGTGATCGTGGTCGGCGGCCGGCTGGCACAGGCCGGCGAGCACCTGCTGGCCGGCATTCGAGAAGTGGTCTACCGGCGCTCGCTGCCGCTGGCCACCGAGCACCTGCGGATTGCCCCGTCGGTGGCCGGGCAGCGCGCGGGCGTGCTGGGAGCCGTGTCGCTGGCGATCGGGCATGTGCTTTCGCCCGAGGCGATCGAGGCCGCGGCGTCAGCGTAACTGCTTCGCTCCCGAGCGGTCTGAAGTTATCGTTTCGCAACCTGCTTGAGCTCCCACGTCTGCTATTCCGGGGCTAGCGTGAGACAAACGCTCATCCACTGACGGCAGGGGAGTCATGCGCACATTGGTCAAGGTGGCGGCCGGTGCCGTTGTAGTGCTGGCGCTGGCCGGCTGCGGCGGGCCGAAGGCAGGCGTCTCAGCCTTGGCGGAAACGTCCACTGCGGGCGACGAACTTCCAGTGCAAGTAGAACTTCCGCCGGAAGCGGACCCTGACAGCGCCCGCTTGTTGGTCGAGCGGGACGATTTCGCCTTCTACGCGACGCGTGCGACCCCGAACGGGTTCTGCGTCGCCATCGTCAACCGGCAGATCAACTCAGAGTGGGTGGCGGGCTGCTCCACCGAAGTGCCCCGTCAATTCATGCCGGGCGACCTGGGCCAGATTGAGGTCAGCGGTGCCGGCGGCGTCAGCGCCAGGCTGGCAGTCGACGGTTACGACGCGAGCAAGGACCTGGCCGACGGCTGGGAGCAGCTGCACCCGAACCTGCTGGTCCGGGGACTCTAGCCCAGCTGCTCGCCCAGGTAGCTCTCTAGCTGGTCGGCCAACTCTTTGGGGTGGCTGAGCGCAACGCAGTGGCAACCGGGGATTTCGTCCGGGACAATGCCCAGCCGCTCGGGCACGAGCCGGCGGAACAAATCGGCGGGGAAGAAGTGGTCGTCCTTGCACAGGATGAACTTCGTCGGCACATCCGGATGGGCCTCCAGTGGCCAAGGCTCGGCCTGGGATGCTTCCGACTGGCCGCGCTCATAACTCAATGCCTCCTCGGCCAACTCGCGCGGGACGCCGTTGTAGAAGCTGATGAACGGATCCGGGTTGCCGGTCAGCCCGCCGTCGGTGGCGGCCTGCTCCTTGGCTGCTTCGCCGTATCCGGTATTGCTCCACCAGTCCGCGGGCCGCTCACCGGGGGCCGGGACCATCGCCGCAAGGTAGACCAGCAGCTTGACCGGCAGCCGGGCGGCGATCAGCGGCGCGGTGAAGCCGCCAAACGACTGGCCGACAACCACCAGGTCCCGCCGGTCGCCGATCTCCCGGACTACGTCGTCTGCCGTCTCGTCCAGTCCCTTGGTTTCGTCCTCGCTGGGCAAATCGGGGGCGAGGACGTCATGTCCTCGGGCCCGCAGTTGGGCCTCCACCAAATGCCAATACCACCCGACGTCCCCGGCCCCGTGAATCAACACAAAGGTGGCCATTGTGTGCAAACCTCCCCTAGCTCGCGTGGCCCCGATTATGACAGGCGGGGCGCCAATGGTCACTGGTACGCGTACGTAGGGTGTCCGGAAGCAACGAAACTCTGCGCCGGGCATCCCGGCGTCACCGATTCGCCAATGCCGCAGGAGCAACCCCATAGACTGGGAACCATGACCCAGACTTCTGCGGCCGATCCAGCGGCCGACCGCGCCCGCCTGCTCGAACTGATCAAGGAACTGGCCGTGGTGCGCGGCAAAGTCACGCTGTCCAGCGGTGCCGAGGCCGATTACTACATCGACCTGCGCCGGGTCACCCTGCACCACGAAGCCTCCCGCTTGGTCGGCAGGGTCATGCTGGCCATGCTGGATGAGGCTGGCATCGAGTTCCAGTCGGCCGGCGGTCTGACGATGGGTGCCGACCCGGTGGGCACCGCGCTGATGCACGCCGCGGCAGACGCCGGCCGCGCAGTGGACGCTTTCGTGGTGCGCAAGGCGCAGAAGTCCTACGGAATGGGCCGCCAAGTTGAGGGACCGGACGTGAAGGATCGCTCCGTCGTCGTACTGGAAGACACCTCCACTACCGGCGGCTCCGCCCTGACCGCGGTGGAAGGCGTTTGCAACGCCGGCGGGCAGATCAAGGCGGTGGCCGTCATCGTGGACCGCGACACCGGCGCCAAGGAACGCATCGAGGCTGAAGCAGGCGTGCCGTATCTGTTCGCCTTCGGCAAGGACGAGCTGGGCCTGGACTAGCCGCGGCAGGTAAGCCCACCAAACTCATGGATGTACGCAGGAACAAGGCCGCCCGCCAGCTGCGCCTGGCCAGCGACCTGCACCGGGTCTCGCGGCGGTCGTTCCTGATCGGCGCGGCGTTCGGCCTCGGCACCGCCGCGGACCTGGCGGCCACCCGCGCCATCCAGGGTATGCGCAACGAAGCGCAGATCCTCACGCTGGCGGACGAGGGCGCGGACCGGCGCTTCCCGCGCTCCAGTTGGGTAGTGTTCCCGGGGTACAAGACCAGCTGGGAGGAGGGGCTGTGGATCCTGAACTCGCTGCGCACCGGCTTTGCGGAGCGCGGCCGGCTGGCGGTGGCGGGCTACTCGAACCGCGGACTGGATCTGGCCGAGCTGACCGAGGTGTTGCAAAAACACATCCAGGACAACAACCTGCAGAAGCTCTACTTCTACGGGCACAGCTTCGGCGGCATGGTGGCGGTGGAGGTGACCGCCCGGCTGCGGGCCAAGGGCTTCCCGGTGGAGCTGATCCTGATGGACTCGTCCCCGTACAGCCGCTTCGACGTGCTGGACAAGACCATGTTCGAGGGCGTGGTGTTCCTGTACGAGGCCGGCTACCGGGTCCCGAGTTATCTGCGCGGGGGATACGAGCTGGGTGAGCGGATTGTGCACAAGAACGAACGCAGCTGGCGGCAGATCGTGGAACAGACCATGGAGCAGTTGTCCCCGCTGGCCGTCTCCAGCACGCTGATCCAGTCGCAGTCCTCGTACATCTATCACTTCGACGCGCACCGCTTCAGCCACAGCATCGGCGAGACCAAGATGGCGTGGATGGGGAATCCGGGAGATCAGACGATCAACTACACCACCGCCCGGCGCAGCTGGCTGGTGAACTACGAGGCGAACTTCCTCACCAACAACCTGGTGACGGAAGGCGCCCGGCCGGCCCACGCCAGTCCGCAGTGGAACTCGGCGATCTACGTGCCGATCATCCAGCAGGTGGAAAACGACTTCTTCCCGCTGCCGGTGGCTGGCATGAAGGCGCAGTTCTTCTAGCCCGGCGGCTGTCGCCTAGGTTCGGGCCGCCCTATACGAGCTGAATCAGATCTGCCACCGAGTCGACCGTTTGGTTGGGCCGGAAGGGGAAGCGGGCCACGTCGTCGGGCTGGGTGATGCCGGTGTAGACCAGCACCGTGTGCAGTCCGGCCTCCATGCCGGCGACGATGTCCGTGTCCATCCGGTCGCCGATCATCGCCGTGGTCTCGGAGTGGGCATCGATCTGGTTCATGGCCGAGCGGAACATCATCGGATTCGGTTTGCCCACAATGTACGGCTGACGGTTGGTGGCCTTGCTGATCAGCGCAGCGATGGCACCGGTCGCCGGCAGCACACCCTCGGTGGACGGGCCGGTGGCATCCGGGTTGGTGGCAATGAAGCGCGAGCCGGCCAGGATCAGCCGGATGGCCTTGGTGATCGCCTCGAAGGAGTACGTGCGCGTTTCGCCCAGCACCACGTACTGCGGGTCCCGGTCGGTCAGGATGAAGCCGGCCTCGTGCAGAGCCGTGGTCAGTCCGGCCTCGCCGATCACGTACGCGCGGCCGTGCCCCTCCGACGAGGGCGTCTGGTTGCGTAGGAACTGGGCGGTGGCCAGCGCCGACGTCCAGATGTTCTCCTCCGGCACCTCCAGCCCGGCCTGATGCAGCCGTGCGGCCATATCCCGGGGCGTGTAAATGGAGTTGTTGGTCAGCACCAAGAACCGCTTGGAGGTGTCCACCCAGCGCTGGATCAATTCGGCGGCACCGGGGATGGCGGTGCTCTCGTGGACCAGCACGCCGTCCATGTCGGTGAGCCAGCATTCGATGTCGGCCGGCGTGCGGGTCTTCTGCAGGTGCATGGTTCCCTTTCTGCGGTGCGTTCGGCCCCAGTCTGTCACCTAGGCTTGTGGGGTGGAAGAAAACGCAGGCCAAACCCAGGCGGACCGTATGGAAGCCGCCCCCGACGAAGCCAGCCCCGACGCTGCCGGAACCGGCGTCCCGGAGGCAAGCATCGGCGTCGGGCCTTGGGAAGGGACCTTGCCGGAGGGCGACCACTGGGACCCGCAACTGCTGGCCGACGGCGACCGCCGCAACGTGACGGACCAGTACCGCTACTGGAAGCATGACGCGATCGTCGCGGACCTGGACTCCCGCCGGCATAATTTTCACGTGGCCATCGAGAACTGGCAGCACGACCTGAACATCGGCTCCGTGGTGCGCTGCGCCAATGCCTTCCTGGCCAAGGAAGTGCACATCATCGGACGACGGCGGTGGAACCGGCGCGGGGCGATGGTCACCGACCGCTACCAACACGTCCGGCACCACCCCACGGTGGAGGACTTCGTGGCCTGGGCGCAGGGCGAGGGGCTGCGGATCATCGGGATTGATAATTTCCCCGACTCGGTACCGCTGGAGACCTACGACTTGCCGGAGAACGCCGTGCTGGTGTTCGGGCAGGAAGGGCCCGGGCTGACACCGGAGGTCCACGCGGCCGCCGACGCCACGCTGTCGATCGCTCAGTTTGGCTCCACCCGCTCGATCAACGCCTCCGCCGCCGCGGCCATCGCCATGCACGCGTGGATCCGCCGCCACGTGTTTGCACAGCCAGTGGGGGCGGCCGGTCCGTAGGCATGGGCGCGCGGGCGGGGGCGCGTGCGCGGGACTCAGTGCAGATCCCGAAATTAGCCGTAAGCCCCCGCGTCAGCTGTCCAGGTTCAGCAGGAATTGTCCATGTCTTGGCTGTCCACAGGCCTCTGACCTGCGGCGATGCAAACGGCCCCGCCAAAACGTGGACACCGGGAGCTTGGCCGGGGGCCGAGAGAGCCGTTGGGTGCGCGGCCCCGCGGTCAGCCGAGTAGGTCCAGCAGCGCTCCCGCGCCGACTGCCCGGGCGCCGATGCCCTCCACCCGTTCGCGCAGGCCGCGGTCCGACGTCACCACGGTCACCGGCGCCTCGGGGTCGGCGCCGAACGCCTTCTCCACCTGGGCCACGATCTCGTCGTCGCCCGACCCGGCCGCGTGCACCACCTCCAGTTGCACACCGCGGCGGTGCGCTGCCGAGGTCTGGCCGGCACCGCCGTCGTCGCTCGGGGAGGCCGGATGCGAGGTGGCGCCATCCGGGGAAGGGGGCGCCCCGCCGTCGTACTCGTGGCGACCTTCAGCGGCGGCATCCTTCGCGGTGCCTTCCAGCACGACGACGGTGCGGGGCCACACGGTGCCGGCGGGCACCGCCAGCAGGTCGGCCGGAAGCCCCGGTTCCAGCGCGGCGCGCAGCGAGGCCAGCAGGCGGCGGGCGGCACCGGCGCGGTCCTTCCACCAGCCGTTCGGCCGGGAGCCCACCACGTTCGCGGCGTCGATGACCAGCAGCGCCGGGTGTTCCAGCAAGGTACGCAGCCGCGGCCAGGCCTCGCCGAAGTGCGGATGCAGCGGCAGATTGTCCACTTCATCTAGCGGCACCCAGGCCAGGGCAAGGCTCTCGGCGTCGGTAATGGCCGGTTCGAACGGCCGCACGGTCCTGGCGGCTGCGGTGGTGTAGGACCAAAAGCCCAGGTCCAGTACCGAGGTGAACAGCGGCGCCAGTGCGTCGACCGGGACGTCGGCCTCCTCGTTCGCCTCGCGCAGGGCGGCGTCGACTGCCAGTTCATCTTGATGGCGCGCGCCGCCCGGGATTCCCCAGGTGCCGCCGAAGTGGCTCCACTGGGCCCGGTGCTGGAGCAGGATGCCGCGCTCGCGGTCCACCGCCAGCAGCCCGGCCGAGCCGAACCGGCCCCACATCCGGGTGCCGTCCGGTCCTTCCACCCAAGCGTCGCCGGGATCGCGCGGACCGTGGAACGGCGGCGGGAATTCAGTCATGGTTCCAGCTTGCCACGGCAGGCCACGCCGCGGGGTAGTGCCTTGCGGCGGTGCCACGGGACACCGGCTCCTCCGGGCGCCCGCGGCCGGCGACGGCAAGTGAAAAGCGAGGCCGCGGATGTAACCCGGCTTCACACACGCCTGACCGGATCCGGTTGGTGGCGGCCGCCCCGGGGCCTCTCGAAACTGCGGGGCGGACGGACGCGAAGCTGCTCCCCGAGCGCGACTCGATAGGATGGGCCCAGAGGCAACGCCTTCGAATCCGTATCGCTAGCCAAGGAGTCAGCATGCCCGTTGCAACCCCTGAGATCTATGCCGACATGATTGACCGCGCCAAAGCGGGCGGCTTCGCCTACCCGGCGATCAACGTCACCTCCTCGCAGACCCTCAACGCAGCCCTGCAGGGCTTTGCCGACGCCGGATCCGACGGCATCATCCAGGTTTCCACCGGCGGCGCCGCGTACTGGTCCGGCTCCGGCGTCAAGGACATGGTTGCCGGTTCGCTGGGCTTCGCCGCGTTCGCCCGCGAGGTGGCCAAGAAGTACCCGGTCAACGTGGCACTGCACACCGACCACTGCCCGAAGGACAAGCTGGACAGCTTTGTGCTGCCGCTGCTGGCGGAGTCCGAGGCGGCCGTGAAGCGAGGCGAAGACCCGATCTTCCAGTCGCACATGTGGGACGGCTCGGCCGAGACGCTTGAAGAGAACCTGAAGGTGGCCGAGGACTTGCTGGCCCGCACCGCCGCGGCCAAGATCATCCTGGAAGTGGAGATCGGCACCGTGGGCGGCGAGGAAGACGGCGTCGAAAACGAGATCAACGAGAAGCTCTACACCACCGTGGACGACGGACTGAAGACCATCGAGGCGCTGGGCGCCGGGGAGAAGGGCCGCTACATCACCGCGCTGACCTTCGGCAACGTGCACGGCGTGTACAAGCCCGGCGGAGTGAAGCTGCGCCCGGAGCTGCTCAAGCAGATCCAGGCCGAGGTCGGCGCGAAGATCGGCAAGGCCAACCCGTTCGACCTGGTCTTCCACGGCGGCTCCGGCTCGTCCGAGCAGGAGATCGCCGACGCCGTCTCCTACGGCGTGATCAAGATGAACGTGGACACGGACACCCAGTACGCCTTCACCCGCCCGGTGGCCGGCCACATGTTTGCTAATTACGACGGCGTACTGAAGGTTGACGGCGAGGTGGGCAACAAGAAGGCCTACGACCCGCGTGTTTGGGGTGCGGCCGCCGAGAAGTCCATGGCAGCCCGCGTGGTGGAAGCCGCCCAGCGCCTTGGCTCTGCCGGAAAGTCGGTGAAGTAAATGACCGAGCCCTTCCGCACAAACCTGTTGGGCCCGGAGCCGACCTACCTGCCGGAAGAGACCGACGTCCTGGCCCGCCTGGATGCCGGCGACGAAGCGGTGGATCTGGCCGCGAAGTTCCCGTCCTCCTCACTGGTGTGGGCCATCCTGGCCGATGAAGCCTACGCCGAGGGCCGGACCGTCGAGTCCTACGCCTACGCCCGGGTGGGATACCACCGCGGTCTGGACTCGCTGCGCCGCGCCGGTTGGCGCGGGGCGGGCCCGATTCCCTGGGAACACGAACCGAACCGCGGCTTCCTGCGCGCCCTCTACGCCCTGGGCCGGGCCGCTGGGGCCATCGGCGAGGCCGAAGAGGTGGACCGGATCGGCAAATTCCTCGCCGACTCCGACCCGAACGCCAAGGCGGCCATCGAAGGCGCCTGACGTCTAACTCGGTTGGGTTGAAAACGGGAGTTGGCCGTGAGCCAGCTCCCGTTTTCTAGCCACCGGATGCTTCTGGCTTAATGGCTTCAGTGGCGGCACGCGCGAGGCGGCTATTCCTCGCCCCGATCCGCAGCATCAGGTGATTCCGGGCGGGTGACGACGTCGCCCGGTGGTCCCGGGCGGAAGGCCGTTCCGGACTCCGGCGCGTAGGCGTACCAGCCGCCTGCTGCGCCGGAGGCCTCGTCCTCGGCCTTCATCCGTGCCGGTTGCTCCCGGTCATCGCGCATGTCCGCGGCCCGCTGGCCGAAGGCTGCGGTTGCGGCCGGAGAACCGGGGCCCTTGCCTCTGAACCGGCGAACGCCTGCGCCGTTCTCGTAGGACCGGAACTCCACCTCGAAGTCTTCGCCTAGCTCCCGGGCAACCTGCTGTGCAAGCCGAACACCGTTTTTGGTGAACTGGGCAGCCAGTTCCGGGGTCCGCCATTCCAAGTCGACGAGGGCATCATAGTAGCCCTGTTCCCAGCGTTCGAGGCCTCGAATCAGCCGCTCGCTGAGGCCGCACTCCGCGTAGTCGACAGGCCCGCCCAACCACAGCACCGTGGCTGCATAATCCGGGAACATCCGTACAACGGGAACCTCGTCCTCGGCCCATTCCATGCGGGGAATTTACCACTGAAGCGGCGTGAAGAGACCGGCGCCTGGTCCTGTCTGGGCCTTTCGCGGCGATGCGTTGTTGGGCATGATGCAGAGATGGAAGCAGACACCTGGAGCGCAGCCACCGCAGCGATCGTCGGGGCCGAAGCGTGAGCAGATCCGAGACCATCGAGCAGTATCTCAGCCGCCTCGGGTCGAACGATCCGACGCCGGGTGCCGGCGCGGTCGGGGCGATTCATGCAGCACAGGCAGCGGCGCTGATCGGGATGGTTGCCAACTTCTCCAAGCCACCGGAAGCAAGCGCCGAAGGTGGTTCGGTAGCTGCGGCCGAGCATGGCCGTTCCGGAACTACGGAAACGGACCTCGAAAGCATCCTGTCCGAGGCTGACGAGCTGATGCGGACCGCACTGCAAGAGGCGGAATCCGACGAAGAGAAGTTCCAGCGTGTGGTCGATTGCTACAAGCTTCCGTCCGGATCCGACGAGGAGCGGGCCAAGCGCAGCGCGGCGATCCGCGAGGCACTCGTCGAAGCGACGCTTCCGGCGAGGGCCGAACTGGACCTGGCCACCGCCGTCGTCCGTTTGGGTGAGGAACTGCTGGACGTCTGCAAATCCGACCTTCTCAGCGACATCGCAGTGGCGGCCGAGGCGGCCCGCGCCGCCGCGGCCACCGCGCGCATCACGGTGGAAGCCAACTTGGCGTCGATCGCGGAGGACTCCCTGCAGGAATCTCTTCGGGAACACACGCAGAAAGCGGACCGGGTGGTGCGCAGGGCGGAGGAGCTTTCTGCGCTGGTCCGGCAGCGTCTGCTCAGGTAGTCGCGGCTAAGCCTTCGTGCTGGCGATCTGAATCAGGTTGCCGCAGGTGTCGTCGAGGACGGCGGTGATGACCGGTCCCATGTCGGCGGGCTTCTGAACGAATTCCACACCCAGCGCGGTCAGGCGCTCGTACTCGGCCCGCACGTCCTCCACACCGAAGCTGTTGAACGGGATGCCGTCCGCGACTAAGGCTTCCTTGAACGGCTTCACCGCCGGATGGCCGGACGGCTCCAGGAGCAGTTCCACCCCGTCGGGGGCCTCCGGCGACACAACCGTCAGCCAGCGGTCGGCGCCAAGCGGCACGTCATTCTTGAGCTGGAAGCCCAGCTTGCTGGTGTAGAACTCGAGCGCCTTCTGCTGGTCGTCGACGAAAATGCTTGTGGTGGTGACAATCATGGTTCTTCCTTAGTGGTGGTGGGCTGTGGGAAACGCGTGAGCCATTCCCGCGCGGCGGACAGCGGGGCAGGGTCCAGATGGTGCACGGTGGTGCGCCCCCGACTGCTGGCCGTCACCAAACCGGTCTCGCGCAGAATGGCCAGATGCTTGGTGACAGCCTGGCGGGATATCTCCAGATGGTGCTTGTTGATCAAGCCCACGGTCAGCTGGAACAGCGTCTGGTCGTTGTTTGCGGCCAGCTCCTCCAACAGGATCCGCCGAGTCGGATGACCGAGGGCTTGGAAAACTGCGTCCATTCCTCCACAATACGCAACCTATAGGTTGCCAGTCCAGTGGCCGTCCGCGTGCTTCGCAAGACAGAGCCGGCGAACAGTCCAGCTCAGCCGGAAAGCCAGAGCCGGCGAACAGTCCAGCCCACGGCCGGAAAGCCAGGCCGGCGATCGCCCGGGCCTTCCCCAGCAGCGGTTGGGAAGGGATGATGCAGATATGGGTGCGAACACTGCGTTCACGGTCACCGAGCAGGTCTACGTCCCGCCGGCACGGGCGTGGGCTCTGTTGACCGACTGGGCTGCCGCGCCGGCGTGGATGCCGGGGGTGAGCGAGATGCACGCCGAAGGCCCCTTGGTCGCTGGCCAAACCATCGACTTCCACGCCCAGGGGCATGATCGCAGCTGTACGGTGAGCGAACTCGACGTCGGACGCAGCATCACCATTGCCTCGTCACAAGGGGACGTGCAGGCGTACTACCGCTACGAGCTCGACGGCGACGGCGGCGCCACCCGCCTGACGCTCACGGCCGACGTCGTCATCAGCGAGGAACTGGCCGGCATGGCGGACCAGATCCGGGCGGCGATGGCCGAGGCGGACTCCGGCCAGCTGAGCGATTTCAAACGCTTCGCGGAGGCCGCGCCCTGATCCGGCGCTGCCGTCGACCCCGCCCCAAGCTCAGTAGAATCGACTGCTGGGACCGTTTGAAAGGACTGTGTTGGCCAAGCTCTACTTCCGCTACGGGGCGATGAACTCCGGCAAATCCACCGGGCTGCTCCAGGTTGCGTTTAACTATGAGGAGCGCGGGCAGCGCGTGCTGCTGGCCAAGCCGAACCTGGACACCAAAGGGGACAGCAAGATCGTCTCCCGGCTGGGCATGGCCCGGGACGTGGACTTCATGATCCCGCCCGGCGAATCGGTGCGCGAACACTTCGGCCGGGTGGCCGCCGGCGAAGATCCGGACGCCCTGCTGGAGCGGGTGGACGTCCAGCCGGTGGCATGCCTGCTGGTGGACGAGGCCCAGTTCCTGGAGCCGGAGCAGGTGGACGACCTGTTCCGCATTGCGGTGATGGACAACGTCCCGGTGCTGGCTTACGGAATCCGGACCGACTTCCGCACCCAGGCCTTCCCCGGCGCTCGCCGGCTGCTGGAAATCGCCCACACGCTGGAAGAGCTTAAGACCATCTGCCGCTGCGGCCGCAAGGCGGTGTTCAACACCCGCCGGGTGGGCGGGGAGATTGTTTTCGACGGCGAGCAGGTCGCCATCGACGGCGAGGACGTCTGGTACGAATCGCTCTGCGGGACCTGCTACTTGGAGGCCTCCGGCGGCAAGCTATAGGTCTGAGGCGGGCCCAGCCGTTCTGCCAGCCCCAGCGCGTTGAACGGCGCGTGGACCTTGGCATCGTTGTCGAAGTACAGGTAGGCGTCCCGGCCCGCGCCGTCAGGACAGCCGGAGCCGGAGAGCCAGCCGCTGACCGCCGTGGCCAGCCGGTCCAGATCCGAGTCCGGATAGCCGCCGGCATAGAGCTCGTCCTTGCCGTGCAACCTGACGTAGATGAAGTCCGCGGTAATCTCGTGCAGCATCGGCCACTTTCCGGCGCTGTCCGCGAGCACCAAGGCTGCATTGTGCCGGCGCAGTTGGTCGTAGAACTCCTCAGCGATGAACGTGGTGCTGCGGATTTCGACGGCGTGGCGCAGCGGGTGATCGGCGCCGTCGTCGGGAATCCAGGTCCGGTCCTTCATCAGGTCGGTGTGTTCGGCGGCCAGCGCAGCGGCCGTCTGCGTGCTCCGGGGCAGTTGGGCCAGGAACTTCTCCATCACGCCGGCGTCGTAGGTGGCTCGTTCCGGCAACTGCCACAGGAACGGGCCGAGTTTGTCGCCGAGCCCCAGCACGCCACTGGCATAGAAGTTCGCCAGCGCCTCGCGGACGTCCTTCAGCCCCTTGAGATGCGTGATGTAGCGCCCACCCTTGACCGAAAAGACGAAACCCGGCGGAGTTTCCTCGCGCCATCGGCGGAAGCTCGACGGCCGCTGGAGCGAGTAGAAGGTGCCGTTGATTTCCACCGAGTTCAGGTGGCCGGAGGCATACTCGAGTTCGCGGTGCTGCGGAAGGCCCTTGGGGTAGAAAGTGCCCCGCCACCGCGGATACCGCCAGCCGGAAATGCCGATCCGGGCCATCGGTTGAGAGACGGCCATGTTCGGCAGGCTACCCCGCCGCGCCGCCGCAGACCAGTGCGGGCCGGCCGTGGAATCTGCCGCTCCGGCGGCCGGTCGACGATCGAGTGGAGAGAAGTGGCTGGAAAAGCACAGGATTTACAGCACCTTTTCTCCACTCGATGGTGGCGGACCGACTACACGCTGCATCTGCGCAGCGGGGAGCAACGCTGAGGCGTTTCCGGGCAACAGTTTCGCGGCAACCCTCGCGGCCGGTCCCCGCTGCCCACACCCCGCCGCTCCACCCCGCGGGCACCGATTCCGGGCGGCGCAGGCCCATCCGCTAAACTTGGTGGGTAAGAGCCCCAAATACTCCGCGTGGAGTACGGGGCGTTCTCATGCGCGGCAGCGGCTCCTTCTTGTACAGACTGTCCGGGGCTTCCGCCGCATCGAATGGGGGAGGATCCCATGCCAGCAATTGTGATCGTCGGAGCTCAGTGGGGCGACGAAGGAAAAGGCAAGGCAACCGACCTGCTCGGCGGCCGCGTGGATTACGTGGTCAAGCCGAACGGCGGCAATAACGCGGGCCACACCGTCGTCGTCGGTGGGGAGAAGTACGAGCTC
Organism: Arthrobacter sulfonylureivorans; assembly: GCA_004000035.1. GTDB lineage: Bacteria > Actinomycetota > Actinomycetes > Actinomycetales > Micrococcaceae > Crystallibacter > Crystallibacter sulfonylureivorans. Next base: position 2,763 of record RJAE01000006.1, on the reverse strand, counting down.
AAGCTGCTGCCGGCCGGCATCCTGTCCCCCAACGCCACTCCGATTATCGGCAACGGCTGCGTGGTCAACCTGGAAGCCCTCTTCGAGGAGATCGACGGACTCGAAGCCCGCGGCGCCGACACCTCGCGGCTGCGCGTCTCCGCCAACGCCCACCTCGTTGCACCGTTCCACCAGACCATGGACAAGGTGACCGAGCGCTTCCTGGGCAAGCGGGCCATCGGCACCACCGGCCGCGGCATCGGCCCCGCCTACATGGACAAGGTGGCCCGGCTGGGCATCCGCGTGCAGGACGTTTTCGACGAATCGATCCTGCGCCAGAAGGTCGAGGGTTCGCTGCGGCAGAAGAACGAACTGCTGGTCAAGGTCTACAACCGCCGCGACGTCCACGTGGAGGAAGTGGTGGAGTACTTCCTGTCCTTCGCCGAGCGGCTGCGCCCCATGGTCATCGACTCCACGCTGGTGCTGAACCAGGCGCTGGACGAGGGCAAGGTAGTGCTGATGGAGGGCGGCCAGGCCACCTTCCTGGACGTGGACCACGGCACCTACCCATTCGTCACCTCCTCCAACCCGACCGCCGGCGGCGCGTCCGTGGGCTCGGGCATTGGCCCCACCCGGATCAACCGCGCCGTGGGCATCATCAAGGCCTACACCACCCGCGTGGGCGCCGGACCGTTCCCCACAGAACTGTTCGACGACATGGGCGAATACCTGCAGAAGAAGGGCGGCGAGTTCGGCGTGAACACCGGCCGGCCGCGCCGCTGCGGCTGGTACGACGCCGTGCTGGCCCGCCATGCCTCCCGGGTCAACGGATTCACCGACTACTTCGTGACCAAGCTGGACGTGCTCACCGGCATCGAGCAGATCCCGGTCTGCGTGGCTTACGACGTGGACGGAGTCCGGCATGACGAAATGCCGATGACCCAGACCGAGTTCCACCACGCCAAGCCGATCTTCGAGTACTTCGACGGTTGGACCGAGGACATCACCGGCGCCAAGACGCTGGAGGACTTGCCGACGAACGCACGGAACTACGTGCTGGCGCTGGAGAAGATGTCCGGCACCCGGTTCTCCGCCATCGGCGTCGGCCCGGACCGCGACCAGACCATCGTGATCCGGGACCTGATCTCGGAGTAAAGCACAGCAGACAACGACGGCGGGGCGCGGTCTGGCTCCGCATGCCACCTGCCGTTCGGGTGGCGCAGCGACCGCCGGATGGCGATAAAGGGCGCGGACAGCGATGTCCGCGCCCTTTGCCGTCGGGACCGCTGCTGTGCCGGACGTCCGGTTCGGGGTTTGCGGACAATGCCTCGGGCCGGAAGGGGAGCGTCCGCTCGCAGTTCCACTTGGGGGTGGTGGCGTCGGTGTATGGTCGCCGCATATGTGCGTGTCATACGGCGTGGAAAGGGTGGGCCTAGCGATGATCATCGTAGAGCGGGGAGACGTGCTGGGCGAGGAATACCGTCGCCGCATCACCGAGGTCTATGTACGTAGCTTCGCGGAGGACTTTGTCGCGTTCTCACGCGACACCGGCAAGCTGGCCGACGCGTTCGAGCACATGCTGTTGCTCGAACGGTTCTACATCGCGTTGGTGGACGGGGAGCCGGCCGGCCTCGCCTCGCTCACCGAGGGTGACCAGACGCTGTTCGCGCCGCGATGGCGGGAGATTCGGCGGCATCTCGGGTTGGTGCGCGGGTTGCTCGGCTACGTGGTGATCCGCAAATGGTTCATGGGCGCCTCCGGCATCGCCCGGCCCGGGCTCGCCGAGATCGGGTTCGTCGCCACGGAGCCGGCCTATCAGGGGCGCGGCGTTGCGACCGCGTTGTTGCATCACCTGCTGGCGCTGCCCGGGTATAGCGAGTACGTGCTCGAGGACATCAAGGACACCAACGCTCCCGCCCTCGGCCTCTACGCCAAGCTCGGTTTCACGGTGTACAAGCGTCGGAGCGTGCGCTTCGCCCGCCGCGTCGGCTTCACCGAGCTCGTGTCGATGAAGCTCGTGCAGGACTATTCGGCGCAGCCTGCAGAGGGCGGGTTGCCAGGACTCGTCTGATGGGTCCCCTCCGGAGGACTCCGCCGGCGCGTACGGAGTGTTGCCCGTGCCCTCATCGAAGCCCACTTCCACGGACGGTGAGAACGGCGTCTCGAGAAGGTGACCTCAGCGGAGGTCAACGCATTCGAGAGAGTCGCCCTCGATGGGGCGGCCTACGGAACCGAGCCGCCCGGACTCACTGTCCCCTGATGTCTCTGGCCGCCGGACCCGGACCGGTGTGCGTGGTCGGCCGTGGCTGGGCTTGTGCCGCGGCTGCCGTTGGGTGCGGTGACCCGTTGTTGCGGGTTTTTGCGCCCATGGGCCGGTCGGTCTGCGCAGTGTTTGGGCCGGTGGTGGGGGCGATTTGCGGGGATGCGGGGAGGGGTGTATTGTTTTCTGAGTTGCTGCTGCTGAAGCAGACAAAACAGCGGCCAAACCCCTTCAAAATACGCCAGGATATGGTGCGTTTTACGCGCCTCTGGGGTGGTTGTTGGGGCCGGGATTCGGACCTGAATCCGCCGGGAACGGCGATTTGCAAAGGTCGCGGGAACCGGGTAAGTTAGAAAAGTTGCTCCGGAGCGATGGAGGGCCTGTGAGGGTCGTCTTGGTGCCGGGTGCTCCTGTTGTTTGAGAACTCAATAGTGTGCCAAGTTTGTTGATACCAATTATTTATTGGTTGAAGTGCCGTGGCGTGCCGCCCCTGTGGTGTGTCGCGGTTTTATCAGCCTGGTTTG
>RJAE01000059.1 GCA_004000035.1 Arthrobacter sulfonylureivorans | reverse complement strand
CGCCCCGCTTGAAGCTGTCGTCGCTCCAGCACGCGCCGAACTTGTACGTGCGGTGCTGGTCCACGCGGGCGAACGGGCACTCTTGCCCCTCGGGGAGCGCCACCATGAAGTCGGTGAGGATGTTCACGCCGTCGACGGACACCAGGCGCCGGTACTGGCCCTCGTTGAACCGCCCCGGGGCCACCATGAGCAGCCCCAGCTCGTCCTCCGTGGGGAACATGTAGTCCGCGGACGGGGTCCACCACATCGGCGTGGTGCGGCGCCGGCAGCGCCCAAAGATCTGCCTGGGGTCGCAGTCGGCGTACTCGATAAAGTACAGCAGGTGCGCGCACCCGTCCGCGATGCGGTACCAGGCCACGTGGGCGCGGTACTTGGGCCGCCGGTGGGCCACCGCCTCGTTCAGCAGCCGGTCCACCTGCGGGTCGGAGATCAGCGCCACCACCCCGCACGGGTCCTCCAGCGGGCGCGTGTGGTAGACGTCCGCGGGGCCGACGAAGGGCGAGGGGACCGTCGTCAGCGTCAGCTGCCACGACTCGGTGTACGGGTACGCGGGCGGGGGGAAGGTCGGCGCGGGCACGGCGTCCACGTCCGCGCCGAGCGTCGTCCGGGCGACCAGCGCCGCCAATAGCGCTGCGAGCAGCATGGCGCTGGCAGGTGAGTGTATGGGAACCTGGGGCGCCGACCCAATTTTATGGACCGCTGGGCGTGGATCGCACCCCCCGTAAGCAAGGCCGTACGCAAATTAGGTGTTTGAGACATACTTTATTGAAGATGGACACCCGGTGAGAGAGAGGGGGGAATCGCGGGGGA
>RJAE01000058.1 GCA_004000035.1 Arthrobacter sulfonylureivorans | reverse complement strand
ACTGTTCCCGCCGGTGTGCCGGCTCCCGTCGCGATCGGCGACGTGCAGGTCGGTGCCGGGCAGCCGGTCTACGTGATCGGCGAGATCGGGATCAACCACAACGGCGACATCGAGATCGCCAAACAGCTGATCGACGTCGCGGCCGAGGCCGGCGCGAACGCGGTGAAGTTCCAGAAGCGCACCCCGGAGATCTCCACCCCGGCGGACATGCGGGACAAGATGCGCTCCACCCCGTGGGGCGAGATGACGTACCTGGATTACCGGTTCCGGGTGGAGTTCGACATGCCGATCTACCAGAAGCTGATCTCGCACGCCGCGGACCGCGGCCTGCACTGCTTCGCCTCGCCGTGGGATGTTCCCTCGGTCGCGTTCATGGAAGAGGCCGGCGCGCTGACCCACAAGGTCGCGTCCGCCTCGGTCACCGACCTGGACCTGCTGACCGCGCTGCGCGAGACCGGCAAGCCGGTGATCCTCTCCACCGGCATGTCCACGATCGAGCAGATCGACAAGGCCGTGGAGACCCTGGGCACGGACAAGCTGATCCTGATGCACGCCACCTCCACCTACCCGCTGCCGCCGGAAGAGGCGAACCTGCGGATGATCACCACGCTGCAGGAGCGCTACCAGGTGCCGGTGGGCTACTCCGGCCACGAGCGCGGCCTGCAGATCTCGCTCGCCGCGGTCGCGCTGGGCGCGGTCACGGTGGAGCGGCACATCACGCTGGATCGGACCATGTGGGGCTCGGACCAGGCCTCCTCGCTGGAGCCGAAGGGCTTCGAGGCGCTGATCCGCGACATCCGGATCCTGGAAGA
>RJAE01000057.1 GCA_004000035.1 Arthrobacter sulfonylureivorans | reverse complement strand
ATGTGTCCATTTCTTTCACAAATTTATCAGGATGTTTTCCTTAGTGCCGCCGCCGCCTCCTCCTCCTCCTCCTCCGCCGCGGCCTCCCCGGCCCCGGCCCCGGAGCCCGCCCGGCCCCCGCGCAGGAAGCGCCGCTCCACCAACAACCACCTCTCGCTCATGGCCGACGGGCCCCCGCCGACCGACGGGCCGCTGCTCACCCCGCTCGGGGAGCCCTGGCCCGGCTCCGACCCTCCGGCCGACGGCCGCGTCCGCTACGGCGGCGCCGGGGACTCCCGCGAGGGGCTCTGGGACGAGGACGACGTCCGCCAGGCCGCGGCCCGCTACCGCGCCGCGGCCGGGCCCGTGCCCGTCTTCATCCCGGAGATGGGGGACTCGAGGAAGCAGCACGAGGCCCTCGTGCGCCTCATCTACAGCGGGGCCGCCGGCGAGGCCATGTCCTGGCTGCAGAACCCGCGGATGCAGGCCCCCGACCAGCGCTTCAACCAGTTCTGCCAGCGCCGGGTCCACGCGCCCCACGGCCACGGCTCCTTCATCACCGGCAGCGTGACCCCGCCGCTGCCGCACATCGGGGACGCCATGGCCGCCCAGGACCCGCTCTGGGCCCTGCCGCACGCGGTGAGCGCCGTGGCCATGAGCCGCCGCTACGATCGCACCCAGAAGACCTTCATCCTGCAGAGCCTCCGCCGGGCCTACGCCGACATGGCCTACCCGGGCCGCGCCGCGGACCCCCGCGCCGGGGAGGCGACCGTCGAGGCCCTCTGCGCCCGCGTCCGCGCCGCCTTCGCCGCCGCGCAGCCCGGCCGCGTGCCCCGCGAGCTG
>RJAE01000056.1 GCA_004000035.1 Arthrobacter sulfonylureivorans | reverse complement strand
GAGACGCACGTGGACAGCGTCTCGGTGCGCGGGTGCGAGGTGTTTGTGGGGGGGCTGCGCGGCGCGCTGCTCTCGACGGCGCTGCAGACGGACAGCTACACGCTCGTGGGCTACACGCACGCGACGGCGCCGGCCTTCGCCGAGGAGCTGGCGCGGCGCAAGCTGCACGCCGGCACCGCGGAGCTGCTCGCCTCGCTGGACACGCCGCGCGTGGTGCTGCGCGACCAGAGCGGCTTCCTGTCCATCCTCAACGTCAACCTCAGCGACTTTGTCGAGTCGCTGGACGACCTGGAGCTGGACATGGCCACCTACGTCGACTACGGCATCAGCTCCAAGCTGGCCATGACCATCGCGCGGTCGCAGGGCCTGAGCCTGGAGCGGGTGGCCGTGTGCTTCACGCGCGCCAACCTGCGCATGAACAGCGTCTACGTGGCCATGTCCCGCGTGATCTCGTCGCGCTTCCTGCGCATGAACATGAACCCGCTGCGCGAGGAGCCCGAGCGGGACAACGGCATCAGCGAGCATATATTGGCCGCGCTGCGCGACGGCGCGGTGCACATCGTGTACTGACCCGCCGTCCACCCGCCCGAGGGGGCCGAGGGACCGAGGGACCGAGCGAGACCGACCATGACGGCGCTGGTGGCCTACTCGTTTTACGAAATAAAGCTACCCGGCGGCTGGGCGCAGCCGGGCTGTGGGCAGACCGTGTGCGAGTACGAGCGCGGCGTCCGCGTCATGGCCACGGACGGGTGCACGCGCTGCGACGCGCTCGCCCCGGGCCGCGTCACGATCCAGCACGGGCCGGTGCTCACGGTCCTGGCC
>RJAE01000055.1 GCA_004000035.1 Arthrobacter sulfonylureivorans | reverse complement strand
GTCTTCTCGCACTCGAGCTTGATGGGGGGGCGGAAGAGGTCGCGCGTGATGCGCGCGGCCATGAGCTCCCCGAGCTCGCACACGTCGTCGTACGCGATGCCCGAGAAGCGGATGAAGACCGAGTCCGTGTCCCCGTAGACCACGCGCACGGCGTACTCGCCCGCGGGCGGGCGCGCGGGCAGGTCGCGCTCGAGCAGCTCGCGCGTGGCCCAGCGCGTCTGCACGTAGTCGCGCGTGGCCACCAGCATGTCGCGGCCGATGGTCGTCACGGTGGCCGCCACGGGGAGGCAGGGGAGCAGCCCGTTGGCCACGCCCGTGAACCCGTACACCGAGTTGCACACCACCTTGATGGCCGCCTGCTGCTTGTCCAGCAGCACGGCCTCCTCGGGCGCGCTCGTCGGGATGCGCGCGCGGATGGCCTTGCGCATGGCCAACCAGTCGCGCAGCAGGATCGAGAGCAGGCTCTCGCGCACCCCCGCGTGCACAAAGTAGAGCCGCTCCCCGTTGACCTCGAAGGCGCTGAACTCGTCCTCGCGCAGGCCCGCCGGGCGCGCGAGCGCGAGCGTCGTGAAGCACAGGTTGTGCGCCTGGATGATGCTCGGGTACAGGCTGGCAAAGTCCAGCACGAGCACCGGGTCCACGTGGAAGCCCGAGTCGGGCTCGAGCACCTTGGCGCCCTGGTAGCCGCCGCCGTCGTCCTCGTCCGCGATGTCGCGGCGCTTGTCGGGCAGCACGAAGCCGCGCGAGCCCGCGAGCTTCAGCAGGCACGTGAACACGCGGATCTGCTGGCCGTCGTAGATGGCGCGCGCGAGCGTGATGTTGGCGAGCCG
>RJAE01000054.1 GCA_004000035.1 Arthrobacter sulfonylureivorans | reverse complement strand
CGCATCGGCGAGACGGTGACGGACCACGCCGGCTTCCGGCACGCGCTGCGCGCCCTGCGCGACACGGTCGAGCAGGCGGCGGACCGCTTCGTGCGCACGCTCGTGGAGACGCGCGACTTCAAGCTCCGCGACGCGCTCTACGACGCCAACCACACCATGTCCCTCTCGCTGGACCCGTACTCGGGCGCGCTGTGCCCGGCGACGAGCTTCCTGGCGCGGCGCACGCTGCTGGCGGTGCTGCAGGACCTGGCCCTGAGCCAGTGCCACGGCGTGCTCCACGGGCAGCCCGTGGAGGGGCGCAACTTCCGCAACCAGTTCCAGCCGGTGCTGCGCCGCCGCGTGGTGGACATGCTCAACGGGGGCTTCGTCACGGCCAAGACGGTGACGGTGACGCTCGCCGACGGCATCGTGGCCCCGGACCCCACCAAGGGCAGCGCGGAGCCCCCGGCGCGCGACCACGACGGGGACCTGGCGCGCGTGAGCTTCGAGGTGCTGCGGGAGCTGCGCGTCAAGAGCCGGGTCATGTTCTCGACGGGCTCGGGCAGCCTCTCGGACGCCGCGCGCGCCCGCGTGGCCGGGCTCGCGGGCGCCTACCAGCGCCCGGACACGGCCGTGGACGTGCTCAACGGCCCGCTGGGCTTCCTGCTGAAGCAGCACCACGCGACGCTGTTCCCGCGCGGCAAGCCGCCCGGCGGGCAGAGCCCCAACCCGCAGTGGTTCTGGACGCTGCTGCAGCGCAACCAGCTGCCGGCGCGGCTGCTGACCAAGGACGACATCGAGACCATCGCGGCCGTGAAGCGCTTCTCGGTGGACTACGGCGCCATCAACTACGTGAACCT
>RJAE01000053.1 GCA_004000035.1 Arthrobacter sulfonylureivorans | reverse complement strand
GACCCGCGGACGACGTGCCCGCCGTCAGCGCGAGCGACATTTATTGCAAGATGCGGGACATCAGCTTCGACGGGGAGCTGCTGTTGGAGTACAAAAGATTGTACGCAGCGTTTGAAGACTTTCGCCCCCCTCGCCCGTGAGCGGCGCGAAGGCCTCGTGCTCGAAGGGCGCGTCCCCCGGGGCGGTTTCCGGAATAAAGCGCTTGAGCAACCTCTCCGTGATCTTGGTGTCATTTCCAAAGAGGGCCTTGAAGGTGACGCTGAGCGTGCTCAGCAGGTGGGAGAAGTAGTACTCGGTGTTGAGGGGCACGCCGTGCGCGACCACGTAGGCGGGGTCCTCGGCCAGGTCGCTGACGAGCAGCTTCCCCGGGGCGAGGCCCGGGCGCACGGCCCGCGCGTCGCGCTCGGCCTCGGGGGTGGGCGCGATGATGACGTAGGACACGCGCTCCTTGACGCTCGGCACCTCCCCGTGGCGCATGGCCAGCTTGTGGTAGACGGTGAGGTGCGGCAGGCGCGTGTTGCTGTACGCGTCCGGGGGGCGGCTGAGCTCGGCCGTCATGACGAAGTCGGCCACGTCCAGGCCGGCGCCGCCGGCGACGCGCGCGTGCGCCTCGGCCAGCACGCGCCCGAAGGCGGCGAAGCCGCGCGGCAGGGGGCGCTCCAGCCAGCGCGCCGCGGGCGCGCGCGCGATCGCGGCCGCGGCCGCCGAGACGGCCTCGTCGCCAAAGAGCAGGTCCACCAGGCGGCGCGCGTACGCGTTGATGAAGGCGCAGTTGTTCTTGCGCACCAGGTCGACGCCCTTCATGAGCATCTTGCCGCCGTTGATGACGCCGATGTACTTCTTCTTCGTGATGAGCAGCAGGCGCCGGAAGGTCTTCTCGCACTCGAGC
>RJAE01000052.1 GCA_004000035.1 Arthrobacter sulfonylureivorans | reverse complement strand
GTCGCCCAGGCCGAACATGTTCGCCTCGGACCGCCGGGAGCGCCGCGTGCGCCTCGCGGAGGCCTTTCAGCGCGAGAGCGTCTTCAAGGCGCGCACCGTCGAGCTTCTGCGCGGGCGCGCCGACAAGAAAAACCCCGAGTTCGTCCGGGCCTTTATGGCGGCCAAACAGGCCCGGCGGGATGTAGAGCGCCACCTGCGGCTGGCCGCCCGGGTGGAGTCTGTGGAACAAAAAGCGCGCGCGCTGCAGGCCCGCGTGGAAGCCCAGGCGGCCGTCCGCGGGGTCCTGGACAGGCACCGGCGGTTCACGCGGGCGGACTTTGCCGAGGCGCTCGACGCCGCGGAGGACGCGCTCGTGGCCGGCGAGGACCGGCTCGACGACGCGGCCGCGCTCGACGAGGACTGGGCCGGCGGTGGGGACCCTTACGAGGACGAGGGGGAGGAGGCGGACGAGGCCCTGCTGACCCAATGGCTGCTGGAGGAGGCGGCGGAGGCGTGAGCCGGACCGCGCTGGCGCGGCCGCCCATCCACCGCGGCACGTCCGCGCCCTGCGGCGACGGCGACGGCGACGAGGCGTCCCGGCTCCTGGGCCGCGCGCAGCCGCGCGAGGCCCCCTACCTGATCCCGCGCCCGGACGGGGACCTCGCCGTGCCGGACGACCTGCAGTACGCGACCTTCGACCTCACGGGCGACCCCGTGGCCGTCGGGGCCGGCTCGTACGGCAGCGTGCTCGTGTACGGCTCGGTGGCCGTGAAGACGCTCCGCGCCGGCTTCGGCCACGAGGCCGTCATGACGCTGCTGGCCGCGGAGGCGACGCGCTCCGCCGGCGTCCGCGGCGTGGTGCGCCTGGTGGGGCTCTCGGCGCCGCTGCGCCAGCTCGTGTTCCCGGCCTACGAGATGGACCTGGACGCGTA
>RJAE01000050.1 GCA_004000035.1 Arthrobacter sulfonylureivorans | reverse complement strand
GCGGGACGGCCACCACGGGCGGCCGGCCCGGGGCCGCGCCCCCCAGCAGGGCCTCGTCGAACGCGACCACGCACTCCTCGTCGCGCATCCTCACCGACCCCCCCACAAGCAAGACAGCGGACGACTGAGCGGGGTGCCATTTGCAACGCCTTTATTTATACACTTTTCCCTTCCGCCCCGGGGTGCTCTCGTCCAGGACGGCGTTGGCCGCCTCGATCAGGTCCAGCCCCTCGCACACGGTGATGCGCACCACCGCGGCCTGCAGGAAGCGGTCGAGCGCCGCGTCCGTCGTCGGGGGGTTCATGTCCCAGAGGGACTCGGCGGCGGCGCGGGCGTGGGCCTCGGCCACGCGCCCCACGGCCGCGCAGAAGATGCGCTTGTTGAAGGCGTGCGTCGCGCCGCGCCAGGGCACGTTGGCCTCGCACGGCCTGTCGCTGAAGGCGAGCCGGCGGCGGCCCACGTCGAGGTTCTCCCCGGGGGCGGCCCGCGTCGAGGCGCGCCGGGCGGCCGGTTCCGCGGCGGCGGCGGTGGTGGTGGCGGCGGCGGCCGGGGCGGCGGCCGAGGCCGAGCGGGCGGTCTTGGCCGCGGGGGTCTTGGCGGCCGAGGCGCTCTTGGCCCCGGTCGAGGCCCGCGAGGCGGCCGCGGGCGTCACCTTGGCGGCGCGGGGGGCGTGGGAGGAGCCGTGGCCATCGTAGCCGTAGTAGTCATCGTCGTCGTAGGACGGGGCAGACCGGTAGGAGAAGCCGTCGTCGTAGGCCGAGGGGCGTCTGGGGGTCGCGGCGGTCGGGACGGCCGGGGCGGCGGCCCGGGCGCGAGAGGCGCTGCCGGCGCGGCGGCGCGCCCCCGAGGCGGTCTCGTCGGCGGCGACCCGGGTCTTTCTCGAGCTGGACATGGCGAGCGAGTGGGATCGGGCGCGTGCGGATCGATCTTTATACGCGCCT
>RJAE01000005.1 GCA_004000035.1 Arthrobacter sulfonylureivorans | reverse complement strand
CTCGGTGGGCACCACGAAGCCGCGCACACCGTCATCGGTTTGGGCCCAGATGATGGCTACCTTGGCCACCGAGGCGAGGCCGATCCAGCGCTTGGAGCCGTTGAGTACCCAGTCGGCGTCGGGACCGGAGCCGTCGCGGCGGGCGAAGGTTTTCATGTTGGCCGGGTCGGAGCCGGCGGTGGGTTCGGTCAGGCCGAAGCAGCCGATCGCGTCGCCGGCGGCCATCTGTGGGAGCCACTGGTGTTTTTGTTCTTCGGAGCCGTGTTTGTGGATGGCGCTCATGGCCAGGGAGCCCTGCACGGAGACGAAGGTGCGCAGGCCGGAGTCGCCGGCTTCGAGTTCCGCGGCGGCGAGCCCGTATTCCACGGCGGAGCGGCCGTCGCAGCCGTAACCGTCCAGGTGCATGCCGAGCAGGCCGAGCTTGGCCATCTCGCGCACGATCTCCAGCGGGAAGACCGCCTTCTCGTACCAGTCAGCGATGTTCGGCTTGATCGCACTGTCCACAAAAGACCGGACGTCGTCGCGCAGCGCGAGCTCGGCATCACTCAGCAGCGAATCGAGATTGATCAGATCGGCTTCAGCGGACAAGTGGAGCCCCTTCGCTCGGAACAAGGTTTCCGGCTTGATGGCAGCCGGGTGCTCCCACGATAACCTCTGGCAGGAACCACGCGCCGTTGCGGCGCTACCATGGGCGAATGGACGACGGCGGTGCCTCCTTCGGCCAGATGCGCTCGGTTGGCGGAACGGATCCGGAAGGCCGGGCGGCGTTGGCCATCCTGCAGATGCTGCAGGACGTGCAGCCGTGGCTGCAGCGGGGCGAGGCTCCGGTTGAAGAGGGGTCCCCGCTGGCCCAGCTGGACGAACAATTCAACGCGGCCCAGAGTGTGAGCAGCCTGCTGCGCGAGTCCTTGGCCGCGGCCACGGACAATGTGCTGGCCCTGCGCCGGCTGTTGTTCGAGGAACATGGCGGGCACGGGCCGGCGGAATACCGGTTGCAGACGCACGCGCCGTACTCGTTGGTGCGGACGGTTATCGAATGCACTTCCGCCGTGTTGTGGGCGCTGCTGCCGGCCGAGGGTACTGAACGGGCCCGGCGCAGTCTGGTGCTCATTGCGCGGGATGTGTTCAACGCGGCGTCGTTCTGGGATGCCTATCTGGCGGACTTCCGGCCGGAACGGCATGCCCGGGCGATGGAGTATTTCAACGGGCTGCGCCGCACGGTCAACGAAGTGGCGGAGTCGTTGGAGTTGCCGCCGATCTTTGCCAGAAAGGCCGACAATTCCTGGGGCTACGCCACCAAGAACCGAACCCAAACCTCCATCCTGAAGGACCTGCGGGCCGAGGACCTGCCGCCGTCGCTGATGTACGTCTGGCAGTTCTGCAGCGGGCATTCGCACGGGCTGGAGTGGGCGGCGGTGGGCGGGGCCCGCTATCCGGATCCGTTCAGCGAATCCGGCACCGCGCCATTCCGGGCCGGGAGCATGGAGCAGTTGCGGCAGATGTGCGACGTGTCGCTGGGCCTGGTGCCGCGGGCCTGGGACGTCTTCGACGCGCAGCGCCGTGTGTGGCCGGTGCTGTAGGCCGGGTTGAATCAGCGGTAGGCGCGGTGCAGATTCTCCTTGCTGGAGACCCCGGTTGGGCGCTCCGAGATCCACGGTCCGGTGCCCTCCGAAGGATCCAGGACGCCGGCTTCGAACCAGGTGTAGTCACCGGCGAGCACCCGAGAGGCCAGCTTGCCGTCGCTGGCGTCCGAATTGCGCCAGAGTTCGCCGAAGAGCTGGTGGATCCGCTCCCTGGACTGCAGGCAAAAGGCGTCCGCCAGCTGGTACGCTGCCTTGCCTTGTGCCGGGTCCTGGCTGCGCAGCATCTCGGCATGGCTGCAGCTGGCGGCCATGGCAAAGAGCTCGGCGCCAATATCCACGATCCTGCCGAGGAACGCCTGCCGCTTCTCCAGCCCCGCCTGCCATCGGCCCATGCCGAGGAAGGTCTGCCGGGCCAACCGGCGTGAAGATCGCTCGATGTAGCGCAGGTGCTTGGCCAGCAGGCCGAAGTCTTTATAGGCCGTGGGATTCATGCCTTGTCCGGCGAGCAGCTGAGGGAGCCATTTGGCGTAGAAACCGCTGGCACCCATGGCCGCTTTTGCCTTGGCCTGAAGATCGGCGTCGGCCGAGGCCAAGTCTCCGGCGGCGGACAAGTGCGCGTCCACAGCCTCCCGGGCAATCAGCAGATGCATGATTTCGGTGGAGCCTTCGAAGATCCGGTTGATCCGCATGTCGCGCAGCAGTTGCTCGGCCGGCACTGCGCGTTCGCCGCGGGCAGCCAGCGAATCGGCGGTCTCAAAGCCTCGGCCACCGCGGATCTGGACCAGCTCGTCGGCAATCTTGTAGGCGAATTCGCTGGACCACAGCTTGGCCAGCGCCGCTTCAATCCGGACATCCTTCATGCCGGCATCGGCGAGTCCGGCAGACAGTTCGAAGACTGCGTTGAGGGCGAAAGAGCCGGCGGCTATGAAGGCGATCTTCTTGCTGACCGCCTCATGCTTGCCGACGGGCTTTCCCCACTGCACGCGGGCGTTGGACCATTCCCGGGCGATCTTCAGCGACCATTTGCCGCCAGCCGCACAGAGCGCGGGGATGGAGAGGCGGCCGGTATTCAGCGTGGTCAACGCGATTTTCAGGCCCTGGCCTTCGCGGCCCAGACGGTTGGCCGCGGGCACGCGGACGTTGTCGAACCGGGTGACGCCGTTTTCGATGCCTTTGAGGCCCATGAAGGCGTTTCGGTTTTCCACCGTGATGCCGGGGGAGTCGGCCTCCACCACGAACGCTGAGATGCCGCCGTGCTGGCCGTCATGCTCCGGGACCTTGGCCATCACTACCACCAGTTCCGCGATCACACCGTTGGTGGTCCAGAGTTTGCTGCCGTTGAGCAGGTACGCCCCGCCGTCCTCGGTGGGCGTGGCGGTGGTGCCGAGCCGCGCGGGGTCGGAGCCGACGTCGGGTTCCGTGAGCAGGAAGGCGGTCACGGCGCCGGCCGCGCAGCGGGGCAGGTATTCGCGCTTTTGCTCCTCGGTGCCGAACACCTTGACCGGCTCGGGAACGCCGATGGACTGGTGGGCCGAGAGCAGCGCCCCGAGCGAAGGATGTACCGAGCCCAGCAGCATCAGGGCGCGGCCGTAATAGAGCAGTGACAGCCCCAGGCCGCCATATTCGACCGGGATCTTCATGCCGAAGGTGCCCAGTTTGGCCATGCCGGCGATGTATTCGTCCGGGATCTTCGCGTCGCGTTCTATCCGTGCGCCGTCCATGGTGCGGGCGTACTCCTCCAGCGTCGCCAGGAACAACTCGCCGGCCTCACGCTCGGCCGGGGTCGGCAGCGGATGCGGGTGGATCAGGTCCAGGTCGAACCGTCCCATGTACAGGCCCTTGGCGAAGCTCGGCCGGGTCCATTCCGTTTCGCGCGACGCCTCGGCAAGTTCGCGGGCGTCCCGTTCGCTGGTCTCCGCCGGTCCGGCCGTCCCTGCCTCGGCTGGCAACGGTCCAGCGGCGGCCTCCTCGCTGGCGCTGGCGTTTTTCTGGTCGGTCTCGGCGCTCATGGCAGTCCCCTTCGACGCGGGCCTGCCGGGCTTCAGGCCCTGTGCTGTCCCCTCATGTTACTTCCCGGTAGCTCTTTTGCCGAGGGTCTTTTCTTGACGTGGGGAATATCCCGGATTACCTGAAGCTTCAACTAATGGAACACTGCACGCGACCCCGGGAGCATTCATGGACTTCGGCATCTTCACCTTCGGCGAACTGACACACGGCCCGGACGGTGAGGCGTTGTCGCCCCGGCAGCGCCTGGAGGAGCTGGTCCAGCTGGCGAAGATCGCCGATCAGGCGGGAATCTCCTTCCTGGGGCTCGGCGAACACCACCGCAAGGACTTCGCCATCTCGGCACCCGAAGTGGTGCTGGCCGCCATCGCCCGCGAGACCACTACGCTGCGCCTGGCCACCGCCGTCACGGTGCTATCCACCCAGGACCCGGTGCGGCTGTTCGAACAGTTCGCCACGCTGGACCTGCTCTCCGGTGGCCGGGCGGAAATCATCGCCGGCCGCGGGGCCTTCACCGAGTCTTATCCGCTGTTCGGATACGACATGGCCGACTACGATGGCCTGTTCGAAGAGAAGCTGCAGCTGCTGCTGGCCGCCCGCGAGCAGGAGAACCTGAGCTGGAACGGAACGCACCACCACAGCATTCGCGGCATGGACGTGTCGCCGCGGCCGCTGCAGGAGAAGCTGCCGGTCTGGGTAGGCGTGGGTGGCACGCCTTCCTCCTTCGAGCGCGCCGGCCGGCTGGGCCTGCCGCTGTACTTGGCGCTGCTCTCCGGGCCGCAGCACTTCACCCGCCACCTTGAGTATTACCGCGAATCCGCGTCCGCGCACGGGCACGACCCGGCCACGCTGCCGGTGGGGACGGGTGGCCACTTCTTCGTGGCTCCCACCTCTCAACAGGCCCGCGACACGTTCTATCCTTACTACCGCTCCTACTTCGAGCAGAACATGCCGCGGCCGGCGGGGCATTTCCCGCGTGAGACCTTCGAGGCGTGGGCTGGCCCGGGCGGCGGGCTCTTGGCCGGTAGCCCGCAGGAAGTGATCGACAAGATCATGGAGCAGTACCAGTTGTTCGGCCACGACCGCTACATGGCGCAGGTGGGCCTGGGCGGACTCCCGTTCGCGGACACCGCCCGTTCCATCGAACTGCTCGCCACCGAAATCATGCCGGTGGTCCAGCGCGAAACCCACCCGGCCAAACGGCCCTAGCCGTCCTCCGCTGACTCAACATGCCGCAGGATCGCCTCGGCGCATGCGGCGGGCTGCTCCCAATGCACCATGTGCCCGGCATCCTGCACCGAGGCGTGCCGCCAGGTCGGATGCATGGCGAGGAAATCCGCGACGGCGGCGGCTGGCCGGGTGGCATCCCGCGTGCCGGTCACCACCAGGGTGGGTGCCGACACCAGTTGTGCCACCTCCGGCGCCGCGCCGGTCACTCCCGCCGGCAGGCTTTGGCGGACGACGGCGGGGTGTCGACTGAAGGCGGCCAGGAACGTTTCGCGGTCGTCGCCTTGCGGCTCGGAGCCGCCCCGAAACCATGCACCAAGCAGTTCCTCACCGGCAGCCAGGTCTGCTTCCGGATCGGAAGAATCCCCGCCGAACAGCCGGGTCAGCTTGTCCACGGTTGCCGCCGACGGTGCCACCGGGACCATCCCCACCAAGGTGAGCGACGCCGTCGTGCGCGGGAAACGTGCGGCGATGGTGGCGGCAATGCTGCCGCCCAGCGAATGCCCCACCCAGTGCGCAGGCCCGCCGCCGAATTGTTCGGCCATGGCGGTGGCAGCGTTCTCCACCGTCCAGTCGAAGCCCGCGCGTAGGTCGCTGCCGTAGCCGGGCAGGTCCGCGGACACCACCGTGCGGCCGCCGGCGGAGAGTCGGTCCGCCAGCGGTTTCCAGTACGCCGCGGAGCAGGCCCAGCCGTGGAGCAGGACGATGGGATGTGGCATGACTTGATTATGCACGGGCCGGTGCCAGCCCAAGGTGCAGCAGGCCGGCGACACCGAGGCGGGTTGCGGGCCGGCAAATAGGGCACCAAAGCGTTTCTTAATCTACAGAAGCATAGGCTAGCCTTACCTGAGTTGCTTTGTTCCGGCTCAAAGGGGGGTGCGCATGCCAGCTGATCTGGCAGCAACAGCGCCGTCCCAGCAGCTACCCCATGGCCCCGCCGGCCGCCTACCTGCCGGCCGCGCGCCCGGCGGCACGATGGGAAGCGGGCAGCAGTCCTCGTCTCCCGGTGCCGGACGGCGGAATACCCGCAGGACGCTGGTCGGCATTCCGGCCGCGCTGATGGTGCTGGCCGTGGTCTGCTTTGCCTCGCTGGCTCTCGGCGCCCGTCCCATTAGCCTGGAGACCTTCATCCAGGCCTTCACCGGCTTCGACCCCTCCAACGGCGATCACGCCGTGGTCCACTCACGCATCCCGCGCACCGTCACCGGCCTGCTGGTGGGTGCTGCCTTAGGCGTGGCCGGTGCCGCCATGCAGGGCGTGGCTCGCAACCCGTTGGCGGATCCGGGCATCCTGGGCGTGAATGCGGGTGCGGCGCTCGCGGTGGTTGCCGGCATCTTCCTGTTCGGCGTCACCCAGCTGTCCGGCTACATCTGGTTCGCCTTCGCCGGTGCCGCGCTCGCCGCCGTGCTGGTCTACGGCGTCGCCAGCATGGGCCGGGAAGGTGCCACGCCGGTCAAGCTGGCTTTGGCCGGGGCGGCGCTGTCCGCCGGACTGAGCTCGCTGATGTACTCCGTGCTGGTCACCAACCAGGACACGCTTGAGGGTTTCCGGTACTGGCAGGTGGGTTCCGTTTCCGGCCGCGGCTGGGACCTGATTGGCCAGGTAGCCCCGTTCATTGCCGTGGGCTTGGTGCTGACGCTGTTCACCGGTCGGATCCTGAACAATCTCTCGCTGGGCGACGACGTGGCCCGCGGCCTCGGCCAAAAGGTGGCGCTGTCCCGGGCGGTCACCGCGCTCGGCGTGGTGATCCTCTGCGGCGCGGCCACCGCCATCGCCGGCCCGATCGCGTTCGTTGGCCTGGTCATTCCGCACATGGTGCGCGCGCTGACCGGTCCCGATTACCGCTGGATTCTGCCCTATTCCATGCTGCTGGCCCCGATGCTGCTGGTGGCGGCCGATGTGGTGGGCCGATTTGTGGCGCCGCCGGGCGAAATCGAAGCCGGCATCACCACCGCGATCATCGGCGCGCCCGTATTCATCTGGCTGGTCCGACGGCGGAAGGCGGCCGGCCTGTGAGCACGTTGGACATGCAGCACGCAAATCGCCCAGGGCAGGGTTTGCCGTCGAGGGCAGGGTCCATGGTGGGTGCCCTCGACGGCAAACCCCGCCCTCGCGGCGGCACCCACGAGGGAACCGCAACGCCAGGCAGTGAGGGGCGCTCCAGCCGGCGGCGGGTGGTCCTCGGCACCCTGGCGGGCACCGTCGTCGTACTGTTTTTTGTCAACGTGCTGCTGGGCAGCTACACCGTGACCTTTCCGGATTTCTTCCGGCTGCTGGCCGGCGAGCAGATTCCCGGCGCCAGCTTCATTGTGATGGAGCACAAGCTGCCGCGGGCCGTGATCGGGCTGCTGGTCGGGCTGTCGTTTGGCTTGTCCGGCAGCATTTTCCAGACCATGCTGCGCAATCCGCTGGCCAGCCCGGACATCATCGGCATCAGCTACGGGGCCAGCGCCTCCGCGGTGACCGCGATCGTGGTCTTCGGCGCGGCCGGCTTGGCCGTTTCGGGGGCGGCCGTGGCCGGTGCGCTGGTGGTGGCCGTGGCGATTTACGCGATTTCCTACCGGTCTGCCACCGTCTCGGGCGCGGCCGGTTCGCGGCTGATCCTGGTGGGCATTGGCTTCGCGGCCGTGCTGCAGGCCGTGGTCAGTTACCTGCTGACCCGCACGGATATCCGCACCGCGCAGGGCGCACTGGTCTGGCTGAACGGCTCGCTGAACTCCAGCAACTGGGACCGCGCCGTGGTGCTGGTGGCCGGCCTGGCCGTGCTGGTGGTGGCGGTGGCCCTGCTGGCGCGCAGCCTTCGCGGACTGGAAATGGGCGACGACACCGCGGCGGCGCTGGGCGTCCGCGTGGCCCCGGCCAGACTGGGCCTGATGGTGGTGGCGGTGCTGCTGGCCGCCGTCGCCACTGCCGCGGCGGGGCCCGTGGCCTTCATCGCGTTCCTGTCCGGTCCGATCGCCCGCCGGCTGCTGGGCGGTGCGGCATCGCTTCCGGCGGCGGCACTGGTGGGCGCCGTGATCGTGTTGGCCGCCGATTTTGCCGCGGCGAATCTCATTCCGATGTATCTGACCAGCGGCACGACGCTGCCGGTAGGGGTAGTGACCGGTGCGCTGGGCGCGCCGTTCCTGCTCTGGCTGCTGGTCAGCACCAACCGCCGAGGCCAAGGAGGCTAAGTGCGTACGCTCGAATCCCGGAATCTCACGCTGGCGTACGACCAGCGCACGGTAGTGCAGGACCTGACCCTCCGGCTGCCCGAGGGCAAGGTGACGATCATTGTCGGGGCCAACGCCTGCGGCAAGTCCACGCTGCTGCGCGGGCTGGCGCGGCTGCTGAAGCCGGCCAGGGGATCGGTGCTGCTGGACGGCAAGGACATCCACCGGCAGTCCACCCGGGAGGTGGCCCGGGTGCTTGGCCTGCTGCCGCAGAGCCCGGCCGCGCCGGAGGGAATCACGGTGGCGGAGCTGGTGGGTCGGGGACGGTATCCGCACCAGGGCTGGTTCCGGCAGTGGACGCGGGAGGACGACGACGCCGTGAACACGGCTTTGGCGGCGACCGACACCTTGGAACTGGGCGAGCGGAACGTGGACGAACTCTCCGGCGGGCAGCGGCAGCGGGTCTGGATTGCGATGGCGCTGGCGCAGGAGACCGACGTGCTGTTGCTGGACGAGCCGACCACCTTCCTGGACGTGTCGCATCAGGTGGAGGTGCTGGACCTGATCACCGACCTGAACCGGCGTCGTGGCACCTCAGTGGCCATTGTGCTGCACGATTTGAACCTGGCCGCCCGCTACGCCGACCACCTCGTGGCAATGAAGTCCGGCCGGGTAGTGGCCGAGGGTGCGCCCGCCCAGGTGGTCACGGCGGAGTTGGTGCAAACGGTGTTCGAGCTGGAGTCACGGGTGATCCCGGATCCGGTCTCCGGAACGCCCATGGTGGTCCCGGTAGGACGGCACCACTGCGAGGCCCCGGCCCCGGCCGGCGAGCCGGCGGAGCCGGCGGATCCTGGCCCGGCGCTGGCCCCGGTGGACTTCCAGCACAAGGAACCGGCAGCATGAGCCGGTCTAACCAAAAGACTGTGCGGATATGGCCCTCGCCAGCCGCGCAGAGGGGCCATATCTGCACAGTGGATGGATTGGAAACGGAGAACGGAGCACGATGACTGCTGTAGCAACCGAGACATCCGCGGTAGTGCCGGTGCTGGCCTTCGGCGTTGCCGTCAGCCGGGTGGAGGACCTCTCGCCGAGCTATCGGCGCATCACGTTCGCCGGCGAATCGTTGCGCCGTTTCGGCGTGGACGGACCCACGCTGGACCTGCGCATCAAGGTGATGATCCCGTCCCTCGGCGCCGACGGAGAACAGATCCCGCTGCCGGCGTTTGGGGTCTCGACAAGCTCGACCAACGGAGTGCGCTCGACCAACGGAGTGCGCTCGACCAACGGGGTGGGCTCGACCAACGGGGTGGGCCCGGACACGGCGGTGGAACTGGGCGGCGGCTGGTACCAGCAATGGCTGGCGATGGACCCGGCCGAACGGGGTTCGATGCGCACCTACACGGTCCGGGAGTTCCGTCCGGCGGCTGGCAACCTCGGCGCCGAACTGGACGTTGACTTTGTGCTGCATTTCGACGCCGAGGGCAACGGCGGTCCGGCATCGTGCTGGGCGGCGGCGGCCGTTCCGGGCGACGAAGTCACCATCATTGGCCCGAACGTCGAGGCCGCCAAGTGCGCGACGGCGAAAGCCTACGGCGGCATCGAGTGGCGTCCCGGACTGGCCTCCCACGTGCTGCTGGCCGGCGACGAAACCGCCCTGCCGGCCATCGCGGCCATCCTGGAAAGCCTCCCGGAGGACATGACCGGTAACGCCGTGCTCGAGGTGCCCGACGCGGCGGACTTCCAGGACATCCGTTCGGCCGCAGACGTGCAGATCGCCTGGCTGGCGCGAGGCGACCGCCCGCACGGCGAGCTGCTGGACGAAGCGGTACGCACCGCCGTCGTTGTTCCCGGAGCAGGGCTGGCCCCGGTCACAGGGGAGGATCCCGAGGAAGTGGACGTAGACCAGTCGATCCTGTGGGAGACCACCACCGGTTCCACCCGTCCGTTCTATGCCTGGATGGCCGGTGAGGCGGCGGTGATCCGCGAGCTCCGGCGCTACCTGGTCCGGGACGTGGGCGTGGACCGCAAGCAGGTGGCCTTCATGGGGTACTGGCGGGCCGGTAAAGCCGAACTGTAGCGGTTGCCATTAGCCTGTCCCTAGCGGGCCGTTGATCCGGCGGCCGGGACAAGGAGTTGGTGTGGCGATTGTCAACGGCGCGGTGTCTTTTTGGTATGCCGACGGCGGGCTGCCCGAGCCCGGCCCGGCACTGACGGAGGGCACGACGGCGGACGTCGCCGTGGTCGGCGCGGGTTACACCGGTTTGTGGACGGCTTACTACCTGAAACAGGCGAGGCCGGATCTTGACGTGGTGGTGCTGGAAAGCCGCTTCGCCGGCTTCGGCGCGTCGGGACGCAACGGCGGCTGGCTGACCAACAGCATGACCGGCGGGCACGACGGCTACGCCGCCAGCCACGGCCGCGAGCTGACCGGCCGGTTCCAGACGCTGCTGAACCAGACCGTGGACGAGGTCATCCGGGTGGCCGCCGCCGAAGGCATCGACGCGGACATGTACAAGGGCGGCGAACTGATCGTGGCCCGGAACTCTGCGCAGCTGCAGCGGCTGCAGGCGTGGGCCGCGGCGGAGTCGGTCTGGCCGGAGGCCGGTGCCCGGCTGCTGGACGCGGCGGAGACCAACCGGCGGATCCGGATCGACCGGGCGGTGGGTTCGCTGTTCCAGCCGCACTGCGCGCGGATCCAGCCGGCCAAGCTGGTCCGCGGGCTGGCCGACGCCGTCCGGCGGATGGGGGTGCGGCTGTACGAAGGAACCACCGTCACCGAGATCCTGCCCGGCCAGGCCCGCACTGACCACGGGACCGTCCAGGCGCGGTACATCCTGCGCGCCACCGAAGGGTTCACTGCCGGGCTGAAATCGGCGCACCGGGACTGGCTGCCGATGAACTCGTCGCTGATTGTCACCGAACCGCTGCCGAAGGACGTCTGGGCGGAGATCGGCTGGGAAGAGGCAGAAGCCCTGGGCGACATGGCCCACGCGTACATGTACGCCCAGCGCACCGCGGACGGACGGATCGCGCTCGGCGGCCGGGGCGTGCCTTACCGCTACGGCTCCGCACTGGACGCCGACGGCGCCACGCAGCCGAAAACCGTCGCCCAACTGGCCGAGATCCTGCATTCGATGTTCCCGGCCACCCGCGCCGCCAGCCTTGAGCATGCCTGGTCGGGCGTGCTGGGCGTCCCGCGCGACTGGAAGGCCACGGTCGGCCTGGATCCGCAGACCGGGCTGGGCTGGGCCGGTGGCTATGTGGGCACCGGCGTGGCCGCCACCAATCTGGCGGCCCGCACCTTGCGTGACCTCATCGTCGATCCGGACAGCGAGCTGGCGCGGATGCCGTGGGTCAACCGGAAGGTGCGCCGCTGGGAGGTGGAACCGCTGCGCTGGATCGCCGTCCAGGCCATGTACGCCGCCTACCACGCGGCCGACCGCGCCGAGGACGGCCGGCTGAAATCCACCTCGCTGATTGCCCGGGTTGCCGATAAAGTTTCCGGGCGCGGCTGACCCCGCCACTGCCATACTGAAACCATGGACGTTGACGGACAGGTGGAGCCGGACGGGTTCTGGGCCCTGGTGGCAGAAGGTGAACAGCGCATCCGGGAGACTTTCCCCGAGCTGCCCTGCTTCACCCTCGCCCATTGGGACGGCCCCGTCATGGTGGGGGAATGGAATGAGGATAACGGCCCGCACGGGCTGCTGCATGGCGATCCCGGATTGGGCATGCCCCATGCCCAGGTCCTGACCACCGTGCACGGCGTGAACCAGAGCATCCGAACGATGCGGCTGGGAGCGGGCGCGACGGTGCCGGACAAGGACTCCTTCCGGCAGAAACTCAACGATTTGGAGCTCCAGGAACCGCGGATGGTGGGCATCGCCGTCGACGGTGACGAAGTGGAGTTTGCGCTCTGGCAGGAGGGCGGCAAATGGTGGGCCGGCGCCGAGCGTGACGGCTACGGCATCATGATCGAGGCGGCCGGGCTCGACCTGGACCAGGTGGCGCTGCAGAGAGTGGAGAACATCGAACCGTACCTGGACGCGCGGCGCGTCTGGCTGCGGCAGGTGCGCGGCGAAGTCTAACAACGACGGCGGGTGGCCGGCTGTGAGCCGGCCACCCGCCGCCTTCTCATCCCAAGGTCGGGCTCCCACCCCTTGGGGTCAAGGGGTGCTGGTCAGAGGTGGTTCATGCCTTCCACCAGCACGGAGCGCAGGATCTGTTCAATCTGGTCGAACTCGCGCTGGCCCACGGTCAGCGGCGGTGCCAGTTGGACCACGGGGTCGCCGCGGTCGTCGGCGCGGCAGTACAGGCCGGCGTCGAACAGCGCGTTGGACAGGTAGCCGCGCAGCAGGTGCTCAGATTCTTCGTCGTTGAAGGTTTCCTTGGTGGCCTTGTCCTTGACCAGTTCGATTCCGTAGAAGTAGCCCTCGCCCCGGACATCGCCGACGATCGGCAGATCCAGCAGCTTTTCCAGGGTCCTGCGGAAGGCCGGGGCGTTCTCCTTGACGTGGTTGTTGAGGCCCTCGCGTTCGAAGATGTCCAGGTTGGCCATCGCGACGGCGGCGGAGACCGGATGCCCGCCGAAGGTGTAGCCGTGGTAGAACGTGGTGTCGCCGTGCTTGAACGGCTCGAACAGCCGGTCGGAGGCGATCATGGCACCGATCGGGGAGTAACCGCTGGTCATCCCCTTGGCGCAGGTGATCATGTCCGGCACGTAGTCGAAATCGGTGGAAGCGAACATGGAACCGATCCGGCCGAACGCGCAGATGACCTCGTCGGACACCAGCAGGACGTCGTACTCATCGCAGATTTCGCGCACCCGCTCGAAGTATCCGGGCGGCGGCGGGAAGCAGCCGCCGGAGTTCTGCACCGGTTCCAGGAACACCGCGGCCACGGTATCCGGACCCTCGAACTCAATGGCTTCGCCGATCCGGTCGGCAGCCCAGCGGCCGAACGCCTTCGGGTCTTCCAGACCCGCCGGTGCGCGGTACTGGTTGGTGTTGGGAACGCGGAAAGCGCCCGGGACCAGCGGTTCGAAGGGCGCCTTCATGTCCGGGATGCCGGTGATGGAGAGCGCGCCCTGAGGAGTGCCGTGGTAGGCGACGGCGCGGGAGATCACCTTGGTCTTGTTGGATTTGCCCTGCAGCTTGAAGTACTGCTTGGCCAGCTTCCACGCCGATTCCACGGCTTCGCCGCCGCCGGTGGTGAAGAAGACACGGTTCAGGTCGCCCGGGGCATGGTGGGCAAGGCGCTCGGCCAGTTCGATGGCGGCCGGGTGGGCGTAGGACCAGAGCGGCATGAAGGCCAGTTCCTTGGCCTGGCGGGCGGCGGCCTGGGCCAGTTCTTCGCGGCCGTGGCCCACCTGCACCACGAAGAGCCCGGCGAGGCCGTCAATGTACTCGCGGCCCTGGTCGTCGTAGATGAGGTGGCCTTCGCCGCGGGTGATCACCGGGACGTTGCCTCCGGCGGCCAGCGGCGCATGCCGGGCCATGTGCATCCACAAATGGTCGCGGGCGGCCTGCTGGCGGTCCGTTCCCATCGGAGTGGTGTAAGTCCGGCGCATCGGGGCGTCGGTGGTGGTCCCGGCCGGTGTGCCTTGGCCCGGAATGCTGGTGCTTGGCGATGCGGATGTTTGTGTCATCGGGTTCCCCAGTTGTATTCCTGCTTGCGCAGCGAGAGGTACATGAATGTTTCAGTGCTCAGGACGCCGGGAATGCCGCGGATCTGGTTGACCAGCCGCAGCAAATCCTGGTCGTTTTCGCAGATAACTTCGGCCAGAATGTCGAATGACCCGGCAGTGACCAGGCAGTAATCCACTTGGTCCAGTGCGGCGATCTTGTCCGACACCTCCAGCAGATCGGCGCCGGTCTTGATGCCAAGCATGGCCTGCCGGGCGAAGCCCAGCTGCAGTGGGTTGGTCACCGCAACGATCTGCACGATGCCGGCATCGGTCAGCTTCTGCACGCGCTGCCGTACGGCCGCTTCGGAGAGTCCAATGGCCTTTCCGATGGCAGCGTAAGAGCGCCGGCCGTCTTCCTGTAATTGCTCGATGATGGCCTTGGAGACCTCGTCAACCGCAGCGCTGTGGGAATTGCCGTTGTGGCCGTGTCCGGCGCTGGGCAGCAAGGTCAAGCGTATCCACCTCCTGTGAAACGGATCTCCGCCATCGGCGGGATTGCTTGCTATTGAATCCGTTGTCTGC
The DNA here is from genome assembly GCA_004000035.1 of Arthrobacter sulfonylureivorans. Lineage (GTDB taxonomy): Bacteria > Actinomycetota > Actinomycetes > Actinomycetales > Micrococcaceae > Crystallibacter > Crystallibacter sulfonylureivorans. Next base: position 255,038 of record RJAE01000005.1, on the reverse strand, counting down.
GGCTTGCGCAAGTAGTGGATTCGAAAAAATATGCAGCTGTAGCTATCGAAATACGAACTTCTTGAGGCTACTATCTGTTGTGAAGCGGGTCACAAACCTTTTCTGGTGCAGGCGGTCCGGCCCAACGGTGCATACTTCGCGGGTGCACTGGGCAGGGTCGGGGCAATCGCAACCCAGGGGGCGTGTCCCGCTTCGGATTCCGTCGTGTAACCAAAAATTTACAACTGAAACTATTGTCGGGTCCTCCGGTGTCTGCAAGTATCAACGCACCGAGTGAGGTCCAATCCGTCAACTGGGAGCATCAGATGCCGAAACGACTACCTGAAGACCCACGTCTGCGCGGCCTCATTGCTGCGCAGATGTCCCGCCGCAACGTGCTGATGGGTGCCGGGGGGCTCACCCTGGCCGGGCTGCTCGCTGCCTGCGGCACCGGCGGCACCGGAACCTCGACGAATACAGGCTCGGCGGGTGGACTGGCGCCGGCGGAAGACCTCTCGGACCAGGAAAAGGTAGTCAACTGGGCCAACTGGACTCTGTACCTGGACTATGACGACTCCACCCAGAAGTATCCGTCACTCGAGGCCTTCAGCAAGCAGAGCGGTATCCAAGCCAAGTACTCCGAGGATATTGACGGCAACGACACATACTTCGGCAAGATCCAGGGCCAGCTTGCCGCCGGGCAGGACATTGGGCAGGACATCATCACGCTGACCGACTGGATGGCAGCGCGCCTGATCCGGCTGGGGTACACGCAGGAACTGGACCACGCGAACATTCCGAACGCGGCCAATCTGTTGGAGACCCTGAAGAACGTGGACTTTGATCCCGGCCGGAAGAATTCCCTGACCTGGCAGTCCGGCTACGCAGGCATCGCCTGGAACAAGGAAGCCGTTCCGGGCGGCCTGAAGACCGTGGGCGACTTGTGGAAGCCGGAACTCAAGGGACGCGTAGAAGTACTGGACGAAATGCGCGACACCATGGGCCTGCTGATGATGGAGAACGGCGTGGACATCTCCGGCAGCTGGGGTGCCAACGAATACGACGCGGCGCTGGAGGTTCTGCAGAAGCAGATTTCCAGTGGACAGATCCGGCAGGTCAAGGGCAACTCCTACAAGGAAGACCTGATCTCCGGAGATGCCCTCGCGGTGATCTGCTGGTCCGGCGACATCACCCAGTTGAACTTCGAGGAAGGCGACAAATGGGAATTCGCCATTCCGGAAGCCGGCGGCACCCTGTGGTCGGACAACCTGATGGTGCCTATTGGATCGCCGCATAAGAAGAATGCGGAAGCCCTGATGGACTACTACTACGATCCGGTAAACGCAGCCACTGCCGCCGCCTATGTCAACTTCATCTGCCCGGTGGAGGGCGCCAAGGAGGCCATGGAGAAGATCGATCCGGAGCTGGTGGACAATCCGCTGATCTTCCCGACCGAGGAGGACCTGGCCAGAGTCAGCGTGTTCCGCAGCCTGGACGCCGATGAGGAAACCGACTTCAGCGACCGGTTCCAGCAGACGATTGGCAACTGATGACTCAGGCACCCCTGCAGACAGAGAATGCCAGCGCCGTCGGCGAGGAGAGCGGAGCGGACTTGGTGCTGGGAGCCATCACCAAGCGGTTCGGCGATTTCGTCGCGGTGGAGGACCTTGACCTGACCATCCCGGCAGGGAAGTTCTTTGCCCTGCTGGGGCCCTCCGGCTGCGGCAAGACCACAACGCTTCGCATGGTGGCCGGCCTGGAACAGCCCACCTCCGGGACCATCAGCATTGGCGGCAAGGACATCAGCAGGTCCGGCGCCCATCAGCGGCCGGTCAACACGGTCTTCCAGAACTATGCGCTGTTCCCGCACATGAGCGTGCTGGACAACGTGTCCTTCGGGCTCCGGCGTCGTAAAGTCCGCGATGCGCGGGCACAAGCCGAGGCGGCGCTGGAGTTGGTCGAGTTGTCGCACCTGGCCGCGCGCCGGCCGGCCCAGCTCTCCGGCGGACAACAGCAGCGGGTGGCCTTGGCGCGCGCCATCGTCAACCACCCGGCCGTGCTGCTGCTGGATGAGCCGCTGGGCGCCCTGGACATGAAGCTGCGCCGGCAGATGCAGGTGGAACTGAAGAAGATCCAAACCGAGGTCGGCCTGACCTTCGTGCACGTCACCCACGACCAAGAGGAAGCCATGACCATGGCGGACACCGTGGCCGTCATGAACGCCGGCAAGGTGGAGCAGATGGGCGCACCGCGCGAACTGTACGAACTGCCGCGCACCGTCTTCGTGGCGAACTTCCTGGGCAAGTCCAACCTGGTTGCCGGCGACATTGTGGAGGACCGCGGCGACGCCGTCGTCGTCAATGCCAACGGGAACAGGCTGGCCGTGCTCAAGGAGCGCTCAACTGTGCAGCAGGGCAAGGCCCTGATCGGGATCCGGCCGGAAAAGCTGAGGATGATGTGGCCGCAGGACGCGCCGGCCGATGCGGCCAACGTCCTGCACGGCACGGTGCTGGACACCTCGTTCACCGGGGTCAGCACCGATTACCTGGTGGAGGTGCCAGGGATCGGTACCGTGGGCGTGTTCAGCCAGAACCACGGCCAGCAGTTGGCCCAGCCGGGCGACGGCGTGGTGCTCAATTGGGACACAGAGCACGCCTTCGGCCTGGACGGCGCCGAGGACGCGCAGTACGGAGCACCAGAGGTTGACGACTGATGAGCGTTCAGGCCGCGGCGGACAAGACACCGGCGCCGGATAAGCGGCGCGGCGGCAGTGAGCGCGGCAGCGGCGAACTCAAGGAGGAGCGCCGCCGGGGGCGGATGGGGTACTGGCTGATCCTGCCGGGGTTCTTGTTCCTGCTGCTGTTCTTTGTGCTGCCCGTGTTCTCGCTGCTCGCGACGTCGCTCTATGCGAAGCCGCCGGGGGCGGACATCGGCCAGTTTGTGCCGGCGCTGGAATTCAACAACTACGTGCGGATGCTGGGCAGCTACTGGCCGGAGCTGCTGCGTTCCTTCGGGTTCGCCCTGATCGCGACGGCCGCGGCGCTGGCGATCGGCTATCCGATGGCCTACCTGATTGCTGTCCGGCTGCGTCATCATGCGTTGCTGCGCGGCATCCTGCTGGTGCTGATCATCGCCCCGTTCTTCACCAGCTTCATCTTGCGCACGCAGGCCTGGAAGCAGATCCTCGCCGACGAGGGGCCGGTGGTTTCCGTGCTCCGCACGTTCGCTTTGCTGCCCGACGACGGACGGCTCACCGCCACCGCCTTCGCCGTGGTCTGCGGCCTGACCTACAACTTCCTGCCGTTCATGGCCCTGCCCATCTACGCGAACCTGGAACGCCTGGACATCCGCTTGATCGAGGCCGGAAACGATTTGTATGCCAGCGGCTTCACCACCTTCCGGACGGTGACGCTGCCGCTGTCGATGCCCGGCGTGATCGCCGGAACGCTGCTGACGTTCATTCCCGCTGCCGGCGACTACATCAACGCCGCTCTGCTGGGCAACAACCGGGACACCACCATGATCGGCCAGGTCGTGGACTCCAGATTCTTCCGGGTGGTCGACTATCCCGGGGCCTCGGCACTGTCCTTCGTGCTGATGCTGGCGATCCTCGCCCTGGTCTTCATCTACGTCCGCCGCTTCGGCACCAAAGAACTGCTGTAGGGGGAAACCACTGTGAAAAACTCTCTCGGCCGCTGGCTGGTCCCGGTGATCGGCGGACTGGCGTTCGTCTTCCTGCTGGTCCCGATCGCCTACGTCTTCGTGTTTTCCTTCAACGACGCCGGCCGAACCAACCTCACCTGGCGCGGCTTTACCTGGGACAACTGGCGCAACCCGTGCGGCGCTCCGGAAGTCTGCTCGGCCCTGGGCAACAGCCTGCAGATCGGCGCCACGGCGACGCTGATCGCCGTCGTCCTGGGAACGGCCATCGCCATTGGGCTGGTCCGCTACCGGTTCAAGTTCAATGCCACCGCCAACATGCTGATCTTCCTGCCGCTGGCAACCCCGGAGGTTGTCCTCGGCGCCTCGCTGCTGGCGCAGTTCCTGAATGTGGGCGCGGAACTGGGCAAGGGAACCATCATCATTGCGCACACCGTTTTCTGCATCTCGTTTGTGGTGGTCACGGTCAAGGCCCGGGTGGCCAGCCTCGACCCGAAACTGGAGGAGGCAGCGGCCGATCTGTACGCCTCGCCGATGCAGGCGTTCTGGCGGGTGACCTTCCCGCTGCTGCTGCCCGGAATCGTGGCTGCCGGCCTGCTGAGCTTCGCCATCAGCTTCGACGATTTCATCATCACCAACTTCAACTCCGGCAACGTGGATACCTTCCCGAAGTTCATCTACGTGGCCGCCACCCGCGGCATCCCTGCGCAGGCCAATGTGATCGGCTCCGCGATGTTCATCGTCGCGCTGCTGATCGTGATCGGCGGCCAGGTCCTGGCGCACCGCCGCCGCAAGATGCTGGCCGCTCGCTGACGCCCCCGCCGCCCGGCGTGCTGCCGGCCCGTTGCTAGGAGTACTTCATGATCGATCGGAACCGGCTGGCCGAGCTGTTCGACCGCGAGCGGCAGGACTTCGAAGCCAAGCACCCCCAGTCCAAAGCGCTGTACGACGGCGCCGCCCACCTCTTCGGCAAGGTCCCGATGACGTGGATGAACAAGAAGGCCGGAGGCTTCCCCATCTATCTGGAGCGCGCCCGCGGCTGCCGGGTGTGGGACGTGGACGGCCTGGAGTACGTCGATTTCGCGCTGGGGGACACCGGCGCGATGGCCGGCCATTCCCCGCAGCCCACCGTCGACGCCATCATCCGGCGTATTGCTGACGACGGCGGACTGGCCACCATGCTGCCGACTGCCGATGCAGAGTGGGTGGGCGCCGAGCTGGCGCGACGGTTCGGCGTGGAACGCTGGAGCTTCTCGCTCACCGCCACGGACGCCAACCGCTGGGCCATCCGGCTGGTCCGCGCGCTGACCGGCCGGGGCAAGATCCTGTTCAATCCGTACTGCTACCACGGGTCGGTGGATGAGTCGCTGATCGTGGCCGGGTCCGACGGCGAGGGGATGAGCCGCCCGGGCAATGTCGGGGCGCCCGTGGACGTCACGGAGACCAGCAGGGTGGCGGAGTTCAACGATCTCGCTGCCTTGGAACGGCAGCTTGCCCACGGCGACGTGGCAGCGGTGCTGATGGAGCCGGCACTGACCAACATCGGCATCGTGCTGCCCGAACCCGGCTACCTGCAGGGTGTGCGGGAGCTGACCCGCCGGCACGGGACGCTGCTGATCATCGACGAGACGCACACCTTCTCCGCCGGTCCCGGCGGGGCAACGGCGGCGTGGGGGCTTGAGCCGGACATCGTGGTGATCGGGAAATCGATTGGCGGCGGCATTCCGTGCGGTGCCTACGGGCTTAGCGCCGAACTGGCCGAGCGGGCCCTCGGCCGGACAGACTTGGACCTGGTGGACATGGGCGGCGTCGGCGGCACCCTGGCCGGAAACCCGCTGTCCGTGGCGGCCATGCGGGCCACACTGGAACACGTCTTGACGGACCAGGCCTTCGCATTGATGATCGGCCGCGCCACGGAGTTCGCCGCCGGCGTGCAGAGAGTAATCGACACCTATTCACTGCCCTGGTCTGTTGCCCAACTGGGCGCTCGTGCCGAATACCGCTTTGCCAGCCCGGCGCCCCGCAACGGCACCGAATCGGCGGCCAGCCACGACGGTGCGCTGGAAGACTTCCTGCACCTGTATCTGGCCAACCGTGGCATCCTGCTCACCCCGTTCCACAACATGGCCCTGATGTGCCCGCAGACCACCAGCGCCGACGTCGAACGGCATCACGAGATTTTCGAAGAAGCCATCCGGGCGCTAACCAACCACTGACGCCGCACCGGACGGCCGGCGGCTTGGGACAATGGCTGCATGACATTCGCCAAATCCGCCATCCTGTTTGTCCTGGCCGCCGTTGCCGAGATCGGCGGAGCGTGGCTGGTGTGGCAGGCCGTGCGCGAGGACCGGGCCTGGTGGTTTGCCGGCCTGGGCGTGATGGCACTGGGCCTGTACGGTTTCATTGCCGCGCAGCAGCCGGATGCCAACTTCGGCCGGGTGCTGGCCGCGTACGGCGGCGTGTTCATCGCGGGATCGCTGGCCTGGGCCATGCTGCTGGACGGTTTCCAACCGGACCGCTGGGACTACATCGGCGCCGGAATCGCACTCGCCGGCGTCGCGGTGATCATGTACGCCCCGCGCAGCGGCAGCTGACGGGCCGAGCCGGGCCGGAAGATTGGGTGAACCGGGCCGCGGCCGTTCTTTGTTAATCTGTTCCGGTGACATTTGCTAAGCGTTTTGTGGCCCTGGGGGATTCGTTCACCGAAGGGGTAGGGGACTACGACCCCACTTTGCCCAACGGCGTGCGCGGCTGGGCGGACCGGGTGGCCGAGCAGCTCATGCTGGCCGATTCCGGCTGGGGCTACGCCAACCTTGCCATCCGAGGCAAGAAGATTACCCAGGTTCTGGACGAACAGGTTGACGCCGCCGTCGCGCTCAAGCCGACCATGGTCACCCTCTACGCCGGCGGAAATGACATCCTGCGCCCGCGGGTGGACATCGACGCCCTGATGGCCGGCTACGAGGCCGGAGTGGCCAGGCTGGCTGCCACCGGCGCCGACGTCGTGCTGTTCACCGGCTTTGACAGCGTCGCCTCGGCGGTCTTCGGCAAGACCCGGGGCCGCACCGCCATCTACAACGAATGGGTGCGGGAGATTGCCGACCTGCACGGAGCGAAAATCGTTGACTACTGGCGGATGCGCGAGTTCCGCGACTGGCGTTACTGGGACGCCGACCGGCTGCACATGTCCACCGCGGGCCATACCTTGATGGCCAAAAAGGTGCTGGAACTGCTGCAGGCGGAGGACGTGATCGATCTGCCGGCACTGCCGGATCTGGCGGTGCTGTCCCGCCGCGCTGCCATGGTGGCCAATGTCCGCTGGGCGCGCGAGTACCTGGGCCCCTGGATCGGGCGGCGGCTGCGGGGCACTTCCTCCGGTGATTCGCTCACGCCAAAATACCCCCAGTTGACCGGGCTCCACGCCACCGCCTGAACAAAGGGCGGGGCCGGACAAAGTTTTCCGGCCGGCTGCTGAGGGTTGGCTGTCCTGTCTGGAAGCTGGGCGCGCGGAGTGCTTGGCTTGGACCATGGACGCAGATGCCCGGATCCAGCCAGCGAACCAACCCGAGTTCCATGACGATGAACCGCACGACGTCGTCGGTCTCGCCGCCCGTCTGAACTGGCTGCGCGCCGGTGTTCTCGGCGCGAACGACGGGATTGTTTCCGTTGCCGCGCTGGTAGTGGGCGTCGCGGGTGCCACCAGCGACTTCGGGACGCTGCTGACGGCGGGCCTGGCAGCGGTGATCGGCGGCGCCATCTCCATGGCCTTGGGCGAGTATGTCTCCGTTTCCAGCTCCAGCGACAGTCAGAAGGCGCTGATCGCCAAGGAAAAGCGGGAACTGCAGGAACAGCCGGAAGAAGAGCTTGCCGAACTGGCCGCGCTCTACCAGGAACGCGGGCTGACGCCGGGGACGGCCATGCAGGTGGCCAAGGAATTGACCGCACACGATGCGCTGGCAGCGCACCTGCATGCGGAGCTGAACATCCAGGACGACGACCTGGTCAGCCCGTGGCATGCGGCCTTCGCCTCCGCCATTGCCTTCCTGCTCGGTGCCGCCTTGCCCATGCTGGCCATGTTGCTGCCGCCCGCCGAGCTGCGGATCCCGATCACCTTCGCAGCGGTTCTGGTGGCGCTCGCCGCCACCGGAGCGATCGGCGCCTGGCTGGGCGGCGCCAAGGTCTTCCGGGCCGCTTGCCGGGTGGTGATCGGCGGTGCACTCGCCCTGGTGGCCACGCTGCTGATCGGCACCTGGCTGGGCGGCACCGGGGTGGTTTAAGGCCCATTTCGGGCGGCTGGTGGCGCATTTCACAAAACTCGTGCGCTGCCGTCTTCAACAAGCGGCGTGAAACACAGCCGCGTTGCTCCCGTAATTCGCGCGGAATCTTGCGGGTAACCGGGCATCGCCGGTGTCGCAATTTCGGGCTCCGGCCGCGGGTGTCGGAGCCTGCCCAACGACTGCCGTCGGGGCGCGTTTTTCGAGGTCCCGGCTGGGAGAGAAGACGTCGCAGCCGGTAACGTCGTGGGCCTGCCCCGGCCGGAAGGCGCGGGGCTTACGACGCGTCACAAGCAAATGACCTCTATGAGAGAAGCCCAAATGCTGAAGGACAATCCGCCCGCCGCGCGAGAAAAAGCGCCAGATTTCCCTGCCGGAAAAAACACTGCCAAATCCTCCCCACGGCTGCCCCGACTACGCCGCCGGAGACTTCGCGTGGACGATGTCACCGTTGTCCAGCGGCCGATGCTGCGCCGTGCCGTCGGCGGCACGGTGGTGGGCAACGGCATGGAATGGTTCGACTTCGGTATCTATGGCTACTTGGCCGTCACCATGGGCCAACTGTTCTTCGCCGGTGGTCAGGAGGGGGACGGGCTGCTGGGCAGCCTGGCCGTCTTTGCTGCCAGTTTCGTAGTCCGGCCGCTCGGTGGGTTGTATTTCGGTCGTCTGGGCGACCGCATTGGCCGGCAGAAAACGCTGGCACTGACCATGATCGCCATGGCTGCCTCCACCTTCGCCATCGGCCTGCTGCCGACGTATTTGGCCGTGGGCGGATGGGCCACCGTGCTGCTGGTGCTGTGCCGCCTGGTGCAGGGCTTTTCCACGGGCGGCGAGTACGCCGGCGCCACCACGTTCGTGAGCGAATACGCCCCGGACAAGCGCCGCGGGTTCCTGGCCAGCCTGCTGGATACGGGTAGCTATCTGGGCTTCGCCCTCGGTGCCGCCGTGGTGTCCGGGTTGCAGATCCTGCTGGGAAGCGACGCGATGCTGGAGTGGGGTTGGCGCCTGCCGTTCCTGCTGGCCGGCCCGCTGGGACTGGTGGGTCTGTACTTCCGGCTGAAGATCGAAGAGTCGCCGGCTTTCCAGGCTGCCCAGGACGCGCAGGAAGGCAAGACCAAGGCAGCCGTCGGGGACGGACCCAAGAGCTACCGCCAGATCATCACCGGATCCTGGCGCCCGATCCTGCTGGCCATGCTGGTGGTGGCCGCCGCCAACACGGTGGGCTATACCTTGACCTCGTACATGCCCACGTACCTGCAGGACACCATGGGCTACGACGCGTTCCAGGGGACGCTGCTGACCATCCCGGTTCTGGTGCTGCTCTCGGCCGCCATTCCCTTCGCCGGAAAGCTGTCGGACAAGGTCGGCCGCCGCCCCGTGCTGATGACCGGTTCCGCCATCACCTTGGTGCTCGGTGTGCCCGCCTTCATGCTGATTGGCATCGGAGAAATCTGGGCCACCCTGCTGGGCCTGGCGATCCTGGGCTGCGCCACCGCCTTCTACGTTTCCATCCTGGCGTCGGCGCTGCCGGCCATGTTCCCCACCGCCAGCCGCTATGGCTCGATGGGCATTGCCTACAACTTTGCGGTGGCGATCTTCGGCGGCACCACCCCGCTGATCACCCAGGCGCTGATCGACGCCACCGGGAACAAGCTGATGCCGGCGTACTACCTGGTGGCCATGTCCTTGCTGGGCCTGGTGGCCATCTGGCGGATGCCGGAAAGCTCCTGCCGGCCGATGCCGGGTTCGATGCCGTCGGTGGATACCCAGGCCGAGGCCCGTGAGCTGGTCGCGGGGCAGGACGGAAACCCGCTGCTCGGTCCGGAGCACATGCCGCTGGAGCGAATTCCGGATCCGGGCATGGGGCTGGATGAGCGCGGGGCCAAGGAGCCCGCCCGGGTATGACCAGGGAACCCGGACACCCCTAGTACAAGAGAATGGCCGGCAGGTGCGTCCTGCCGGCCATTTCCGCCGCTAACAGTTGAAGGATCAAGTTTTGTGGCAGAATGGAGGCATGACTTCTGCACGCTGGCTCGATCCCGAAGAACGCCAGGCCTGGCTGGCTTTGCTGGCGGTGTCCACTCTGTTGCCCGGCACGCTTGACGCCCCGCTGTACCGCGAAGGCAAGCTGACGCTGTTTGATTACCATGTCCTGGCCATGCTGTCCGAGGCGCCTGACCGCTCGCTGCCGATGAGTGAGCTGGCCTCGCGGACTTATTCCTCGCTGTCCAGGCTGTCGCATGTGGTCAAGAAGCTCCAGGGACGCGGCTGGGTCGAGCGGGCCCAGTGCGCCGACGATGCCCGGGTCACCATGGCGCTGCTCACGGAGGCGGGGATGGAAGCGATCCAGTCCCTGGCGCCGGGGCATGTCGAAGCCGTCCGCCAGGCGGTTTTCGATGGACTGGACCGCCGGGATGTGCAGGACCTGGAGCGGATCGGCAAGAAGATTGTGCAGCAGTTGGAGCCCGGCAGCTGGGTGCTGCGCGAGCCTCGATTGAATGCCTGAGGCGCCCCTTCGCCGCCGAGGGGGCCGCCGTCGTCGTTGGTTTGATCCAAACGGCTGCTGCCCCTAAGATGGAAAGGCGTTAAGTCACGCAGCATCGGCACCCCCTTGCCAAGGTAAGGCGGTGCGGGCATTGCGTGGCGTCCGTGTTTACCTAGAAATGAGGATCGCGGATAGGCCGTTCTTCCCCCGGGAAGATGTGGTTTATTTGCACCTGACTTCACCGTCTTCCCCGCGGCGAGGCACTTCGGCTGGATCTCACCCCGCCAGGTTCACCTCCGGAAAGTCGCAGTAATAACGGTGTCACAACTGGTGGCGGGCGCTCTTACACGCAGATTCGCAGGCCGCTTTACTTCGTCTCTGCGTCAGGTCCGTCATATTTACTACAACTGGAGGAGAGATCATGGCAGCACACTGCCAGGTGACCGGAGCCGAGCCCGGCTTTGGCCACAGCATTTCGCACTCGCACCGCCGCAACAAGCGCCGGTTCGACCCGAACATTCAGAAGAAGCGCTACTGGGTTCCGTCCCTGCGCCGCAATGTCACGCTGCAGGTTTCGGCCCGCGGCATCAAGACCATTGACGTCCGCGGCATTGACGCAGTCGTCACCGAGCTCCTCGCGAAGGGTGTGAAGCTCTAGTGGCAAAGGACAAGGACGTACGTCCCATCATCAAGCTGAAATCCACCGCTGGCACCGGCTTCACCTACGTGACCCGGAAGAACCGTCGTAACGACCCGGACCGCATTGTCCTGAAGAAGTACGACCCGGTCATCCGCAAGCACGTTGAATTCCGAGAGGAGCGCTAAACATGGCCAAGAAGTCCAAGATTGCTCGCAATGAGCAGCGCAAGGTCGTTGTCGAGCGTTACGCCGCGAAGCGTGCCGAGCTGAAGAAGACCCTGGTCGACGCCAACGCGACCGACGAGGCCCGCGAAGAGGCCCGCCTGGGCCTGCAGAAGCTGCCCCGCAACGCTTCTCCGGTCCGCGTCCGCAACCGCGACCAGATCGACGGCCGCCCCCGCGGCACGCTCCAGAAGTTCGGCATCTCCCGCGTGCGGTTCCGTACCATGGCGCACAACGGCGAACTGCCGGGCATCAAGAAGTCCAGCTGGTAAAAACCTGCTGGCTTCATCATGAAGCTGCTTGAAGGGTGGCGGTCCCAGTCCGGGACCGCTGCCCTTTTTCATGCCCGAAAGTCGCCATCGGAGCACGCTCAGGACGTCCGGGAGCACCCTCGGGGACGCTCAAAATCACGACGGCGATGCCCGCCCCGCCGCGGGGGAACGGTTCCGCCCGCGCGGCGCGCGGAGGGCGCACATCATATGCTCTGGGCGGAAAAAGCGGGCCTCCCGGGGCAGAATCGGCTCAAATTCCGGGTAATTCGCTAAAAATTCCGCCAGATTCCGCGGATTTTGCCGGATCTGGGTGGCCAAGCTGGTAAGTTTTCGCACAGTAGCTTTCCGCAGCCGCGGAAGCTCTGACCAAACCAAAGCAGTCCAGGAGGACAAAAATTGGCTATCAACCGCAGTGAACTTGTTGCAGCTGTTGCAGAGAAGGCTGGCACCAGCCAGACCGCAGTGAACGGTGTCCTGGACGCTGTCTTCGACATCTTCGCAACCTCCGTCTCCAAGGGCGAGAAGATCACCATCCCGGGCTGGCTGGCAGTCGAGCGCACCGACCGTGCCGCCCGCACCGGCCGTAACCCGCAGACCGGCGAATCCATCCAGATTCCGGCCGGCCACAGCGTCAAGCTGACCGCTGGTTCCAAGCTGAAGGCTGCTGTCTCCAAGAAGTAGTCCACACCCTAACTTCCGCAGGACCGCCACCGGCAACCGGTGGCGGTCCTGCTGTTTAACCCCTTGGCTTCTACGGGCGGTAAAATAGAGGCCGGGTGTGCGCCGTATTGCGCCGCAGCCGAAGAATTATCAGGACGGAGGACTGAGGGCATGGTCCAGCGGGAAGGTCGGCTGCTGCGCGGCTGGCTGGGCGCTGCCGTAGCCACTTCCCTCGCCTCGCTCTCGCACCTGTCCGGCGGCGGGCACGTCCCCGAGCCGACCGTCTGGCTTCTGGCCTTTGCCCTCGCCGGTTTGGTCTGCGTCGGATTGGCCGGCAAGTCGCTGTCCTGGACACGTCTGCTGGCCGCGGTGGGCATCAGCCAAGCGATCTACCATCTGCTCTTCCAGTTGGGCCACGCCGCGCCTGCCGGCGTCCCGACGGCGGTCGGCCATGCGGGCCATCACCCAGCCCTGCTGCCGGCCTCGCTGGTCCCCGAAGTATCTGCCCAGACGGCCACGGCCGCGACCGGTGCCATGCTGGTGGCCCATCTGGCTGCTGCTGCCGCCACTGTGCTGCTGCTGCGCCGAGGCGAGCATGCTGCGGCCGCGCTTGCCGGAACAGTGGCCCTGGCCGCGCCCCGCAGGCTGAGCAGTTGGCGCCCGATTCCCCGGGTTCGGCTGGCCGTCCCGGTGAAACTGCTGAACCAGCCCTTCGCGGCCTTGGGCATCCCGCTCCTGTCCTTGCGGCACCGGGGGCCGCCGTTGCATCACGCTTTCTGACCCGCGCACTGCGCATCCACCGACGAAAGAACGTGATGAACCACCACCTGAACATCCCTGCCCCTGTGCGTGTCAGCACCGACCGGTCTTCGGTCTCCCGGCGTCGCCAGGAGGAAGTCCTCCGTGTTGCCCGGCAAGCGATGGCCCGCCGGCTGCTCGCGGCTGCCCTGATCGCCATGCTGCTCTGGTTGGCCTTGGCGCTGGCGCTGGCGCGCCCGGCCGCCGCCCACGACGAACTGATCAGTTCGACACCTGAGAACGGGGCCGTCCTCAACACCCAGCCGGCGGAGGTCACGCTCAAATTCAGCGCGAACGTGATGGACATCGGCGCAACCACCCAGGTGCTGGACGACGAGGGTACCGATTGGGCAGCCGGAGCGCCGGTACTGAGCGGCAGCCAGGTCAGCATTCCGCTGCGGGAGGGTATGCCGGACGGTGGCTACCAGCTGGGCTGGCGCGTGGTTTCCAGTGACGGCCACCCGATCGAGGGCACGCTGAAGTTCTCGGTGGCGGCGTCGAGCCCCGCAGCGTCCTCCCCGGCCGACGGCGCCGACAACACCTCGGAGGCAGCCGGAGAAGAGGATGGTCCCAGCAGCACCGGACTCTTCGTCGCGCTGGGCGCCGGCGCACTGGCCATCGCCGCAGGGCTGGCCGCGTTTGTGATCAGCAAGCGTGGCGGAGGCACGGACGCTCGTGGCTGAGCGATTGGCTCCACCGGCTAAACAACGTCCCGCGGCGATCACTGCCGACGGGATCGGCAGGGGATGGGTCCTGGCCGGAGCCGTTGTTTTGGTCCTGGCACTGGTGGCCGCCCTGCTCTATTCCGGGTCTGCTGCCGCCCGGCAGCTGTCCGATCCCGGCGCCCTGACCCGCTGGGCGCTGCCGGTGGCCAAGGCCGCCAACAACACGGCGCTGTCCGTGGTCATCGCTTCGCTGCTGTTCGCCGTCGGGATCCTGCCCAAGCAACTGCGTCCCAACCGCAGGCCCGGCAGAGGCGAGGACGGACCCGAGCACCCGGCGTTCACGGCGGCGCTGAGGCTGGCCGCGGTTGCGGCGGTGGTCTGGACGCTGGCCGCGATGGCCGTGCTGGTCTTCAGCTTCTCCGACATCGCCGGCCTGCCGGTCAGCGGGGATGCCAGCTACACCGCCGGCTTCGTGGGATTCATGACGGATATCGGCACCGGCCAGGCGTGGCTAACCATCACCATCGTGGCCGCCATTGTTGCCACGCTCATCTTAGGAATCCGCTCGCTTCCGGGGCTGGGCATGACGCTGGCGCTGGCCACCATCGGCGGATTGCTGCCGATGGCCCTGATTGGGCACTCCGTCGGCGGCGACGACCACTACGGAGCCGTCAACTCGATCGGCCTGCACCTGCTGGGCGCCTGCCTCTGGGTGGGCGGCATCATTGTGCTCGCGGTCATTTCCGGAACGTTGGGCACCAAGGACATCACCGGACAGGTGCTGCGCCGCTACTCCTCGCTGGCGCTGATCAGCTTCTTCCTGGTCTTCTTCTCCGGCATCATCAACGCGTCGATCCGGATCACCTCGCTGGACCAGCTCTCCAGCCCCTACGGCGTGCTGGTGGTGATCAAGGCCCTGGCCACGCTGCTGCTGGGCGCGATCGGCTTCATGCACCGGCAGTGGATCATCCCCGAGCTGGGCACCAAGTCCGGCAAGCGGGTCCTGTGGCAGCTCATCACGGTGGAACTGCTGGTTATGGCGGCCGTGTTCGGGATCGCCACGGCGCTGGCGCGCACGGCGCCGCCCACGCCGGAAGAATTACCGGTGGACGCGTCCCCGGCCCGCATCCTGACCGGGTACGACCTGCCGCCCGAACTCGTGAGCGGCAGTTGGTTGACCGTCTGGCGCTGGGACTGGCTGTGGGTCACCTTCGCCTTGGTCGCCGGCATTGCCTACCTGGTGGCCGCGGTGAGGCTGCACCGCCGCGGCGACCGCTGGCCGGTGGCGAGGACCGTCAGCTGGATTGTGGGCTTGCTGGCCCTCACCTACGTCACCTCCGGGGCTCCGGCTGTTTACGGGATGGTGCTCTTCAGCGCGCACATGCTCGACCACATGGCGCTGACCATGGTGGTGCCGCTGTTCCTGGTCCTGGGCTCGCCGATCACGCTGGCGCTGAAGGCGCTGCCGCCCCGCGGGGACGGGAGCAAGGGCCTGCGCGAATGGATCCTCTGGCTGGTGCATTCGAAATACTCGCAGGTGATCACGCACCCGCTCTTTGCCGCGGCGAACTTTGCCGGCTCGATCATCATCTTCTATTACTCACCGCTGTTCCGGTTTGCGTTGGACGAACACACCGGCCACGAGCTGATGAACCTGCACTTCCTCCTGACCGGCTATATCTTCATCCTCACGATGATCGGCCAGGACCCGCTGCCGCGGCGCGCCCCGTATCCCATGCGGCTGTTGATCCTCTTCGCCACCATGGCGTTCCACGCCTTCTTCGGCGTGGCCCTGACCAGCTCGACGGCCCTGATCCAGGCCTCCTGGTTCGGCAGCATGGGGCGTGAGTGGGGCCTGTCGGCCATGGACGACCAGCAAGTCGGCGGAGCCATCATGTGGGGCGTCGGTGAAATACCAACCCTCTGCGTCGCCGTCGGGGTGGCGATCATGTGGTCGAGCTCAGACGCCAGGGAAACAAAGCGTAAAGATCGTTCAGCCGAAAGGAATAACGACGCCGAGCTGGCAGCTTATAACGATATGTTTGCCAAGATGGCCCGGCAGGACGAACGCATGGTCCCGCCCGGGGCCGTCAGGCCGGCCGCCGGTCACCGCGCGTCCGGGGGCAACCAAGACGCACCGAAAACCACCAACGGGCAGGAGCCCGCTCCGGACCCGGATAACGCCGGCCGGACCCAAGGAGAATCCAGATGACTGAGGCAGCCGAGACCATCCGCACTAACTACCGGGTCCGTGGTTCCGACCTCGTGGGCCGCAACTGGCTCAACACCGGCGGCAAGCAGCTGGGATTGGATGACCTCCGCGGCAAAATCGTGCTGTTGGATTTCTGGACCTTCTGCTGCATCAACTGCCTGCACGTGCTGGACGAGCTGCGGCCGCTGGAAGCGAAGTACAAGGACGTGCTGGTCACGGTCGGCGTCCATTCGCCCAAGTTCGAGCATGAAGCGGACCCGGTGGCGCTGGCCGCGGCCGTGGAGCGCTACGAGATCCAGCATCCGGTGCTGGACGACCCGGAGTTGGACACGTGGCAGGCCTACGCCGCCCGGGCGTGGCCGACGCTGGTGGTTGTCGACCCGGAGGGCTACATTGTGGCGCACCTGTCCGGCGAGGGGCACGCCGGCGGCCTGGAGTCGCTGGTGCAGGAACTGGTGGCCGAGCACGAAGCCAAGGGCACGCTGCACCGCGGCGACGGCCCCTATGTCCCCGCGGAGACCACCGCCGGCGACCTGCGCTTCCCGGGCAAGGTCATCCCGCTGCCGGACGGAGTCGGGTCCCAGGGCGGATCCTTCCTGGTGACTGACACCGGACACCACCGGCTGGTGGAACTCGCGGCTGACCTGTCGACGGTGCTCGCGACCTACGGCTCCGGCGACAAGGGCTGGCAGGACGGACCTGCCGGCGAGGCCAAGTTCAACGAACCCCAGGGCCTGGCCCTGCTGCCGGAAGAGATCCGCACGCAGGCGGGCTACGACGTCGTGATTGCAGACTCCGTGAACCATCGGCTGCGCGGGCTGTCGCTGGCCACCGGCCAGGTGACCACGGTGGCTGGCAACGGCGTGCAGCGCCTGCTGGACGCCGACACGCAGCGGACTGGCCCGGGGATGGAGCAAGCGGGTCCCGGATCGGTCGCGGACGAAGCCCCATCCGGCGAGGCCCTGGAAGAGGAGCTGGCCGAAGCCATCACTTCCAACTGGGCCCAGTTGGCTGCCGATCCGCTCGCCGTCTCGCTCAGTTCGCCTTGGGATGTCTATTGGTCGACGCGGCTGAACGCTGTGGTGATCGCCATGGCCGGCGTGCACCAGATCTTCACCCTTGATCCGGTCTCCGGCAAGGTGGCCATCTTGGCCGGCACCGGCCTGGAGGGCCTGCAGGACGGGGACGCCACCGTGGCCTGGTTCGCCCAGTCCTCCGGACTCGCCGGTGACGCGGCCGGCAATATCTGGGTTGCGGATTCGGAAACGTCGGCGCTGCGCAAGATCTCCTTCGTGGACGTCAACGGCGAAAACCGGGTGCAGGTGTCCACCGCCATCGGCGCCGGTCTCTTCGACTTTGGCTTCCGCGACGGCGCGGCCGCCGAGGCGCGGCTGCAGCATCCTTTGGGTGTGGCGGTCTTGCCGGACGGGTCCGTGGCGGTAGCCGACACCTACAACGGTGCGGTGCGCCGCTACGATCCGGCCACGGAGACCGTCTCCACGCTGGCGCGGGGCCTGGCCGAGCCGTCCGACGTGCTGCTGGACACCTCGGCCGTGGCCGACGGCGGCGAACCGCTGCTGCTGGTGGTCGAGGCGAACAAGCACCAGCTCATCCGGCTGCCCATCCCCAAGGAAGCGCTGACCGTGGACGAGGGCGCCTCGCAGACGCAGCGGCCCAAGACCGAAGTATCGGCCGGTCCGCTGGCGCTGACCGTCCGCTTCGCCGCCCCCAAGGGCCAGAAGCTGGACGACCGCTGGGGCGATCCCACGCAGTTGAAGATCTCCTCCTCGCCGGAGAACCTGCTGGTCTCCGGCGGCGGCACCTCGGTGGGCTTGCTGCGCGACCTGGTGCTGTCCGACGAAGTCACCGAAGGCGTCCTGCACATCACCGCCCGGGCGGCGGCGTGCGACGGCGAGCCCGGCGGCGAGATCCCGGACCACGCCGCCTGCCACCTGTATCAGCAGGACTGGGGCATCCCGGTAGTCATCGGCTCGGGCACCGGAGACCTGACGCTGGACCTGCGCGGGCTGGACTAAACCAACCGCAGCACATAAGTGCCGGGGCGGACAGGAATCCCTGTCCGCCCCGGCACTTATGTGCGGGCCGAGCTGCTAGTACTCCACCACGGGGGTCAGGGTTACATGTCCGTCATTGACGGACAACCCGCCGGTGAAATCGAACGCCTGCTTCAGCTCGCGTTCCACGGAGGCGCCGGTGAACAAGTCAATTTCCACCACGTTCAGCTTCACCACCCCGCTCAGCGGGCTGAGTACCCAGCTGCCCTTGAACGGCTCCACCTTGACCTCGGGATACTCCACAATCGACCAGTCGATGGTGTTGTCCTGGACCCGGTCCATCGATGCGCTGAACGGACAACCGGAGGGCTGCAGCACGCGCTGCTCCGCACACGAGTCAAGGAAGGCATTGACCTGGCCGCTCAGGTCGTCCACCAGCTTGGGCGTGGCCTCCGTTGCCAGCGAGAGCCGGGCGTCCTGGGCGTTCTGCGGGCCGGTCAGGACGGATTCGACCACCGGCGCGGCGAAGTAGTCGCTGGCATAGTGGGCCTCGAAGCTGCCGGGGTAGAACACGGCGAAGGAACTCTTGCCCTCCGGCAGGGCCACTCGGGTGCCGTTGAGCGAGGCCTCGTTACCATTGACCACGTCCACGCTGATGGTGGGCAGCGTGCTGGGCACGAAGGACCACTGGTTGAAGAAGAGCCACGTGGTGCCGGTCTTTTCCAGGGTGAAGGTTGTGCTGTGGGCAACGCCGTCGACCGTGTAGCTGACCGGCTGGTCCACCCTGTTGTCGCCCGCCGGAACCGGATCCTGGATTTCCAGGTTGTCGAGCGTGTCCACGGAGGCTTTGAGCGCGGCGCCGTCAAGCATGGCGGCATTGGCGTCGGGGACGGTGGCGTGGAGCAGACCGAGCGCGGTCCCGCCGTCGCCGTCTTCCAGAGCATTGAAGTAGGCCTTGACCTGGTGCTGCGGACTGAACACGAACGCATTGACCAGCACAATGGTCAGCGCGGCAGCGGCCACGGCAAGCATCAAGCACAGCAGCCACGTGGCTACGGTCCTCAGTACTTTTGAATTTCCCACTAACCCTACGTTACCCGCTGGCGGGACGGTTGCCGGGATCGGCATGATGCAGGTTACAGCGCGGACGACGGCGGGGCGCCCCCTACCATTGCCGACGACGGCGATGCGCCTCCTATCAGCGCCGGCGGCGCCGCCTGGTCCCGAACAGGCCGCGCATCAGTTCACGCCCCAGGGCCGAGGCGGTTTGCAACGCAAAATCCTTCAGGTCGTCGTTGTTGGCACTGCCCTGCGGCGAAGATTCCGTCCGGGATGAAGGCGTTTTGCCTGGCCGGGACTGCCGCGGTGGTGCTCCGTCCGGCAGCGGGGCGGGCGCGGGTGCCTGGCTGTCCGGTGCCGGCGGGGTCGGTCCGGCCGGACGAGTGGACGGACGGCCGAGGATGGTTTCTTCAATACGGCGGGCCTCGGCGTCGATGTCTGCCGGGGTCGGAGGGGCGGTCGACTGCGGGGACGCGCCGTCCGCCGTCGTGCTGGCCGGCACCGGGGCGCCGGTGAGTTTCTCGAACGCCGAGCGGCTGTCCACCACCGGCCCGTACACCGGCAGCAACGACGAGCCGTCCACAATGGCCTGCACGGTGGCAGCCGGGGATGGGCCCATGGCGGAGCCGGGGGAACAGAGCCGGGTCCAGACCACCGGCGTCGGGGCACCCTTCTCATTCATCACGGTCACTACCGCTTCGCCGATCCCCGCGCTGGTCAGCACTTCCTCCAAGTCATAGTCGCTGACCGGGAAGGTGGAGACGGTGGACTTCAGCGCCTTGGCGTCCTCGGGGGTGAAGGCGCGGAGCGCGTGCTGCACGCGGTTGGCCAGTTGGCCCAGCACGTCCGCCGGAACATCGCGCGGTGTCTGGGTGACAAAGAAGATCCCCACGCCCTTGGAGCGGATCAGCCGCACGGTGCTGGCGATCGACTGCAGGAACGCCTTGGACGCGTCGCGGAACAGCAGATGCGCCTCGTCCAGGAAAAACACCAGTTTGGGTTGTTCCGCGTCCCCGACCTCCGGCAATTCCGCAAACAGGTCGGCGATCAGCCACATCATGAAGGTGGAGAACAGCAGCGGGCGCTGTTGCAGCGAGGACAGCTCCAGGCAGGAGACGATGCCGCGGCCGTCGCCGGCAGTACGCAGCAGCTCGGCGGTGTCGAACTCGTTCTCGCCGAAGAACGTGTCCATGCCCTGGGCCTCCAAGGACACCAGTTCACGCAGGATCACTCCGGCCGTGGCCTTGGACAGTCCGCCCAGGTTCTCGAGGGCCTCTTTGCCGTCGTCGGAGACCAGGAACTGGATCACGGCACGCAGGTCCGCCAGATTGTAGAGCTCCAGGTCGTTCTTGTCCGCGTAGTAGAAGACCAGCTGCAGGCTTGATTCCTGCGTCTCGTTCAGTTCCATCACCCGGGACAGCAGCAGCGGGCCGAAGTCGGAGATCCGGGCGCGGACGGGGACACCGGCGCCGTCACCGCCCAACGAAAAGTACTCCACCGGGTAGGCGGACGGCTTCCAGTCCTGCCCGACGCTTGCCGTCCGCTCGGCGAGCTTGGTGCTCCCGGCCGACGGGGTGGAGAGGCCGGTCAGGTCGCCCTTGATGTCCGCCAGGAACACCGGGACGCCGTGCGCCGAAAGCTGCTCGGCGACGACCTGGAGCGTGATCGTCTTGCCCGTGCCGGTGGCACCCGAGATCAGGCCGTGCCGGTTCATCATGGACAGCGGCAGCCGTACCGCCGCCTCCGGATGCACTTCGCCGTCCACCAGCGCTGCGCCCAGATGGATGGACGCCCCGTCAAAGCTGTAACCCTGCCGGATTGCTGCCACATGTTCTGCCGGAGTCCGCACCATGGCAGCAGCGTAGACCACGCCGGTTGATAGCCATAGACCCGGCCGCGCCGGTCTCTGCCATAATCAGCGCATGGAACTGGCACCGGAGGACCTCAGGCATCTGCGCCGCTGCGTGGAACTGGCTCGTGAAGCCCTGGACGACGGCGATGAGCCGTTCGGCTCGGTGCTGGTCGACGCGCACGGCAGCGTGGTGTTCGAGGACCGCAACCGGGTCAAAGACGGGGACCAGACCCGGCATCCGGAGTTCGAGATCGCCCGCTGGGCGGCCGGCAACCTACCACCCGAGGAACGGCTGAGTGCGACCGTTTACACCTCCGGTGAGCACTGCCCGATGTGTTCGGCCGCGCACGCTTGGGTGGGGCTGGGACGGATCGTCTACGCTGCGTCGTCGGAACAGCTGGGCCGGTGGCTGGCGGAATGGGGCATCGGACCGGCACCGGTTGCCGCGCTGCCGATCCAGACGGTGGCGCCGGGGATCGAGGTCGGCGGACCGTCAGCCGAACTGGCGGACGAGGTCCGTGGGCTGCACCAGCGGTTCCACCGGCGCTGAACGGCCTGCCGGCTGGGGCCGGGGAGGCTACTTAACCGCGTAGGGCGGCCGCATCAGCCCTTCGTTCACTGACTCAGCGGGGTCGGAGCCCAGCTCGACGATCTTGTTGTCCGCGTCCACATGCACCACGGAGGGAACGAAGGACCGCGCCTCAGCGTCGGTCATGTCGGCGTAAGTGATCAGGATGACCAGGTCGCCTTCATGCATCAGGTGCGCGGCGGCGCCGTTGATACCGACGACCCCCGAACCGCGTTCACCGGCGATGGTGTAGGTCTCCAGCCGGGATCCGTTGGTGATATCCACAATGGACACCAGCTCGCCGGGAAGAATGTCGGCAGCGTCCAGCAGGTCGAGGTCCACGGTCACGGACCCGACGTAATGCAGATCGGCGTGCGTCACCGTTGCACGGTGGATCTTGGACTTGAACATTTTGCGCATCATCGGGTCCAAGTTTAGTCTCCCTCCGGCCTCTGGTGAAACGCATCCGGTTCTGGTTTGCCGGTAGCGCCGCGACTAGGGTAAAGCCACCAGAAAGCAGCGATGTGATCCGTCGAAGCAGGAGGCATCATGAGTTCGGATATCGGCAGAGATCGGTACGACGACGGTGGTCCCGGGCCGGGAGCCGATGCTCCGGCAGGTTCGGGGGAACCTCAAGAACCCGGACCAGCGCCGATGGAGGCATCAGAACCGCCCACCCAGGCCATGCCGGCCGCCACACCACCGGCAGCTGCGCCCACGCAGGCGACCCCGGTCGCGGGCTCCGACCAACAACAGACCGCCGTCTTCGACCGCCGGCCCACCGCGGACAGCATGGACCCGGACGCCGGCCGCGGCAGTCCAAACGGAGTGATAGCAGCCGAACGGAACTACAGCGACACCAGCGCCTACCGGCCCGAGGCCGCCCTCGACGCGGAGTCGCTGTATCTGCGGGAACACAATGCCTACGGCGGGGTCAGGTTGGGCTCGGCGTTTTTCGGCTGGCTGACGGCAGCGGGCCTCATTGTGCTGTTCACGTCGGTGGTGGTGGGCGTGGCCGCGGCCTTCGGGATGGCCAATGAGGCCGAAGTGCGCGGCTGGTTGGATAACATCGCGGAAAGCAGCGGCGCGGCTGCCATCACCGCAGGGGTAGCGCTGGCGGTCATCGTCTTGCTGGCGTATTTCGGCGGCGGCTACGTGGCTGGACGGATGGCACGGTTCGACGGCGTCAGGCAGGGCCTGGCGGTATGGCTGTGGGGCATCGTGATGTCGGTTATTGCGGGACTGATCGGTCTGGCCGCCGGCGGATTGGGCGTGCTGACCGGGCCGGCGCCCGTGCCGGTCGTTGGGCGCCCCATCCAAGAGCTGACTTTTCCGGGCCTGATCGGGCTGGCAGTAGTGCTGCTGGCCAGCCTGGCCGGGGCATTGCTGGGTGGTGCCGCCGGCATGCACTACCACCGCGCCGTTGACCGATCCGGCTTCGAACCAGACGAGGACATGGAGTAGCACCACCCACCGACAGCCGGCAGGGCAAAGAAAAGCACCCCGGCCCAGGGGCCGGGGTGCATTGGTGCGAGTGGAGCGGGCGACGGGAATCGAACCCGCGTATCGAGCTTGGGAAGCTAGCGCTCTACCATTGAGCTACGCCCGCACAGGATCCGGCGAGGAAGCCGGATCCGGTCAAACAACGAAACCGAGTTTACCCCAGGTCAGCGGCCAGCCGGAATTCACGCCGGCTGCCCGGCCGTGGAGGCCTCGCGCTCGCGGGCTTCGCTGATTTCTTCTGCCCGGGCGGTGTTGGCCTCCTGGGTCAGGGCGGCCCCGGCTTCGGCATCACGAGTCAGGTTGTCGCCGGTTTCGGGGTCGAATATGTGCATCTTGCGGGTATCCAGCCACAGTTCCGCCGAGCGCCCGCCGCGGATCCGGCTGGCGGCGTCCAGCGTGACCACGATCTGCGGCCGCAACTCGTCGGCATCCATCTCCGCGGCCAGCGAATTCAGCAGCTCGCGGACCTCCGGATCCGGGTCGAAGTTGATGTAGCCGTACTGTTCGTTGCCGAGCCACTCGGTGTGGGTCAGCTCGGCCATAAACGTGGAACCCAGGTCCTTTTTGTGCTCCTCCACCAGCGAGGCATCCTCGAAGAATTCCGGCCGCAGGCCCACCAGCACTACTTTCTTGCCCGCGGCGGCCCGGGCCTTGTCCTCCGTGACCTGGATGTCCCCGACCGCCGTCTTCAGGACATTGCCCTCCAAGGTGGCCGGCAAGAAGTTCATCGAGGGAGATCCAATGAAGCCCGCCACGAACAGGTTGACCGGCTGTTCGTAGAGTTCACGCGGGGAGGCTATCTGCTGCAGCACCCCCTTCTTCAGCACTGCCACGCGGTCGCCCAGCGTCATGGCTTCGGTCTGGTCGTGTGTGACGTAGACGCTGGTGACGCCGAGCCGGCGCTGCATCTGGGAGATTTCCGAACGCATCTGGCCGCGCAGCTTAGCGTCCAGGTTGGACAACGGCTCGTCGAACAAGAACGCATCGGCCTGCCGGACGATCGCCCGTCCCATGGCCACGCGCTGCCGCTGGCCGCCGGAGAGATTGCCCGGTTTGCGCTCCAAATGATCGGTCAGCTCCAGGGTCTTCGCGGCGTCCGTGACCAGCTTCCGGATTTCGTCGTCGGTGTGCTTGCCCTTGGCCAACCTCAGCGGGAACGCGATGTTCTCGAACACGGTCAGGTGCGGGTAGAGGGCATAGTTCTGGAACACCATGGCCAGATTCCGGTCCCGGGGCGCCTTCTCATTGACACGCTTACCGTCGATCAGCAAGTCGCCGGAGGTGATGTCCTCGAGCCCCACGATCATGCGCAGCAGTGTTGACTTGCCGCAGCCGGATGGACCCACCAGGATGATGAATTCGCCGTCCTCGATGTCGATGCTGACGTCGTTGACTGCGGGGAAGCCGTCGCCATACTGCTTGACGAGGTTCTGCAAGGTGATCGATGCCATGGGATGTCCTTTCCTGCCGCGGGCCTAGCCCTTGACGGCGCCTTGGGTCAGGCCGGAGACGATTTGGCGCTGGAACAACAGGACCAGCAGCACAATGGGAATGGTGACGATGATTGCCGCGGCGGAGATCGCGCCAACGGGGGATTCGAACTGGGAAGCGCCGGTGAAAAAGGCCAGTGCCGCAGGGACCGGCCTCGCGGCCTCAGTGGAGGTCAGCGAGATGCCGTAGACGAAGTCGTTCCAGGCGATGAAGAAGGCGATGATCGCCGTGGTGAAGACGCCGGGCGCGGCCAACGGCACGATGGCCTTGCGGAACGCTTGCCAGGTGGTGGCCCCGTCCACCTGCGCGGCCTGTTCCAGCTCCCACGGGATCTGGCGGAAGAAGGCCGCCAGCGTCCAGATGGAGATGGGCAGGGTCAGCGACAGGTAGGGGATGATCAAGCCCGGCCACGTGTCGTACAGGCCGATGTTCCGCCAGAGATTGAACAACGGTGTGACGATCGAGATCACCGGGAAGATGGAGACTGCCAGCGCGGTGGTGAGAATGACCTTTTTGCCCGGGAAATCCAGCCGGGCAATGGCGTAGGCGCAGAGTGTGGCTAGGACGACGGCGATGAACGTTGCGATCAGCGCGATGCCGATGGAATTTCGCAGCGAGCTGAGGAACAGATCCTGCGCTGAGCCGACCAGGATCTGTTCATAGTTGGATCCCGTCCAGCTGCTGGGCAGGAACTTGCCTGAGGTCAGCTCGCTGGGCAGCTTGAACGACGTGGCCATGATGGACACCACCGGGAACAGCGCATATAGCAGCACCAGTACGGAAATGATGATCCAGGTCACCCGCTCCTTGGTCCGGGACGCTTTCATCACTTGTCTCCTCTCTGGCTGGCCAGATCCACTTTGAACAGCTTGATGGCGATGAAACAGATCAGCAGCACGCAGGCGAACAGCAGCACCGACACCGCGGAGCCCAGGCCGATTTCCAAGCGTCCGATAGATGTCCGGTAAGCCAGCAGCGAGAGCACCTCGGTATTGAACGCGCCGTTGGTCATGATGAAGACGTTGTCGAATATTCGGAACGCATCGAGCGCCCGGAACAGCACGGCCACCATGATGGCGGCTTTCATGTTCGGCAGGATCACCCGGCGCATCCGCTGCCACCAGCTTGCGCCGTCCACTTCCGCGGCTTCGGTCAGTTCGTCGGGCACCTGCGCCAGTCCGGCCAGCAGCAGCAGCGAAATGAACGGCGTGGTTTTCCAGATTTCGCTGGCCATGATCACTGCCAGTGAGGTCCACGTTCCGGCGAACCAGTTGAGGTCCGGATCGATCCCGGGCACCCAATTGAACCAGGTGTTCACGAAGCCGGAGTTGATATCGAACATGTAGAACCAGGCAAACGCGGACACCACGGTGATGATGCCGTACGGGACCAGGATCGCGGTGCGCAGCCAGCCGCGAACGGACTTGAGCGCCTTGTGCATCACCAGCGCCAGCGCGAAACCCAGGATGAGTTCCACGACGACGGTCACCACCGTGATCAGCAGCGTCACCCCGAGGTCCCGCCACCAGACCACGTCCGTGAGAACCACGCCATAGTTGCCCAGCCCGATGAACGTGCGCTCGTCGGGGGCCGTCAGCCGGTAACTGAACAACGAGTCATACAACGCCTGCAGGATCGGGTAGGCCGTGACGGCCAGCATGATGACGAAGGCCGGGCCGGCCAGCCACCAGCCCAGCCGGCGCTCGGCCTTGGCGCGCTCGCTGAACTGTTGGATGGCGCGGCGCCGGCCGGTGCGCCCGGCTTGGCCGCTCGGGAGCGTGGGCGTTTCGGTCGTGGTGCTCACAGCAGGTTCTCCCCCCGTAGGACGGAAACGATGAAGTCCGACGTCTCCTGCGGCGTGATCGCGGGATCCACCTGATCCGGCGGAGCGAAATTCTGCTGCAGGCTGGTGGAAACTTCGTTGTAGAACACCGTCTGCGGACGCGGCGCCGACAGTTCCAAGGATTCGCGAATGGTGTCGGCCATCGGGAAGGAATCCTTGATCCGCGGATCGTTGTAAGCCTCGGTGTTCGAGGGCGGGTTGCCATTGGAAATGAAGTACTCGGCTTGGTTCTCCGGGGTGACGATGCACTCGATGGCGGCGTAGGCCAGATCAGGGTGTTTGCTGGCGGCCCCCACGCCCAGGTTGATGCCGCCGAGCGGCGGCGCAGATTGCTCGCCTTCGTTCATCCGCGGGTACAGAGTCCAGCCGATGTCCTTGATCAGCGACGCATCCAGTGTGCCGTCCTCCACGGAGGCGTTGGTGGCCGGCCAGACGAACGGCCAGTTGACCATGAACGAGCCCTTGTCGCCCTGGAACAGGATCATCGAATTGTTCTCGTCCTGGGTCGGCAGCCCGGGCCCGCCCAGTCCGTCCTTGCCGATGGTGGAGATGACCTGGGCGGCTTCCGTGCCGGCCTTGCTGTCCAGACCCAGCTCGATCTGGTCGGCCTTGGCCTCCGGATTCTCCAGAATGTGGCCACCGGCCGATTCGACCAAGGCATTCAGCCAGACGGTCATCGATTCGCCGCGCTGGCCCTGCACGCCCAGGAACTTGTCTTCCTTGGCGGCGGCGTCGATCAGTTGTTGCCAGGTGACCGGCTTCGTCATGTCCAAGCCGGCTGCCTCGGCCACCGACTTCCGGTACCAGAGCAATTGAGTATTGGCCCAGAACGGGACGGCCACGAGTTTGTCTTTCCAGGTGGCTCCGGTGAGAGCCCCCTCCACCACGTTCTGCGTGGTCCGCTGCGCCACAGCGTCCGGGACCGGGGCCAGGAATCCCGGCTCCGCCAGTTCGGGGATGAACGGTGGGTCCAGGCTCATAATGTCCAGCGACGAGTCGCCGGCTGCCAGCCGCCGGGCCAGCTGCTCCCGCTGCGAGGCGGCGTCATTGGGCAGCAGCGACGTTTCGATCCGGTACTCGCCGCCCGCGGCCTCGGTACATTTTTCGGCGATCGCTGCCTGGCCGCCTGCGTCGGGGTTGATGTACCAAGTCAGAGTGGGAGGCCCCTCCTCGGCGCTGCAGCCTGCCAGCAGCGTGGCTCCGAGCGCCAGCACCACGGCCGCTCCGGTTCGAGCTGTGCCGCGCCGGTAGCGCGGCCGGTATCCGTCTCTGGGCATCGGCACTAGCCTCCACGTTCTGGTAGACGCTCCGGCTGCCCGGCTTCTGTCGCTCTTATGTGCCACGCAGCCTCGTAAAAATAGAGCGTATTCTCCCGCAGGCAAATGCGCCATGGTTCGCGCGGGCCCGGAACCGGCTGGCCGGGGGAATACGGTGGACGGAAAGGAACGTTGTGCCGCATACCGCCCGGCGACTGCGGGCGTAGCGCGAGGGAAGGCGAGCATGGGGAATTCAAGTGACGACGCCCGACGCCGGGAAAGCTGGCTGCGCTTCCGGGATCACCGGAACCAGGCGCTGGCCGTCGAGCACGGCTGGCTGACGCTGACCTCGCTGCAGTGGCTGCCCGCCGAGCCGGCACCGCTGGACCAGATCACGGGCCTGTGGAGCGCCTACGGTCCGGCATCCGCCGGCGGACATGCCACCCTGACTGCAGAGGCGGACGACGGCTTGTACTTCATGGAAACCGGCGAGCCGGCGGTCGGGACGTTTACGGCCACTTTGGGCAACGAGGAATCGCTGCTCTGGGTGCGCCGCGGCAGCATCGCCGTCGAACTTGCCGCCCGTGGCGACCGCTATGCCATCCGGACCCGGGACAATGCTTCGCCGGTGCATGCGGACTTCGAGGCCGTACCGGTCTTCGACTACAACCCGGATCTGGTGGTGGCCGGCAGGTTTGACGCATACGACGAACCGCGGACCCTGCCGATCGCCACGTCGAACCCAGACGTACCCGGCGCCATCTCCGCGGTGGGCACAGTCAGCTTCGAACTGGACGGTACCCGGCACACGCTGGTGGCCGAGCCGGAGAGACTGGGGGCGTTGTCGCTGAACTTCCATGACGCCACCAACGGGGAAACCACCGCGGGCTGGCGTTCCGTTGCGACCCGCCGTCCCGGCCCTGACGGTACCGTGCTGATCGATTTCAACCGCGCCACAAATTTTCCCAGCGCGTTCACCGACTTCGGCACCTGCCCGATGCCGGTTGACGGCAACGTCATAGCGGCCCCGGTGGAAGCCGGTGAACGCCGGGCGCGCTGACTTCCAGTCCGAATGGTGGCGCCGGAGGCCAACCTGCGGGAGGATCGTCGGATGGGACCGACGGCGGACGACTTCCGCACCATCACCGACGACCTGACCGGCCGTTTCGCGGAACTGCCGGACGTTGCCTGGGGCAAGCCTGCGCTCGAGCTGGCCTGGGACTGCCGCGAGACGGCCGCACATCTGATGGACGACTTCGCCTTCTATGCGATGCAATTGTCCGGCCGCCGACCGCCGCAGGATGACTACGTGGTGTTGGTGGATCCGCCCCCGTGGCAGTCGGGCGGGCCGGACATCTTGTTCTGGCCCGATCCCGCCACGGGGACTGCCGGAATCGTCAGCTGCTTCGACGCCGCAGCCGGCCTGCTCTATGCCGTCACGGCCACTGCGCCGGCAGGCCACCGGGGCTACCATCCGGCGGGAACCTCGGACGCGTCCGGTTTCGCAGCGATGGGGGTGGCTGAAGCCGTGCTGCACGGGTTCGATATCCTCGCTGCACAGGGGATCGACTACCGTCCGGATGCTGCGGTGGTCGGTCGGGTATTGGACCGGATCTTCCCGGCTGCGGAGCGGACCGGCGATCCCTGGCTGGACCTGTTGAGGGCCAGCGGCAGGACCCCCGAAACCCGCGGACAGAAGTGGCGATGGGACTCGTCGGTCCGCGGCTGAGGGGGAGTGTACCGGCCGGGAGCGTGGCGCGGGCCGTAGGCTGGTAGCAGTCCTGCAATGAGGCAGGGGAACCGACGGAAGCCGCTATGACCGTAGACAAGAACACCCGCCGGCTCGAAGACAATATCGAGACCGACTTTTCGGACAAGATGAGCTATGGCTCCTACCTGTCACTGGACCAGTTGCTCGCTGCCCAGCACCCAGTCAGCCGTCCGGAGCACCACGACGAGCTGCTGTTCATCATCCAGCACCAGACCTCCGAGCTGTGGCTGAAACTGGTGCTGCACGAGCTGCGCGCGGTACGGCAAAAACTGCGCGACGACGATTTGCGCTTCGCGATGAAGGGCATCGCCCGGATCAAGCACATCCAGCGCTCGCTGACCGAGCAATGGTCGGTGCTGGCAACGCTCACGCCGTCCGAATACGCCGAATTCCGCGGGGCGCTGGGATCGTCGTCGGGCTTTCAGTCCTATCAGTACCGCGCGGTGGAGTTCCTGCTGGGCAACAAGAACAAGGGCATGCTGGACGTCTTCGCGAATGATCCGGCCGCCCAGGCCTTGCTCGCGGAACTGCTGGAGCAGAGCAGCGTGTACGACGAGTTCCTGGCCTACCTGCACCGGCACGGTTATCCAATCCCGGCGGAGTTGCTGGACCGGGACGTGACCGAGGCACACGTTTTCAACCCGGAACTGGTGCAGACCTTCACCTCCGTCTACGAGAATGCCGGGCGGAACTGGGACGTCTACGAGGCCTGCGAGGAACTGGTGGACCTGGAAGACAACTTCCAGCTCTGGCGCTTCCGGCACCTGAAAACAGTGGAACGGACCATCGGCATGAAGCGCGGCACCGGCGGATCCTCCGGCGTCGGCTTCCTCCGCCGGGCGCTGGAGCTCACGTTCTTCCCGGAGCTGTATGCGGTGCGCACGGAGATCGGCAGGGCAGGACCGGCTGAATAGGGCTGCGGAAGAGGGCTGCCGGCGGAGGCCGTTCGTTCCCCCGCCGGCAGCGGTTTGGTGGCCGCCAACGGATCTCGTGCGGCCCGACTGATTCCATGGTCGCACCCGAACACGGATCGGGACAGGGGCCGGAGCGCGGACGCTTCCAAGGGGCGGCCGCGTCATGCGGCAGGGGAGGGGCCCGGTCCCGTGTATTTTTAGAGTGTGCTGATCTCCGACCGTGATATTCGTGCCGAAGTGGACTCCGAACGCATCATTCTTGATCCGTTCCAGCCGGACATGATCCAGCCCTCGAGCGTGGACGTGCGGCTTGACCGGTTCTTCCGGCTGTTCGACAACCACAAGTACGCCCACATCGACCCGCAATTGGAGCAGCCCGAGCTCACCCGCCTGGTGGAGGTGGACCCGGAGGAGCCTCTCATCCTGCATCCGGGCGAATTTGTCCTCGGCTCCACCTATGAGACGGTGACGCTGCCCGACGACATCGCCGCCCGGCTGGAGGGCAAGTCCTCGCTGGGGCGGCTGGGCCTGCTGACGCACTCGACGGCAGGATTCATCGATCCCGGCTTTTCCGGACACGTGACGCTTGAGCTCTCCAACATGGCAACGCTGCCGATCAAGCTCTGGCCGGGCTCCAAAATCGGCCAGTTGTGCTTCTTCCGGCTGTCCTCGCCGGCAGAGCACCCGTACGGCTCCGGCGAATACGGCAACCGGTATCAGGGCCAGCGCGGCCCCACAGCCTCGCGCAGCTACCAGAATTTCCACCGCACGGTCATCGAACGCTGATCCGGCTGCGCCCGGCGGCGCAACCGGTTCCCGCGGGACCCAGCCAGGTCCCGCGGGACTCAGGCCGCGGGAGTGGTGGCCTGCTGGATCTTGGCCGGGGGTTTGACCGGCAGCAGCAGCAGCAGGCCGGCCAGCAGCACCACCAGGATGCCCAGGATGCCGTAGCGCTGTTCGCCGAAGACGGTGATGAACAGTGCGAACAGCGACGGCGCCAGGAAGCTGACGGCCCGGCCGGTGGTGGCGTAGAGGCCGAAAAACTCGCCTTCCTCGCCGCGCGGCGCGAGCCGGGCCAGATAGGCGCGCGACGACGACTGGGCCGGCCCGACGAACAGGCACAGCAGCAGGCCGAACACCCAGAAAGTGGTATCGCCGGTCCAGACGTTGCCGAAGAAGACGTGGTCGCCGGCGCCCAGAACGAAGATTGCGGCAGCCGCGACGATCAGTCCGGACAAGGCCCAGACGATGACATTCTTCGGGCCGACCCGGTCGTCCAGCACCCCGCCGCACACCGCCCCCAGCGCCGCCACCACGTTGCCGGCGATGGCGAAGACGATCACCTGGCTGAGCGAGAAACCGAAGGTGCCGGCGGCAATCACCCCGCCGAAGGTGAACACCGCGGCGAGCCCATCGCGGAAAATGGCGCTGGCGATCAGGAAGAAAATCGTGTGCGGGCTGGAGCGGAAGATCGCCTTGATACGGCGGAAGAGCAGCCCGTAGGACGCGAAGAAACCCAGCGATGCGGCCGCCGGCTGCCGAGGGACCTCCGGAACGGCAAACAGCACCGGCAGTGCGAAGACCATGAACCAGACGGCACAGAACACCGCCACCAGGCGGATATTCAGCCCGTTGTCAGCGGTGGCGCCGAACCAACCGGCTTCCGGCAGGACAAACCCGACGAGCACCAGGGCCAGCGCCACGACGCCGCCAACATAACCCATCGCCCAGCCGAACCCGCTGACTTTGCCGATGGTTGACGGGGTGGAAATTTGCGTCAGCATCGCGTAGTAGTTCACATTCGCGAACTCGAAAAAGATGTTGGCCAGCGCGATCAGCGCCACGCCCAGGAACAGGAACCCCGGCGACGGGAAGACGAAGAAGCAGAGGCCGGTCAGCACCGCCACCGCCACACTGTTGACGCCAAGCCAGAGTTTGCGGCGGCCGCCGGTGTCCGAACGCTGGCCGGTCACCGGCGCCAGCAGCGCGATGGCCAGCCCGGCGATGGCCAGCCCGTAGCCGAGGATTTCCGAGGCGAACGCCTCGCCGCCGAAGGCATCGCTGGTCAGGTAGACGGTAAAGACAAAGGTCGTCATCACGGCGTTGAACGCCGCCGACCCCCAGTCCCAGGACGCCCAGGCCAGGACGTGCTTTTTGTTCAGCCGTTCCGCTGCCGCACCGCCCGCTTCTTGGGTTGCCGGCATGCCGGCCGAGTCAGTCATACCGCGATGCTATCCGTTTCGCCCGGTGCGAACTTTGAGCAGCGCCGTCAGCCGCGTGAATGTTTGACGAACAGCGAGTCTGAGGGCCTGCCGGAGGAGGCCCGGCGGCTGGATGTGACGCCCCGGCGGGGCGGAAGCGTTTATGCCATGAGTAGAATGGAGCATGGCCTCGTCCGCCTGATCCTTGCCCAAAGCTGAAGGAAGTTCCGGAGTATCCCCGTGCTGATCGTGCTCACCCTGCTTTTTGCGGTGGCCTTTGTAGCGCCTTTGATTTTCCGGAAACTCGGTCGCTCAACCTTCTACATTCTGGCTGCGGTTCCCGCCGCCGGATTCATCTGGTTGATCGCCACGTTCGGCAGCTACACCAACGCGAACCAGAAGGCACTGGACGGCGCCCCCAACGCTCCGCCGTCGGAAGTCTTCGCCTGGGTGCCGGGCCTGCAGCTGGAGCTGGCCTTCCGGATGGACACGCTGGCCGCGGTGCTCTGCATCCTTATTCTCGGTGTCGGGGCCTTGGTGCTGTTCTACTGCGCCCGTTACTTCAAGGCCGACGATCCCGACATCGGTCCTTTCGGCGCACAGTTGCTGGCCTTCACCGGGGCCATGTTCGGTTTGGTCACCGCCGATGACCTGATCCTGATGTACATCTTCTGGGAACTGACCAGTGTGCTCTCCTACCTGCTGATCGGGTATGCCAGGCACCGGCTCTCGGCGCGTAGGTCGGCGCTGCAGGCCTTGATCGTCACCACATTTGGTGGCCTGGCGATGTTGGTCGGCATCCTGATGATCGGCCAGACCGCCGGCACCTACCGGATTTCCGAGATCCTCGCAGAAGCCAGTTCGCTGATGGCCTACGGGCAGATCATCGATATCGCCATCCTGCTGATGCTGGTTGGGGCGATCAGCAAGTCGGCCTTGGTGCCGTTCCACTTCTGGCTCCCGGCGGCAATGGCCGCGCCGACGCCGGTCAGCGCCTACCTGCATGCAGCCGCCATGGTCAAGGCCGGCATCTATCTGGTGGCCTTGCTGGCTCCCGGATTCTCCAGCACCGACTACTGGCACCCCGTGGTGCTGGGACTCGGGCTGCTGACCATGCTGGTGGGCGGCTGGCAGGCCCTGCGCCAGCACGACCTGAAGCTGATCTTGGCCTACGGCACGGTCAGCCAATTGGGTTTCCTGACCCTCGTGGTCGGACTTGGCTCGCAGGAAGCCGCCTTGGCCGGCTTGGGCTTGTTGCTGGCCCACGGCTTCTTCAAGGCGACGCTGTTCCTGGTGGTGGGCATCATTGACCACCAGTCCGGAACGCGTGACATCCGCGAACTGTCCCATCTGTACCGCAAAGCCCCGAAGCTGTTCGTGGTGGCCTTAATCGGAGCCGCCTCCATGGCAGGCCTACCTCCGTTGCTGGGCTTCGTCGCCAAAGAGTCGGTCTACGAGGCCTTCATCCACCGCGAGGAGGCCTCCGGCTGGGTGGGCGGACTGCTGCTGGCAGGCATTGTGATTGGCTCCATCCTGACGTTCGCCTACAGCGCCCGGTTTATCTGGGGCGGGTTTGCGGCCAAACCCGGCCTGGCGGCCATCGAGTTCAAACCTGTTCCGTGGGCCTTCCTGGCGGCGCCGGCCATCCTGGCCGTGGCCACCGTCTTGTTCGGGCTGTGGCCGGTTCCGGTGGAAAACGCCGTCGAACCGTATGCAGGGCTTTTCCCGCTGGATACGGTCGTCACGCATCTGGCGCTCTGGCACGGACTGACACCGGCGCTGGGCCTGACGGCGATCACGCTTGCCGCCGGAGTCGCCTTGTTCCTGCTGCGCACGCCGGTGGCCGCCTTCCAAGCCAAGATCCACTTCATTCCCGAGGCCGATCGGATCTACCGCGGCATTATCGGCGTGTTGGACGAGGTGGCCATCTGGGTCACCGGCCGCACCCAGCGCGGTTCGTTGGTCTTCTATCTGTGCGTGATCCTGATCGTTGCCATCGTGACGCCGCTGAGCGCCGTCGTGCTGATGGATGCCCCGCTGCCGGAAAGCCTGGTGTGGTTCGATACGCCGGCGCAGGCTATTGCGGGGCTGATCGTGGTGGCGGGAGCGCTCGGTGCCATCCGTGCAAACAAGCGCTTCATGGCCGTGCTGATGGTCTCGGTGACCGGCTATGGGCTGGCCTTTATCTTCGCCATCCAGGGTGCTCCGGATCTGGCCCTGACCCAAATGCTGGTGGAAACGATCTCCCTGGTGGCGATCGTGCTGGCGCTGCGTTCCCTGCCGGCGCGGCTGTGGCTGCGCACACCCGGCCGCTTCAAACTGCTCCGCGCCGTCATTGGCGCCGCCTTTGGCTTGACCATGATCGTGATCGCGATGACGGCGATGGCAGCACGCACGGCAGATCCGGTATCACTTGCCCTGCCGAAGTTGGCCTACGAGGACGGCGGCGGCAGGAACATCGTCAACGTCATCCTCGTGGACATCCGTGCGTGGGACACGTTCGGGGAAATTTCCGTGCTGGCACTGGCAGCTACCGGCGTGGCCAGCCTGATCTTCATCCGCGGCCGCGGCGACCAGCGCCCACCGTCAGTTGACGCCGTCGCCAGCGGCTCGGTGGGCCGCGGCTACGAAATGGTGGCGCACTCGGACCGCGAGGCAGCGGCCCTGGCAACTGCCCGCAAGTTCGCCGTTGTGCCGCGCGACGCCTGGCTCGTGGCCGGCCGGACGCTGGCGCCGGAACGCCGGTCCATCATCTTCGAGGTGATCACCCGGCTGCTCTTCCACTCCGTGATGATCTTCTCCGTTTACCTGCTGCTGGCCGGCCACAACCTGCCCGGCGGCGGGTTCGCGGGCGGGCTGCTGGCCGGCATCGCGCTCACCATCCGCTATCTGGCCGGAGGGCGGGTCGAGCTGGCTGAAGCCACGCCCGTCAGTGCCGGCCTGCTGCTGGGCGTAGGGCTTGCCGCCGCGGCGCTGACCGCCGTCGTCCCGCTCTTCCTGGGCGGCCAGGTCTTCCAAAGCGCCATCATCGAGTTCAGCCTGCCGGTCTTCGGCGACCACAAGTTCGTCACCTCGACGATCTTTGACATCGGCGTCTACCTGGTGGTGGTCGGGTTGGTGCTGGACGTGCTGCGCAGCTTCGGCTCGGAGATCGACGAACGAACCGAAGAGCGTACCTCCCGCGGCCGCAAGGCTTCGGAGCTCCACGCGCCGGCAACGATCGAGGAGGAGGTGTCCAAATGACGGTCAACCTGACATTGCTACTGGTGATGGGCGTGCTGTTCGCAGTGGGCGTCTACCTGATCCTGGAACGTAGCCTGACCCGTGTGATGCTCGGCCTGATGCTGATCACCAACGGCGCCAACCTGTTGCTGCTCAGCACGGGCGGGCCCGCGGGACTAGCGCCGATTTTCGGCGTTGGCGTCCCCGCCGAGGCCTACAGCGATCCGCTGCCGCAGGCCTTGATCCTCACGTCCATCGTGATTTCCTTTGCGGTCACAGCGTTCATGCTGGCCATCATTTACCGTTCCTGGGTGCTGGGACGGCAGGACGAGGTCCAGGACGATATCGAAGACCGCCGCGTGGCCAACCAGCCGACCTTCGATGCCGAAGACGACGCCGAGATTCCGGCGGAAACCACCGAGTTCGTCCCGCCGGACGAGGCGGAGGAAACACCTGCCACCAACAGGGCCCGGACGGAGAGGGAGAAGTGAACGCCGCACAGATTGCTCCGCTGGCAGTTGTCCTGCCGCTGCTGGGCGCTGCCTTGGCGTTCGTGCTGATCCGCCATCCGAATGCGCAACGCCGTACCGGTGCCATCACGCTGACCGTGACGCTGGCGGTGGAGGTCGTCATGCTGGCCTCGGCATGGGCCAACGGTGCCCAGGCCGTGAATATCGGCGGCTGGATTCCGCCCTTCGGGATCACCATGGTGGTCGACGAGCTGTCCGCACTGATGTTGGTGGTCTCCTCCGCCGTCAGCTTGGCGGTGCTGCTGTATGCCTCCGGCCAGGGCATGGCGGACAGCGACGAAGAGGGCCCGGTTTCGATCTTCCACCCGACCTACCTGATCCTGGTGGCCGGTGTGTCCAACGCCTTCCTGACCGGGGATCTGTTCAACCTCTATGTGGGCTTCGAAATGCTGCTCACGGCCAGCTACGTGCTGATGACTCTGGGAGGCACCAGCCCGCGCATCCGCGCAGGGGTGACCTACGTCGTCGTCAGCGTCATCTCCTCGATGCTGTTCCTTGTGTCCATCGCGATGATCTACGCGGCGACCGGAACCATCAACATGGCCGATCTGGCGATCAAGCTCGGCGAGTTGGATCCGTCCACGCAGATGACGCTGCACCTGATGCTGCTGGTGGCCTTCGGCATCAAGGCGGCGGTCTTCCCCCTGTCTTTCTGGCTGCCCGACTCCTACCCGACGGCGCCGGCGCCGGTCACCGCGGTGTTCGCCGGCCTGCTGACCAAGGTCGGGGTCTATGCCCTGATCCGGACCGAGACGCTGCTGTTCCCGGGCGACCGCCTGAACACGTTCCTGATGGTGGTGGCCGTGCTGACCATGTTGGTCGGCATTCTGGGTGCCGTGGCGCAGATCGACATCAAGCGCATGCTCTCGTTTACGCTGGTCAGCCACATCGGCTACATGGTGTTCGGTTTGGCGATGTCCTCGGTAGTGGGGTTGGGCGCAGCTGTCTATTACGTGGCGCACCACATCACGGTGCAGACCAGCCTGTTCCTGGTGGCCGGCCTGATTGAACGCCGCGGCGGCACCACCAACATGGACCGGCTGGGCGGTTTGGCCAAGCTGTCGCCGATGCTGGCCATCCTGTTCTTCGTGCCGGCCATGAATCTGGCCGGGATCCCGCCGTTCTCCGGCTTCCTGGGAAAGATCGGATTGGTGCAGGGAGGCGTGGACCTGGGCAGTCCGATCGCCTGGGTGCTGGTGGCGGGCAGCATGATCACGTCGCTGCTGACGCTGCTTGCCTTGGCCCGAGTCTGGAACCGCGTGTTCTGGCGGCGCCCGGAAGACGCCGAGCACCCGGATCCGGTCCTGGTGGCCACCAAGCCCGACGGGTCGGCGGTTCGGACCACACGCCACGTGGAGGAGCGTCCGCACGGGCGGTTCACCGGGCGGGGCATCGTTCAACTGCTGCCCATGCCGATGGTCTGGCCGACGATCGGTCTGGTGGTGATGGGCGTTGCCCTGACGGTGTTCGCCGGACCGCTCTTCGAGCTGAGCGACCAGGCGGCGCGGGAGATGCTGCAACGCACGCCGTACATCGAGGCGGTCCTGGGTGAAGGCGCGATGCAGGGGGTTGCCCCATGAGGAAACCGCGCATCTCCATCTGGGTCGAGCTGCCCCTGCTGGCTTGGCTGGTCTTCCTCTGGGGAGCCCTGTGGCAGGATTTCAGCGCCGGCAACCTGATCTTCGGGTTGCTGATCGCGCTGGTCATCGTGAACCTGTTCTATCTGCCGCCGGTCGAACTCAGCGGGCGCTTCAATCCACTGGCGGCGGTGGTCTTCGCCGCGACCTTCGTCTGGAAAGTGGCCGTAGCGAGCTTCGAAGTCCTCTGGCTCGCCCTGACCGCCGGTCCGAAGCTGCGCAACGCGGTGGTGGCGGTGCACCTGCGAAGCCACTCGGACCTGTTGGTGACGGCCACCGGGCATGCCATCTCGTTGATCCCGGGCAGCTTCGTGGTGGATGTGGACCGGTCCACGTCCACGCTCTACCTGCACGTGATCGACGTGGCAACCAGGGAAGCCGCCGAGGACTTTGAGGCGGAAGTGCGGAAGATCGAGGCGGGCCTGATCAGGGTGATGGGGTCCAAGGAAGAACTGGAACTGGTCAAAGCTGAAGGTAGCGGCAGAGGAGGGGCAGCGTAAACGTGGAAGTCATGGCTGTTGCCCAAATCATCGTCAGCGCAGTCCTGGCCCTGGCCGCGGTGCTGGCGCTGGTCCGCCTGGCTCGCGGGCCGTCCCTCTTGGACCGGTTGCTGGCCATCGACGTGCTGCTGGCGGTTG
Organism: Arthrobacter sulfonylureivorans; assembly: GCA_004000035.1. Lineage (GTDB taxonomy): Bacteria > Actinomycetota > Actinomycetes > Actinomycetales > Micrococcaceae > Crystallibacter > Crystallibacter sulfonylureivorans. The sequence continues at coordinate 216,672 of RJAE01000005.1, read as the reverse complement.
TCTGCGCCGGACTGATTGTGGACATGGCCGCCGGTGGCCACATGAACAATCTGACGCTGGTGGTGGTGATCTGCCTGGTCGGTTTCATCGGCTCGGTTGCCGTGGCCCGGTTCGTCACAGACGGGCGGCCGCGTGAACACTGACCTGATCCTCGACATCGTCACCGCCGTTTGCTTGATCACCGGCGCGCTGATGTCCCTGGCCGCGGGCATCGGCCTGCTGCGGTTCCCGGACCTGCTCTCCCGTATGCACGCCGCCACGAAGCCGCAGGTGTTCGGCTTGCTGCTGCTGCTGACTGGCTTGGGGCTGCAGCTGGGCAGTTGGGCGGCCGTGCCGTTGCTGCTCATCGCGTGGCTGTTCCAACTGCTCACCGTGCCGGTCTCGGCACATATGGTGGGCCGCGCCGGATACCGGACCAAACATTTGCGCCGGGAAATCCTCAGCGTGGACGACCTCGACGCGGTGGTGGAAGCGGCGGCCGAAGAAGAGCCCGAAGCGGAGATCGACGCCGGTGACGTCACCGCGGGTGACTTCGACGCCGGTGACGTCGAGGCTGTCGAAATCGAAGCTGCCGAAATCGAAGCTGCGGAGGCCGACGCCGCTGCAACTGCGGCTGGTCCGGTCCGAAACGACCAGGACGCTACCGGGACACGCAAGGACTAGCGGCGCTAGCGGGGGGCGGGCCGCAGCCACGCCCCCCGCCAGCGCGCCCCTCGAACGTGCCGCTTAGACGATTTCCGGGGTCTTCTCGTAGTGCAGGACTGCCTTGGCGGTGGCCCGCTTGAGCAGTACCTGGATCACCCGGCCAACCGTGCCGGACACCACCGCGAAAACCAGAGCAGAAGCAACGCTGTTCTCCAGGTCATCGTCGGCCTGGGGTGCGTCACGGCCGGTGACCATCTTCCACACGTAGCCCAGCAGGTGGGTGGCTGCTAAACCCGCACCAAGACTCACCAGGGTGCCCAAGAGCTTTAATACAACGGTCATGCCTGCTCCTTACCGGGGCGCCGCGTCCCCTTGTCATCAGCTCTGCCGCTCCCAGCCTACTGCCCGCACCCGCCCATCCCGGCGCCGTCGTGCATTCTCCAACGGCTGGTGGCCGAATGGGCCCGCGAAGCCGGGCGAGTGTAGACTGGTGCGTGCTGCTAGACAGCACCAATAACGACAGGGGAGCGTCCGACCGACCGGCACACGCCGGACACCGGGAGGGACGCTGAGAGTGCGGAAAGACCGCAGACCCTCGAACCTGCTCCGGTTAGTACCGGCGAAGGGAGTCGAGTTCTCGGGGTTGTGCCACACGGCCGCCCTCCCCTCCTGCACCCAGGAGGATTCCATGAGTACCGTTTCGAATGCACCGACCACGCCCACTCCCGCGCGCAAGCAGCGCTACGGCTGGCGGGTGGTGGACATCGTCGTCGCCTCGGTGGTGGCCGTGGCCGTCGGCGTCATCTTCTGGGCCTGGTCGGCGGCTTGGCCGCTGATTGAGGGCCTCACCGTTGCCTTCCCGCCCGCTGCCGGCCTCTACACCGGCGGCTGGTTGATGGCCGGCGTGCTGGGCGGGCTGATCATCCGCAAGCCCGGCGCCGCGATCTACTGCGAGATGCTGGCGGCCATCGTCTCCGGCCTGCTGGGCACCAGCTTCGGCATGAGCGTGCTGGTGTCCGGCCTGATCCAAGGCTTGGGCGCCGAAGTCATCTTCCTGCTCTTTCTGTACCGGAAGTTCAACGTGATGGTGGCGATGCTGGCCGGCCTCGGCGCTGGCCTGGCGCTGTCGATCAGCGAGAACATCCTGTACAACATGCTCTGGGCCCCCGAATGGCAGTTGGCCTATGTGGTCTGCGCCGCCGTATCCGGCATGGTGATCGCCGGGCTGCTGCCCTGGCTGGCGGTCAAGGGCCTGGCGAGGACCGGCGTATTGTCCTCCTTCGCGGCGGGCCGCACGGCAGACGTCTGAGCCGTTATGGGACTGCAGATTACGACGGCGGTGCCCGGCCCGGTGCCGGTCCTCGCCGAGGGGTGGGGCTGGCGCCATGCCGGCCGCAAGGACCCCGCGGTCAGCGGGGCCAGCTTCAGCATTGCACCCGGGGAACGGGTCTTGTTGCTGGGCGCTTCAGGCGCCGGGAAGTCCACGCTGCTGCACGCCATGGCCGGCGTGCTGGGCGACGACGGGGAGGGCGAGGAAGCCGGGCGGCTTACCGTGGCCGGGCTGCGTCCCTCGGATGCCCGCGGCCGGGCCGGGCTGGTGCTGCAGGACCCGGAAAGCCAGCTGGTGCTGGCCCGCGTGGGCGACGAGGTGGCCTTTGGGGCGGAGAACCTGTCCGTACCGCGCGCAGAGATCTGGAACCGGGTCCGCGAATCCCTGGCCGATGTTGGCCTGGACGTGCCGCTGGACCATCCCACCGCGGCCTTGTCAGGCGGCCAGAAACAGCGGCTGGCGCTGGCCTCGGTGCTGGCCATGCGGCCGGGACTGCTGCTGCTGGACGAGCCGACCGCGAATCTGGATCCGGAGGGCGTGCAGGAAGTGCGCGACGCCGTGGCCCGGGTGCTGGACCGCACCGGCGCCACCTTGATGGTGGTGGAGCACCGGGTGGCCGTCTGGGCGGACGTGGTGGACCGGGTGATCGTGCTGGCGGCCGGAGGCGGCGTGCTGGCAGACGGCCCGCCGGCCAAAGTGCTGGCCGAACGCGCCACCCGCGCCCGGTTGGTGGAGGCCGGCGTCTGGGTCCCTGGACACACTCCCCGGCTGAAGCTGCCCGCCGCTCGGGCACCCGGCGGACCGTTGCTGCAGGCGATGGGGTTGGACGTGGCCCGGAGCCGGAAGACCGGGCCGGTGCTCCGCGGCGTGGACGTGGACCTGCTCAGCGGACAGGCCCTGAGCATCACCGGCCCGAACGGCGCCGGCAAGTCGACGCTGGCACTCACGCTGGGCGGTCTGCTGGCGCCCAGCCGGGGGGAGCTGACCGCCACCCCGGCGCTGCACCGTGGCGCGGCGCAGTCCCCGGTGAAATGGAAGTCCGCCCAGTTGGTGGCCCGGATTGGCAGCGTGTTCCAGGAACCGGAACATCAGTTCCTGACCAGCACGGTGCTCGATGAGCTGGAGTTCGGCCCGCGGCGGGTGGCGAAGCTGCCCGAGGCAGTGGTCCGGCAGCGAGTGGATACCATCGCCGAACGGCTCCGGTTGACCCGGCTGCTGCAGGCCAATCCCTTTACCCTGTCCGGCGGCGAGAAGCGCCGGCTCTCGGTGGCCACCATGCTGGCCACCGGCCCGGACATCTTGATGCTGGACGAGCCGACCTTCGGGCAGGACGCCAACACCTGGGCGGAACTGGTCACCCTGCTGGCCGAGTTGGTGGCCGACGGCAAGAGCGTGGTATCGGTGACGCACGACGCGGATTTCACGGCAGCGCTCGGCGGTGCCGCCGTGCGCGTGGCCGGCGGCGGAGTCCAGCCGGTCCAGACGCTGAGGAGGGCAGCATGAGCGTGGATCTGATGACTCCGCGGCTCACCGCTTCGCCGTTCAGCCGCGCCAACCCGGTGTCCAAACTGGCGGCCGCCGCCGTGATCACCGTGGTGGTCATGCTCAGCGTGGACTGGGTCAGCGCGTCGGTAGTGCTCGCGGCCGAGTTGCTGCTGATGCCCGTGCTGGGCGTGAACCCGTGGCTGCTTTTCAAGCGCGGCTGGCCCCTGCTGGCGGCGGCGGCCACCGGGGCCTGGGCCACGGCGCTGTTGGCGGAGAAGACCGGAGCCGTGCTGTTCCAGCTGGGTCCGGTGGTGTTCACCGAGGATTCGGTGGCCGGCGGGATCGCCATCGGCCTGCGTTCGCTCGCCGTCGCCCTGCCGGGCATTTTCCTGCTGCTGACCACCGACCCCACCGACTTGGCCGACGCGCTGGCGCAGAAACTAAAGCTGCCGCACCGCTTCGTCCTGGGGGCGCTGGCCGCCATGCGGTTGGTCGGGCTGTTAGTGGAGGAATGGCGCACGCTGGGCCTGGCCCGCCGCGCCCGTGGTGTCGGTGCCGAGAACCGGCCTATCGCCAAGGCCGGCGCGTTCGTGGGCCAGGCGTTCGGGCTGATCGTGCAGGCCATCCGGCGGGCCACCCGGTTGGCGGTTGCCATGGAGGCGCGCGGTTTTGGTGCAGGTCGGCGGACTTGGGCGCGTGAGTCCACCTACAGCACGGTGGACGTCTGGGTGCTGCTGGGCGGCGTGCTGATCGCCGGTGCGGCGGCCGCGGCCGCTGTAGCCGCCGGCACCTGGAACTTCATCTTCGTGTGAGCTTGGCGCGGACGGCGCCGGGAGCCTGCGGAAGCTACTCCCGACTGCCTTCGGCCAGCAGCGCGGTCAGTTCCTCGGTGAGCTCCGGCGACACCGGGATTTCCTTGCCGTCGATGCTCTTCACCGGCGCCAGCAGCCGGATGCTGGAGACCAGCCAGACGGCATCGGCCTCATAGAGGTCGTCCGGTTCCAAAGGCCCGTAGCCCAGCTGCCATCCCGCCGAGGCGGCCGCCTTGAACAGCACAGCCTGGGACGTGCCCGGCAGGATTCCGCTCTCCAGCAGCGGCGTGACCAAAGTCCTGACGCCATCGCGCACCCGGGCCATCAGCACGGTGGAGGTAGGTCCTTCGAGGACGCGGCCGTCGCTGGACGTGAAGATGACGTCGTCGGCGTCGTTCTTGCGGGCGTAGCGCAGGGCCGCCATGTTGACCGCGTAGGAGAGCGTTTTGGCGCCCATCAGCAACCACGGGGCGCGTTCGGCCAGCGAGCTGTCATAGCCGCGGTCCAACAGCAGCACCGAGATCCCGTCGGTGCGCTGGCGCTGACCGGCCGATGGCGGCAGCGACGCCTGGACCCAGGCAGTGGGCGCGGCGGCGCCTTCCACGCCACGGGTCACCAGCAGTTTGATCACCAGCTCCTCGACCGGCGGGTGCTCCGCGATCGCCGTCTTAATCGCACGCTCCCACGCGTCGGCGGGTGGCAGCTGCAAATCCATGGTTTGGGCGGATGTGGCCAGCCGGTCCAGATGCGCCTGCACCTTACGCGGTATTCCGTTCACGGCCAGCAGGGACTCGAAAATGCCGTCCCCGCGGGTGGCCCCTTGATCGGTGGCCATGAGCTGAGGCTGTGAAGCATCTGCGATGCGCCCCGCCTCGTAGGCAGGGTCCAAGAACACCAGAACTGTCATACGGCTAGCTTAGTTTGTCGCTGGCCGCCGGGTAGGCTGGGGAGGATTGCGCCGGCACACGGCGGGAGGGGAGGAGCAGCCGCGTGCTGTGGTCGTTTGCGGGGCTGGGCACATTCCCCGACTGGGTCGTCGCCATTCTCGGCGTGATAGACATGGCGATCCGCATCATCGCCTTGGGCGTGATTCCCGGCAACCGGCGGCCCAACACCGCCATGGCCTGGCTGCTCGCCATCTTCTTCATCCCGCTGATCGGCCTTGCGCTGTTCTTCATGTTCGGCAGCTACCGGCTCTCGGAACGCCGGATCGCCAAGCAGGCGGAGATCAACCGCCGCGTCTGGGCCGCCACCCATGATCTGGAGGAGCCCCGCAGCGAACGGGAAGCACCGGCCTGGGTGCATTCGGCGGCCGAGCTGAACCGCCGGCTCGGCGCCTTCCCCATGGTGGACAGCAACCACGTGGAGCTGTACCCGGACTACGACGCCTCGATTGCAGCCATGACCGAGGCGGTGCGCGAGGCCCGCGAGTTCGTGAACATCGAGTTCTACATCATGAGCAGGGACGACACCACGGGCGAACTCTTCGCCGCGCTGGAAGAAGCCGCCGCCCGGGGCGTCCGCGTGCGCCTGTTGTTCGATCACATCGGAGCCCTCCGGGTGACCGGCTACCGCAAGTTCCGCCGCTGGCTGGAGACCACCCAGATCGACTGGCGCCGTTCGCTGCCGGTGCTGCCGGTCCGCGGCCAATGGCGCCGGATCGATCTGCGCAACCACCGCAAGATCCTGGTTGTGGACGGGCGCGTGGCCTTCACCGGATCGCAGAACCTGATCGAACCCGGCTACCGGCGCACCTCCAGCGAAAAGATCGGCCGCAAGTGGGTGGAGCTGATGGCACGCTACGAAGGTCCCATCGTCACCGCGCTCAACGTCGTCTTCGCCACCGACTGGTTGAGCGAAACCGACGACATCCTCGAAACCCAACTGTTCACTCCGGTTCCGTCCCGCGAACCCGGGCCGATGACGTGCCAGGCCTTGCCCAGCGGCCCCGGCTTCGTCACCGAAAACAACCTGCGCCTGTTCAACACGCTGATCTATGCGGCCGTCGAGCGGCTGTCCATCTGCAGCCCATACTTCGTGCCTGATGATTCGCTGCTCTATGCCATTACGACGGCGGCGCAGCGCGGGGTGAAGGTGGAGCTCTTCGTGTCCGAGGTCGGCGACCAGGCGCTGGTCCACCATGCCCAACAGTCCTACTACCAGGCTCTTTTGGAGGCCGGCGTACGGATCTACCGCTACCCGAGGCCGCTGGTGCTGCATGCCAAGCACTTCACGGTGGACAACGAAGTTGCCGTCATCGGCTCCAGCAACATGGACATGCGGTCCTTCTCGCTGAACCTGGAGGTCTCCGTGATGATGCTCGGCGACCACATCGTGGAGGAGCTGTCCGATATCCAGGACAGCTATCGGGTGATCTCCAAGGAGCTCACGCTTCAGGAATGGCGGCAGCGGCCGCGCTGGCAGCGCTACGTGGATAACGTGGCCCGGCTGACCGCCACCCTGCAGTAGCCGGGTGCGCTAGTCCGGGAACACCGCGCCCAGTGCCGAGAGCACTCCGAAGGCTTTGGCCCGCACTTCGTCCCACTCGTCGTCGGGCACGGAGTCTGCGGTGATCGCACCGCCGACGCCCAAGCTGAGCCGGCTGCCGTCCATCACCAGCGTCCGGATCACCACGGACAGGTCCGCGGCCCCGTCCAGCGAAAAGTAGCCCACCGCGCCGGAGTAGACGCCGCGCGGTCCGGTCTCCAGCCGGTCCAGGATGTCCATGGTGCTGATCTTCGGTGCGCCGGTCATCGAGCCGGCGGGAAAAGCCGCCGCCACGGCCTCGGCCCGGACAGCCCCGGGCAGCAGTTGTGCGTCGATGGTGGAGACCATCTGGTGCACGGTGGCGTAGGACTCGATGGCGCACAGCCGGCTGACCTGCAGCGAACCCGGTACGGCAAAGTGGCTCAGGTCGTTCCGCAGCAAATCCACGATCATGATGTTTTCGGCCCGGTCTTTGATGCTGCCGGCGAGCTCCCGGACCACTGCCGCATCGGCGTCGGGATCCGCCAGACGCCGCCGGGTGCCTTTGATCGGTTCGGCCCGCAAACCGCCGTCGGCCGCCATGCTGAGGAAGCGCTCGGGCGACGTGCTCGCCACGGTGAGTGTCCCGAACCGCAAGAGGCTGGCAAAAGGCGCGGGATTGCGACGGCGGAGGGCCAGGTAGGTGTCCAGCGGATCCAGCGGTTCCGTCGTGGTGGCGTGCAGCTGGGTGGTCAGGCAGACCTCGTAGGTGTTGCCCTCGCTGATTTCCGCCTGTGCTTCGCGGATCTTGGCCAGATAGGCCTCGCGTGAGTCGCGCGGCTGGAAGACCAGGGCGGGCCGCCGTGCCGGTTCCGGCGACGGGCCGGAAGCAGGTGGCAGGGTGCCGATGACTGCTGCCGTGCCGGCGATCCACTCAGCGGCTTCGTCCGTGCGGGACGGTCCGGTCAGGGCCAGCAGCCACGTGCACCGCCGGGCATGGTCCAGCAGGACGGCGCGGCCGGCGAACAGCAGCGCGGCATCCGGCGCGTTGCCGAGGGCGTTGTCCTGCAGGCTGTCCGGCGCCCCGTCCTGCACAGGGGCGGCGTCCTTGCCGCCGGTCTCACGCTTGAGCTCGTAGCCCAGGTAGCCCAGCCAGCCCAGGGCGAAGCCGCCGGGCACCTCCTCGGCGGCGGTGGCGGGGCGGTGTCCCCAGGCGCTGTCCAGCCAGCGGAAGAACCCGCCGCCGATCCGAGCGGTGGTGTTGTGCTGGCTCACCAGCGTGGTGCCGTTCCGGTGCTCAGCCCACTGGCCGAAGCTGCCGCCGTCGTCGGCCATGATGCTGATCCGGTTCCGGTCGGCGGCTTCGTGGACGTTGGAACTGTCCAGCCAGACGCTGCGGACCGCGCCGGCATACAAGCGGCGGTAGACCGCCTCGGCGTCCGGATAGGCATCCACGCGTTCGGCCACCAGCCGGATGCCCTCGCGGGTCGCCCGCTCCGGGGCCAGGGGGTGTTCGAGCACCGGCAGCGAGGCCAGTGCTGCGAGGACCTGCTCGGGGGCGGCGCCGGCGGGACCGGATTCGACCACGACGTCCGCGGCGGCGGCCGCGTCGTCGCCGGCCAGCCAGGCCTCCTCCTGGTCTGCCCAGATGTCCCAGAACGGCTCATAGGTAGCACCGTCGCGGGACAAGGCCCTGGTCCGCCGGGCCTCGGACGGTGCCTGCAGCCACACCACGGCGTCGAGCAGGCCGCGGGCGGCGGCGTGCGCAGCCCCGACGCCCTCGAGGACCACCACGTCGGCGGGTTCCGTGCTACGGGAGGCACCGTCGTCGTCCTTGTTCCAGTCCCAGGCGGTCCAGTGCGCGGCCTCCCCGGCCGCCAAGGGACGCAGCACGCTCTCCAGATAGCGCTGCTGTCCGCCGGCCAGGCCGTGCCAGCCCGGATAAATGTCCTCCAGATGGAACAGCGAGACCGTGCGGTGGACCCGCAGCAGCGCCGCCAGTTCCACCGCCAGTGTGGTCTTGCCGGATCCGGAGCGTCCGTCGACGGCGATCAGGACCGGCTTAGCGGGCATCGAGTTCCTTGCGCACGAACTCGATGATTCCCTTCAGCGCGGCGTCGATCATCTGCCAGCTGGCGTCGAAATCGGAGGCCTCGCCGAACCACGGATCGTAGATCCCCTGATCCGCCGGACCAAGATGGCTGACGGCGGGGTCGAAGGAGCGCCAGAGCCTGACCTTGTCCCGGGCGGCGTCGTGCGGTGCACCGTTCCGCAGTTGGTCGTAGTGGTCCACGTCCAGGGCCAGGATCAGGTCGCGCTCGTCGTACCAGGACCCCTCGAACTTGCGGGCCCGGTGGTCCAGCGCGCTGAGGCCGGACTGCTCCAGGCGCTGGCCGGCCCGCTGGTCGATCGGCCGCCCCAGCTCCCAGCCGGTGGTGCCGGCGGAGTCCACGCTGACCTCGCCGCCCAGTCCTGCTTCCTGGAGCGCGCGGGCCAGCATCCGCTCGGCCATGGGGGAGCGGCAGATGTTTCCGGTGCAGACGGCGATGATGCGGTACATGACTCGAGTCTATGAGAAGGCGGCTACAGGAAAGCCAGCATCAGGCCGACCGCGATGAAAAGTACACCGAAGGCCCGGTTCATCATGGTCAGCCCGCGCACCGTCCGGGTGAACCGCTGGAAAGACCTGGCCGCCGCGGCGAAGAAAAACCACATGACCAGGATGTCCACGGCCAGCACCGTGGCGATCAGGACCAGGTACTGCGTCAGCTGCGGCTGGTCCAGCCGGATGAAGCCCGGCATGAACGCCAGGAAGAAGACGATGGCCTTCGGGTTGAGCAGGTTGACCCACATGCCGCGCCGGAACATGGAGAAGGCCGGCTCGTCGCGGCGTGCCGCTTCGACCTCCGCGTTGCCTGTCGGCTTGGCAAGGAACTGGCGCAGGCCAAGATAAATCAGGTAGGCGGCACCGGCATATTTGATCGCGGCGAACAGGACCGGGGAGTTGGAGACGAGCAGGCCCAGGCCCAGCGCCACAATCGCCACGTGGATCACCAAGGCGGCCTGCTGGCCCAGGATGCCCCAGATGGACCGGCCGAAGCCGGCGTTGAGCGAGTTGCTCATGGTGTTGATGGCACCGGCACCCGGGGTGAAGCTAATCACTACCGTGGCGCCGAGCAGCGCCAGCCATAACGAGAATTGCACCAGATGATCCTACGGTGCAGCCCTGCGCAACCCGCTCAGGCGCTCGACGAGGTTACGCGCCCTATTCCGGCGCGCCCTTTTCCTACGCCCCCGATTCCGGCGCGCCCTCTTCCAACACGGCCATGGCCGCGTTGTGGCCGCCGAGGCCGCTGACACCGCCGCCGCGGCGCGCGCCGGCCCCACAGAGCAGGATCCGTTCATGGGCCGTGGCCACGCCCCAGCCCTGCGCCGGGGTGTCGAGTGGCTCGTCGTCTTCGGCGAACGGCCAGTCGAGTGGGCCGTGGAAAATGCTCCCGCCGGTCAGGTTCAGAGCGTGTTCAAGATCGAGCGTGGTTTTGGTTTCAATGCACGGCTCTCCGCGGGTGTCGAGCAGGATGCAGTCTTCGATCGGCTCGGCGAGCACCGAGTTGAGCGAGTCCAGCACGGCCTGTTGCAGCCGGGCGCGGGTCGCGTTGTTGTTCTCCTCGGTGAGCATCCGGTGCGGGGTTTGCAGCGTGAACACGGTGAGGGTCTGGGCACCGGCTGCCTGCAGTTCGGGCGAGAGGATGGACGGGTCGGTGAGCGAGTGGCAGTAGATTTCCGCGGGCAGCGGATCCGGGATCCGGCCTGCGGCGCCTTCCGCGTAGGCCCGCTCCAGCTGTGAGTACAGCTCGTTGATATGGAAGGTGCCGCCGAAGGCCGCGTCCGGCGCCACGGCGCTGTCCCGCAGCTTCGGCAACCGGGACAACAACAGGTTCACTTTGGCCTGCGCTCCCTCGGGCGGGGGGCCAGACCGCGTGGCCGGTTCCGCGCCGCCGGCGGCCAGCAGTCCGTTGAGGACCGCGGGCGAGACGTTGGCGAGTACCCGCTTCGCGGAGACGACGACGTCGGTCCCGCCGCCGTCGTCGTACCGCACCTCTCCGTCCGGAGTCACCGAGGTGGCCTCCGCCGAGGTGCGCAGTTGGGCACCTGCGTGGCGAGCGGCCGTTTCCAGCGCGGCGGTGACCGCGCCCATGCCGCCCTCGGGTACGTCCCAGTCGCCGGTGCCGCCGCCGATCACGTGGTAGAGGAAGCATTTGTTCTGCTGCAGGTCGTCGTCGTGGGCGCTGGCAAACGTGCTGATCAGCGCGTCGGTGAAGACCACGCCGCGGACCAGGTCCGAGGCGAAACTGCGTTCCAGGACGTCGCCGATCGGCGTCTCAATGAAGTCGTTCCAGGACTCGTCATCGCCCAACCGGCGGCGCAGTTCGGAGCGGCGGGGGAGCGGGTCGGCGACCGTTGGCCACACTGCCTGGGCCAGCCGGCCGGTGCGCTGGTAGAACTCGGTGAACGTGCCGAAGTCTGCACCGGCGTCCACGGCGCCGAAGGAGGCGCGGGTCGCATCCGGGTCCTGATTGTCCACCAGCAGCCCGGTGGATGTGCCGGGCAACGGGGTGTAGGACGAGTAGCGCCGGCGCAGCAGCCGCAGGTCCAGCTCCAGGTCATCGATGATGCGCCGCGGCAGCAGGCTGACCAGATACGAATACCTGGAAATGCGGGCCCCGGTGCCGGGGAAGACCTCCGCCGAGACGGCGGCCCCGCCGAGCCTGTCTTCGCGCTCCAGCACCAGCACGCTCTGCCCTGCGCGCGCCAGATAGGCGGCGGCGACCAAACCGTTGTGGCCGCCGCCGATGACCACTACGTCATACTGTCCGCGCATGTCCGCTGAGGTCCTGTCTGCCGTCGGGTCAGGGCTTGCGGGCCAGGATCTCGCCGTTGGGAATCAGGAACCAGGCATCCGGGGCGTCTGCCCAGGCCAGCCAGCCCTGCGCAATCCGCTCCAGCCCGGCCTGGTCCAGCAGCCCGCGTTCCAGCGACTGTTCCGCGTAGGCAGAGTGCAGGACGCGCTCGGACCACACATCGCCCTGCCAGCGGCGCTGTTCTTCGGTGGCGTACAGCCAATTGGACGACGACGGCGTGATCTCGCGGAAGCCTGCGGCCTGCGCCCAGGAAATCAGGTGCCGGCCGGCGTCCGGTTCCGCCCGGTTGCCCCGGGCGATCTGCTGATAGGTATCCATCCAGTCGGTGAGTTCGGGCAGTTCCGGGTACCAGCTCATGCCGTGGAAGTCGGCGTCGCGTACGGCCACGATGCCGCCAGGTTTGAGCACCCGCCGCATCTCGTACAGTGCGGCCACCGGATCGGTCAGATGCTGCAGGACCTGGTGGGCGTGGACCACGTCGAAGGTGTCGTCGTCGAACTCGAGGTCGTAGATGTTGCCGCTGACGAACGTGGCGTTCTCGATGCCGCGCAGCGCCGCGAGTTCGGCCGCCTGGGTCAGCACATCGTCGGACCGGTCCAGGCCGATGACCTGTCCGGGAGCCACCCGCTCGGCCAAATCAACCGTAATGCTGCCGGGGCCGCAGCCCACGTCCAGCAACATCATGCCGGGCTTGAGCTCGGGCAGAAGATAGGCTGCGCAGTCCTCTGCGGTGCGGATCGCATGGGCGTTGACCACGCTCTTGTGGTGGCCGTGGGAGTAGACCTCGTCCTTCATAGTGGGAGACTACTCTGCGCCCCTGCCGGCACGTAGCTGCCCTGCCGGAATCTTGCGCTATTTGTCGACGCCGGGGGTCCCCGTCGCAGCTTCGCCGCCTGGGGGCCCGTCGCCGCCCGGGTCCCCGTCGCGGCCGGCGACCTCCACGCAGGCGGCCGACGTGGCGGTGATGATGTCGGCCAGGAAGCCGGCTAGCCGCTGGCGGTCCTCCGCCGGGTAGCCGTCCAGCACCTGGCCGATGTTGCGAGCCAACGGGGCGAACATCGCGCCGCCGGTGGCGCGGGCCTTGTCCGTCAGCTCCAGATGCACCTTGCGGCGGTCCGTATCGCTGCGCGTGCGATTAACGTGCCCGGAGCGGTCCAGCCGGTCGACCAATGCGGTGGTCGCAGGAGAGCTGAGGTGGAGTTCGGTCCGCAGCAGGCCGGGAGTAACGGTGCGGCCGGCCGCGGCGGCCCGGACCATCGCCGCGAGGGCGTTGAGGTCGGTGCGGTGCAGGGCGTCCCGTTCGCTGACCGCTTCAACGTAGCGCTCGCTCTCAACGACGAACTGCTGCAAGAGCAGCATCAGCCGGTCCGTGCGTTGTTCCACGTGCCCCTCCCTTCCATCAACCCAACAACAGGATAGTTCACTGAGGGTTTATCTCTAACGTGGAACTACTCTATAGTGGAGCTTGTTTTCCGCTGCCTAGATTCCGAAGGATCGATCGCCATGGCCCGCTGGCTCAGAATGCTCCTCCCCGCCTTGGTGGTGGTCGCCTGGTTGGCTGCCGCCGGCCTCGGCGGGCCGACGTTCGGCAAGCTCTCCGACGTCTCCACCAACGATCAGGCCGGTTTCCTGCCGGCCAGCGCCGAGTCAACCACCGCAGGCGAATGGCAGGAGCGCTTCCGCGACTCCGATGCGGTGCCGGCCATCGCCGTCGTCGAATTCGACGAGCCGATCCAGCCGCAGCAACTGGCGGACTACGCCCCGCTGGCCGAACGGCTGGCGGACGCGGCCGGCCTGGAGCGCGGCGGTGCGAATCAAGTGGTGGGGCCGATCCCGTCCGAAGACTTCCAAGCGGTGCAGTTCATCGTGCCGGTGCCGGAAGACCTGGATGCCGGCGACGTGGTCACCGACCTGCGCGCGGTCCTGGCGGCCGAGCTTCCGGAATCCGCCACCGGCTATGTGACCGGCCCGGCCGGGTTCATCGCCGATCTGGTGGAGGCCTTCGGCGGCATTGACGGGTTGCTGCTGGGCGTGGCGCTGGGTGCCGTGTTCGTGATCCTGTTGCTGGTCTACCGCGCGCTCCTGCTGCCCTTCTTGGTGCTGCTGACCTCCGTGTTCGCGCTCTGTGCGGCCATCCTGGTGGTGTACTGGTTTGCCCTGCAGGGCTGGATCCAGCTCAGCGGCCAGAGCCAAGGCATCCTCTCCATCCTGGTGATCGGCGCCGCCACCGACTACGCCTTGCTGCTGACGGCCCGATATCGCGAGGCGCTGGGGGAGCATGAGTCGAAGTGGGCGGCGATGAAGACCGCCTACCGGGGTGCGGTCGAACCGATTGCAGCTTCCGGAGCCACCGTGATCCTGGCGCTGCTGTGCCTGCTGTTCTCCGACCTGAACTCCAACCGCAGCCTGGGTCCCATCGCCGCCATTGGCATTGTGTTCGCGGTGCTGGCGGCGCTGACGTTCCTGCCCGCAGTCCTGCTGTTGACCGGACGCAGCGCCTTTTGGCCCATCGTGCCCCGCCCGGGGCACCACGCCCACGTCGCCCCACCCGAAAACGCGGTGGCCGGAACCGAGGGCATGCGCGGGTTGTGGCTGCGCGTGGCCAATCTGGTGGCACGGATGCCCCGGGCCACCTGGATGGTTTCGGTACTGCTGCTGGTCGCCGGGGCGATGGGTGTGCTGCAGCTGCAGGCCCACGGTGTCCCGCAGTCGGAGCTGGTCCTGGTGAAGACGGATTCGGCGGACGGGCAGGACGCCTTGGTTCGCCATTTCGACGCCGGCGCCGGCAGCCCGGCCGTCGTCGTCGCCGACAGCGGCAAGCGGGACCAGGTGCTGGAGGTGGTCCGCAGCGAGGACGGGGTCGCCTCCGCCGAGTTCTTCACCCGTGACGACCAGGTGGTGGAGCTCGACGGCCGGGTGATGATTAATGCGACGCTGCAGGATGTGCCGGACTCAGACGCGGCCGAGGCCACCGTTGCCGACCTGCGCACCGCACTGGACGCGGCCGATCCGCAGGCCTTGGTTGGCGGCGTCACGGCGGTTGCGCTGGACACGAACGTCACGGCGCAGGCCGACCTGCTGAAGATCACGCCGATGGTGCTCGGCGTCATCCTGCTCGTCCTGATCTTGCTGCTGCGCTCCATCCTGGCGCCGGTGTTGTTGATCCTGTCCGTGGCGCTGTCCTACCTGACCGCGTTGGGCGTCTCCGCGCTGGTCTTCAACCATGTCTTCGGGTTCCCGGGGGCGGATGCCACGGTGCCGCTGTACGGTTTCGTCTTCCTGGTAGCGCTGGGGATCGACTACAACATCTTCCTGATGACCCGCGTGCGCGAGGAATCGCTGCGGCTGGGAACCCGGCCCGGCATTCTGCGCGGGCTGGGCTCCACCGGTGGCGTCATTACCTCGGCCGGCGTGGTGCTGGCTGCTACCTTTGCCGCCCTCGGCGTCATCCCGATTCTGTTCCTGGGCCAGCTCGCGTTCATCGTGGCCTTCGGCGTCCTGCTGGACACGGTGCTGGTGCGCTCGCTGCTGATCCCGGCGCTGTCGTACGACATCGGGCCGAACATCTGGTGGCCGTCCAAGCTCGCCCGGAAAGAGTCGCGGGAGCGCGAACTGGTGGCAGCGGGCAGTGGGCACGCCGCGGACTGAGACCGGGGCGGCCGCGGGCCGCTGACGAACGGCGGGGGCGGGGGTAACCACCAGCGCCCCCGCCGTCGTCGTCTCACGGCCACCCTCTAAAGTTGAGTGGAGTACGCTCAACTTGGTTGACAAAGCCGAGGGCCTGAGTAAACTTGAGTGCAGAAGGCTCAACAGCCGCCGTTCCCTGGCGGCAGCCGTCGGTTTAGACCCGACGACCGGGCCGCCACAGTGAACAAGGCCGTAGCTGCGGCCGCAAAGGAAGGACACGCGTATGTCTCGTGCAGTAGGTATCGACCTCGGAACCACCAACTCCGTTGTTTCTGTTCTGGAAGGTGGCGAACCCACCGTCATTGCCAACGCCGAGGGTGGCCGCACCACTCCGTCCGTTGTCGCTTTTTCCAAGTCCGGCGAGGTGCTGGTCGGTGAGATCGCCAAGCGCCAGGCCGTGAACAACATCGAGCGCACCATCGCCTCGGTCAAGCGCCACATGGGCACCGACTGGAAGGTCGAGATCGACGGCAAGAACTACACCGCACAGGAAATCTCTGCCCGTGTGCTGCAGAAGCTCAAGCACGACGCCGAGTCCTACCTGGGTGAGAAGGTCACCGACGCGGTGATCACCGTGCCGGCGTACTTCAATGACGCCGAGCGCCAGTCCACCAAGGAAGCCGGCGAAATTGCCGGCCTGAACGTCCTGCGCATTGTCAACGAGCCGACCGCTGCCGCGCTGGCCTACGGCCTGGACAAGGGCAAGGAAGACGAACTCATCTTGGTCTTCGACCTCGGCGGCGGCACCTTCGACGTGTCCCTGCTGGAAGTCGGCAAGGACGAGGACGACTTCTCCACCATCCAGGTCCGCGCCACGTCGGGCGACAACCGCCTCGGCGGCGACGACTGGGACCAGCGCGTGGTGGACTTCCTGCTGCAGCAGGCCAAGGCCAAGGGCGCCGACCTGTCCAAGGACAAGATCGCCCTGCAGCGCCTGAAGGAAGCATCCGAGCAGGCCAAGAAGGAACTCTCCTCCGCTTCCTCCACCAACATCTCGCTGCAGTACCTCTCGGTCACCCCGGATGGTCCGGTGCACCTGGACGAGCACCTCAGCCGTGCGAAGTTCCAGGACCTCACCAAGGACCTGCTGGACCGGACCAAGAAGCCGTTCCACGACGTGATCAAGGAAGCCGGCATCAAGGTCTCCGACATCGACCACATCGTCCTGGTGGGCGGCTCCACCCGCATGCCGGCAGTCGTTGACCTGGTCAAGGAAATGGCCGGCGGCAAGGAGCCGAACAAAGGCGTGAACCCGGACGAGGTCGTGGCCGTGGGCGCAGCCCTGCAGGCCGGCGTCCTGAAGGGCGAGCGCAAGGACGTGCTGCTGATCGACGTCACCCCGCTGTCGCTGGGCATCGAGACCAAGGGCGGCATCATGACGCACCTGATCGAGCGCAACACGGCGATCCCGACCAAGCGGTCCGAGACCTTCACGACAGCTGACGACAACCAGCCGTCCGTGGCCATCCAGGTCTTCCAGGGCGAGCGCGAGTTCACCCGCGACAACAAGCCCCTGGGCACCTTCGAGCTCACCGGCATCGCCCCGGCTCCGCGCGGCGTGCCGCAGGTCGAGGTCACCTTCGACATCGACGCCAACGGCATTGTGCACGTCTCCGCCAAGGACAAGGGCACCGGCGCCGAGCAGTCGATGACCATCACCGGCGGCACCGCGCTGTCCAAGGACGACATCGACCGCATGGTCCGTGAAGCTGAAGAGCACGCCGCCGAGGACAAGAAGCGCCGCGAGGCCGCCGACGTCCGCAACTCGGCCGAGCAGCTGGCCTACTCCGTTGACAAACTGCTCGCCGACAACGACGACAAGCTGCCGGAAGCGGTCAAGACCGAGGTCAAGGCCGACGTCGACGCCCTGAAGTCAGCCCTGGAAAAGCAGGACAACGACGACGAGGTCAAGGCCGCGTTCGAGAAGCTGCAGACATCCCAGACCAAGCTCGGCGAGGCCATCTACTCGCAGGCCCAGTCCGGCGCAGCCGGTGCCGACGGCGCTCCCGCCGGTGAGGGTGCCTCCGAGGCCGGCGCCGACGAGGACATCGTCGACGCCGAAGTGGTCGACGAAGAAGACGAGAAGAAGTAACCATGGCGGAAAACGGTAACGAAGAAGAACGCCAGTCAGAGCCGGTGAACTTCCGCGACAACCGCAAGATCGATCCGGAGACCGGAAAGGTCCGCGGAGCTGCCGCCGATGCCGGCAACGGCAACGCGGACCAGGCAGCGGAAAAGACTCCCGCCGCCGGTCAGGGTGCGGACGCGGACGCGCTGGCCCAGGCTGAGGAGATCCTCAACGGGGCCGAGGTCCCGGCGGGGGAGTCCGTTGCCCAGGGCACCACGTCGCAGGAAGCAGAGGAGCTCAAGAACGACCTGCTCCGACTGCAAGCCGAGTACGTGAACTACCGCAAGCGGGTCGAACGCGACCGTGCGGTGGCCGGCGAAATGGCTGTCATCGGTGTCATGAACTCGCTGCTTCCGGTCCTCGACGACATCGACGCGGCACGCCAGCACGGCGACCTGGCCGACGGCCCGTTCGCTGCCATTGCCACCAAGCTGGACAGCGTGCTGGCGACCTACGGCCTGACCCGTATCGAGGAGACCGGCGTGGAGTTCGACCCGAACATCCACGAGGCCTTGATGCAGCAGCCCGATGCAGAGGTGGAAGTGGACTCGGTCAGCCAGATCCTGCGCCTGGGCTACAAGTCGGGCGACCGCGTGCTGCGCGCGGCCCAGGTAGTGGTGGCTGTACCGGCGGAATGACGCCCGCCAGGGTGCCATGACGGAACAGATGACGGGTTGGTTTCCGGTCCGCCGGAGGCCAACCCGTCATCGTCCGGGCCGGAAGGCCCATAGACTTTGTGAAACTGAAAGGAGGCGCCTGCATGGCTAGCCAGGACTGGGTCGAGAAAGACTTCTACAAGATCCTCGGTGTCTCCAAAGATGCGTCCGACGCCGACATCAAGAAGGCGTACCGCAAACTCGCCCGGACGCACCATCCGGACACCAACTCGGGCGACGCCGCGTCGGAGAAGAAGTTCAAGGACGTCTCCGAGGCGTACTCGGTCCTGTCCGACCCGCAGGAACGCGAGCAATACGACGCGATCCGGGCGATGGGCAGCGGCGCCCGCTTCAGCGCCGGAGGCCCGGGGGGCGCCGGTGGGCCGGGGGCCGGCGGCTTCGAGGACATTTTCGGCAACCTGTTCGGCCAGGGTGCCCGCACCCGCACCAGTTCCTCGGGAAACGTTCCGCCGGAGTTCGCCGACCTGTTCGGCGGATTCGGCGGCTACCAGCAGCAGGCGCCGCGCAAGGGTGCGGACCGCACCGCGAGCACCAGCATTTCCTTTGCCGGTTCCATCAACGGCACCACCATCGGATTGCGCGAGCCCAGCGGCGAGGTCATCGATGTGCGGATCCCCGCCGGCATTAAGGACGGGCAGAAGGTCCGCGTCCGCGGCAAGGGCCAGCCGGGTCCGGCCGGTGCAGGCGACCTGATGGTGACCGTCAACGTCAAGCCACATACCTTTTTCCAGCGTGACGGCGACAACATCCGCATCCACGTCCCGGTGACCTTCCCGGAGGCCGCGCTGGGGGCGCAGATCGAAGTGCCTACACTGGCCGGTGAACTCGTCAAGGTCAAGGTGCCGGCCGGAACGCCGTCCGGTCGGACGCTGCGCGTGAAGGGACGCGGGGTGAAGACCGCGAAGAACACCGGTGACCTGCTGGTAACCATCGACGTGGTGGTCCCGCAGAACCTTGGCAAGGAGGCAGAAGACGCGGTCAACGCCTTCGCGGCGGCGACCGCCGGATCCGATCCGCGCGGCAACCTTGCCGCCAAGGCGCGGTTGTAGCCGGTCGGAGTTTCAGCAGACCGGAAGGACCGGGCGGAAAACGCGCGCAGCGCAGGAGGGAGAGCACCGTGGGTATAGATATGAATGCGCCGATTTTCGTGATTTCGGTGGCCGCCGAACTGGCCGACATGCACCCGCAGACCCTGCGCCAGTATGACCGCCTGGGGCTGGTCTCCCCATCGCGCCAGCGGGGCAGACAGCGCCGCTACTCCCAGCAGGATGTGAACACGCTGCGCGAAGTCCAGCGGCTGTCCCAGGAAGGCGTCTCACTGGAAGGGATCAAGCGCATCCTCCAGCTGCAGAACGAGGTGGCAGCCCTGCGGGCCCAGGTCCAGGACCTGTCCGAGGAACTGATGGCCAGGCAGCGCCGCGCCGATTCCAGCCGCGTGTTCGCCGCCGGGCTTGCCGGCGACGTGGTCAGTCTGGTCCGCGGCCAGCGGCCTCGTCCGCGCAGCCAAGCGATGGTGGTTTGGCGCCCGCAGCGCTGATCCGTTCGCGTGCAGCCGCCCGTCGCGCCAGTTCCATGGCGCCGGCAATGCGGGCGGCCAGCGCTCCGCCCACCCCCGGGACGGCCAGCAGTTCCTCGACCGAGGCTTCCCGAAGCCCGGCCGGACCTCCCAGTTTCTTCAGGACCGCGTGCGCCAGTTCGACGCTGCTGGCCGTGCGCGATCCGGAGCCAACCACCAGCGCCATGACTTCGGCGTCGCGCAGTCGGCGCATTCCGAAACGCGCAAGGCGCTCGCGCGGCCGGTCTTCTTCGGGCATCTCGGCAATGCTGGTATGGCTGTCCATGGCTTCACGGTAAGACGGCGGCAGCCCTGCCAGCTATCCCGGGGCGGACGGGTGTGGACATCCGGTTCCCGAACCGCGCCTGTGGAGGCAGGCTGCTGGCGCGGCCTCTGCGAGCACGGACCGGGGAGCGCAGGCGGACGTGCCGTGGCAAGGGAACCCGCAGCTACCCTGCCCCAACTGGGCAGCTGCGGGCGGATGGTGGCGCGGATTACTTGATCATGTCTCCGTTGGGGGCGACGACGTACCAGACCTCGTTCACGTCCTGCCCGGTGGTGTCGCCGGGGGCTTTGTCCTGGGCCCAGTAGTAGAGGGGCATGCCGTTGAGGGTGACTTGGTGCTTCCCATCGGGAGTGTCGATGAGCCCGACCTTGGCGGTGACTCCGTCGAGTTTCGGCTCTGTCTCAGCCAGCACAGGCGGCCACGCCGCCAAGCAATCGCCAGTGCAGGCGCTCTTGCCCGAGTCGGGAACGTCTTTGGTGAAGTAGTAGACCGTCATGCCTGCCCCGTCTACAACGATTTTGCCGAGGTTGGTGTCCGCGGTGGCCAGCGTGTCGGTAGCGCCGGCCATTTCCCCGCCGGTCTGCCCGCCCTCCGACATCTGCGGGGAAGACGATTCTGTGGCCATGCCGGATTCGCTCGCCGGCGGCGCCTGTGTCGCTGCGGGCTCTTCCGTGCCGGAGTTGCCGCCACAACCGACCAGGACCAGCATGCCAGCGGCCAGCAGGGCGGCCCGGGCTGTCTGTGTGATTTTCATGAGGGTTCCTTTGCCGTCTCCCGGGTGCTGCCCGGAGTGCGGTGCCGCGGGGCGCGACCCGCTATTGGAAAAGACGCCGCACGCGCCCACAATGGTTCAACGCCGGGCGATCGGGATTTCCGCCACTGGCGATTTTCGGTGCGGCTGAACCGGAAGGCCGCCGCCGTCGTCGTACTGGATAGAAGAGCCGGGACGGCACCGGCGCCGCCGGTTAGCGACCGCCGTCGGTTAGCGACAGGGCGGTTCCCGGCCAGGGAGGAGGCGGCCGTGTCACTCGATGACGAGGCTGTGGCCCGTCTCTACCGCGAGCATGCCACAGCGCTGCGGCGGTTCGTGCGCGCCGCCACCTCCAACGCGGACCAAGTGGAGGACGTTGTCCAGGAAACGATCCTGCGGGTGTGGAAGCGCGGCCCGGAAACGGAGAATATGCGCGGCTACCTGTACCAGACTGCCCGGCACGTCATCATCGACGGTTACCGGCGCCGCAGCCGTAGGCCGGAGGAGACCGGATGGGGCGAGGACGAGCCCGCCATTGAAGAAGACCAGTTTGATCGACTACTGCTGCGCGTGGTCATGGAGGAAGCCCTGGCACGAATCAGTACGGACCACCGCAACATCATTTTGGCCCTGCACTACCAGCGGCTCACCGCTGCCGAGGCTGCGCAGTCGCTGGGCATTCCGCTGGGCACCGTGAAGTCGCGCGCGTTTTATGCCGCGAAGGCCCTGCGGTCGGTACTGGATGAGATGGGGGTGGGTCAGTCGTGAACACCAGCGAGGAACAGCACCAACTGCTCGGCCTCTATATCCTGGGCGGGCTGGACCGTCATGAGCGGGCGGCATTCGAAGAGCATCTGGCGGACTGCCTGGAGTGCCGGCGTGACGCGGCCGAACTGGAATCGCTGCCGGATCTGTTGGACGCGCTGCCACGCGGCGCGGCGCTGGACTTGGAATCCCCGCCGCCGCAAGAACTCGAGGAACGCACCCGCGAACTCGTGGATGAACTGGCCCTGCGGCGCCGGAAAGAACGACGCCGGTGGACCGGGCTGGTGGCAGCCGTGGCGGGGGTGTGCCTGGTGGCCGGGGCATCGGTCGGGCCGCTGCTGGCCCAGCAGCCGCAACCGCCGTCGGATACCTACACCATGACTGCCGACGGCGGCCTGCAGGTTGAGCTGGCCCTGGTGCACAAGACCTGGGGGACGGAGATGGACGTGGCCGGGGAGAAGTTGCCCCAGGACGGCATCCTCACCCTGTGGGTGACCGGTAAGTCCGGTTACACCTACCAGGTGGCATCCTGGCAGGCCACCCCGGCCGGCCGGGCCACCCTCACCGCGTCCTGCGCCATGGACACCGACGAAATCGCCTTGGTGGAACTGCGCAACGACGCGGATGCCACGCTGGCGGCAGTGACCACCAACTGAGTCCGGCCGGGGAGCGGAGCGGATCAGTTCCTGCGGTAGGCGAGGTCGAAGATCATCCGTCCCGCGTCGTGCGCCTTCTGCTCGAAGCTGGTCATGGTCCGGCCGTCGAAGCGGGGTGCCCAGCCGCCCAGCTCGTCCATGCCTTCGCCGGTGCTGGCGTTGCCGGTGCTGACGGGGACCTTGCCCTCGCGGACCGGCGCGCCGCCGACGACCCCTTCGACACCGCTCTCCCAGACCTGGGTCAACGGGCTGTCGGCGCCGGTGCGCTCACCTTCGTGCAGGTTGCTGAAGTCCGGCGAGGCATCGACGACCCGGCGCATCTGGATGGCGTAGTCGGACCAGTCCGTGGCCAGCCGCCAGGTCCCGCCGGGCTGCAGCACCCGCGCAGCGAGCTCCACGAAGCTTTCCTGCACCAGTCGGCGCTTGTGGTGGCGGGTCTTGTGCCACGGGTCGGGGAAGAACACCCAGAGCTCGGACAGCGAAGACTCGGGCAGCATGGTGGCCAGGGCGTCCGGTGCGTTGACCTGGGCAACGCGGACGTTGGCCAGATCCCGCTGGCCGATCCGCAGCAGGGTCTGCGCCAGCCCGGGACGGTAGACCTCCAGGGCCAGGAAGTTCCGTTCCGGATCTTGTTCGGCGGCATGGCAAACGGCTTCCCCCAGGCCGGAGCCGATCTCTACCACCAGCGGCGCGGAGCGCCCGAAGGCTGCCGCCGCATCAAAGACGTAGTCCGGGTCCACGGTGGTGTCGCCGCCGTCCCGGGGGAGGTCGACGGCGAACTTCGGGGCGTATTCGTCCCAGGCCTGCTGGCGCCGGCCCTGCAGCCGCGAGCCGCGGCGCACAAAGCTGACCGGCTGGGCGAGGTGGATGGGCGGCGTGAGGCGCGCACCGTCGTCGTACGCGGAAGAATCAGGGGTGGGGGAGTTGCTGGTCATCCCTACCAGCGTATCGCCAGTGCGGGTGCGGCCCGGCCGTGCTGTTAGACTGGGGGTACTCGAAAACGCAATAGACGCGTTTTCCTGCGTCGATGAACGCTTTCATTTGCACCGCCGCTTTTCCGTCAGATGACGTGACCGGGCTGATCCGGGGCGGTTGGCACTGTCTGATTTTTCTTCGGCGACCCTGGGCTAACCTGCCGCGGGGACACTGACCGGAAGATATTCGCACTTTATTATGACTACTTTTGCTGCCCTTGGCGTGCCCAAGCCCCTCGTTTCGAAGCTCGCCGCCGATGGCATTGAGGCCCCCTTCCCCATCCAGACCGAGACGCTGCCCGATACGCTGGCCGGCCGCGACGTGCTGGGCCGCGGCCGCACCGGGTCCGGCAAGACCCTGGCCTTCGCGCTGCCGCTGGTGGCACGGTTGGCCGAGCGCGAAGCCGCCCATTTCCGCAAGCCGGGACGCCCGCTGGGCCTGGTGCTGGCGCCGACCCGCGAGTTGGCCACGCAGCTTAACAACACCATTGAACCGTTGGCCGTCGAGCTGGGCCTGAACACCACCGTGATCTACGGCGGCGTTTCGCAGCAGCGGCAGGAAAAGGCGCTGCGCGCCGGCGTCGACATTGTGATTGCCTGCCCCGGCCGGCTTGAAGACCTGATGAAGCAGAAGATCATCACGCTGGAATCGGTGGAAATCACCGTCCTGGACGAGGCAGACCACATGGCCGACCTGGGCTTCCTGCCCGTGGTGAAGAAGCTGCTGGACACCACACCGACCGGCGGCCAGCGCATGCTGTTCTCCGCCACGCTGGACAACGGCGTGGACAAGCTGGTGCAGCGTTACCTGTCCAGCCCGCTGACCCACTCCGTGGACGACCCGCAGGCCGCGGTCACCACGATGGAACACCACGTGCTGGTGACCCGCGATGCTTCGGAAAAGAAGCAGGTGCTCAACAAGCTCGCCGCCGGCACCGGCCGACGCGTGCTGTTCACCCGCACCAAGCACCACGCCCGCAAGCTGGCCAAGGCCCTCACAGCTGCCGGCATCCCGGCTGTGGACCTGCACGGCAACCTGTCGCAGAACGCCCGTGACCGCAATCTGGCCGAGTTCTCCACCGGCGGCGTGCGCGTGCTGGTGGCCACCGACGTGGCGGCCCGCGGCGTGCACGTGGACGAGGTGGAACTGGTGATCCACGTGGACCCGCCCACCGAGCACAAGGCGTACCTGCACCGCTCCGGCCGGACCGCCCGCGCCGGTTCCGACGGCACCGTGGTGACCTTGGCGCTGCCGGAACAGCGTCTCGAAGTCGGCAAACTGATGAAGGCCGCCGGAGTGGACGTGGCCTTCGAGAACGTCACCGCCTCCTCCGAGCTGCTGGCGAACCTGGTGGGCGAAGTCGCCGCACCGGTGGATCCGCAGTTGCGGGCCCAGCAGCAGGCATCGAAGCAGCCCCAGCGCGGCGGCGGTACCTCTACCGGCGCCAACGCCCAGCGCAAGCGGGCCCTGCGAACCGGCAGTGGCCGCAGCGGCGGAGGCTCCCGCAGTGGCGGAGGAGCCCGCACCGGCGAAGGAGCCCGCGCCGGCGAAGGAGCCCGCGCCGGCGAAGCCCGCCAGCAGGCCGGCGCCGCGCGTGGCGGTCGGTCCGAGGGCGGCCAGCGCCAGTCCTCGCGCGGCGAGAACCGTGGTGGCCGCTCACAGGACGTTGCGGCCCCCAGCCACGGCAGCCACCGGAGCGCCACCGGCAACTCGGGCTCCGGCGGGCGCCAGGGCCAGGCCGCAGCAGGTAGCCGCGCCGGCTCGGGCGCACGCTCCGGCGGTGCCGGTCGCACGGGCGGCGCCCAGCGCGCCGCCGGCGGTTCGCAGCGTTCTGCCGGCGGCACCCGTCCGGTGTACCGCTCCGAAACACCGGCTGCCGAGCGTCCGGCACGGCGTGGACCGCGCCGCGCAACGGCTCCGGCGTCGCAGGAGAAGCGCCGGACCAGCTAGCCAAGCCGGCTAGCCGGGCCGGGGCCCGGCTCCGGACCCATCCGCACTAACGAAGGCCGCAGGGCTGACCCTCCATTCGGAAGGGCTACCCCGCGGCCTTCGTGCTGCCCGCGGCCCTGGCTGCACGGTGCCTTCGCTGCCGGGTGCCTTCGCTGCCGCAGGCGGGGTGATCCGTGGCCAGATGCATCGTCGTCGTCCATATCAGGGGGTGTGGGGGGTGATCTCGGCGAGGACCCCCGTCCTAACGACGAGGGCAGGGGCCGTGGAGGATGATCTCGGCGCCTAGCCCTGACCTGGGCGATGGATGGGCGCCCCACACGGGGCCACGCCCGCTTTCCGATCGCTGGAGGGCAGGGCCTTGCAGCTCAGGGGTTATTCAGGGGCGCCCCGCATAGCGGTCGGCGGCAGCAGCAGTCAGAATAGTGGGATGAAGGCCCTTCTGAACATTATCTGGCTGCTCTTCGGCGGCATCTGGCTGGCCTTGGGATACTTCCTGGCCGGCATTGTGTGCTGCCTGCTGATCGTGACCATCCCATTCGGCATCGCGTCGTTCCGGATTGCAGGCTACGCGTTGTGGCCGTTCGGGCGCATGGTGGTGGATCGAGGCGGACGCACCTACTTCCTGTCCACGCTGGGAAACATCATCTGGTTACTGGTTGCCGGCATCTGGATCGCGATCGGGCATGTGCTGACCGCCATCGCGCAGGCCATCACCATCATCGGAATCCCGCTGGCGATTGCGAACCTGAAAATGATTCCGGTCTCCCTCACGCCGCTGGGCAAGGAGATAGTGTCCACCGATCGGACGTTCCGCGGTTTTGTCGCCGGCTATCAGCCGGGCACTGCCAACTGGCGCTGATCTCCACGGCTTGCCCGGGCGGGTGGGCGAAGTCGCCAAGCCGGGCGCGTCCTACCGGGCCGCGCGCATCGGCCGCCGGGCAGCGTCCTACTCGATCCGGAACCGGTGGCTGTCGCTGAGCCCCGGGCCGCGGCGGGCCGAGGCCGGCACAACAAACCGCCGTCCGGTCACGACGGAGGGGACGATACGGACGAAATTGTTCTTCTCGCCGGACTGCCACGGGAACAGCGGCAGCATGGCCGATTCCAGCACGTCGTCGATGCTGGTCATCCGCTGGGCGCTGCCTCGCGCCACCACGCTCCACGCGACGCTGGTGTCCGGATTGAAGCCGTCGACCTCCATCGCTACCTCATTCGCTAAGGCAGCGTCGAGCTTGGTTCCCGGGGCGGAACGGAACACTATGCTTCCGTGGTCCACCACGTAATTGACAGGGAAGATCTCCGGGTGGGACTCGACGATGACTCCGAGCCGGCCGAAGTCGGCGCTGCGGAACAATTTCCAGCAATCGTCCGCCGGTAACTGGGTAGTTGATGACGGCATCTCGTTCGCGGTGGTCATGGCATCAGTGTATTGGTCCCCGGCGGGCCGGGACAGGGGCTGGAGCACACCGGGCGCGCGCGCGTTTGCCGCCGGAGGACCGGCTCGGAATTTCAGCGTCAATGTGGTGCATTGCTCCCCATTATGTGTTGGAATTACCACACGAGCCGCACGCGGCTGAAGGGGACGGCCAGGCGCATCGTTCAGTCATTGGGGGAGACAGCGCCTGTGCCCACGAGGAGGAGGCTCTGCCATGTCCGAACTGACTTCGGATCTATCCGGCGAGTGGCGGTTCGATCCGGCGCATACGCGCATCGGCTTTTCCACCCGCCACGCCATGGTGACCAAAGTCCGGGGAGCGTTCAACGACATCGAGGGCGTCATCCACGCAGACGTGGACAACCCTGCCAATTCCTCGGTCAGGCTCATCATCAAGGTCGCCAGCATCGATACCCGCAGCCCGCAGCGCGACGAGCACCTGCGGACCAACGACTTCTTCGACGCGCCAAACTACCCGGAGATCACGTTCGTCAGCACCCGGATCGACCAGGTGGAGGCCGGAAACTTTATTGTGAACGGCGACCTCACCATCCGCGGCGTCACCAAGCAGGTGGCGGTGCCGATCGACTTCATCGGCGTGGAACGGGACCCCGGCGGCCAGCTGCGCGCAGGCTTCGAAGGTTCCCGGCGCATCGACCGCCAAGAGTTCGGGGTCAAGTGGAACACGGCACTGGACTCGGGCGGCATGCTGGTTTCGGACCGCGTGATGCTGGAATTCGAGGTCTCCGCCGTCAAGGTAGAGTCCGCCGCCGGGCGGTAAGCGGGCAGTAAGAGAGTCCTGACCACGCCTGGCCGGAGGCCGCGACCTTCGCCGGCCTGGTCACCAGCCGGCCTGGTCACCAGTCAATGAGCCGCGCTCAGTCCTCGTCCGGATAAACCGAGACCAGCGCCGCGAAGCCGCGCCCGCTGACCTCCGCGGGAACCGCCGAGCCGGCCACTGTGTCGTAGGTTTTCAGCGGGTGGGCCGTGCCGTCCGCCGTCGCCTGCGCCTGGCCCTGCAGCAGCACCAGGAACTGTCTGTCCGAAACGGCCAGCGGCCGCTTCTTGGAGAGTTCGACGATCAACAGCCCCGCACCCCAGGCCCCGCGGCGTGCCATCACGTTCAGCGCACGGCACGGTCCGGTGGGCAGGCTGCATTCGGCGCTGCTGCCGCCGTCGAACCGGAACGGCCGGAAGCGCTCCATCTGGTGCTGGGTTCCGTCCACGGTCAGGAAGGCGACGTCGCCGTCCACCACGGTGAAGATCCGGTCCATGCCGGGAAACTCGGAGAAGCTGCCGTCGGTACCGATGTCCGCCAGGCTCAGCCGCCACGCCGGGAGCCCGTCAGCGCCAACGTCGCCGGCGGCCACCTCCCGGGTCACTCCGCCGCCGTTCCGCCACCGCTGTTCCTTCAGCGACGCTGCAGGGATGATTTCCATGGGACTCCTTGTCCGGATACTAAAGCTGCCGGTCCCAGTTCAGCACATATGCATCTTGGTAGCCGTCCGGGCCGCTGATGGCAGCCGCCGCATGGCGTTCGAAGCCCAGCGACGTGACGATGCGGATGGAGGCGGCGTTGTCCGGATGAACCAGCGCCAGGACGGGCGGCAGCTCCAGGAACTCATTGATATGAACGACGACGGCGCCCACCGCCTCGCGCCCGTAACCTCGGTGCCACACGGCGGGGTCGAACCTGTAATAGAGGTTCAGCACCGGCCGGCCGGACAACGAGACGTGCTTGACCCCGGCGAAACCGATGGGTTCTTCGCGGCCGGGCAGGCGGACGGCGAAGTAGCCCACCCCGTGGTTCTCCCACTGCGCTTCCCAGCGCTGGAACAGGCCGTCGGCTTCCTCATTCCATTGCAGCGCGTCCGAAGGATTGAAGCGCGTGGTGCGCCGGTCGGAAAGGATGCGGAACATGGCGTCGATGTCTCCGGGAGTCGGCTGGTTCAGCAGCAGCCGGGCCGTTTCCAGCATCGTTTCCATTGACCGCCCACCTCGGTTCAGAATATTTGAGCACGTCCTGCCTACAGCCTAGGCGTCCGGGGCACTTCCGGGCAGGCCGGGGTAGGGACAGGATGGTAGGTGTCAACGGGTGCCGCAGCCTGTGGATAACTTTACTTTGAAAGTTGAGTTGACTAGACTCAAGTTAGCCAATTTGACCAGCACCGCTGCGGCTGGCCGGATCCATCACGGAGGGAAAAGGGAGATGAGCGTTGGACGCTAAATTCACCACCAAGAGCCAAGAAGCGCTGTCGGCCGCCGCCATGAATGCGTCGACGGCGGGCAATCCGCAGATCGAGCCGGCCCACCTGCTCAAGGCGCTGATGGACCAGCGCGACGGCGTGGCCGTTGCCGTGCTGAAGTCAGCCGGGGCCGATCCGGATTCGGTGAGCGTGCAGGCGAGTACCGCGATCAAGGCGCTGCCGTCGTCGTCGGGGTCTTCCGTAGCCCAGGCACAGTATTCCCGGGGTTTACTCCAGGCGGTGCAGGCGGCACAGCAGGAGGCCGAGAAGCTGGGGGATTCCTATGTCTCCACCGAACACCTGCTGCTGGGGCTCTCGACGGACAGTGCCGCCGTCGGGAAGATCCTGCGCGACGCCGGGGCCTCCCATGAGGCGCTGCTCGCCGCCCTGCCCGGTGTGCGCGGAGACCGGAAGGTCAACAGCGCGGATCCCGAGAATACATTCCAGGCGCTGGAGAAATTCGGCACCGACCTGACCGCCATCGCGCGGTCCGGCAAGTTGGATCCGGTGATCGGCCGCGACGCTGAAATCCGCCGCGTAATCCAGGTGCTCTCGCGCCGGACCAAGAACAATCCGGTGCTGATCGGCGAGCCCGGCGTCGGCAAGACCGCCGTGGTGGAGGGGCTGGCACAGCGGATGGTGGCCGGCGACGTGCCCGAATCGCTGCGCGGCAAGACGCTGATGTCGCTGGACCTCGCCGCCATGGTGGCCGGCGCCAAGTACCGGGGCGAGTTCGAGGAGCGGCTGAAGGCCGTGCTGGAGGAGATCAAGAACTCCGACGGGCAGATCGTCACCTTCATCGACGAGATCCACACGGTGGTGGGCGCGGGGGCATCCGAGGGATCGATGGACGCCGGCAACATGCTCAAGCCGATGCTGGCCCGCGGCGAGCTGAGGCTGATCGGGGCCACCACGCTGGACGAATACCGCGAGAACATCGAGAAGGACCCGGCGCTGGAGCGCCGCTTCCAGCAGGTTTACGTGGGCGAGCCGAGCGTGGAGGACACCATCGGCATCCTGCGTGGGCTCAAGGAGCGCTACGAGGCGCACCACAAGGTTTCGATCGGCGACTCGGCCCTGGTGGCCGCCGCGACGCTGTCCAACCGCTACATCTCCGGCCGGCAACTGCCGGATAAGGCCATTGACCTGGTGGACGAGGCCGCCTCGCGGCTGCGGATGGAAATCGATTCGGCGCCGGAGGAGATCGACCAGCTGCGCCGCGCCGTCGACCGCCTCACCATGGAAGAGCTGGCGCTGGCTAATGAAACGGATGCGGCCTCGCGGGAGCGGCTGGAAGCGTTGCGCGCCGACATGGCGGACAAGAAGGAACAACTGGCCGGCCTCAACTCCCGCTGGGAAGCGGAGAAGGCCGGGCTGAACCGGGTGGGCGACCTGAAGGCGAAGCTGGACGAGCTGCGCTCGCAGGCGGACAAGTCCCAGCGCGAGGGCGACCTGGCGGAGGCTTCCCGGATCCTGTACGGCGAGATCCCGACGCTGGAGAAGGAACTGGCCAAAGCCCAGGCTGCCGAAGAGCAGGGCGGCGCCGGCCGCGACCTGATGGTCTCCGAAGAAGTGACCGCGGACGACATCGCCGAAGTCATCTCGGCGTGGACCGGCATCCCGGCCGGCCGCATGCTGCAGGGCGAAAGTCAGAAGCTGCTGCACATGGAGGAGTTCATCGGCTCCCGGCTGATCGGCCAGAGCCAAGCCGTTGCTTCCGTGTCCGACGCCGTGCGGCGCGCGAGGGCGGGGATCAGCGACCCGGACCGGCCCACCGGCTCGTTCCTCTTCCTGGGGCCCACCGGCGTCGGCAAGACGGAGCTGGCCAAGGCGCTGGCGGACT
Organism: Arthrobacter sulfonylureivorans; assembly: GCA_004000035.1. Lineage (GTDB taxonomy): Bacteria > Actinomycetota > Actinomycetes > Actinomycetales > Micrococcaceae > Crystallibacter > Crystallibacter sulfonylureivorans. The sequence continues at coordinate 186,058 of RJAE01000005.1, read as the reverse complement.
TCCTGTTCGACGACGAACGCGCCATGGTCCGGATCGACATGAGCGAGTATTCGGAAAAGCACTCCGTGTCCCGTCTGGTCGGCGCACCGCCCGGATACGTGGGCTATGAAGAGGGCGGCCAGCTCACCGAGGCCGTCCGCCGGCGCCCGTACTCGGTGGTGCTGCTGGACGAGGTGGAGAAAGCCCATCCCGAGGCCTTTGACATTCTGCTGCAGGTGCTCGACGACGGACGCCTCACCGACGGGCAGGGCCGCACCGTGGACTTCCGCAACGTGATCCTGGTGCTGACCTCCAACCTGGGCTCACAGTTCCTGGTGGACCAGTCCCTGGACCAGGAGAAGAAACGCGAAGCCGTCCTGGGCGTGGTGCACGCGAGCTTCAAGCCCGAGTTCCTCAACCGGCTGGACGACGTGATCATCTTCGACCCGCTGAGCATCGACGAACTGTCCCGGATCGTGGACCTGCAGGTGGCCTCGCTTGGCGCCCGGCTGGCCGACCGCCGGCTGGCCCTGGAGGTCACGGACGCGGCCCGGGAATGGCTGGCGCTGACCGGCTTCGATCCGGCCTTCGGTGCCCGGCCCCTGCGCCGGTTGGTGCAACGCGAGATCGGCGACAAGCTGGCGCGCGGCCTGCTGGCCGGCGAGATCAGCGACGGCGACACCGTGCTGGTGGATGCGCCGGAGATCGGCGCCGAGGGCGGGGCCGGCGGCCTCACCGTGCAGGCACAGGTGGGCGCGGTCCGCAACGGCTAAGGCCGGACCGCTCCCGGAACTGAAAAGTCCGGCGACGCCGCATCAGCGGTGGTCGCCGGACTTTTCGCTCTCAGCCGCGTTACTGGCCGATCAGAGTGCCGGTGATCTGTTCGCCTTCGGCGGCGATCTTGAAGCAATCGATCCTGCGGTCGCCCTGGGCCCAGGTTTCCTTGGACGGCATCCCGTAGGAGTCCTTGAGCTCGGGCGCCTCTGCCGCGGCGTCGTTCAGGACGACGGCGGTGCAGACCGCCTGCGCCTTGATGTTCAGTTCGTCGGCACCCGGGAACTCTTCATCGGCGCCGTAGGAGAACGTTCCGACCAGCTGGGCCGTGTGCGGGGTGTCGCAGGTGACCACGGTGGCGTCGCGCATCACGGCTTCGAACTCGGTGAAGCACTGGCCCTGCTTGAAGTCGAACGGCGAGACGTCCTCGGCAACCACTCCGTCGGCATTCGCCGTCTCGGCCTCGCTCTGGGACGACGAGGGGCTGGCCGCCCCGCCGGCCGGCGAGCTACCGGTCAGGCTGGAGACGATGATGGCGATAATCACGATGGCTACAACGACCACCGCGCCGATGATGATCAGCGGCTTCCAGTCGATGTTCCGACCCGAGCCGGCAGCGGAGTCCTCGGCGGCGGCGTCGTCGCCCGCGCCGTTCGGGGGGGTTGCTCCGGCGGGGGTCGAATACCATTCCTTTTCCGGCGCGGAACCGTCGGTGCTCGCCGGCGCGGAGTCCCAACCCGACGGCGGGACCGCGGGTGAGGTGGTGGAGGCGGCGGGTGACGACGGCGGGTTGGCTTCCGGTGCGTTCGCGGCCGGGACTGCGGGTGATGTGAGGCCGGCTGCCGGTGCGTCGGCGGCCGGGGCCACCCCAGCGTCTTCCACCTGGGCCTGATCGCCCGCCGCTGCTCCGCCCGCCGCTGCTCCGGTAGGTGCGGTGCCGCTGGCCTTGATAGCACCGTCGCCGAGCTCGCCGCCGGCTAGCCGTCCAACAGCCTCGGCTTCCTCCTCCACGGCCTGTGCTTCGGCTTCAACATTCGCCAGGTCGGCCTCGGCCGCAATTTCGTCGCTGATGTGTGCCTGGCTCAGGTGCGGTTCAGCCAGCTCAACGTCGTCGGCACTGACTTCGAGCTCAACGTCGTCGGCAGTGACTTCGAGCTCGACGTCGTCGGCACTGACGCGGAGATCGGGTTCAGGCAGGTCGAGGTTCTCCGCGTCGAGGCTCTCCGGGCGCTCCTGCGGAGGCCTCCCGCGGTCGTCAGGCCGCTTGTCCTGTTCGCTCATGGGGAAACTTGCCTTCCGTGCGTGTTGTCCTCCAGGAGAAAAGGAGAACTGGTCCACGATGACTTTAGCCAACAATCCCGTTGTGCGGCACGATTTTGTCGTTTCCGGACGTGGGGGAGCCGCTTCGCGGCGACTGGCCGCCCTGCCACGAGCAGAGTGGAAAACCATGTACCCTAGAGGTACGACAGAATTGATCAATTATTCCGGAGCCTCGTGCGCAAGCCGTGCGACCACCTCCGGATCGACGTACAAAGGGGGTCACGCCATGGGGCGCGGCCGTCAGAAGGCAAAAGCAACCAGGCAAGCCCGGGACATGAAGTATTACAGCCCGGCCACTGACCTCACTGCTCTCCAGCGCGAACTCGGCGCTGCGAAACGCCACACCTCCGACGCATTCTCCGATATTCCGCCTGAGCCGGATTATTCGGGTTATGAGGATAAGTACGCGGATCAGTACGACGACGACGAGGACGAAGGCAGCCGCAACGTCGGTTAGCCGGCCTCGGTCGCTACTTCCTGTCAGGGCCCTTTCGGCCAGGCTCAACGCTCCTGAACCATCAGGGGGCCCGGGCTGAACACAGTTCCGGGTTGCCTCCGAGGGGCTTTAATCTGGCTGCGCGTAGCCGCGGCACCGTGGAAAGTCCGTCTCCTTGCCGGCGGTGGGGCTGATTATTCAGATCCCCCACCGTCGTCCAGGTCAGGGGCTGTAGGGGCTATTTCTCGGCGCCATTCCCTGAGCTGGCCCGACCTCAGGGGCGGTGGAGGGTGTCTTCGGCGCTGTCCCCTGACTTCCCGCCAAGTTCCACACGGCGAGGACCCGCCGGTGTTTTGAATCCCCGTCGGGCCGCATATCCACCAGCGCAGCCTGCTCCACCCGGACAACTTCGCCCGGCTGCAGCCGTCCTTCCGCCTGGTGGCTGATGTGGGGGCGGAAGTTCTGCCGGGCGTGCTGCGGGCTGAGCAGATGGACGTCCGTACCGAGGGCGTCGAGCAGGCGGTCGTGCAGCAGCTGCAGTTGGGGATGCGGCTCCAGCAGCGAGACCGGCACGGAATGGTTTCTGCCGAAGAAGTCGTCCGCTCCGGTGCGGACATCAAACTCCAGCAGGCCGGCGAATGCGCGGCCGATCCGCTCGCCTACGCCGTCGGCCGGCTCCTTGCTGTCGAAGCGCGCCAGCGTGATGTGCAGCGGCCAGTCGCTCCGCGGGAACGTGTGCCCGGCCCGCACCGGCCGGATGAACACCACCACCACGTACGCACCCATACGCCCAGTGTCCCACCGGGTATGGATCGTCAACATGTCCGGCAAAGCAAAACCGCCCCTGCACCGGATTACGGTGCAGGGGCGGTCGGGTGTCCGGGACGGCTCAGGCGTATGAATTGACCAGGTGGACGGCGCCGCCGTCCACGCCCTTGGCGCCTTGGACAAAGTCGACGCCGCCCAGCGAGGCGTCAATGGGAGCAACCTGCCCCATGACCCAAGCGGGCATGCCGCGCTCGTTCAGCCGCTGCAGGGCGGCATCGGCCCCGGCGGCATCCACGATGGCGACCATGCCCACGCCGAGGTTGAGCGTCCGCTCCAAATCGGCCTGCGGCACGTTGCCGAGTTCGGCGATGAGCTTGAAGATGGCCGGCAGCTCCCAGGTGGAGCGGTCCACCGTGGCCATCAGCCCTTGCGGCAGCACACGTGCGAGGTTGGCGGCCAGGCCCCCGCCGGTGACGTGGCTGAAGCCGTGGACCCCGGCCGCTTCAAAGCGGGCCAGATCCAGGCAATCTGCGGCGTAGACGCGGGTGGGCTCCAGCAGTTCCTCGCCCAGCGTCCGGCCGAACTCGGTTACCTGACGGTCCAGCGCCCAGCCGGCGTGGTTGATCACGCGTCGGACCAGGGAGTACCCGTTGGAGTGGATGCCGGAGGATGCCATGCCGATCACGACGTCGCCGTCCTTGACCCGCTCCGGACCGAGCAGTGCGTCGGCCTCCACCACCCCGGTGGCCGCTCCGGCAACATCGTATTCGTGCTCGCCCAGCAGGCCGGGATGTTCAGCCGTTTCGCCGCCCACCAGCGCGGTGCCGGCCACCTCGCAGGCGGCCGCGATGCCGCGAACGATGTCCGCGATGCGCTCGGGGACCACCTTGCCGCAGGCGATGTAGTCGGTCATGAACAGCGGTTCCGCGCCGACCACCACAATGTCGTCGACGACCATGCCGACCAGGTCGAAGCCGATGGTGTCGTGGATGTCCATGGCCTGGGCGATGGCGACCTTGGTGCCCACACCATCGGTGGAGGTGGCGAGCAGCGGCCTGCGGTACTTCAGCAGCGCCGAGACGTCGTACAGCCCGGCGAAACCGCCGACCCCGCCGATCACGTTGGAGTTGTGCGTGGCCTTGATGGCACCCTTCATCAGCTCAACCGCCCGGTCGCCGGCTTCGACGTCGACGCCGGCGCTGGCATAGGTGATCTGGCCCTGTTCGGGGGAGGTCATACTCGCTCTTTCTTGTCTTCGGCGGTCAGGAGGTTCTCCAGGTCCGAGTCCGGCCCTGGGTCGCAGGAGCCGTGCTCCGGTTCGTCGCCGCGCTCGAGCAGATTCTTACCCAAGCGGTCCGCGGACGGCAGCTCGATCGGATATTCGCCGGTAAAGCAGGCGGTGCACAGCTGCTCCCGCGGCTGTTCGGTGGCTTCGATCATGCCTTCTTCGGAGATATAGCCGAGGCTGTCGGCTCCGAGGGACGCCCGGACATCTTCGACGCCGATGCCGTTGGCGATCAGCTCGGCCCGGGTGGCGAAGTCAATGCCGTAGAAGCAGGGCCACTTGATGGGCGGCGATGAGATCCGCACATGCACCTCCGCCGCGCCGGCCTCACGCAGCATTCGGACCAGGGCCCGCTGGGTGTTGCCGCGGACGATCGAATCGTCGATCACTACCAGCCGCTTGCCTTGCACGACGGACTTCAGCGGGTTCAGCTTCAGCCGGATGCCCAGTTGGCGGATGGTCTGGCTGGGCTGGATGAAGGTCCGGCCCACGTAGGCATTCTTGACCAGGCCTTGGCCGTAGGGGATGCCGGAGGCTTCGGCATAGCCGATGGCTGCCGGTGTTCCTGACTCCGGCGTGGGGATCACCAGATCGGCCTCGACCGGATGTTCCTTCGCCAGCTTGCGGCCCATCTCCACCCGGGCAGCGTGGATGCTGCGGCCGTTGATGGCGGTGTCCGGCCGGGCCAGGTAGACGTACTCGAAGACGCAGCCGGCGGCCTTTTTCTCGGCGAAACGCTGCGAGCGCAGCCCGTTCTCGTCAATCGCGATGAATTCGCCGGGCTCAATTTCGCGGACGAAGGAAGCGCCGACGATGTCCAATGCGGCGGTCTCCGAGGCCACCACCCAGCCGCGCTCCAGCCGGCCGAGTACCAGCGGACGGACTCCGGCTGGGTCGCGGGCAGCGTACAGGGTGCCTTCATCCATGAACGTGAAGCAGAACGCGCCGCGCAGCTTGGGCAGCAGTTCCAGCGTGCGCTCTTCGAGCGACTGGCCTTCCTGACCGGCCATCAGCGCGGTGACCAGCGCGGTGTCAGTGGTATTGCCCTGAGCCATTTCGCCGCGGTCGGGCTTGCCGAATTTCTCCAGCACCTTCTCGTACAGCTCCGCGGAGTTGGTCAGGTTGCCGTTGTGTGCAAGCGCCACCGTGCCGGTGGCAGTAGCGCCCAGGGTGGGCTGTGCGTTGGCCCAGGTGGAGTCGCCCGTGGTGGAGTAGCGGCAATGGCCGACGGCGATGTGCCCGGTCAGCGTGTTAAGCGTGGTTTCGTCGAAGACTTGGGATACCAGGCCCATGTCCTTATAGACGTTGATGCGTTTGCCGTCGCTGGTTGCAATCCCGGCGGACTCCTGTCCGCGGTGCTGCAAAGCGTACAGGCCGTAGTAGGTCATTTTTGCTACTTCTTCACCGGGGGCCCAGACGCCGAAGACGCCACAGGCATCCTGGGGTCCCTTTTCGCCGGGAAGAAGATCATGGGAGAGTTTTCCGTCACCGCGTGCCACCCGCTTATTCTCTCATGTGCCCGGCGGACAGCATCACCGAGGTGATGGGAATTACGGCCGTCGGCCGGCAGGTTACGTCCGGCGTTCGCCTTCGGATTCGCCGTCTGGTTCGCCGCCGGCAGCTGCGCTGCTGTCCCGCTGCGTGGACTCGCCGGGAACTTCATTGCGGTTCGCGGGGGCGGCGGGCTGGTCGTGATCCGGAGCATCTGACTGGCCGGCGTCCACCACGGAGCCAGCGGAGACGTCCTGCCCCGGCTCGGCAACGGCCGTCGCCGGCTTGGCACGCTTGACGCTGACCCGGTCGATGACCAGGAACAGCAGCGATCCGATCAGCACGCCGGCCAGTGCGAACAGCACGGCCAGGAAGGCGAAAATGGTGCCGCGGGTGAAGTCGGGGTTCTCCGGTCCGGTGTAGGCGGAGACGGCGGCAGCAATGACGCCCACCAGCGCCCAGATGAGGACGAAGGGCACGAATTTCGGCGCCCGGCGGACGGTGACGTCCCGGTGTTCCGGCTCAGCCTGCCGGTCGTCGCGGGCCGGTTCTTGCTCAGAAGTCATGCATTCCAGCCTACCGGGCGAAGAGCGGCAGCCTGTCAGCCAGTCCGGCCCTCAGGCCAGAGGCAGCGACCTTGCCGTCGGCGACGGCGCTGTCCCACCCGAGGGCGCCGGTCACCAGTGCCAGCCACGTGGCGGGATCGGTTTCCACCACGTTCGGGGGAGTGCCGCGGGTATGTCGCGGACCTTCGATGCACTGGGCCACGCCGAACGGCGGTACCCGCACTTCCACACTGTTGCCCGGAGCGCGCTCGGAAAGTTCCTCCAGCGCGTACCGCACCGCCGTGGCGGTGTTCTTCCGGTCGGTGGCGCCCGCCCGCCACGCAGCCAACGCGGCGTTGCCCTCTTCCGCCGCGATCCGGCGTCGTGCTCCCATAGCTGGTGCTCCGGCTCAGTCCAGCAGGGCGACCATGGGCGGTGCCAGCCGGAGCCGGCCAACAGGCTGGCCGCCGCCGAGCACCGGCTTGACCACTTCCTCCAGCACCGGGCCGACCTTGTCCACGTCGATGGCGTCGCAGGCGGCCAGCAGGGTCAGCGCGATCAGCGAGCCGGCGCGGGAACTGCCGTCCAGGATCTTCACCGCCACCGAGACCCCCGACTGCGTACCCATCACCATCACGCCTTCGGCGCCGGACTTGGCGATGATCTCCAGTTCCTGCATCACCACGGTGTTCTCCTGGCCGTACCCGTGGACCGCCCACGGGTAGTCCAGCATGGCGGTGGCGATGGTGGCCGCGCGGGCATCCGCGTTCTTGTCCGCCGGGGCCTTGGCCAGCTTGCCGACGGCCCGGGCGAGGCCGGTCAGGGACAGCGCCGGCGCCGGGGCGCCGCAGCCGTCGACGGCGATGTGCTCGATCTTCTCTTCGGCGTATTCCTCGAGGACTTCCATCACCCGGCGCTGGAGCGGATGGTTCGGCTCCAAATAGTTGCGGGTGTTCCAGCCGTTCTCCACGCAGGCCCACAGGAAGGCGGCGTGCTTGCCGGAGCAGTTGAAGGCCAGCCGCTGCTGGCCCCGGTCGGTGCGGACCAGCCAGCCGCGCGCCTGTTCGTCCTGCGGCCAGGCCGGCGGGCAGCGCAGATCGGCATCGGTCAGGCCGGCGGCCTTGAGCATGCCCTCCACCACGTCCATGTGCTCCAGCGATCCCACGTGGCTGGCACAGGCCAGGGCCACCTGGTCGCCGCGCAGCGGGACGCCGGACTGCATCGCCGCCAGGGCCTGGAAGGGCTTGAGCGTGGAGCGGGGGAAGATCGGGGCGGTGATGTCGCCGAGCTCGGTCACCACGGTGCCGTCCGCGGCCATCACGACGGCGGAGCCCAGGTGGCGGGATTCGATGAAACCGTTGCGTTCAACGACGGCCAGTTCTACGGCATCCGCGGCTTTGAATGTCTCGGGCATGGACTTAGTTTAGGTCCGGCGCAACAACTTCGAGGCTCCGCCCCGCGCCAAGTAGGGTAGTTCTTTGTGAAGGTACTTGTGATCGGCCCCGGTGGCCGCGAGCACGCAATAATCCGTTCCCTGTTGGCCGATCCGTTTGTGACCGAGGTCCATGCGGCCCCCGGCAACGCCGGCATCGCGCAGATCGTGCCCACCCACCCGGTGGACGCCAGCGATCCGGCCGCCGTCACCGCGCTGGCCCAACGGCTGGAATCCGACCTGGTGGTGGTGGGTCCGGAGGCGCCGCTTGCCGCAGGTGTGGCGGACCCGTTGCGCGCGGCCGGCATCCCGGTGTTCGGCCCCAGCAAGGAAGCCGCCCGGTTGGAGGGCTCCAAGGCCTTTGCCAAGCAGGTCATGGCCGCGGCGAACGTGCCCACCGCCATGGCGCATGTGGCCACCAACGCCGAGGAGGCAGCTGAGGCCCTTGATGCCTTCGGCGCGCCGTACGTGGTCAAGGACGACGGACTGGCTGCCGGCAAGGGCGTGGTGGTGACCGGGGACCGCGAGGCCGCCCTGGCCCACGCCCAGGCCTGCTTCGACGCCGGAGGCTCCGTGGTGATCGAGGAATTCCTGGACGGCCCGGAAGTCTCCCTGTTTGTGATTTCCGACGGCGAACGCGCCATCCCGCTGGTGCCCGCGCAGGACTTCAAGCGGATTTTCGACGGCGACGAAGGCCCGAACACCGGCGGCATGGGCGCCTACACTCCTTTGCCCTGGCTGCCGGCCGGATTCGTCGATGAAGTGATGGACCGCGTTGCGCTGCCCACGATCCGCGAGATGGCCAACCGCGGCACACCGTTCGTTGGCGTGCTGTTCTGCGGTCTGGCCGTGACCCGGCGCGGGGTACGCGTCATCGAGTTCAACGCCCGCTTCGGCGATCCGGAAACCCAGGCCGTGCTGGCCCGGCTGCGGACGCCGTTGGGCGGACTGCTGCTGGCCGCGGCCAAGGGGGAACTGGACGACGCCGAACAGCTGGTGTGGTCCAGAAGGTCCGCGGTGGCAGTGGTGCTGGCCTCGGAAAATTACCCGGGGACGCCGCGCACCGGCGACCGGATTCGCGGGCTGAAGAAGGCCAACGCAATGGACGACGTGCATGTGATCCACGCCGGAACGGTGATGGACGAGAACGGCAAGGTAACCAGCGCCGGCGGGCGGGTGCTCGCCGTCGTCGCCTTGGGCGAAGACTTGGTGGAAGCCCGCGAACGGGCCTACGACGGCATCGGCACTATCGGCCTCGAAGGCTCGCAGTTCCGCAGCGACATCGCCTTGTTGGCAGCCCAAGGCGAAGTCACCGTGCCCGAACCGGCCACGCACGACCTGCCCCAGGCCGAAGCACAGAGAGACTAGGAACGCCATGGCATTCGCCCCCGACGTGTTGGAACTGCCCGGCTGGAAGCACGTCTACTCCGGCAAGGTCCGCGACCTGTACGTGCCGGCCGTGTCCCAGCAGGTGGAGACCTCCAGCGAAGACATCGCCGCCGAAGGCCTGCTGGACCAGCGCAACGACACCGTCCTGGTGGTGGCGAGCGACCGGATCAGCGCCTTCGACCACGTGCTCTCCAGCGAGATTCCGGACAAGGGCCGCATCCTCACGCAGTTGAGCCTCTGGTGGTTCGAACAGCTCGCCGCAGGAGAGCGCCCGATAGCCAACCATGTGGTGTCCACGGATGTGCCCGAAGCCGTCGCCGGCCGCGCGATGGTCTGCAAGAAGCTGGGCATGTTCCCGGTGGAATGCATTGCCCGCGGTTATCTGACCGGATCCGGGCTGGAGGAGTACCGGCAATCCCAGACGGTCTGCGAGCTTCCGCTGCCCGCGGGCCTGGTGGACGGCTCCCGGCTGGAGCCGGCCATCTTCACCCCGTCGGCCAAGGCCGAGGTCGGCGAGCACGACGAGAACATCACCTACGACGCCGTGGTGCAGACCGTGGGGGCGGAGACCGCCGGCCGGCTGCGCGAGCTGACCCTGACGATCTACACCCGCGCCGAGGAGATAGCCCGCGCACGCGGAATCATCCTGGCGGACACCAAGGTGGAGTTCGGCATCGATCCGTCGACGGGGGAGATCACCTTGGGGGACGAGGTGCTGACCCCTGACTCCTCCCGGTTCTGGGATGCGGACACGTACGAACCCGGCAAGGCGCAGCCATCCTTCGACAAGCAGTTCGTGCGCGACTGGCTGACCTCGCCGGCCTCCGGTTGGGACAAAAACAACAACTCAAACACCCCGCCGCCGGCGCTGCCGGAGGAGATCGTGCAGAAAACCCGGGCCCGCTACGTGGAAGCCTATGAGCGGCTCACCGGCCGGACGTTCGCCTGACCGGCAGGAAAGCTCGGCCGGCTTCCGGGAGACGGCTTTGCGGGCCGGTTTCCGGGAGGCGGCCCGCCGCCCGCTCTGCCTCTGTGAGGCGTGCCGCGGCTTCGGCGACCGCCGTTGCGAAGCAGCCGGCACCGCCGTCGTCGGCCGGACCCAGGGAGCGCAGCGCATCGGCGCGTTTCATGGCACGGAGCATGGCCGCTGTCTCCGGCCGCGAGACATCCGACATGTCCGGGTAGTCGATGGCCAGGGCCGGATCCAATTCGTACGCCAGCCAGCGAGTGCGGGCAGCATCGTGGCGGGCGGCCGCTTCATGCCAGTCGCGCGTGTCCTGGTAGCGGACGGCGGCGGCGGCCCGTCGGGTAATCCGCCAGACAGCGGGAGCGGCGCAACCGGCGGCGAGCAGCAGCCAGAGCGGCACGGCCGCCGGGAAGAGCGCAGCGGCGGCGAGCACCACGGTCAGCGCGCAGCAGAGCCCGGAAAAGCAGTACCAGAACGCCGTATCGGCGTCAGGGGAGCGGCGCAGGCCGCGTTCGACCGCGTATGAGGTCAGGAAAACCACAGCCCCCAGCACCACGGTGGCCACGGCCAGCTGCGCGAACTGTGCAAGGAACATCTGCACCCCTGAGGGACGGAGTTACCTCTATTCCAGTACGCGCGCGGGCATCAGTCAATGGTGCGGTCAGCTGGTGCGTGACGGATTAGCTTTTAACGCGGCCGACGACGTCGTCCAACTGCCGGTACACCAGTGCCTGCGGCAACATGCTGATCAGCGAGCGCTGGAGTTTTTGCTTCCACGGCTTCTGCTCCCGGGCCATGCTGGCCATTTTGCGTGAGCCCTTCACCACCTTGGCCGTGTGGGGTGCCCGCGCCTGTTCGTAGCTGCGCAGGGCGCTGGTGATGTTCCAATCCGCGGCGAGTGCATCGGCCAGTGCGACGGCGTCCTCGAGGGCCTGGCCCGCACCTTGGCCGAGGAACGGCAGCATGGGGTGTGCGGCGTCGCCGACCAGCGTGGCATGGCTGCCGGACCAAGCCAGGACCGGCTTCCGGTCGAAGAGCTCGTGGGCCATGATGTCTTGGCTCTTGGTGGCGAGGATGACCCCCCGGATGGCCGGGTGCCAACTGTCGAAGCGCTGCAGCGCCAGGGTACGCCAGAGGACGTCGCCGTCCTGCGCCAATGCCGCATTCGGCATGGTGGCATACCAGTAGACCAGCCCGCCGGGCAGCGGGACCATGCCGAAGACCTCTCCGTTGCCCCAGGATTCACCCCACGGGAGCCATTCGGGATCAAGATCGCCGATGGGGCAGACGGCTCGCATCGCGGTGATGCCGGAGGCACGAGGGGCACCGTCGCCCACCAGATCGTGCCGGACCAGCGAGCGCAGGCCGTCGGCGCCGATCACCAGGTCGGCGTGCATGTTGCCACCATTGTTCAGCATGACGGTGCCGCCGTGCGGATCGCGGCGGAACTTCACTGCCTGCAGGCCCAGGTGGACGGTGTTGACGTACAGCGAGTCGTTCAGCAGCGTGGTGAGGTCCGAGCGGTGGATCGCCCGCAGGGGGTGGCCGTACCGGTGGCGCATGTCATCGCTGCTGAAGCTGGCGAGCACGTTGCCGAACTGGTCGTGGGAGCTGCCGCCGACCGGGAGCGAGGCGTCCTGGAAGGCGCCGAGCAAACCGAGGCGCTCCAAGGCGCGCGTCCCGTTCGCCCAGATGGTTATTCCGGTACCCATCGGCTGCAGCGTTCCGGAGCGCTCGACCACATGGACTTTCCAGCCGGTTCGCTGCAAGGCCCGCGCAGTGGCGAGCCCGGCGATTCCGGCCCCTACGATGAGCGCCGAGCGCTGCTGTGAAGCCATGGGTCCATACTTCCCGCTTTAGGGGCGGGTTCACAACTTCCCGGCGGTACAAATCGGGTTGGGGAGGAGGAAAAGCAAGAACTCCCGCCGCTCCGGAGAGCAGCGGGAGTTCTTATCTGGTCGGGGTGACAGGATTTGAACCTGCGACCTCGTCGTCCCGAACGACGCGCGCTACCAAGCTGCGCCACACCCCGATACCGGTGCCCCGCCGTCGTTATGATAACCGCGAAAGCAACTGTTCAAGGATAGCGGAGACAGGTCCGAAACGAGAAATCGGCGTCCGGCCACCCACCGGGATCAGATCAGTGAATCCTTCCACGCGGCGTGCAGCTGAGCGAAGCGGCCGCTGCCGGCGATCAGCTCTGCGGGGGACCCGTCCTCCACCACCCGGCCGTCATGGATCACCAGCACGCGGTCGGCAATCTCCACGGTGGACAGTCGGTGCGCGATGATCAGCGCGGTGCGGTTGCCGAGCAGCGTCTGCAGGCCTTCCTGGACCTGGCGCTCGCTCGGGACGTCCAGCGAGGCGGTGGCTTCATCCAGGATCAGCACGGCGGGATCCGCCAGGAACGCGCGGGCGAAGGAGACCAGCTGCCGCTGGCCGGCGGAGACGCGGCCGCCGCGCTTGTTCACGTCGGTGTCGTAGCCCTCCGGCAGGGACAGGATGAACTCGTGGGCGCCGACGGCGCGGGCGGCATCTTCGATTTGCCCGCGGCTGGCCTGCGGGTTGCCCAGGGCGATGTTCTCCGCGACGCTGCCGCTGAACAGGAATGCCTCTTGCGTCACCATAACGACGGCGCGGCGCAGGTCCTCGTTGGACAGCTGCCGCAGCTCCACGCCGTCCAGGGTGAGCGAGCCCGAGGTCAGGTCGTAGAAGCGGGCGATCAGCTTGGCGACCGTGGACTTGCCGGCTCCGGTCTGACCGACGACGGCGACGGTCTGGCCGGCGGGAATGTCCAGGTTCAGCTGCGGCAGCACCACCCGCCCGTCGCCGTAGCCGAAGACCGCGTCGCGGAACCGGATTGCGCCCCGGGCGTTCTTGAGCGGAACAGGAGTTGCCGGCGGGACCACGGTGGGTTCCTCCTCCAGCAACCCGGAGACTTTTTCCAGCGCCGACGAGGCAGATTGGAACGAACTGTAGAACATGGCGATCTGTTCGGTGGGGCGGAAGACCTGTTTGGTGGCCAGCAGCACCGCCACCAGCGTGCCGATGGCAAGGTCGCCGTCCAGCACGCGGAAGCCGCCGATCAGCAGCACCGCGGCCACGGTCAGGTTGCCGATGCCGTTCAATGCCGGCTGGAGCACGCCGAAGTACTTGATGTTCCGCAGGGTGGCACGGCGGTAGTTGCCGGCCAGCTCGTCGAACCGTGCGGCGTTGTCCCGCTCGCGGCGGAAGGCCTTGACCGCCCGGATGCCGGTCATGGTTTCCACGAAGTGCACGATCAGCCGGGCCGAGACCACCCGGGACGCGCGGTTCGCCAGCTCCGAACCCTTCTGGTACCACCGGGTGACGAAGGCGATGGGAATGGCGGCGACCAGGATGATCACGCCGCTCTTCCAGTCCAGGCCCACGATGCTGATGGCAGTGAAGAGCATGAACATCACCCCGGAGGTCAGCTGGGTGACGCCGTTGTCCAGCAGCTCCCGCAGCGCCTCCAGATCAGAGGTCTGCCGGGAGATGATCCGGCCGGAGGTGTAGGTTTCGTGGAACTCCAGACTGAGCCGCTGGGTGTGCCGGAAAACCCGCACGCGCAGGGCCAGCAGCATGGCCTGGCTGAGCCGGGCGGTGACGTAGGTGTAGGCGGCCAGCAGCGAGCCGCCGGCGACCGCGATGGCCGCGTAGGCGGCGCCTACCAGCACCAGCGGGGCAGCGTCGCCGCCGGTCAAGGCCGGCAGGGCGTTGTTGATGCCGAAGGCCACCAGCACCGGGCCAGCCGCGCGGGCGGCATTGCTGACCACCACCAGCACTACGGACAGCGCGAACAGCCGCCGGTGCGGGGAGACCAGTTCGCCCAACAGGTGCAGCGACCGCCGGCGGACGGCTTTGCGGTCGGCCTTGTCCAGGTTGATGTTGTCTTCGCCGGCGACTCCGGTCATGGAACTCATCGGGATTCCTTCGCGTCCAGGACGTCTTCGACGGAGGGCTCGGCCGCCAGCGAGGCGATCACGTAGCGGTAGTGTTCGTTAGCCCGCAGCAGTTCGGAGTGGGTCCCGACGGCGGCGATGCGCCCGTGCTGCAGCAACGCCACCCGGTCCGCCAGCGCCACGGTTGAGGGCCGGTGGGCCACAATCAGGGTCGTCGTACCCTGCAGTTCTTCGCGCAGCCGCTGCGTCACCGCTTCTTCGGTCCGCACATCCAGGGCCGAGAGTGGGTCGTCCAGCACCAGCACGGCAGGACGGGCCGCGATGGCCCGGGCGAGCGCGATCCGCTGCCGCTGCCCGCCGGAAAGGCTCAGCCCTTCCTCACCGATCTTCGTCTCCACCCCGTGCGGCAGATCGTAGGCGGACCGGGCTTGTGCCACCTCGAGCGCGCGGGCCAGCAGCTCGTCCGGGTTTTCGCCGCCGGGCCGGGCGCCCAGCAGCACATTCTCCCGGACCGAGGTGGAGAACAGCGTGGAGTCTTCGAAGGCCACCGACACGTGGCTGCGCAGTTCGGTGAGCGGGAAGCGGCGGATGTCCGTACCGTCCAGGAACACGGCGCCGTCGGAAACGTCATACAGCCGGGGGACCAACTGCAGCAGCGTGCTCTTGCCCGAGCCGGTCACGCCCACCAGTGCCATGGTCTCGCCGGCGCGTACGTGCAGGTCCACGCCGTCGAGGACCGGTGCCGTGCCGGGCGCGGCGTCCGGATAGCGAAAGACCAAGCCGGCCAGGCGCAGGTCCCCGCTGACGGAGCCCGCCCGCCGCGGTTCTTCCGGATCCGTGATGGTGTTTTCCGTGTCCATCACATCGAAGTGCCGGTCCAGGGCCGTCTTGGCCGTCAGCGTCATGCCCATCAGGGATCCGATCGCTTCCACCGGCCCGGCCACCACTGCCGCGGTGGCAAAGAAGGCGACCAGCTCGCCCACGGTCATGTGTCCGCCGGCTACTTGGATGATGCCGATGACCAGGGCGGCGCCCAGCACCAGGTCCGGCAGGGAAACAACGGTGGCCAGGAACTTGGACAGCGTGCGGGCTTTGGCCAGTTCGGTCTGGCGTAGTTCTTCCGCCTGCCCGTGGAAGTTGTCCAAGGCGTACGGGCCCCGGCCGAAAGCCTTGAGTACGCGGATGCCGTGCACCGATTCCTCCACCGTGGTGGCCAGGTCTCCGGCCTGGTCCTGGCTGAGCCGGGAGGAGGCACCGAATGCCGTGCGGAAGCGGAACCCCTGCCAGATAAGCGGCACGGCAGCGGCCAAAAAGATCAGTCCCAGCAGTTGGTTCAGCGCGAACATCAACGCCAGGCCCACGGCCACCGTCACGAAGGAGACCACCAGCATCAGCGATCCGAACGCCAGCCAGCGGCGGATCAGCCCCAGGTCGGCCATCGCCCGGGAAAGCAACTGGCCCGACCCCCACCGGTCGTGGAAGGCGGCCGGCAAGTGCTGCACATGCTTGTAGAGGCGGGTGCGCATGCCCATCTCCACATCCGTGGCCGGCGCGATCGCGAAAACCCGCCGCAGGTACACCAGGCCCGCTTCGGCCAGGCCCAGCACGGCAATGACGACGGCGGGGCCCCAGACTTCGGAAGGATCGCCTCCGGTGTGGATGGTGTCGACGAGCCCGCGGAGCACCTGCGGAATGGCCAACGCCACGAGGCTGGCACCGAGGGCACTGAAGAATCCCATAATCAGCCGGGGCAGGATGGGCCGTACATAGTCCTTGAGCCTGGCAATGGTCCGCCAGAGGGAAAGCTCAGTCATTTCATCGATTCATCGGATGTGTTCGTCAGTGGTGCCTTGTGCACCGCAGCAACCATCCTAACGAGCCACGTGAGGCGCCGGTCACCCAGATGGTGCCTGCGGTGATGCACCTGCTCCAGCGGTAGTGCTTGGTAGTGTTGGCGAAACCGTTCACCAGGGGAGCGCATGGCACTGATCGAGGCATTCAGCAGCGTTGATACAGTCGTGATTTGGGTGCTCCTCCCACTGTTGAGAATGCTGACGGTGCTACTGCTGGCGCTGCGGAAACGGGCAGGCTGGCTGGTGCTGTTGGTGGAACCGGCCGGGGCTCTGGTTTGGATGGCGGCGAGCGGCGGGTTCAGCTTCGCATTCCTGCTGCTACCGGCGGTTGCAATGTACGGCTGGTGGCGGTGGGGCAAGCGCGCGGCCGACGGGTTTCCTGCCGTGCATTCTGCGCAGCGGAAGGATTGGCTTGCCGCGGCTGCATTCCTTGTGCTGACAGTTGTGGTCGACTGCATCCAGACCCTGCCGATGATGATGATGCACATGACGGGCGTGTCCGTGATAGTCCAGACGCTGTTGGTCAACGCCCTCACCATGCTGCTGTATTTTGGCCTGGCGCGTGGAGTGGTTGAGGCGTGGTGGCTCGGCATCGTCCTGTCGCTGATGGGGCTGAGCAATGCCATCGCAACCCCGGGCTCAGCGGGCCCGGGAGTCATCTGGTTGCTGGAGGGACTGACCATGACCGTGCTGTCCGGGCTGCTCTACCTTTTCGGTTGGTTCCGATGGCGGGCCGCGCGTGCTCAGACAACCGTTTCCTAATTGTGCTCGCCGGCGGTAACTCCGACGGCCTCAGACGAAGCCCGTCGCCTAGCAAGCCTCGGTGCGCCGTCGGAAGCTTTTTTGTGCGGTAGCCCTAAAACTCGGGCTCGCTCTGCTCGCGAGGGTCCCGGCGCCGGTGCAGACTACTCCTACACATTGCGGACTTTCGCTAGGGGTCGAAGCTGTGTGCGAATAAAATTGTGGTATGGCGCTTGCAGCGATGGAACGGACCGAGGAGACGGAAACGTCTCTGGCAGAGGTGCGCGCCATGCTCCAGGACATTGCTGACCGCTTCGTGGCGGAAGCGCCGTTGCTGTCCTCCCGGGATCTGGCCAACAGGGTGGTGGCGGTCGAGGACGTTTCGAAGACCCTGGAATACCTGCAGGCAGCGGGCGCGCTTGCCGTGGAGCGCGCCGACCTTGCCGCCAATGGGGAATCCGCCGCCCGCACCGCAGCCTTCGCCGATTATTGCGCTCCCGGGATGGCGGCGGAGTGGGCTGATCCGGCCGCGGCCATCACCGCGGGCGGCGGAGAGATCCCCGAGAGTGCTGACGGCCCCGGCATTTCTGATGGTGCTGGGCCGGAGAAACGGCAGCGCCGCCGCAAGACCGAATTCCCTAACAACGCCGAGTACCTGCGCTCGCGGCTGGGTATCAGCATCGTTGAAGCGCGGCGGCGGCTGCGGGTCGGCAAGGCCGTGAGTGCCCCGGTCAGGCTGGACGGCGGAGCCGGTATCCCGGATCTGCCAGCACTGGCAGACGCCATGGCCCGTGGGGACGTCAGCGGCCAAGCCGCGGCCCTCATTACCGATTCCCTCGGCCGGGCCCGTCACGCCGCTGAACCCGGGACCCTGGAGGCGATGGAAGCCTCGCTGGTCGCCCAGGCCATTGAAACTGACACCGACACGCTGGCGATGGTCGCCAAGACCTGGGAAACAGCCGTGGACCAAGACGGTGCGGAACCTTCCGAAGAGGAGTTGCGGGCCCGGCAGGGCATGTTCTACCGCGGGCGCCGGCGAGGCTTGCACCAGTTCGTCATCAACACCACCGACGACCAGTACGAACTCCTCGCCACGGTGATGAACAGCGCCGCGAACCCGCGCATCCCCGCCCGGAAGCCATCGAAGCGGCAGCAACCGGCCCCGGTCAGGGAGGCATCGGTGACGGCGCCGCCAACACAGACAATCCCGACGCAGATACAGCCGCTGCGGACCACGACTCCAAAGGCATGGCTCCCGAGGGCGCGGTCCCAGAGGGCACTGACTCCGACGGGATAGTTCCCGAAGGTGTCGATCCCGTGGTCCTAACGGGTCTTGATCAGTTCACCCGGGCGCAGAAACTTCTGGCAGGCCTGATCGGTGCCTGCCGGATCGCCCTGAACGTTGACAAGCTCCCGGAATCCGGCGGGCTGCGCACGCAGATGATCGTCACCAGCGGGTATGAACAACTCGCCGGGCTGCTCTCGGGCGGCGGCAGTGCCGTCTACAACGGGTCGCTCTCGGCTAAAACGGTGCGCCGGATGGCCTGCGATGCTGACATCATTCCCGCGGTCCTCGGCTCCGAGGGCGAGGTCCTGGACCTGGGCAGGTCCCAACGCTTTTTCAGCCGGGCCATCCGCAAGGCGCTGATAGCGCGGGACAAAGGTTGTGCCTTTCCTGGCTGCAGCATGCCCGCACTTTGGACCGAGGCACACCACATCGTGCCCTGGTGGGCCGGCGGCCGGACGGACGTCAACAACGGCGTTTGTCTTTGCGGCGCGCACCATGACCTGATCGAACAAGGCAACTGGGAAATCAACGTCCTCCAAGGCATCCCCTGGTTCACCCCGCCCGACTACATCGATCCCCGCCGCAAACCGCTCCGAAACTCCTACTGGCAAACCCAGGTTCCGGTCCGGCCGCTCCGCCCCGGGCCGCGAACGGGACGGCAGCGGGCGCACGCCGCAAGGTGAGGTGAATCGTGCGCCGCCAATCGGCAACGCGGTGCTTTCTAGAAGCGGCAGCGCTATGACCTGAACGCTCAGCCGAGCCGGAGCCCTCCGGCGGGGGCGCCACCGGCGGTGGCGGACGGTGAAGGCGTCAGCGTCAGCAGCACTGCTTCCGGGCGGCATGCGAACCGGATCGGAGCCAGCCGGGACGTTCCCAAACCTGCCGAGACGTTCAACGGGACGCTGCGCCCCTGATAATCCCAGTACGTCAGGCCACGGGCGCGCCAAGTCGGCAGATCGCAGTTGCTGGTCAGGGCCCCGTAACCGGGCAGACAGACTTGGCCTCCGTGAGTATGTCCGGCGAGGATCAAATCGGCGTTACCCGCGGTGAACTGGTCCAACACACGCTGGTACGGCGCGTGCGCCACGGCGATGCGTAGATGGGCTGCGCTGTCCGCAGAACTGGAGCCGTTGGGAAAGCCCACGTACCGGTCACGCTGCAGGTGCGGATCGTCCACGCCGGTGAAGTCCAAACGCACTCGGCCCACTACCAACGACTGGTTCCTGTTGGTCAAATCAATCCAGCCGGCGGTGCCGAAAGCGGCGTGCATTTCGCGCCATGGAAGCTCCCGTGAACTGTAGTCCTCGGGCTGTTTCGACGGTCCGGTGAGGTAGGAGAACGGGTTTTTCATCACCGGGGCGTAGTAGTCGTTGGAGCCGGGAACGAAAACCCCCGGCACGTCCATCAGTGGAGCCAACGAGTCCAGCAGGGGCTTCACTGCTTGGCGGTGGCTGAGGTTGTCACCGGTGTTGACCACCAGATCGGGTTCCAGTGCAACCAGTCGCCGCAGCCACTTCTGCTTGAGCGTCTGTCCGGGCGTCATATGGATATCGGCCAGGTGCAGGATCTTCAGCGGCCGCTGCCCGGCCGGCAGGATGGGCAGCGTTTCTTCGCGCAGTCCGAAGAGGTTGCGCTCGATGACCGAGCCGTAAACGAGCGCGGCCCCGCCCGCGGCAGCAGCCCCAAGGGCCAGCTTGCCTGCGGTGCGGAGCCGTGCTCGCAGCGCTTCAGCGTCCACGGTCAGTCGTCGCTCCCGTTGCGGTTTCCGTTGCCGCCGCCGTTGTCGGAGCCGCCTCCGTTGCCGTTGCCGTTGTCCGAGTCGCCGGAGTCGTTGTCGGAGTCACCGCCGCCGTCATTGTCGCCGGAATCCGAGCTCTTCTTATCGTCGGTCTCGACCTTCTTGGGCTGCGGCGGATAGAGCATGCTGCTGGGTGCGGAGCCGAAGCCCCCGGTCTTGTACAACCCCGCGACCTTCTCCATGTAGCCGGTCCACTGGCCGCCGGCGATGGTCGCGCCGTCAACGTAGCTGCGGGTCACGCCGTTGATCGGGATGTTGTTGATCGACTTGTAAGCATGCGGGTTGCCCACCCAGGAAGCAGTGGAGATGCCCTTGGTGTAGCCCACGGTCCAGGTGTACTCGGACTTGTCCGTGGTACCGGTCTTGGCAGCGGCGGGAACACCGATCGGGTGGATCGCTCCGAGCCGCAGGTTGACCAGGTTTTCCAGCGGGACGCTGACGGCAGCGGCGACGTCTTCGGAGATCGCCCGATCACAGGACTTCTTCGGGACCTTGTACTTGTTGCCCGCAGCGTCCGTGACGGAGGCCAGCGCGATCGGCTTGCAGTACACACCGCCGTTGGCGAATGCCGCGAACGAGGCGGCCATCGTCATCGGGGACACGTTGGTCGTGCCGATGATGAAGGACGGGTGCTCGATGCTGATCGGCTCTTTGTCCGTCGCGGTGCGTACGCCGAGTCGGGTTGCTGCGTCCTGGATGTCGCACAGATCCAATTGCGCGGCCATCGCGGCTGTGGCCGAGTTGATCGACCAGGTCAGGCCCTGGCTGGCGGTCATGCTGCGCTCGAAGCCGGGCAGCGCGTTCTTGAACGGCCACTCGCTGAACCACGCGTCCGGCGGCAAGCAGCTGGCCTTCCACGGGTATTGCGCCGGGTACTCGGTGCGGCGCGCATCTACCGATGCGTTGAGCGCCTTGCCCGCTTCCAGCCAGGCGACGGTGGTGTAGGGCTTCATCGTGGAGCCGGGCTGCCAGCCGTTGCCGCCGCCCATATCCGCGTCGACGTTGTAATTCAGCTCCGTGTTGGCCGCCCCGTCTTCCGGGCTGTATTTGGTGTTCTGGGCCATCATCAGGATCTTGCCGGTGCCCGGCTCGACCGAAACCATGGAAGAACCGACACCGGACTTATCGCCCTTCGGGACTTCCTGCTCGATCTGCTTCTGGCCTTCCTTCTGGAGGCGGGAGTCGAGCGTGGTCTTGATGGTCAGGCCGCCGCGGGCCAGCAGCTTGGCGCGTTCGGTGGAGTCCTTCCCGAAGGCGTCCGACTGCATGATCGCGTGCTGGACGTAGCTGCAGAAGTAATCGGCGAAGTTGGCCGCCACACACCCGGAACGGACGGGCTTGAGGTTGAGATCCAGGTCGGTGGCGACGGCTTCGTCGTATTCCGCCTTCGTGATCTTGCCTGCGCTGAGCATGGCCGCCAGCACGGTGTTGCGCCGCTCCAGTGTGGCCTCTGGGTTGTTCACCGGGTTGAAGTAGTTCGGCGACTGCACCATGCCGGCCAGCATGGCCGACTGCGGAATGGTCAGCTTCGCGGCGGAAACGCCGAAGAACGTCTTGGCAGCGGCTTCAATCCCGTACACCTGGCCGCTGAACAGCACAATGTTCAGGTAGCCCTGCAGGATCTCTTCCTTGCTGAATTCCTTCTCGACGGCGATGGCCAGCTTGGCCTCGCGGAGCTTGTCGCCAATGTCCTTGGTGCCGCTGATGGTCAGCTCGTCGGCGCCCTTGCCCGCGGATGCACCGGCGTCGATCAGCACGTTGTTCACGTACTGCATGGTCAACGTGGACGCTCCCTGCAGGTCTCCGCCCGCCAAGTTGGTCACGGCCGCACGCATGATGCCCTGCGGATCCACGCCGTTGTGCTCGTAGAAGCGCACGTCCTCGATGGAGGTGATGGCGTTCTGCATATGCGGGGACACCTTGTCCAGACTGACCGGGACGCGGTTTTCGGCGTAGAACGTAGCGATCAGTTTGCCGTCGGAGGAAAGGATCCGCGACGGCTGGGACAGCGGCTGCGTCTGGAGTTCGTCCGGCAGCTGGTCGAAGTACTCGATCGAGGAGGTTGCTCCGACACCGGCTACGGCAGCGGCCGGGACCAGCAGTCCGGCGGCGAGCACGCCACAGAGCGCACTGATACCCAGGAAGCCAACGATCTTGCCGAGGGTGGTCGCAGTGTCGAAGAAGGGGGATTTGCGAGCGGCCATGGGGTCCACTTTACAAGCAAGCGCTAGGCTTTCATTCATGACCAAATGGGAATACGCGACAATTCCGCTCATTATCCACGCGACCAAGCAGATTCTTGACCAGTGGGGCGACGACGGCTGGGAGCTCGTCCAGGTGTTCCCTGGCCCGAACGGGACCAACCCGGTCGCCTATTTGAAGAGGGAGAAGCAGTAGCCATGAGCGGAACGACCGAAGCCCGGATGTCCGCCGTCGAAGAGCGGCTCGCCGGCCTGGGCCTGTCCGTACCGGAGGTCGCGGCTCCGGTGGCCGCCTACGTGCCGGCGGTAGTGACCGGAAACTACGTCTACACCTCCGGGCAGTTGCCGTTTGTCAAGGGAGAACTGCAGGCTGTGGGCAAGGTGGGCGACGGAGCCGGCCTGGTCAGCGCCGAGGAGGCCAACAAGCTGGCTGCGACGGCCGCGGTGAATGCGCTGGCAGCGGTCAAGAGCGTCATCGGCGACTTGGACCGGATCACCCGAATCGTCAAGGTTGTAGGTTTCGTTGCGTCCGACCCCGCCTTCACCGGCCAGCCGGGCGTGATCAACGGGGCGTCCGAGCTGCTGGGACAAGTTCTCGGCGACGCCGGCGCCCACGCGCGCTCCGCCGTCGGCGTGGCAGTGCTGCCGCTGGATTCGCCGGTTGAGGTAGAACTGATTGCCGAATTCAGCTAGTCCGCTTCGAGAGGAGCAACGGCTGTTCCCAGTGGTTCCGGACCAGCTGGGGGCGGCCCACAGCTGGTTCGAGCATGGGGAACGCTCACCGCGGAAGCCGCGCCTGGCGTCCTCCGTGGTCTTGGTCCGGGACGGGGCAGCCGGCACGGAAACCTACCTCGGATACCGTTCAGGCTCCTCTCCTTTGGGCACTGTGGCGTTTCCCGGCGGCAGCGTGGACGATGCCGACGGCGAGCCCGTCACCTGGTTCGGGCCGTCGCCGGCTAAGTGGGCCGAGACGATGGGGATCAACGACCTTCGCGTTGCCCAGGGGCATGTGGTGGCCGCAATCCGCGAGCTGTTCGAGGAGACCGGTGTGCTGTTGGCCGGCCCTGACGAGTCCAGCCTGCCGGAATCAACCTCCGGCGCCGACTGGATGCGTACCCGCGAGGCGGTGGCCGGACAGGAAAAGTCTTTCGCCGAGGCACTTTCCCGGCGTGGGCTGGGTGTGCGCACTGATTTGCTCAAGCCGCTGTCCAACTGGCTGAGCCCGGACTTCGCCCACCGCCGCTTCGACACGCGCTATTTCGCGGCCGCCCAGCCGGCCAACCAGCGGCCGTCCCTGCTGGAGAGCAAGGGCGTGTGGGCCGCCTGGCTGTCGGCGCAGGAGCTGTTGGCGGGGCGGGAAACCACGGCGTTGGGCGATCTGGTGGATCAGCCGGACACCCGGGGACTCACGTTCAGCGAAGTGACGTCGCCGGCGGTAGAGATCATCGTCGAGAAGATCGCGTCGGCCCGCGGCTGCATTGCCTACCTCTCCCACAAACGCCCGCAGCGGATCTACCACCCGGAGCTGGTCCTGGTGGATGGCGTGCCCATGCTGCAGGTTGTGGCCAGCGCCGCTGCCGAGGGCGGAGCCGTTCAGCGGGGGCGCTGAGCGAACTGTCCATCACCACGCAGCCAGTACGACGGCGGGGGCCCACCTTAAGGTGAGCCCCCGCCGTCGTACTTTTCAGTGGAGAATCAGCGAGAACGCTGGCGCAGACGCTGGATGTCCAGGATGACCACGGCGCGTGCTTCCAGGCGGAGCCAGCCGCGCTGGACGAACTCGGCCAGGGCCTTGTTCACGGTTTCACGGGAGGCGCCAACCAGCTGGGCCAGCTCTTCCTGGGTCAGCTCGTGCGCCACCAGGATGCCGTCCGTGGCCGGGCGGCCGAAGCGGTCGGCCAGATCCAGCAGGGCCTTGGCCACACGGCCCGGAACGTCGGAGAAGACAAGGTCGGCCAGCGAGTCATTGGTGCGGCGGAGGCGGCGCGCCAAGGCCTGCAGCAGTTGCGCCGAAACCTCGGGACGGGTCTCCAGCAACCCGCGCAGGTTCTCGTTCTTCAGTCCGGCCAGGCGGGTTTCGGAAACAGCCGTTGCCGAGGTGCTGCGCGGGCTCGGGTCGAACAGGGCCATTTCGCCAAAGAGTTCGCCCGGGCCGAGGATGGCCACCAGGTTCTCGCGGCCGTCGTTGGCAGTGCGGCCCAGCTTGATCTTGCCGGAGACGATGAAATAGAGCTGGTCGCCTTGGTCACCTTCGCGGAACACCGAAGCGCCGCGGGACAGGTCGACCTCGGTCAACTCGTCGGTCAGCGCTGCAAATACGTCGTCGTCAAGGGTGGCAAAAAGAGGTGCGCGGCGAAGGATCTCTACGTCCATGAATTCTCCAAATTTAGTACTGTTCGGCGTCTGTCAGGCTGCTCTCCCGTGGGGGCACTGGCTCCATTTTGCCGTATGTAAAGCGTTTGTGACATCTTCCACAAGGCTTTTCGCTCCCAGAGGACGGGAAAACCGGCGGCGTCGTCGGCCGCGCAGCATCTACCGGAGTGGTCAACGGCCAGACTGCCTGAATAATTCCCACAGGTGGACGGCTTAGACTAGTGCACATCCGACCGCTACGGAGAATGTGTGATTTTCGGCCTGACCATCCTGGACATCGTCCTGCTTCTGATCCTCCTGTCCTACCTGGTTTCAGGCCTGCGCAAGGGGTTTGTGGTCACGCTCGGCGGCATTGTTGGCATCGTTGCCGGAGCGGTGGCGGCCTTCTTCGCGATCCCGCTGGTCAGTCAGTGGGTGCCGGACAGCGGATGGCGGCTCACTGCAACTATCGCCGTGGCGGTGTTGTTGGTGGTGCTGGGTCATGCCCTCGGATCCGGAATCGGCGCCGGCATCCGGCGGCGGATGGACTTCCCGCCGCTGCGGCCGGTGGACCGTTTGCTGGGTGGCGCCATGAACCTGGCCGTGACCGCGCTGGTGATGTCCATGCTGGCGTTCAGCCTGGGCACCATGGGCGTGCCCGTTATTTCCCAGCAGATCGCTGGGTCAAAGGTGATTGCGACCATCGAGCACCTGACCCCGAATCCGGTGAAGGCTTGGGCGGCCCAAGTGCGTTCCGCCGTGGTGGCCGACGGCATCCCGCTGGTGCTCGATCCGCAGGCGCCGCGGGCACCGGCGCAGATCCCCGACGCCAGCACAGACACCGCGGCGCTGAACGAGGCATCGGTATCTGTGCTGCGGATCGCCGGAACGGCCTTCCAATGCGGACAGAACCAGACGGGTTCGGGCTTTGCGGTGGCGCCGAACCGGGTGATGACCAACGCGCACGTAGTGGCCGGCGTCAATGAACCGGTGGTGGAGATCCCGGACGGCCGGGTGCTGCCCGGCCGAGTGGTGTTCTTCGACGCGGTGCGCGATCTGGCGGTGATGGCCGTGGACGACTTGAACGTTCGGCCGCTGCCCTTGGGCGGTGAACTGTCCGAAGGCGACTTCGCTGCCTTCCAGGGCTACCCTGCCGGCGGCCCCTTCCAGAGCAACCCGGCCACCGTCCAAGGCCGATCCCAGGTGCTGGTCCAGAACATCTACGGTGCGGACCCGTCCTCGCTTCAGGTGTACACCCTGGCCGCCGACGTGAAGCAAGGCAACTCGGGCGGGCCGCTGCTGGACGGCGACGGCAACGTTGCCGGTGTGGTGTTCGCGAAGTCCACCCAGAACGTGCCGGTGGGTTATGCGCTGACGCTGGAAGAGGTCCAACCGGTGGTGGATGCAGCACCTGGCTACCAGGAGACCATCTCCGCCGGCCAGTGCGTGACCCGCTAGAGGCTGTCAGGCTAGAGGACCTCGGCTAGGTATTCGACCGCCAACCGGTAGCCGGCAATGCCGGCGCCCGCGATCACAGCGTCGGCCACACCGGAAATGTAGGAGTGGTGGCGGAACTGTTCGCGCTTGTGGATGTTGGTGATGTGCACTTCCACCACCGGCAGTGCCACACCGGATAGCGCGTCGCGGAGGGCCACGGAGGTATGGCTGTAGCCCCCCGGGTTGATGATGATCGCATCGGCAGTATCCCGGGCGGCGTGGACCGCATCGATCAGCGCGCCTTCGTGGTTGGACTGCACGCACTCGGCACTCCAGCCGTGCGCCGTTGCGGCCTCGGTAGTTAGCTTCTCCACGTCCGCCAGTGTTGCGGTGCCATACACCTGGGGCTCCCGCGTGCCGAGCAGGTTCAGGTTCGGGCCGTTCAGGACCAGGAGTCGGCGGGATCCGGAAGTGTCTGCAGTCATGCCCTTACTATGCCTCAATCCCGCCGCAGGCGGGATCTCCTGTTACTCGTGGTGTGGCAGTGCAAGGCAACGCCGGGGGCTTCCCGCCCAGAAGGTCAGCGGGCAGCCCCCGGCGTGTGCCTGGGCTGGGTGTCAGGCCTTCAGCGAGGCGGCGATCTGCTGCATGACGGTGTTGTCGGCCAGGGTGGTGGCGTCGCCGACTTCACGTCCTTCGGCCACGTCCTTGAGCAGCCTGCGCATGATCTTGCCGGACCGGGTCTTGGGCAGTTCCGGCACCACCAGGATGGTGCGCGGCTTCGCGATCGGACCGATCTCCTTGCCCACGTGGTTGCGCAGCGTGGCGACGATGTCCGGGTCTTCCGCCGCGTTGCCGCGCAGGATCACGAAGGCGACGACGGCTTCGCCGGTGGTTTCGTCCTTCGCTCCGACGACGGCGGCTTCGGCAACCGCGGGGTGGGAAACGAGGGCTGATTCGATCTCGGTGGTGGAGAGCCGGTGGCCGGAGACGTTCATGACGTCGTCCACCCGGCCGAGCAGCCAGATGTCGCCGTCGTCGTCCTTTTTGGCGCCGTCGCCGGCGAAGTACATGTTCTCGAACCGGGACCAGTAGGTTTCCTTGAACCGTTCCGGGTCGCCCCAGATGCCGCGCAGCATGGCCGGCCACGGCTCACGGATCACCAGGTAGCCGCCATGGCCGGCCGGGACGGAAGCGCCGAGCTCGTCCACCACGTCCACGGCGATGCCCGGCACGGCGACCTGCGCGGAACCGGGCTTGGTGGCGGTGACGCCGGGCAGCGGGGCGATCATGTGTGCGCCGGTCTCGGTCTGCCACCAGGTGTCCACAATGGGTGCCTTGTCGCCGCCGATGACGCGCCGGTACCACATCCAGGCTTCGGGGTTGATGGGCTCGCCCACGGAGCCGAGGACGCGGATGGAGGACAGGTCGTACTTGGCCGGGATGTCGTCGCCCCACTTCATCATGGTGCGGATCGCCGTCGGCGCCGTGTAGAGGATGGAGACCTTGTACTTTTCCACGATCTCCCACCAGCGGCCCTGGTGCGGCGAGTCGGGGGTGCCCTCGTACATGACCTGGGTGGCGCCGTTGATCAGCGGCGCGTACGTGACGTAGGAGTGGCCGGTGACCCAGCCGATGTCGGCGGTGCACCAGAAGACGTCGGTTTCCGGCTTCAGGTCGAAGACAACCTTGTGGGTGTAGGCGCACTGCGTGAGGTAGCCGCCGGTGGTGTGCAGGATGCCCTTGGGGTTTCCGGTGGTGCCGGAGGTGTAGAGGATGAACAGCGGGTGCTCGGCGTCGTGCGGCACCGGGGTGTGCTCCGCGGACGCGGTCTGCACAGTGTCCGCCCACCACTGGTCGCGGCCTTCGTGCCAGTCCACCGGTTCGCCGTTGCGCTTGACCACCACCACGTTGGTCACCGTGTGGCCGGGGGCGGAAAGTGCCTCGTCCACGGCGGGCTTCAGCGGGGAGGGCTTGCCGCGGCGCCAGGTGCCGTCGGCGGTCACCACCAGTTTCGCCTCGGCGTCGTCGATCCGGGAACGCAGCGCATCGGCGGAGAAACCGCCGAACACCACCGAGTGCACGGCGCCGATCCGCGCGCAGGCCAGCATGGTGATCACCGCTTCCGGGATCATCGGCAGGTAGACGGCAACACGGTCGCCCTTGGCCACGCCGAGGGATTCGAACGCGTTCGCAGCCTTCTTCACTTCCTCGGTCAACTGCGCGTAGGTGTAGGTTCGCGTGTCGCCGGGTTCGCCCTCGAAATGGATGGCCACCCGGTCACCCAGACCGTTCTCCACGTGCCGGTCCAGCGCGTTGTAGGCCGCGTTCAGCTCGCCTCCGACGAACCACTTGGCGAAGGGCGCCCCGGACCAGTCCAAGGCCTGAGTGAAGTCCGTGTCCCAGGACAGGACCTCGCGGGCCTGCTTGGCCCAGAACGCCGGCCGGTCCGCCTCGGCTTCCGCGTAGACACCCGGCTTGGCCACCGCTGCCTCAGCGAATTCAGCGCTAGGCGCAAACTTGCGGTTCTCTTGGAGCAGGTTCTCCAAAGCATCGCCGGCGGCGGTGGAAGTCTGCGTTCCGTTGGCTTCAGACATATGAAGGCCCCTTCGTTTTGCTGCGGTCGTTGGCGTGCACCGGCTTTCGTCGGCCGGGCGCATCTGCTGCTTTTCAGCCTAATCCTTTGTACGCCTCCCTCAGTGTTGACCGTCACAATGCTCGATGCAAAAGGTCTCAAATCTGCGCTGAACGGCACATGCAAGTGCGTTCGACGGCGGTGATCCGGCTAGTGAAGGGTGGGTTCCTTGACTACGCTGAGACCAGCGCCAGAACGTTGCACGGTGGGCTGGGCCCGCTCTGCAACCGCAACGACCCGGAGGATCGACGATGTCACAGAGCTCCCAGACCCACGGCACGGCAGGAACTGCCGTGGCCGGCCCCTTCACCGCGCGAGACCTGGTGGTGGGCATCGGCATCATCCTGCTGTTCCTCTCCTCAGTGCTGCCGCTCGAAGTTCTCCGGGGCATCGGTGTGAACTTGTGGAACTCGGCAGGACTGTTCCAGCTGGCGCTGGGCATCCTGCTGCCGGCGGTGGTGCTGGTGCTCTTTGTGGTCCGCCGTTTGGCGCCGCAGACGCCGCTGCGGATCGGCTCCTTGTCTGTTGATCAATTCGCCTCGGTGGTGGCATCTCTGGCCTTGGCCTTCTACTTCCTGACCATCGTCACCATCTACAGCGTCAGCGGAATCATTGGATTCATCGGCGCACTGGTGCTCTTCGCCGGGACCGTCTGCGCGCGATGGATCCCGCAGTTGGCCGCAGATTTTGTGGGCCGTCCCGAGACGCCGGCCCACCCGGTGGCGCGGGATGCCGTCCCGGCCGCACACAGGCCGAAGGCGCCGCAGCCTGCCGCGCAGCGCCCGGCCTCCGCGGCCGCCGAGTACGGGACGGACGCTGCTAGCCAGCATCAGACCGTTTCGGCCGGCGCAGCCGGTGCCTATGGCTCCGCAGCCCCGGCTGCCGCGGGCTGGGACCAAAGCAGCGCGCAACAGCCGTCCACCGGCCAGTTTGCCGCGCCGTCCGGCAACGGAGCAGCCGGGGTGGCCGGTGCTGCCGCAGCTGCCCAAGCAACGCAATCACCGGAGTCATCCACAGACGCCTCGCCGCACACCACGGGGCGGGAAACCGCTGCCAGCCCGGCCGGCGTCCAGCAGGCCACGGAACTCGAAGCCGACGATTCCGTTGCGCCGGGTGCCGCAGACGGGGAGGCCGTCGGCATCCCCGTAACTGAGGACTCGAGCGGTTCATCAACCACAAGGGCAGGTGCCCTCGCGGCAGGCGGTGTTGCCCGGGATGTGGGGTACTCCGCCAAAACGGTGGTGGGAAGCCCTAACCCGTCCGGCGACGGACGGCGGGTCCCGGAGTCTGCCCGTGCAGACGTCGAGGCTCAGGAGCGCGGCAACGGCACGGCACAGACCCGCGCTGGCGACCCGCAGGCAGAGACAGCAGTCCCGGTCGGCGGAGCGGTCGGCGGGGCCGCGGCCGAGCCGGCCGGGCCAGCCGGGGCCGACGGGGCTACCGCTGCTGCCGAACCAACCGCCGCCCGGACCGGCGCGACTCGTGCCGACGCCGTCCCGGAAACGGCGACCGCGGCCATGCCGTCCATCGCATCGAATCCCGCTGACCGCGCCCCCGCTGAGGCTGCCTCGGCGTCCTCTCCGATCAGCGCCACGCGTGAACACTACGAGGAAGCCGATGAGGAGTACGAGGCCTTCTGGTTTGCCGTCGGACGCACCCGACCAGTTCTGGACGAGAACACCGGGCAGGTCATGTTCACGGTCGAGCCGGGGTCATGGATCCTGGCGTTGCAAGACCGGGGGGATGAGTTCCTGGTCCAGCACACGGACGGCAGGGTGGGCGTCTTGAGAGACCTGACGAACATTGAGCGTGCCTGACAAGGCGCCGGCAACCCGCCGGCGCAAGACTGAAGAATCGCTGCTGGCACGCAAACGCCGGGCCCGGCGGATCAACAAAGAGCTCGCCGAACACTACCCCTACGCGGTGGCCGAGCTCGATTTCAGCAATCCCTTCGAGCTGCTGGTGGCAACCATCCTGTCCGCGCAGACCACCGATGTCCGGGTCAATATGACCACCCCGGTGCTCTTCGCTCGCTATCCGGATGCCCGCGCGCTCGCCGAGGCAGACGAGCTGGAACTGCAGGAACTGATCAAGCCCACCGGTTTCTTCCGTGCCAAGAGCCAGAGCTTGCTCAAGATGGCCGGCCAGATTGTCGATGAGTTTGATGGTGAGGTCCCGGGCAACCTGGATGACCTGGTCAAGCTCGCCGGCGTAGGACGCAAGACCGCCAACGTAGTGCTTGGCAATGCCTTTGGCATCCCGGGCATCACCGTGGACACACACTTCCTCAGGTTGTCGCGCCGTTTCGGCTGGACCGATTCCACCGATGCAGTCAAAGTGGAATTCGACGTGGCGGAGCTGTTCGAACCCAAGGACTGGACCATGCTCTCCCACCACGTGGTCTTTCACGGCCGCCGCGTGTGCCACGCCCGCAAGCCGGCCTGCGGCGCCTGCCCGGTGGCCCAATGGTGTCCGGCCTATGGCGAAGGGGAAGTCGACCCGGAGAAGGCACGGAAACTGCTGAAGTACGAGCTGGCCCCAGGACGTGAAGAACTCCTGGCCCGGATGATGGCCGGTGAGACCCGCAGGGAGCTTCGCGCCGCAGGTTTCCCGCTGGGAGCCTGACTGTGAGCGCCAAAAAGGATCTGCAGCGGTTGATGGAGCTGCCGATGGAACAGCGGCTCTCCGTCCGTGAACGCGAGCGGTGGTACGACGTCGCCTTGGACGCGGAAGCGGTTCGGCCGGCAGCCGTGCTCCTGCTCTTCGGCGCCTTGGACGATGCGCCGGCGCACTTTCACGATTCCGCCGTACCGGATGACCTTGACGTGCTCTTCGTGGAGCGCGCGGCCAATCTTTCTTCGCATCCAGGTCAGGTGGCCTTTCCCGGTGGTTCCATTGATCCCGACGACGACGGCCCTGTCGCTGCCGCCGTGCGTGAAGCGGTGGAAGAGACCGGGCTGGACGCTACGGGAGTCGAGGTTCTGGGAGTCCTGCCGGACATCCCGCTGTCGGTCAGCAACTTCCTGGTCACTCCCGTCCTTGCCTGGTGGGCTTCTCCCTCGCCGGTGGCGGTGGTGGATTTCGCTGAGTCCGCACAGGTTTTCCGGGTCCCGGTCGCGGACCTGCTGGATCCTGCCAACCGGCGAATGTCGGTGCTCCGGCGCGGCGGCCAGATCTTCCGCAGCCCGGCGTTCTTGGTCCACGGAGTGGTGGTCTGGGGCTTTACCGCGATCCTACTGAGCCATCTGTTTGATGATCTGGGCTGGACTTTGGCATGGGACACGTCCCAAGAGATCCCGGCCCCGATCGCTTCGCCCCCTGGCGACGACTGACGATATCCCGGATGCCTGGCGTAGGCGCGTCTGCGCGCGGCGGGGGAGCCATCGCAGGCGGCGGGACTGGCCACGCAGGGCGGCCGGCGGACGACCGGAAGGGATCCGTTGGTCCGGCAGTGGCCGCTGTGCGAGGCAGCGGCGCGGGCTTGGGTTGTCGCGGCGGCGTTGGCGCGGATCCCGGTTTTAGCGGTGGCATGGGGGCGGGTCCCGGGCGTGGTGCCGGGGTTGGCGCAGGCCCGGGGCGCGGCGCTGGCGAGTGATGGTCCCGTGCCGGCGGCACAGCGCGGCCGCCGCCGAGGACTTGTTTCAACCAGGAGTCCTTCGACGAAAGCGTCCACGCGCTGTCGGCCCGCTGGGCCCAGTTGTAGGCCGTGAAAACGGAGAAAACGAACGGCACCAACCTGCCCGGCTTGAGGACGGAAGTCACTGGGTTCGCCGTGGGCACCGGGGAGAAGAGCCGCGGCGCCAGCTGCGCCGTCAGTCGGCGTTGGGCGGTCTGGCCGGCAAGCTGCAGTACCAGGCTTTCCGGGCCGGCGGCCAGCACACCGAGGACGGAGTCTCCGTGGCGGCGCGCCAGAGCCCGGGCTGCCGCCATGTTCTCGGAGGCAAGGGCCAGCTTTGCACGACTGGAGGCGTTGACCATCCCGCGGGCCGTGACAGCTGTGGAGGAAGCAGCGATCCCGCGCACGCGGTGTGACGCGGCGGCAATCCGTGCCATCGCGGCGGTACTGGTGCCGGCAGCCCGCGCGGACGCCGCCCCCAGCGCCCCGACCACCGAACGGAAAATGGATGCCGCGGCAGCCAAACGTGCAGCACCGGCGGCGCCGGAGATAAAGGCCGAGAGCCCTGCGCTGACCGGCGCCAGCGCCAGGCTCACACCCAAGGTCAGGGCGACATCGCGGGTAAATGCGGTGGCCTCCTCAACCAGTTGCCGGTGCGCCAGTTCCACCGCCCCGGCATACTCGCTGCAGCCCTCGGCGAGGGCGTCACAACCGTCGGCCAGCACGGACGCGCACGTCGTGAGATCACCGTGTGCATTGAGGAGCAGCAGCACATCCGTCCCGCGAAGGCCGGACAGCGCGTGCGTCGCCGCTCGTTCGGCGGCGGCCGCATGTGTCCTGGCCTCTCGGCCGATGTCCTGCCAGACGCCGGCTATGCTGCGCACTGCGGCGGCGTCGCCGGACGGCCACAGCACTCCGGCGGCATCGGCGATCAGCTGCCCGAGTTCCGGAAGCAGCGGAAACCTGCCGCCAACGGCTGACGCCGGCAAGGGAAGGCAGCGCTCGCCGTGCGGGGGAGCCGGTTGTTCGAAGGCGGCGGGGGATCCCGCGGCCGCATGTTCCGCGAACCGGTAGAGCGCCGCGGCGCACTGCGTGGAGAAGCGGAGCCGGCCGTAGGCGCCAGCAAGTCCTTCAATTCCGCGCAGCAGCAGCGCTGCGTCCCGGTCGTAGGCATGGCCCCACAACGAAGCATCGGCCTCCCATCCCGACATCCCAGCGCCCACGCCCAACCGGCCGTTTGCCGATTCCCGCAAGTTCTCATAGCCCGCGGCTGCCGTTCCAGCCGCCGCTGCGGACTGCGCCAGGGCGGCAGTATCAATGGCGAGCATTCCCATCGGCATCCCTCCTCCAGCACCGCCGACCGGCGGCCGCCCACCGAGGGACTCAACGCTACGGTGGATGGAGGAGGCCGACCATGGCAAAGGTCCGCGTTGTGGATAACCTTCCGCTCCGAGCGGCCCCGGAGGATTTACTTGGCGTCGGCGTAGGAATCGACGACGGCAACACTGACCGGGAACTCCACGGGGATCCGGCCGAAGACCAAGCGGGTGGCCGCCGCGGCCGATTCTTCGACCAGCCGACGGGCCATGTCCGTCCGGTCCTCGTGGACATGCAGCATGACCTCGTCGTGCAGGAAGAACACCATATCCCCCACAGAGGTGCCCTCGGCAGCGCAGCCGCGCAGCCGTCGTCGTAATTCAGCCAGCCAGCAGAGTGCCCACTCCGCAGCAGTGGACTGCACCACGAAGTTGCGCGTGAAGCGGCCGCGGCTGCGAGCCAGGCCGTCGGCCCGTCGCTGCTCTTCCGCGGTGGTGGTCCTTTGCGCGGCCAGCCACCGGTCAGACGGCGGAGGACAGCTGCGGCCAAGGTAACTGCTGACCACCTGGCCTGCCTCGCCGGCCCGTGCCGCTCGTTCGACCACCGCGATGGCCTGCGGATAAGTGCGCGTGAGCTGCGGCATCAGCCGGCCGGATTCACCGGTGGTCGCACCGTACATGGCACCCAGCATGGCGATCTTCGCTTTGGCCCGGTCACCGCCGAAGCCCGCGTCGGCAATGCCCTGATAGAGGTCTTTGTCCCGCCCTGCCGCTGCCAAGGCGGAGTCCTGCGCCAGTGCAGCCAACACACGCGGTTCCAATTGAGCTGCGTCAGCGACGAGGAGCTTGCGGCCGTGGTCGGGACGGACGGCATCCCTGATCTGGCCGGGTATCTGCAGGGCACCCCCGCCGCGCGACGCCCAACGCCCGGTGACCACGCCGCCCGCAACGTACTCGGGCCTGAAACGGCCGTCCCGGACCCACGCATCGAGCCACGCCCAGCCATTGGCCGTGAACAGACGGGAGAGCTTGCGGTACTGCAGCAGCGGTTCGATCGCCGGATGGGAATGCTCCTTCAACTCCCACGAACTGGTGGTTTTGACCTCGATGCCGGCCCGGTGCAGGGCACGGATGAGCTGCTGCGGGGAGTCCGGGCTGAAGCTGGGATTGGCTAGCTCCTGTCCGAGCTTGACGGCGAGATCCTCCAGTTTTTCCGGCCGCTGGCCTTCCCTCGGCCGCTCACCCAAGTGGGAAGAGAGAATGTCCAAGTGGATATCCTCGCTCCACGGCACGCCCGAGTGCTCCATCTCGGCGGCGATCAGGGCGCCGGCCGATTCGGCTGCCAGCAGCAGCTGCAGCCGGGCGCGCTGCGGCGAGGCAGCAACAGCGGCCAACTGGTCCTGCAACTCGGCCACCAGGTCCTCCAAAGCCGTCCCGTCCGCCCGCGGCTCGTCGAAAAGTGTGAACTGGTCCGGGGACTGCTGCAGCGGCGGCAGATGACGGGGGAGTTCGTCATCCTGGTGCGCTATCGGTTCCTCCCTGAGCGCGCGAATGTATGCCGTGTCCGGGGCATAGACAGACAATGACAGGATGCTGCGGACCAACGCGAGATCGTGGCTGCGGTCCACGCCCGTTCCGGCGGCGAGCAGCGGCAGATAAGCGTCGCGGGTGGAGTCGAAGACCCAGCGAGGGGCACCTGCATCTAGACCGCGGACCGTCTCGGCCAATTTTCCGGCGGGTACGACGGCGGGTGGCCCGGCGGGTGCGCCGTGCGCGTTGGTGCGCTGCAGGTAGGCTTCCGGCTCCGTCCCCGCGGGCACAGGAATGTTCCGCGCTGCGGAGGCCAGGACGATGTACACGCCTCAATTCTCCCCTGACCTGTCCTCCACACAGGCAGGGCAGGCCGCCGCCGTACACATCGGTCGGCACCCGGGACCGGCACCGGCCGGACTCACGGGACGATCGGAGCATGCCAAGACACCAGACGGTCAACGAACGGACGCTTTGGAGACCGGCGGAAGCGACCGACGTCGTGCTCCTGGGCGGGACAGACCGGTTGCGCGATGAAATCGCTCGGATTGCCGCGGCGGCTGGGCTGGCCCTTCGCCCCGAGTCCCCGAGGGAAGCACCGGTGTCCACAGCCGGAGCCACCCCGGTGCTGTTGGGAACCGGGTACCCGCGCGTACCGCGGACCGCTGCCGAAGTCATCGTGGTCGGTTTCATCGATGAGGCGCCTGCCCTCTGGGACTTGGCGGCCTCGACCGGTGCCGGCCGGGTCGCTGTGCTGCCCGACGGCGCGGCGTGGCTGGCTGAATACTTGAGCCGGACCTGGCGGCGTGAAACTGCAGGGAAGTTGGTTGCCGTTCACGGGGCCAGCGGCGGAGTGGGGACTTCGGCGCTGGCCGGATG
Source organism: Arthrobacter sulfonylureivorans (assembly GCA_004000035.1). Classification (GTDB taxonomy): domain Bacteria; phylum Actinomycetota; class Actinomycetes; order Actinomycetales; family Micrococcaceae; genus Crystallibacter; species Crystallibacter sulfonylureivorans. The sequence goes on along the minus strand of RJAE01000005.1, from coordinate 150,103 downwards.
GTTGGCCGCCACGGCAGCACGTTCCGGAACAGCCACGCTGCTGGTGGATGGGGATCCGCTGGGCGGCGGACTCTCGTCGGCCATGGGCGCCGCCGACGTTCCGGGACTCGTCTGGCCGGATCTGACGGAAGTGTTGGGAACGGTGAACCCGGTGCAACTGGCGGCGTCGCTGCCTGCGATCGCCGGTTTCTCTCTGCTGTCCTGGCCCGGGACAGGGGAAGCAACCCTGCCGGAGATGCCGGCGATCGACACTGCGGCGGCGATCATGGCAGCCGCCGCGGGCGCTTTTGGTCTGGTGGTGATCGACGCCGGACGGCTGGGGACGGGGCATGACATTGGGCCACCGGCGGACGACATTGTTCTGCTGACCAGAGCAGATTGCCGCTCCCGCCGGGCCGCAGCGACTGCCGTAACGGCTGCAGTCGGCACCGGTGCCAATGTACACGTGGTGGTCAGGGGGCCGCTGCCAGCAGGGACCGACGAACAACTGATCGCCGATGGGCTGGGTGTGCCGTTGGCCGGATATCTGCCGCATTTACGGGCGGTGCCTGCCGGCCAGCGCGATGGACGGCTGCCGGAGTTGGCGTCCAACAGGCGGATCCGGTCCTTGTGCGCCAGTCTGCTGGCCCGGCTGGATACGGGACACAAGCCGGGGAGGCTGCCATGAACGGCGTTGGTCGGGGGCGGCGGGCTGCGCCGGCCGAGGCCCGCGGCATCAGCCTGGAGCCCTTCCGCAGCGCCGTGTTATCGGACCCGTCGCCGGTGACCGGGGCTCGACTGGCGGCAGCGGTCCAGTCGAGCGGTCGGCTGCTGGGAACGGCCGGCACGCTGCAGGCGGTCGACTCACTGTCCGCGGAGCTACGCGGGCTTGGGCCTCTGCAGCAGCTGGCCGAGGCCCGGGTGACGGACATTCTGGTGAACGGCCCGCACGACGTCTGGACCGACGGCGAAGGAGGCCTGCGTCGGGCCGAGGTCGCTTTTGGCAGCGATGCCGACGTGCGGGCGCTGGCCGCACGTTTGGTCGCGGCCGGCGGGCGCAGGCTCGACGACGGAAATCCGTGCGCGGATGTACACCTCGCGGGCTACCGGGTCCATGCCGTGCTGCCGCCGGTTTCGACCGGCGGCACACTGCTGTCGATCCGTCTCCATCGGCCGCGCCGCTTCGCACTTTCAGAACTGCTCGTCGCCGCCCCGCAGTGGCAGCCTTACCTTGAAGCCATCGTGCTCCAGCGCCTGAATTTCCTGATCTGCGGAGCAACCGGATCCGGCAAGACCACGATGCTCGCGGCAATGCTGGGGTCCGCTTCCCCTCAGGAACGGATGGTCTTGGTCGAGGACGCCGCCGAACTTAATCCGGGCCATCCGCATGTGGTGGGTCTGCAGAGCCGGACCAGCAATGTCGAGGGCACTGGGGCGGTCGGGATGGCGGAGTTGGTCCGGCAGGCCCTGCGCATGCGCCCGGACCGGCTGGTCGTCGGGGAGTGCCGGGGTGGAGAAGTCCGGGAGTTTCTGGCCGCGATGAACACCGGCCATGCCGGCGCCGGGGGCACCATCCACGCGAATTCGGCGGCAGCCGTACCGGCGCGGCTGGCTGCCATGGGTGCGCTCGCAGGAATGAACGCCGACTCGATTGCGCTGCAGGCAGCAAGCGCACTGGACCTGGTGATTTCGATGCAGCGGACCGATGCAGGGCGTTGCGTGCAGGAAGTTTGCCTGCTGCAAACCAACGATGCCGGACGCTTGCACACGATCACGGCATTGGCCGCCGACGGAGCCGGTGTGCGGCATTGCCATGGCTGGGACGAACTCCGCGGACGGCTGTTCCCGTGACCGGGTTTGTGGTGTTCCTGCTGACGGCGACCGCCTGCCTGCTGTTGTTGCCGTGGAGGCAGGCCGGCCCAGCGGAGATGGAAGCGGGCTCCCGGCGAAGGGCATTCATCAACGGCAGGCGGCGGCAAGTCGCCGCGGCGCAATTGGACCAGTTGCCCCTGTTCGTGCGGCAGTTGGCCGCGCTGCTGCGTTCGGGGCGCACCCCGGTACAGCTGTGGCCGGACATGCTCGCGGTCTACGCTGTACCGGGACCGCCTGACGGAGAGCCGCAGGGCAGCCGAAAACCAGATCGGACGGGGCCGGAATCAGGTGCGCCGGCGGGAGCGGCAGCGTTGGTGCTGCCCAGTCTTCAGGCGGCGGCACAAGCCGCGGCACTGGGACTGGGCATCGGGCCGGTTCTGCGCCGACCGCAGCCGGCCAAGGGCAGGCGGATGGACGCTGCCGCCGCCGCGACACAACGCATGTGGCATGACCTGGCCTCCTGCTGGGAGGTTTCCGAAAGGACCGGGGCACCCCTGGCGCTGCTGCTGGAGAATTATGCGCGGCACCTGCAGGATCGGCTCGATGGCAGGGCTGCGCGCCGGACTGCGCTGGCGGGACCGAAGGCGACGGCCACCCTGCTCGGCTGGCTGCCGCTGCTGGGACTCGGCCTCGGAACCGCCATGGGAGCCGACCCCATTGGCACGCTGCTGCTGTCGGCGTCGGGGTGGCCGGTCCTGGTCGTCGGGGCAGCATTGATGATAGGTGCACGCCTCTGGTCGCGCGAACTTGTCCGACGGGCAGCCGGACCGGACGCCCTGTGATCGCGGTCCTAACGGGCGTGCTGCTCTTTGGCGCCGCCATATTGCTGTGGCCGGGGCTGTCCGGAGCGGCTCCAACCGCTGCCAGACGGGCCACGAGCTCAGACCGGGGGCGTGACGGCGGGAACGAAGCGCCCGAAGATCCGGCACTGCAGCTGGACCTGCTGGGCGCCATGCTGGCCGCCGGCCTGTCCCTGCCTCATGCCGTGGCCGCCCTTGCTGCCACCACTCGCGGACCGCAGCAAATAGCCTTGCAACGGGTCGCCTCGGCACTGTCGCTGGGGGTGGACTGGCAGGAGGCCTGGGCGCTCAGCGAACGCGGAAGCGGGCTGGACCTGCTCCGGGACTCCTTACGCTTCGGTGCCGCTACGGGCGCTCCGTCTGCAGCGGTGCTGTTTGCCCAGGCCGACCAGCTGCGCCGGCGCCGGCGACAGGAAGACCAGCAGCGGGCGGCCGCGCTTGGCACAAAACTCGTCCTCCCGCTGGGCCTATGCGCCCTGCCCTCCTTCATCGCGCTGGGAGTTGTGCCGGTACTGGTCGCCCTCGTGCCCCGGCTCTAAGCATTCCTCCACAGTGCATCCGGGGCCGCATGTTGTGCACCAGCACCAGATGGGCTCTGCCGGGTTCATGACGATGTCCGAGAAGCTCGAATAACCGCAATCCGGCGGTCACATCCAGGAGGAAAACATGTCATTGTCACTGGCTAATTGGCGGGACCGAACAGCCCCGAACCGGCTGCCGCTGAACCCGCCGCCGGCGGAAGGACCCGAGGCCGAACATGATGAAACCGATAATTTGGCGGAGGTGATTGCCTTTCCCGGCGGTGGACAGAACCGGCTGACCCGGAAGCCCTGGCGCCAGCTGGGCGGCTCCGAAGCAGGGATGGCTACCGCCGAGTACGCCATAGCGACGCTTGCCGCCGTAGCCTTCGCCGGTCTCTTGGTCCTGATCCTGCGCAGCGGCGAAGTCCGCGGCATGCTCACGGGCTTGGTGGAACTGGCGCTAACGGCGGTCTGACAGATGAGAAGCCGCCGCGGGCCTGGCCGTCACCCTTGGCGCGGTGCGAGCGCCAACGGCCGGGGCGCCGACGAACGCGGCAGCGTTACGGCGGAATTCGCCGTCGCCCTGCCGGCGGTCGTCGTTGTGCTGGCGTTCCTGTTGGCGGGGGCGGCAGCCGGGGCAGTCCAGCTGAATCTGGAGAAGGCGGCGCAGGCGGCGGTCCGTGAATTGGGCCGCGGCGAGTCGGAGGCATCTGCCGCGCACACCGTCCGCTCGATTGCAGGGGAGGGCGCCGTCGTGGCTGCGGACAGCAGCGGCGGCTGGGTGACCGTCCGGGTCACCGCCTCGGTGTCTGGCCCCTGGCCGGAGTTCGGCGGCTGGACGCTGGCCGCCGAAGCCACCGGACCCGCCGAGCTAGGCGGCGGGCCGGTGGTTCCGGCGAGAGCAGGCAGCGGTGGCAAATAACGAGCCTCCGCCGCCGCGGGTGGCCTCACACCGTTCGGGTGCCAGCGCTCCCTCCCGAAACGGCGAGGACCGCGGGGCCGGAACGGTCCTCGCAGTCGGACTGGTGCTGCTGCTGTGCCTGATGCTCGCAGTGGTCGCCTCGGTGCTGCAGGCGGGAATGGCATCGGCGCGGGCCGGCAAGGCAGCGGATCTGGCTGCCCTGGCCGGCGCCGATGCAGCCCGCGGGCTGTTGGCAGGCGACCCTTGCAGTCTTGCCGCGGAAGTAGCGGGCAAGCAGGGCTCCGAGCTGTCCGCGTGCAGCCGGTCCGGACCCGGCGGTGTTGTGGTCGACGTGCGTTCCCGGACCGCCCTGCCCGATGTCTTTGGATGGCTCAACGGGGAGTGGACGCATGCCGAAGGCCGGGCACGGGCTGGGCCGCCGCCGGAGACATAGACGACCGACGGCGGGGCGGCAGCAGCCGGAGTCCGCTTCGCGGCGGTGCCGCCCTGCTACACCGCCGTTGCCTGGTGCCGTTCTGCCCGGGCAGGGCCGGCGTGGGAGAGCAGCGCCTCGATCAGCGTGACCGCACCGGGCTTGTCCAGCGGATTGTTCTTGTTGCCGCATTTCGGCGACTGCACGCAGGACGGGCAGCCGGTTTCGCATTCGCAGGAACGGATGGCGTCCCGGGTGGCGGCCAGCCACGTCCGCGCCGCCTCGAAGCCGCGTTCGGCGAACCCGGCGCCGCCGGGATGCCCGTCGTAGACGAAGATCGTCGGCTTGCCGGTGTCGGCGTGCAGGGCGGTCGAGACTCCGCCGATGTCCCACCGGTCGCTGGAGGCCACGAGCGGCAGCAGCCCGATGCCGGCATGTTCGGCGGCATGCAGGGCGCCGGGCACGCGGGCCGCGACCAAACCGGCGGAGGCCAGTTCCTGCTCGCCGATGGTGAACCAGACGGCCTTGGTAAACAGCTCTCGGGCACCGAGATCCAGCTGTTCTTCGCCCAGAATCTCATTGGAGATGAACGCTTTGCGCTGGAAGGAGATGACCTTCGTGGTGACCTTGACGTCGCCGAAGCACGCCTGAACCTCACCCCAGTCCTCGGTCCGTTCGGCTCCGAGCACTTCAATCTGCGTGATGTCGCGGGCCTGCGTGTAATAGTCCGGATTGGCACGGGTCACCATCGCGCAGTGATCCTGCTCGTTGAGTTCATCCACCACGTAGGTTGTGCCCTGGTGGACGTACACCGCGCCGCTGTGCGCCTGATAGTGCGACTGCGGCGAGTCCATGGTGCCCAGCAGCGCGCCGGATTCCGACTCGACAATGCTGATCGGTCCGCCGCCGTCGGCCCGCAGATTGACCATGGCGGCTGCGCTTTCTGGATGGGTCCAATACCAGCCGGCGGGCCGGCGGCGGAGGTAGCCCTCGGCCGTCAGCCGGTTGAGCAGGCCGGGGGCAGCCGCACCGAACAACCCGATGTCCGCCGGCGTCAACGGAAGCTCTTGGGCGGCCGCGCACAGGTGGGGGCCCAAGACGTATGGATTCGACGGGTCGAACACGGTGGCTTCCACCGAGACGTCGAATACCGCTTCGGGGTGGTGCACCAGATACGTGTCCAGCGGATCGTCGCTGGCAACAAACGCAGCGAGCGCGTCCTGGCCGGACCTGCCGGCCCGGCCGATCTGCTGGAACAGCGAGGCGCGGGTTCCCGGCCAGCCCGCGACCAGGACGGCATCCAGCCCGGAAATATCGATGCCAAGTTCCAGTGCCGAAGTGCTGGAGACGCCCAGCAATTGCCCTGACCGGAGCTTGGCTTCCAGCTCTCGTCGTTCCTCCGGCAGGTAGCCGGAGCGGTACGCCGCGACCCGGCCCGGCAACGAGGGATGGACGTCGTCCAGCAGTCGCTTGGTGATAGAGGAAATCGTCTCGGCGCCGCGGCGCGACTTGATGAAAGCGATCGTGCGCACCTGCGCGGACACCAAATTGGCCATCAAGTCTGACGTCTCAGCCACCACCGTGCGCCGTTCTTTGGCTCCGTTCTCGCCTCTAAGCTCCGTGAGCTGAGGCTCCCAGAACGCCACGGTGGTGGATCCGTGCGGCGAACAGTCTTCGGTGACGGCGTCGGCGTCGGCGCCGATCAGCCGACCGAACGAGGTTCCAGGGTCCGCGGAGGTGGCCGAGGCTCCCATGAACACCGGGTCGGCCCCGTAGCTCGCGCAGATCCGGCGCAGCCGACGCATCAGGTTGGCCACATTCGAGCCGAAAACGCCGCGGTAGCTGTGCGCTTCGTCAATGATCACGTAGCGCAGCCGGCGGAAGAACCGCGCCCACCAAGCATGATTGGGAAGGATGCCGAAATGCAGCATGTCCGGATTGGCCAGGACGAAGTTGGCATGGTCCCGGATCCAGCGGCGGGCACCGGGGTCGGTGTCGCCGTCGTAGGTTTCCGCCCTGACGGTGGGCAGCTTCAGCGACTTAATCGCTGTCAGCTGGTCGGCTGCCAGCGCCTTGGTGGGGGCCAGGTACAAGGCGACGGCACCGCTGGGTTCCAAGCTCACGGCGTCCGCGAGCCCAGTCCGGTGGATGGCATCCAGCGCCGGCAGCTGGTAGGCAAGCGATTTTCCAGAGGCGGTGCCGGTGGCAATGATCGTATGCCGACCGTCGTGGGCGCTCTCGGCCGCCTGAACCTGGTGGCGCCACGGCTGGTGCACGCCAAGCATGGCGTAGGCGGCGCGGACATCGTCGTGGACCCAGCCTGGCCAGGGCTCGACCACGGCCTCCCTGGCCGGGAGCTCGCGGACATGCACCAGCTGCTCGGGCTCCGGACCGGAACCGAGCAGCGGAATCAAAGAGTCGTGCATCGCCACCCGAACATTGTGTCATCACCTCGGGAAGCCACGCGGCACTCCAGCCGGGACCGCCGGGACGGCCAGAGCCGGCCGCAGCCGTGCGTCAGCGCCGGTGCCTGCAGCGCAGGCCGGAAGTGATCAGCTCTCCGCGGCGGGCTTGAGGATCATCACGTCGCAGACGGTGTCCCAGCCCAGGTGGTTGTAGAGCATCTGTCCGTCGTACGAGGCGATCAGCAGACCGGTTTCCACCACATGTTCGAAGGTGGAGGCGATCAGCGCCCGCATCACGTGAGTGGCCAATCCGCGGCGGCGGTAGTTGATGTCGGTTTCGATGTGGTCGAAAACAGCAAAATTGTCGACGACGGCGACCACGCCGTGTGCCGCCTCGTTGCCTTCATGCACTACACGGACACGGTGGACGTTGCCCGTTTTTTCCACCTCGGTTTTGAAATCGGCGTCGCGGTACCACGGATCCTCGGCGTCCTGCCCGGACATGTCCGTGACCATCAGCGACTGGGCATAGTGGTGCACGCGGAGACCGTGCTGCGGGGCCAGCTGATGGATCCGCTGCGCATCGCGGGTCAGTACCGTGAAAATACGTCCCGGGGACTTGGTAGTGTCGCGGGCCACCGCGGCGAACTCTTCATCGCCCGGCTCAAACGCAAAGTATTCCCAGTCTCCGGTCTTGTCGGCCAGCAGCACCGCGGGGTGGCCGGCAACCTCTTCGGAGGAGTAACCCCGGCAGGCAGACCAGCCGGCAACCCAGACGGAAAGGACGTCGTCCGGAACGTCAGTCGTGTAATCGTTGCCCATAGCAGGACTGTACCTAACAGCGGCCGCCGGCGGCACCTGAAAGCGATGACAACCCTGTCACAATCCCAAATTCCGCCCCGGTGGGAAATTAGCGATTCCTTACCACCGCGTAATCTTGATGGGTGGCTTTGAACCGAATTGTGCTTTATTACGCTTTCACTCCGCTGCCGGACCCGGATGCCGTCCGGCTGTGGCAGCGCGCGCTGGGTGAGAAACTCGGCCTGCGCGGGCGGATCCTGATCTCCAAGGACGGCATTAACGGCACCGTCGGCGGCGAGCTGAACGCGGTGAAGCAGTATGTGAAAACCACGCGCGAGCACCCGGCGTTCCGCAACCTTGACGTGAAATGGTCAGACGGCGGGGCGGAGGACTTCCCGCGTCTGAGCGTCAAGGTCCGCGACGAGATCGTCTCCTTCGGCGCCCCGGGCGAGCTCAAGGTGGACCAGGACGGCGTGGTCGGCGGTGGCAAGCACCTGCGCCCGGAGGAACTGCACCAGCTGATCGACGCAAAGAAGGCCTCCGGCGACGATGTGGTCTTCTTCGACGGCCGCAACGCGTTCGAGGCACAGATCGGCAAGTTCAAAGACGCCATCGTTCCGGACGTGGCCACCACCCACGATTTCATCAAGGAACTGGACTCGGGCAAGTACGACGACCTCAAGGACAAGCCGGTGGTCACCTACTGCACCGGCGGGATCCGTTGCGAAGTCCTCTCCTCCCTGATGGTCAACCGCGGTTTCCAAGAGGTTTACCAACTCGACGGCGGGATTGTCCGCTACGGCGAAACCTTCGGCGACGCGGGGCTGTGGGAGGGTTCGCTCTACGTCTTTGATCAGCGCATGCATCTTGAGTTCACGCCGGACGCCAAAACCATCGGAGAGTGCGTTCGCTGCCAGGCGCCCACCAGCAAGTTCGAGAACTGCTCCAATGCCGAATGCCGGCAGCTGACCCTGTACTGCTCCGCGTGTGCTGCGGATCCGCAGACCCTGCGCTGCCCGGACGGCTGCCCGGCATAGCCGCGGTTTAAACGGCCGCGGTCTCCGGCCACAGCCCAGCGGTGGCATCCTGCGGTTCGGTTTCCTCGACTATCGTCTTGAACACGCTCATGCCGCGCGCTTGGTAATTGGCAACGGCCGCCGGGCCGTCCAAGGAACAGGTATGTACCCAGACCCGCCGCACCGGCGGGAACCCGTCCCAGCGTCCGTCCAGTTGCCAGGCCTGCCGGATGCCTTCGGCCAGCAGGGCCCCGCCCAGGCCGCGGCCGATGGCCTCCGGGAACAGCCCGAAGTACATGATTTCGACGTCGGCGCCCGCCTCGGCTCGGCGGCCCAGCAGTTCCACGTAGCCGGCCGGCGCGCCGCCGGTGTAAAGCACCCAGGTTTCGGAGCCGGGAGTGCGGACCACCTGTTCCCATTCGCTGCGCGTGAGCGTTAGCCGGTCGACCCAGTTCCAGCTGCTGCCTACGCTCCGGTAGAGGAACTTGCTGAACTCCGGGCTGATCTGGCGCACCTGCACAACGGCGGCGTCGTCCGGCAGCGGGCGCGACCCGGGAACCAGCTGGGCGGGATCGGTTTGTTCAAGGTGGGTGGTGGTGACGAGCATGCAGTCATTTAACCACCGGGGCGCGGTGCCGGGCTCACAGCACAGCCGCGGGCTGCGGCCGCTGGAGCGCGGCCAGGGCCTGGGCGCCCGGCAGATCGGTGGCACTGGCGGGGCGGGAAATGTAGTAGCCCTGCGCGGTGTCGCAGCCCAGCTCCCGCAACACCTCCAGCTGCTCCGGCCGTTCAACGCCCTCGGCGGTCACCTTCAGCCCCCACGCGTGGGCAATGTTGATCAGGCCGCCCACGAAGGCGGCTTCGCGCTCGGAAGTATCGATGTTGTCGATGAAGGACTTATCGATCTTGACGGTGTTCAGCGGCAGGTCCCGCAGCATTCCCACGGAGGAGTACCCGGTGCCGAAGTCGTCCAGATCGACGCCGATGCCGGCCTCCCGGAGCTGGGCCAGCTGTTTGATCGCGCGGGGGAAATCCGCAATCGCGGAACTCTCGGTGATCTCCACCCGGATCAGTTCCGCCGGAACGCGGTGCGCGGCCATGGCGGCCAACAGCTCGCCGACCACCTTGTTCGCGGCCAGCTGGATCGGCGAGACATTGATGGAGATCGTCCGCGGGCTGCCTGCCTCCAGCCAGGCGCCGGCCTGGGCGCAGGCTTCGTTGAAAACCCAACGGCCGATCTGCTGGATCAGGTTCACGCTTTCGGCCACCGGGATGAATTCCGAGGGCGGTACCGAGCCCAGCACCTCGTCGTGCCAGCGCAGCAGAGCCTCCACGGCCAGACTGCCGTCGGTGGCCAGGTCCAGCAGCGGCTGGTAATGCAGCCGGAAGCCGCCCGCCGCCACCGCCAGCTGCAGCCGGCGCCGTAGCTGGGCCTGCCTGGCCACGGGGGCCGTTTCGCCGCGGGCGCTGAGCCAGACCACCCGGCCCTTACCGGCCCGCTTGGCCGCCAGCATGGCGCCGTCCGCCTGCCGCAGCAGCACGTCCAGCGGGCTCAGCTGCTCTTCCTCGACCACATCGGATGCCAGCGCCAAGCCGATGGACGCGGAGATGTGCAGCTCGTGGTCATCGAAGGGGAAAGGTTTAATCGCTTCGGCCAGGATGCGGTCCGCGATGCTGCGGGCCTGGTCAGGGCCGACATCGACCAGCAGCACCGCGAACTCGTCGCCGCCCAGCCGGGCCACGATGTCACGGCCGCGCACGGTGCGCTGCAGTCGGCTGGTGAAGCCCGTCAGAATGCTGTCGCCGGCCCGATGGCCGAACGTGTCGTTGACGTGCTTGAACCGGTCCAGGTCGATGCACAGGATCGCTACGCGGTCGGGATCGCAGTCGCCCACCAGCTCTGCTCCGCGCTCGTCGAGCAGCCGCCGGTTGGGCAGCCCGGTCAGCGGGTCGTGCATCGCGTCATGCTGGAACAGCGCCGAGACCTCTTCGAAGATCCGCGAGACGGCCACCACCCGCGGCCCGTCGGGGCCCACCACCAGGAAGTCCTCGTAACGGGCGCCGGACGGCCGGGCCAGAATCCGCCGCGCGGCCTGCGTCATGGACAACCCCGGGTCCACCTCGAAGGAGTGGTCCGGCCGGAGCTGGCCCACCCGCGTGCGGCTGTTCAGCGCGCGCCCATAGCCCAGCCGCCCGCTGAGCTCGGACTCCAGCCGCTCCCGCAGGAGCAGCCAGTGCGGCCCGTCGGCCTCCACCGCCACGGCTTGCAACGAGCGGTCGGCTTGGAACCAACCGTTGACCTCCATGATCAGGGTGTCGGCGGACACCACCGGGACCTTCTGGCCCAAGTCGCCGACCCGTTGCGGCCGGTCCGCGAGGGGCAGGGCCGCCCCGTTGGTACGTGAATCCATGCCCCAGTCAGTACCACACGCTTGCGGCGTCCGGGTGAACGGCAGGGAAACCGGCTGGCTCACTAGACTTGGCGCGTGGACTTTGCAGACTTCTCCGATGTGCCCGATGCCCCGTCCAGCACCGATCCGCGGCTGCTGGCGGACTTGGCCGCCGACCTGACCGCCCTGGACTACAGCGTGGACGGGGTGGCGGCACTGCTCGGCGACCAGGCCTGGGCGGCCTTTGACCGTGACCAGCTGGTCCCGGCCGTGCTGGCCACCGCCCGATTGCTGGAGGATCCGGCACACAGCCGCCTGGCCGCCGTCGTGCGTTGCTGGCTCTTGGGCCGCACCGTGGCGCCGGAGCAGTTGGCGCCGGCGTTCCCACGGACCGGGCTGGACGGCCTTGCCGCCCTGGGGTTGGTGGAGCACGACGGCGGCGCGTTGCGTGCCGCCGTCGACCTCCGTCCGTACGCCTTTGGCGGCACCGAACTGTGGGTGGCCAGCGACCTGGGCGCGCACCAGCGGCCCGGCGTCCTTCGGCGCGACCATGTGCTGGGCATCGGCCAGGCCTCGCTGACCTTGGCCCAGCTGACCATTCGAACAGAAGTGGAGCGGGCGCTGGACCTGGGCACCGGCTGCGGGATCCAGGTGTTCCATCTGCTGGGCCACTGCCGGCACGTCACGGCCACCGACATCTCGGATCGGGCGCTGGCGTTCACCCGGTTCAATCTGGTGCTGAACGCCGGCGCGCTCGGGCTGGATCCGGACGATCTGGCGGCGCGGGTCAGCCTGCGGCTGGGCAGTCTGTTGGAGCCGGTGGCGGGGGAGCGTTTTGACCTGGTGGTGTCCAACCCGCCGTTCGTGATCACGCCGCGGCTGCCGGCGGAACGCGCCGACGAGCAGTTCACGTACCGCGACGGCGGGCTGCCCGGGGACGACATTGTGGGTTCCCTCTTCCGCACGCTCCCGTCCGTGCTGGCCGACGGCGGGGCTGCGCAACTGCTGGGCAACTGGGAAATCCCCGACGGTGCCGTCAATTGGCATGCCAGGCTCGAGCAGTGGCTGACCCCGGACACCGACGCCTGGGTGATCCAGCGCGAACAGCTCAGTCCGGCGCAGTACGCGGAAACCTGGCTGCGCGACGCTTCGGAGAACCGCGATCCCGCCTTGTTCGCGTCGGCCTATGCCGCCTACCTGGAGGACTTCGAGTCCCGCGCAGTGGAGGCCATTGGCTTCGGCATGGTCTGGTTGCGCCGTTCCGCAGCAGTCCCCGGCGCGACGGCCAACGGTACGTTGCGTCGTTTCGAGGAGATCACCTATCCGATCGAGCAACCCATTGGGCCGCATCTGGCAGCAGCCCTTGATCGGTCCGATTGGTTGGCCGCGCATATTGCGGACTTCGGCGGCCAGCATCTCCAGGTTGCCGAGGACGTTACCGAGGAACGGCACCAGCGGCCGGGAGCAGAACATCCCGGCGTGATCTTGTTGCGCCAGGGCGCGGGACTGCGCCGGACCAACCTGATGAGCACCGAACTGGCGGGCTTCGTTTCTGCCAGCGACGGCGAACTTGGCGTGGACCAGATCATCGGCGCCTTGGCCGCGCTGCTGGACCGCCCGGAACCCGACTTCGCCCGGCAGCTTTCGGAGGAGGTGCGGAACCTGGTGGCCGACGGCTTCCTGGTTCCTACCGGCCAGTAGGTCTGATCGTTTCCTGATTGCAGCCTGTGGGAATGAGGAACACCGCCGCCATGGGCCGTGAGCGGCATTACACTTACTGATCATGACTAAGGGTTCAACCACCACGACCGGCCGGGCGGCTGCTGTTGCAGCGGACCCCCAGCGGGAGCCTGCAGCCGGGGACCGGGTCAATATCTCCGATGCCCGGGCCATCCGGGCGCTGGCCCACAACGTGCGGTTGAAAGTCATCGAGGAGCTCTTCGATACGCAGCAGCCGGCCACCGCCACCGAGTTGGCCCAGCGGCACGGGCTGACCCCCAGCGCGATGAGCTACCACCTGCGCGCCCTGGAGAAGTGGGGCTTCGTCAAACGGTGCGCCAACCAGGGCGACGGGCGGGAGCGGCACTGGCAGGCGGCCGCCGGGCGGCTGGACGTGACCAGCGTGGCGGACAGCCGTGCCGCCACCTTGGGTGTGGTGGACGTGGAACTGAACGATCTTCGCGAACGTCTGTCCAAATATGTCAAACGGGACAAGCAAGCGCCCGATCCGGACACCTGGCGGCAGGAAGGACACCTGGCTGCGCTCAGCACGGGAAGGTTCTATCTGACCGAGGAACAGCACAAGGACCTCGGCCGCCGGATCGGCGAGATCCTGCTGGAATTCAGCCCAACCACCAACCCGGAGAACAGGGGAGAAGGGGCGGAGAAACTCTATTATGTCTTCTCCTTCCTGCCCGGCGACATCGACAACGACTAGGGCTCCGGCAGGGCCACTGCCAGCCTCCCGCGCACCCTGAAGCCAGCCGCTTCTTCAGATCGCGTGTTCTGGTTCGCGGTACTGTTGCGGCTAACCTAGTGCTGACGGTCCTCCGCCCCGCCGGGTTGGAGGACGTACTTACAAGCGCATCAATACCTTTCTTTCTTTACGTAGGAGCACAGTGCCAGCCAAGGCCCGCGAAAAAACCGGCAAGAAACTCGTCATCGTCGAGTCTCCGGCCAAGGGCAAGACCATCGCCGGGTATCTCGGCGAGGGTTACGAGGTCACGGCCTCCATGGGTCATATCCGTGACCTGCCCCAGCCCTCCGACCTGCCTGCTGAACTGAAAAAGACGTCGGTCGGCAAGTTTGCGGTGGACATCGAGAACGATTTCGAGCCCTATTACGTGGTGTCGCCGGACAAGAGGAAGAAGGTGGCCGAGCTCAAATCGATGCTCAAGGACGCCGACGAACTCTATCTGGCAACTGACGGTGATCGCGAGGGTGAAGCCATCGCGTGGCACTTGCTCCAGGTGCTCAAGCCCAAGGTGCCGGTGCACCGCATGACCTTCAGCGAGATCACCCGCGAAGCCCTGCAGCGCGCCCTGACCGAGGTCCGCGACGTCGACACCGATCTGGTGGACGCGCAGGAAACCCGCCGGATCGTGGACCGGCTGTTCGGCTATGAGCTCTCGCCGGTGCTCTGGCGCAAGGTCAAGGCGGGCCTGTCCGCGGGACGCGTGCAGTCGGTGGCCACCCGGCTGGTGGTGGAGCGTGAACGTGAGCGGATGGCTTTCCGAGCGGCCTCCTACTGGGACCTGCTGGCCACGGTGCAGCCCGAGGACGCTTCCAAGGGCACGGCATTCAAGGCCAAGCTGGTCGCCGTCGACGGCGGCCGGGTTGCCGTCGGCAAGGACTTCGACGATCTCGGCCGGCTGAAGGCACGCTCGGCCGTCCACCTGGACGAGGCCGCCGCCACCGGCTTGGCGGACTCGCTGCGCAGCGCCGAGTTCTCCGTCCGCGCCGTGGAGAACAAGCCCTACACCCGCCGCCCGGCCGCCCCGTTCACCACCTCCACCCTGCAGCAGGAAGCGGCCCGCAAGCTCCGGTTCTCCGCCCGCTCGACCATGCAGGTGGCGCAGAAACTGTATGAAAACGGCTACATCACATATATGCGTACCGACTCGCCGGCGCTGAGTGACCAGGCCGTCAACGCGGCCCGCCGCCAGGCCTCGGAGCTGTACGGTCCCGAATACGTCCCGGATTCCCGCCGGGTTTACAAGGGCAAGGATAAGAACGCCCAGGAAGCCCACGAAGCCATCCGGCCCGCCGGTGATTCGTTCCGCACGCCCGGACAGGTCCGCAGCCAGTTGTCCAGCGACGAGTACCGGCTCTACGAGCTGGTCTGGAAGCGCACCGTGGCTTCGCAGATGACCGATGCCAAGGGCTCCACCTCGACGGTGCGCTTGGGCGCCATTGCCGGTGACGGCAGGGACGCCGAATTCACCGCATCCGGCACCGTGATCACCTTCCCCGGATTCCTTGCCGCCTATGAGGAGGGCAAGGACGCCGGCCGGGAGGAGGACGACGACGCCAGCGGCGGCCGCTTGCCGAACCTCGCCCAAGGCGACGCCCTGGAAGCCCAGTCGGTCGACGCCGTCGGACACGAGACCTCCGCCCCGCCGCGCTACACCGAAGCATCGCTGATCAAGACGCTGGAAGACCGCGGCATCGGGCGTCCGTCCACCTACGCCGCCACCATCTCCACCATCATGGACCGCGGCTACGTGCGCACCAGGGGTTCCGCGCTGGTGCCGAGCTGGATCGCATTCTCCGTGGTCCGGCTGCTGGAGGAACATTTCAGCGACTACGTGGATTATGACTTCACGGCGGAGCTGGAAGAGGACCTGGACCGTATTGCCCGCGGCGAGGCCAGTCGGACCGAATGGCTCTCCGGCTTCTACTACGGGGACCGCAAGGAAACCGGCCTGAACACCGTGGTCAACGACCTGGGCGAGATCGATCCCCGCCAGATCAACTCCATCGACATTGCCGACGGCATCACCCTGCGGGTGGGTAAATTCGGCCCCTATCTGGAGCGCAACGGCAACGGCGAAGGGGACGAGCCGCAGCGTGCCAATGTCCCCGACGATCTGGCGCCGGACGAGCTGACGGCGGAGAAAGCCGTCGAGCTGATGGAAACGCAGGGCCCGGGCGAGCGCGAGCTCGGCACAGATCCGGAGACGGGCCGGGCCATTGTGGCCAAGGAAGGCCGGTACGGCGCCTACGTCACCGAAGTGATCCACGAGCCGACGGCTGAGGAACTGGCCGCGCAGCCGGTGGAGTACTACAAGAACGGCAAGCCCAAGCCGCCGAAGAAGCCCGTCAAGGTCAAGCCGCGCACCGGGTCCCTGTTCAAGTCGATGAGCGTGGACACGGTGACCCTCGAGGATGCACTCAAGCTGCTGAGTCTGCCGCGTGTGCTCGGCACCGATGCTGAGGGCGCGGAAATCACCGTGCAGAACGGCCGCTTCGGCCCGTACCTGAAGAAGGGGACGGATTCGCGGTCGATCGGTTCGGAAGAGGAAATCTTCACCATCACGCTGGAGCAGGCGCTGGAGATCTACTCGCAGCCGAAGACCCGCGGTGGCCGCACCGCCGCCGCACCGCTGGCCGAGTTCGGCGTGGACCCGGTGTCGGAAAAGAACATCGTGGTCAAGGACGGCCGGTTCGGGCCGTACATTACCGACGGTGTCACGAACATTACGGTGCCGCGTTCCACCAGCCTTGAGGAACTGACGCGGGAGCAGGCCGTTGAACTGCTGGCGGAAAAGCGGGCCAAGGGACCGGCGAAGGGGCCCGCCAAGAAACCTGCCCGGCGCAAGGCAACCGCCAAGAAGTAGCCGACCGGCCGCTTCGGCAGCCTCGGCAGCTGCTGCCGAAGCGGGGTCCGGTTGCAGTGCCGGGGCAACGGCGCTGCATAATATGAGAATGCGTCTGGGCGTCCTCGACATCGGTTCCAACACTGTGCACTTGCTGTTGGTGGATGCCCACCCCGGCGCACGTCCGGTGCCGTTCGCGTCGCACAAGCGGCCGTTGTCGCTGGTGGCCTACCTGGACGCCGAAGGCAATATCACCGAGGAAGGCCAGCAGGAACTCATCGGTTTCGTGCGGGAGGCCTGGCGGTTCGCCGGACTGCACCGTGCTGAAGACATGCTGGCCTTCTGCACCTCCGCCATCCGCGAGGCCGGCAACGGCCGGGCCGTGCTGGACCGGGTCAAGGCGGAAGCCAACGTCACGCTGCAGGAGCTGACCGGCCCGGAAGAGGCCGGCATGACCCTGGTGGCGGTCCGTCGTTGGTACGGCTGGGGTTCGGGCACCGTTCTGGACCTGGACATTGGCGGCGGTTCCTTTGAAATGGCGATGGGGCACGACGAACAGCCCGACCTGGCCGTATCTGTTCCGCTGGGAGCCGGTCGACTGACCAGGCAGTGGTTACCCGAGGACCCGCCGAGCGTGAAGAGCATCAAGGACCTGCACGTCTATATCCGTGACACCATGACGCCCGCCGTGGCGGAGTTTGCCGCCTTGGGCCGCCCGGACATGGTGGTGGGAACGTCCAAGACCTTCCGCTCGCTGGCCAGGATTGCCGGAGCCGCTCCCTCCGCGGCCGGACCCTACGTGCGGCGCGAATTGCACCGCACCGACTTGTCCCTGTGGGCCCGGAGACTGGCCGCCATGCCGGTCAGCGACCGCGTGAATCTGCCCGGGGTCTCGGCCGTGCGGGCGCCGCAGTTGTTGGCGGGCGCGATGGTTGCCGAAGCGGCGATGGAAATGTTCCGGATCGAGACCTTGCAGATCTGCCCGTGGGCGCTCCGCGAAGGCCTGATCCTCAAACGCTTCGACCACCTGCTCTTCGACAGCGATGCCCCGGTCAGCCCGGTGGGCACCATGCTGGTGCAGAAGGCCGTGGAGCCGGCTCCCGCCGTCGAGGCGGTGGGAAGCCAATAAGCCAGCCCTGGCGCTAGGGGAGCCGTGGCACGTAGCGGAGGACGGTGCTAGCCATGGCACGTAGCGGAGGACAGTGCTGATGGAGCACAGGGCTTAAATGGCGGCGCCGGCGAACGTTGCGGTCGGTTGGGGGAGTCAACCGCTGTTCGCCGGCGCCCGGACCGGACCAGCAGATCCGGTCCATCATCACTCGCACCTTGATGAGGTCTTATAGACATTAGGGGGCGAAGTTGAGATAACCCCCTTAAGAACCTGAAAAGCAGCTGTGAGTTGTTGTCGCTGGCCGCCGAAGAGGGGAAGCCCCGCACAGCGTGGGCCGGGCTGCCCCGCGTGATTCAATGGCAGACATGACTGCTGAAGCCACTGGGACCCCATCCACCCGCCGCACCGTCTTTCTGGGCTGTGGCTCCATGAGCGAAGCCATTCTCGTGGGCCTGCTGTCCGCCGGAACACCTGCGGAGAACGTGACGGCAACAGTACGCCGCAGCGAGCGCGCCGAGGAGCTGCGTGGCCGCTATCCGGGCCTGACGGTACTGGCGGAACAGGACGACGCCGGTGCCAACGCCGCCGCTGTGCAAGGCGCCGACGTTGCGGTGCTGGGCGTCAAGCCGATGGGGATAGCCGATATGTGCCGCAGTATCGGACCCGCGTTGGATCCGACCACGGTGGTGGTCTCCGTGGCGGCGGCAGTCACCATTGCCACCATGGAAGCGGCGCTGCCGACAGGCCAGCCGCTGGTTCGCAGCATGCCCAATACGCCGCTCAAGGTCGGTCGCGGGGCCGTTGGCATCTCGGCCGGCAGCCAGGTGACCGATTCCCAGCTGGACGCCGCCCGTGCGGTGTTCGCCGGAGCCGGCACCGTCGTCGTCGTACCGGAGGACCAGCTGGACGCGGTGTCCGCGGTCAGCGGTTCCGGTCCCGCCTATGCGTTCTATCTGGCCGAGGCAATGGCTGCCGCGGGAGTGGAGCTGGGCCTGGACCCGGAGCTGTCCATGACGCTGGCCCGCGAAACGGTGGCCGGGGCAGGCATCATGCTGACGGCGCAGGACGCTGACCCGGCGGTCCTGCGCCGCAATGTCACCAGCCCCAACGGAACCACGGAGCGGGCCATCGCCGCTTTCGACGCGGCGGGGCTGTCACAAATCATCGCGCGCGGCGCCGCGGCCGCCGCGGAACGGGCCGCCGAACTGTCCCGCGAACTGGCCTGAGCCAGCGAGCCTGGCCTGCCCTGGCATCGGGCCAGCCGATCGGTCCGCGCCGCGTCAGGGCAGGGTCAGGGCAGGGTCAGGGGCGCGTCAGGGCCGGGTCAGGGGCGGGCGGCGAAGCGCTCCAGCAGGTCCACATGGCCGGAGACAATCAGCATGTCCCGGCTGGACACCTTGGTCTCCGGGCGCGCATACGTGAAGTCTTCGCCCGGGGACTTCACACCAACCACGGTGACGCCGTACTTGGAGCGCACCTGTGACTCACCGAGCGTGAAGCCCTGGGTTTCCTTCGGCGGGTACATCTTCACGATGGCGAAACCGTCGTCGAACTCGATGAAGTCCAGCATCCGGCCGCCCACCAGATGGGCGGCGCGGCGGCCGGCGTCGGCTTCCGGATAGATCACATGGTTGGCGCCGATGCGGGAGAGGATCTTGCCGTGCGATGGCGTGATGGCCTTGACCCAGAGATGTTCGATGCCCAGGTCCACCAGGTTCACGGTGATCAGCACCGAGGATTCGATCGACGTGCCGACTCCGACAACTGCTGCGCTGAACTCCTGGGCGCCCAGCTGCCGCAGCGCGTCGATATTCGTGGCGTCCGCCTCCACCACATGGGTCAGCTGACCCGACCACTTTTGCACCAGGGCCGGATCGCGTTCGATCGCCAGTACCTCGCGGCCCTGCCTGACCAGCTGTTCGGCCGTGGACGCGCCAAACCGGCCCAGTCCGACGACCAGCACGGGCGCGTTGTGGGCGGGGCGTTTGTTTGATGCGGACTTGTCAGCCAATGATGGGCCTCTCTTCTGGGTAGTGGAACAGCTGGCGCCGTTCGCGCAGCGCCAGCGCGGCGGCCAGCGTGATGGTGCCGACGCGGCCCGCGAACATCAGCGCGCAGAGCACGTATTTGCCCTCCGGCGGCAGTTCGGCACTCAGGCCGGTGCTCAGGCCGCAGGTGGCGAACGCTGAAATGACCTCGAACAGCACCCGGTCCAGGCTGTCGCCGGTGAGGGCCAGCAGCAGTCCGGCCGCTCCGGCCACGAAGGTGGCCCCCATGACGATCACCGAGATGGCCACCCGCATGGCGCCTTCGGGGATGGTCCGGCCGTGGATCTTCACGTCCCGGTCGCCGCGGGCCTCGGCGACGATGGCCAGGAACACGATGGCGATGGTGGTGACTTTAATGCCGCCGGCGGTCGACGCGGAACCGCCGCCGGCGAACATCAGGGCATCGGAGAACAGCATGGTGGTGGGCTCCAGGTTGTTCATGTCCACCAGGTTGAAGCCGAGCGAGCGGGTCATGATGGACGCGAACGTAGCGTGGAGGATCTTGTCCCAGACGGTCATGCCGCCAATCGTCGCCGGATTGCTCCACTCCAAGGCTCCCCAGACCAGGGTGCCGACCACCAGCAGGATCAGCGACACCTCGACGGTGAGCTTGGTGTGAAGGTTCCAGTTCTTGAACCGCCCGCCGCGCTCCAGCAGCACCATGACCACGGGGAAGCCGAGGCTGCCCAGGAACCCTCCCACCATCAGCGGGATAAGGATCCACTCGTCGGTTTCGTAGGGGACCAAACCATCGGTGTGCGGGGTGAAACCGGCAT
This sequence comes from Arthrobacter sulfonylureivorans, assembly GCA_004000035.1. GTDB lineage: Bacteria > Actinomycetota > Actinomycetes > Actinomycetales > Micrococcaceae > Crystallibacter > Crystallibacter sulfonylureivorans. The sequence goes on along the minus strand of RJAE01000005.1, from coordinate 129,732 downwards.
TGTTGAAGGACGAAATGGCGTAGAAGATGCCGTGCCAGGCGGCCTGGGGAAAGGATTCGCCAAGCATCAGGAAGCGGGGGAACAGTATCAGGGCCAGAATCACTTCGATGATCACCGAAGTGGTAATCACAATCCGCAGCAGCGTGCCGACCTCGCCGAGACGCCCGGCGTTGCTCATGGCTGACTGGGCGATCAGCTTGCCACGGACGCCCAACCGCTTGCTCACCATGAGTGCCAGCAGCGAGGCCAACGTCAGGGTGCCCAAACCGCCGATGAAGATGGCCAGCAGGATCACGGCCTGGCCCAGGAAAGTCCAGTGCAGGGCGGTGGAAACCACCGTCAGCCCGGTGACACAGACGGCGGAGACCGCGGTGAAAAAGGCGTCGTACAGGGGGGTGATTTGCCCGTCCCGGGAGGCGGCGGGCAAGGACAGCAGCCCGGTGAAGATCAGGATCACTGCCACGTAGACGATCAGGGCCAGCCGTGCCGGCGAGCTATTGGCGACGCTGTCGACGAAGTCGCGGAGCGTGCGCAGGAGCCAGAATCGTCCGTGCTCCCGCTCGGCCAGCCACGACGGCTGCTGTCTGGTCATTCCGATCGCTTCTGTCCGGCTCCGAAATCGCTGATGTGTTCCTTGCAGTAGTAAATCATCATTTAACCGCGCAGGGGCGGGACGAATGCGTGCGGGGCAGCGGTTTCGCGTAGCCTGTCTGTGATGTCAGCTACCCCAGTTCCCGCGGTTCCCACTCTGGCGGTGTGGAGCGATTCCCTCCTGGCGTACAATTTCGGCGCGCACCATCCCATGTCCCCCATCCGGTTGGAGCTGACCGCGCGGCTGGCCGACGAATACGCCATTTTCCACCGGCCGAACGTCACCCTGGCCGCGGCCGAGATGGCCGGGGACGCCCAGCTGGAAACCGTCCACGATCCGGCCTATGTGGCCGCGGTGAAGGCGGTCAGCGACAACCCGGCGGTGGTGGATGAAGAGCGGGGACTCGGCACCGAAGACGACCCGGTGTTCCCGGGCATGCATGCCGCCAGCGCCCTGATTGCGGGAGCCTCGCTGCAGTCCGCGGCCGCCATTCTGGACGGGTCGGCGCTGCATGCGGTCAACTTTGCCGGCGGCATGCACCACGCGGCCCGCGGCAAGGCGAGCGGATTTTGCATTTACAACGACTGCGCGCTGGCCATCCAGCACCTGCTGGACCGCGGTGTGCAGCGGGTTGCCTACGTGGACGTTGACGCCCACCACGGCGACGGCGTGCAGTCGATCTTCTACAACGACCCGCGGGTGTTGACCATCTCGCTGCACGAGACCGGCACCCACCTGTTTCCGGGAACCGGTTTTGCCAACGAAAGCGGTGGTCCGGGCGCGCTGGGCAGTTCGGTGAACGTGGCCCTGCCGCCCCGCACCGGTGATGCCGCCTTCCTGCGTGCCTTCCATGCGGTGGTCCCGCAGCTGATCAGGGCTTTCGCACCGGAAGTGATCGTCAGCCAGCATGGGTGCGACAACCATGCCCGCGACATGCTGAGCAGCCTGCGGCTGAGCATCGACGCGCAGCGGCAAATGATGCTGGACATGGCCGATTTGGCCCGCGAGGTCGCCGGCGACCGGTGGATCGCCACCGGCGGCGGCGGCTACGACGTCTTCAACGTGGTCCCGCGGTCCTGGACCCACATGCTGGCCATTGTTGCCGGCCGACCCATCCCGTTGCACAGCGAGGTGCCGCAGTCCTGGCACGAATACGTGGAGGTCCGGTACGGCCAGCAGGCCCCGCTGTACATGGGCGACGACGCCGACCTGTGGTGGCGTTCGTGGGAAGTCGGCTACGACCCGAACGACAGCGTTGACCGCACGGTGATGGCGACCCGCAAGGAAATTTTTCCGTACCACGGCCTCGATCCGTGGTTCGACTGAGCTGTCCCCGCACGGCCCCTGGCGCTGGCCCGTCCGGCTGGGTGTAACGATTTCGCCATTCCGCGCGGGACAGACCGTCGCCGGGGGTGCCTGCAGGGCATATATGCGATTAGGGTAATGGAATGGCCATCGATGACGTCTTTGCAGTAATTGCTGAAGGTACGCGCCGGGACATACTCGGCTCGCTTCGCGGCGGAGACAAAGCGGTCGGCGAACTGGTCGAAGAACTCGAAGTCAGCCAGCCGACAGTCTCCAAGCATCTGAAGGTGCTGCGCGAGGCCGGCTTGGTGTCCATGCGCGCCCAGGGGCAGAAGCGCTACTACTCGCTGCAAACCCGGCCGCTGCAGGATGTAGCCGAATGGATCATCGCTTTCGGCATTGATGTGCTGCCCGCGGCCGAACCGGTGGCCCCAGCGGTGGCGGCCGCCGTCGTCGCTCCGCAGGAGCCGGGCCATGCCGTATCCGGGCGGAGCCTGGAGGTTCCGGTTCCTGCCAACCTCAGCCGGTCGCTGGGCCAGGCCGCCAACAAGGCAACAACCAAGGCCGCGGACCTTTTTGCGCATCTGCCCAAACTGCCGCGCCGACGCCGCGGCTGAGCGCCGCCCGGCAACGGTCGGCGCCGGACGCCGGACGGTGATGACCCGCACATTCCGAGCCCCGCAGGCTGTCCCGACCGCGCGTGACCGCCCGCACAATCCGTGCCCCTGAAGGCCGGACAAGGCCTGAATTTTGGGCCTCCGCAGGTCGCTATGGCCGGTAACGCCGCCGGTCAGCGCGTTACGAGGCGCTTCGGCGATATGTCAGATGTGTTTCTTGGTTCCCGCCTCCGTATGGTTTTCTTTGTGAGGGCCTGAAGCAAGTTGAGTGCCCCAATACGTCAGCTAGGGAAGGGACGCACCCATGGATGCCCATCTGCTTGAAGTCCGCGACGAAGTCTTCCGCCGCAATCCAGGCGAAACGGAATTCCACCAGGCCGTCAACGAAGTCTTTGACACTCTGGCGCCGCTCTCCGCCCGGCACCCCGAATACACCGACGCCGCGATTTTGCAGCGGATCTGCGAGCCCGAGCGCCAGATCATCTTCCGGGTCCCGTGGATGGACGACGCCGGCAACGTCCAGATCAACCGCGGCTTCCGCGTCGAGTTCAACTCCGCACTGGGCCCGTACAAGGGTGGGCTGCGTTTCCACCCGTCGGTCTACCTGGGCATCGTCAAGTTCCTGGGCTTCGAGCAGATCTTCAAGAACGCGCTGACCGGCATGCCAATCGGCGGCGGCAAGGGCGGCTCCGACTTTGACCCGCGCGGCCGCTCCGACAACGAAGTGATGCGCTTCTGCCAGTCCTTCATGACCGAGTTGTACCGCCACATCGGCGAATACACCGACGTTCCCGCCGGCGATATGGGTGTGGGCACCCGCGAGATCGGCTACCTGTTCGGCCAGTACAAGCGCATCACCAACCGCTACGAGTCCGGCGTCCTCACCGGCAAGGGCACCGGCTGGGGCGGATCCCTGGTCCGGCCCGAAGCCACCGGCTACGGCGCCGTACTGTTCACCCAGGAGATGCTCAAGACCCGGGGCCAGAGCTTCGACGGCCAGCGCGTGGTGATCTCCGGTTCCGGCAACGTGGCGATCAACGCCATCGAAAAGGCCCAGGAACTGGGTGCCAAGGTCGTCACGGCCTCCGATTCCGGCGGCTACGTGGTGGACGAGGCCGGCATCGACGTCGAACTGCTGCGCCAGATCAAGGAAGTTGAGCGCGGCCGCATCTCCGACTACGCCGATCGCCGCGGCGCGTCCGTTCACTATGTGTCCGAGGGCAACGTCTGGGATGTCGATTGCACCGTGGCGCTGCCCAGCGCGACGCAGAACGAGCTGGACGACAAGGCCGCCCGCCGGCTGGTGGAATCCGGCCTGATCGCCGTGGCCGAAGGCGCCAACATGCCCTGCACCAGCGAGGCTGCCTCCATCTTCCAGGAGGCGAACGTGCTGTTCGGCCCGGGCAAGGCAGCCAATGCCGGCGGCGTGGCGACCTCCGCTCTGGAGATGCAGCAGAACGCCAGCCGCGACGCATGGAGCTTCGAGTACACCGAGCAGCGCCTGACGGACATCATGGTCGGCATCCACGACCGCTGCTTCGAGACTGCCGACAAGTACGGCATGCCCGGCAACTATGTGGCCGGCGCCAACATCTCGGGCTTCAAAAAGGTTGCAGACGCCATGCTGGCGCAGGGGCTCATCTAAGCCCGCTGACCCAGCAAAGTCCTGATCACGACGACGGTGCCCGCCACTCAGGCGGGCACCGTCGTCGACTTGGTCCCGGGGCAGAACTGTAAGCTCAGTCCATGGTTCAGACACTGATCGGGCTGGATATTGGCGGCAGCAAGACGCACGGTATCCGGCTGGACGACGGCCGGGTGGCCGCCGAAGCGACAGCCGGCAGCGCCAACGTCCAGAACACCAGCCCGGACCAGGCCGCAGCCGCCTTGTCCGAGGTGTTTGGCCGGCTCGGCGCAGCCCAGGTCGCTGCGGTCTACGCCGGGGCCGGTGGAATCGATACCGACGGCGACGCCGATGCGCTGCGTGCGCTGATTGCCCCGCTGGCTCCCGGGGCGGACATCCATGTTGTCCACGACACCCTGCTGGTGCTGGCCGCCGGACACCGGAGCACGGGAATCGGCGTGGTTGCCGGCACCGGCACGTCCGTGTGGGGCATCAACGCCGCCGGCGAGGAAGCCCGCGCCGGCGGCTGGGGGCACCTGCTGGGGGACGAAGGCAGCGGTTACTGGCTGGGCCGCGAAGCCGTCCGGCATGCGCTCTCCCGGCTGGACGCCGGCCTCCCGCCGGACAGGCTGTCGGCGCTGCTGCTGGCTGACTGCGGACTGCGGAAACCCGTGGACCTGATAGCACTGTTCCACTCGCCGCAAACCGACCGGCGGTTCTGGGCGGGCAAGTCCCGGGTAGTGGTGGCCGCCGCCGAAGACGGTGAGCCGCCTGCTGAAGCGATGGTTGACCGGGCCGCGGCCGACCTTGCCGGCCAGATCCGCCTGGTGGCAGATCGGCTCGGCCTCGCCGGTCCGGTGGTCCTGGGCGGGGGCCTGGGCGTCCACGTCCGGCGCTTCCAGCGGTCGGTAGCTGCGGCGCTGGAGCCGCACGGCATCACCGACATCCAACCGCTGGACCGGGAACCGGTCTTCGGCATCGATGTCCTGGCGGGGTTGGCCTAGGCAGTATCTTTCCAGCCAGGGCAGCGAACGGGTTCAGCGGCCAGCGGGAGGCCGAGCCGCCGTCGTCATAATCGGTCATCTCGCGACGGCCGGTTTTCCGGCTCCGACAGGTCCGGCGTAGAGTGCCGGTATGACGACTCGTTGGTATGCGTATTTTGCGTTGGCTCTGGAGGGGCCTGACGTAACCGCTTAGCGCGTACGCATACTAACCTTCAGAGCCAACAGGGCAGAGATGATTCTCTGCCCTTCGCCATTTCTCCGGCGGGTTCTGGATCCGAGGTCCCGCCACCAACAGACGGGACACCCACCATGAATGCAGCTGCCAACCACCTCTTGGAATCGGCCGCGCAGTCCAACGCGACGGCGCTGGGCACGGTCGACCTGGCCGGCGGACACACCACACCCCGCGGCACCAACAACCTGCGGGTGAGCAGCTTCAGCCCGCTGCCGACGCCGGTAGAGCTTATGGGGGAGAAGCCGCTGACCGCTGAAGCCGCCGCCGTCGTGGCCCGGGGCCGGGAGGAAATCCGTGCGGTCATGGACGGCGTGGACGACCGGCTGCTGGTGATCGTCGGTCCGTGTTCCATCCACGATACGGAGGCCGGCCTGGACTATGCGCGCCGGCTGGCACAGGTGGCACGGGAACACCGCGAAGAGCTGCTGATTGTGATGCGCACCTACTTCGAGAAACCGCGCACCACGGTGGGCTGGAAGGGCCTGGTCAACGACCCCCGGCTGGACGGCTCCCACGACATCGCCGCCGGGCTGCGGCTGGCACGGACCTTCCTGCTGGAGGTGGCGGAGCTGGGCCTGCCCGTGGCCACGGAGTTCCTGGAACCGATCAGCCCGCAGTACCTGGCGGACCTGGTCAGCTGGGGTGCGATTGGTGCGCGGACCACGGAGAGCCAGATCCATCGCCAGCTGGTGTCCGGCTTGTCCATGCCGGTGGGCTTCAAGAACGGAACCGACGGCGGCCTGCAGGTGGCACTCGACGCCTGCCAGGCAGCGTCCGCCGCACAGGCGTTCCTGGGCATCGACGGCGACGGGCGTGCGGCGCTGGTGGCCACCAACGGCAACCCGGACACCCACCTGATCCTGCGCGGCGGCAAGAGCGGCCCGAACTACGGCGCCGACCAGGTGGCCGCGGCGTCCAATGCCCTGACGAAAGCAGGTGTGAATCCGAGGCTGATCGTGGACGCCAGCCACGCCAACAGCGGCAAGAGCCACCACCGCCAGGCCGAGGTGGCACTGGAAATCGCAGCGCAGCTGGATGCCGGCGGCAGTGCCATCGCCGGCATCATGCTGGAAAGCTTCCTGGTGGGCGGAGCACAAAAAATGGACGTGTCTGAAAACGCCGACGGGGCCGGGCTGGTCTACGGACAGAGCGTGACCGACGCCTGCATGGAGTGGGGCGTAACGGCCGATGTATTGGCGCAGCTGGCTGCAGCGGCCGGACATCGCGGAGGAAACGGCGCCCCGCGGACAAAGACCGTGCAGCAATAAAACCCTTAAGCTACAGTGGCCGCTTTCACTTTCGCCACAACAGCCTCTAAAGTATCTAGGAAGAGGGTTTGGGGCAGGGCAAGGCGGCACGCCGTCGTCGTTGCTTACAGTAAAGGAACAGTGCGAAATGGCTGACGAGAACAACTTCTCGAATGTGCGCTTCTTGACGGTGTCGGAAGTGGCCGCAGTCATGCGCGTGTCCAAGATGACCGTTTACCGGTTGGTGCATTCGGGCGAGATGCCCGCTGTGCGCTTCGGACGTTCCTACCGGGTGCCCGAGTCTGCCGTGGAGGAGTACCTGCGCGGCGCGGTGATTGACCGGGAAACCGGCACCGCCTGACGCCCGGGCACCGACTCCGCGGCGTCCGGCGGTCAATGACGGGTGCGCGGAAGCTGTACCCTGTTAAGGAACGTTTTACGTCATCGTCGAAAAACCGTAAGTTGGTGTGTGCCCCGCCGGGCGCCGGCAGCACGGAAACTATCAGTGAATGAGGGACTCGTGGGTTCAGTTATCAAGAAGCGCCGCAAGCGTATGGCCAAGAAGAAGCACCGCAAACTGCTTCGCAAGACCCGCCACCAGCGCCGCAACAAGAAGTAGGACCCGTTAGCGGGTTCCCTTTTCTTCCACGGTCCGTCAGGAAACTGGCGGACCGTGTGCGTTTAACGCCACGCCTGGCCGGGGGAGTGCCGGTGCTTAAGCAGCCGGCCGGCGGAATTTGCTCACGCCGCGCCAGAGCCCGTAGACCGCGCCCGCGCCGGTGGCGGCCTTGAGCCCGAGCGTGGCCGCGCGGCGTCCGCTGCGGAAGTCATAGACCGGCCAGTTGTTCTCGCGGGCGTGCCGGCGAAGCCTGGCATCCGGATTGATGGCCACCGGATTGCCCACCAAGGTCAGCAGCGGGACATCGTTGTACGAATCGCTGTAGGCCCAGCACCGCGCCAAGTCCAGGCCCTGCCGGGCAGCCAGCTCTTCGACCGCAACCGCCTTGGCCGGACCGTGCAGGATGTCCCCGATCAGTCGTCCGGTGTAGGCCCCGTTCTCGACTTCGCCGACCGTACCCAAGGCGCCGGTCAGGCCCAGCCGGTCCGCGATCACTGCGGCCACCTCCACCGGTGTGGCCGTGACCAGCCAGACCTTCCGGCCCACGCGCAGGTGCTGGTCCGCCAGCGCCCGGGTGCCGGGCCAGATCTTGGAGGCGATCACTTCGTCGTAGACTTCGTCGCCCAACTGCTTGACGTCCTCGCTCAACAGGCCGGTGGCCAGGGCCAAGCCCGTGTCACGGATGGACTGGATGTCCTTCAGGTTTTCCCCGCGCATCAGGAAGCGTGCCTGCTTGAAACCGAAGCTGGCGGCGTCACGCATCCGGAAGGCGCCCCGCTGGTACATCTTGCGGGCCACGTGGAACAAGCTGGCGCCGCGCATGAGCGTGTTGTCGACGTCGAAAAAGGCCGCCTCCGTCCCCGGGTCGGCGGAGACCGAGGCTCGCTGTGCATGGCCGGCGGCGGACTTGGACATACTTCGAGTCTAACGAGGCGCCGGGGATTCCCTGTTCACCGCCGCCGACGGCTACCGTGGAAGGCATGAACGGATCCGAGGACCGCAGCCACGAATTGGTGCTGCTGACTAAACCCGGCTGCCATCTGTGCCAGGCTGCGCGGGAGACGGTGGAGCGTGTTGCGGGGGAACTCGGTGTGCCCTGGGAGGAAAAAAACATCCTCGAAGACCCGGAGCTTGAGCGCCGCTTTGCCGAAGAGATCCCGGTGGTCATGATCGACGGCGTGCAGCGGGACTTCTGGCACATTGATCCGGAGCGTTTGCGCCGCCTGCTCACGCAATAGGGCGACCGCTCCCGCGTCATCGGAATTGGAGACCGGCGCGGCGGAGCTTAATCTAAGGGGAACACCAGCCTTCGGTAGGACAACCGCCGGGGCAGCCAGGATCCGGAACGGCTGGAGACAGCCGGGACGGAGCCCGCAGCAGGCATCGGAGCGAGAACAGTGACCCACCTGACGGATACCGAGGCGGCCAAGCCTTCCGGACAGGAGATCCCGCCGGCTGCACTCGCACGCCTGACCATCTACCTCCGGGTGCTGAATTCGCTGATGGCCGCCGGCACGGAACGCATATCCTCCGAGCAGTTGGCCGAATCCGCCGGAGTCAGCCCGCCCACCTTGCGCAAGGACCTGTCCCACCTGGGGTCGTTCGGCACCCGCGGCGTGGGCTACGACGTGCGCCTGGTCAGCCAGGAGATTTCGGCCGCCTTGGGCCTGATGCATGAGTGGAAAGTGGCGATCGTCGGCGTCGGCAACCTGGGCAGGGCACTGGCCGGCTACTCCGGCTTCAGCACCAAGGGGTTCGGCGTCGTGGCGCTCTTCGACGCGGACCCGCTCGTCGTCGGGTCGGAGGTGGCAGGGCTGCAGGTCAGCCCCATCACCGAGCTGGAATCCGCGCTGCGGAAGACCGGGGCCAATATGGCGGTGATGGCCGTGCCTGCCGGCGTGGCCCAAGGACTCTGCGACCGGCTGGTCGCGGCCGGCGTGATGAGCATCCTCAGCTTCGCACCGGTGGTGCTCCAGGTGCCGCCGTCCGTGCAGCTGCGCAAAGTGGACATGGCCACCGAACTGCAGATTCTGGCCTACCACGCGCAACGGGCGCAGGAGACGGAGAACAACTCCGGGTCCAGCGCCCGTCCTTAGCCTTACGTGGTGCAGCCGGCTGCGTACTGTTTTAGCGGCCGTAGATGCCGAACTTGTGGGCCTTGGTGGCCTGGAAGAACTGGTTCGACGCCGGCAGGAACAGCAGCACGATTGCCGCGATGCCCAGCAGCACGGACAAGGTGCCGAACCAGATGTTGAACAGGCCAAACAGCGACAGCGCGGCAAACACGGTGCCGGTGATCCGGGCCCAGTTCTTGCCTGCCTTCACGCCGAAGGCCACCAGCAGGTACAGCCCGACGGCGATCACCGCGGTGATGACGATGATCACTCCCGCCGTGCCGCTCATCATTTGCGAGAGCTCTGCGTCGGAGAATTGACCGCCCTGCTCACCGAGCGCCTCACGGACCGACGGATCCTGAAGCACCGCTGCCATGGTGCCATCGAGGTTCGAGAGCTCTGTCAGCATCTCGATGGCGGTCATCGCCGCCGCCGCGATGATCAGCCAAAAAGCAATGACCACTTCACGCGGTCGGGTCGGCTTGGCACCAGTCTGCGGCTGGCCGCTCGGGTAACCGTACTGACCGGGCACAGCGTTCTGGTAGCCGTACGGCTGCTGCCCGTATTGCTGGCCGTACGGAGACTGGCCCTGCTGGCCCTGTCCATAGGTCTGCTGGCCGTACTGAGGGGCGTTCTGCCCGTACTGCGGCTGGCCTTGGCCGTACTGCGGGGCGTTCTGCCCGTACTGCGGCTGGGCGGAGTCGGGCTGCGGTGCGTTTTGGCCATACTGCGGGGCATTCTGCCCGTACTGCGGCAAATTCTGTCCGTATTGAGGCTGTTGCTGGCCGCTGGGCCGGCCTTCCCCGTCACCGGGTGTGTTCGGTTCGTTCTGGGGGGTGCTCATGGCCGGATCCTTTTCATCTCATCCACTCGGGCCGGGTCTGCCGGCCGCGGAGGCTCTTGGCAGCTGTTACTGCCACACTACAATGCAGGTCAGCGCCGTGTCGGTCGCCCGGAAGGATGATTTTGTGGCCCTCCGGCCACGGAACCACCCGGACCGGCGGGCGAGGGGGGGCTTTTGGGCAAACACGCCCAGTTTGAGACACTTGTACCCATGCCCGAAGCCATTGTCCATCTGCTCCGCCACGGCGAGGTCCACAACCCCGACCGTGTGCTTTATGGCAGGCTGCCGAGCTTCCGACTGTCTGAGCTGGGGCAGGAAATGGCCCGGCGTGCTGCAGACTACTTTTCCGAGCGCGGGAAAGACGGCGCCACGATCAGTTATCTGGTCGCCTCGCCGTTGACCCGGGCGCAGGAGACCGCCGGACCGACCGCGGAGGCGCTCGGCCTCGAGATTGTCACCGACGAGCGGATCATCGAAGCCGAAAACCACTTCGAGGGCCTCAGCGACATCCGCTCCCACCTGCGCGAGCCGCGGTACTGGCGGCGCCTCTACAATCCGTTCCGGCCGTCCTGGGGGGAGCCGTATGCAGCGCAGGTCGCCCGGATGCGTGATGCCATCATTGACGCCCGGCGCCACGCAGTCGACCGCGGCGGCCCGGGGGCCGAAGCGGTCCTGGTCAGCCACCAGCTGCCCATCTGGGTCACCAGGTTGGCCAGCGAGGGCAAACCGCTCTGGCATGATCCCCGCCGCCGGCAGTGCACGCTGGCGTCGGTGACCTCCCTTGAGTTCGACGACGGGCGCCTGAGCGCGGTCCGTTATGCCGAGCCCTGCGCCGACTTGCTGCCCGGTGCGGCGAACTTGCCGGGAGCATAATAGAATTACTACGCGTTGTAGAAGTGGGATGCCCTCAACCCCACGAAGAAGAGTGTGACTGTGACTGCCGATAATCCCCGTTCGTTCAACCGCCGTACCGTGTTCAAAGTCGGTGCGGGGCTGTTTGGTGCCCTGTCGCTGGCTGCCTGTTCCGTCGAGGACCCGCTGGCCCAGCAGGCCAACGCCGGAGACAACAAGAACTACATCGCCGGCGACGGGTCGGTGACTGAGTACGCGCCCGGATCCCGCGGCGAACCGGTGCAGCTGACCGCCAAGCTCTTCGACGGCACGCCCGTCGATGCCGCCGACTGGGCCGGCCAGGTCACGGTGCTGAACTTCTGGTACGCCTCCTGTGCGCCCTGCAGGCTGGAAGCCCCGGACCTGCAGGCCCTCAGCGAGGAGTTCGCCGACGGCGCTCAGTTCTACGGCGTCAACATTCGGGACGAGCGGCCCACCGCCGAGGCCTTCGAGCGCAACTTCGGCATCACTTATCCCAGTTTCATGGACAAGGACGGCGGCATCCTGCTGGCCATGACGTCCTACGTGCCGCCGCAGGCTGTCCCCACCACGCTGGTGCTGGACAAGGACGGCCGAGTCGCCGCCCGGATCCTTGGCGTGGCGGACAAGGGCACGCTCAAGGCCCTGATCAAAGACGCAGTGGCCGCGTAGCCGTGGGGTGGGCGACGGCCTCGCTGCCGATGACCTTGGGGGGCGCCTTCGGCGACACGGTGCTGAACGGCTCCGTGCTGCTGGCCATCCCCGTGGCCATGCTGGCCGGGCTGGTCTCCTTCCTGTCCCCGTGTGTACTGCCGCTGGTGCCCGGCTACATGGGCTATGTCACCGGCCTGACCGGTGTGGACCTGGAACGCCAGCAACGCGGACGGATGTTCGCCGGCATTGGCCTGTTCGTGCTCGGCTTTTCCATCGTCTTCGTGTTCATCGGGGCGGTCTTCGGCCAGTTGGGCGCCTGGCTTAAGGGCAGCGACGCCGACTGGATCACCCAGCTGCTCGGCGTCGTCGTCGTGGTCATGGGCATCATCTTCATGGGCGGCCTGTCCTTCTTCCAGCGGGACCGCAAAATCCACTCCCGCCCGCCCGCGGGGCTGTGGGGTGCCCCGGTGCTCGGCATGACGTTCGGGCTGGGCTGGGCGCCGTGCATCGGCCCCACCTTCTCCGCGGTCCAGGCGCTGGCGTACTCCGGCGGCGCGGACGCGGCCAAGGGCGCCTTCCTGGCCTTCGTGTACTGCCTGGGCCTGGGCATCCCGTTCCTGCTGATCGCGCTCGGTGTGCGCCGGGGGATGGGCGCCATGGCGTTCTTCCGCAAGCACCGGCTGTTCCTGCAGCGGGCGGGCGGAGCCATGTTGGTAGTTTTGGGCCTGCTGATGGCCACCGGGCTCTGGGGGGACTGGGTGACGCAATTGCAGGATTGGTTTGCAAATGAAGTGAGGCTCCCGATCTGATGAGTCAGACCCCCGACGGCGCTCAGCGCCATGACGACGCCGGTGCACCCGCACCGGGCGGACCGGGCACCGGCGGCGGCAAGGGCCGTGCCGGCACCGACCGCAAGCCCAGCCGCAAGCGGGACGACGTCGCCGTTCCCGCACTGGGCTTTCTGGGCATGCTGCGCTGGGCGTGGACCCAGCTGACCAGCATGCGGACCGCGCTGTTCCTGCTGCTGCTGTTGGCGGTTGCCGCGGTCCCGGGCTCGCTGTTCCCGCAGCGCCCGGCCAACCCCGCCGTGGTGACCCAGTACCTCACGGACAATCCGGAGGTCGGACCGTGGCTGGACCGCTTCCAGCTCTTCGATGTGTACTCCTCGGTGTGGTTCTCCGCGATTTACCTGCTGCTGTTCCTGTCGCTGATTGGCTGCGTCATCCCGCGCGCCATCCAGCACTACAAGGCCATGCGGTCGCAGCCGCCCCGGACGCCGCGCCGGCTGTCCCGGCTGCCCGAGTATGGTTCCATGGCTGTTCCGGCCGAAGCCGGCGTCTCCGCACGCTCGGCGGTCGAAGAGGCCGCCCGGCTGCTGAAGCGCCGCGGCTACCGGGTGAACGTGCGCGACGCGGACACCGACCGGCCCTCCGTCGGCGCCGAACGCGGCTTCGCCAAGGAAATCGGGAACCTGATCTTCCACACCTCGCTGATCGGCGTGCTGGTCTCCGTGGCGGTCGGCGGCCAGTTCGGTTACACCGGCCAGCGGGTCCTGGTCGAGGGCGAAACGTTCGTGAATTCGCTGATCGGCTACGACAGTTTCAACCCGGGAACCGGCTTCACCGAGGACCGGCTGGACCCGTTTTCCCTGACCCTGGATAAGTTCGAGGTGGTGTTCGACCGCGAATCGACCACCCACTACGGGCAGCCACTGGACTTCACCGCCACCATGTCCGTGCGCGATGAGCCGGGGGCACCCGCCGAGCAGAAGGTCCTGAAGGTCAACCACCCGCTGACCATCGGCGGCAGCAACGTCTACCTGATGGGCAACGGATACGCGCCCGTTGTCACCATCCGGGACGGCGACGGCAACATCGCCCACCAGGGCCCCGTCGTCGCCATTCCCAACGACGGCGCCTACACCTCCACGATGGTGATCAAGGTGCCGGACGCCAAGCCGGAGCAGCTCGGCTTCGTGGGCTTCTTCCTGCCGACTGCGATGGAAGGCGACGACGGCGTGGCCTACGGCAGCGACCCGGACCCGATGAACCCGCGGCTGTACTTGAACTCCTACTACGGCGATCTGGGCCTGGACAACGGTGATCCGAAGAACGTCTTTGTCCTGGACACCAGCAGCCTCACGGTGCTCAACGACCGCAACCAGGACAGCGGCGGCATCGAGCTCGCCGCGTACGAGACGAAGGAACTGCCCAACGGAATGGGCAGCGTCACCTTTGACGGATTGGTGCGCTACGCCGCGCTGGACATCCACCACGACCCGGGCAAGCTTGGGGCACTCGTCTTCTCCTCGCTGGCGATGGCCGGCTTGGGCGCGTCGTTGTTCATCGGGCGACGCCGCGTCTGGGTGCGCGCCGGCACCCACGAAGATGGACGCACGATGGTGGAGTGGGGCTTGCTGGCCCGCGGCGAAGACCACCGGCTGGCCCCCGAAGCTGCGACCATCAGTAAACTTCTCCGCGACCAATGGCTGACGGATCCCGGCCCACAGGCGCACAATAGCAAGAGCGCCGCCGGCGTTGACAACTCCTAAGGACACCTCTTTCCATGCGCACGATTGACCAAACATTGGCCCAGTACAGCGAGCTGTTTATCTTGCTCGGTGCGATGGCGTTCACCGTCGCCTTCATTGCCTTCTGCTGGGATTTGGCGAAATCCAGCAAGACCATCCAGGCGGTCGAAGACCGCCTGGCCGCCGAGCACGCCACAGCGGACTCGGCAGTGCTGGTCGGCGCGGCCGGAGCCACGTCCGGGTCCGCCGCAGGCGGCAGCGGTGGCGGTTCCGGCAATCAGGCGCATGCGGTGGAAATGGCCCCGGACTCGATGAACTACGGCAAGGAACGCCGCGCCGCCGCGCGAATCGGTGTGGCCCTCACCGTGCTGGCAACCGTCATCCTGGCCGCTGGCGTGGTGACCCGGGGGATGGCCGCGCACCGGGTGCCGTGGGGCAACATGTACGAATTTTGCACCACGGGCGCGCTGATGGTGGCGGTGGTCTACCTGATTGCCCTGACCCGGAAGGATTTGCGGTTCCTCGGCTCGTTCGTTATCGGCCTTGTGGTGATCATGCTGATCGCTGCCACCATTGGATTCCCGACGCCGGTGGCCCACCTGATTCCCGCTCTGCAGAGCTACTGGATCATCATCCACGTCTCGGTGGCGGTGCTGGCGTCCGCGCTGTTCACGCTGACCTTCGCGATGTCCGTGCTGCAGCTGATCCAGGGTAACCGCGAGGCCCGCGGCCGCGCCGGCAAGGCGGACAAGCTGGGCTTCATGCGACTGGTCCCCTCCGCACTGACGCTGGAGAACGCCGCCTACCGGATCAACGCGGTCTCGTTTGTTTTGTGGACCTTCACCTTGGTGCTCGGCGCCATCTGGGCCGAAGAGGCCTGGGGCCGTTACTGGGGCTGGGATACCAAGGAAGTCTGGACGTTCGTGATCTGGGTGGTCTACGCCGGCTACCTGCACGCCCGCGCCACCCGTGGCTGGACCGGAACCCGCGCGGCCTGGCTGTCAATCGTGGGCTACCTCTGCGTGGTCTTCAACTTCACGATTGTCAACGTCTTCTTCGCCGGCCTGCACAGCTACGCCGGAGTCTAAGGGCACAGGCGGGCGGGCCTCGTGGAAGGACATCCGTCTCAGTCTCCGTATCGAAAGAAGGCCCGCAGCTCTGGATTTACTCAGAGCTGCGGGCCTTCTTCGAAAACCGGGGGGCATCAGCGGCGATGAGCCGCTCTTCGACGCTAATCTGGGGACACCCCAAAGCAAAGGAGAGTCCCATGGGCCAGGTGGTCATGTATAGCTCGGTGTCGGTGGACGGCTTCATCGCGGACGAGAACGACCAACCCGGACCCCTGTTCGACTGGTTGACCAGCGGCGACGTGCCGTTGGACGAGAGCGGTGAGTTGAAGGTGTCGCAGACGTCCTACGATTACACCCGGCCGTACTGGGACCAGATCGGGGCGACCGTCGTGGGCCGCCACGTCTTCGACATGACGGATGGTTGGGACGGGAAGCCTCCGGGCGGGGTCGACCACGTGGTCGTCGTGACGCACCGGCCGGAGCCTGAGGGCTGGGACCCCGAGGCGCCGTTTCACTTCGTCGACGGCGTCGAGGCAGCCGTGGCCAAGGCGCAGGAGCTTGCGGGTGACCGCCTGGTCGAGGTCGCTGCTGGCGACGTCGGTAGCCAGCTGCTTGCCGCGGGGCTGATCGACGAGGTGCGCATGGACGTCGTACCCGTTGTGTTCGGGTCCGGCAAGCGCTACTTCGGTTCGGTCCAGGCGCAGCACCTGTTGGAGGATCCTGACGTGGTGATTCAGGGCAACCGGGTGCTTCACCTGCGCTATCGGGTGCGCCGTTGACCGACCGAACTGAGCGCTGCCCACCTGCGCCGCGAGAGTCGCAGCGTGAACACCTTTCAGCAGGTCAATTCAGCACGAACCGCGAAGAGCCTGATTAGTGCGGACCGTTGTCCGGGTCGTCTTCGCTCAAGTGCCGGCCGTCATGGGTGGCTGGCTTGTCCTTGTTCCCGTGCTGCGGGTCCTCGGTTTTCTTCAGCTCCTGCTCACGCCGGTGCAATTCCTCTTCGCGCTGTTTGGCGCGGCGCTTGGCATCGAGCGTGCGCAGGAAGGCAATGTCATCGTCCGGAGCCGCCGGGCGGGGCGCTTGCTGGGTTTGCCGGCCCGCCGCGCGCGGGCGGCCCCACATGAACCACATCAGGGCCCCGATCAGCGGGACCAAGATGATGGTGAGGATCCATCCCGGTTTGGAGATACTGCGCACCTCATGGGGCCTGGACCGGATGCACTCGATCAGGGCATAGATCACCACCGATAGAGCCAGTACCGCGAGCAGGACATAGAGACGGACCATGACTTAATTGTAGGTGAGCGCTGCGCTGCGGACTGCGGAAACCTTGGACTGTCCGGGTGATCTCGCGGGCAGCGTAAACTTGAGGCGTGGCTTTTTGGAAATTCAGCGCCCTGCGGCTCGGCATCATGGCCGTCATCTTTGTTATTTGCCTGTTCCTGAGGCTGGGCATCGTCTACTCCGCCTTAGCGGCCGCGGTCATGGGCTGGTGCATTACCTACCTGTTCTTCCGCAAGATGAGGGACGAAGCCGGGAGGGCACTCGCCAGCCGTTTCAATAAGGGCGTGACGGCACCGCGGACCTCCACGGAGATCTCCGATGCCTTGGCCGAGGACTCCGCGGTCGAACAGCACGGCGAGTTGCGGGTGGATTCCGACCGCAAGCCCAAGCCGGCACCGCAGCAACCGGCACAACATCAGCCGAACGAACCCCGGCCCGAGGACCAGCCGCGCTGACCCGTACCGGCAACCGGTCCGGTTCCGGCTCGCGGCGTTGACCGCGGGCGTGCGCCCGCGGCAGCTGCCTACATGATCTCGCTGAGCACCAGGCCCAGGCCGAAGGCCACGGCGAACCCCAGGTTGATCAGCCCGGTCTGCTTCAGCACCGGAATCAGGCTCTCGCGCTTTTTGCCCTTGAGCATCAGCCAGCTCGGCGTGAGGCAGGCCGGGACCAGCAGCAGGACCAGCAGGATCCACGGGTAGTCGTAGACCAGAAGCAGCGGCAGCAGGATGGCTACCGCCAGCATCATGACGTAGCTGATGCGCGCAGCCTCGTCGCCCATGCGGACCGCCAGCGTCATTTTCCCCACCTCGCGGTCAGTGGGGATGTCGCGGACGTTGTTGGCCATCAGCAAGGCCGTGGCAATCAACCCGGTACCGACCGCGCCGATGAAGGACTGCCAGCTGACCTGCAGGGCCTGGGTGTAGGTGGTTCCCATGGTGGCGACGATGCCGAAGAACAGGAACACGTAGACTTCGCCCAGCCCACGGTAGCCGTAAGGGTTGTTGCCGCCGGTATATCCCCAGGCCGCGATCACGCAGCCCACGCCCACCAGCAGCAGCGGCCAGGTCTGGGACAGGATGATCAGCGCAAGTCCGGCCACCATGGCCAGCCCGAAGCTGCCGAACGCGGCAGCCTTGACAGCTTGCGGCGTGGCCAGCCCGGAGCCGGTCAGCCGCAGCGGGCCGACGCGCACGTCGTCAGTGCCGCGGACCCCGTCCGAATAGTCGTTCGCGTAGTTCACCCCCACTTGGAACAGGATCGCGACCAGCGCGGCCAGTACGGCAAGCAGCGGCTGGAAGGAACCCAGTTCGTAGGCGGCCGCGCTGCCGATGATCACCGGCGCGATCGACATCGGAAGCGTGCGGGGCCGCGCCCCTTCGAGCCATTGCCCGGCTGTAGCCACTGTGGAAGATCCTTACCTGTGGGGGACTGGTACATCATGGGCTGCGGGCATCCGCAGCAAGGTTCTATTCTCGCCCATGGGGGCCGGTGGGCCGTGCAGCTGGCGGAGCAGGAGTGCCGGATGTCACGGTTGCGGCGGTTCCGCGCCACGCTGCCCGTCGCCGTGCGGCACGGCCTCCGCCGCTGACCGGCGCAGCATATCGGCCACGGCCAAGCGGTCCGGTTTCCCGTTGGACAGCAGCGGCAGCGCGTCCAGGTGCACAACGTGGCGCGGGACGGCCGGGCTCCCCAAGGCCGCGCGGACGCGCGCCCGGATCTGATCCACGGTGGCGGAACCGACGACGGCGGCGCACACCTTGGTGCCCCACTCCGGATCCGCGATTCCGGCCACCAATGCCGTCCGCACCTCCGGGAGCCCTTCAATTGCCTCGGCCACGGCAGCCGCAGATACCTTGACGCCGCCGGTGATCAGCACGTCGTCCGCGCGCCCGCTCACGGTGAGGGTACCGGCGTCGTCGACCTCACCCAGGTCTTCGGTGCGGAACCACCGGGTGCCGCCGGACTCGCTGAAGTGCGCTGCCGTCAGCTCCGGATTCCCCAGGTAGCCGCCGGCCACCACGTCGCCGCCGATCAGCACTCGGCCCTCCTGGAGCTGCAGCCTGACGCCCTGAAGCGGCACGCCGTCGTACACGCAGCCGCCGCAGGTCTCGCTCATCCCGTAGGTGCGCACGATCTTCAGGGAATGCTTGGCCGCTTCCGTCCCCAGCGCCGCCGGCATCCGGGCCCCGCCCAGCAGGATCGCGTCGAAGCGGCGCAGTGCCTTGACCGTGTCCGGCGCCGAGGCGGTGAGCAGCCGATGCAGTTGAGTAGGCACCAGCGAGGTGATGCGGAACCGGTCGGTCAGCGCGGAGGCGGCGTCGGTGAAGGCCTGTGCGGTGAAACCGTGGGACAGGTCCATGGCCCAAGGCCGGGTGCCGGCGTAGAGCGAGCGGACCAGCACCTGCAGGCCGGCGACGTAGTTTGGTGCCAGCGTCAGCAGCCACTGCCCCTCGCCGCCCAGCCGCAGCGCAGTGCCCATTGACGACGCGGCCAGCGCGTCGATCCCCAGCATGGTGGCCTTGGGTGTGCCGGTGGAACCCGAGGTCCGGACAATCGCGGCGCTATCCGGCGCCAGCCCGGGGGAAGTCACCGGCAGCGGGGTACCATCGGCCGCGATTTCGACCGCGGGGCCCTCGCCGCCCAGCGCTGCCGTCAGCGCGGACAGGGCCGGATCGATGTCCATCCCGGCCGCCTTAGAAGTAGTAGGGGAACGAAGACCAGTCCGGGTCGCGCTTGGCCAGGAACGCCTCCTTGCCTTCGACGGCCTCGTCCGTCATATACGCCAGTCGGGTGGCTTCACCGGCGAAGACCTGCTGGCCGGCCAGCCCGTCGTCGGCCAGGTTGAAGGCGAACTTGAGCATCCGGATGGCCTGCGGCGATTGCCGCGCGATGTCCGCGGCGTACTCCAGCGCCACCTCTTCGAGACGCTCATGGTCGACCGCCTCGTTGACCGCACCCATGCGGACCATGTCCTCCGCGGAGTATTCGCGGGCCAGGAAGAAAATCTCCCGCGCCGCCTTCTGGCCGATCTGCCGGGCCAGCAAGGCGGAGCCGTAGCCCGCGTCGAAGCTGCCCACGGTGGCATCGGTCTGCTTGAATTTGCCGTGCTGGCGGGAGGCGATGGTCAGGTCGGAAACCACGTGCAGCGAGTGGCCGCCGCCGGCTGCCCAGCCGTTGACGACGGCGATGACCACCTTGGGCATGGTGCGCATCAGCCGCTGGACTTCCAGAATGTGCAGCCGGCCGGCGCGGGCCGGATCGATAAATTCTGCGGATTCCCCGGCGGCGTTTTCTACCGGGTAGCGATACCCATCACGGCCGCGGATGCGCTGGTCGCCGCCGGAACAGAACGAGTGGCCGCCGTCCTTGGCGGAGGGGCCGTTGCCGGTCAGCAGCACGGTGGCGACGTCCGGTGTCATCCGTGCATGGTCCATCGCCCGGTAGAGCTCGTCGACAGTGCCGGGGCGGAACGCGTTGCGCACCTCTGGCCGGTTGAACGCGATGCGAACGGCGGGCAGGTCGCGGACCACGGTGCCGTCGGCGTCGCGCTCCACCTGGCGGTGGTAGGTCATGTCTTGGAAGTCGAAGCCTTCCACTACGCGCCAGCGCTGGGGGTCGAAGAGGTCGGAAACCTTCTCCGGAAGGTCAGGCTGCGCCTGGCCGGTGCTGCTGGCGGAGGTGGTGCTGGCTGGGGTAGGGGTCTCGGAAGTCACCCTTCGAGTTTATCGTTGCGGTTGCGATGACCTTTTGCGGGTCCCATGCCCGGGAATCCGGCGGTGATTTCAGTTCGGCGGTGCCGCCCCAGACGCCCACCACACCATGCCAAGGCAGCGGGCGAGGTCTGGCAAGACAGCACAGCGTAGACCGTTGGCTGGAGGTGGTTTCAGCACGATAATTTTTGGCCGACGGGGGTTGCAGGTGAATGCTAAGCATGCTTTGCTTACAGTGTAAGCAACCTTCCGGCCAACAGTGGAACAGAACCAGGGGTCGGCGTAAAACGGCCTTCCGGCCCTCCTGACAGCTCGGGGGCTGAACCCGCTGGGGGAATGGGAACCCAGCCCGACGGCCTACCGATCTGACCGCCTCTACCCGTTCGAGCGGGGGACGGCAGAAGCATCCAAAACCATCATCGCGCCCGGCAGCACACCCGTGCCGACGGAGCGTCCGCGCCCCGGTCAAGCCGTGGCCGGTGGAACCAACAAGGAGATGAAATGATCGCCAAGGATAAAATCGACCGTCTGGTCGGCAGCAGCGCCAATGTGATCGATTCCGAAGGAAGCAAGATCGGATCGCTCGGGGAACTCTACCTCGACGACCGGACCGATGAGCCGAGTTGGGCAACGGTCAAGACCGGCCTGTTCGGCATGTCCGAAAGCTTCGTCCCGCTTGACAATGCCACCACCGAGGGCGGGGACCTCCGCGTGCCCTACACCAAGGACCAAATCAAGGACGCCCCGCGCGTGGACCCGGAGGGACATCTGGACGAGTCAGAGGAGGATCGCCTTTACCGTCACTACGGCTTGGCCGCAGGCAATGCAGGCAATGCAGGCAATGCAGGCAATGCAGGCAATGCAGGCAATGCAGGCAACGCGGGCTACAGCGGAGACGGCGGCACTACGCGCACCGGAACGGCCGGGACCACCGGAACCGCCGGGACCACTGGCACCGTTGGTACCACCGGCATTGCGGACAGGGACACCTCCCGCGAAACCGCCGGCAGGCACGGAACGGACGAAACCGCCGGCAGGTACGGAACGGACTATGACACCTCCCGGGCAGGGGCCGACGACGCTATGACCCGTTCGGAGGAGCGGGTGCGGGTGGACACCGAATCCCAGGAAGTCGGAAAGGCCAGGCTGCGCAAGTACGTCGTTACCGAGAATGTCACCCGCACGGTCCCCGTTCAGCGTGAAGAGGTGCGCCTTGAGCGGGAACCGATTACTGACGCCAACCGCGGCGAGGCGCTCTCCGGGCCAGAGTTCAGCGAGGCTGAGCACGAAGTGACCCTGCACGCGGAAAAGCCGGTGGTGGACAAGGAAACCGTCCCGGTTGAACGCGTCCGGCTCGATAAAAATACCGTTACCGACCAGGAGACCGTTTCCACGGACGTGCGCAAGGAAGAGGTCGAGGCCGATGATGATGTGAGGGGCGGCAACCGCCACTGATCGTCAGGTGTTTGTCGCCGCGTGAGGCCCCGGGGGATTTACCTCTGGGGCCTCTCGCTGGCCCGCAGCCTCTAGGAGATGCAGAACTCGTTGCCTTCCGGGTCGGTCATCGTGTGCCAGCCGTGCGGGCCCTGCGACTCCGAGTACAAGAAAGTGGCACCACGGGCTTCCAGCCGTGCCCGGACCTCGTCCTTGTCTTCCCCGGCCAAACGGACGTCCCAGTGGATCCGGTTCTTGACCGACTTGGACTCCGGAACCGGCTGGAAGAGGATCCGCTGCCTCGCTTTGCTCGCTACCTGATCCGGCGGGCAGATTGCCGCTCCGTCTTTCCACACGCGAACGTTGTTGTGGACGATCGTGTCGGCGTCGGTGGCGAACCCTTGCTCGATCATGCTGGTGATGAAGTCCTGGTCTGTGGGTTCCACCGCCCAACCCAGCGTTTCCGCCCACCAATCGGCCTGAGCATGCGCGTTCTTGCAATCAACCGCCATCTGGATGTTGTACGTCATGGCGTAGAGCGTAAAGGCTCCCGTCAGCCAGCGGTAGGGGATTGTGGACAGCAACGGTCCTCAAACGGCCAGCCGTCGCATGATGGGCCGCTTCCGCGCCGCCGGTCCGCCACTCTTCACTCGCGGCTGCTCGAAGACCCAGATGCTCTCCACTAGGCTGTTGGCAGACCAACGTCTCCTGCCGAAAGAGCCACAGTGGGCCATCACCTTGAACTAGTCCAGCACGTCAACGCGCCGGCCGAAGCCGTCTGGCGCGTCCTTACCGACATCCCTGGTTCCGCCCGGACACTGAGCTCCATATCCCGCGTGGAGATCCTGACGCCCGGCGACTACGCCGAGGGCTACCGGTGGCGTGAGACCCGGAAGATGATGGGCAAGGAAGCCACCGAGGAGATGTGGGTGGCGGACATGGATGCGCCGACCTCCACCACGGTCAAGGCGAAGTCGAACGGCGCCGACTACACCACCCGGTTCACACTCGCGCCGGCAGGCGGCGGCACCCGGCTCAGCATGTTTTTCGGCGCCGAGATGGAGAACCCCGGGGCTTTCGCCAAAGTGATGCTGGCGCTGTTCGGGAAGCTCGCAATCGGCATCACGCGCAAGCAGATGGCCAGGGATCTGGAAGAGATCGCGGCCAAGGCCGAGGGCCGGGACCAAGCCGCAGCGTGATGCTGGGTCAGGAGGAGACCATGTCCGGCGGCATTGACCCCCAGGTCAGCGTGGACCGCAGCGGACCCGGGCAGCCGGTACTGCTGATCCGCCAACAATTCGACCACGGCGCCAACCGGCTGTGGCGCGCGCTCACCGACGACGACGAGCTTTCGGCCTGGTTCCCCTGCGGTGTCAGGCTGGACCTCAGGATCGACGGCACCATCCAGTTCCTGTTTCCCGGCGAAGACCCGGATGCCGGCCAGGTGCTGGAGGTGGTGCCGGGGCGGACCCTGGCGTTTAGCTGGGACCAAGAAGTCCTGCGATGGACGGTGGAGTCGGCGGAACGGGGAGGCGGCACGCTGTCCCTGGCGAATTCACTGCAAGACCCCGCGTGGGCGGCGAGGGTGGCCGCCGGCTGGCATCAGTGCTTTGAGCAGTTGGGGGCGTTGCTAGATGGCAACCCCGTCGGCCTGGCGCCCGGCCGGCCCATCGAGGAGCTGGTGGAAGAGTATGGCCGCCTGGTTTAGCTGCCGGGCTCTGCCGCCGTGCAGCTGTAACTTCGCCCCTGGCCGTCACACCAGTTGACCGGCCCAGAGCGGCGTGGGATTCTTTATAGAACGGTCGGTCGGTAATTTTTGCTGTCAGGCAGCCGGAGCGGCCGCTCACCGTCATCGTTGATCGATCAAGCGAGGGATTATTTCTATGGCTGAGGCATTCCTGATTGGCGGGGCGCGGACCCCGGTTGGCCGCTACGGAGGCGCATTGTCCGCAGTCCGTCCCGACGATCTGGCGGCGCTGGTCGTCAAGGAGGCCGTCACCCGGGCCGGCATCGATCCGGATGCGGTCGAGGAAGTCATTCTCGGCAACGCCAACGGCGCGGGTGAGGAAAACCGCAACGTGGCCCGGATGGCTTGGCTGCTGGCCGGCTACGCCGACCACGTTCCCGGCATCACGGTCAATCGCCTGTGTGCCTCCGGCCTGAGCGCCATCATCCAGGCCTCGCACATGATCAAGGCCGGCGCGGCAGACATCGTCATCGCCGGCGGCGTGGAATCGATGAGCCGGGCCCCGTGGGTCCAGGAGAAGCCGGCCAAGGCCTTCGCCAAGCCGGGCGAAATTTTCGATACCTCCATCGGCTGGCGCTTCGTCAACCAGCGTTTCGCCAAGGGCGACCTCAGTCGCGGCGGCAAGATGACCTACTCCATGCCGCAGACCGCAGAGGAAGTGGCCGATGTGTACGGCATTTCCCGCGAGGACGCCGACGCGTTCGCCGTGCAGTCACATGAGCGTGCCATCGCAGCCATCGAGGCGGGTAGGCTCAAGGAGGAAATCGTCCCGGTGACGGTTAAGGGACGGAAGGGCGACACCGTCGTCGACACCGATGAGGGACCCCGCCCCGGAACCACACTGGAGGTTCTTGCCGGACTCCGGCCCATCATCAAGCCGGACGGTGTGGTCACCGCGGGCAACTCCAGTTCGCTCAACGACGGCGCGTCGGCGATCGTGATTGCGTCCGAGGCCGCCGTCAACAGGTTCGGCCTCACACCCCGCGCCCGCATTGTCGACGGCGCATCGGCCGGCGTCGCGCCGGAGATCATGGGCATCGGGCCGGTGCCCGCCACCCGCAAGGTTTTGGACCGCGCAGGCTGGAGCATCGATGACTTGGGCGCGGTGGAGCTCAACGAAGCATTCGCCACCCAGTCGCTCGCGGTGCTGCGTGACCTGAAGCTGGACCAGGGCATTGTGAACAACGATGGCGGTGCCATCGCTTTGGGGCACCCGCTCGGTTCCAGCGGCTCCCGTCTGGTGGTGACCCTGCTGGGCCGGATGGAGCGCGAAGGCGCACAGCGCGGCCTGGCCACCATGTGTGTGGGGGTCGGCCAGGGCACGTCGATGATCGTCGAGCGGGTCTGATGCTCTTCGCCGACTACTCCTTCAGTACGCTGCGCGTGGACGAGCGGGATGACCGCGTCCACGTGACGTTGAACAGGCCGGAAGTCCGCAACGCCATCGACCAGGCCATGGTGGACGAACTGCACTCCGTGTGCGCCGTGCTGGAGCGCGAACCGCGGATCCTGATCCTGTCCGGCACCGAGGTCAACGGCAAGGGGATCTTCGCATCCGGCGCGGATATCTCCCAGCTGCGTGAACGGCGCCGCGACGACGCGCTGGCGGGCATCAACTCCACCGTTTTCCACCGGATTGCCCGGCTGCCGCTGCCGGTCATCGCCGCCCTGGACGGCTTCGCCCTCGGCGGGGGGGCGGAACTGGCCTACGCCGCCGACTTCCGCATCGCCACGCCGTCGGTAAAGATCGGCCAGCCGGAAACCGGCCTGGGCATCATGGCCGCGGCCGGAGCCACTTGGCGCCTGAAGGAACTGGTGGGGGAGCCGCTGGCCAAGGAGATCCTGTTGGCCGGCCGCATCCTGGACGCCGACGAAGCGCTGGCGGCCCGACTGGTCACCGAAATCCACGAGTCCGCCAACCTGATCGAGGCCGCGCATGCGCTGGCGGACCGGATCGGCAAGCAAGACCCGCTGGCCGTCCGCCTCACCAAGACCGTGTTCCACACCCCGCGTGAAGCGCACCCGGTGATCGACACCGTGGCCCAGGGCATTCTGTTTGAGTCCCAGGCCAAATTCGACCGGATGCAGACTTTCTTAGATAAGAGCGCTGCCAAGAGTGCCGCCCGTAGTGCAGCGAAGCAGAACGAATCCGAGTAAGCGAGATGAATCCTGTGCAGACCATTCCCAACAACGTAGGTGTCCTCGGCGGCGGCCGCATGGGCGCCGGCATTGCCCACGCGTTCCTGACCGCAGGTGCCGACGTCGTCGTGGTGGAGCGCGACGACGCCGCGGCCCAGGCCGCGCACGAGCGGGTGGCCGGCGCGTTGGCCAAGAGCGTGGAGCGTGGCACCACCGAAGAGTCGCTGGATGCGCTGACGTCCCGGCTGTCCGTGTCCGTCGACTACGGATCGTTCGCCACCTGCGGCCTGGTGGTGGAGGCCGTGCCGGAGGACTTCGACCTTAAGTCCACCGCGCTGATGGCCGTGGAAGCCCAGCTTTCGCCGACCGCGTGGCTGGCGACGAACACGTCCTCGCTGTCCATCACCAAGCTGGCCGACCAACTGCAGCGGCCGGCGAACTTCTGCGGCCTGCATTTCTTCAATCCGGTGCCGGCGTCGCAGCTGGTGGAAGTGGTGCTGGCTCCGAAGACTTCGGAAGAGCTCGCCGCCGCCTCCCGAAGCTGGGTCGAGGCACTGAAGAAGACCGCCGTCGTCGTGAATGACGCGCCGGGCTTCGCCTCCTCGCGGCTGGGCGTGGCCATTGCGCTGGAAGCCATGCGGATGGTGGAAGAAGGCGTGGCGTCAGCGGAGGATATCGACGCCGCCATGGTGCTGGGCTATAAGCACCCGGTGGGCCCGCTAAAGACCACCGACATCGTGGGGCTGGACGTCCGCTTGGGCATCGCCGAGTACCTGCATTCCACGCTCGGGGACCGGTTTGCTCCGCCGCAGATCCTGCGGGACAAGGTGGCCCGCGGGGAGCTCGGCCGCAAGTCTGGCAAGGGTTTCTTCGACTGGGAGAAGTAGCCGGGGCAGCGTCTTCCCAGCGCGCCCGGTTGTAGGCTGCTGGGATGGCTCTGTTCGAACCGCTGACGCTGACCGGCAGCCTGGTGAAGCTGCAGCCCCTGCGCGTGCGGCACCTGCCTGAGCTCCAGGACGCGGTGCGCGACGGCGAACTGTGGAGGCTCTGGTACACGCAGATCCCGTCTCCGCTCACCATGGAACTGGAGATCCGGCGGCGGCTGGAACTCCAGGACCACGGCCGGATGCTCCCCTTCACCGTCCGTCGGCTCTCCGATAACACGGTGCTGGGCATGACCAGCTTCTGCCACATCGACGAAGCCGCGCCGCGGGTGGAGATCGGCTACACCTGGAACCGTGCCAGCGCGCAGGGCACCGGCACCAACCCGGACAGCAAGCTGCAGCTGATGGGGCATGCCTTCGAAACGCTCGGCTGCTGTGCGGTGGAGTTCCGCACGGACCGGCTGAACCGCCAGTCCCGTGACGCCATCGAACGGCTCGGCGCCCGGCAGGACGGCGTGCTGCGAAGGCATACCAAGATGCCCGACGGACGGATCCGCGACACCGTGGTCTACTCCGTCTTGGACTCCGAGTGGCCGGACGTCAAGGCCCGGCTGCGAAATCGGGTGGACAAGGAGCGCAGACCGTGAGCGGCCGGGCCAAGGAATCCCATCCCGCCGGCTCCGGTGCTACTGGCTCCGGCGCGCCGGAGGCCCGCGACGCCGCACTGGTACAGGAGCGGGGCACCGCCGCATCCGATGCCGTCGCCTGGGAGGGTGCGGTCAATGCCCGCCTCGTGGCGGGCGATATTTTCCGGATGGGTCGGGCGGAATGGCTGACGGCCGCCGGCTGGCAGCAGGCGTACGACGACGGGGTGCGCACCATTGTGGATCTGCGGAACCCAGGTGAACGTTCGCGCCGTCCGACGGATCCCGTGGTTCCGCCGGCGGCGCTGGAAAAGTTCACCGTGCTGAACCGGCCCACCGAAGAGCCCGGCCACCCGGAACTCGCGGCCAATGCGCCGTACATGAACCACCCTCGCTTCTATCTGGACAACGTGCGGATCTTCCCGCAACTGATCGCCGAGGTTTTCCGCACGCTGGCGCACGCGGAGGGCGCCGTCGTCGTCCATTGCTCCGCCGGGCGGGACCGCACGGGAATGGTCTCCATGATGCTATTGCAGCTCGCCGGAGTTCCCGCCGGGCAGATCGCGGATGCCCATGAGCTGGGTATCCGCGGCATCAATGACTGGCATCGGATCAGCCCCTACCGGCATCCGGTGGAGAGCTACATCAGCGGCGACGAACTGGAAGTGCGGGTGGCCGACATGCGCGGGTCACTGCTGCAGGTGTTGTCCCAGCTTGAGGTGGAACCGTTTCTGCTGCGCCACGGCCTGGCCCGAAGCGACGTCGAAGCGCTCCGCGCCCGGATGGCCGGCTGACGGCTTATTTGCTGTTCCTCTCCCGCCGGGGAGCATTGACCTCTTGCCTTGCCGAACCTGCTGTCCGACACTCATGGAGCCAGCAAGTCTTAAACGGTTATCCGGAGGTTGATGTGAGGCTAAAACGTGTGATGACTGCGGTCGCCCTGGGCGCGGTGCTGCCCCTGGGGTTCGCAGCGAGTGCGGTGGCTGAACCGCAGAGTAAACCTAATGGTCCCTGGCCGGGCGAGAACCCGTCCAGCCTGGCCGCCATTCACAGCTACGATCAGCTGTGGTCCACGCTGGAGAGCATTGAGGGCCGGGCCAAGGGGGCCTTCGAGCTCTCGGCGGCGCCGCTGACGAGCAACACCGGTCGGGAAATCCCGGTGGTCACCATTGGCGACGGGCCGACGGACGTTATGTACATCGCCAACCAGCATGGCGACGAATACGTGGTCTCCGAGGCGATGAT
Organism: Arthrobacter sulfonylureivorans; assembly: GCA_004000035.1. Lineage (GTDB taxonomy): Bacteria > Actinomycetota > Actinomycetes > Actinomycetales > Micrococcaceae > Crystallibacter > Crystallibacter sulfonylureivorans. Next base: position 101,314 of record RJAE01000005.1, on the reverse strand, counting down.
CAATCTGATCAGGAACATCTCCGGCAATAACCCCGACGCCCGCGCCATTCGTGAGGCGCTGACTGTGACCATCGTGCCCCGCGTCAATGTGGACGGGTTCGACGCTGATGTCACGGACCTGGCCGGAAACACCACCCCGTGGCGGCAGAACTACGACCCGAGCTGCACCGCGGCGCCGTGCGATCCGTTCTACGCGGTGGGCCGCGGCTATGACATGAACCGCTATCACTCCTACAGCGACAACGCCTACGACCATCCCTACCTGGCAGGTGATGACAACCTGAACCCGGTTCCCGAGGCGATCGCCATGCGCCTGCTCTGGGAGGAACGCCGGCCTGATCTGGTGCTGGACTTCCACCACCAGGGATCGTACGTGGATGACGATGGCCGGATGATCACCGGATCGACGATGTGGCCGAATGCGGTTGAGGAGGCCGAGGCGCTCGGCATAACCGACGAGTTCGCCGCGACGATTGAGCGGTCCCAGCGGGCCGTGTCGGTGATGCTCGGCGAACTGGACCAGTACGGCTACGCCAACATCACCCGTTATCCGAGTACCAGCACGCCGGGCATCGCACGCAACGCCTACGGACTGCTGGGCTCGGCCTCCGTGCTGTTCGAGATGCGCGGCGGGATCGATGCCAAGTCCAATGGATACATTGCCAAGACCGCGGAGGTCGCCGGCAAGGCGGTGCTGGAGGCTGTTGCGGATGGATCATGGGAGACCGCCAGCCTGGAGCCGGTCGAAAACCTCCGGGAGCGGGGTGAACCGATCGGGAACCCGCACGAATAACCACGAATAACACGGTGACCGGCCGCCCGTTATGGACTCGCAGTCAGTAACCGGCCGCCAGCGACCCCGCCCGGCAGGACATCCCGCCGGGCGGGGTTCGCCGTTTTCCACGCTCGGCCGCGTTGTAGGCGGCTGCGTCGGCCTCAAGCTCCGCCGGCCGGGGGGCTGTGCGCGGCAGCACGGTCATGTAGGCTAGGTACGTTACCGACCGACCGTTCAGTATTTTAAGTTCCCGTCGGGCATCCGCTTTTCAGCGTCCGGCCCGGGAAGAGAAAGGGCTGTCAACGATGACCTCTACCGCCGTTGATGTCGAGATTGTTCCCAGCTACATCCAGGATGCCTGGTGGACGCCCGCCGGTGATGTCTCCGGCACCGAGGTCCGCGATGCCAGCACCGGCGATCTGCTGGCCCGGGTTAGCACCGATGGGCTGGACCTGGCTGCCGCCGTCGAACACGGCCGCACGGTCGGTCAAGCCTCACTGGGCAGGCTCACGTTCCACCAGCGCGCGCTCAAGCTCAAGGAGCTGGCCCAGTACCTGAACGCACGGCGCGACGTGCTGTATGAAGTCTCGCACCGCACCGGCGCCACCAAGATCGACAACATGATCGACATCGATGGCGGGATCGGCGTGCTGTTCACTTTCGGTTCCAAGGGCCGGCGCGAACTGCCGAACTCGCAGATTGTGGTGGACGGCCCGGCAGAGGTCCTGGCCAAGGACGGCTCGTTTATGGGCCAGCATATCTACACCCGCATTCCGGGCGTGGCCGTGCAGATCAACGCCTTCAACTTCCCGGTGTGGGGCATGCTGGAAAAGTTCGCCCCGGCCTTCATTGCCGGTGTGCCGACCATCGTCAAGCCGGCCACTCCCACCGGCTACGTCGCCGCCGCTGCGGTGAAATTGATCATCGAGTCCAACATCCTGCCGGCCGGTTCGCTCCAGCTGATCTCCGGTTCTGCCCGTGACCTGCTGGATCATCTGGACTACCGCGACGCCGTGGCATTCACCGGGTCCGCCTCCACCGCGAACCTGCTGAAGTCCCACCCGAACGTCGCGCAGGGCGGCATCCGCTTCACCGCCGAGGCGGATTCGCTCAACGCGGCGATCCTCGGCCCCGATGCGGTGCCGGGCACCCCGGAGTTCGACGCGTACATCAAGTCGCTGGTCACCGAAATGACCGCCAAGGCCGGCCAGAAGTGCACCTCCATCCGCCGGGCCATCGTTCCCAAGGACCACATCCAGGATGTTGCCGATGCCGTCCGTGCCCGGATCGAGCAGCGCGTTGTGGTCGGAGACCCGCGGGCCGAGGGCGTGACCATGGGCGCGCTGGCCTCGCTGGAGCAGCTCAACGACGTCCGCGCCGCGGTCCAGGCCATGGTCGACGCCGGTGGCGAACTGGCTTACGGCACGCTCGACGCGCCGCAGGTCACCCGCGCCGACGGGACCGTGGGCGACTCCGAAGGGGCCTTCATGTCCCCGGTGCTGCTGACCTGGACTGACGCGGAGGCCGAGGCCGTGCATTCGCTCGAAGCCTTTGGGCCGGTGTCCTCCGTGATCGGCTACGAGGATTTGGCCGACGCAGTCCGGCTGGCTGCCATGGGCGCGGGCTCGCTGGTAGCGACCGTGGCAACGAATGACCCGGAAGCCGCGCGCGTGCTGGTGACCGGCATCGCCGCCCACCACGGCCGCGTACTGGTCCTCAACCGCGAGGACGCCAAGACGTCCACCGGACACGGTTCGCCGGTGCCCCACCTGGTTCATGGCGGTCCCGGCCGCGCCGGCGGCGGCGAGGAATTGGGCGGCATCCGCTCCGTGCTGCACCACATGCAGCGCACCGCCGTCCAAGGGTCGCCGAACATGCTCACTGCGGTGACCGGTGTGTGGCACACCGGCGCCGACCAGAATTTCGACGACGTCCACCCGTTCCGCAAGAGCCTGGCCAAGCTGAAGATCGGCGATGCGCTGCGCTCTGAACTGCGCCAGGTCACGTTGGAGGACATCACGGCGTTCGCCAACGAAACCGGCGACACGTTCTACGCGCACACCAACCAGGAAGCTGCGGCCGCCAACCCGTTCTTCCCCGGCATTGTGGCGCATGGCTACTTGCTGCTCGCCTGGGGCGCCGGGCTGTTCGTTGAACCCGCGCCGGGACCGGTGCTGGCGAATTATGGCCTGGAGAACCTGCGCTTCATCACGCCGGTGGCCGCCGGGGACTCGATCCGCGTCACGCTCACCGCCAAGCGGATCACGCCGCGGGAGACGGACGAGTACGGCGAGGTCGCCTGGGACGCGGTGCTGACCAACCAGAATGACGAGATCGTGGCGACCTACGACGTGCTCACGCTGGTGGAGAAGTAGCCGGAGCTCCTCCTGCCGCGTCCCCGGCGGCTTCGGCTCCGGGGACCGGCGGGTAGTAGACCACGGTGTGCCAGCGCCAGAACGCGAACAGCACCAGCAACACGGTGGCGCCGTTCAGTAGTTGGGAGGTCGGCGGACTGGGAAACACCAGCGACGTGGCCAGTTGCACCACGGCGAAGGCCAGCCACAACCACCACGCCTCATAGATGCGGTGGGCCAGGCCCAGATACACCACCACGACCACGGCTGCGTACAGCGCCTGCAGCACCAGGACGGTCATCAAGCCGCCTTCCATGGGAAAGCCCGCTTGGACGTCGCTGGCCATGAACAACAAGGTGGCAGCTGGCAGCACCAGCAGGGCCGCACCCCATTGTCGGCCGGTTGCCCGGCGGACCTGCACCGCGGCCAAAGCGGCGCCGGGGTCAACCGGGGCAACGGGCAAGGCCGCGGCCCGCCAGCGCCATGCACCGTAGCAGGGCAGCAAGAGCGCCACGGCAATGGAGGCGTTAACGAAGAAGGCGGCGCCGCCGTCGAAATTCGGGATGATGAGCAGCAGGAAGACCATCGCCTGCTGGACCAGCAGCACGGGCCAGGCCCAGCGGGTGCGGAGCCCGAAGAGGAAGACCGCGAGCAGCCCGACCAATGCCTGCAAGTGGCCCACGGAAACCAGCGCGCCGGCAGAACCGTCCGGGACCTTCAACGCCATGATCCAGTCCATGATGCCGGCCTTTACATGGGCTGGTTACGCGGTCCGGCCCGGGGCGCCGGTGCCGGGTGTGGCTGGACGGCCGGGATGGGCTGGCGCCAGTCGATGTTTGCTCCGCACCGGCCGCCGCATCGCGTGCTGCCAGGTCAGGTAACCGAAGACTTGAAGTCCGGCCGCGATCGCGCCATACAGCGAGAACCACACCGGTGCGTTCTGGATGGTGGAGAGGAACATGGTGGCCAGCGAGAGCGCCACCCCCAGCCACCAAGACTGCGTGATCCCGTGCGCGAAGCCCAGGTACATGACCGCTGGAAGCGCGGCCAACAGCGCGTTGAACAGATACACCGGGCCGATCTCGGCTACCGGCGTCACCCCGGCGAACGCGTTTAGGAGGTACAACAGCAGCAACAGGCCGGCTCCGATTCCCCACTCACGGCCGTGCGCCGAGCGGAGTGGCACGTGGATGCCTTCGCGCCGGTACTGGGTCCACTTCCACAGGCCGTAGAGGGCGGCGGCCAGCACGAAGACGGTGCTGGTGTTCAAGCGTCCATTGGGGATACCGGTGGCCAGCAAGACGGCCGTGGTGGTCACCGGCAGCAGCCAGGCCCAAGGCACGCGGTAGGAGAACAAAACAATGGCCGCAATCGTGAGCGCCATATTCAGCGCCGGCACCCACCAGGACACCCCATCCATATCGATCACGTCCCCATAACGCCGACTGGTTGACGCCAGCCTAGCAGGCGCGGACCGGGAATTCAGCAGGAACGTCGGGCCCGTTGGGAGAGCCTGCGGCGGATCCATCGGGCCAGCCGCCGCGATGGGGCAGGGCGGCTTGAGTCAGGCGATCACGCGGGCGGCAGCGGGCAGGTGGAGGCCGTCGAACATCATGGCGATCAGGTCGTCGGCGAGCTTCTGCGGCGTCAGCGGTCCGCCCGGTTTGTACCATTCGACGATGGAGTTGATGGTGCCGAAGAGCAGCCGCGCAGTGATCCGCGGGTCGATGTCTCCGCGGAGGGACCCTTCCGTGCGGGCGGCATCCACCAACTCGGCGACGGTATGGTCGAACGTGCGGCGGCGCTCCAGCGCGTCACGCTCGATCTCGGTGTTGCCGCGCAGGCGCAGCAGCAGGGTGACGTACGGGAGTTTGTCGCACAGGACCTGAACCGTTCCGCGCAGCACGAACTCCAGCCGCGCGTCGGCCCGGCCGACGGAAGCCGACGGGTTTTCCAAGACGGCTTCCAGGCTGCCCAGCGCTTCTTCAAGGGCCAGCCGCAGCAGGTCGCCCTTGGACGGAACATGGTGGTAGATGGCGCTCTTGGAGATACCCAGGTTCTCGGCAAGGATGCCCATCGACGTGGCCTCGTAGCCGTGCTTGTTGAAGACGCCGACGGCGACGTTCAGCACCGACTGCTGGTCGTAGCCCGGGCGACCGCGGCGGACTGTCTCCTGGTCCTTTGTCTTCACCATTGTTCTATTCTCCCACGACCGTTAGGTCGGTAATGCGGCCGGCGGGTGCCTGGCCAAGCCGGGCACCCGCCGTCGTGCGTGGATCGTGCTCGGGCCCGTCAGCCGTTGTCGCGCAGGTCATAGACCCGGCGCAGCTTCCCGCTGGAGCGGGCCAAGGTGCCGGGGTCGGCGACCACGATCTTGCAGCTGGAGCCGACGTGGATCTTGATCTGCCGTTGCAGCTCGCGGGATGCTTCGACTGCCATCGCTGCGGTGCAGTCCTCGCGGCGCTCGATCTTGACGGTCAGCTCGTCCATCCGGTGCGGCCGGGTGATTTCCAGCTGGAAGTGCGGGCTCAGGCCGGGGATGCGGAGGGCGATCTCCTCGATCTGGGTGGGGAAGAGGTTCACGCCGCGCAGGATGATCATGTCGTCCGAACGGCCAGTGATCCGGCCGATCCGGCGCATGTTCGGGCGGCCGGTGCCGGGCAGTAGCCGGGTGAGGTCGTGCGTGCGGTAGCGGATCACCGGCATCGCTTCCTTGGTGAGCGAGGTGAACACCAGTTCGCCTGCCTGGCCGTCGTCCAGCACCGCGTCGGTCAGCGGATCGATGATCTCGGGGCGGAAGTGATCCTCCCAGATGGTGGAACCGTCCTTGAAGTCCACGCATTCACCGGCCACGCCCGGGCCCATGACCTCGGAGAGTCCGTAGATGTCGCAGGCGTCGATGTCCAGCTTGTTCTCCAGCTCATGGCGCATCTCGTCGGTCCACGGTTCGGCGCCGAGCACGGCAACCTTCAGGGACGTCTTGGCCGGGTCGAGTCCGGCACGCTCCATCGCGTCCACGATGGTCAGCAGGTACGTGGGGGTGCAGAGGATGGCGTCCGGTTCGAAGTCCTGGATCAGCTGGATCTGCTTCTCGGTCTGGCCGCCCGACATCGGGATCACCGTGCAGCCGAGCTTCTCCGCGCCGTAGTGGGCGCCGAGTCCGCCGGTGAACAGGCCGTAGCCGTAGGCGTTGTGGACCTTCCAGCCCTTCTTTACGCCGGAGGCGCGCAGTGAGCGGGCGAAGAGGGTTTCCCAGTTTTCCAGGTCGCGCTTGGTGTAGCCGACCACGGTGGCGCGGCCGGTGGTGCCGGACGAGGCGTGGATGCGCGCCACTTCCTGCTGCGGCACGGCGAACATGCCGAACGGGTAGGCCTGGCGCAGGTCTTCCTTGTCCGTGTACGGGAACTTGGCCAGATCAGCCAATTCCTTGAGGTCCTCGGGGCGCACTCCGGCGTCGTCGAACTTCTTCTTGTACATCGCCACCCGCTCGTAGGCGTAGGCGACGGTGTGCTGCAGTCGCTGCAGCTGCAGGGCTTCCAGTTCGTCCCGGCTCATCAACTCCTCGGGGTCGAGGGTGTCCTCGGCGGCGGGAGTGGTCTTGCGGGCTTTGGTGCCGATGATGGCGGTCATGGGACGGTCCTTCGATGCGGGTCGGGCTGTGCTGCTCGGCGGGTGGTTGTGGGACGGCGAGGTCAGGGTGCGGAGGGCTTGCGGGCAGGATTGGGCACGGTGCGGGAACGGCCACGGAACTCAAGGAGCACGTCAGCAGCGCCTTTCGGGTTCTCCTGCGTGACGGTGATGTCATACAGGCCGCTGCGGCCGGTCTGATTGACCAGCCGGGCGTTGGCTGTCAGCAGCCGGCCGGAGAATCCGGGGTTGAGGAAATTCACGTCGACGCCGGAGGCCACCGTGATGGTGCTGCCGTCACCGTCCGGGTCGTTGCACGCCAGCGCGAAGGCCACGTCGGCAAAGGCGAACACCATGCCGCCCTGCGCCATGCCGAAGCCATTGAGCATTTCCTCGCGCAGCCGCATCTGGATGACGACGTCGCCAAAATCCGCCTTCACGACTTCCACACCCATCCACTGGGCGGCCTGGTCATCGACGAAGGCAGGATGCATGGGTCGCTCTCCCGGCTGCAGGTCGCTGCTGTCCGCCGGATTGTCGCGGGAAGTGTCGACGTCGATGTCCGTCATGGAGGCCCCTTGCTTTTAATACCGAATGTTCATTAGGTAATCCTGAATTGTGATCCAAGTCAAGGTGGGCCCGGGGGCGCCGGTAGCGAGAACCGCTGGCGGCGGCCGGCGCCAGCGGGATGCGGACGGTGCCGCCGCGCCGCCGCTAGGCCAGTTCGGTGGCGTCGATCGCGTCGAGGGTGAAAGCGTAATCCCAGGCACGGTCCTTCCAAACCGCATACCGACCGGACGCGCCGCCATGGCCGGCGTCCATCTCGGTCTTGAGCACGATCGGATCAGACCCGGTTCCGGTCTCCCGCAGGGCCGCTACCCATTTGGCCGGCTCAACGTAGAGCACCCGCGTGTCGTTGAAGCTGGTCACCGCCGCGATCTTCGGGTAGGCCGCCGGCCGCACGTTCTCGTACGGGGAATAGGACTTCATGTAGCCATAGACCTCCGGGTCGGTGATCGGGTTGCCCCATTCCTCCCACTCCAGCGCGGAGAGCGGCAGGTCCGGATCCAGGATGGAGGTCAGGGCGTCCACGAACGGCACCTGCGCCACGATCGCCGCGTACTTCTCCGGTGCCAGATTGGCGATGGCGCCCATCAGCAGGCCCCCGGCCGAGCCGCCCATCGCTGCGATCCGCGCCGGGTCGGCCCAGCCGGAGGCCGCCAGCCAGTCGGTGCCGTCCACGAAGTCGGTGAAGGTGTTCTTTTTGTGCAGTTTCTTGCCATCGTCGTACCAATGCCGGCCCATCTCGCCGCCGCCGCGCACATGGGCCACCACGTAGACCACGCCTCGGTCCAGCAGCGACAGCCGCGCGGTGCTGAAGGCCGGATCCATGCTGACCTCATAGCTGCCGTACGCATAGACCAGTGCGGGGTTGCTGCCGTCGCGCTGCACCGTCGCCTTGCGGACCACCGAGAGCGGGATTTTGGTGCCGTCGGCCGCGGCGGCCCACTCCCGTTCGGCCACATAGTTGGCCGGGTCGTAGCCGCCGAGCACCGGCGTTTCCTTGCGCAGGTGCAGCGTGCCTGTGGCGAGCTCATAGTCGTAGATCCGAGGCGGGGTCAGGAACGAGGTGTAGGCCAGTCGAATCATCGGCGCCTCGTAGTCGGAGCCGCCCACACCTGCGGTGAACAGTTCCTCGTCGAAGTCCGGTTCTACCGGAGCTGCCTGGGCTGCGGTACCCAGACCGTCCAACGGCAGCACCTGCACTCGTTCGATGGTGTCCTTGCGGATCGACAGCACCACGTGAGTGGAAGTGACGCCCGCGCCGTTGACCCGCACCCCGTCGTCGTGCTCCACTACGGTGTCCCAGTGTTGCGCGTCCAGCGACCGGGAGAATTCAGACAGGTCCGCCAGCGAGACCATCGAGTTCACGGCGTCTTTATTGTGCGTGAGCAGCACCTTCTGCGCACCGTCCAGCAGGAACGGTTCCGCGTCGTAGAGCACCCGCTCGCTGCGCGGGATCAGGGTCTGCAGCCCGGCGTCCGGATCGGCGAAGTCCAGCAGCCGGGTCTCGGAGTATTCGGAGCAGCCGATGCCGATCACCAGGTGCCGGCGGTCGGCGGAGAGCTCAAAACCCATCCACATGGCCGGATCGTCTTCCTGATAAATCACGACGTCGGAGTCCACCGATGTGCCGATGGTGTGCGCCTTGATCTGGTACGGACGCCAGGACTCGTCCACCACTGTGTAGAACACGCGGCTGCCGTCGGGGTCAAAGGCCAGTGAGTAGAAGACGTTCTCCACGACGTCGTCCAGCAGCCGGCCCGTGTCCAGGTCCTTGATCCGCAGCGTGAAGCGCTCGTCGCCGGCGTAGTCCGCGGCGTAGGCGTACAGCCTGCCGTCCTTGGTGACGGCCGAGCCGCCCAAGGAGAAGAACGGTTTGCCTTCCGCCTCCGCGTTGCCGTCCAGCAGGATCTGCTCGCCGGGTACCGGCCGGCCGGCCGCAACTTGCGGGGGAGTCCAGTCCGCGGCCGGATCGCCGGTGTCCGTGGCCCGGACCCGGCACTGGATGCCGTACTGCTTGCCCTCTTCCATGCGGCCGTAGTACCACCAGCCGTCCTTGCGCACCGGGACGGACAGGTCCGTTTCCTGGGTGCGGTTTTTGATCTCTTGGAAGATCGCCTCGCGCAGCGGCTGCTGGTGCGCCGTCACGGCTTCGGTGTAGGCGTTTTCCGCCTGCAGGTGGGCTACGACGTCCGGGTTCTCCTTGTCCCGCAGCCATTCGTAGTGGTCCACGAAGGTGTCACCGTGGTGGGAGCGCTCGGTGGGAACCTTGCGGGCCACCGGCGGTTCGGGCCGGCTTGCCGGAGAAGAAGCCATGGAGGAGGCGCGGACGGTTTCGGCAGGGGTGTGCGTCATGGCACCAATATATAGAGCGCAGCCGGGCTGCCGGCCGGGTTCGGCTGAGGGTGGAAGAGCGCCGCCGCCGGACGTCAGCCGGAGAGACGGTGGAGCCAGACGGCGACCGGAACCAATGATCACGGCACCGATCACCAGGCACCAATTGCCCAGGAACGAAATCCAGGCACCGCTCCGGCCGGCCCCTTCCTCGCCTGCGTCCGCTGATGCCCGCGGATCCACCACGGGATCGGGACGCTGGTGGCGGGAAAACTGTCCCCAGAGGGTGGTGGCGAGGGTCAGCACACCGCCCCCGACGGCGATCGGCAGCGCGGGGAGATCTGCCACCACCATGTCGCCGAGCAGCACCGCCACTGCTACGAGCAGGGCAAAAACAGCCGCGCCGATCGCCCCGCCCTGCCATGCCTTGAGCCGGACGACGGCCCGAAGGTTGAACGCGATCAGCGGCAACGCCAGCAGAAAGGCACCTGCCAGCAGGAAGTGAAAGCCCCTGACCTCGACCTGCTGGTTTTCGCTGGCGGGCCCTGCGGCAAGGACCAAGGCCATGAATCCGAAAACCCCCACGAGATTGACCGCAACAACGGCCAGCAGGCCGGACGGTTCAGGCTGCTCCAGTCCCAAGCTGCGCGCATATTCCGTTGGATTCCCGAAGGCTTCCCCCGGGCTTTCGCCGCTGTCCGCCAGATGCTCGCGAACCGTGGCCGCGGCATCGCCTATCCGGGCGCCGTCCACATTCAGCAGCCGCAGTTCCAGGACCATCTCGTCCAGCCAGTTCTGTTCGGATCTTGTTTTGGTCATGGCTGGTACTCCTCAGCGTTCAGGTGTGCGTGGACGATGCCGGTGAAATGCCGCCATTGGGACTGCTGCCGTTCCAGGTCGGCCAGGCCTTCGGGAGTCAGTCGGAAGTACTTGCGGCCCGGCCCGCCTTCGCCCGCCCGCCATTCGGTGGTCACCAGGCCGTTGGACTCAAGCCGGGTGAGGAGCGGGTACAGGGTGCCGCCTTTCACCGCGCCAAGCCCGGCGGATTCGAGGGCGGAAGCAATGGCGTAGCCGTAGGTCGGTCCTGGCTCCAGTGACTTCAGGACGCACAGGCCCAGGACGCCCCGCATCCACTCGGCCGGCCATTGTTTGTGCTGCATGACTAGATAGTCCCACTAACTAGTCTGTCTGTCTAGTTGTCCCAACCCGCGCGTGCGCCACCGCGTGCTGCGCCAGCCCGGCATCTCAGTGCGCGGCGGGTTGCCGGCCGGCCGCGTTCGATCGCGCCCAGCCTTGACGCCCTCGGGGGTGGCCTATATCCTGAACGAACGGTCGGTAATTATTTCGCGGCCGGACTACGTACAGTGAGGTGACCATCGTGGCAACGCAGACCGACGCCGGCGACCAGAAGTTGCACGCCGTGCCGTCCGCTGAGGACGAGGCCGGACAGGCCTACTTTGACAAGATCATCGCCGAGGATTCCCGGATCGAGCCGGCCGACTGGATGCCGGAGAAGTACCGCAAGACGCTGACCCGGCAGATGTCCCAGCACGCGCACTCCGAGATCATCGGCATGCAGCCGGAGGCCAACTGGATCACGCGCGCCCCCAGCCTGAAGCGCAAGGCCATCCTGATGGCCAAGGTCCAGGACGAGGCCGGCCACGGGCTCTACCTCTACTCCGCGACCGAGACGCTGGGCACCCCGCGCCATGTGCTCAACGAGCAGCTGATGTCGGGGAAGGCCAAGTACTCCTCCATCTTCAACTACCCGGCGAACAGCTGGGCGGACATGGGTGCCATCGGCTGGCTGGTCGACGGCGCCGCTATCGCCAACCAGGTGCCGCTCTGCCGCGCCTCCTATGGCCCGTACGGCCGCGCGATGGTCCGCATCTGCAAGGAAGAGTCCTTCCACCAGCGGCAAGGTTTCGAGATCCTGCTGGAACTGGCCAACGGCACTCCGGCGCAGAAGCAGATGGCCCAGGACGCGGTCAACCGCTTCTATGCCCCGGCCCTGATGATGTTCGGCCCCACGGACACCGATTCGCCGAACTCGCAGCAGTCGATGGCCTGGAACATCAAGCGCTTCTCCAACGACGAGCTGCGCTCGCGGTTCGTCGGCATGATCCAAGAGCAGGTCAAGGTCCTGGGCCTGACCCTGCCGGATGATCAGATCCGCTACAACGAGGAAACCGGCCTGTGGGAGCACGGCGAACTCAACTGGGACGAATTCTACGAAGTCCTCGCCGGCCGCGGCCCCTGCAACGCGCAGCGGATGGAACGGCGCCGCGAGGCACATGAGAACGGCGCCTGGGTGCGCGAAGCAGCAGCGGCCTACGCGGCCAAGAAGGCACAGAAAGCACAGGTGGCCTAAGTGGCAACAGGAGACCAGACCGCAATGGCCCGGCCCGTCAAACCGGCGCCCGAGGAGAATTCGGCATTGTCGGACAAGCAGCCTTGGCCGCTGTGGGAAGTTTTCGTCCGCTCGTCCCGCGGGCTCTCCCACGTGCACGCAGGTTCGCTGCATGCCCCGGACGCCGAGATGGCCGTGCGCAACGCCCGGGACCTGTACACCCGGCGCAACGAAGGCGTTTCGCTCTGGGTGGTGCCGGCGTCGGCCATTGTGGCCAGCGATCCGGATGCGAAGGGGGAATTCTTCGAGTCGCCCAAGGGCAAGGACTACCGCCACGCCACGTACTACACCAAGAGCGAAGGGGTGAAGCACCTGTGAGCGGCGAAAGCGCTACCCGGATCACCCCGGGCAATGCCCTGCGGCCGGAAGACATTGCCCAGCAGGTGACCGACGGCAGCAAGGCCAGCGAGGACATCGCCGAATACGCCCTGCGCCTGGGCGATGACGCCCTGATCCTGGCCCAGCGCCTGGGCTGGTGGATCTCCCGCGCGCCGGAGCTGGAAGAGGATGTCGCACTGGGCAACATCGCCCTGGACCAGATCGGCCACGCCCGGTCCTTCCTGACCTACGCCGGCTCTGCCTGGGGCAAGTCTGAAGACGATCTGGCCTACTGGCGCGGCGAGAGCGAGTTCCGCTCCAGCTACCTGGTGGAACAGCCCAACGGAGACTTCGGCAGGACCATCGCCCGCCAGTTGGTCATCGCTGCCTACCAGCACGAACTGTACTCGCGGCTGGTCGATTCACAGGACGAAACCTTGGCAGCCATCGCGGCCAAGGCGGTGAAGGAAGTGGACTACCACCGCGACCACGCCGAGCAGTGGACCGTGCGCCTGGGCGACGGCACCGAAGAGTCGCACCGCCGGATCGCCGCCGGGTTCATGTCCGTCTGGCCGTACGTGCAGCAGTTGTTCGAGGACGACGACCTGTTCGACCGTCTGGGCGGCATCGCCGTGCGGCCCTCGGAACTGCGTGAAAGCTTCGATGCCTACATCGCAGCAGTCTTCGCGGAGGCCACTCTGGAGGTCCCGGACGTCCAGCCCGCGATGACGGACAAGACCCGGGTCAAGCACAGCGAGCATCTGGGCTACCTGCTGGCCGAGATGCAGGTGCTGGCCCGCGAACATCCCGGCGCCAGCTGGTAACAGCGGCCGGTCCCTTCGGAACAGTCCTTTTCGGAACAACGGAGCAATTCATGTCCACTAACACCGCGCAGCGGCCCGCTGAAACCGAGGCCGCCCGCGCCTGGGACGTCGCGGCCACCGTCTGCGATCCAGAGATCCCGGTGCTGACCATCGAGGACCTCGGAATCCTGCGGTCCGTGTCAGTGCTGGACGAAACCGACGAGGGCGGCCGGCCAGCTGTCGAGGTGACCATCACCCCGACTTATTCCGGCTGCCCCGCGATGGATGCCATCAGCGAAGACGTCGCCAGCGCACTGGCAACCCAGGGCTACGCCGACGTCCGCGTGAAGCTGGTGCTGGCCCCGGCCTGGACCACGGACTGGATGACTGCCGAGGGCAAAGCGAAGCTGAACGAATACGGCATCGCGCCGCCGTCGGGCTCCGCGCCGCTCCGTACCGGACCGGTCAAGGTGGGAATGAGCGTGAAGTGCCCGCTTTGCAATTCGCTGAACACCCGCGAGCTCTCCCGCTACGGCTCCACGTCCTGCAAGGCGCTGTACCAGTGCAATGACTGCCACGAACCCTTCGACTACTTCAAGGTGCTCTAGATGACTACTTCCACCACGGAGGCCCCGGCGGCCAAGCGCCGCGGCATATTCCACCCGCTGTCCGTCGCCGAGGTCCGCAAGCTCACGGACGAGGCCGTGGAGGTCACGTTCGCCGTGCCGGAGGAACTGCAGGGTCAGTTCGACTACGTGCCCGGGCAGTACGTGGCGCTGCGAACCACGCTTCAGGACCAGGAAATCCGCCGCAGCTACTCCATCTGTGCCGAACCGAAGCCGGGCGAGATCCGCGTGGCCATCAAGCGGGACATCGGCGGCCTGTTTTCCAATTGGGCCAACGACAACCTCAGGGCCGGAGACGTGCTGGACGTCATGAGCCCCGCCGGCGCGTTCATTTCCAAGCACCAGATGACGGAAATCAACCACCCGGAACAGATCAACACCGACGTGGAGGCCACCTTCGTGGCGTTCGCCGCCGGCTCCGGGATCACCCCGGTGATCTCGATTGCGCGGACCGTGCTGGCCGCCAACACCAACGTTGCGTTCGACCTGGTGTACGCGAATAAAGCCGCCATGGACGTGATGTTCGTGGAGGAACTGGCGGATCTGAAGGACAAGTACCCCACCCGGTTCGCGCTGCACCATGTGCTTTCCCGCGAACAGCGCATCTCGCCGCTGCTCTCCGGCCGGATCGATGCCGACAAGCTCACTAGCCTGTTCGATAACGTGCTGCGCACCGACGACGTGGACGAATGGTTCCTCTGTGGCCCGTACGAGCTGGTGCAGCTGTGCCGCGACACCTTGGCCGAGCGCGGCGTGCCGGCCGACAAGATCCGCTACGAGCTGTTCTCCACCGGCGAGCCGACCAAGCCGCAGGGCAACATCGGTCGCCCGGTGCAGGTAGACCCCAGCGCGGACAACTACGACATCACCTTCACCCTCGACGGACTCACCGGTAAGGTCGCCTCGCCCAAGCACGCCCGCGAGTCGGTCCTCAACGCGGCGCTGCGGGTCCGTCCGGACGTTCCGTTTGCCTGCGCCGGCGGTGTCTGCGGCACCTGCCGCGCCAAGGTGGTCTCCGGGACGTTCACCATGGAGGAGAACTACGCGCTGGAGCCGGACGAGATTGAGCGCGGTTACGTACTCACCTGCCAGACCCACCCGACCAGCGAAGAAATCACCGTCGACTACGACGCCTAGCAACGATTTCACCCGGTGGTCGACCAAGCAAGCGTACGATACCGGTGGTCGACCAAGCGAGCGCCAGCGAGCGCGTGGAGACCACGCCAGCGGACCCGAGAGGAACCACGCATGAGCATGATCGAACTGTCCATCGAGGACAACGTTGCCGAAGTGGTGCTTAATGCGCCGGGCAAAATGAACGCCCTGGATGAGCAGGCCGTGATGGATCTGGGCAAGGCATACGACGACGCCGCTGCCGCCGGCGTGCGTGCGCTGTTGCTCCGCGGCGAGGGTCGCGGGTTCTGCGCCGGCCGCGACATCTCCCAGGTGGATCCTGCCTCTGACGATGCCTACGGCTACCTCTCCGGCGTCGTCACCCCGGTGCTGCGCAAAATGGCGGAATTCCCCGCTCCCACCTTCGCCGCCGCGCAGGGGGCCGCGCTCGGCGTCGGGCTAGGCCTGCTGATCGCCACGGACGTGGTGTACGTTGCCGATTCGGCGAAGATCGGTTCCCCGTTCGCCAATCTGGGGGCAACTCTGGACTCGGGCGGGCACTGGCTGTTCACCGAGCGGCTCGGCGCGCACCGCACCCTGGACCTGATCTACACCGCCGAGCTGATGAGCGGCGAAGAAGCGGTGAAGGCGGGGCTGTTCAGCCGCGCCATGCCGGCGGACGAACTGCTGGAGACCACCCGTAACATCGTCGGCAAGGTCGCGCAGGGCGCCACCGGCGCGTTCCGTGCTTCCAAGGAGCTGGTGGCCAATATCCGCGACCAGCGGCTGGGCCTGTGGCTGGCCACCGAAGAGGAGAACGCCGCTCAGGGCCGGCTCTGCAAGAGCGACGACTATGCCGAAGGTTTCAAAGCTTTCCAAGAGAAGCGCAAGCCAGTCTTCAAGGGCTGAGAGGCCGACGACTGCCTGGCCTCTCAGGCTCTGGCAGGATGGCTCCATGAGCACCAAACCGACCGCCGCAACGGCGGCTCACTGGACTGTTGCCATCCCGAACCGGGATTTGTTGTCGGCGTTGGGACCGCTTCCTGCCGGAATACGGGCCGTCACGTGGGATTTCGACGGCGAGCCCGACGGTGCCCGGCTGGACGAAATCGACGCCGTCGTGCTGCCGTATCCAGACGTGGCAGGCGCCCTCCCGCTCCTGGCCAAGCTGAAAAACCTGAAGCTGGTGCAGACCCAGACCACCGGCGTCGACGGCATCGCCGCCGTTGTCGGTCCGGACGTCGCGATCGCCAGCGCCGCCGGAGTGCATGCCGCCTCCACCGCCGAACTCGCCGTCGGCCTGATGCTCGCCTCGTTGCGCGGAATCGACGTGGCCGCGCGGGACCAGCCCGAGGGACGGTGGCGCCATGAGCGCCGGCTGTCCTTGGCAGACCGGAAGGTCCTGCTGGTGGGCGTGGGCGGCATCGGCCGGGAAATCGCGCGCCGCCTGGAACCGTTCGAAGTGCAGCTGACCCGGGTCGGGACCCACGCCCGCGACGACAACGAGGGCCACATCCACGGCACCGAAGACTTGCAGGAGCTTGCCGCTTCCCACGAGGTGTTGGTCGTCATCACACCGCTGACGGAAGCCACCCGCGGATTGATCGATGCCGCGGTACTGACAGCTCTCCCGGACGGCGCACTGGTGGTCAACGTTGCGCGCGGGCCGGTGGTGGACACGGAGGCCTTGACCGCTGAAGTTGTCTCCGGCCGGCTGAGCTGCGCGCTGGATGTCACCGATCCCGAACCCCTGCCACCGGACCACCCCTTGTGGCGGGCCGCCAACGCGTTGATCACCCCGCATCTGGGCGGCGACTCCACGGCGTTCGAACCACGGATCGTCCAGCTTCTCAAGGAGCAATTGGCGGCCGTCGCCGCCGGCCAGGCTCCGCGGAACCTGGTGCAGCCGGGCCGCTTCGGCATCGGGCCAACCTAGATTCAACACGGCGGCAGCGCGCTTCGGTGGGGGCAAATTCGCGGCGCCGCATGGGAGCCGCGATGGAGGCCCGTTGCCAGGGCCGCCGCGATGTGCCGGGGGCTGGACAACCGTGCGGCGGCGCGAGCAGGATGGAACGGCGCGTCGGGCAGCCGCCCAGCGCCGGAGGAGGGATGACCGATGGGCATCATCGTGGCCAACATGTTCCTCACCCTCGACGGTGTGTACCAGGCGCCGGGCGGGACCGAAGAGGACCCGGAGAACGGCTTCGGCTATGGCGGCTGGCAAACGCCGTTCTTCGACGATGAATCCGGGGCGGCGATGGTCACCGTCATCGAGCGCATCGATGCGCTGCTGCTCGGGCGGAAGACGTACGACATCTTTGCCGCTTACTGGCCGAAGGCGGGCGACGACTCTCCGATCGCCGCGAAGTTCAACGCGGCGCCGAAGTACGTCGTGTCCACCAAGCTCACCGAACCGTCGTGGGCGGGCACCACGGTATTGCCGAATGCGATGGCGGCCGCGCACCTGCGCGAACGGCATGATGAAGTGCACCTATTCGGCAGCGGCGACCTGCTGCAGTCGTTGTTCACCGAGGACGTGGTTGACCGCCTCAACCTCTGGCTGTATCCGCTCACGGTAGGCAGCGGGAAGCGGCTCTTTGGCTCCGGCACTATACCGGCGGCATTCCGCCTCGTCGGCCCGGCCCGCACCTTCGAGAAGGGTGCGGTGGGGCTGGTCTACGAACGTGCCGGCGAGGTCGAGACCGGCAATATGGACGACGTCGAGGCGCGCAGGAGCGAGGGCGACGGCTGACAGCAGGACGGCAGCCGACGGCGAGGGAACGGCTGACGATCCTGATGTCGGCTCAGCGGGTGTCCAGGTCCTCGAAGACCAGGAACGTCTGGGTGTCCAGGATGCCAGGCATCGATTGGATCTGGTCGAAGATGACCCGGCGCAGGTCCACGTTGTCCACCGCGCGGACCAGCAGGATGACGTCGAAGTTCCCGCCGACCAAGGCAATGTGGTGTACCTCGGGGATGGCCCGCAGGGCCTCGCGCAATTCGCGCCAGGAGTGCTGCCGCAGCTTCAGGGTCACGTAGGCGGAGGCCTTCAGGCCGGCCTTGATCGGGTCCACCAGGGCGGTGAATTTGGTCAGCACGCCGCCCTCGGTCAGGCGCGAGATCCGCGAGTAGGCGTGGGCGCGGGAAATGTGCACATTCTCCGCCACCGCGGTCACGGACAGCCTGCCGTCCCGGGTCAGCTCCGCCAGGATCCGGCGGTCAATCTCGTCCAACTGCGGGACTTTCACCGCGGCGCTCTCTGCCATACGTCTACACCTCGTGGGGTTATCCAGCTCACACTTACAATTTGTCTCCAAGGCTACGGCCAATTAGGCAGATTATCCACGCTTTTCCGCAGAAGTGGATACGAAAAGTAGCCCAATCCCATACTAAAGCTACACAGTTTCTTCAGGCAGAGACGCCCGCAGTATGGCCGGGCGGCCCGGCAAGAGCGGCAACACCGCCGCGGCCGACCAAGGATTCGAGGGAGACACCATGACTATCTCAACCGGTAACCCGATCGAGGGATCGATGGCCGATCCGTCCCGCCGCGCCGGCATGGACGATCCGGTCACCGCAGAGGCCTACATGCTGCCCTCCGGCCAACCCGTGCAGCTGGTGGATCCGGACGGCCTGCATGTGCACAACGACAAGTACCCGCTGCCCGACGGCGAGGCCCTGCTGAAGGCCTACCGCGAGCTGGTGGTGGGCCGCCGCGTCAACGACCAAGCCAATGCCCTGGTCCGCCAGGGCCGGCTGGCCGT
Organism: Arthrobacter sulfonylureivorans; assembly: GCA_004000035.1. GTDB lineage: Bacteria > Actinomycetota > Actinomycetes > Actinomycetales > Micrococcaceae > Crystallibacter > Crystallibacter sulfonylureivorans. Next base: position 82,626 of record RJAE01000005.1, on the reverse strand, counting down.
CTACCCGTCCTCGCACGGGCAGGAAGCCTGCCAGGTGGCCTCCGCGCTCTGCATCGGCGCGGACGACTGGCTGTTTCCGACCTACCGCGACACCGTGGCCGTGATCGCCAAGGGCGTTGACCCGGTGCAGACACTGACCCTGCTGCAGGGGGACTGGCACAGCGGCTACGACCCGTACGAGCACAAGGTCTCCATCCAGGCCACGCCGCTGGCCACCCAGCTGCTGCACGCCGTAGGCGTGGCCCATGCGGCCAAACTCAAAGGCGAGGACACCGTCGTCGTCGCTCTCTGCGGTGACGGGGCCACCAGCGAAGGCGACTTCCACGAGGCGCTGAACTTCGCCGCCGTGTTCCACCTGCCGGTGGTGTTCTTCGTGCAGAACAACCAGTACGCCATCTCCGTTCCGCTGAACAAGCAGACCGTGGCGCCGTCGCTGGCGCATAAGGCCATCGGTTACGGCATGCCGGGCGAGCGCGTGGACGGCAACGATACCGCCGCGCTGCTGGCCGTGCTGGGCAAGGCGGTGGACCGCGCGCGGCAGGGCGGCGGCCCGGCCCTGGTGGAGGCGCACACGTACCGGATGCAGTCGCATACCAACGCCGACGACGCGACCCGCTACCGCACCGACGACGAAGTGGCCGAGTGGGCGCCCAAGGACCCGCTGGTGCGCCTGCGGGCCTACCTGAAGGAGCTGAACGTCCTGACCGAGGAGCTGGAAGAGGAGATCGCCGGCCGGGCCGAAACCGTGGCCGCCCAGATGCGCGACGGCCTCAATGCCGAGACCGAAGTGGACCCGGAGGACCTGTTCCGGTTCGTCTTCACCGAAAAGACCAGCCAGCTGCGCGAGCAGGCCGCCATGCTGCGCGACGAACTCTCGCGCGAGTCGGCCTGACCGCCGCCCACCGAAGGACACACCATGAGCACAACAATGACGTTCGCCAAGGCGCTGAACACGGCACTGGCCGATGAAATGGAAGCCGACCGCTCCGTCGTCGTCTTCGGCGAAGATGTGGGCCCGCTGGGCGGGGTTTTCCGCATTACCGACGGGCTGACTCAACGATTCGGCGAGGAACGCTGCTTCGACACCCCGCTGGCCGAATCCGGCATCATGGGCATGGCCATCGGCATGGCGATGAACGGACTGCGCCCGGTGGTGGAGATGCAGTTCGACGCCTTCGCCTACCCCGCGTTCGAGCAGGTGGTCTCGCATGTGGCCAAAATGCCGAACCGGACCCGCGGCAAGGTCAAGCTGCCGATGGTCATCCGCATCCCGTACGCCGGCGGAATCGGCGGAGTGGAGCACCACTGCGACTCCTCCGAGTCCTACTACGCGCACACCCCCGGGCTGACCGTGGTGGCGCCGGCCACCGTGGAGGACGCCTACACCATGCTCCGGGAAGCGATCCGCTTCCCGGACCCGGTGGTGTTCCTGGAGCCGAAGAAGCTCTACTTCTCCAAGGAGCAACTGGACCTTGAGGCCCTGCAGTCGCGCTGGGGGACCCCGGCGCTGGATCGGACCGATGGGCCCGAGCCGACGGCCGCGCCCGCCGACTCCAGCATCGGGCGCGCCGTCATCGCCCGGGAGGGAACCGACGCCACGCTGATCACCTACGGACCGTCCGTGTCCACCGTGATGAAGGCAGCGGCAGCCGCCGCCGAGGAAGGCCGCTCGCTGGAGGTGATCGACATCCGCTCCATCGTCCCGTTCGACGACGAAACCGTGATGGCGTCGGTGCGCAAGACCGGCCGTGCCGTCGTTGTCGCCGAAGCCCCCGGCTTCGCCTCGGTTGCCTCGGAAATCGTGGCGCGGGTGCAGGAACGCTGTTTCCACTCGCTCGCCGCCCCGGTCCTGCGTGTGACCGGTTTCGATATTCCCTACCCGGCGCCGAAGCTGGAGCACTTCTACTTGCCCAGCGTGGACCGCATCCTGGATGCCGTGGACGAACTGCAGTGGGAGGACGCATAGCCATGACCCGACAAGTGTTCAAGCTGCCGGACCTCGGTGAAGGCCTGACCGAGGCCGAGCTGGTCAACTGGCTGGTCAAGGTGGGCGACGAGATCCGCGTGGACCAGCCGGTGGCCGAAGTGGAGACCGCCAAGTCCATGGTGGAAGTGCCCAGCCCCTACGCCGGGACCGTCGCCGTGCTGCACGGCGCCGCCGGGGACACCATGGATGTGGGCAAGCCCCTCATCTCCGTGGATGCGCCGGGCTACGTGCACGACGACGGTGCGCCGGGTGCCGCTGGATCGGCACCGCAGCCGGGGGAGACTCCTGCCCACCCCGACGGCGAGGCCTACCGCAACGAGGAACGAGCCGGCATCAAGGAGCCCGCCCATCAGGAACCGGCCCACCAGGAATCGGCGGAGTCCGGATCCGGCAACGTGCTGATCGGCTATGGGACCCCCGGCGGATCGGCCGGCTCCAAGCGCACCCGCAAGCCCAAGACCGGCCGCGTTGCCGTGGCAAGCGCCCCGGTGGTCGACCGGTCTCTACTCGGCGCTGGCGCGCCTCCATCGACCACCGACAGCTCCCCGGTGGCCGACCGGTCTCTACTCGGTGCTGGCGCGCCTCCATCGACCACCGACAGCGCCCCGGTGGTTGACCAATCGAGCGCCAGCGAGCGCGTGGAAACCAGAGACAGCAGTACAGCCCCGCTGGTCATCTCGCCGCTGGTTCGCAAACTGGCCCGCGACGCCGGCCTCCGTCTGACTGACATCTCCGGCACCGGCGCCGACGGGATGATCCTGCGCAAGGACGTCGAGGCCGCGCTCGCCGGAGCTACCCCGGTGGTCGACCGGTCTCTACTCGGCGCTGGCGCGCCTCCGTCGACCACTGACGGCGCGGCCTTCGGCACCGACGCCCGCACCGGCCTCGGCATCTCTGCCCGTACGCCGATGAAAGGCGTCCGCAAGACGGTGGCTCAGGCGATGTCGCGCAGCCGCACGGAAATCCCCGAAGCCACCGTCTGGGTGGACGTGGATGCCACGGCGCTGCTGCAGATGCGCGCCGACCTCAAGCGGCGCGACCCGGAGAACACCCCGGGCCTGCTGGCCTTCATCGCCAGGTTCGTGCTGGCCGGCCTGGCCAAGTATCCGGAGCTGAACACCCGGTTGGAAGGCGAGGAGATCGTTGGCTTCGACGGCGTCAACCTGGGCTTCGCCGCCCAGACCGACCGCGGGTTGATGGTGCCGAGCGTCCGCAATGCCCACAAGCTCAGCGCCCGCCAACTGGACACCGAGATCAGGCGGCTCACCGCCGTCGCGCGTGACGGCAAGGCCACGCCCGCCGAGCTGACCAGCGGTACCTTCACGCTGAACAACTATGGCGTCTTCGGCGTGGACGGCAGCGCCGCCATCATCAATTACCCCGAGGTGGCGATCCTCGGCGTCGGCCGGATCATCGACAAGCCCTGGGTGGTCAACGGCGAGCTGGCCGTCCGGAAGGTCACCGAACTGGTGCTGGCCTTCGACCACCGGGTGTGCGACGGCGGCACGGCCGGAGGCTTCCTGCGCTACGTCGCGGACGCCATCGAAAACCCCGGCAGCGTACTGGCAGACCTGTAGCACCCGTCCCGCAGGCCGGTCAGGAGCCTGACCGGCCTGCGGGAAAGCCCCGAAAATTTCCCTAGCTGACCCAATCCGCCTGGCGCTACGCTTAGGCATGATCACTCTGCCAGAGGCGTACCAAAAGTATCTCTCCGGGTTGGCTGCACACCATGCCGAGGCACTCCGGCCGGTGTTCCTCGAATCGGCAGCCGATGGGGAACACGGCATCTCGATCCGCGGCATGGGATCCAAGCATGTGCAGGCGTACGTCGACGACTCCGTGCCGTTCGGCGAAATCCGCGAGGAAGTCCGCCACGCCCACGAGTACTGATAATTGGGTTCGTTGCGCGTGGGCCGCGGCCGGTAGCCGCGCCCCCATCTCCTTGTGTGCCACCGTCGGCCGAAGCGGCCGGCGCGGTACCGTAGCAGGGAAAGGCCGCGCCATCTGCGCGGCCGGCGTGCGAGGCGATGGAGGGTGACGGCCGGATGAGCGATGCCGCCCGATCAGAGGACACGACCGGCGAACCGGCGGAGACCGTTCAGGTTGCGCCCGGGAACTATGTGATCCGAACCCCGGAGTACCTGCTCAACACCGGGCTGGTTATCGGCAAGAACAAGGCTCTGGTGGTGGATACCGGCGCCGGCCCGCGCCAGGCAAAGCGGATTTACGCTGCGGTACGCCGGTTGACCAAGCTGCCGCTCGCCGTCGTTAATACCCACTTCCACTACGACCACGTCTTCGGCAACGACTACTTCGCCGCCCAGGGTGTGCACGATTTTTATGCCCACCGCAGTTGCGCGCACGACATCGCCGAAAACGGTGCGCTGCAACGGGCAGCCGTCGCGGAAACGGAACCGGAAATGGCGGCCGCCGAGGGCGCGTACACCGCGATCAGGATCCCCACCAAGCTGGTGGACACGGAGACCACCGTCGATCTGGGCGGGGTCAGCGTCAAGCTCTTCCATCTGGGTTTGGGCCACACCGACGGCGACCTGCTGGTCGGCTCGCCCAGCACACTGTTCGCCGGCGACCTGGTGGAGCAAGGCGCGCCGCCGGCTTTCGAAGACTCCTACCCCCGCGACTGGGTCGAGACGCTGCGGCGGATCTCCGGCCTGCGCCACGAGTATGACGTGCTGGTGCCCGGCCACGGCCAAACCGTCAGCGACGCCTTCGTGAAGAACATGTGCGAGACCATGGCCCTGGCCGTCCGGATGGGGGAACAGGCCAGCCGTGACACCCCCGCGGACGCCACCAAGGCCATCCCGATCCTGCCCTACGGCCCGGTGCAGTCCCGCTCCCTGCTGCAGCGGCTCAAAGCCAACAGGTGAGCGGCGCAAGCGAATTCAGCCTCCGCCAGATAGCGCTCCCGGCCTTCGGCCCGTCGGTGCTGTACGGCGTCGGCATGGGCGCCATCTCCCCGGTGATCGCGCTGCGGGCCCACAACCTCGGCGCCAGCTTCGCGGTGGCCGCCCTGATGACCACCGTCGTCGGGCTCGCCTCGCTGCTGACCAACCTGCCGGCGTCGTCCCTCACGGCACGGTTCGGCGAACGGAGTGCCCTGGTCGCGGCAGCCGTCTGGGCGATGGCGGCCATGGTGCTCGGGGCGACCGCCACCAGTTTGCCGGTCTTCGCCGCGGCCATCTTCATGGTGGGGATGGCAGGATCCGTGTTCAACCTGGCCCGGCAGTCCTACCTGACCGCTGCCGTGCCGCACCACCTGCGCGCCCGCGCCATGTCCACCCTCGGCGGGACCCACCGGATTGGCATCTTCGCCGGCCCGTTCCTAGCCGCCGCGGCCATTGCGCTGGGCGGCATACCCGCGGCGTTTTGGCTGGGCGCGGTGACCATGGTGCTGGCTGCGGCACTATCGCTGACCGTACCCGACTTCGAACCGGCAACGACGGCGGCGCCGGGCGCACCGCCGGTGACCATCCGCAGCATCTTCACGCGCCACTGGCGGACCTTCGCCACCATAGGCATCGGGGTAATGCTGGTCGGGGCCGTCCGCGCCTCGCGGCAGGCGGTGCTGCCGCTCTGGGCCGAGAACCTGGGCCTGGATGCCTCGGCGGCTTCGCTGATCTACGGCATGTCCGGCGCCGTCGAAATGCTGTTGTTCTACCCGGCGGGCAAGCTGATGGACGTGAAAGGCCGGATCTGGACGGCGGTGCCCTGCATGGCCATCATGGCTGCGGGCCTCATCTGGGTGCCGTTCACCTCCGGTTTCACCGCGTTGCTGCTCGCGGCGCTGCTGATGGGTGTGGGCAACGGGATGGGCTCCGGGATCGTGATGACGCTCGGTGCCGACCACGCTCCGGCGTCGGGACGCCCGCAGTTCCTGGGCCTCTGGCGACTGGTCACGGACACCGGCGTCATGGGCGGCCCCGCGCTGCTCAGCGCCGTCACCGCGCTCGTGTCGCTCTCCGTTGGGATATGGACGACGGCGGGGCTCGCCATCCTGGGTGCGGTCGCCCTGGGCTACTGGATACCACGGACGCGGCAGGTAACCCAGAAGCAAACGCTCAGCTCAAGGTAGCGGCGGCATCCATAGCCTGTGTGCTTCTAGTGCCTACGGGACTGGAAGCCGAACAGCCACGTCAGCAGGGCGCTCAGCAGCATTCCGGTGCCGGCGATCATGCCCATGCCGGCCCAGAAGAAGAAGGGGATCCTGCCCTCACCCGGGACAGCGGCTGCACCGAGTTGTTGCGCGAGCAGGTAGAGGCCGGCTGCCATGCCTATTCCCAGCACGGCCAGCAGCCAGCACAGCCGCGGCCACCAGACGGACGCCGCCCAGAAACTTCCGTAGCCCGACCAGACGTTCCAGTCGTTGCCGCGCCGCAGCACGAAGGGGCCGGCAGCCAAGGCCCAGAAACCGGCCACCAGGAAGGCAGCGACCACGTCAGATGGCCGGTGCCAGCCATTGATCAAGGTGGCCGCGCCGGCCAGCACGGCATACAAACCACCCGCCGCCGCGGCGAACGGGCGCCAGCGGGGCGATACCACCAGGAAGATGGCCAGTGCCGCGGCTGCGGCGATGGTCGTGTGCCCGGACGGCAACGAATTGTGTTCCAGCGTCGGCACACCGCGGTCGGGCCGGTCGAGGATGAAGTTCTTCAGGATCCAGGTGGTGGCTGCCGACGCCGCGACCACGCCGACGCCGATCGCAGCGGGGGCCCACCGCCGTCGTACTAATGCCACTACCAGCAGCACGGCGGCCGCCACGGCTACGGAGACGTCCGGCAGCAGGTCCAGGAAGTCCAGGAACACGCCCCGGCCCAACCGCCAGCCGGACTCCGCCTCGGCCCAGGCCGATTCATCAGCGAACTGCCCGGTGGTGGTCCGGACGAAGGCGTAGTAGTTCAGCGCAAAAGCGCCCGCGCACAACAGGGCACCCAGCCAGAAAAGGGCAGGAGCATGCGCTGCCGGACGGCGGGAGGCGGTCCGGGGGCGGAGGCTGGAACGCTGCGAAGTCATCGATTCAAGGGTCGCACACTATGCTGGCAGCATCCGGGGAGGGGCCGCCAGCCGTACAGTGGGATTGATGATACCGCACCAGCTTCCAGACCTTTCCGGGCACCGCGATCTGCCCGAGCTTGCCGATCTGCTGGCCACCGCACGCGTGGTTTCGCTGCCGATGAAGGTCCGCTTCCGCGGGGTGACGGAGCGCGAAGTGCTGCTCTTGGAAGGTCCGGCGGGGTGGGCGGAATTCTCGCCTTTTCTTGAGTACGACGACGCCGAGGCCGCCGCGTGGCTGACCGCTGCGCTGGAGGCGGGCTGGCAGGGCTTCCCGGACCCGGTCCGGGACAGCGTTCCCGTGAACGCCACCGTTCCCGCGGTGACGCCGGAGCAGGTTCCCGGCGTGCTGGCCCGCTACGACGGGGCGCAGACGGTGAAGATCAAGGTCGCCGAGACCGGCCAGGGCATCGATCAGGATGTGGCCCGCGTGGCGGCCGTGCGGGCCGCTGCTCCCGACGCCGTGCTGCGGGTGGATGCCAACGGCGGCTGGGACGTTTCGGGGGCCGTCGACGCGCTGACCAGGTTGGCCGAGTACGCCCTGGAGTACGCCGAGCAACCGGTGCCGGATATCGCCGGGCTGCGGGCCGTCCGGACCGAGCTGCGCCGGCGCGGTATCGAAACGCCCATCGCCGCCGACGAAAGCGTGCGCAAAGCCTCCGACCCGCTGCGGGTGGCCCGCGAAGAGGCCGCGGACCTGATCGTGGTCAAGGTGCAGCCACTCGGGGGAGTGCGCCGGGCGCTGGACATCGTCGCCCAAGCCGGACTCCCCGCCGTCGTCAGCTCTGCCTTGGATTCCTCCGTGGGCATCCGTGCCGGCGTAGCCCTGGCCGCTGCGCTGCCGGACCTTCCGTACGCCTGCGGCCTGGCGACGGTGTCCCTGATGGGTGGCGACGTCACCGCTCAATCGCTGGTGCCGGTGGCCGGACGGCTGCCGGTGCGTGAGGTGGTGCCGGATCCGGTACTGCTGGACCGCTTTGCCGCGCCGGAGGACCGGCGGCAGTGGTGGCTGGACCGGCTGGCGCGGACCTACCGGCTGCTCGAGGTTTAATCTAGCGGCGCGAGCGGCGGCGTTGCGGCGCGAGCGGTGAGGCGGCGGCGTCCTCTGTCTGAACGCCGGTCCATCGGCGCCCCATCCACCCTTGGCCCCGAGCCCAGCTTTCCGTTCTTCGGCAGCCATCCGCCAGCTCCCCGCTAGCCATTTCTTACGCTGCCAAAACGTCCGAGGCAGCCGATAGCGTGAGTCTATGGGCAGCGAAGGCAGCGAGCTTCAGCTTCCGGTTCCGGGTCAGGGACTGGTGATGGATCTTGGTGTTCCGTCGCGTCCGGACAGCTCGCTGCTGGAAGCGCTGATGCAACAGGTTCTGGCGGATGCCCTCCTGCGGCGCTACGGCGTCTCGCCGGGAGCCGTGGGAGGCTACCCCGCGGGCACCGGCTCTACCGGGCCAGCCGCCGGCGCAAACCTGCCGACCGATGAACAGGATGACACTGCCACCGGAGTCCAGTTGCGACGTGCGGGCACTGTTGACGGTTCCGAGTCCTTGGCTCCGGAAGACGCTGGCGACGATCCGTTGATACCGGAGGATGGCACGGGCGTACCGGCTGAGCTGGCCGGTCTGCTTGCCGGTGTGGATCCTATGGCGCTGGACGATGCGCAGGCGCTTGATTACCTGAAGGCCGCTGCTCGGGTGGAAGCGTGGGTGCAGTCGTGCCAGGTGCAGGCATTGAACCGCTTCGCGCTGCTGCGGACTGGACAGGGCGGGGACCGGGATCCGGAAGGCTTCTCCCGATTCGCACCGCAGGAAATTTCGGCGCATCTGGCCACGGGAGAGCGCGCCGCCAGGACAATGCTGGCAGACGCCAGCCAGATCTGCAGGAATTTGCCGGGAACGCTGCAAGCCATGAGTCGCGGTGATTTGGACCTAGCTCGGGCGAAAGCCCTGTCTCGAGGTTCCGCCGATCTGCCGGCGGAATGTCTTGAGGATTTCGAAGCCGCAGTGCTGCCTGGGGCCGGGGACATCACCCTGGATTCCGTGAGGTCGCGGGCCCGTAGGATGCGCGACCGGCTGCACCCGGAGTCGCTATCAGAGCGGCACCGGCGTGCGAACGAGTCCCGGGACGTGCAATTGACGGATCAGGATGACGGCATGGCCGAACTGTGGATCCGCATGAGCGCTGACAAGGCCCATCTGGTCTTCGATCGGATCCAGTCCACCGCTCGGTCCCTCCAAGGTCCGGGGGAAAATCGGACCCTGCCGCAGTTGCGGGCCGATGTGTTCTCCGATCTGCTGCTGACTGGCGCGGTCCCCGCTGCGGAACAAGCCGCACCGGCCGCTGGCACCAGCGGGGTTCCTGGGTCCGCACGGCGGAGGCCCGGTAGCGCGGGGCCGGGAATGCTGGTCACGATGCCGCTGACGACGCTGCTGGGGCTCAGCGAGGAGCCTGGCGACCTGGCCGGGCACGGACCGATTCCGCCCGACATGGGCCGGCAACTCTCCCAGTTGGCGAAATCCTGGCTGCTGGTGCTCACCGATGACCAAGGCCAAGCCATCGCTGCGGCCAAGAAGCTGCGGATCCCGCCCGAATGGCTGAAACGGCTCGTCCGCGTCCGGGACCGGCATTGTCGGTTCCCCGGTTGCCGCCGGGCTGCACGGTACTGCGAGATCGATCATGTGATCGCGTGGGAAGACGGCGGGTGGACCGTGCTGGAGAACCTGCAATGCCTATGCAAAGTGCATCATGCTGCGAAGACCGCCGGTGCATCCAGTGCAGAGGCGGGCCCGAACGGCGAAGTCACGTGGACCACGCGGACAGGCCACCGCAAGACCACGTTCCCGGATGGAGGCTGGGACGCACTCCTGCCCCACATCGGCCCTCGCGAAGGAAAGAGCGAAGCCCAAGTCGAGGGCGAAGGCAAGGGCACAGCCAGCGGCGTAGGCAACACCGCTCGAGCCGGGGACGGGAAGCCTAAGCGGACCCTCGGCGGCATCGAACTGCCCGACGATGAGGACACCGATCCGAACGCGCCACCGCCGTTCTGACCCTGCGGTTGTATCGCAGGTCAACGCTTCTCCGGCGGCACGACGGGAAGCTGAGGGTGAGGTGTTTTGCCCAGTGTTGGCCAAGAATTCACCAGCACTCGGCCTTCCGGTCGATTTCAATCGCAACGCTGAGGGAGGGAACCGACAGAGTGAATGTGGAAGGCGAAAACCGTGACCGAAACCAAGAAGCGCTACCTGCCGATGCTGGGCCATGTGGCCGGGAAGCGCAGCGCCGTGACCTGCGCGCTCAAGTGTGACAACGCCTGTGCCAAGGGCGTTTGCAACACTTCGGAGAACAACTACTTCCGGGACATTGTCTCGGCCGAGTACTCCCGCCGCCGGATGATGGGGCTGGGCGGCGCAGGTGCGCTGGCGCTGATGTTCGGCGGCGGGGCAGCGGCCGCCGAGGCGCAGGTCGGGCTCGCCCCGGCCGCCAAGGCCGGACATGTCGCGGGGAACCGCAGCAAGCTGAAGTTCGACGGCATCAAGGCTGTTCCGAACAACGTGGACGACGTGGTGGTCCCCAAGGGCTACAACTGGGACCCGGTAATCCGCTGGGGCGACCCGCTGTTCCATGACACCCCGGAGTTCGATCCGGAGAACCAGACCAAGGAGTCCCAGTCGGGCCAGTTCGGCTACAACAACGACTACCTGGACATCATCGAGATTCCGGGCAGCAAGGGCAAGCGCGCCGTGCTGTTCGCCAACCACGAATACACCAACGAGGGCATCATGTTCCCGCCCGACATGCCGGTTGAACGCCAGCGCGAGGTTGCGATGGCCGCGCACGGCCTGTCCGTGGTGGAGCTGGAGCGCAAGGGCAAGGGCCAGCCGTGGCGGTACGTCAGGGGCGCCCAACTGAACCGCCGGTTCCTGATGGACACCGAATATGAACTAACCGGGCCGGCCGCCGGCTCGGACCTGCTCAAGACGCAGGCCGATCCCACCGGACGCATCGTGCTGGGTACGCTGAACAACTGTGCGGGCGGCACAACACCTTGGGGAACCGTGCTCTCGGGTGAAGAGAACTTCAACCAGTACTTCAAGGTGGCGGCGCCGACCGCGGAGCAGCGCCGGTACGGGCTGACCTCGGCCAACCCGTCGCGGGGCTGGCACATTCCGGAACCGCGCTTTGACACCGACCGTCCTGAGGGTAAGAACGAGGACAACCGGTTCGGCTGGATTGTGGAGGTCGATCCGTTCGATGCCACCTCCACCCCGCGCAAGCACACGGCCCTGGGCCGTTTCAAGCACGAGGGCGCCAACGTGACCATCGCGGCCTCCGGCCACGTTGTGTCCTACTCCGGTGACGACGAGCGCTTCGACTACCTGTACAAGTTCGTCTCCAAGGGCAAATACCGCGAGGGCGACAAGAAGCACAACATGACCCTGCTGGCCGAGGGCGATCTGTTTGTGGCCAGCTTTAAGGGCAACTCGCCGCAGAACCAGATCGACGGTTCCGGCGTGCTGCCCACCGACGGCGCGTTCGACGGAACCGGGCACTGGATCCAGCTGACCCGCGACGGCGAGTCCCTGGTGCCGGGCATGGGCATCGACCAGGTGCTGGTCTACACCCGTCTGGCAGCCGACGCGATGGGCGCCACCAAGATGGACCGCCCGGAGGACGTTGAGATCAACCCGGCGACAGGCAAGATCTACATGGCGTGCACCAACAACACCTCCCGCACCCGCACGCAGGTGGACGAGCCGAACCCGCGGGCCAACAACCGCCACGGCCACATCGTCGAAATGACCGAGACCGGCGAACAGACCTCCACCGAGTTCACCTGGAGCGTGATCCTGGTGGCCGGAGACCCGGCCGTGGACGAATCCGTCTACTTCAGCGGCTACCCGGCAGAGCAGGTGCAGCCGATCTCCTGCCCGGACAACCTGGCCTTCGATTCGGCCGGCAACCTGTGGGTCTCCACCGACGGCCAGCCCGGCACCATCCAGCGCAACGACGCCCTGTTCCGCGTCACGCTGGAAGGCAAGGAACGCGGCAAGGTGGAGCAGTTCATGGCCGTTCCGATCGATGCCGAGACCTGTGGCCCGCTGATTCACGACGACGATGGGCTGGTTTTCGTCGCTGTCCAGCACCCGGGCGAGGACGGCAGCTGGGGTGCCCAACGCTCGCTGTTCCCGGACTACGTCCAGGAAGGCCGCCGTGCCAAGCGGGGCGACGCCGCGTTGCCCCGCCCGGCCGTGATCCAGATGTTCAAGGGCATGAACGGGCACGTGAAGCGCTAGCCCGGCACAGCAGTGAAGCGGCAGCCTGACACAGGCGGTCGCGACAGGAGCTAAGCAGACGGCCATGTCCTCGCGGACATGGCCGTCTGCTTACCATGAGGGGGTGACTGCGCAGCTGAGCTCGATGGAAGCCGCCCGACTGGCCGTGAGTGCCTTGGTCTGGGGCGGCGTGCGCGACGTCGTCATAGCCCCAGGTTCCCGCAGCGCCCCGCTCGCTTATGCGCTCGCCGAGGCGGAAACCCGGGACGAACTGCGGCTGCACGTACGCATCGACGAGCGCGGGGCGGCCTTCACGGCGCTCGGGCTCTCGCTGGGCTCGCTGCGTCCGGTCCCGGTAGTGACCACATCCGGGACAGCCGTGGGCGAGCTGCTACCGGCCGTGATGGAAGCCAACCACGCCGGAGTGGAGCTGCTGGTGATCTCCGCCGACCGGCCGGAGGAAATGCGCGGCACCGGCGCCAACCAGACCACGGTCCAACCCGGCCTCTTCGGTATCCACGTGCGCTCCGCCGTCGACATTCCGGCCGGCGATGATCCGACGGATGCTGTCCGCACCAGCCTGCTCAGCGCCAAAGGCATCCCGCTGGCTCCGTTGCTGGAGGACCTGCGCGAGATGGCAGCCACACCCTCTCCAGGACAGCCCACGGCGCCGACCGATCTGGGCCCGCATCAGGGCGCGGTGGGTCCGGTGCACATCAATCTGCCGTTCCGCGATCCCTTGTTCCCGGAGCAACGCGACTTCACCGGCCAGGAAGACGTCGGTGCTACCGCGACGGTGGCAGCGGGACCGGGCGGGAGGCCCACCGGCGACGTGCCGCCGAAGACGGACGGGCGGGAACCGGGCTGGACCATCGACTGGCCGGTGAGTCTGGTCGAACCGGTCGTCCACGCCACCGAAGAACGCCGTACCGTGGTGGTCGCCGGACACGGTGCCGGAGCCATCGCTGAGGCCTTCGCCCGCGCCCATCGCCTGCCCCTGTTGGCGGAGCCCTCCTCCAACGCGCGCTTCGGCCCGAACGCGATCGGCCCCTACCGCATGCTGCTGGGCCGTTTCGGGACGCAGGTCGAGCGCGCGGTGGTCTTCGGCCGGCCCACACTGTCTCGTCCGGTCGCCGCGCTGCTGGCGCGCGAGGACGTGCAAACTGCGTTGTACCAGCCGGAACCGGCCGCCTGGTTCGAGCCGGGGCGGCGGCGCGAACGTGTCATCTCCGAGCCTGAGGACCTGTCCCTATTCGCCGGTTCGGGCCCGGACGGCTGGCTGCAACTGTGGCGACGGGCGGCCGGCGCCGCCGATGTTGCGTTGATCCATGTGCTGGACGCCGAACCGGGACTGACCGGGCTGCGGGTGGGCCGGTCGGTCTGGCTGAATACCCGAGGCCGGCTGGTGCTGGGTTCGTCCAACCCGATCCGCGACGTGGACCTGGCCGGCACACCCATCGACATACCGGACGCGTTCGTGCACGCCAACCGTGGGCTGGCGGGCATCGACGGCACGGTGGCCACGGCGTCGGGCATCGCGCTGGGAGCAAGAATCGGAACCCGGGCACTCATGGGTGACCTGACGTTCCTGCACGACGCCGGGTCGCTGTTGCTCGGACCGGGGGAGCCCGAGCCCGATCTGCAGATCGTGGTGGTCAACGATTCCGGTGGCGGTATCTTCTCGACCTTGGAGCACGGAAAGGTGGGGGAGCAGGCGTCGTACGCGTCCGCCGTCGAGCGCCTTTTCGGTACCCCGCACCGGGCGGACCTTGCCTCGCTGACGGCGGGCTATGGGATCCAGCACCGGCTGGTCAAGGACGCCGACGAGCTGGACACTGTCCTGTCCGAGCCGGTGATCGGGCGCAGCATGGTGGAAGTCCGGACGGACCGAAGCCGGTTGCGCAGCCTCCATGCAGAAGCGGCGGCCGCTATTGCGACCGCCACTTCCGAGCTCTTGCGTTGAGGTGTAGCTGCTGGGCTGAGTTATTAGCCGAGCCGGGCTAGAGAACCTTCGAGAGGAACGCCTTGGTCCGCTCGTTCTGCGGGTTCCCCAGCACGTCTTCGGGCTTGCCCTGCTCCACCACCACGCCGCCGTCCATAAAGACCACGCGGTCCCCGACCTCGCGGGCGAAGCCCATTTCGTGGGTCACCACCATCATGGTCATGCCTTCGTCGGCCAGTTGGCGCATCACAGCCAGGACATCGCCCACCAGCTCCGGGTCCAGTGCGGAGGTGGGTTCATCGAAGAGCATCATGTCCGGGTTCATGGACAGTGCCCGGGCAATGGCGACGCGCTGCTGCTGGCCGCCGGAGAGCTGCGCGGGGTAGGCGTTCTCGCGGTTGGCCAGGCCCACCTTCTCCAGGTTCTTGCGGGCAACGTCCATAGCTTCGGCCTTGCCGCGCCGCTTGGCTCGCTGCTGGGCGAGGGTGAGGTTGCCCAACACGTTCAGATGCGGGAACAGGTTGAACTGCTGGAACACCATGCCGATCCGGGTACGGATCTTGTCCAGGTCCGTCTCCGGGTCGGTGATATCGACGCCTTCCACCAGGATGGTGCCGCTGGTTGGCTCTTCAAGCCGGTTCACGCAGCGCAGCAGGGTGGACTTGCCCGAACCCGACGGTCCGATCACGCACACGACTTCGCCTTGGTTCACGTGGAAGTCGATTCCCTTGAGGACCTCGTTGCTGCCGAAGTTCTTGCACAGGTCTTTGACCTCAATGGCGGGCGCGTCCTGGCGCAGTGATTGTTCAGTCATGGCGTTACCGGCTTCTGTTGTTGCGCTTCTCCAGCCGGGCGACCAGTTGGGTGAGCGGCAAGGTGATGATCAGGTACATGAGGGCCGCGGCAACCAGCGGAGTGGCGTTGGCGTATTGGGAGACACCGTCGCGCGCAAAGGTGGTGAGCTCACGTTGGCTCAGGGCCATGCCGGCAATGAAGAGCAGGGAGGTGTCCTTGATCAGGATGACCAGTTCATTGGTCAGCGGCGGCGTGACGATGCGGACCGCCTGCGGCAGCACCACAGAGACCATGGTCCAGCCCGGGTTCATGCCCAGCGAGCGGGCGGCCTCACGCTGGCCTGCCGGAACGGCCTCGATGCCGGCACGGATGGTCTCGGCCATGTAGGCAGCCGAGACGATGATCAGCGCGATCAGGCCTGCACCTGCCGTGCCTCCCGGCGGACGCCACTGGAACGCGATCGGGATTGCAAAGGCGAAGCCGAAAATCACCAGCAGGGCAGGCAGACCGCGGAACAGTTCAATGTAGATGGTCGCCACCCACCGGTAGGGCGCGACCGGGGAGAGCTTCATGAGCGCGAGTGTCAGACCCAGGAGCAGGCCGCCAATGAAGGCGATAACCGTGTAGACGACCGTGTTTTTGGCCGCGGTGGTGATGATCGCCGGGAATTGCTCGCTGAAGACTTCCGGATTAAGGAAGTTCGTCTGGATAGCCTGCCAATCGGCGAGCAGGACGACGGCGGCTACCGCGGCGATGAAGATGGCGTAGAGGACCCCGCGGAAAAGTCGGCGGCGGGTCGAAGGTTTCACTGGTGATGCCTTCCAGCTGTGAGTCGGCGGCCCCCGTTTCCGGCACTGAGCACGGGAACGGGGGCCGGAGGGCGTGCTACTCGGTGAAGTACTTGTCGTAAATTTCCTGGTACTTGCCGTTGTCGCGCAGCGTCGAAAGGGCATCATTGACAGCCGAGACTAGAGCCTCGGAGCCTTCCTTCTTCGCCGCGAAACCATAGGTCTCGTCGGTCTTGTACTCCTGCACCAGAGTGAACTTGCCGTCCTTGGCGTGGCCGATGTTCACCGGCAGGTCCTGCAGCAGGGCGTCGACCTGTCCGGCCTGGATGGCCTGGTACATCTCGGCATCGGACGGGAAGGCGATAACCTCCGCGTCTGACGGCGCGTTCTCGCGGGTATACGACTCGCCGGTGGTGCCCTGCTGGACCCCGACCTTTTTGCCGGAGAGGTCGTCAATGGAGGCGATGTCCGAGCCCTCCGGAACCAGCAGCGACTGCAGCGAGTCGTAGTACGGGTCGGAGAATGCGAGGTTCTTCTTGCGGTCCTCGGTGATGGTCATTGCGCTGGCACCGAGGTCGCACTGGCCGGCGGCCAGGGTGACGCCCGACTGGAGGGCATCGAAGCCCACGTCCTGGATGGCCACGTCGAGACCCATTTCGGAAGCGATATCCGTGATCAGGTCGATGTCGAAGCCGGTGTACTTCCCGCCCTCTTCGAACTCGAACGGAGGGTAGGGGATGTCGGAGCAGACGGTCAGCGTGCCGGCCTGGACCAGGGGCAGATCGCTACCCGCGCCGCTGGCGCTGCCGGTGCTGCCGGTGCCGGCATTGTCCGAACCGCCGCAGGCGGTCAAAGCGAGTGCCGCCACGGCCAGGAGGGAGAACCCCTGGACCGCTTTGGATGCCTTCTTGCGCATAGTTACTACCTTTGTCTCGTTGGAAATCCGGCTTAAGTGTAGCGGGAACACATCCGTCACAGGTGATATGCACCACAGGCTACATTGATTGCCTATTGGGAAACAGTGAACCCGGCGGATTGTCAGTGAATAGTTATCAGCGGCGGAGGCCCAGCGCCTCGATCATCGGCCGGAACTTTGCCCAGGTTTCGGCCAGTTCGGCCTGCGGATCGGAGCCATCCACGACGCCGCATCCGGCATACAGCCTGACCTGCTGCGGGCTTTCGACGACGGCGCCGCGCAGCGCGATTCCCCATTCGCCGTTGCCCGCGCTGTCGGTCCAGCCGACCGGACCGGCGTAGGGGCCGCGGTCCATCCGTTCCAGTTCGCGGATCAGGGCTCCGGCCACCTCGGTGGGGGTCCCGCAGACAGCTGCGGTGGGGTGCACTGCTTCGGCCAGCTCCAACGACGACGGCGGCTGCCCGCCGTCCTGCGCCAGTTCGGCGGAGACATCGGAGGCCAGATGCCACACATTGGGCAGTTCCAGCACGAACGGCTCGCTGTGCGAGGTCATGGCCGTGGTGAACGGTTCCAGCTTCCGGGTCAGCGAGTCGATGGCGATCTGGTGCTCATGCCGTTGCTTCTCCGAACCGGCCAGCACCCGCTGGGCGTAGTCGGTGTCCGACTCGCCGGCATGGTTCTGCGTCCGCGAGCGGTCCAGGGTGCCGGCCAGCACACGGGCGCGGGCCACGTTGTTCTCCACCTTGATCAGCATTTCCGGGGTGGAACCGATCAGCCCGTCCACCGAATACGTCCAGCAGTCCGTGTACCGTGCGGCGAGTTCGCGCAGCACCTGCGCGGTGGCGATGGGCGTGGATAGGTTGGCCACCACGTCCCGGGCCACCACGAGTTTGCTCAAGTGCCCGGCCTGGATGCGCTCAACACCCGCCGCCACGGCATCCATGTAGGCCTGCTCGGATACCTGTCCCGGCACCAATGAGTCGGCCGGATCCGGACTGCGTTCTACCGAGATTTCCTCCACCCACGCCGCCAGCGCAGCTTCGGCGGTCGCCGCACTGAGGTGGGCATCGCCGTCGTACGTGAGATAGGTCAGCCAGGCGCGGTCTCCATCCAGGCCCACCAGCACCTCCGGCACCACCAGGCGGGACTGGTGGGCCGAGGTGTAGGAGAACGCGAAGGAGCCGAAGGCAACCGGCCCGGTGCCGGGTCCACCCACCTGGTTCTCGATGTCGGCGCCGGACTGGAGGCCGCGCCACCATGCTGCGGCCTGCTGGAAGCGGTCCGGCCCGCTGGCCGTGAAGCGCGCAACTTCGCCAAAGCCGGCCAAGCCGCCCTCACGGCGCACCCAGCAGAGCACGTCGTCGCGCACCAGATACTCCAGCAGTCCTTGGGTATCCGGGACCGCGGGCCACTCAACCGTAATGCCGCGCAGGGTGCCGGAAGGCGATGGGTCCGCCGCCTCTGGGGCCGTGCCGACGGCAGCGGCGGCCGGCCGGGTTCCGGGCAGGCCGGACGAGGGGGAGAGCGCGGAGGTCATGGACATTAAGCCTACTCTGCCCCGCGGAGAACACCGGCCGCGCGGGAAGCACCGGGCTCACCCGCCCGGGTTCGCGGGCGGGCGCCGGTCTTTGAGACAATGAAGCGGTGAATCGTGCATCGCTGGAGAAGCGCCCGGATGAAGTAGCCGCCATGTTTGATGACGTGGCGCCGAAATACGACCTGGTCAACGATGTGCTGTCGATGGGCCAGACCCGCCGGTGGCGCCGGATCGTGGTGGATGCGGTGGGCGCCGAGCGTGGCCAGAAGGTCTTGGACCTGGCGGCAGGAACCGGCACCTCCAGCGAACCGTATGCCGACGCCGGCATCCATGTAGTGGCGTGCGATTTCTCGCTGGGCATGCTGCGCGTGGGCAAGCGCCGCCGCCCGGACATCGATTTTGTGGCCGGCGACGCCACCAATCTGCCGTTCGCGGACAACTCCTTCGACGCGGTGACCATTTCCTTCGGCCTGCGCAACGTCAGCGATCCCAAGCTGGCGCTGCGCGAGATGCTGCGCGTCACCAAGCCCGGCGGCCGGATGGTGATCGCCGAGTTCTCGCAGCCGACCTTCGCGCCGTGGCGCACCGTGTACACCGAGTACCTGATGCGGGCGCTGCCGGCCATCGCATCCAAGATCTCATCCAACCCGGACTCCTACGTCTACCTGGCCGAGTCAATCCGGGCCTGGCCGAACCAGGACCAGTTGGCCGAGTGGATCACCGGCGAAGGCTGGCAGGCCGCGGCCTACCGCAACCTGTCCGGCGGCATTGTGGCCGTCCACCGGGCCACCAAGCCAGGCCGGGAAGATGTGGCCAACACCGGTGCGCAGGCTTCGCTGAAGCACCAAAGCAGCCGGCGCACCCTGTAGCCATGTCAGTTCTGATTGTTGGGGCCGGTCCGGCAGGAGCCACCGCGGCGTACTACCTGGCTGCGGCCGGCGTGGAAGTGACCGTACTGGAAAAGACCGCATTCCCGCGGGAAAAGGTCTGCGGCGACGGGTTGACGCCGCGCGCTGTGCGCGAGGTGCAGTTGCTGGGCCTGCCGCACGAGGAATCGGCCGGCTGGCGCCGGAACCGGGGGCTGCGGCTGATCGCCGGCGGCCGGCAGCTTGAGCTGGCTTGGCCGGACCTGAGCGATTTCCCGGACTACGGCCTGATCCGCACGCGGCTGGGCTTTGACGAGGCACTGGCCCGGCATGCCGAGTCGGCCGGCGCCGTGGTGCTGGAACGCCATGCTGTCTCCACCGCTTTGAGGGACGACGCCGGACGGGTCATCGGCGTGCGCGCCAACCTGCTGGACGAGCGCGGCCGCAAGACCGGCGCGACCAAGGACTTCTTCGCCGACGTGGTGCTCGCCGCCGACGGCAACTCCACCCGCACGGCGCTGAGCCTGGGCATCGAAAAGCGCGACGACCGGCCGCTGGGCGTGGCCGTGCGCACCTACTTCAACTCGCCCCGGCACGACGACGACTGGATGGAAGGCTGGCTGGAACTGCCCGACGCGGCCGGCAACCCGCTGCCCGGCTACGGCTGGGTTTTCGGCGTGGGGGACGGCACCTCCAATGTGGGCCTGGGCATTTTGAACTCGTCCAAGTCCTTCGGCAAGCTGGACTACAAGCAAGTGCTCCGCGAGTGGACGGCCGGAATGCCGGCGGACTGGGGCTTCACCGAGGAGAACCAGGTCGGCGAGATCCGCGGCGCGGCGCTGCCGATGGGCTTCAACCGAACGCCGCACTACAGTCCCGGCCTGCTGCTCCTGGGCGACGCCGGCGGCATGGTCAGCCCGTTCAATGGCGAGGGCATCTCCTACGCGATGGAGTCTGCCCGCTACGCCGCGGAGCTGATTGCCGACGCCCATGCCCGCTTGTCCGGGGCCGGCGGGCAGCTGCTCAGCCGGGCCGGATTCGACGCCGCGCTGTCTGCCTACCCCGCAATCATCCGCGGACACTGGGGCAGCCACTTCACCCTGGGCCGGATCTTCGCCCAGCTGATCGGCAAACCGGCCGTCATGAAGCTGGCGCTGCGAACCGGAATGCCGGTCCCGCCGCTGATGCGCTTTGTGGTGCGGATGCTGGCCAACCTGACAGACTCAGGCGGCAAGGGATTTGAGGATAGAGTTATTCATCTGCTGGAGCAGCTCACGCCGCCGGCATCCAACCAGACTGGCGGCAGCAAGCCGACCAGCCACACCGCCCCGACGATTAGTTAGTGTTGAACCGTGACTGACGCTAAACCGAGTTGGACTCCTGCCGGCCAGAACCCGCCGGAGTCGCCGGAGCTGGATACAGCAACCGCCGCCCTTGCCACCAGCTTGAACCTGCCGGCCGGATTCGACCCGGTGGCGCAAGACGCCGTGCTCGGTCCCGAGGTCTCCACCGCGCTGGCTCGGGTGGAGAAGCAGCTGCGCGCGGCCA
Source organism: Arthrobacter sulfonylureivorans (assembly GCA_004000035.1). Taxonomy (GTDB): domain Bacteria; phylum Actinomycetota; class Actinomycetes; order Actinomycetales; family Micrococcaceae; genus Crystallibacter; species Crystallibacter sulfonylureivorans. The sequence goes on along the minus strand of RJAE01000005.1, from coordinate 61,910 downwards.
TTGCGCATTCCGATCCGTTCGCCGATGCCACCAGCCGCCACCTGGTGGAAGCCGGCGGCAAGCGGATCCGCCCGCTGTTGACCATCCTCGCCGCGCAGCTGGGGAACGGGGCGGTCCCCGACGTGGTGCAGGCCGCCGTCGTGGTTGAACTGACGCACCTGGCCACGCTCTATCACGACGACGTGATGGACTCCGCCCCGTACCGACGAGGCGCCCCGACCGCGCACGAGGTGTGGGGCAACCAGGTGGCCATCCTGGCCGGCGACCTGATCTTTGCCCGTGCCTCGCTGCTGGTTTCCCAGCTGGGTCCGGAGGCCGTGGGCATCCAAGCCCGGACCTTCGAACGGCTCTGCCTGGGCCAGCTGCATGAGACCGTCGGCCCGCGCGACGACGAGGACCCGGTGGAGCACTACTTGTCCGTCATCGCGGACAAGACGGCCTCGCTGATTGCCACCTCCGGCCAGCTGGGCGCCATGTTCTCCGGCGCCGGCGAGCAGGCTGTCAACGTGATGCTGGAATACGGCGAGAAGGTGGGCGTTGCGTTCCAGCTGGCCGACGACGTCATCGACGTGACCGGGCTCAAGGTCAAGTCGGGCAAGACCCCGGGGACCGATCTGCGCGAGGGCGTGCCCACGTTGCCGGTGCTCCTGCTCCGCCAGGCCGCGGCCGACGGTGATGCTTCCGCCGCCTCGGTGCTGGCGCTGGTGGAAGCCGATCTGACCTCCGACGAAGCCCTGGCCGAGGCGGTCACCGCACTGCGCGCACACCCGGTCACCGCGAAGGCCTGGTCCATCGCCGGCGAATGGGCCGACGCCGCCAAGGCGTCCCTGGACCCGCTGCCGGAGAGCACGGTGAAGTTCGCGCTGACGGCCTTCGCCGAAGCCGTCGTGGACCGCGAGGTCTAACCAGTGCGGCGCGCTCTGACCTGCCGGTGAGCCGATGAGCGTAGAACAAGCACTGTTGTCCTTTGCCTTGGTGGCCGGTCTGCTGACCCTGGTGCCGGGAATGGACACTGCGCTGGTGCTCCGTTCGGCCGTCAGCCAAGGTCGGGGCAAGGCCTACGCCACCGCGCTGGGCATCAATACCGGGGCCTTGATCTGGGGGATTGCGGCAGCGGTCGGGGCATCGGCCCTGCTGGCAGCCTCGGAGACGGCGTTCACTGTGCTGAAGATTGCCGGTGCCGTCTACATGGTCTGGCTGGGCGGCCGGATGCTGTGGAAGTCGTTTCGCAGGCGGCCCGCAGACGTGCCCGGCCCGGCAGAGCCGGAGGCCTCGGCGTCATACGCCACGGCGTGGCTCACCGGTGTGGGCACCAACCTGCTGAACCCGAAGGTCTGCGTGTTCTACATGGCAATGATCCCGCAGTTCATTCCGCCGGATGTCTCGCCGGCGTTAATGGGCACCGCGCTGGCCATGGTGCATAACCTGGAGGGACTGGTGTTCTTCTCGGCCATCATTTGGGGCACGCATGTTGCCCGCTCCTGGCTCCGCACCCCGGCCGTTGTGCGTGCGATCGACCGGGTCACCGGCACGGTGCTGGTCGGCTTCGGCGTGGCGCTGGCGGCGGAGGCCCGCTAGCCGCCGCGCCTGAGCACATCCCGCGGGTGGGGACTTAGTCTTCCTCTTCCTCGTCCTCGAAGACCCACTCGAACATGTCGAAAACGAACTCGCTGAAGGTCGCCTCTTCGCTCTGCCACCGCTGCTTCGGGCCGTTCGTGCGGATCCAGACAATGGGGTCGGGCACATCGAGATGCTCGGACTTGAAACCCCAGTTCGCTTCTTCGTCCATCTCGTCCAGGAACAGCAGGTAGCCGTCCTCAATCTCGAGCTCGTCCGGGTCGAAGAAGAAATCGTGGGCTTCCATCAGGTCTTCGCAGCCGCCAAGCGCGTGGTAGAACTCCACCAGCGCCTGCGGAACCTGGAACTTGTGCTCGCCCAGCAGCCCCTCGAGTTCGTCGTAGGAGATGCCGTCGTCTTCGGTCCACGTCCGGTCCAGGTACTTAGGCACGAGGGCACGGAACTTGTCCACGAACATTTCGGGCATGGCTTCTCCCTGGAACGGTTGGTTGGCGGGCTTGGCTACCATCCTATGTGGCGGCACCGGCTGGCTCGAACCGATGACGACGACGGTGCTTACCTCGCGTCCGTCAGTCCCGTCAGTCCCTCAGTCCCGCCTACGGGTGGCCAGGCCGGGGTAGTCGATCACGATGCCGTCGGAGTCCACCACAATCTCGGCGCTGAAGTCGCCGGAACTGTAGGTGACGGCGGCAGTGCCGGTGCCGTCGTCGTACGCGCGGGAGCCGCTGTAGATCTGTTGCCGGCCGAGCACCCGCAGGCTCGGCATCTCCACCCACGCCACCGTCAGCTCCGCGGCGGCTTCGGCGTCGTGGACCAGGCCCAGGCGCAGGATCGGCATGGTGTTGGTGGCAGGGCACAGGCCCAGATCGCAGTCCACCGCACCGGTCAACGACGCCGGATCTTCGATGCCCGGCTCCGGCAAGTCGCTGTCTCCGGACACCTTCGTTGCCGCGCGCCAGCTGCCGTCAGTGGCGCGGTCCAACACCAAATACCGGCTCCATCCCTGCCCGTGCACGGAGACCGTGAGGTTCTCTGTGAACCAATTGCCGGTGGTGGTCAGGGACCAGCTCGCGGCGTAGTCGGCGGTGCGCGAGGCGCCGTGAGCGCTGAGCCGTTCGGGTTCCAGGTTGATGGTGGCGGTGTCGGCGCGCTGCGGATCATCGGTTCCCAGCCAGGTCACCGTGCGGCTCTCGTGCGTCTCGTGTCCCATGACCCCAGCCTTGTGCCTGCGCCCACTTATGACAAGCGTTCGGGAGGGGCCGCCCGGGCTAGCCTTGCGACCCCGAGTCGGAACCCAGCCGCCGCACCGTCAGGGCCAGCCACAGGTGCACCCGGTCCGCGGTGCGGGCGGGGTCGTAGCCGGTCAGCTCCACGATCTGGGACAGCCGGTAGCGAACGGAGTTCCGATGCAGTCCCAGCTCCTCCGCCACGGCAGCTACCGATCCGTTCAGCTCCAAGTAGGTCTGCAAGGTGGGCAGCAGGGCGGCATCATGCGCGGCGTCGAAGTCGGCCAGCGGGTCCAGCGCTTCGGCCGCCAGATCGCCCAGCGGCACATCCTCCGAGGCCAGCAGGAGGGAGGTCAGCGACAGCCGCTGCGGCACGTTCAGCCGCCCGCCCCGGCCCACCGCCTCCTTGGCCTCGAAGTAGCTCCAGCGCAGCCCGTTCGCCTGGGCATAACTGCCGCCCACGCCCACGGTCGCCGTGATGCCCGCGTTCTGCAGGTAGGTGCTCAGCTCCCGGCCCAGCGATTCACCAGATTCGGCGCCCTGCACCACCAGCACCAGCCGCTCGTCCACCAGACCGGTCACCACGCCGTCGAACGCGGCGGGCAGGGGCAACGTGGGCAGCGCCCGGCGCTGGGCCCCGGCCACCTGCACCATGACCACCAATTGCCGCCGTCCGGCGTCGATCCCCACGTTGCTCAGCCGCAGCGACGCGTCCCCGCCCTGCAGCACGCCGCCCACCACGTCCAGCAGCACCTGTCCCACGGAGCGCCGGTCGGCTGCGCGGCGGTGGGCCCGGTTGCTCAGCTCCAGGCTGATCAGGCTCTGCGCGTAGTCCACGATGGCGTTGCGCTCATACGGCTCGGCCAGCGCCAGTGTGCAGCGGTCCTTCAGCCCCGTGGCGATCGGAACCTCGTGCCAGATCGGAACCTCGTGCCAACTGGCGCGCTTGCCGCCGGTTCCGTACAGCCGGGTGCCGTACTGGGACAGCACGACGTCGGTGCCCACCATCGCGGCGAGCTTGCGCAGCAGCGCGGGGAGACCGCCACCGCCCAGCAACGAGGCCGCCAGCGCCTGGTGGTCCTTGAGCAGGTGCTCCAGCCGATTGTAGTGGTCGGCGGAAATCGCATCGGCCACCATCTTGCTGATCGCCACGAACGGGGTCTCGTAGGGCACTTCAAAGACCGGCAGCTCAAGCTCATTGGCTGCCGCCAGCACCCCCGGCGGGACCCTGCGGTGCGTGAGCCCCAGCGCGAAGCCCATGCCGACCGCACCGGCCTGGTGGACGCGCGCCACGAACTTGCGCTGCGCGGCCGCGGTCTTCTGCCGCAGGCCGGTGGTCAGCACCACCTCTCCGCCGCTTAGGAAGGGCAGCGGATCCTCCAGTTCCGTGGATGCCACCCAGGTGATGGGCGCGTCCGGGTCGCCCTGCGCGGTGCCGACCAGTTTCAGGTGCAGCGCAGGGGAAGCCAAGAGTTTGGCGAGAGTCACAGCCATGCTCACACTATACGGACATCCGTTGTGCAGGTGCACTATAATGCGGATGCCGAGCGGGCGCCGTGGAGCTGGGGAATTGCTGGCCGCCGGGGGAATCGTCGTGCAGCAGCGGCTGGCCGGGCCTTCGCGGTTTCCGGCGCCGGGGCAGCGCCGTTAGGATGGTCCGCGGCGTAATAGCCGTCACAGCACCGAAATCGCTACCCTTTGAGGTCCATTCATGAGTACCCCTACACCGCAGGCCGTGCCGGGCGCCACGCCCAAGCGCGAGATGTGGTCCACGCGCAAGGTGTTCATCCTTGCGGCGATCGGCTCCGCCGTCGGCCTGGGCAACATCTGGCGCTTCCCCTATGTCGCCTACGAAAACGGCGGCGGCGCCTTCATCATTCCGTATCTGGTGGCCCTGCTGACGGCCGGCATCCCGCTGCTGTTCCTGGACTACGCAGTGGGGCACCGCCACCGTGGATCCGCCCCGCTGGCCTACCGCCGGTTGGCCCGCGGCGCCGAAGGACTGGGCTGGTGGCAGGTGGCCATCTGCTTCATCATCTGCGTCTACTACGCGGTGATCATCGCGTGGGCCGCGATGTACATGATCTTCTCGGTCACGGAAGCGTGGGGCGATGACCCGGCAGGGTTCTTCATAGGCTCCTTCCTGCAGGTGAGCGAGGCCGTGAACATCGGCTTCGATTTCGTGCCCATGGTCCTGATCCCGCTGATCATTGTCTGGGCCGTGGTCCTGCTGGTGCTGGCCGCCGGCGTGCAGAAGGGCATCGGCCGGGCGAACATCATTTTCCTGCCGCTGCTGCTGGTCATGTTCCTGATCCTGGTGGTGCAGTCGTTGTTCCTGCCGGGCGCCGCCGATGGGCTGAATGCGCTGTTCACCCCGGACTGGGGCGCGCTCACGAACACCACGGTATGGGCTGCGGCCTATGGCCAGATCTTCTTCTCGTTGTCCGTGGCCTTCGGCATCATGGTCACTTACGCGTCCTACCTCAAGCACAAGACGGACTTGACCGGCTCCGGCTTCGTGGTGGGCTTCGCGAACTCCGGCTTCGAGATCCTGGCCGGCATTGGTGTTTTCGCCGCGGTGGGCTTCATGGCCTTCAGCTCCGGTGCCGAGGTCGGCGATGTTGCCGCCGGCGGGATCGGCCTGGCCTTCATCGCCTTCCCCACGATCATTTCCGAGGCACCGCTGGGCGGATTGCTGGGAGTGCTTTTCTTCGGCTCGCTGGTGTTCGCCGGCTTCACCTCGCTGATCAGCATCATTGAGGTCATCATCGCGGCGGTGCAGGACAAGCTGGGCATGAGCCGGGTCAAGACCACCTGGTGCGTAGGCATCCCGCTGGCGTTGATTTCCATCCTGCTGTTCCCGACCACCACCGGCCTGAACCTGCTGGATGTCACCGACGCGTTCGTCAACAACTTCGGCATCATGGCGTGTGCCCTGGTGACGGTGCTGCTGGTGACCTATGGCTTCCGCAAGTTGCCGCTGCTGGGCGGACATGTCAGCGAAGTGTCGTCCATCAAGCTGGGACTGTGGTGGCGGATCATGGTCGGCATCGTCTCGCCGATCGTGCTGGGCTACATCCTGATCAGCGAAGTGATCAAGAGGATCCAGGAAGGCTACGGGGATCCGCCCATGCCCGACTGGTTTGTCAACGTCTTCGGCTGGGGGATGGCCGGCGGCCTGGTCGTCGTGGCCTTCCTGCTCTCGCTGATTCCGTGGGGCAGGAACTCGGCCGCAAATGATCCGGAACTGGATTCCCCAACCCTGCAGGAGGCACAACGATGAGCACCGCAGCGATCGTGATGTTGATCATCGCCATCCTCACCGTGTGGGGAGGGCTGGCGCTGGCACTGGTCAACCTCAACCGCCACCCAGAAGACGATGGGGCAATGCCGGCGGAGCACGCTCCGGAACTCTGAACCGGTTGGCCTTTGCCAGGTGGCGCCCTCCGGCCGATGTGTCGGAGGACTCCACCGTCGGCATGTCTGGCCAATTGCACGGTGGAATGGCACATTAGCTGTGCGGGGCGCCATAGGCAGCAGTCGGGCGGAAACCGTAATCTCGCTGTAGAGCACGGCTTCCCCCTGGCACGCGCTGTCCGACGGCTGAACGACCTCCACCATGGCCGGGCCGCGGCTGGGACATGCGTGCGCCGGGCGTCCAGACTGCCGGCGGCATCCCCACCCCAACGTGAAAGGCACACCATGACCACTCAGACGACCCAGTACCGGCTTGAACAGAAGCGCGATGTGTCCGCGGGTTTCCCCGGCCCCAAGTCCGCTGAACTGGCTGCCCGCCGCAGCGCCGTGGTCGCCGGTGGCGTCGCCTCCAGCGTCCCGGTCTACGTGGCCGACGCCGACGGCGGCATCATCACCGATGTGGACGGCAACTCGTTCATCGACCTGGGCTCCGGCATTGCCGTCACCAGCGTCGGCGCCTCGGACCCCGCCGTCGTCGCCGCCGTGCAGGAGCAGGTTGCCAAGTTCACCCACACCTGCTTCATGGTCAGCCCGTACGAGGGCTACATTGCGGTGGCCGAAAAGCTGGCCGAGCTGACGCCGGGCGACCACGAGAAGCGCTCCGTGCTGTTCAACTCCGGTGCCGAAGCAGTGGAGAACGCAGTGAAGGTGGCACGCATCGCCACCGGGCGCACCGCCGTCGTCGCTTTTGACCACGCCTACCATGGCCGCACCAACCTGACGATGGGGCTGACCGCCAAGGCCAACCCGTACAAGTCCAGCCCGGCCGGCAGCTTCGGCCCGTTCGCCCCGGAGATCTACCGGGTGCCGATGAGCTACCCGTACCGCGAGGAAACCGGCATCGCCGGGAAAATGACAGGCGAGGACGCCGCAGCCCGCGCGATCACCATGATCGAGAAGCAGGTCGGCGCCGAGAACGTGGCAGCCATCCTGATCGAGCCGATCCAGGGCGAGGGCGGCTTCATTGTCCCGGCCGAGGGCTTCTTGCCGGCGCTGGCGAAGTGGGCCAAGGAGAAGGGCGTGGTGTTCATTGCGGACGAGGTCCAGTCCGGATTCTGCCGCACCGGTTCCTGGTTCGCCTCCGAGCACGACGGCGTGGTGCCCGACATCATCACGATGGCCAAGGGCATTGCCGGTGGTATGCCGCTGTCCGCCATCACCGGCCGCGCCGAACTGATGGACGCCGTGCACCCGGGTGGACTGGGCGGCACCTACGGCGGCAACCCGGTGGCCTGTGCGGCCGCGCTGGCTGCCATCGAGACCATGGAGGCCCAGGACCTGAGCGCCCGGGCCCGGCACATCGAGGAGCAGGTCATGGGCCGGCTGCGGAAGCTGGCCGAGGACGTGGACATCATCGGCGACCTGCGCGGCCGCGGCGCCATGCTGGCGATGGAGTTCGTCAAGCCGGGCACCGGCGCGACCACCAAGGAGCCGAACGCCGAGGCCACCAAGGAGATCGCCGCGGCCTGCCTGCAGGAAGGCGTCATCATCCTCACCTGCGGCACGTACGGCAACGTGGTGCGCCTGCTGCCGCCGCTGGTCATCGGCGACGAGCTGCTGGCCGACGCTCTGGACGTGCTGGAAGCAGCCATCCGCAAGGCAGCTGCGGCCTAGCCTTTGGTTACGTCCTCCGGGGCGGCCGCCGGATCCCTTCGTCCCTGTGGGACGGGTGTCCGGTGGCCGCCCCGCGGTCGTTCCCGGCGGTTTCAGGCGTCCGGCCGGGACGTAGGGCGGCACGCAGCTGCCGCCCTGTTGCCGCGGGCGCTCGCGGACTAGAGTCGGAACCACAGTCGCCTCATGGGATGCGGATGTGCCGACGCCGTCGCATCCGCTGCTCCGTGGACACAGGACAGGGGTTGTCGCATGCGCTATGTGGTGGGTTACCAACCGGACGAACGGGGAGCCGATGCCGTGGCGCTGGCCGTGGCCATCGCCCGGACCCAGGGAACGGGGCTGGATATTGTCTACGTCGTGGCAGACAACGCTCCATATGTGGCGTTGAACCCTGAAGGCAAACGCGCCAGCGCCAGCGAGCAGGAAGTCCTCACTGCCCGCCGCGAGGCTTTGAAGTTGATTCCGGCCGATGTGGATGCCCAATTCAAAGTACGCTCGGCCGAGTCCTTCGCGGAGGGCCTGATCGCAGCCGGTGAAGAAGCGGGTGCCCGGCTGATCGTCATCGGCGCCAGCAGCAGTAGTTTGTTCAAGCGCTTCACGGTGGGCAGCGTGGCAAACGCGCTCCTGCATGCCTCGCCGATTCCGGTGGCGCTGGCGCCCCGCGGCTACCAGCGGACGGAGCCGCTGACCCGGTTGACTGCGTTCATCGGGGAGCGGCAAGGTGCCCAGGCCGCCCGGGACGTTGCCCTGAACGCTGCTTCCCGCCGCGGCCTGCAGTTGCGGCTGGTCTCCCTGGTGTCGCTGGACACGCGCGAGGACTCCGACAGCGGCGAAGCCATCCACAGTGCCCACCTGCATGCGAATTCGGTGCTCGCGCAAGCCGCCACCGAACTGCCGCCGGGCAAGGCGACCGTTACCGTGGCGCACGGCCGCAACATCGAGGAGGCCATCGACTCGCTGGATTGGGACGACGGCGAACTGGTGGTCATGGGCTCCAGCCGGCTGGCCCAGCACAACCGGCTGTTCCTCGGCGCCACCGCACACAAGGTCCTCCGCTCCTTGCCGGTGCCCATGGTGGTGGTCCCGCGGGAAGTCGACGGGCTGCGGGAATAAGAGGCCGGACGGCTGTTTGTTGTGGGGGCGCCGCTGTTGACCTCGCGGCTGGCGGCTAAGGCAGTTCCCCGGTTTTTCCGCCCTCAGACCGAGGGTCTGCGTCGTCGAGAGCCTTCAAGAACTCCCGCCGCTCACCGTCATCAATGACCAGTTCGACTTGCTTTGCTTGCGGCGGCGCGACAATCCGCGGCCCGCTGTAGACGGTACCCAAATACAGATCGTTGACGACGCTGCCCGAATCCGCCATCGGGCGGGCAACCGTGTGCTTGCGGCCCCGGATCGAGCGAACCACGGTCGCCACGACGGCCAGGATCATCAGGCCCTGGATGCCATACCCGGCCCAGTCTTCATGGCCGGACAAATGCAGGACGGCAATGGCCAAGATGATCCCGAACATCAAGGCAGTGATGCCGCCGGTCCCGCGCATTGCCCCTCCTGATCGCCGGGCGGTCCATCATCGGCCCGCCTGTGTGAGCAGGCTACCGTCAGCGTGGCGGTTCAACAGAGGGCACCGCACCGGCCCCGCCGTAGAAGCGGCCCTCCTGCGACTTCACCGCCGCCACCAGGACGAAGCTGAGGCTGACCAGCAGGGCCCAGGAACCCCATTTGCCCACGTGGACCATCTGCCAGATCTGCGACTGGTCCGGATACTGCCATGCGCCCAGCAGGGTGGCGGCGTTCTCGGCGACCCACAGGAAAAAGCCGATCAGGACAAAGGACAGGCTCAGCGGCATGGCATAGCGGCACCGCCCCACGGTGAACAACACCCGGCTGCGCCAGAGCACCACGACGAAGCCGGCAGCGACCACCCAGCGCAGGTCCGGCAGGTAGTGGTGGGTGTAAAAGTTAGCGTAGGCTGCGACGGCCAGCGCCGCGGCCGGGACCCACGGGAAGCTGTTGATCCGCAGGTCAAACCTGCGGAACGCCTGGCAAATGTAGGAGCCCACGGCCGCATACATGAAGCCGGAGTAGAGCGGCACACCCGCAACCTTGGTCCATGCCTCCTCCGGGTAGGACCACGAGCCCATCTGGACCTTGAACAGTTCCAGCGCCAACCCGACCAGATGGAAGCCGAAGATGACCGCCACCTCGCGGCCCGTTTCCAGCCGCAGCAGGTAGAACACCGCGGTGAGCACCAACCCGTAAACCAGCAGGGCATCGTAGCGGGGGAGCGGCAAGGGCACTGCCGTACTCACCGCGAGGCCCGCAAAAATCGCGGCGGCGAACAAGCAGCACTGCACCTGTAGCCAAGCGAACCGGAGCAACTGGGCCGCTGCTGACCCGGCGCGCCGGAGCACCGGAAGCGGCGGAGCAACCGCTGCAGCGCCGATGCCGGTCACTCCTCAACCCACTCAAGCAAGTCGCCGGGCTGGCATTCCAGCACACGGCACATTGCGTCCAAGGTGCTGAAGCGCACGGCTTTGGCCCGGCCGTTCTTCAGCACGGCCACGTTGGCGGGCGTGAGCCCCACACGCTCGGCGAACTCCCCGACGCTCATTTTTCGTTTCGCCAGCTCGACGTCGATGCGCACCACAATCGGCATCAGATCACCTCGTCCATGTCGGCCCTCAGGGTGATGGCCTGGTGCAGCACGGCCCGCAAGACCACTAGCAGCAGCCCGAGCACCGCCCCGGCAACCACAAACAGGAACAGGAGCAGCGGCATGCCGGGGTCATCAGCATTGAATCCGACGAACAGAAAGACGCCAAAGAGCAGGATCCATGCGGCGACCACTGCCCACACGATGACGTCCACCCAGGCCAGGGAAGCCCTGCTGAAGATCCGGTCGTGTTTGACCAGGGTGAGCAGTTTCCACGTGCTGACGATCACGGCTTGGACGCACAGCAGCTCTACGATCGAGAACACCGTCAGCGGCCACTGCAGGTAGGCCAGCTGCGGAGATTCCGCTGCCATGTGGGCGAATTGGCCCGGCAGCGACATCACCTGGAACAAGAGGAGCAGGGCAAACGCCACCACCAGCAGGATCCTGAGGGCGGTGACCGCCAGATAAGTCTTTCGCATCCATCGAGTATCGCTTCTTTACTATCGAATATCAATCGATGCGTCAGGAGGTGGGCCGGGTTGCCGTGCGGCGCGCACTCTCCCGTGCCGCACCGGCCGACAAGGCTGGGCGGATTGCCGGACACGGATGGCCGAGTCCCGCGGTAACGATCCCGGTGGGTGCCGTGTCCTTGGCGCGGCGGCGCAGCCGGTGAATGGTAATCTCCCTCACAAGCCGGGTTTGTCGCAGGCATTGTCCTGAATGACCCGCAGTCTCGTGCGCCGCGGCGTGCATCGTATAGAGGGGGATCCCGCATGCGCGCTCTGCGGCGCTACGTCTTTCCGGTGGCATGGCTGGCGATTTTCGCCGTCATCGCCGTCGCACTCTTCAAGCTCGCCTTCGTGGACGGCATGCGCGCCGATGCGGTCACCGAGCAGCCCACCGCCCAGCTGGTCACGCCCAGCGTACCGGCAACGCTGGGGACGGTGACCAACGTGGTGCAGATTGAGGGGTCGGTGGCCAGCGACCCGGCCGTGGCCGTGCGCAGCACCGCCGAGGGAACCGTCAACTTCTTGTTTGTCGACGCCGGCGCGAACGTGTCCAAGGGCGACCCGCTGTTCCAGGTGCAGAAGCTAGTGGAACCGGATCCCACCCCGCTAACGGTTGAGCCGGACCCGGATGAGGAACCGGCCCCGCTGCCCGCCCCGGTGTACACGTATGTGAACGTGGTGGCCCCGGCGGCCGGCAAGCTCACCGACCTGACCGTGCTGGTTGACCAGCAAGTTTCGGTCGGCGCCGAAGCCGCCACTATTTCGCCGGGCACGTTTTCGGTCACCGGGACGCTGACCGCCGACCAGCAGTTCCGGCTGCTGGACCGCCCCAGCTCCGCCACCGTGACGGTCAACGGCGGTCCGGCACCGTTCGACTGCAAGGCAGTGACCGTCGGGGAAGCTCCGGACGACGGCGGCTCGGCGCCGGGGCAAGAGCAGCCTCTGGACCCGTCCATGCCGGAACTTCCGGCCGCGGCAACCGGCACGGTCAAGTGCGCGGTACCGGCAGACGTCAAGGTTTTCGCGGGCTTGGGTGCCACCGTCGACATCACCGCAGGAACCGCGGAAAACGTGGTGGTTGTTCCCACCACGGCCGTCCAGGGATCCGTGGACACCGGGCTGGTCTGGCTGGTGGAGAACGACGGCGGCGCGCCGGTCGAGCGCTCTGTCACCTTGGGCCTGAACGACGGCATGCAGGTTGAGATTGTTGACGGACTCGTCGAGGGCGAAATGGTCCTGCAATTCATCCCGGGGGCTCCCGGTGACCAGATGATGCCGGGGATGGAAGGCGGCGGCTTCGGGATGATCGGCGGATGAGCGCTCCAGCGCTGGGCGCACCGCTGCTGGAGCTGCATCGTGTGACCCGGAGCGTGCACATCCCGGACCGCGAGCCGCTGCACATCCTGCAGGGCATCGACCTGAGCATCAGTACCGGAGACCACGTCTCCATCCAGGGGCGTTCCGGATCGGGTAAATCCACGCTGCTGAATATTCTCGGTCTGTTGGACGTGCCCACCACCGGTGAGCTCTACTTCGACGGGCGGCCGGTTTCCTCGATGGGGGAGAAGCAGCGGGCTGTGTCCCGCGGCGCCCAGGTGGGGTTCATCTTCCAGCAGTTCAATCTGTTGCCGGGCCGCACGGCCTTGGAGAATGTCATGACGCCCCTGCTTTATGCGCGTGGCACACAGTTCTGGCAGCGTGAGCGCTTGGCCGCGAGGATGCTGGAGCGGGTTGGCTTGGGCGACCGGCTGCGGGAGAAGCCGCACAAGCTCTCCGGCGGGGAGCAGCAGCGGATCGCGATTGCCAGGGCGTTGGTGCGTTCGCCCCGGCTGATCCTGGCGGACGAGCCCACCGGCGCCTTGGACATCGACACCGGACAGAGGGTGATGGCGCTGTTGGACGAAGTGGCGCTGGAGTCGGGTGCGGCGCTGGTGACCATCACTCACGACGCGAACGTTGCGGCATTGGCCCAGCGGCACTACCGGCTGGGCGATGGCATCCTGAACGCTCCGGAGCTGGCAGTATGACCGGAGTCGTTGCCCTGCTGGTGGAGGCATGGGCCGAGCTTCGCATCCACAAGACCCGGATCCTGTTGGCGCTGATCGGGGTGGCGCTGTCGGTCGCGGCGCTGACCACCGTCGTCGGACTCGGCAACATGGCCCGGGAGGGCATGGTGCAGGCGCAGGAGCAATCCGGTGGCCGTGCGGCCACCGTGTCGGTTGAGGTTTTCACGCAGACTGGAAATGAGGACCCGGCCGTTCTCCAAGCTGCCTTTGACTCTCTGCTGGAACGTTACGCCGTGGAGTACGCGAGCCGGCGCGCCTTCGGCCAGGTCCCGTTCCAATTTCCGCACGGCGTGATGGCGACCGAAACCACGGTGGTGGATAGAAGTTACGGCGAGATGCGGCGCGTGAACTTGGCTTCCGGTCGCTGGTTCACCGAGGCCGACGCCGCGGCGCTGGCGCCGGCGGTGATCATCAACGAAGCGTTCCACCGACAGTTGGGCGAACCCGATCTGGCGGTGAACCCCGTGGTCCAGATTTTCCAGCAGCGTCCGATCGCTGCCACGGTCGTGGGGGTCACGCCGGATGGCCACGAGGGCGCCATGCCGGCAGCCATGATGCTCACCGCCCAGTACGAACGCTGGGGTTTGGGCGGGGCAGGAGGGTCTCCGCCTGCCTTGGAGATGTGGCTCCCGGTCGACGTGGAACCCAGCCTGACGGCTGCCATCACCGGCGATCTGCAGGCTCAATTCCCCGACGCCCACGTGCAGGTCTACCGCAGCGACTATGCCGCCTGGGGTGACCCGTTCGAGGGCATTCAGTTGGCCGTGGGCGGCATCGCAGGCTTGGTGCTGCTGCTGGGGGCAGTCGGGCTGCTCAACATCTCTATGGTCACGGTCAAGTACCGGGTGCGGGAGATCGGCATCAGGCGCAGCTTCGGTGCGACGTCGGGGCGCATTTTCTTCGGCGTCATGCTCGAATCGGTGGTCGCGACCTTCGTGGCCGGTGTGGTGGGGGTGATGCTCGCCGTCGCGGTGGTGAAGAGCCCCTGGGCCCAAGACCTGATTGCCCAGGGCATCAGCGAACTGCCGCCGTTCCCGGTGGAGGCGGCCTTGGTCGGCATCGGCGCCGCCACCGCCGTCGGAGCGCTGGCCGGCCTGATCCCCGCGCTGGTAGCCGTCCGTGTGAAGGTCATCGACGCAATCCGCTACTAGTGCGAAGCCACGCCGGCGGTTGCGGCGCCGGCCTTGGGGGCTCTCTTGAGGGCCACAACCATGTCGGCAGTCAGGATGGCGAGCGAGAGCCAGACCAGGCCGAAACCGATCCAGCGCTCCAGCGGCATGGGCTCGTGCAGGAAGACGAGGGCGGTAATGAACTGCAGGATCGGCGCCAGATACTGCAGCATGCCGACCGTGCTCAGCGGCAACCGGCGGGCGGCGGCGCCGAAGAACAGCAGCGGCAGGGCCGTGATCAGGCCGCTTGCAGCCATCAGCCAGAAGTGGCCGGGGCCTTCGGAGAGCAGGGTCGCTTGGCTGCCGGCCAACAGGATGAGCATAATCACCACGGACACCGGGGCCAGCACCAGTGTTTCCACACTGAGGCTGGTGACGGCATCGACGCGGCCGCCGACGCGATTCTTGACCAGGCCGTAGAACCCGAAGCTGAGCGCCAGGATCAGGGCAATCCAGGGCACGTTGCCGTAGCCGAAGGCCAGCACCAGCACCGCGATGAACGCTACGCCCATGGCGACCCACTGTGCCGGGCGCAGCCGTTCCTTGAGCAGGATGACTCCCAGCAGCACGGAGACCAGCGGGTTGATGAAGTACCCCAGCGAGGCTTCGATGGCCTGGCCATTGAGAACGGCGAACGTGTAGGTGAACCAGTTGACCGCGATGAGCCCGGCGGCCAGGGACAGGGTTCCGAAGGTGCGCCAGTTGGCCAGCGCCGCCCGGAAAGTGCGCCAGCCGCGCAGCGCGGTGATCAGCAGGAAACAGAACAGCAGCGACCAGACAATCCGGTTGGCCACGATCTCCAGCGGACCGGCCGGTATCAGCGCGGTGAAGTACAGCGGGAGGATGCCCCAGAGTCCGTAGGCGGCGAGCCCGAACGCGATGCCTGCACCGTTCTCGCTGGGGCGGCCGCCCTGTTTGCGGAAACGGCCGACTCCACGGCGGCCGCCGGCCTCTGCAACGGCAGCGGCAGGGGCAGAAGGCTGGGAGGAGGCACCGCCGTCGTTCGTTGACACGCTGGGACAACCTCCGGTCACGTGGTTCTATTCCGCTGGGTTCTATGCCCACGGTATCCCGAGGTGACCGCCGCGGTCAGAACTTTCCGCCGGCCAGCTTGCCGACCAGTTCGGTGAACTCGTCCAGCGGATGTTGGCGGCCGCCGGACGGGTCGCGGTGATAGGTGACGGCGAGGGACTGCAGCGGCGGAACACCCACCAGTCGGGCGCGCTCGCCGGCCGCGGCCAGGGCCTGCTGTGGGCCGAACAGTTGCAGCGCCTCCGGCCCGAAGAACGAGCAGGCCGGGACACTGACGCCGGTGAAGCGGGCCGGGAAAGCCAGCCGGTCCAGCAGCATGGTGTGACCGGCCAGTGCGGTGCGGGCGTGCGCGCGGTGCATGGCGGAACCGAAGGAGGCCAGTTGGTCCTCGGTGAGCGGGTCCACCGATTCGCAGAACAGCTCCACGGATTCGTGCACGCCGGTGGAGGAGCGGGTCACCGTCAGCACGCCAATGGACGGAACCTCGGTGCCGGGGCGGGGCCTGCCGACCACGATGATGTTGCTGGTCATCGGCGCGGTCGCGTAGCAGTAGCGGGTCAGATCGGCGGTGTCCCACGGCTCGCTGACCGGCTCGTGGATGCCCCAGCCGGTCGGTTCGGCCCCGGTGAGCTCGCGGAACAGGGCCGCGGCGAACTCGCCGATCCGGGTGGATTCGCTGGCCGGGTGCAGGATCTCGCCGCGGGCCTGGACCCCGCCGTCGGACCCGGCGGGGGCCTGCAGGTAATCCGGTGCGAGCTGTTCCTCGGCGGCGAAGACGTCCCCGTTCCAGCGGTACTGCTGCCCGGTGAAGCCGTTGTAGAACGTGCCGTCGGCCGCGCTGGCCATCCAGATGCAGCCCTCGCGCTGCAGTAGCTGGTACAGCGGCAGGGTCAGTTTGCTGGCGCTGGGCGTCATCACCACGAACTGGCGCTCCGATTCCCGCGCGGCCACGTAAGCGCGGGTGAGGGCGGGGGAGAGGAAGGCCAGCGGCTTGTCCTGGAAGACGACGGCGGTGCGGTCGGTGTGGAAATCGAAGGCCGAAGCGTGCATGGTCATCCCTGTTCTCCGGATTCGGGCAGCTGGTGGCCGATGACGGCGCCGCGGCAGCGCACCGCGATGTTCTGCGCCAGCCGGTAGCCCAGCGAGTCGCCGTCCGGGATGCCGTTGCGGATGGTGATCTCCTGCCACCACAGGTCCTGGTGCGCCGGGTCGGCGAAGTCTGGGTCGTCGGAGAAGACGGACGGGATCGGCGCACCTTCAACGGCCTTTACGCTGGCGCCGGCCAGCAGCCGGGACACCTCGCCGGGCACCCGGATCAGGCGGGGAAGCTCGACGGCGAACATGGTGGTGCCGTTGCCATCCTCCACTTCCAGCAGGGTGCTGTCCGCGGCTTGCCGGACATACTCCTGCGGGACCACGGCCAGCAGCGAGACCATGACCACGTCCTGGTCCGGCTCGTCGAGCGCGACGACGGTGACGGTGTTAGACATCGGCGGTTGCCTCCATCGGGGTCCACAGGGTCTGCACGGTCTGTGCCGGGCCGCCGGAACGGACCAGTAGGCCACGGCCGGGCGGCAGCCGCCGGGCACGCACGTTGTTCAGCAGGCCGCCCTCGGAGCGGTCGCCGGAAAGGATCAGGCCGGTGCTGCCCGAGTCGCGCAGCGCGGCGAAGAACTGCTCGTACATGCCGCGGCCGGCACCGCGCACACGGCGGGTGAGGATCACGTTCAGCTGCAGCTCCGGGCCCATCGGCAGGTACTCGATCAGCGACCGCAGCGGCCCGGCACCGCCGGCGGTGAGGATGTCGTAGTCGTCGGCCAGCAGCACGATCCGCGGGATGCTGTCCGGCTCGCCGATGCTGTCCTGCATGGCGTCGCCGCCGGCGGTCCGCTTGGAGAGCTCGGAGGCGATGGCGTTGGCCAGCGGTTCGGCTTGCGCGGCGCTGGGGGCGTAGCCGCCCAGATAGGCATCCGGCACCACATCGGCCAGTGCCCGGCGCGGATCGAAGACCGCGAAGACCAGGTCCCGGGACGGATACTGGGCCACCAGCGAGGAGACCAGCGAACGGACCACGTTGGTCTTGCCGGACTGCTCGTCGCCCATCACGATCAGGTGGTGTTCGCCGCGGGCCACGTCCAGCATTTCCGGCCCCAGATCGGTCTCGCGCAGGCCCAGCGGCAGCAGGCCCGGCAGCGGCGGGACCTCGATCTCCGCGGCCTCCACCAGTTGCGGCAGGATGCGCACCTGCATGGCGCGCGCGTCGGTGGAGGCGGCGACGGCGGCCACCATGTCCCGGGTGCCCTGGGTGGCGGTGTCCGCATCGGCCACGCCGTCGATGCGCGGCAGCGCGAAGTGGCCGAACAGTTTGGCGTCGGTCAGCGCCCGCCCGGGCCGGTCCGCGGGCATGGTCTCGGCGAGTTTGCGGCCATAGGAGGAGTCCGCCGGGTCCGCCAGCCGCAGCTCGATCTTGGTGCCGAAAAAGGACTGTTGGGCCAGCCGGATCTCGTTCTGCCGGTTGGCGGTGGTCACCACGTGGATGCCGTAGCCGCCACCGCGGGCGATCAACGCGTGCACGGCCGGTTCGATCTCCTCGAACTCATCGGTGAGCAGGCCGTAGCCGTCCAGCATCAGCACGATGTCGGCGCTGGGCAGTTCCGGAATCCTGCCCTGGGCGCAGAGTTTGCGCAGCGTGGCCAGCGAGTCCACCTGGTATTTCTCGAAGACGTTCTCCCGCACGGACAGCATGGCGAGGAGTTCTTCCACCGTGCGGCGGACCACTTCACGGTTGGTGCGCACGGCCACCCCGCCCACATGCGGCAGGCCCTCCAGCGGGATCAGCGAGTTCCCCAGCAGGTCCACGCAGTAGATGCCCACTTCCTGCGGGCTGTGCGTCATGGCCAGCGAGGCCGCGATGGTGCGCAGCGCGGTGCTCTTGCCCGACTGCGGGCCGCCGATGATGGCCACGTTGCCGCCGGCGGACTTCAGGTCCAGTTCCCAGACGCCCTGCCACTGCTTGGCCGGGTCGTCCAGCAGGCCCACCGGGATCTTCAGCGACCCACCGCTGGTCAGCCGGATGCCCTGGCTGGTGCTGGTCACCGAACCGGCGGCGGTGTCCAGCGCCACGGCGGCGGGCAGCGGCGGCAGCCAGATCGGATCCACCGCACGCGGGAACCGGGCCAGGGTGTTCATCAGCGTGGACATCACGGTGGGGCCGGTGGTCCGCTTGGACGCTCCGGTGCGGGCCGGCTTGCCGTCGTCGTTCGCTGTCTCCAGGCTGGCCGCGTAGGTGGGCATCGGCAGCACCAGGGGGCCGTGGTCGTCGGCGGTTTCCTGCGCTTCCTGGACCTGGACGTCTTCCAACGGGCCGGACACATAGCCGGCCTTGAACCGGGTGTAGACGGTGGTGTCCACCTTCAGGTAGCCGAAACCGGGAACCGGCGGCAGATGGAAGGCATCCGGGGTGTCCAGCACGGTGCGCGACTCGGACTCCGAGAGCGTGCGCAGGCCGATCCGGTAGGAGAGGTAGGTTTCCAGCCCGCGCAGCTTGCCGGATTCGATCCGCTGGCTGCTCAGCAGCAGGTGCACGCCGATGGACCGGCCGATCCGGCCGATGGACAGGAACAGGTCGATGAAATCCGGCCGCGCGGTGAGCAGTTCACCGAACTCGTCGATGATCACCACCAGATGCGGCAGCGGGTCCATGGCCTCGCCGCGGGCCAGCCGTTCCTGCCGGTGCAGTTGGTAGTCGGTGATGTTGGCAATGTTGCCGGCGGCCTTGAGCACTTCCTGCCGGCGGACCACCTCGCCGTTGAGGCTGGAGTAGATGCGTTCGATCAGGCTGGCGTCGTCGGCCAGGTTGGTGATCACGCCGGAGACCTGCGGCGCGTCGGCGAACGGCGCGAAGGTGGCGCCGCCCTTGAAGTCCACCAGCACCATGGACAGTAACTCCGGCGGATGCGTGGCCAGCAGCCCGAGCACCAGCGAGCGCAGCATTTCCGACTTGCCGGAGCCGGTGGCGCCGACGCAGAGCCCGTGCGGGCCCATGCCGAACTGCGCGGACTCCTTCAAGTCCAGCAGGGCGGGCCGGCCGCGGTCGTCCGGCCCCAGCGGGATGCGCAGGAAATCCACCTCGCTGCGCGGCTTCCAGAGCCGTCTGATGTCCGCCTCGTCCAGCGCGGGGCTGAGACCCAGCATTTCCAGGAAGCTGTCCGAACCGGCGGCCGTGTTGTGTTCCAGCGAGTCCGCCGAGAGCCGCATCGGGGCCAGTTCGCGGGCCAGTGCCTCGGCGGTGGCCCCGGCCAGGCCGTCCAAGGTGCCGCGTTCTTCGACCGGTTCCACCGGATCCTGGCGGTAGTTCTGGATCAGGAATCCCGCGTCCGACGGCGGGGCGCCGGCTTCGGCGGCGGCGGCGCCTGCCGTGCGGCCCGCCCGGGCGCCGTGAGCGGGGGAGCGGTCCGTCCGGGCACGGGCACTGGCAGCGGCCTGGCTGCGTTCGGCCTGCGCCCGGTAGCTGCGGGACCCCGCCGGTCCGCGGTCCGCGGCCGCGCCGTCCTGGCTGACGCGCACGCTGACTTCGCCGGGCTCCTGGCCGCGGTCGGCCACTAGATACACCACGGTGATGCCCAGCTGGGCCAGTCCGGCGTGCCGGTCCGGCAGCACCAGGTCTTCCGGCAGGGCGCCATAGGAGTCGGCCAGCACCAGCAGCCGGGGGAGGTGCTGGCTGGCGCCGCCCTTGAGGTTCTTGGACGATTCGGCTGCCACCACGGCGCGGCGGTTCAGTTCATCGGCCAGCACGGCACCGAGTTCGTCCACGGAGCGGGCCATCCGGCGAACCGGGCCGGTGGCATGGGCCTGCTTCTGGTCGGCCAGGTGCGGCAGCCACAGGGTCCAGTCCCAGTCGCGCAGCCGGTCTTCGCGGGCCGCGATGCCTACCTGCAGGTCTTCCGGCGAGTGGAAGGCGCAGGCCTCGATGAGCAGGTTCCGGGCGGCGTTGAGCACGAACCCGCGGGAACCGATGACGCTGACGTTGCCGGCCGAGTCCAGCGGCAGGGTCAGCGGCAGGTCCGGCGACCTCTCATACCGCTGCTGCAGGATCCGCACTTCGTTGTCCATGAACGTGTCGCGCTGCGCGGTGGCCGGGCCCTGCTCGTTCACGGTGATCTGCCGGCTGATCCGCTCGCCGGAGCCGATCCGGACCTGCAGGAAGTCTTCGTTGCTGCGGCGCCGTTCCCACAGCCGCCTGGGGGTGCGGACAATGTCGAAGAGGGCGGTGGGTTCGGGGTTGCTGGTGCGGGCGGTGGTGATGGTCCGCTGCTCGTCGGTGCGCAGCGTGGCCCGGGATTCCTCCAGATACTCCAGATAGCGGTCGCGTTCCTCGGCCCGGGTGCGGGCCGCCCGGCCGCGCTGGCCCAGCATCATGATGATGGAGGCCACCACCGTCACGATCATCGCGATGGCGCCGACGGCGGCCAGGCTGTTGCCGCGGAAAAGCATCATCACGGTCATGGACAGGCCGGCGCCCAGCAGCGGGATCAGTGCCATGGCGTTCATCCGGCCGGACTTCTCCGCCATCGGCGGCGGTGCCTCCAGACTGAACGGCGCAGCCTCGCGGGCCGGGGCGGTGGTGCGGGCCGGCCGGTGGATGATCTTCACGCTCATCGGCCGGTGTGCTCCATCGCCAGGGCCAAGGCGGTGGAGGCGAGCTCCGCAGCCTGCAGCCGGACGGCGCGGGACATCAGTCCGGGTTCGAACTCCACGCCGCTGGCCAGATGCCGGTCGTAGCCCAGCGGCAGCACGGTGAGTCCGTCCCGGGCCAGCGCCTTGGCTTCGGACATCGGGTCCAGCGGGGCATCCGCGTCGGTCTGGGTCAGCACGGCCAGCAGCCCGGTGCCGGCCAGCTCCGGTGTGGCGGCCCAGGCCGCGGCCGTCCGGCGCACGTCCTGGATTCCGGCCACCGATGCGGGGGCCACCAGCACGGCCAGCTGGGCGGCGGCGATGGCCCAGTTGGTGGCCGGGTTTTCGCCCGGGCCGGTGGCGCAGTCGTAGACCGCCACCGGGCAGTACCGGGAGATGCTCTGGCCGGCCGCCGAAAGCGCGGCGCCACCGGCATGGCCGCCGAGCGCACGCTCACCGGCAACCCACAGATTGGCGCCGGCCGCAGCCAGCTGCCGGCGCAGGTCCTCGGCACTGGCGGCGGGGATCTGCTGCAACACGGAAGCGGCCTCATCGATGGCCGGTGCATCCGGCACGCCCAGCCGCAGCGCCAGGGTGCCGCCCGCGGGCGCCAGGTCCACGGCGGCAATGGTGTCCTGCCGCGCCGCGGCATAGAGCGAGGCCAGCAGCGCCGCCGTCGTGGTCTTGCCGGCTCCGCCCCGGCTGCCGATCAAGGCTATCCGGCGCCCGGTGCTCACGGCGGCCTGCGCCCCGGCGGTGGCGGCGACCAGCCGCTGCGGGTAGTCGTCGGAGGAAACCAGGCCCTTCGCGGCGCGCGCGGTGCGGACCAGCCACGGCTCGCCGGGGCGGCTGCGCAGCCGGCGGCGGCGCTGTTCGGCCTCGGACTCGAACGGTCCGGCTCCCGCCGGTCCGGCGGCCGGGGCCGGCGAGCTCCACGGATCGGCCGCAGCTGCCACACCCGGATGGCCGGCACCCGTCGGGGCACCCGGCGGCACGCTGCCCGGATGGGGCTGGCCAGCGGTGAGGTGGCCGGTGGCGGCCTGCTCCCGGGCGATCAAATCCCTGCGCGAAATCGGTTGCATCATCTCGGTCCCAGCCTGAGTCAGTCGAAGGTGGTCAGCAGCGAAGCGAAGACGCCGAACAGGCCGATGACCAGCGGGACCGAGGCCAGGATGGCCAGCGTCTCGAACCGGTTGGCCAGCAGGCGCAGTTTCGCCGCGGAGTGGTCCGCCAGCGTCACGGTCAGCGAAATCACGACGGCGACGGCCAGCACCAGCAGCCCGGCCGCCACCAGCCAACCGTGGCCGGGGGCGAAGGATAGCACCGAACGGGCCAGCGCCAGCGTGCCGACTGCCGCGGCCAGGTAGAGCGCAATCCGATCCGGGGCCAGTGGGAAGGCGCGCGCCCGCAGCCCGGTGGCCAGGGCCAGGCAGCCGACCAGCGGCATGGTCCAGACCTGCCAGTGGGTATCCGTGCCCAGGATCCACAACCCGGCGGCCACCGAGAGCGCCACCAGCGCGGTGCCCAGGCTGAGTCCGCGGTGCGCGGAGTCGATCGCCGCATGCACGTCCGTGCGCCCGATCCGGCCGCCCTTGGCCCGGCGGTCGTCCAGCGTGGCCAGGCCGGAGACGGACAGGGCGATCTGCGGCAGCAGGCCCAGGGTGGCGCAGCTGAGCAGTGCGGCCACGCCGGCGGCGTGCACCGGAGTGCTGAACAAGGCCAGCGACGCGGCCCAGAACAGGGTGAGCAGGGCCAGCAGGCCGGCGGCGGACATCAGCGCACGCGGGCGCGGCGAGATCAGGCCCGCGCAGACCAGCACCACCGCGCTCACCGCTGCGGCCAGCAGCACGTGCATCCCCGGACCTGCCGGCAGCCGCAGCACGCCGCCCACGGCCAGCAGCCAGCCGGTGCCCACCAGCAGCGGGCCCAGCACTGTGGCTGTTGCCCGGCCCAGATAAATGCCGGTGCCCAGCAACACCGCGGCCAGGCCGAAAAAGACCGAGGCCGCCACACCGGCGGCGGCGCCCTCGAGCAGCACATGCACGCCCAGATACAGTCCCGCGGCGGCGAAGACGGCTCCCGTGGCCCGGCGCACCTTTTCCGTCCAGCGGCCGCCGATGTCCTCGGTCTGTTCCACCACGGCGTCGGTGATGTCGTACACCACCGGCGCGGGCGGCGCCTCGGACACATTCACCAGCCGCAGCATGGCGCCGTCGGCGATCCCGGCGTCGCTGAGCGAGGCGTCCTCGCGCACCGGGTCGCCGGCCGGAGTGATCAGGGTCTTGACCGAGACTGCGGACGTCGGCTGGTCGTCCAGCAGCTCCAGGATCTGGGGCAGCAGCAGGCCGGCAGGGGTCTGCGACGGCAGCAGCACATCAACGTGGCGCTGCGGCCCGGCCACGGTGACGCGGGTAAAGGTTTCGGCCATGGTCAGGCGGCTCCTGAATGGGGGGTGAGCGTGAGACGGAAACCGCCACCGCCGTCGTCGTCCGCAAAATCACCACTGATCTGGAGGACGACGGCGGATTGGGCGCGCTGCTGCTGTTGCTGACGCAGGTCTTCGAGCAGGTTGGTCACAAACGAATAGCCGACGCAGACGGCGGCAATCACCGCGGCCAGGGCAACGCTGAAGAAGAACGTGCGCACGCTGGACTTCCACCGCCGTTGCAACGGATTGTTGCCGTACAGCAAGGCGGTGGCCAGGCGGGTCCGTCGGACAGCCACGGACTCGATGAGCTGATTGTCGTAATCGTGTGCCATCCCTCTCCTCCCAAGCGGTGCGTTATACGGGGTATCGCTTCTCGAGCTTATCGTTCCAATTGATGGACAAACTCGCTGCTGTCCCGCGCAGGATGGGGAGATGTACCCATTAACGTCGATTGACGCCGGTGCCGGCCAGCGCGTTCCATGGTAAGGGCGGGGAACCGCCTCAAGACAACCGGCCGGGCGGCAACCCGGCATTCGGCGGACCAGCCATGCCCGCCGGCACAGCGGCAGCTACAGCCCCGACGGGGCACGGAGGTGGAGCAATGAGCGGCAACCAGTTCATCAAAATGGAGAAGAGCGCGTTCGTCGACGCCGGCAAGGCCAGCGCGGCGGCGGACACAGAGCTGCAGGCGCTGATGAAGGAACTCGAGGCCGTCCCGGAGCCGATGCGCAGCAACACGGCCGGTGACTTCTGGGAGAAGTTCAAGGGCATCATGGGCCGGGCCAACATGGTGGCTTCGGGACTGCAGAAGTCGCTGGTGTCCATCCAGCAGGGCCAGTCCGAGGTCAACACCACCATGCAGTTGGGCGAGCAGCAGCAGGCCGACGACGCCGATGCTACCGAGGGTAAGGCAGCCTGGGACGACGCCGTCTTCCGCAACCGCGGCTAGCGCTCCAGCCGCGTGGAGCGGCAAAACGGCCGCCGGCGGCAGTTGCGGCCAACAGGCACAGGCACCCATAGAAGACTTTTCCGGCCGAGGCCGGGCATGAGGGAGGAAACATCATGGCAGACCAGAATTCATTCGCCTTTTCCGACGGCGGGGCATCGCAGGCCCAGGACAACCTGGACCGGGTGAAGAAGAAGCTCAACGCGCTGGTGGAGACCCGCAAGAAGGACGCCGCGGACCTGCAGGCCAAGTTCCAGGCCACCGACATCGCCGAGCAGTACGACCGTGTGGAGCAGGCCTGGGCCGACGCCGGCATCGCCTTCGCGGGCATCATGGCCGATGTGCATAAGCTGCTGGAGGACGCCAAGAGCACCGCGGGCAGCACCATCAAGACCGCCGGCGGAAAGATCGCGAACATCTAGCACCGCCGCAGTACCAGGCACCGGGCAACATCTACTACGGAAGGCGGACAGCAGTGGCACTCGACGGCTGGGATATCGATCCCACCAAGGTCCAGGCGATCGTCAGCACCGCCAGCGGGCGGACCGACAGCTTCGAGAAGGACTTTCCGGCGCTCGGCACGGAATTGTCCGAGATGGCCACCGCCTCCAAATCCGGCCCGGTCATGGAAGCGCTGAACGGGTGGGCGGAGAAGACTGTCCAGCCGGGACTGGAGAGTGTCGGCGGGCGACTGCAGACCACGTTCCAGGGGACCATGGACGTGGTCAACGCCTACGTCCTCGGAGATGCCAGGATGGCCGGCGATGCGCAGGACCTGATCGGCACCCTGCCTGAGGAGGAGCAGGCCGCGCGCCCGCACAGCCCCCACGGCCCGGTTCCGCGGGCAGTCTGAACCGGGCGCGCTGGACGCCGCAGTCTCTGGCCCACCGCCTGCAGGAAACTCGCACCCACCGCACATCTCTCGAACCACCACACGTCTCTCGCACCACATAAGGGGAATTAATGACGGCCTGGGATCCGTATGCCGAGGCATACCCGCCGCGGCCCGACGCTGAACTGTTGCGCACGCACGCCAGGACGCTGGACGAGACGGCCGAGGGCATTGTCGACGCCGTCGAGCTGATCGAGAGCGACTGGAGCGGGCTGGAAGCGGTGTACACGTCGCCGGAAGCGCCCCAGGTCTACGTCGCGGTCAAGCCGGTCAAGACCACCGCCGAGGAGATCAAGGCCGACACCGCCGCCATCAAGTCGGCCATCGAAGCGTTTGCGGACTGGGCAGACACCTTCAAAGCCCGCTATGACGCGCTGGTGGTCCGCTGGCACGGTGTGCGGCGCCGGATCGCGAGCGAGGGCGACGACTGGCGCAAGGAGGAGGACCTGGTCAACGACGACAACCAGATCCTCAAGGAGGCCAACGCTCTGGCAGCCGAACACATGGCAGCCGAGCGCGCCTGCAGCAATGCCATCACCGCGCTGTACGGCGGCATCACCCTGGTGGAGACCACACAGGAAGGCCCGGCCACCGGACAGCAGGCTTACGGCTACTCGGCCGAGCAACTGGATTCCGCCACCGGGGAAGGCCATATCCCGTGGGGCCAGCCCACCGAGTGGGACAAACCTTGGTACCGGGACGCCTGGGACGGCGTCGTGTCCTTCGGCAAGGGCGTCTGGAGCGGCATTACCGGCACGGTGACCGGCCTGTGGAACATGGTCAACTTCACCGACGGGGAAACCTTCGCGGCCACCTGGAAGGGCATCGGCCAGATCGCCCTGAACGTAGCCATCGTCTCCAGCCCGATCACCGCAGCGGTGGCCGAATCAATCGGCGGCCCGGGCACGGTCAAGAAGGCCGGCGAAGAACTGCTCGCCGTCGGCAAGGCAGCCATCCACTGGGACGACTGGCAGCGCGACCCGGCCTACGCCGCCGGCGCCACAGCGTTCGATCTCTCCGCCATCCTTCTCACCGCCGGCGGCGGAGCTGCCGCGAAGGTCGGTGGCGTGGCCAACAAGGTCACGGCCGTCAGCAGGGCAGGCGGTGTGGCCTCCAAGGTGCTGGACTTCTCCGGCCTGGCCAAGACCGCGGGCGTCACTACGCGCGCCCTCGACTTCTCCAGCAACCTCAAGTTCACCGCCATCGACGTCACCACCAGCGGCTTCAAGACGGTCACCAACACCGTCCGCCCGTACGTCAGCACCGCCGGACACGCCATCACCGACGGCCTCCGGCACGCTTCCACCGGCCTACGCACAGGTATGGACAACCTCACGACGTCGGTGCGCACCAGCGCTGACAACTTCGCCAACGCGCTGGGCGGCCCGCGCGTGGCCACCGCCGGCGGCGGCTTCACCGCTCCGCACCGGTTCGACGTGGAGATGCCCTCCAGCCGTAACTCCAACAGCACCATGAACTTCGACGCAGACGGGCCCAAGCCGCCCTCCGGCCAGTCCGGCTATACAATTCCGGACCGTTCAGCACCGCCGCAGTACGGCCAGCGGATCGAGACCCCGGAAACCAACGCCGGACGGGGGCATGCCCCGGAGACAGAGACTGCCCGGAACACCCCGGACGGCGAAACACCGCGCAAGACCCCGGACGCGGACGCACCACTCGCCAACCCGGATTCCGAGGCTCCGCGCACAGCTGCGGACGCCGAGGCCCCTCTGAACACCCCGGATTCGGACGCCCCGCAGAGGACCCTGGATCCGGATACCGCTCAGAACACGCCGGATACTGATGGCCCTGCCGCGGGCCGGGAGCCCGAAGCCGAGGCCACCGTGCGCCGTGACGATTCCGGCCGGCCCACCGAGGTGGTCATCGACGGCGAGACCCACATTGTCTCCACCCGCTCCGACCAGATCGCCGAGCTCCCTCGTTCCGCCCAGCCGGCCAACTGGGCCGATGCAGAATCAGTTCTGCAACGGCACCTGCCGGAGAGCGCCCTCGCCAGTTTGGATGATCTGCGGGGCACGGACGGGAAGATCCCGGACGACGTCATCGACAACCAGTTGGCTGGCCTCATCGAACGCGAATTCGGTGCCGCGGACGGCAACTGGCCCAAACCACCAGAGAATGCCAGCGCCGTCGAACGTGCCCTGGCCCCGTTCACCAACCGCTACTACTACGACCTGACAGACTCCCAAGCAACGCTGATCCACGACCTGCGCCATGCGATGGGAACCGGCGATAAGAACACGCTTTACCAAAAGGTCATGTCGGTAGAGGATGCCGCCCAGGTCCTCGCTGGTGCGGACCGATTCCCCGGCTCCGTAGGTGGCTTCATCAGCCAGGCGGCCGATACTGCACGCTTGACCCGCGCCGGAGAAATTGTCAACGGTCTGCGGCTCGACTACTGGCTCGACGATGCCGCCGGCCGTCGGCTTGCTTACCAAGCCGACAAGGTCGACGAGGTGGTAGCCATCCGATTCCAGGCAAAAAACGATGCGGCTTGGGAAAACATTGGGATCCCCGACTGGTCCAACCGTGAGCGGGTTGGGGAGCTCCGCTACGACCGGGCGCACGCGCACCAAACCAATGAGCCGGAACTGCCCCAGGACTCGGAACGGAGGAAGGCCGAAGAGGCCAACGCCTACGGCCTTCCGGTCGAGACCGCCAAGGATGAGGCGGTTTGGCCAAACACCGGCCACGGCTTCACCAGCAGCCGGGTGGACGGCACCCCGGTCCTACCAGAACTCAAAGTCAATGGTGGAACGAATCTTCGTGACGGCGCAGAGATGTGGCGCATCAACAGCGCGGGCGAGGAAACGCTGGTGGGTGTCTACGATGCGCTCAACAACCGATGGGCCAGGGTCTAACAAATGTGGATGAGTGACGGAACCAAGCTTTCAGGATCGTACGGCACGTGGCGGGGTGAAGAGCTCGAACTGGACAGCACCCGGCCGCTCAGGGGGAAGCTCGTCCTGATTCAGGATGGGGGCGACAGCCCGGGGCCGGAGTGGACTGAACAGCATTTTCCGAATCGATTTGCGCGCACCCCGGTTCACTTCAGACGCATCGTGGACGCGAACGAGGTTTCGGATGTTCATTCCATTCGTGCCACGGCAAAGCTGGACCGTGTGTCGGTTGAACTGCTGGCGGAGGACCACGAAGGTCGCCTCGCCGTGCAGACTTTCGGACAGGCCGCACCGAACTTCACGGACAAGTTCGTGGAGGAGTTCGGATTCGAGCGCTACGAGAACGCCTTTGTTTTCGGATGGGTTCCGCGGCACGCTCTCGTTGAAATCACCATTGAACGCACTGAGCGGGACAAATGACGTCCCGCCATCCATCCGAGGCGCGGGAGGCCGGGAAAGGGTCTAGGCCATGTGGATGCAGGATGGAACGAAACTGACTGGCTATTACGGTACGTGGCGGAACCGTGAACTGGAACTGCGCTCACCGGTCTCATCCAAAGGCGGCTGCACCCTTATTCAGGATGGGGGAGACCAGCCCGGGCCCGAATGGAAGCGGGACACCTTTCCGAACAGGTTCGCTCGCACTCCCGTGCGCTATCGTTTCCGCGTTCCGGAAGCCGAAGTCTCCGATGTACACGAGATCCTGACCACGGGCTACGTCCCGCTGCACGACTCAACTGGCCACGATATCCAGGTATACGTGCGCGTCATCGCGCAGGACGATCAGGGCCGCCTAGCGGTCGAGACAGAACCCCATGAACCGCGTCACCATTGGGATGCGCTGATCCGGGAATACGGATTCGAAGAGTACGACCGTTCGTGGGTCTTCGGGTGGGTTCCCCGGAATGCGCTGACAGACATCAAAGTCGAACGAATAGAACGATCGTCATGACTTCGACGGTCCTGGTTCAGGGCATGCCCCAGAGGACGACTGGAGTGGAAATCGGAATATGTGGCGCACCAACGGCTCGAAACTGAGTGGTACCTACGGGACGTGGCAGGGACACGAATGGGAGCTGTGGAGTTCTGCTAGTGATCGCGGGTACCTGACTCTGGTTCAAGATGGTGGAGAACAGCCAGGACAGGACTGGGAGCGGCTGGATTTTCCCAACAGGTTCGCCCGGACACCAGTCCGTTTCTACAAGGATGTCGACGCAGCTTCTGTCTCCGACGTCCATTCCGTTCGGGCGACGGCCAGGCTGGATAGCGTCGCCGTGGAGCTTCTGGCGGAGGACGGCGAGGGACGACTTGCCGTTCAAACGTTGGGTACGGTACCGCCGAACTTCATGGATAGGCTCATGGAGGAATTCGAGTTCGAGCGCTACGAGAACGCGTTCGTTTTCGGATGGGTCCCATCGCATGCCCTCGTCGACATCTCTATCGAACGCACCGAGATATCAGAATGAATCCTGCTCGACACCCTGAGCGTCCACTCATATCAAGGTCGAGGCGCGAAACAGTAGGGGCATGGTGCGCTGTATGTGGATGAGTAACGGAACCAAGCTCTCCGGCTCGTACGGCACGTGGCGCGACGAGGCGTTCGAATTGGACAGCACCCGCCCGCTCAGGGGGAAGCTCGTCCTGATTCAGGATGGGGGCGACAGCCCGGGGCAGGAGTGGGCTGAGCAGCATTTTCCAAACCGGTTTGCCCGCACCCCGGTTCACTTCCGACGCATCGTGGACGCGAACGAAGTGTCGGACTTACATTCCATTCGTGCCAGGGCCAAGCTGGACCGCGTGTCGGTCGAGCTGCTGGCGGAGGACCACGAAGGTCGCCTCGCCGTGCAGACTTACGGACAGGCCGCACCGAACTTCATGGACGGGTTCGTGCAGGAGTTCGGATTCGAGCGCTATGAGAACGCCTTTGTTTTCGGATGGTTCCGCGGCACGCTCTTGTCGAGATCACCATTGAACGCGCAGAGCGTGATGGACGTTTTCCCGTCGCAGGGGCGTCCAATCGATCCTGCGTTGGCGCCGGCCCGTCAGGCAGAGTCTGGCGCGCCGGAGCCGGGTTGGAACGGTGACAGGCATAAAGGTGACGCAAGTGGAATTGGCAGCATCACCGGGGCCATCCTGCAGAGGGAGTG
Organism: Arthrobacter sulfonylureivorans; assembly: GCA_004000035.1. Taxonomy (GTDB): domain Bacteria; phylum Actinomycetota; class Actinomycetes; order Actinomycetales; family Micrococcaceae; genus Crystallibacter; species Crystallibacter sulfonylureivorans. The sequence goes on along the minus strand of RJAE01000005.1, from coordinate 31,576 downwards.
AGCCCGGCCTTGGGCCGTGGAGACGAGAGGTTCTGGGCGGGATATTCGACGGAGATCATTGGATTAGGGTGTGAACATGTGGCTTCGCGATGGAACTCCGTTGGACGGGATCTACGGAACGTGGAACGGGCAGGTGGTGGAGATCCAGCGGCGCACCCCCTACCAGGGGAGGCTGACGATCATTCAGGATGGCGGCGAGAAGCCTTCGCCGGAATGGTCCAAACTGGAGTTTCCGAATCGGTTTGGCCGGACGCCTACCCGGCACTATCTGAAGGTTCCCGAATCAGAGGTATCCGATCTCCATGAGATCGCCGCTACCGGATCTGTTCCGCTCACCGACAGCACGGGTCACGACATCCAGGCCCATGTGCGCATCATCGCGCAGGACCAAGAAGGGCGGTTGGCCGTTGAGACCATGCCGAGCGAATCCCGCATCCATTGGGATGCGCTCGTCCGGGAATATAGCTTCGAAGAATATGACCGCAGTTGGGTCTTCGGCTGGATTCCAGAGCATGCGCTGACGGATTTCAAATCGGAACGAGTGGAGCTGACAGCATGACCCGGACGATCCTGCAGAGGGCAGCGAGCCCAGTCTCGGGCCGCAACTACCTGCCCGGGCAGCGGCCAGCAGGGGGTAGCACGTGTGGATGAGTGACGGTACGAAACTGACAGGTACCTATGGGACCTGGCAGGGGCGCGAATGGGAACTGGACGGTTCTGCTCCTTACAACGGCAAACTCACCCTTATCCGGGACGGCGGTGAGCAGCCGGAGCCGGACTGGAAGCAAATGGTCTATCCCAACCGGTTTGCGCGGACTCCGCTCCACTTTCGGAAAGATGTCGACGCCGGTGAAGTCTCGGATGTTCATTCCATCAAAGCCACGGCCATGCTTGATCAGCACCAAGTGCTGGTGATTGCCGAGGACGACGGGGAGCGCCTTGCTGTCCAGACTGCCGAGCAGATGGCCTCTGAAACGATCCGGCGGTTTATCGATCAGTTTGGGTTCGAACCCTATGAGAATGCCTTCGTGTTCGGCTGGGTCGAGCCCCATGCCCTGCGCGACCTGAACATCGAGCGCACCGAACGGGTGCACACAGCGTCATCAAGATCGGAGCAAGCAGCATGACCCGTACGATTCTGCAGAAGGCCGTGAGCCCGGCCCAGAGCAGCAGCTATCTGGCCAACTCCGCGGACACGGTCGCCGGCTACCTGCTGCGGGCGGCGGACGTCGTGGGGGTGCGAACCCCGGAACAGCTGTTCGACGCCCACGGACTGGGGTTTTCCGGGTCTCCGTGGCAGCGGAATTCGGAAACCATCGACGTGGTCCGGTTCCAGTCCCCGGTCGGCAACTACCTGCACGACGCGCTGGCGCCGGAGTTTGTGGACCGCGAGCCGTTCACCGGAACGGGATTCACGTCCTGGGACGGTGGCCAAGCCCCGCTGTTCTATCTCGACGAAGTGCGGCTGCCAGCCGGCGCGGAACTCTGGCGCATCGGCCGAAACGGCTCGGAGGATCTCCTCGCGGTCTATGTCGATGTAGCCCGCGGCTGGGCGGTGGTCGCCGATGAGGCGAGGGTGGAGCCGAAGCCCGTACCGCCGTCGTCGGTGTTGGGCTGGCGGGCCACCTGGCGCGGGGCAGAGTTCGTTGTGGACGTGGTCGACGACGGCAACACCGCGGTGCTCGCGTCGGCCGGGGAGCCCCCGGCGGACGTGTCGGGTTTCGAGAAGACCCCGCGGGGAGTCTGGCGGGCGAAGGTTCCGCTGGCGGACGTCACTGACCTCTACGAACTGAACGTCTCCTGCACCTTCAACGGGCTTCCTTTCCGGGTCCTCGATACCGCCATGGATGGCGACCGGCGCCTCTTCAGGCTCTCCTACACCGGTCACAACGCCGATTTCGCCGAGGGTCTGCAGTTGGATAAGACCGATGCAGGGGTGTACCGGACCATTGCTGCCGAGGACGACGTGCAGGATCTGCAGTTCGTGCAGAACCGATTGGCAGGCCTGCCGGGGTCCGGCCGCTGAGCACTCACTGTGCCAGATGAGACGCCCGGCACACTGTTAGGCGGCCAAACCCGAGGGCATTTAGAATAGGAAACTGTGCGCTATTGCGCAGGAGGATTCCACAAGAAGAAGGACTGCCCGTGTCTAACTCTGCCGAGGCCATCACCCAGCGTCCCCTCAGGGTGGCTATCATCGGCGCCGGACCAGCCGGCGTCTACGCCGCTGACATCCTCACCAAGGCGGAGCGGGACTTCGAGGTCAGCATCGACCTCTTCGACCGCTATCCCGCCCCGTATGGCCTGATCCGCTACGGCGTGGCACCGGACCATCCGCGGATCAAGGGCATCGTCAACGCGCTGCACAAGGTGCTGGACCGCGGCGACATCCGTTTCCTGGGCAACGTCGACTACGGCCACGACCTGACGCTCAGCGACTTCCGGCACTTCTATGACGCCGTCATCTTCGCCACCGGCGCCATCATGGACGCGGCCCTGGACATTCCGGGCGTTGAGCTTGACGGATCCTACGGCGCTGCCGAGTTCGTGTCCTGGTACGACGGCCACCCGGATGTGCCGCGGGAGTGGCCGCTGGAGGCCAAGGAGATCGCGGTCATCGGCAATGGCAATGTTGCCCTGGACGTGGCCCGCATCCTGTCCAAGCACGCCGACGACCTGCTCAGCACCGAGATCCCGGACAACGTCTACCGGGGCCTGAAGAGCTCGCCGGTCACCGACGTGCACATTTTCGGCCGGCGCGGCCCGGCCCAGGTGAAGTTCACCCCGCTGGAACTGCGCGAACTCTCGCATTCCCGCGACGTGGACATTGTGCTCTACCCGGAGGACTTCGACTTCGACGAGGGCTCCGACGAGGCCATCCGCACCAACAATCAGACCAAGACCATGGTCAACACGCTCACTAACTGGCTGGTGGAGGAACAGGACACCGGTGCTTCCCGCCGGCTGCACCTTCACTTCCTGCACACGCCGCTGGAGATCGTGGAGGGCACCGGGGACGGCGCCGGCCATGTTGCGGCGATCAAATTCGAGCGCAACGAGTTGGACGGCACCGGCAACGTCCGCGGCACTGGCGAAATCGTCGAATACCCGGTCCAAGCGGTCTACCGGGCCATCGGCTACTTCGGCTCCGAGCTGCCCGAGGTCGGCTACGATGCCCGCCGCGGCGTGATCCCCAACGAAGGCGGGCGCGTGATTGACGAGGGCGGAAACCCCGTCCCCGGCATCTACGCCACGGGCTGGATCAAACGCGGGCCCGTCGGCCTGATCGGCCACACCAAGGGCGACGCGCTGGAGACCATCGGCTTCCTGCTCGAGGACCGGCTGGACCTGCCGGCCGCCGACGAGCCGGACGAGGACGCCATCATCAAGCTGCTCGAAGAGCGCGGCGTCGCCTACACCACCTGGGAAGGCTGGCTGAAGCTGGACGCCCATGAGCGGGAGCTCGGCGCTTCCTTCGTTGCGGACAACAACGACGACGGCGGTGCTCCCGCCGTCGAGCGCGAGCGAGTCAAGGTGGTGCCGCGCGAAGACATGATCAAGATTGCGCACCGCTGACATCGGCGGCCGGGCCGTCGGGAAACCTGCGGGCCGGCCGCGCCACCGGCCGTGGGTGCCTAACCTTTGACGTAGAAGCGCAGCACGTCTCCGCCGGGCAACTCCACCCGAACGTTGCCGTTGCCGGACATGCTGAGGCGCGCTCCGGGGTAGGCGGAACGCAGGCTGGTGAGCAGCGTTTGATACGGGTCCGTGGGTGGAAGATCCGGCCCGGGGTGAATTCCGAGGGCCGGGCGGTTGAGCAAGGCCCGGAACCGCCCTCCGCACCGCTGCAGCAGAGACTGTACTGGAGCCACCATCGCCTTGTGCCCGCTTCCTTGCTCGCTTCACTGCCGGCGGCCGGCCGGTCCGATTCCCCTGGGTCGGCCCTTTCATCAAGTATGGGAGCCGCAGGCCGCAAATGTGCGAGGCGTTCCGGCAAGTCGCGGAAGTGACTGCCACACGCCTGTCCCGGCGCGCCCTCGACGCCAGCGGATAAGCTGAGACCCGGACGGATAACGCCGCTCCCTGGAGCGCAACCGATCGCGTCGTACCGGCAGAGGTTCCGAGCAGAAGGAGGAAGCGCACCGTATGGCCAGGCCACAGAACCCGCAGCGCAAGCCTCAGCTGCTCGAAGACATCCTGCACTACCTGCAGGACAAGAACCTGGCCGAGCTGTCCTTCCGCCCACTGGCCGAAGCCCTGGGCATCAGCAGCTACATGCTGGTCTACCATTTCGGCCACCGCGAACAGCTGCTCGAGGAGATAGTGCACCGGGTCCAGGCACAGCTGTCGGCGCCCTCGCCGGAGCAGCTGGCCGGCCTGGACGCCCCGGCGTTGCGGCAGTTGCTAGTCCAGATCTGGGAGCGTTCGCAGACTCCGCAAAGCCGCGTGCTCCAGCGGCTGGCATTCGAAGCGGCCATCCAGCAAGCGGCCGGTGCGCAGTCCGCGCCGGACGGAGGCCCACTCCGGCCGCCCGGGTATTCCCTCTGGCGCGAAGCCGTTGCCGGCTGGCTCAGCGTGCGCGGGGCAAGCGAACAGAAGGCGGCAGCCGAGGGAACGCTCTTCGCCGCCGGGCTGTGTGGTTTATGGTTCGGACAGGTTGCCGCCGCCGAGCCGCCGGAGGGATCAACGGCGGCGTTCCACCTGTTGCTGGAACGTCTCCTGCAGGCAGCCCCCTGACGCGGCCGCCCCCACGTCAGGCGCCACAGCAACTGAAGCCGGGCTCCGCCGTCGTGGTTTGGCACGGGCTCGCATAGTCTGGGGGAGTGACCAACGAAATGCCCCTCAGTGAAGAACAGACCCAACGGATTGTTGGCATCGCCATGGATTTGGCCCGCGAAGGCAAAACCGGCGAGCTGGCCGAGTTCCTCGACCACGGACTGCCCGTGGATGCGCTGGACCCGGACCGCAACACCCTGTTGATGCTGGCTGCCTACCACGGGCAGGAAGAGACCCTGGACATGCTGCTGGCCCGGGGTGCCAATCCGGATATCCGCAACGTCCGCGACCAGTCCCCGATTGCCGGTGCCCTGTTCAAGGGCGAGGACGCGGTGGTGGCCAAGCTGCTGGCGGCCGGCGCGGACGTGGAAGCCGGGACGCCGTCCGCGAGGGATGCGGCCAGGATGTTCGGCCGCGAGCACCTGCTGGAGAAGTAAACACCGGCTCTTAGCAACAAAAAACTGCCCGGGTCCGGCCGCAATGGCTGGTCCCGGGCAGTTTTATGCCGTCAGGCGAGGGGCATTACGCCGAGTCGGTGTTCACATCCGTCGCGGAGAGCTTGCCTGCCTGCAGGGCCTCGATGGCCTTGCGCACACCTTCGCCGTAGGCCGGGTCGGCCTTGGTGCAGTTGGCGATGTGGCGTTCGATGGTGGCCTCGGAAGCCCCGTCGATGGCGCGGGCGGTGTTCTCGAACAGCACCTGCCGCTGCTCGGCGGTCATCTTCTCGCGGAAGAGGATGCCGGGCTGCTCGTAGTAGTTGTCGTCGTCCTCGCGGAAGTTGAACCGGTCGGCCACGGCGCCCACGGCCTGGGCCGGGTCGCGGTACGCCGGCTGTTCCTGCCAGCGTCCGTAGCCGTTCGGCTCGATGCCCGGGGTCGCGCCCTGGTTGCCGTCGATGCGCATGGCGCCGTCACGGTGGTAGGAGTTGACCAGGCCGGCGCCGCGCGGGTAGTTCACCGGAATCTGGTGGTGGTTGACACCCAGGCGGTAGCGCTGCGCGTCGCCGTAGGAGAACAGGCGGCCCTGCAGCATGCGGTCCGGCGAGTAGCTGATGCCCGGCACCACGTTGGCCGGGGTGAAGGCGGCCTGCTCCACGTCGGCGAAGTAGTTCTCCGGGTTGCGGTTCAGCTCCCACTCGCCAACCTCGATCAGCGGGTAGTCCTTCTTGGACCAGACCTTGGTCAGGTCGAACGGGTGGTACTTGTAGGTCTCCGCGTCGGCCTCGGGCATGATCTGGACCATGAGCTTCCACTTCGGGAAGTCGCCGTTGTCGATCGAATCGAGCAGGTCGCGCTGGTGCGACTCGCGGTCCTCGCCCACCAGTGCAGCCGCCTCGTCATCGGTGAGGTTCTTGATGCCCTGCTGCGTGCGGTGGTGGAACTTCACCCAGTAACGCTCGCCGGCGTCGTTGATGAAGCTGTAGGTGTGCGAGCCGAAACCGTGCATGTGGCGGTAGGACGCCGGGATGCCGCGGTCGGACATCACGATGGTGACCTGGTGCAGGGCTTCCGGCAGGTTGGTCCAGAAGTCCCAGTTGTTCTCGGCGCTGCGCAGGTTGGTGCGCGGATCACGCTTAACTGCGTGGTTGAGGTCGGGGAACTTCAGCGGGTCGCGGAAGAAGAACACCGGGGTGTTGTTGCCCACCAGGTCCCAGTTGCCCTCTTCGGTGTAGAACTTCACCGAGAAGCCGCGGATGTCACGCTCGGCGTCGGCTGCGCCGCGCTCGCCGGCAACGGTGGAGAAGCGGGCGAACAGCTCGGTCTTCTTGCCGACCTCGGAGAAGATCTTCGCCTTGGTGTACTTGGTGATGTCGTTGGTCACCGTGAAGGTACCGAACGCGCCGGAGCCCTTGGCATGCATGCGGCGCTCGGGGATGACCTCGCGGTCGAAGTGCGCCATCTTCTCCAGGAACCAGACGTCCTGCAGCAGCATCGGGCCGCGGGGACCAGCGGTCAGGCTGTCCTGGTTGTCCGCTACGGGCGCGCCCGCAACGGTTGTCAACGGCTTGGTGTTATCGGCCATTTAGTTATCGCTCCTTGTCGGATCTTCCAATTGAAGGTCTTTCGTGGCACTGCAGGCGGGACAGATGCCCCAGAACGTGACCTCGGCTTCGTCAATCGCGAAGCCGTGGTTATCGCCCACCGTGAGGCACGGTGCCTCGCCCACAGTGCAGTCGATGTCGGCAATATCGCCGCACCGCCGGCACACCACATGGTGGTGGTTGTCGCCAACCCGGGCCTCGTAGCGCGCCGGGGAGCCTGACGGCTCGATCCGGCGCAGCAACCGGGCGTCGGTCAACGCGGCAAGCACGTCATACACGGCCTGTTTCGAAACCCCGCCCAGCTCGTCCCGCACCAGGCCGGTGATGGCATCGGCGTCGGCATGCGGGTGTGCGCGGACTGCTTCCAGGACCGCGGTCCGCGGACGGGTGACGCGCAGCGAAGCCTCGCGCAACATGTCCTCGGGTTCCCTCATATCGACCATGACAGCCATTCTGTCAGCTTTTCTGGACTCAGTCCAGAATATGTTTTGGAACGAGTCCAGAACAGTCGGTGAACTCCGGGTGACGGATCAGTACGACGGCGGTGCCCGCCTCGGGGTGTCGGCGCGCCATGGCGAGGGCACCACTGCCGCCTCTGAAGCGCCGCCGCGGCCGGGAGGCCACGCCACGCCCCGCCGGAACGCCACGCCCGGGACGCCACGCTCCGCCGTGGCGCCCCGCCAGCCCAAGAAAGGTGCTGCGGGCAACTAGAATCTCCGCCATGCCCAAACTGTTCGCCGATACGGCGCCGCTGAAGGAGAGCCCGGAATTCCGCAGGTTGTGGATCGGCACGTCGCTCTCTGCCATCGGCGCACAGTTGACGGCGGTGGCAGTGAGCCTGGAGGTCTATCAGCTCACCGGCTCGACGTGGGCGGTGGGCGCCGTCGGCGTCGTCGGCTTGATTCCGCTGGTGCTGGCCGGGCTCTATGGCGGCTCGGTGGTGGACGCCCACGACCGCCGCAAAGTGGCGCTCTATTCTGGCCTGGTGCTGTGGGCCGGCACCGCGGTGTTTGCCCTGCAGGCCTGGTTCCAGCTGGAGCAGGTGTGGTTGCTGTATCTGGTGATCGCGGTGCATTCGGCCGCAGTCGGGATCAACCAACCGGCACGCAGTGCCATTGTGCCGCGGCTGGTGCGGCGCGAGATGCTGCCGGCGGCCAATGCCCTGACCATGATGACCTTCGGTTTGGGCATGACCATCGGGCCGCTGGCGGCTGGTGTGCTGGTGGCCAACGTGGGCTTCGGCTGGACCTATACCTTGGACGTCCTCACGTTCACGGCGGCCATTTGGGCGGTGGTCAAGCTGCCGCCGCTCCCACCCGAGGGGGAAGTGCGCAAGGCCGGCCTGAAGTCGGTCGTCGAAGGGCTCCAGTTCCTGCGGACCCGTCCCAACATCCGGATGACGTTCCTGGTGGACCTGGCCGCGATGGTGCTGGCCCAGCCGCGCGCGCTGATGCCGGCCATCGGCGCGGTGATCATCGGCGGCGGCGAGGCGACGGCAGGCATCCTGCTGGCTTCGGTGGCGGGCGGCTCCTTCGTCGCGGCTGTGTTCTCCGGCCCGTTGGGAGGCATCCGGCGGCACGGGCTGGCGGTGCTGTGGTGTGTGGTGGTGTGGGGGATTGCCGTCGCCGGGTTCGGCGCCGTCGTCGTGATGGCAGGCCGTTCCGCCGCCGCCTCCGCCGGCGACGTGAGCGAGTGGCTGCTGCCGGCCGCCCTTTGCCTTGCGGTTGCCGGCGGCGCGGATACGGTCAGCGGCGTCTTCCGCAACACCATCCTGCAATCGGCGACGCCCGACGCGATGCGCGGGCGGCTGCAGGGAATCTTCATCGTGGTGGTGACCGGCGGCCCGAGGCTGGGCGACGCCGTTGCCGGCGGAGGCGGCGAATGGCTGGGTGAGGGGTTCGCAGCCCTCGCCGGCGGTATCGCCTGCGTGTGCGTGGTCGGACTGCTGCACCGGCTGCAGCCGAGATTCGCCCGCTATGACGACAGGCACCCCGAGCCGTAGCTGATGCCCGAGTACTACGGAACTTGGCGCCGAATTCCGGCGTTGGAATAAGTGTGCGGTAGATACACTGAAACCGACATGCTGCGCCCGCAGCGGCAGAGGGCCGCATCGGCGCGGGAGAGGACTTACACGCTGTGCACAACCACTTCAACGGACTGAAAACGGCAGGGTTGCTGGGCGGTCTCTTCGCCCTGCTGCTGGCGATCGGCGCGCTGTTGGCCAGCGGGACCGGCAGTGCCAGCTGGATCTGGATCATGGCCCTGATCGGCGTGGGCACCACGGCCTACAGCTACTGGAACAGCGACAAGCTGGCCATTCGCAGCATGCAGGCCTATCCCGTCACCGAAGCCGACCAGCCCGGAATGTACCGAATCGTCCGCGAACTATCCACGCGGGCCAACCAGCCAATGCCCCGGCTCTACGTGTCCCCGACCATGGCGCCGAACGCCTTCGCCACCGGGCGCAACCCGAAAAACTCGGCGGTCTGCTGCACCGAGGGCATTCTGCGCCTGCTGGACGAGCGCGAACTGCGCGGCGTGCTGGGCCATGAACTGATGCACGTCTACAACCGGGACATCCTGACGTCCTCCGTTGCCGCCGCGGTGGCGGGTGTCATCACCTCGGTCGCCCAGTTCCTGCTGTTCTTCGGCGGCCGCGACCGCAACGCCAACCCACTGGCGCTGATCGCCATGTCCCTGCTGGCGCTGATCGCGGCCATGCTGATCCAGATGGCAGTCAGCCGCACTCGCGAGTATGACGCGGACGAGGACGGCGCCACCCTGACCGACGACCCGCTGGCGCTGGCCTCGGCGCTGCGCAAGCTGCAGTACGGCACGCAGCAGGCGCCACTGCCGCAGGATCAGAAGCTGGTCAACACCAGCCACCTGATGATTGCCAACCCGTTCAAGGGCGGCGGCGTCAAGAAGATGTTCAGCACCCACCCGCCGATGGACGACCGCGTGGCGCGGCTGGAACGGATGGCCGGACGGCCACTGGGCTACTGAGGCCGGCATGCGACTGCTGCTGATCCGGCACGGCCAGACCCCCTCCAACGTCCGCGGGCTGCTGGATACGGGGGCGCCCGGTGCGGAACTGACTCAGCTGGGCGAGGAACAGGCCCGTGCGCTGCCGACGGTGCTCGACGGCGAGCCGATCGACGCGCTCCTGGTCTCCACCCTCGTGCGCACGCAGCTCACCGCATCTCCCCTGGCGGCCGCACGCAGGCTCGAGACAGACGTTCACGACGGGCTGCGCGAAATCTCGGCCGGTGAGCTGGAAATGCGCGGCGACCGCGACGCCATCATTGCCTACATGACCACAGTCTTTGCGTGGGCATCGGGTGACCTGGAGCGGCGGATGCCCGGCGGCCCGGACGGGCACGAAACGTTCGGTCGCTTCGATGCCGTCATCGACGAAGCCCGGGCCTCCGGCGTCGGCACCCTGGCCGTGGTCAGCCACGGCGCCATGATCCGCAGCTGGGCCGGCGCCCGGGCATCGAATCTCTCCGTCCCGTTCGTTGCACGGAACCAGTTGAGCAACACCGGAGTGGTGGTCCTCGACGGCGGCCCGGACGGCTGGGAGGCGCTGACCTGGATGGGCCAAGCCGTGGGCGGGCCCGAACTGGCTGCCCCGCTCGCCGACGGTCCCACCGCCGATGCGATCAACCCGGACCGCATCCCCACCGATTCCCGGGACTGACGTCAGGTTCCCGGGACCGACGACGGGCCCTCAGTTGCCCGGGCCGTCCTCGGATCAGGAGCCTCGCCGTCGGCTGCCGCCTGTTCCTACGTGTCACAATTCCGCTCCCCGCGGTGTCCTATGTTTGTAACCACAATTCAAGGGAGCCCGCAGTGACTACACATCATCGGATCGTCGTTATCGGGGCCGGCTACGCCGGAGTGATGGCCGCGAACCGGCTGGCTGGCAGCAAGGAGCTCAGGGGCAAGGTCGGCGTAACCGTCATCAACCCCCTGGCGGACTTCGTGGAGCGGATCCGGTTGCATCAGGTGGCGGCGGGTAGCCGGGAGTCAGCCTCCGTGCCGATGGAATCGGTGCTGCATCCGGCCGCCACGCTGGTGGTCGGCCGGGCCTCACGGATCGATCCGCTCGCACACACCGTCCATTTCGACGACGGTCGCGCCCCGCTGCACTATGACTTCCTGGTCTATGCTCCCGGCAGTGCCAGCCAGCCCGCACCCTCGGGATCCGTTGGCTACGCGCTGCACGACGCCCAGTCTGCCAAGCGCCTGCGGCCGACGTTGGAGAAGTTGGCGCCGGGCGCCGTCGTCAGCGTGGTCGGCGGTGGTCTGACCGGCATCGAGGCAGCCGCCGAAATTGCCGAGGCACATCCGCGGTTGACGGTGCGACTGGTCTCGCGCGGGCAGACGGGGGCGGACCTGTCCGACCGCGGCCGCCGTGCCTTGCTCGCACAACTGGAGGGCATCGGGGTCCACGTCATGGCGGGGGAGCGCGTGGACCGGTCGGACGGGCAGTACATCACGCTGTCGGACGGCACTTCCCTGGCCTCCGACTGCACTGTATGGACCGCCGGCTTCACCGCTCCGGGCCTCGCCCGAGCCGGCGGCCTGGCCACCGATGCTGAGGGCAGGCTGCTGGTTGATTCAACCCTGGCCTGTCCCGGGTTCCCGGAGATCTTCGGCGCCGGTGACGCCGTCCACGCGCCTGAAACGGTTGCCTCGCACCTGCGGATGAGCTGTGCGATGGCCATGCCCATGGGCGCTCACGCCGCCGACAATGTCATCGCCCGGATCCGGCAGGCGAGCCCTCAGGAGTTGTCCGCTGGGTTCATGCTGCGCTGCATCAGCCTGGGGCGCAGGTCCGGGCTGGTCCAACCAGTGCGGGCGGACGATGCCCCGCGTCGTCTTGCCGTGAGCAGGCGTGTAGGTGCATTGGTCAAGGAGCAGGTCTGCCGCATGACGCTGAAGTGGATCAGGGGAGAGCGGCGGCGCAGCGGGTCATACAGTTGGCCGCGCGGCCCACGTACTGTCAGGGCCCAGTAGCAGCGGCAAAGCAAGCCGGGCCGAAGCACGACGACGGCCGCGCACCTCAGGCGCGCGGCCGTCGTCGTACCGAAGTCAGCGGTAGTTGATGAACTGAAGATCGACTTCCACATCGGAACCCTTGAGCAGGGTAATGACTTCCTGCAGATCGTCGCGGGACTTGGACGTGACCCGCAACTCGTCACCCTGGATCTGGGCCTTCACGGCCTTGGGTCCCTCTTCGCGGATGATCTTCGAGATCTTCTTGGCCTGGTCCTGGGCAATGCCCTCCTTGATGCCGGCCTCGATCCGGTATTCCTTGCCCGAGGCGAACGGCTCGCCGGCATCCAGCGACTTCAACGAAATGCCACGCTTGACCAACTTGGACTGCAGCACGTCCAGAACGGCTTTCACACGCTCCTCGGAGTTTGCCTTCATGAGGATCTTTTCGCCGCTGAAGTCAACTTCGGCACCGACTCCCTTGAAGTCATAGCGCTGCGCAATTTCCTTCTGCGCCTGGTTCAAAGCGTTGGCAACTTCCTGCTTGTCCACCTTGCTGACAATGTCGAACGAAGACTCGCTGGCCATGGTTTCCTCCTGGGTCGGGGCGTTTGTGCTTGGCACCAGCCTACTGAATCGCGTGGCGGCGGCGCAGGTTTCCCAGCTTCCACGCAGCTTTCGTCCATCGTTCCTTCATCCAGATCCGACAGAATCACTGTGTTGTATCAATCACCGATCTTCAGGAGAAGCGCACATGGGAGCCCGCCCGCGGTACATAGTCACGACGATACGAGTTGCCGCGGGTTCGTTCCTGACGGCCACCGCCGTCGCCACGGTGGTTGTGATGGGTTCCGCGCCGGCCTCCGCCGCCTCTGCCTCCCTGTCATCGGTGCAGCCCCCGGCGAGGGCCGTCGGTGCCGTCGGTGCTGCTCCCTTGCTCCCGCGGGATACGGAGGTTTTGGAGCGGCAACCAGGGCAAGGGGTCACGGACAACCCAGGCGGCGCCAACGGCCCGGGCGGCGAACGCATCAGCGCGGGCGGTGCGGCCGCTGAAGCAAGCAAACTCCTCGGCGTTGAGTCGGTGGCCCGTTTGGAAGGCATCCGGCAGGAAATGGAACAGGCGGTGCAGCTGAACCTGGTCACCGCGGACCAGGCCGACCGCTTTGTGAACCAGATGCAGGAGCGGATTCTGCGCGGTTTGTAGCCGCGAAGAACGCCGATTCGATTCTTGGGCCGATCTTTGTGTAAAGTTGTCTTGCTTCCTCACGGGGAAGCGGTCTTCTACTGAAGAAGGCGTTCGGCAGATTACCCGAGCGGCCAAAGGGGGCTGACTGTAAATCAGCTGGCATTGCCTACGGGGGTTCGAATCCCTCATCTGCCACCGAACGGGAAACCCCGTCTGACCAAGTGACTTACTGGTCGGACGGGGTTTTTCCGTACTAGCCGGTTTCACCGGCCGCCGCTGGTTCACCTGCGCCAGCGGGCCAGGACCGGCGTCGATAAACTTGACCGCGGATGTGACCGGCGGCGACTGGCCGCCAGAACGAGGAGTTCTCTTGCGACAATTCACCGCCCGCTTCGCAACGCCGGAGGAAATCCAGGCATGGGACAGCCATGTCACGGCGAACCCCAATGGCGGCAACATGCTGCAGGCCAAGGCCTACGCGGCGGTGAAAGCTGAGCACGGATGGAAGCCGCTGTACCTCGCGTATGAGACCTCCGACTACACCAGCTTCAACCTGGTGCTGGAAAAGCATGTTCCGCTGCTGGGCAAATACTGGTACATGATCAAGGGCCCGGACGTTGCGTCCCCCGATGACCTGCCCGGCATTTTCGAAGCCAACCGGCGCTTCTGCCAGGCGCAGGCGCACGGTGCCTTCGCGATCCGGATCGAGCCGGACGTCGAGGCCACGGATGAGACGCGCGCCCTGCTGGCCCGCGAAGGGCTGGTCAAGATGCCGGACCTGCAGCCGAACGATCACACGGCCATCGTGGACATTGCCCCGGAGCCGGAGGTGGTCCTCAAGAGCTTCTCCTCCCGCGGCCGCAATGCCGTGCGCCGCGCGATCCGCGAGGGCGCCGAAGTGGTCACGGCCGAGCCGACGGAAGAGAACTTCCGGGCCATGTTCAACCTGATGGGGCAGGTGCAGCAGGGCCAGAAAAATGTGCAGGTCCGCTCCTTCGACTACTTCAAGGCGTTCTGGGGCAACTTCATTGCCGCCGGACAGGGCAGACTGCTGTTCACCTACGAAGACGGCAAGCCGTCCGTGGGAGCGTTTGTGGTCAATTACGGACGCAAGGGCACCTACAAGGACGGTGGATCGCTGCCGCGGCGCAAGCAGTACGGCGATTCACACCTGATCCAGTGGACGGCGATGAACCAGCTCAAGGAGCTGGGCATCACCAGTTACGACCTGTGCGGGACTCCGCCGGCCGCCGAACTCAAGAACCCCGAGCACGAGTACTACGGCTTGGGCCTGTTCAAAACCAGCTTCACCAAGACCATCACCGACTTCGTTGGCTGCTATGACCAGGTGATCTCCCCGCTCAAGTACAAGCTCTGGTCAGCAGCGGGGGAGAAGATCGCCCGCGGACTCTACGTGCGCCGCCGCCACCAGCCGTTCTACTGAGCAGCAGGCAGCAGGCAGCAGGCAGCAGGCAGCAGGCAGCGGGAGGCCACTCCATCAACCTCGTCCTCACGCGGCCTCTGACAGCGGAAGCGGATGGATGTCCCAGAGGAAGCAGTACGTGGTGGGCCCGGAGTTGTGCATGACGTTGTAGTACAACCATTGCCAGGCAGTTGCGTCGTTATGGTCGGCCGGAGCAGGCGGACAGTCGGCGGGCGTGTACCACTTTCCATCGCTCCAGATGTAGTGCAGGTCGCCCACGTAAGTGGCTGCGGGCCCGGCACCGGGCCTGCCGTGGGGCAGGCCGATCCTGTCCTTGAGCGAGGCGCCATCGCCCACGGCGTATAGCTCGTTCTTCGACGGATCATGGGCGAACGGAAGCCTCTCATTCAGCTCGTCCATCAAACCGATGCTCCGGGAGATGGCGGCGTCGAGTTCGAGTCCGTCGGTGACAATCAGGACGGTGCAGCGGTTCATGTCGTTCCCTCCGGTAGCAGTGTCTGGTGGAATCGACCATAGGTAGCCGGACCCTGCCGCCGGAAGCCACCACCACAGTTTGTGGATAACGACCGGCAGCCCACAGGGCCTCCGCGCCACGCCGAAGGCGCATGCGCTGAGCGAACACGGGGCGACAGGCCGCCGCCAGGCGCGTTAGCGTGGAGATATGGCAACCATCGATATCACCGAGGCCCAGTTCCCGCAGACCATTGAAGAGAACGACATTGTCTTCGTCGACTTCTGGGCCGACTGGTGCGGGCCCTGCAAGCAGTTCGCCCCCGTCTACGACGCCGCTTCCGAGCAACACGGCGACATCGTTTTCGCGAAGGTAGACACCGAAGCCGAGCAAAGCCTTGCCGCAGCCGCCGGAATCACTTCGATCCCGACCCTGATGGCATTCCGCGAAAAGGTGCTGGTGTTCTCCCAGCCCGGCGCACTGAACTCCAGCCAGTTCACCCAGCTGGTGGACGCGGTCAAGGGCCTGGACATGCAGGAAGTCCACGCCCAGGTCGCCGCCCAGCAGCAGTCCGCGCAGGACGGTCAGGCAGCCGAGTAGCCCATAACGGTCACGATTCTTCCGAGGGAGCAGGGCAACTGCCCTGCTCCCTCGGTGCATTATCGCCTGCTCCCTCGGTGCATTATCGCCTGCTCCCTCGGTGCGTTATCCGGTGGCTAATGCCGGCGGTGGTCCTGCGGCGCCAGTCGCGGCCCGAAGGTGGGCTTGCGGAAACCGCTAAGCACCAGCATCCGCACCACCCGTTGCCGGTGGCCCCGCCACGGTTCAAGGAGATCGAGCATGCCGGCGTCGTCGGTCTTGCGCCCGGCGAGGGCATAGCCGACAAACGCGGCCAGGTGGAAGTCGCCCACTGACACCGAGTCCGGGTCTCCGTGCGTGCGCTGCGCGGTTTCGGCCGCCGTCCACGGTCCGATCCCCGGGATGGTGCACAGCTTGCTGGCCAGTTCCGCGCCGGCCGGCAGCGACACCAAGCGCTCCAGGGCGCCGGCCGAGGAACAGGCGCGCATGATGGTACCCGAGCGCTTCGAGTCCACCCCGGCTCGGTGCCAGTCCCACGACGGAATGCGCCGCCACCCCTGGGCGGTTGGCGGGACCATGAGTCCGTCCGGAGCCGGTCCGGGCGCCGGCGTCCCGTGCCGCCGGACCAGGTATTTGTAGGAGTAACGCGCCTCGATGGTGGTGATCTTCTGCTCCAAGATCACCGGCACCAGTTCATCGATCATGCGCCCGGTGGCCGGCAGGCGCAGCCCGGGATGCCGCCGCCGCGGCACGCTCACCAGCCGCGGCAGGCCCGCGTGGAACTCCGGTGCGTCAAACCCGGACCAGTCATCGTGGGCACCCAACAGGGCCGGCAGCCCGGCCAGCGCTTCCTCCGCGCCCGGCCCCCAGGCCTGTCCCAGAACGACGGCGGTGCCCCGGCTGCCTGCCTCGGGCGCGCCTTGGGTTTCGTCTTTGGTTTCGCCTGCCCGACTGGCGTCGTTCCCCCGACTGGTTTCGTCTTCCCGTCGCGGCCGACGGGTGATGCGCAGGGTCGCCCCGCCGGAGGAGGTGTTCAGCGCCAGCCAGGCACCGGCGTCGTCAATCCGGGCGGTGGGATCCTGCTTGCCCCGGGACAGGATGGATAACGTCCCGGGCAGGTCGTAAGGCTCCGGGAACTCCACCTCGCTGGTGAGCCCGGTGGCGCCGGACGCGGAGGCAGTGGACAGCATGGATTAATCGTCGCACGCGGGGCGGACAGTTGCGGCCCGGCCGGCTCGCCGGGCGCTCCCACAGGCCACCCGCAGGTGCCGGCGTGAACCCGTCTTACGCCGGATGTGCCCCGGTCTGGGCTGGCGGGTAGATTTGGGCCATGAAATATGCCAATTCTGTTCTGGACCTGATCGGCAACACTCCGTTGGTCAAGCTGAACAAAGTGACCGAAGGTATTGCTGCCACCGTCCTGGCGAAGGTGGAGTATTTCAACCCCGGCGGATCGATCAAGGACCGCATTGCGGTGAAGATGATCGAGGAAGCCGAGAAGGACGGGCGGCTGAAGCCCGGGGGCACGGTGATCGAGCCCACCAGCGGCAACACCGGTGTGGGTCTGGCCTTGGTGGCGCAGCAGAAGGGCTACAAGTCCATCTTCGTGACCCCGGACAAGGTGGGCCTGGAAAAGCGGGACGTGCTCAAGGCCTACGGCGCCGACGTCGTCGTCACCCCCACCTCGGTGGCCCCGGACAGCCCGGAGTCCTACTACGGTGTCTCCGACAGGCTGGTGACGGAGGTGGAGGGCGGCTACAAGCCGGACCAGTTCAACAACCCGGCGGCTCCGGCCAGCCACTACGAGACAACCGGCCCGGAGATCTGGCGCGATACCGACGGCCAGGTCACCCACGTGGTGATCGGCGCCGGCACCGGCGGAACCATCACGGGAACCGGCCGCTATCTGAAGGAAATTTCCGCCGACCGCCTCGGCGGCCCGGTGAAGATCATTGGCGCCGACCCTGCGGGCTCGGTCTACTCCGGCGGCACCGGCCGGCCGTACTTCGTCGAAGGCGTGGGCGAGGACATGTGGCCGGACAACTACGACAAGTCCGTTCCGGACGAGGTCCTGGCCGTCAACGACGCGGAAGCCTTCGCGATGACCCGCCGGCTGGCGCAGGAAGAGGGACTGCTGGTTGGCGGCTCCTCCGGCATGGCCGTGGTGGCGGCGCTGAACGTAGCCAAGGACCTGGGGCCGGACGACATCGTGGTGGTGATCCTGCCGGATTCCGGGCGCGGCTACCTGGGCAAGATCTTCAACGACGAATGGATGAAGTCCTACGGCTTCATCGCCGGCGGAGAAGAGACCACCGTGGGCGAGGTACTGCAGGGCAAGAGCGGCCGGCTGCCGGATCTGGTGCACACCCATCCCTACGAGACGGTGCGCGACGTCATCGAGATCATGAACGAATACGGCGTCTCGGTGCTGCCGGTCCTGTCGCAGGAACCGCCGGTGGTCATGGGCGAGGTGGTCGGCGCCGTGAACGAACGGGATCTGACTGCCAAGCTGTTCAAGAACGAAGCGAAGCTAACCGACAAGGTCGGCGACCACCTGGGCGCGGCGATGCCGCTGGTCGGATCGCTGGAGACGGTGTCCGCCGCCCGGGAGAAGCTGCAGGCGGCCGACAGCGTGCTGGTCACGTTGGCCGGAGCGCCGGTGGGCGTGCTGACCCGGCACGACCTGCTGTCCTACCTCACGAGCTGAAGGAGAGAAGAATGAGCGCAGAGAACTACCAGGGCTTCAACACCCGGGCCGTGCACGCCGGCCAGGTGCCGGACGAAGCCACCGGCGCGGTGGTGCCGGCGATCTACCAGTCTTCGACCTACGCCCAGGACGGCATCGGCGGGCTGCGCAACGGCTACGAATACGGCCGCGGCACCAACCCCACGCGCGACTCGCTGCAGGTGCAGTTGGCGGCGGTGGAGGGCGGCAAGCACGCGTTCTCCTTCGCCTCCGGTCTGGCAGCCGAAGACGCGCTGATCCGCGCCCTACTCGCCCCGGGCGACCACATTGTGCTGGGCAACGATGCGTACGGCGGAACCTATCGGCTGATCAACCGGGTCCTGGGTGCCTGGGGCATCGGCCATACCGTGGTGGACATGTCCGATGTGTCGACAGTCGCCGCCGCGGTCAACGAGCACAAGTCCCGGTTCCTCTGGGTGGAGACTCCGTCCAACCCGATGATGAAGGTCACCGATATCGCCGCTCTGGCAGAACTGGCCCACGCCGCCGGTGCGTTGCTGGTGGTGGACAACACCTTCGCCTCGCCGTACCTGCAGAACCCGCTGGCCTTCGGCGCCGACGTCGTGGTGCACTCGACCACCAAGTACATCGGCGGCCACTCTGACGTGATCGGCGGTGCCGTGGTGCTCAACGACGACGCACTCGCCGAGAAGATCGGCTTCGTGCAGTTCGCCGTCGGCGCGGTGTCCGCGCCGATGGATGCCTTCCTGACCACCCGCGGCCTGAAGACACTGGGCGTGCGGATGGACCGCCATTCGGCCAACGCCCAGGCCGTGGCCGAATGGCTGCAGGGCCGGTCCGAAGTCGAGGCCGTGTTCTACCCGGGGCTGCCGGACCACCCCGGCCACGAGCTGGCCAAGAAGCAGATGCGTGGCTTCGGCGGCATGGTCTCGGTCTCCTTCACCGGCGGCGAGGCGGCGGCGCGCAAGGTAGCCGAGTCCACCACGGTGTTCACGCTGGCCGAATCGCTGGGCGGCATCGAGTCGCTGGTCAACTATCCCTCGGAGATGACGCACGCCTCGGTGAAGGGCACCGAACTGGCCGTGCCGGAGAACCTGATCCGGCTGTCCGTGGGCATTGAGGACATCGAGGACCTGATCGCCGACCTGGAACAGGCCTTCGCCCAGCTCTAAGCGGATCTCAGGCGATTTAGGCGAGAAGAAGCACTCGACCAGCGGCAGAGGCCTACGGTTCCGGGCGACCGGGCCGTGGGCCTCTGGCGTGTCCCGGGGCGGAGGAGAATACTGTGCCCATGGATGCGAACAAGCAGTACCTACCGGCCAGCGTTGTCCCCGGTCTGCAGTCGCGCAAGGCGGCTGCACTGATCGATTACCTCACCGGCACCGTCGGGTTCGTCGAACACGCTCGGTTCGAAGAGCACGGTGTGGTCATCCACGCCGAGCTGCTGTGGCCTGAAGGCGGCATGGTGATGGTCTCCAGCCACGCAGAAGGCACACTGTGGGCCCGCGAGCCGGGCTCGGCACAGCTGAATGTGTACACCCATGATCCTGATGACCTCTACGCCCGGTTGCAGGCGGCGGACGCCTCCATCATCCGCGACCTGCAGGACACCGATTACGGGGACCGCGGCTTCGCCATCAACGATCCGGACGGAAACCTCTGGGCGTTCGGCAAGTACCGCGGGCAGCCGCTGCCCGGTGCGAATGGCGCCAAGGACCAGGACGTCAGCTACGAAGGCCACGCCTGAGCAGGTTCCCGGCAAATATATGATCACTGCATGAATCCCGGATCCCTGCTGGCCCTTTGCCGGCTGCACGCTCTGAAGTCCGATGCCAGCAAGGTAGGGATCACCGGTATCGACAAACGGCCGGTCGACGGGCGGATCCCGGTCCACTCGATGGGGCTGCGCGCCGATCTCCAGGCGGACCGCAAGAACCACGGCGGCGAGCTCAAGGCCCTCTACGCCTATGCCCAGGAAGATGCCGAGATCTGGTCCGCCGAGCTCAAGCGTGACATCCCGCCGGGTCTGTTCGGCGAAAACCTGCGGACCACCGGTATTGAGGTCAGCGGTGCGCTGGTGGGGGAGCGGTGGCAGGTCGGCCCGGAGGTCGTCGTCGAAGTGACCATGCCGCGGATTCCCTGCGCTACCTTCGCCCGGCACATGGACGAGCCCCGGTGGGTCAAGCGCTTCCTGCAGAAGGGACTGCCCGGCGCGTACCTCAAAGTCATCACTACCGGCTCCCTTGCCGCCGGCGACGGAATCCACGTCCTCTCCCGGCCGCGGCACGGCGTCAGTGTGGCGGAATCATCGCTGGGGCTCACCCCGGAGCAAGCGCAGGCGCTGCGGGAGTCCGAGGCCAACGGCGAGATTGCGCTGCACGGCAACGTCAGCAAAGCGGTCCGCAGGGCTTTGGACCCAGGTCGGATCCGCGCCTGACGGCACCAGCTTGCCGCCATGTCGGAACCACGCACCAGCTGCCCGCCATGTCGCGGTTCAGCGGCCGGAGGAAATTGTCCACCCGATTGAAATCCTCCGTAGGCCGACGCTTGTCTGCTGGACCTCGGCGCCGTAGTCTTTATGCAACTTGTTGTGCAAAGGAGTGCAGAATGGCCGTGGCCTACCCGAAGCTGT
This sequence comes from Arthrobacter sulfonylureivorans, assembly GCA_004000035.1. Classification (GTDB taxonomy): domain Bacteria; phylum Actinomycetota; class Actinomycetes; order Actinomycetales; family Micrococcaceae; genus Crystallibacter; species Crystallibacter sulfonylureivorans. The sequence goes on along the minus strand of RJAE01000005.1, from coordinate 10,759 downwards.
TCGAACCGCTGGACCTCGGCTTCACCGTCCTGCCCAACCGGGTGCTGATGGGCTCCATGCATGTGGGGCTGGAGGAGCTGCCCGGCGGATTCGAACGCATGGCCGCCTTCTATGCCGAACGCGCACGCGGCGGCGTCGGGCTGATCGTTACCGGCGGCTTCTCCCCGAATGCCGACGGCAGGCTGCAGCCCGGCGGCGCGATGATGATTACGGCGGAGGAGGCCGCCCTCCACCGCACCATCACCGATGCGGTCCACGCCGACGGCGGGCGCATCGCACTGCAGCTGCTGCATGCGGGCCGCTACGCCGTGCACCCGGAGCCGGTGGCGCCCAGCCCGGTGCAGGCTCCGATCAGCCCTTTCAGTCCCCGCGAGCTGAGCGAAGCGGACATCGAGCAGACCATCGAGGACTTTGCCGCGGCTGCGGCGCTGGCCCGCGACGCAGGGTACGACGGCGTGGAGATTATGGGCTCGGAAGGATACCTGATCAACGAGTTCATCGTGGCCCGGACCAACCGGCGCACCGACGGCTGGGGCGGCAGCTACGGCAACCGGATCCGCTTGCCGCTCGAGATCGTCCGCCGCACCCGCCAACGCGTGGGGGAGGACTTCATCATCATCTACCGGTTGTCCATGCTGGACCTGGTGGAAGGCGGGTCCACCTTCGATGAAGTCGCCCAACTGGCCCGCGGCGTCGAAGCGGCGGGGGCCACCATCATCAATACCGGCATCGGCTGGCACGAATCCCGGGTGCCCACAATTGCCACCTCGGTGCCCCGGGCGGGCTTCGCCTGGGTCACCCGCCGGCTGATGGGCGCCGTCGGAATTCCCTTGGTGGCAACCAACAGGATCAACAACCCGGACACCGCCGAGCAGCTCCTGGCCGACGGGTGCGCGGACATGGTCTCCATGGCACGGCCGTTGCTCGCCGATCCGGCGTTTATGCTCAAGGCGTCGCGCGGACAGGCGGACGAAATCAATACCTGCATCGCCTGTAACCAGGCATGCCTGGATCACACGTTCGCCGGCAAAGTCTCCTCCTGCCTGGTCAATCCGCGCGCCTGCCACGAAACCGAACTGGTGATCGAGCCGGCGGCCGAGCCGAAGTCGTTGGCCGTTGTCGGCGCCGGACCGGCAGGCCTGGCCTGTGCCGTGACGGCTGCCGGGCGCGGCCACCGCGTCACGCTTTTTGAAGCTGCGGAAGAAATCGGCGGCCAGTTCAACCTGGCCAAGCAGATCCCCGGCAAGGAGGAGTTTCACGAAACCATCCGCTATTTCGGCCGCCAGCTGCAGCTGCTCGGCGTCGAGGTGCGCCTCAAGACACGGGTGACGGCAGCTGAACTGGCCGACGGCGGATTCGACGAGATCATCCTGGCCACCGGTGTGGTGCCGCGGATTCCGGATCTGGACGGCGTGGACCACCCGAGTGTGCTCGGCTACCAGGACGTGCTGCGCGACCACCAGGAGCTCGGCGAAACGGTGGCAGTGCTGGGTGCGGGCGGCATCGGTTTCGACGTCAGCGAGTACATCACCCAGACCGGTCCCAGTGCCACGCTGGAGCCGGAGCGGTTCCGGGAGCACTGGGGGATCGACGACGACCCGGCCGTCCGCGGCGGCCTCACCGAACCCCGGCCCGGCAGCCCGGCCCGGACCGTCCATCTGCTGCAGCGCAAGGAAGCCAAAATCGGCGCCGGACTGGGCAAGACCACGGGATGGATCCACCGGGCAGAGTTGAAGAGCCGCGGCGTACACATGATCCCCGCCGTCACCTACCGCAAAATCGACGACGACGGACTGCACCTGACCATCGACGGCACCGACTCGGTACTCGCCGTCGACAACGTGGTGCTCTGCGCCGGGCAGGAACCGCAGCGGGAGCTGCTGGAAGCACTGAAAGACCTGAGCTTGCCGGTCCATCTGGTGGGCGGCGCGGACGTCGCTGCCGAACTCGATGCCAAACGTGCCATCAACCAGGCGACCCGGCTCGCCGCCGCGCTGTAGCGGAAGGAAAACGACCATGTCCCTGCCGCACGCCATCCTCACCGCGCTGCTGGAACAACCCGGATCCGGAGCGGAACTGGCCCGCCGGTTCGATAAGTCCTTCGGCTTCTTCTGGCCGGCCACGCACCAACAGATCTACCGGGAACTGGCCAAGCTGGAACGGAACGGGCTGGTTCACTCCACCGGCCGCGACTCCAGCCGGGGCCGCGCCAAGGACTACACCGTGCTTGCCGCCGGCCGGAAGGAATTGAGCCGGTGGACGCTGGAACGGCAGGAGCCTCGTCCCGTCCGCGAGGAATTGATGATCCGGCTGCGCGCTTCCTCGGTGCTGGGCGATGTCCCCATCAACGACGAACTTGAGCGGCATCTCGGCCTGCACCGCGCCCAGCTTGCCACCTATCAACAACTGGACCAACGGGGCAGCTGGGACGACGCCAACCGGTTGCAGCGTGCCGTGCTGCAGGCCGGGATCATGTTCGAGCAGATCTGGATCGAATGGGCGGAACACACGCTGGGACTGCAGCCTGCAGCGGCGGCGGATCGCGCGACCAGTACCCCAAGGTGACCGCTGTGCCGAACGTCACCGGCCGTCGTCGTACTTTCCCGCAGAAATGGGCCGCCCGCATGCCGTACACTGGATGCATCCCCCACTGTCGGTATTCCCTTAGTTCTGCGCGATAATGCCACATACGGTCTTGTCGAAGCGTCTGATTGGTGTGTGGGTCCGCCTCTAAACGGCGGGCAGTTTCATGTTTGGGAGCGCCGGCTAAAGAAAACGCCGCTAGGTTCCCCGCACAATGCGGGCAGCCAGCGAAGCGGCGGAAAGCCCTGCCACGGGATTGTAATAGCGCCGGGCTTTGAGTCAGAGGACCGCGGACATTCATGCGCCGCGGCCACCGGTCCCCAGCTGAATACGAGGAACTGCCCCGTGTCCGAAAACACTGTTAATACCCTGCCTGAAAACACCGACGCCGCTGAGGCCGTCGAAGACGAAAACACCGTACTCTTCACCGACTTCGGCCTCGATGGCCGCGTCCTCGCGGCACTGACCGACGTCGGCTACGAAAAGCCCTCGCCGATCCAGGCCGCCACCATCCCTGTGCTGCTCGAAGGCCGCGACGTCGTGGGCCTGGCCCAGACCGGCACCGGCAAGACCGCAGCCTTCGCCGTTCCGGCGCTGTCCCGGATGGCCGAGCTGCCGCCGACCAAGAACACCCAGATCCTGGTGCTGGCGCCTACCCGCGAGCTGGCCCTGCAAGTGGCGGAGGCGTTTTCCTCCTACGCCGCGCACATGGACGATTTCACCGTGCTGCCGGTCTACGGCGGCTCCGCCTACGGCCCGCAGCTGGCCGGACTGCGCCGCGGCGCCCAGGTTGTTGTCGGCACCCCCGGCCGCGTGATCGACCACATCGAAAAGGGTTCGCTGGACCTGTCCGAGCTCCAGTACATGGTGCTGGACGAGGCCGACGAGATGCTGCGCATGGGCTTCGCCGAAGAGGTGGACCAGATCCTCTCGAAGACCCCGGAAGATAAGCAGGTTGCGCTGTTCTCGGCGACCATGCCGACCGCCATCCGCCGGATCGCCAAGAAGTACCTGAAGGACCCGGCCGAAATCACGGTCAAGGCCAAGACCACCACCGGCACCAACACCCGCCAGCGCTACCTGCAGGTCATGGGCCCGCACAAGCTCGACGCCATGACCCGGATCCTGGAAGCCGAAGATTTCGACGGCGTGATCGCCTTCGTGCGCACCAAGATGGCCACCGAAGACCTGGCCGACAAGCTCAAGGCCCGCGGCTACCGTTCCGCCGCCATCAACGGCGACATCCCGCAGCAGCAGCGTGAGCGCACCGTCGAGGCGCTGCGCGACGGCAAGATCGACATCCTGGTCGCCACCGACGTGGCCGCCCGTGGGCTGGACGTCGAGCGCATCACCTTGGTTGTCAACTACGACATCCCGCACGACACCGAGTCCTACGTGCACCGCATCGGCCGCACCGGCCGTGCCGGACGCTCGGGTGACGCCATCCTGTTCATGACCCCGCGCGAGAAGTACCTGCTGCGGGCCATTGAGAAGGCCACCCGCCAGCCGGTCGAGCAGATGCACCTGCCCTCCGCCGAGACCATCAACAACCTGCGGATGCGCAAGTTCGCGGAAAAGATCACCGAGACCCTGGCTTCCGAAGACGTCTCGATCTTCCGCGACCTGGTCGCCAACTACGAGACCGAGCACGACGTTCCGGCAGCCGAAATTGCCGCCGCCCTGGCCGTCATGGCCCAGGGCGGACGCCCGCTGCTGGTCCAGGACCTGCCGGAAGCACCGAAGGGCCAGCGCGAGCGTGCCGGCGGCGGACGTGACTCCATGAATTCACGCGGCCCGTCCCGCACCCTGACCGAGGGCAACGCCACCTACCGGATCGCCGTCGGGCGCCGCAACCGCGTGATGCCCGGCTCCATTGTCGGCGCCATCGCCAACGAGGGCGGCCTGTCCGCCGCCCAGATCGGCGGCATCGACATCCGCTCGGACCACTCGCTGGTCGAGCTGCCCGCGGACCTGAGCAAGGACCAGCTGCGTGCGCTGTCCAAGACCCGCATCGGCGGCGAGCTGATTCACCTGGAACTCGACGCCGGCCGCAAGCCGCGCCGGGACCGCGACGACTTCGGCGGCGGCCACCGCGGTGGATTCCGCAGCGACCGGGGAGACCGGCCGTTCACCAAGAAGTCCGACGGCGACCGCCCCTACAAGAAGAAGTTTGACGGGGATCGTCCGTACAAGAAGAACGACGGCGAACGCAGCTTCAGCGGCGAACGCAGCTTCAGCGGCGACCGCACCGACCGCGGTGGCTTCGGCGGCGACCGCGACCGCAGCTTCGGCGGTCCGCGCAAGCCTCGCCACACCCGCGGCTAATCCCCTCCGGATCTGTTAGCCACCCTCCGGGGCATCTGTCATGGACAGGTGCCCCGGAGGCGTTTAACGCGCCTTTCGGGCGCTGGTGCGCCTTCCGGCTGGCTGACCGGCCTTCCGGGCGCTGGTGCGCCTTCCGGCTGGCTGGCCCGCCTTCAGGCCGGCGTTTCCCGGGTGCCCGAGACCACCGCGGACCCGTGTTCGGGCGAATAGGTCACAGCGGCCGCAAGCCCGCAGCTTTCAAAGACGCCGGAAGCAGTCTCTGCCTGACGCTCGCTCGTTTCCACCAGGACCGACCCACCGGGTGCCAACCACTCCGGTGCGCCCGCCGCAACGCGGCGCATGACCGCCAAACCGTCCGCACCGCCGTCGAGCGCCCACGCCGCTTCGTGCAGGCGGGCCTCCGCCGGCAGTAGGGCGATCTCCTGTGTGGGCACATAGGGCACATTGGCGGCCAGGACATCCACCCGGCCCCGCAGTCCCGAGGGCAGCGCGTCGAATAGATCGCCTTCGTGCACCTGCGCGGCCGGCAGGTTCTTACGCGCACAGGCAACCGCCGCCGGATCCACATCAGCGGCGTGCAGCTCAGTGGGTGCCAGCAGCTTGCCCAGCGCCGCCGCCACGGCTCCGGAGCCGCAGCACAGGTCGACGACGGCGCCGCTGCGCGCCGGGGCAAGGTCGGCTGCACGCTGGACCAGGAACTCCGTTCTCCGGCGCGGGACGAAGACTCCCGGAGCCACGGCAACACGCAAGCCGCAGAACTCAGCCCAACCCAGTACCTGTTCCAGAGGCATGCCGGCAGCCCGCTGTTCCACCCTTGCCGCCAAGACTTTCGGGCGGCCGCTTTCGGCCAGCAGCAGGTCCGCTTCTTCCTCAGCAAATACGCAGCCTGCGGCACGCAGCCGGGAGACAATTCCATCCCGGGACGTGGATGACTGTGAAACCTGCATGGGTTCCTTTCGAATAGTGCCCCCAGACTACCCATAGCACTCGTTTCACCCCTACTTACATGTGATCTTCACTGCACTTTGGGAATGACTCGCGCATCGACAGGTTCCATTCGGCAGCACGGTTCCGGCAGCGCTTTCGGCGGCTTGAGGAAACATTCCAGGGGCTAAACCCGTACGCCAAGGGCCGGATTGCGGCACAAGCCGAAGCCTGCGGTGTGGCGTTCACCACGGGCCCTCAGTTCGATTTCATCCCGGGGCAAATTGCTGGTAATGTATTTCTCCGTTGCCCCCCTAGCTCAGTGGTAGAGCGCGTTCTTGGTAAGAACGAGGTCACCGGATCGATTCCGGTGGGGGGCTCTGAATGGCAAAGCCCGCGTCTGCGTCGCGAGACGCGGCGCGGGCACTGCCATTCGTGGCGGTGTAGCTCAGCTGGTTAGAGCGCACGACTCATAATCGTGAGGTCCCCGGATCGAGTCCGGGCACCGCTACAAAGCCTTGAAGGGCCCGATCGGAACTACGGTTCCGGACGGGCCCTTCAGCTTGTTACGGGGTCTGCCGGTCTGCTGTGCGGCCGTCCGTCCGCCGGTCCGTGTTGAGCTCCCCTGACTAGAGTGGACGCCATGCCCGCCCTTTATCTTGCCCACGGCATTGTCTGGACCACAGCGGGGCCCCAGCTGCGTCTGGCATCCCCGGACGGTACACCGGAGGGCATTCCGGTGAGAGCCGGGACCCGTCTGGGCTTCCGAGTGCTGGATCCACAAGTCTTCTGCCTGGGCAGCCACCGGGTGCATTCCGCAGATGATCGGACACATGTGCCGTGCCGGTTGCAGGCGCCTGCCGAGCGCGGATACCAGTGTGTGAACTGCTTCCTCAATGACGACTTGCGCTTCCTGCATGACAGCCATCGCAGCGGCCGGGCGCCTGAGGGGTTATTGCTGTATCTCGCGCAGCCGCACTGGCTCTACGTCGCGACGTTCGCCAACGGTGCCAGCAAGGTGGGGACGGCGGCCAACATACGGAAGTCGCTGCGGTTGGCCGAGCAAGGCGCCGTGGTCGCCCGCTACGTTGCCAAGACGCGTGACGGGCGGGTGGTCCGAGTGCTGGAGGACATGGTTTCGGGAGCTACCGAACTGACCCAAGCAGTGCGCAGTGCCGCCAAGTATGCCGGGCTCCTGACCCCGCTGCCTGCGGACGATCTGGAGCGGATCAATGCGAGCCACGCTGCTACTGTCCGCAACTTGCTGCCTGCCGCTCAACTAGAGGGCTTCGACGTCGTCGATGACCCGTGGCAGTTGCCGGAGCTGGCGGCGCCGGTGCTCGCGGATGGCATCAGGAGGAGCTACCCGAGCAACTTTGATTCAGGAGACCACGGGCTCACCGTGCAAGGCATTCTGGGCAGCATCGCGGCTGCGCAGCTAACGGAGGGTGGCCCGCACTTCCTGGCGGACCTCGGGAGACTGAAGGGCCGCCGGATCGCACTGGGGGAATTCGTCTCAGAGCTGCCCGCCATGCAGGAACAACTGTTCTAGCGAACCATCGGGACCGGAACCGAAGCAACGCAATCCGCTCCGCGGTTCGGCCGGCAGCGGCGCGGCCGGTAACCTTGAAGTATGAATCCTTGGGACCTCGGCTCGCCGCTGTACCGCAAGCTGGTGATCTCTGCCATGGCACTCATCGGCGTCGGGATCCTGCTGTCTGTCATAGGCGCCTCGGCCAGCATCCAATGGCTGATCTGGGCAGCGATTGCGGTCATTGCCACGGGACTGCTGACCCATCTGGCAGGGCTGCTGGTCCGATTCCGCGACGCCCGGGCCCGGCAAGCGGCCGCAAATCCGCGCAGCACCCCTCAGGCCAAGCGACGTTAGTTCATCCCCGCCCACTCCACCGAAGGAGATCCATGTCCGAGCAAGCCGGGGTCAACCCCGACCTCGCCGGCCGCGTGTACCCGGCCGGCGCTGCCTACACTGTGGGCCGCGAGAAAATCAGGGAGTTCGCCTCGGCGGTGAAAGCCACACATCCCGCGCACTTCGACGTTGAAGCCGCGCGCGCACTCGGCTATGCAGATTTGGTGGCACCGCCGACGTTCGCCATCATCGTGGCCCAACGCGCAGATGCTCAGCTGATCGAGGATTCAGACTCCGGTATCGATTTCTCCCGCGTCGTCCACGCCGACCAGCGGTTTGTGCACCACCGTCCGATCGTCGCCGGCGACGAACTCGTGGCCGAACTCCACGTCGATCAGGTCCGCGCCATGGGCGGCGGGGCCATGATCACCACCCGCGCCGAGATCAGCACCGTGGCCGGCGAGAGAACGGCCACCACCACGTCGTCGATCCTGGTGAGAGGGGAAGGCCAGTGAGCGTCGAACTGAACGAGCTGACCGTTGGACAGGACATCGGCTCCCGAGCCATTGAGGTCTCCCGCGCGGATTTGGTCAGGTACGCCGGCGCCTCGGGCGACTTCAATCCGATCCACTGGAACGGGCGCTTCGCCGAGCAGGTGGGACTTCCCGGCGTCATCGCACATGGCATGTTCACGATGGGGGCTGCCGTGCAATTGGTGACGGACTGGATCGGTAACCCGGCCGCCGTCGTCGACTACCAGACTCGGTTCACCAAGCCAGTCCTCGTGGAGGACGTTGACGGCCCGGGTGCGAGCATCGAAGTCAGCGGTGCCATCGGCGCCATCGATGCAGACAACGGGACGGCGCGAGTCGACCTGACGGTGACCGCTGCGGGTGTGAAGGTACTGGTCAAAGCCCAGGCGGTCGTCAAGGTTTGGTGACTCGCCCTGAACCCGGCGGGGGAGAGGCCGGCATCGTGACAGAAACGCTTCTTGCTCCGCTGACAACGCTCGGCGTGGGCGGCGTGGCCCGGCGTTACGTCGAGGCCGGCTCCGAGTCCGAGATTGTCGATGCGGTCAGGGCCGCCGACGGTTACGGCGACGACCTTCTGATCGTCGGCGGCGGGTCCAACCTCGTGATTTCCGACGGCGGCTACCCGGGCACCGTCATCCGTGTCGCCAACACCGGCTACACCGTCGACGAACAAGACGGCGCCGTGGCGCTCACGGTTCAAGCAGGTCAGCCGTGGGACGACCTCGTTGCCTTGACCGTCACCAGCGGCTGGGCCGGGCTGGAGGCGCTCTCCGGTATTCCGGGGCTCACGGGTGCCACACCGGTGCAGAACGTCGGCGCCTACGGATCCGACGTCTCGCAGACCATCACCCGGGTCCGAACATGGGACAGGAACACTGGTTCGATTCGGGAATTCGACAACAGCGACCTCGCGTTTGGCTACCGGGACTCGGTCTTGAAACGGAGCACCGTCAACGGTTCGCCACGCTTCGTGGTGCTGGAAGTTGAGTTCCGGCTGACGGCGGGGCGGCAGAGCCTTCCGATCCGTTACGCCGAATTGGCCCGGGTGCTAGGAGCCGTGATCGGCGAAACCGCCAAGGCCTCAGACGTTCGACGTGAAGTACTCCGGCTGCGCGCGTCCAAGGGGATGGTCCACGATCCTGCCGACAGGGACACATTCAGCACGGGATCATTCTTCACCAACCCCATCGTCGATCCCGCAACGGCGGAAAGACTTCCCGCGAACGCACCGCGGTGGCCGGCCGGCGACAAGATCAAGCTGAGCGCTGCCTGGCTCATCGACCATGCAGGCTTCTCCAAGGGCTTCGGTCTCGAGGGCACATCAAACGGCGACCTCAACGGGCACGCTTTGGCCGGCGGCCGCGCGTCGCTGTCGACCAAGCACACACTGGCAATCACCAACCGTGGTGAAGCCAGCGCAGAAGACATACTGGCGATCGCCCGTGCCGTACGGGATGGAGTTGACAGTGCCTTTGGTATTCGGCTTCAGCCCGAGCCCCTGTTGATCGGCTGCAGCCTCTGACAGCGGAAACAGGCGATAACAGGGGCGGGGGATAGCCCTTCCTCCCTTGGCACTGTGCCCTACGGCAGATCTTCGCGGGTGATCGGGGCATCGGCCGGTTGGAGCAGACGATCCGGTCCCTTGTGGGCCCTTGGACGGACGGCCAGCTCATCATGTCGGATCATGAATTGGATGATGCTGGGCCGCAGCGCACGGAGATTGACCGAGCCGCTGCTGCATAGCCAGCAGACCAAGCGGTAGCTGTGATTCACCTGAACCAGTCGGTCAGTACCGTGGTCAAACAGCCACTCCGGCGATAAGAAATCGTGCATTGGCGGCAGGAGAAAGTCTGCTGGCAAAAGCCTGGCGAACGTGTCCTTCGGCTCGAAGCACCGTTCAATCTCCAGCATCAACCACCACTCCTCTGAGATGTAGTCAGGGCCGCAGGCTTCGATACAGCTCCGTAAATGCGCCTCCAGCCGGAGCGAACGATCTTCCCGAATCGGGCGGGACTGACGTTGCTGTGCGAAGAACTCCCGGAGAATATCATCGACGGTCGGCTGAGGCTGGTTGCGCCTGCTCACTATCGGTCCCCTTCCTGCTCGGTTTCGAATCTGTCTTTCAGAAGGGCGGTGGCGTTTCGTCGCATGGTTCGCCATCCTCTCCGTCAACGGACCGTTCTGCTGCGCTTTTGTCCTGGTTCGTTGTGTTGCTGGCCCGGTCCTCTGCTGTGGGGTAGGTGATTGCCCAGCCTTCGTCGGGGGTGGTGGTGTGGGTGTGTCCGGAGCGGGTGGTGAAGTGCAGGGTGCCGTCGTTGTCCTGGGTGACGCTGCCGCCGCCGTGGTGTTTGGTTTTGTGGCCGGGTTTGCAGTGGGCGCTGAGGTTCTCGGGGACTGTTTTGCCGCCGTCTTCCCAGGCGATGGTGTGGTCGATGTCGCATTGGTCGGCGGGGACGGTGCAGCCGAATTCGCGGCAGTGCCTGTCGCGTAGCCGGATGAGGCGTTTGAGCCATTCGGGCGGGATCCG
>RJAE01000049.1 GCA_004000035.1 Arthrobacter sulfonylureivorans | reverse complement strand
GCGCGCGATGTGCGGCAGCGTCGCCGCCAGGAGCTCCAGCGCCCCGACCGCCAGCACAAAGAGCCACACGAGGGCGCGGGCGTACAGCGGGAAGACGAGGGCGCACGGGGCGCGCGTGACGCCGAGGGTCGTGAACAGCGCCATGCGCGCCCCCAGGCGGAGCCCGATCTCGAGGAGGATGAGCGCGATCAGCGTGGGGTGGCGGTGCGCCAGCGTGATGGGGTCCTCGCGGAGGTCGCGGCTGAGCGCGGCGCGGCGCGTCGCGAGCTCGGCCATGTACCAGGCGAACTTGGTGTAGCTGCAGCCGATGACCGTGGCGGCGAGCACGCTCGCCGCGTAGTTGAGCGTGTACTTCTCCGGGGTCAGGAACTCGGCGGGGTCGCGGAAGGGGCCGAACATGCGCCGCTCCTGGCGCGCGTACACGAAGGCCGCGTAGAGGAGCCACGCGAGGGCCGCCAGGCGAAAGTGCACGTCCCACAGGTAGGCGCGGCAGTCGCGGCGCGCGTACACGACCCGCGCGCGGTCGCGCAGCTCCGGGCTCAGCGCGCCCGTCTCGTTGGGGCCCACGTAGATGGCCGTGGCGTTGAAGGCCTCCCAGTCCGGCGCGCCGCCGCCGGCGTGCTCGCCGAGCGGCAGCGCCGCGTACACGACGGGGTGGGGCAGGCGGGCGACGGTCGCGTAGTACGCGCCCAGGCCGGCGTACGCGCCCATCACCCCGAGGACGAGGAGGTGCAGCGGGCGTCCGCCGAGGAGCATGATTGCCCCACCTCCGCGGTGAAAATGGTGCGCGTCGCGTTGCTGCCGCACTTTGTAGCGAAGCACTGCTGACTCAGCGAGATGCACAGCCGGTCGTGGGCGTCGACGCTCAGGGCCACGAAGGTGCGGGCCGGCGGGCTGCGCGCGTGCCGGGCCCGCAGGCAGCTGAAGCGCGCGGGCCCGCAGAGC
>RJAE01000048.1 GCA_004000035.1 Arthrobacter sulfonylureivorans | reverse complement strand
CGACAGCAACAGCAGCAGCAGCGCCAGCAGCAGCACCAGCGGCGGCGGCCGGAGGCGGATCGTCCCGACAGCGGGCCCGACGCGCCCCCCGACCGCCTGTCGGAGAGCGCGCGCGCCACCGTCTCCGCGACGCACGCGCGGGTCGGCGCGACGCGCGTCAACGACCTCTTCGCCTCGGCGCGGCGCGACCTCTCCCGCCCCGTGTTCAACGACGGCTTCCGCGCCGCGGGCTCGTCGCCGTGGGCCGCCGTCCTCGAGTTCGGCGCCGAGCAGTTCACCCCGGACGGGCGGCGCGTCACGTGGGAGACGCTCATGTTCCACGGGGCCGACCTGCACCGCCTGTTTGAGGTGCGGCCGCACGCCACCGAGGCGGCGCGCGTGCTCCGCGAGATGGTGCTCCTGAACGAGGGCCTGACGGAGTCCCTCGCCTCGGCGGACGAGACGCTCACGTGGGTCAAGCTCATCCTCACCAAGGGGCTCACGCTGCGCACGCTGGACCCCATCGTGGCCACCGCGGGGGCGGTGCTCCAGAACCTGCGCCTGAAGCTCGGCCCGTTCCTGCGCTGCTACCTCCGCGACACGCCCGTCGACGAGCTCGTGCGCCGGCGCCGCCTGCGGGACGTGCGCTGCATCGTCACCTACACCCTGGTGATGCTGGCCCGCATCGCCCGCTTCGTCGAGCGCGGCTCGAGCTGCGTGCTGCCCGAGGACCTGGGGGACTCGCCCGCCCCGCTGGAGGAGTACGTGCCCGGCGCCTGCCTCGGCGGGATCATGGACGCGCTGGACGCCCACAAGACCGGCTGCGACGCCCCCACCTGCCGCCTGACGTGCAGCTACACCCTCGTCCCCGTGTACATGCACGGGAAGTACTTTTACTGCAACCACCTGTTTTGAATAAAACCGTTGAACCGTACCTCTCTGGCGTGCGCGAGTCTGTCGTCGTCGCTCCCCATCTCCCTCCATCTCCCC
>RJAE01000047.1 GCA_004000035.1 Arthrobacter sulfonylureivorans | reverse complement strand
TGGCCCCGGCGTCGCGGGAAACCCCCGTGGGCTCGATGCCATCTTCGAGGCCCCGGTCACGCCCGCGCCCCCCACTCGCCATCCTCGGCGCGAGGAGCTGGAGTGGGACGATGAGGATCACCCGCTGCTGGACCTCGAGCCGCCCGTGGGATCGCGCTGCCATCCCTACATCGCGTACTCGCTGCCGCCGGACATGAACGCCGTCACGAGCGTGGTCGTGAAGCCCTACTGCTCGCCGCCGGAGGTCATCCTGTGGGCGTCTGGCACCGCCTACCTGGTCAACCCCTTTGTCGCCATCCAGGCCCTGGCCGTCGGAGAGCCCTTAAATGAGGCGGCCCTCAAGGAGCTCGGAGAGGTGGCCGTGCACAAGGACTCCCTGCCGCCGCTGCGCTATAATGGAGGGCCCCCCGCCGAGTAAGAGACCCTGCGGCCTGCCGCCCGGGGTGCGCCTCGTCGTGCCTGCCGCCGCCGCTTCTGCCTCTAACGCCACCACCGCCGCTGCAGCAGCAGCCCCCGCCGGGGCAGGGGCAGGGGCAGGGGCAGGGGCAGGGGCAGGGGCCGGGGCCTCGAAGCCGGCCCGACCCTCCGCCGCCGCCCGGCCCGCGAAGGGCACGCCCGCGGCGTCGGCGGCGACAACAGCCACGGGGGCCGACGCCTCCGCCCCGGCCCCCGACCCCGGGGCGCCCACGTGGGACGCCTTCGCCGCCGAGTTCGACGTGGCCCCCTCGTGGCGCGCGCTGCTGGAGCCCGAGCTCGCCAAGCCGTACGCGCGCCTGCTGCTGGCCGAGTACCGCGGCCGCTGCCTGACCGAGGAGGTGCTGCCCGCGCGCGAGGACGTGTTCGCCTGGACGCGCCTCACGGCGCCCGAGGACGTCAAGGTGGTCATCATCGGCCAGGACCCGTACCACGGGCCGGGCCAGGCCCACGGGCTGGCCTTCAGCGTCCGGCGCGGGGTGCCGATCCCCCCGAGCCTGGCCAACATCTTCGCGGCGGT
>RJAE01000046.1 GCA_004000035.1 Arthrobacter sulfonylureivorans | reverse complement strand
GCGGATCTGCTGGCCGTCGTAGATGGCGCGCGCGAGCGTGATGTTGGCGAGCCGCGCCACGGCCGAGAGCTCGAGGTGCGGCAGGAACTTGAAGAAGAGCTTGCCCACGAGCGCCGAGTCCTGCACGCAGTAGCGCCCGATGACGCCGCGCTCGCGCGGGCCCGCGGCGTAGTACCGCGGGATGTCCTTGTAGTCCAGGTCCAGCTTGCGCTCGCCGAGCGCCTCCTCGGCCACGGCGTTGAGCTTGTAGCTCGGCAGCTTCAGCTTGTCGGCGGCGACGGCGTACATGTCCAGGGAGACGAGGCCGTTGATCTTGACCTTGCTGCGCTTCTGGAAGCTGTTCTGGCCCGCGTCGTAGACGCGGAACTGGCCGCCGCGGTTGAAGCGCCCGTAGCCGTCGAGGGCCAGCCCGTAGACGGCCGTGAGCTTGGTGTGCACGAAGGCCCAGTCAAAGTTGATGATGTTGTACCCCGTGGCGAACTCGGGCGCGTACTGCTTCAGGAAGGTCACGAAGGCGAGCAGCAGCTCGAACTCGCTGTCGAACTCGAGGACCGTCACCGCGGGGTCGTCCGAGTCGCACGAGCCCAGCGAGAAGAGCAGCGTGTGCTCCAGCCGCTGGGTGGCGAGCGAGTACAGCAGGCACGAGATCTGGATCACCAGGTCCTCGGGGTTCTCGGCGGCGGGGAAGGCCGCGTCGTCGCCGGCCTTGCACTCGATGTCGAAGCACAGGAGCTTGTAGTCGGGCCACGGGCCGTCCTCGTCGCGGGCCAGGTTGAGGGGCGTGCAGTTGACCTCCACGTCGCTGGACGTGAGGCGCTGGTGCCGCAGCACCACGCGCTCCCCCGCGGGGCCGGGCCGCAGGCGGTACCAGCCGAAGCTGGGCAGGTCGTGGTCGAGCAGCAGGCGCGTGGTCGCGTCCACGCCGGCCTCGTGCGTCACCAGGCCGGCGCAGACCGTCTCGCGGAGGTGCGCGACCAGGCGCCCGCTGTTGCTCGAGACGCGAGA
>RJAE01000045.1 GCA_004000035.1 Arthrobacter sulfonylureivorans | reverse complement strand
TGATTCTGGACGTTCAGTAATAAGTTTGCCTATTGTTTTCTTCTTTGTCTCATGCTTTACTGTTGTTCTACTTCCATATTTACCGTTTGATTTATATGGAAGAATATCTAATTTTAGACCAAAAGCACTATGTTTAGCCAATATACGGTAAAAGTTTTGAACTGATGGAATATATGAATTTTGAAGCTTTCCCTGTGCTTCTAGTTCTCTTATGTATTTAAAAATAATGCTTGCCACAGACTGTTTAACAGCTTTACTATCTAAGTTAAAACTATTTCTATTCTTCAAATAAAAGTACAGTAACTGTTTGTAAAACTTAAAAATCTCAATGTATTTCATAAGCAATTTAGAATTGTTTTCTAATCTTTTTGAATCATGTCTTGTTTCAATTAAATTCAAAAATTTGAGAGCACTAATTACATATATTGTTTTGCCTTTTAAGTCCATACCACACAATTTACATTTCTTTTGATATTTAGCATAGCCACGCTTTGTTTCAATTGTAATTCTGTCAAATAAGTTATAAATTGATCTTGATTTAAACCCCACAATATTAGAAACAGTTTTCATATCATAGCCTGCAATTAGCCTTTCAAGAATTTCTTTAAGTCTCAACGGGCTAATGTTATTTTTATTGGTTTTGTGATTTGACTTGGTCAATATTTCATCTCAATTCGTTTCATCAATTACATAATGTACATAATTAAACTTGTACTTGCCGTGCACATTTAATTTCTTTTTAAGCAAGCATAGGTCAGTTGAATAACTAGTATTTTTGTCATTGCTAATCATATATAATGTAAAAGCCTTTCTTTTTTAATTTAGATACTCAAATTTTAACAAAAGGCAACAAAA
This sequence comes from Arthrobacter sulfonylureivorans, assembly GCA_004000035.1. GTDB lineage: Bacteria > Actinomycetota > Actinomycetes > Actinomycetales > Micrococcaceae > Crystallibacter > Crystallibacter sulfonylureivorans. Next base: position 153 of record RJAE01000045.1, on the reverse strand, counting down.
AGCGCCGCAAGTTAACTTGTGGTGCTTTTTGCTTTGTTAATGAATAATATTTTCATCTTTTAAGGCTGTTTTAAAGATACTGAGAAAAAATCAAGAGCAATAAAAGTAATGGTTAATTCAACTTTTACTGCTACATTTAGTCAAAATATGAGT
>RJAE01000044.1 GCA_004000035.1 Arthrobacter sulfonylureivorans | reverse complement strand
TACTTTGGGACCTTAGCTGGCGGTCTGGGCTGTTTCCCTTTCGACTACGGATCTTATCACTCGCAGTCTGACTCCCAAGGATAAGTCATTGGCATTCGGAGTTTGACTGAATTCGGTAACCCGGTAGGGGCCCCTAGTCCAATCAGTGCTCTACCTCCAAGACTCTTACCTTGAGGCTAGCCCTAAAGCTATTTCGGAGAGAACCAGCTATCTCCAGGTTCGATTGGCATTTCACCCCTACCCACACCTCATCCCCGCACTTTTCAACGTGCGTGGGTTCGGGCCTCCATTCAGTGTTACCTGAACTTCACCCTGGACATGGGTAGATCACCTGGTTTCGGGTCTACGACCACGTACTCATGCGCCCTATTCAGACTCGCTTTCGCTGCGGCTCCGCATCTTCTGCTTAACCTTGCACGAGATCGTAACTCGCCGGTTCATTCTACAAAAGGCACGCCATCACCCGTTAACGGGCTCTGACTACTTGTAGGCACACGGTTTCAGGATCTCTTTCACTCCCCTTCCGGGGTGCTTTTCACCTTTCCCTCACGGTACTGGTTCACTATCGGTCACTAGGGAGTATTTAGCCTTGGGAGATGGTCCTCCCGGATTCCGACGGAATTTCACGTGTTCCGCCGTACTCAGGATCCACTCAGGAGAGAACGAAGTTTTGACTACAGGGCTGTTACCTCCTATGGCGGGCCTTTCCAGACCTCTTCATCTACCTCGTTCCTTTGTAACTCCGTACAGAGTGTCCTACAACCCCAAGAGGCAAGCCTCTTGGTTTGGGCTAATCCCGTTTCGCTCGCCGCTACTCAGGGAATCGCATTTGCTTTCTCTTCCTCCGGGTACTTAGATGTTTCAGTTCCCCGGGTCTGCCTTCTCATATCCTATGAATTCAGATATGGATACCACTCCATTACGAGTGGTGGGTTTCCCCATTCGGAAATCTCCGGATCAAAGCTTGCTTACAGCTCCCCGAAGCATATCGGTGTTCGTCCCGTCCTTCATCGGCTCCTAGTGCCAAGGCATCCACCGTGCGCCC
>RJAE01000043.1 GCA_004000035.1 Arthrobacter sulfonylureivorans | reverse complement strand
GAGTGGGATCGGGCGCGTGCGGATCGATCTTTATACGCGCCTCCCCGCGGGGGCGGTGTGCAGCATCCGGGCGCACGTCCGGGTGGCGTAACCCAGGGCGACGACGAGCACCGCCAGGAGGCAGATATAAAATGTCACGGCGGCGGCCGTCGGCTGATCCACCGGGACTCCCCTGGCGGCGCAGGTGGCGCTCCAGAAGCTGGTCCGCGACTCCTCGCGCAGCAGCGGCAGCGACCCCTCGGAAAAGACTATGGAAGAGAGCGCGGGCGTCACCAGCGCGCAGAGCGCGGCGACGAGCGTCAGCGAGAGCCGGGCGGAGGAAGAGACCATCCTGGTGTCTGCGAGCGAGCCCGTGACAGTGGACGGAGGGCGGCTGCTGGTGTGCCGGAGTCCGGGGCCGGAGGGATTTTATAAGGTTCCCCTGGGCCTCAAGGTGGCGCTGCCCACCGGATACGCGATGCTCGTCGCGCAGCGCGGGGGCGGTCGCACCACCAACGGGATCGTGGACGCGGGCTTTCGCGGCGAGGTGCAGGCGATTGTAGCCCCGGGCCGCCCACGGGCGCAGTTTTATTGCACGCCGCTGCGCCTCGCGCCGGGCATCGCCACGGACGTGCCCTTCTTCGAGGTCTTTGCGCCGAAGCGCGACGAGGACGCCGGATACGACATCCCCTGCCCGCGCGAGCTGGTGCTGCCCCCCGGCGGCGCGGAGACCGTGGCGCTGCCGGTGCACCGCACGGACGGCCGCCACTGGGCCTACGTCTTCGGGCGCTCGTCCCTCAACCTCCGCGGCATCGTCGTCTTCCCCACGCCCTGGGAGAGCGGCCCGTGCCGCTTCCGGATCCAGAACCGCGGCGCGCACCCGGTGACCCTGGAGGCGGGCCAGCGCGTGGCGCAGCTGGTGCTGACGCGCGAGCCGCTGAGCTGGATCACGGGGCGGTCCCCGTTCCCCGCCACCCCGCGCACCCCGATGCAGCACCGCCCCGCGTGGCTCTTCACGCGGGACTTTGTCGCCCCGAGCAGCGCGCGCGGGACCCGCGGCTTCGGCTCCACGGGCCTGTGAGGCCGCGGTGGCCCGCGCCGGGACGATGGCGATGG
>RJAE01000042.1 GCA_004000035.1 Arthrobacter sulfonylureivorans | reverse complement strand
CGCGCGCTCCGCGCTCACGGGCCTCGTGCGGGCCCACGCCGGCGGGAGCGACGCCCTCGTCGCCTTCGCGCTGGTGCTGCAGCGCCTGGCGGGCCACGCGAACCTGCTGCTCAACTGCCTGCTCGGCGCCGCCGTCCACGGCGGCCGGCCGGTGCGCGTGTACGAGGCGGCGCTGGACGACTACGCGGAGCTCATGGACGCGCTCGACCCGCTGGTGCGCGCGTGCCCGCTCGCGGAGTTCTGGGAGCAGCGCGACGCCGTCATGCGCCAGCTGCGGCTGACGCCGGCCCCGGGCCCCCCCACGGGCGGCAAGCGGCTCGTCATCGCGCCCGCGCTGCCCTCGGAGGACCTGGACGGGCTCGTCCCGCCCACGGCCGTGCGCCCCGCCCACTTGGGGCCGGACGTCGACCTCGCCGAATACGCCGCGCGCCACCCGGAGCTGGTGGGCGTGCCGGAACCCCGAGCCCATTTATCGGCGCGCCGGCCGCCCCGGGGCCGCTAACCCGTCCCTGCCTCCGCCATGATCCGCCGCGCCCGAGGAACGCGCCGCGCTTCGTGGAAGGATGCCTCGCGCCGCGTCACCGAGGGGCGCACCCGCGCCAGCTGCCTGCTGGCGGCCCCCGGGGAGGTGCTGACGGCGGCCGTGGCGGCCCTGCGCGAGGCGGCCGAGCGCCAGTGCGCGCCCGCGCTCTTCGGCGCCCAGCGCGCCTCGGCCCTGGCGCTCGTGCGCAGCAACTACGCCCCCGAGTCCGTGATCACGGCGTGCTCGGCGGAGCCGCACCGCGAGGCGTACGCGCGCGCGGCCGAGGCCGCGCTGAAGGGCATCTCGGCGGACGTGGCCTGGCGCGCGGTGCTGGCCACCTACTGGCGCTACCTGAAGGCCAGCTCGGGCGTGGAGGTGCGCTCGGACGACGAGCGCGACGCCCCCACCGTCATGCTGCTGTGGTCGACGTTCGGCAAGACGCTGTCGAAGCACCCGTTCAAGCACAAGGCCCAGAGCGCCGCGTACGGCGCCACGCGCGCCGCGCTCGCCGAGGCGACCGAGGCCGTGGAGCGGTACGCCTACTTCATGCGCCCGCTCGACCCCATGGTCTCCAGCCCCCAGACGAGCGTGCGCCTGCACGAGAT
>RJAE01000041.1 GCA_004000035.1 Arthrobacter sulfonylureivorans | reverse complement strand
CAGGAGACGGTGACGAACATGGCCGAGCGCACGACGCCGCTCCTGGCCTCGGCGGCGCCCGACGCGGGCATGGCCACGGTGGCCACGCGGGACATGCGCACGCACGACGGCTCGCTGCACCACGGCCTGCTCATGATGGCCTACCAGCCCAACGACGCCACGCTGCTCGAGGGGGCCTTCTTCTACCCGGCGCCCGTGAACGCGCTCTTTGCCTGCGCCGACCACCTCGGCGCCATGCGCGACGTGGGCGCCGAGGTGCGCGCCGCCGCCCAGCACGTGCCCTGCGTGCCCCACTTTCTCGGGGCCAACTACTACGCCACGGTGCGCCAGCCCGTGGCCCAGCACGCGGCGCAGAGCCGCGCCGACGAGAACACGCTCTCGTACGCGCTCATGGCGGGCTACTTCAAGATGAGCCCCGTGGCCTTCACCCACCAGCTGCGGCGCCAGCTGCACCCCGGCTTCGCCCTGACGGTGGTGCGCCAGGACCGCTTCGCCACGGAGAACGTGCTCTTTGCGGAGAAGGCCAGCGAGTCGTACTTTATGGGCCAGATGCAGGTGGCGCGCACCGAGAGCGGCGGCGGGCTGCACATGCAGCTCACGCAGCCCCGCGCCAACGTGGACCTGGGCGTGGGCTTCACGGCCGCGTACGCGGCGGCCGCGCTGCGTGCCCCCGTGACGGACATGGGCAACCTGCCGCAGAACCTCTTCGCCACGCGCGGCGCCCCGCCCATGCTGGACGCGGACGCGGACGACTACCTGCGCCGCACGGTCAACGCCGGCAACCGCCTGGCGCCCGTGCCCGTCTTCGGCCAGATGCTGCCCCAGGTGCCCGTGGGCCTGGCCCGCGGGCAGCAGTCGGTGTGCGAGTTCATCGCCACGCCCGTCTCGGTCGACCTGGCCTACTTTCGGCGCGCGTGCAACCCGCGCGGGCGCGCCGCCGGCGAGGTGCACGGCGAGGAGGGGCTGATGTTCGACCACAGCCACGCGGACCCCGCGCACCCCCACCGCGCCACCGCCAACCCCTGGGCCTCGCAGCGGCACTCGTACGCGGACCGGCTCTACAACGGCCAGTACAACATGAGCGGCCCGGCCTACAGCCCCTGCTTCAAGTTCTTCACGCCCGCCGAGGCGGTCGCCAAGAG
>RJAE01000040.1 GCA_004000035.1 Arthrobacter sulfonylureivorans | reverse complement strand
CGTCGCCATGGAGGTGGACATTGCGCTGCCGACGCTGTCCCCGGGGGATCTGTCGGCCCTGCAGAGGTGCGAGGGCCGCGTGGTGTTTCTGGAGACGCTGCGGCGTCACGCGACGCTGCGCGAGGTCGCGCTGCCCTGCGGCGGCGATGTGCTCGCGGCCATGGCCGCGTACCGGCGGCGCTTCGCGGCCGTCATCACGCGCGTGACGCCGCACCGCATGCTGGCCACGCCGCTCGGCGTCGGCGGCCGCGGGCAGTCGCTGGTGCTGCAGAACACGGGGCCCTTCGACCTGACCAACGGGGACCACGTGTGCCTCGTCCCGCCGCTGCTCGGCGACGAGTGCCTGCGGCTCACGTCCGCCAACCTGGAGCTGCGCTTCCCCATGACGCTGCCGCTCGCCCAGGCCCGCGAGCTGACGGCGCGGGTGGTGGCGCGCGCCGTCGAGACGCTGCGCGGCGGCGCGCCCGCGCGGGGCGCCGACGTGGTCTTCAACAACGGCCGGCGCTACCAGCTGCCCCCGCCGCACCGCGACAACGCCGAGGCGGCCACGCGCTCGCTGGTGCTGAACATGATCTTCCTGCTCAACGAGGGCGCCGTGATCCTGCTGTCGCTCATCCCGAACCTGCTGACGCTGGGGGCGCAGGACGGCTACGCCAACGCCGTGATCCAGCTGGGCAGCGCCACGCGCGAGCTCGGCCAGCTGGTGCGGCAGCCCCCGCCGCCGCTGCCGCAGGACCACGCGCGGCGCTTCTGCGTGTTCGAGGCGCTGGAGGCCTGGATCGCCTCGGCCTCGCGGCTGGGCGACACGCTCGGCACGCGGCCCGTGGCGCGCGTGTGCATCTTCGACGGCCCCCCGACCGTCCCCCCCGGCGAGAAGGCCGCGGTGGTGGAGGTGTGACGGCGCGGCGCCGAGGGGGCCCGTGTTTCCCCCGCCCCACCCCACCCCCCTGCAATAAAAAATCCGCGAAGGAAAACAAAGAAACGAGTCGTGCGCGTCTGGCGTTTATTTTCCGGGTCGGGGAAAATGGGGGCGTCGGGGGGTGGAGGGCGGACGGTGGACGGTGGATGGGGGAAGCCCCCTCAGGCAAACAGCCCGTCGGGCAGCGTGCTCAGGTGCACGGCCATGACGAGGGCCACGGCGAGGTCGTCGGCGCAGCCGCCG
>RJAE01000004.1 GCA_004000035.1 Arthrobacter sulfonylureivorans | reverse complement strand
CTTCCGGCCACGGTAGGTGCCGGGAGTGGAGGGAGCCAAAGAACCATCTTTTTTGGGGACTCGAAGTCCGGGTAACGGGAAGGTCTTACTGGCTCCCTCCAACTCCCATTAGGTAACGGGGGCCTGCTCAACGTCGTCATGGATTCCTTTCCGCGCTGCACACCGCGCCGTGACCACAGCCGAAGCTAGCACCGCCCACGAAGGTTTCCCGGGGATCGCCGATCTTTGCGAATCCTTAACGCTGAGTCCTTAACACCGGGGCGAATGTGGGACGACGAAAGGCCGTGCGGACCGGGTTGCATCCACCCGACACCGGATTCACCGCAGGAGTTAAGAAGCCGTCAAGATTCAGCCCTGCGGCGTTAAGAATTCGTTAGGGACGGCTCTTTCACGACTCTTTCACATCGGTCCGGGGGTTGACTGGGCCTATCCCGCAGAAAAATGCTGCGGACAGATGAAAGGAACGTGTCGTGGCCGATCTGGCTGTTCTGGGCATTTTTGTGGTGTCCATGGGTTTCGTGATGTGGGTCGGTCAGCTCCTGACCGGGATGGTTGGCGGTGCCAGTGATGGGCGGGTGACGGACCAGTGAATGGTGATGCCATCATGTGGACTGTGCTGCTGATCGCAGGCCTGTCCCTGCTGGGCTATCTGCTGGCCGTTCTCACCCACCCGGAAAAATGGTGAGGATCCAGTGAACTTCAACACTGCCTCGTTCCTCATCCAGGTGGCCGCCCTTGTCGTGGCCCTGGCCGCCCTGCACAAGCCGCTCGGGGTGTATCTGGTCCGGGTTTTCGAGGGGAAGACCTCAACCAGGGCGGAGCGGATGTTCTACCGGCTCGCCGGCGTCGACGCCGGGACCGAGCAGACCTGGTCCGTTTATCTGCGTAGCGTCCTGGTGTTCTCCGCCGTCTCAATCCTGGCGGTGTTCCTGCTCCAGCGGCTCCAAGGCGCCCTCCCGGGCAGCAACGGTCTGGCCGGGGTTGACCCCTGGGTGGCGATGAACACGTCGATTTCGTTCGTCACCAACACCAACTGGCAGACCTACGCCCCGGAGGCCACGGTCGGGATGTTCGTTCAGATGTGCCTTTTGGCCGTACAGAACTTCCTCTCCGCCGCCGTCGGCATCGTCGTCGCCGTCGCCCTAATCCGTGGCATAGCCCGCACCCGGACCGACAGGCTGGGAAACTTCTGGGTCGACCTTGCCCGGACCTCGTTCCGTGTCCTGCTGCCGATGGCGGCCGCCGTAGCCATCGTGATGGTCCTCGGCGGGGTGGTGCAGAATTTCTGGTCCACCGACGTCGTCAACCAGGCGTCCGGGATCAGCCAGACAATTCCCGGCGGGCCCGTCGCGTCCCAGGAAGCCATCAAGGAGCTCGGAACCAACGGCGGCGGCTATTTCAACGCCAACTCCGCCCACCCGTTTGAGAACCCGAACGTGTTCATCAGCCTGTTCCAGGTCTTCCTGCTCCTGCTGATCCCCTCGGCCCTGCCGTACGCTTACGGCCGCATAGTGGGCGATCAGCGGCAGGGCTTCACGGTTGCCGCCGTTATGGGCTCGCTGTGGCTGGCCTCCGTTTCCCTGATGGGCTGGGCGGTGGCCTCCGGGCAGGGAACTGCGACGGCGGCCGCCGGTGGCCTCGGGGAAGGATTCGAGCAGCGCTTCGGGCCGGTGCCGGGCGCGATCTTCGCCGCCTCCACCACTTTGACCTCCACCGGCGCCGTGAACACCGCCCATGATTCCCTGCCGCCGATGGCAGGCGGGGTGGCGATGGTGAACATGATGCTTGGGGAGGTTGCCCCCGGCGGGACGGGCTCCGGGCTGTACGGCATGCTGATCCTGTCCATCATCTCCGTTTTCATCGCCGGGCTCATGGTCGGGCGCACCCCGGAATACCTGGGGAAAAAGATTGGCCCGAGTGAAATGAAACTCACGGCCCTGTACATCCTGGTCACCCCGGCCCTGGTGCTGGCACTGGCCGGCATCTCAGTCCTGCTGCCGGACGTTGTGGCCAACGCCCCGTCCTCGGGCCCGCACCAGTTCAGTGAAATGCTCTACGCCTTCACCTCCGGGGCGAACAACAACGGCTCGGCCTTCGGCGGCATCACCACCTCCGGCCCGTACCTGTCGGTCATGATGGGCATCGCCATGCTGCTGGGCCGCTTCCTGCCCATTGCGCTGGTGTTGGCCCTGGCCGGCTCCCTCGCCCGGCAACAACGCATCCCGGCGTCGGCCGGAACGGTTCCGACGCACGGATGGCTGTTCGGCTCGCTGCTCCTGGGCGTGACGGTCATCCTGACCGCGCTCAGCTACTTCCCGGCCCTTGCCCTCGGGCCCCTCGCAGAAGGACTCCTCAAATGACCCCGTCCCGGGCGGACACCACCGCCGCCGCCGCCGAAACCTACGCCGACGGCAACCCCCTCGGCACCCCCGGGGAGCACAAACACCACACCAAGGCCCCGGCGAAGCTGACGCTCACCACCGTCGCGGCCGCACTCCCGGTCGCGGTCCGGAAGCTCGCACCGCGGCAAATGATCCATTCCCCGGTCATGTTCACCGTGCTCGTCGGGGCTGCCCTGTCCACTCTGATCAGCGCCGTCCGGCCGTCGGTGTTCGGCATCGCTGTCACGGCGTGGCTGTGGCTCACCGTCCTGTTCGGCACCCTCTCGGAAGCCATCGCCGAGGGCCGGGGCAAAGCCCAGGCCGACAGCCTGCGGGCCAGCCGCAAAGGCGTGCACGCCAGGCTGCGGCTGCCCGACGGCAGCACCAGGGACGTCCCCGGCACGGAGCTGCGGCTCAACGATGTGGTGATCTGCGAGGCCGGGGACGTCATCCCCTCGGACGGTGAAATCATCGAGGGTCTGGCCAGTGTTGACGAATCGACCATCACCGGCGAATCGGCCCCGGTCATCCGCGAATCCGGCGGCGACCGCTCCTCCGTCACGGGCGGCACCAGGGTCCTCTCGGACCGTATCGCCGTCCGCATCACCGCCGAGACGGGCCAGACGTTCATCGACCGGATGATCAAGCTCGTCGAGGGCGCCGTGCGGCAGAAAACCCCCAACGAAATCGCCTTGCACGTGCTGCTGGTCTCCCTGACGATCGTGTTCCTCATCGTCACCATGTCCCTGGCACCGTTCGCATCCCTTGCCGGTGCCACGCCGTCGCCGATCGTGCTGGTCGCGCTGCTGGTGTGCCTGATCCCCACCACCATCGGGGCCCTGGTTCCGGCGATCGGCATCGCCGGCATGGACCGCCTGGTCCAGCACAACGTGCTGGCCACCTCCGGCCGGGCCGTGGAGACCGCCGGGGACATCACCACCCTGCTGCTGGACAAGACCGGCACCATAACCTACGGCAACCGGCGTGCCGTTAATTTCTTCCCCGCCAATAACGTGGAGCGGACCGAACTCATCGAAGCGGCCCGGCTCTGCAGCCTGGCCGATGAAACCCCCGAGGGACGCTCGATCGTGGATCTCGCCGCGGACAAGGGAGTGACCGGGCCTGATCTGGCCGCACTCCGAAAGACCTCAGGCGCGTTTGTGGTGGTCGAGTTCAGCGCCAGCACCCGGATGAGCGGGCTGGATGTTGACGGCAGGCAGATCCGCAAGGGTGCCGCATCCGCGGTAGCAGCGTTCGTTGAAGAGGCCGGCGGCCAGACCCCGGCCGAGGTGGACTTCAGGGTACGGGAGATCTCCGCCGAGGGCGGCACCCCCCTGCTGGTCGCCCGGATCAGCGCGTCCAACCGCGCCGAGGTCCTCGGAACGGTCCATCTGGCCGACGTCGTCAAGCCCGGCATGCACGCCCGGTTCGCCGAACTGCGAAAGATGGGCATCCGGACGGTGATGATCACCGGTGACAACCCCATCACTGCGAAGGCGATCGCCGCCGAGGCCGGCGTCGATGACTTCGTCGCTGAAGCCACCCCCGAAGACAAACTCGCCGTCATCAAAAAGGAACATGCTCAGGGACGGCTCGTGGCCATGACAGGGGACGGCACCAACGACGCCCCCGCCCTGGCGGCCGCCGACGTCGGCGTCGCGATGAACTCCGGCACCCCGGCGGCCAAGGAAGCGGCCAACATGGTGGACCTCGACTCCGACCCCACCAAGCTCATCAACATCGTGGGCATCGGCAAGCAGCTGCTCATCACCCGCGGCGCGCTCACCACGTTCTCGGTCGCGAACGACGTCGCCAAGTACTTCGCAATCGTCCCGGCACTGTTCACAGCCGCCTTCCCCGGGCTGGGGCTGCTGAACATCATGGGCCTGGCTACCCCGTCCTCGGCCATCCTGTCCGCGGTGATCTTCAACGCCCTGATCATCATTGCCTTGGTGCCGCTGGCCCTGCGCGGAGTGAAGTACCGGGCCGTGTCCGCCAACCAGGCGCTGGGCCGGAACCTGCTGATCTTCGGGCTCGGCGGGCTCATCGCACCGTTCATCGGCATCAAGATCATCGACGTGCTCATTTCCCTCATCCCCGGCATTGGCTAGGAACCTCCCCATGAAAACTCTCACCGGTTACCTCCGCCAGGCCGGAGCGGCCCTGCGGTTCCTCATTCTTGCCACCGTGGTTCTCGGACTGGTCTATCCGCTGGCGATCTTCGGCATCGGGCAGGCCATAGCCCCGTACCAGGCCAACGGCTCCATTCTAAAAGGCCCAGACGGCAGGCCGGCAGCTTCGGCACTGCTGGCACAGGTCTCCGCCGACGATACCGGCATCCAGGACCCGAAATGGTTCCACGCCCGACCCTCGGCCGTGAAGTGGGACCCGGCGTCCTCCTCGCCCAGCAACCTCGGCCCCAACGATCCCAGGCTGATCGACACCGTCACCGCCAACCGGTCAGCCATTGCCGAGGCAGAAGGCATCAGCGAAGCCGAAGTCCCCGCGGATGCCGTGACAGCCAGCGGATCCGGGCTGGACCCGGACATCTCCCCGGGCTACGCCCGGATCCAGGTGCCCAGGGTCGCCGCCGCCAGCGGCCTTAGCCCCGAAGCGGTCCAGGCCATGGTCGACCGGCGCACCAGCTCAGGCCCGGAGGCGTTCCTCGGACAGCCGTCCGTGAACGTCACCGAACTGAACTTGGACCTGGCCTCCGCGGTGCAGTCCAAGTGAAAGAATGACCTAATGGCACGGGCAACGCTGCGGATCTTCCTAGGGGCGGCACCAGGCGTCGGCAAGACCTACGCCATGCTCGAGGAGGGCCACCGTCTGGCCGGACGCGGCGAGGATGTTGTCGTCGCCTTTGCGATGGACCACGGCCGCGCCGACACACGCGCCCTGCTCGACGGGCTCGACGTCATCCCGCCCCGGCGACTCCCGTACCGGGGCACCGAGTTCGAAGAGATGGACCTGGACGCCGTCCTGGCGCGCCGACCCGGCACCGCGATCGTGGACGAATACGCGCACTCCAACATCCCCGGCAGCCGTCATCCGAAGCGCTGGCAGGACATAGAGGAACTCCTCAACGCAGGCATCAATGTCCTGTCCACCGTCAACATCCAGCACCTGGAATCCCTCGGCGACGTCGTCACTGCCATCACCGATGTCCGGCAGGCCGAGACCGTGCCCGATGACATTGTCCGGCGGGCTGATCAGATCCACCTGGTGGACATTTCCCCGGAGCTGCTCCGCCAACGACTCGGTGACGGAAAAATCTATGCCGCCGAGAAGATCGACGCCGCCCTGTCGAACTACTTCCGCCTCGGCAACCTCACCGCGCTGCGGGAGCTTGCCCTGCTCTGGCTCGCCGACAGGGTCGATGAGGGCCTGGCTAAATACCGTGCCGAGCAGGGGATCGAGGCCAGCTGGCCGGCCCGCGAACGGATTGTCATCGGCCTCACCGGCGGACCAGAAGGCGAGGCTCTGATCCGACGGGCCGCCAGAATCCTCAAGCGTGTCAGCGGCGGGGACCTGCTCGCTGTCCATGTGCGGGCCGCGGACGGCGTCGCCGCAGAGTCCCCGCAGGCCCTCGAGGCCCAGCGGCAGCTGATCCGGGACCTTGGCGGAAGCTACCACACCGTCGCCGGAGAAGACCCGGCCAGTGCCCTGCTGGCATTCGCCCGCAGCGTCAACGCCACCCAGATCGTCGTCGGTGTCTCCCGCCACAGTAACCTCAGCAGACTGTTCGGCGGCGGCGGGATCGGCAACCGGGTGGTCAGGGACTCCGGAGACATCGATGTGCACATGGTCTCCCATGCGCTCGGCGGGCGCGGCGTCGACCATCCACGGGAACGGGACCTCGGACGCGTCCGGGTGTCCGTCGGCTTCGCTATGGCAGTCATCCTTCCGGTGCTGCTGCAGCTGCTTCTGGCTTTGAACCCGGACCAGAATGTTGCGACGGCCGTCCTGATCCAGCTCACCGGATCGATTGCCGTCGCACTGGTCGGCGGGCTGTGGCCGGCACTGCTCGGAGCGCTCTGGAGCAGCCTCCTGGTGAACTTCTTCTCCACTCCGCCGGTCGGGACTCTTACCATCAGCGACCCGCAGAACATCCTCGCACTCCTGGTGTTCGTCGGCGTCTCCGCAGCCGTGGCAGCTGTTGTGGACGTTTCGGCCCGCCGCTCGAAGGAAGCTGCCCGGGCGCGGGCGGAGGCCGCAACCCTGGGTGATCTGACACGCGGGGCCTTCAGGGCCGAGGACACGGTCAAGGGGTTGCTCGAGCAGGCGCTGGACGTGTTCCAGGTACGCGGCGCGGCCCTCTTCACCCGGTCGGGCAGCGCCTCCGAGAGCAACGCGGCTGCCGACGGCGCTGACAGCGGCTGGCGGCTCGTCGCACACGCAGGGGACAGCGCCGACACTGGGCCGGACGAAGGCGAGAACATCGAAGAGGTGGATCCGAGGACCCGCCTGGTCCTCTCAGGCAGGGTCCTGCCGGCCGCCGACCGGCGCCTGCTCGGCGCGTTCGGCGTCCAACTCGCAGCCCAGCTCGAACGCCGCCAACTCGCGGCGAGCCGCCGCGAAGTCCTCCGCCTGGCCGAAAGCAACACCATGCGCACCTCCATCCTCCGTGCAGTCTCCCACGACCTGCGCACACCGCTGGCCGGCATCAAACTGGCAGTCGGCGGCCTCAGACAGCCCAACATCCACTACACCGCCGAAGAGGGACAAGAACTGCTCGCCACCATCGATGAGTGCTCGGACCGGCTCGACGCCTTGGTGGGCAACCTCCTTGACATGTCCCGGATTAGCTCGGACTCGGTGAACCCGCTGATCCGGGACATCCGCTGGTACGAAGTCATCCAGCCAGCCCTGCACGGCATCTCGGCCGGCAGGGTCCGGGTCGACCTGCCGCCCAACATGCCCGAAGTGGATGCCGACGCGGGAATGCTCGAACGGGTCATTGCCAACATCGTGGAAAACGCTGTCAAATACGCCCCGGATTCTGACATCGTCTTGGTCGGCGCCGCCGGCGGACTCAGCACCACAACACTGGCAGGGCAGCCGGCAGGGGAACTGCGCATCATCGACCACGGCCAGGGCGTCCCCGCCGAAAGCGTCGTGCAAATGTTCCAACCGTTCCAACGGCTCGACGACGTCCCGGCGGCCACTGGGGTCGGACTCGGCCTGGCCGTGGCCAAAGGCTTCACCGAAGCGATGGGCGGCACACTCACCGCCGAACAGACACCCGGCGGCGGGCTCACGATGGTGATCCGCCTGCCGCTCTCCACCGGCGTAGCCTTCACCGACGACGGTGCACAGTCTCCGGTAAGAGCACAGACCGCGCTGCTGCGACGGCAGCACACCTCACCCCTTCCCGTCCGGAAGCAGACACCATGAACAACGTACTCGTGGTGGACGACGACGCCCACATCCGGAGCGCACTGGGGATTACTCTTCGTGCAAACGGCTATACCGTCTCCACCGCACCGGACGGTGAATCCGCACTTGTTTCAGCCGCCCAACACCCGGTCAATGTCGTCATCCTCGACCTCGGCCTGCCGGACATCGACGGAACCACAGTCATCACGCGTCTGCGGAAGTGGAGCAGCGTGCCAATCCTTGTCCTTTCCGCCCGGCACGGTTCCAACGACAAGGTCCAAGCCCTGGACGCCGGCGCGGACGACTACATCACCAAACCGTTCGGATTCGATGAGCTGCTCGCCCGCCTCCGCGCCCTGCTGCGCCGCAGCCTTGAACCTGACGAAACGCCGGTCATCACCACCGGCGCGTTCACCGTAAACCTGGCCTTGCACCGTGTCCTCCGCGACGGAAAGGATGTGAGCCTGACACCCACCGAATGGAACATCCTTGAGCTTCTGGTGTGCAATCCCGGTAAACTCATCACCCAGCAACAGCTGCTGTCCGAAGTGTGGGGGGCCGCCTACGGGAAGGAAGCCAACTATCTCCGGGTCTACATGGCCCAGCTCCGCCGAAAGCTCGAACCCGAACCCGGTAACCCCCGCCACCTCCTGACCGAATCCGGCATCGGCTACCGCTTCCAACCCTGAGCTCCGTCCGGACATACCCACGGAAACCGTGCTGCGTTGGAGTCAGGACCTGTGGTCCTGATGGTAGACGTCGAGGATGCCGTCGTGGTCGGAGTCGATTTCTTCTTCGGCTTGTGCCAGCCGATATTGCCGGTTCCTGGTGCTGAGTACCGCGGCGGCCAGCAGTGCAGCTATGAGGGATGCGGTGAGGACGCCGACTTTGGCATGGTCGTCATGGATGTTTCCGTGACCAAAGCTTAGTTCGGCCACGAGCAGGGAACGGTGAATCCGATGCCCGCGAGGACAGAGACTCCGAAGATGTCGATCCATTTAAGGGAGTCGTCCAGTCTTGCCCGGGGTGCCTTCTTGAGAATCCAGGTGGTTCCGTGGAGGCCGAGGGGTTTGCCCAGGACAAGGGCAAGGATGATGCCGACGGCGACCGGGTCGGTCAGCGCTGATGTCAGGCCGTCCCAGCCTCCGACGGCGACGCCCGCGGAGGAAGAACGCGAAGATTGGCACGGCGAGGCCGGCAGAGATGGGGCGGAAGCGGTGCTCGAAGGTTTCTGCCAGGCCCGGGCCGGCGTCGGGCCCGCTGCTGATCTGTGACCGGATGACCGGGACGGCGAATCCCAGGAGCACGCCGGCGACGGTGGCGTGGATGCCTGAGGCGTGGACGCGCGCCCAAGTGGCGATGCCACCGGGTGGTAAATCGCGACTGCGGTGCCATCCTTATTTCGCGTTCCCTCTCCTGCCTGCCGACGCCAGCAGCCTCATGCGCTAACGCCTTAGCGGCAAACTCGGTGGCGCCCACTGAAGCAACCGGTCCCTTTCATCCGGCGGTGGGAAAACACGCACACGATGAATTTCACGCGGTCAGGTCCCGCCGCTGGATCACGTACGTGGCCAGGGCCGCCAACGCGGCAGCGATGACGGCCAAGCCCAGCGCCCCGGCCGGATCGAAGGGCTCCACGGGCATGGCCGAGGAGTGCCGGAACGGGCTCACGTCCTGTAGCCATACCGGCAGCCCGAAGAGCTCCCCGAATTCGCCCAGAACAAGTCCGGCCGCAAGCATCCCCCAACCGAGCAGAACACTAAGCCGCGGTGCGAACGCGAAGACCACGGAGGCCGCCGCCAGGAACACGAAGGCAGCGGGAACGTGCGCCAGCGCTGCCGGCACCACAGACCCTGCGGGTCCGTTGGCGGTGCCCGAGAGTCCCAGGCCGATGGCGGCAGAGACGCCAGCCGTTCCTGAAACAACGACCGCCGAAAGAGCCGCGACGAACAGGTTCGCTCCGAGCCACCGGCCCCGGGATAGCGGAGCGGCGAGGAGCAGTTCGGCCCTGCCCTCAATCTCTTCCGCGCGCATCCGCAGCACCGCCTGAATGCCTGCAGCCGCCGCGAACACCCCGGCTACGCCGAGCAGGGCCGTGACAAACACGTCAATGAGTCCGGTCTGCCCGCCCGGCATGAGCCGGGAAATCAGGTCCCGCAGGGGCGCCACACTGGAGATCGTCTCGGAGACCAGAGGGCCAAGAGCGCCGGCCACGGCACCCAACACCGCGGCCCCGACTGACCATCCGGCCAGGGTGGAGCGTTGCAGGCGCCAGGCCAGGCCCACGAACGAGGTACCCCCGGCTCCGGCGCGCTCCCTGCCGTCGCGCTGGGGCAAAATGCTGGCGCCCACATCCCGCCGTTGCCGGATCAGCACTGCAGCAGTTGCCAAGACCAGCGCGGCAGCGAGAAGGACCAGCAGCGCGGACAGGTCCGAACCGGTGAACGGCCGTACCCGCTGGCCCCAGCCGATGGGGGACAGGACCGAGGGCCAGGCGCTGCTCACGTGAAGCAGGTCCGCCGCCGGGGTCCCCAGCGCGTCCCCGACACCCCGGAGCAGATACGCAGCCCCCACCAGGCCTGCGGCGGCGCCGTTCGCGCTCCTGCCCGAGGGCAGGACCTGGGCGATGACCGCGGCGAGACCCACAAAGAAGACACCGACAGCACCGACAGCGGCACCGGCCCCCGCGGCACCGGGAAGTTCCAGCCCGGCCGCGACGAAACCGGCGGCAACAAACACGGCCAGGAGCAGATTCGCCGCCGCGCCCAGGAGAAGCGTCGCGGCCAGTGATGCCGCCCGCGGAAGCGGGACCGAGCCGAGGAGTTCAGCCCGTCCGAGCTCCTCATCGGTGCGGGTGTGCCGCACCACCAGGAAAGTGCTCATCAGTCCCGCGAGGACGGCCGTGAACGCATAGCCCTGGAAGAATACGACCGCCCCGACGCCGGTGCCGTCGGGCAGTCCGCGGAGGAAAAGAAACGCCGGGTTCGATGCTGCCAGGGTCAGGATCGCTGCCTGCGAGGGCTCGTCACCAAATTGCGTGACAACCGCACTGGAGGTCGCAAAGCCGAGCAGCGTGATACTGAGGATCCAGACCGGCAGCGTCACCCGGTCCCTGCGGGTCTGGAACAATGCCAGCCGCAGCACGCCGTGCATCACAGCACCTTCCGGCCGTTGCCGTCACTGTAGTGGCGCAGGAACAAAGACTCCAGCGAAGGCGGTGCGACGCTGAGTCCGCTGATCCCTGACTCGGCGATGCCGGCCAGGACAGCACCGAGATCCGCGGCGTCGGCGTCGAACTCGGCAGCGGCGCCGTCAATGCTGATTCCGTGCATGCCGGGCAGCGCCGCCAGACGTGCCGGCTCGGCCAGCCCGGTGACCCGGAAATGCGTGCGTTTCAGGTGCCGGAGTTCACTCAGGGTTCCGGTCTCGACCGCGGCACCGGACCGAATGATAGTGATTCGGTCACAGAGCTGTTCGACCTCGCTGAGAATGTGGCTGGAGAGCAGAACGGTCGCCCCGCCCCTGCTGACACGTTCGATGTGGCGGCGGAACACGGCGTCCATCACCGGGTCCAGGCCGGCGCTGGGCTCATCCAGCAGATACAACCGGGCAGGGCGGGCGAACGCGGCGATCAGGGCGACTTTCTGCCGGTTGCCTTTCGAGTAGGTCCGGGCCTTCTTCCGCGGCTCGAACTCAAACTCCTCGATGAGCTCCCGGCGCAGAT
This sequence comes from Arthrobacter sulfonylureivorans, assembly GCA_004000035.1. GTDB lineage: Bacteria > Actinomycetota > Actinomycetes > Actinomycetales > Micrococcaceae > Crystallibacter > Crystallibacter sulfonylureivorans. Next base: position 297,401 of record RJAE01000004.1, on the reverse strand, counting down.
TCCCGTCGGCGCCGCCGCGCAGGCCGGTGAGCAGATCGATGACTTCCCCGCCGGAAAGGTTCGGCCACAGACTCACATCGCCCGGGACGTAGGCGATGTCCCGGTGCGTGGCGACCGGGTCGGCCCAGGGATCCAGGCCGAACACCCGTGCCGTGCCGGCGGTGGGGCGGATCAGCCCCAGAAGAACCCTCAGGGTGGTGGATTTCCCCGCACCGTTGGGGCCCAGAAAACCGTGGATTTCGCCAGCGGCGACGCTCAGGTTCAGGCCGTCCAGTGCCCGTGTCCTGCCGAAATCCTTAACAAGACCCAAGGTCTCGATGACAGGTTGTGTTGCTGCATTCATGAGCCAACCGCTCCTCAGGTCATCACGCGAACACCCGAGGCGGTCGCCGAGGGCGTTCCGCAGGCATTGCCCACGGGCCGACCAGGCTTCCCGGCTCTCCGATCCACAGCATACAAGCACCCGAACGGCCAAGGAAGACCTTCACACGCCCCTCCAGTCCGGAGGTGTGTGCAACACACGGGCCACACCCCGTCAGGGTCCAGTGCCCGCCGAAAGTAGCGGCGTTAAGGATTCGTTAAGACTGTCCCTTAGCCGGCGGTACGCCGGATTTCCGGTGTTACGCTCCGTGATGTTCCCGGCAGTCCGGCCGGGTCACGGACCAGGACGCGCAGGGCTGGCCGACGAGCGGAAAGGACCATCCGATGCCGGCACCTGACAAGGTAGCCCCCGGGCGCGGCCTCGTCGGAGCACCGGCGTTCACCCTGACCGCCAATCTCTCCCGGGGCCTGCCAATCATCAGCCTGGTCGCGGACTTGATCATCGCGGCCGTCCTGTACGGGGCATGGATCAGGGCCGGGCGGCCGCGGGGTATCCACAACGTCGCAGCAGAAGCCGAGGAGATGTCCGAGTGAGGGCCGGCGGAAGGGAAAAGGGTCTGCAGATCCGCAATGCCGCCCCCTTGAATGGCGGCCGGTGAATGCAGTCTCGGATCAGAGCCCACGGCGACAGTATCAGACGCGCGCTGCTGCATCCCGTCCGGTCGGTGCCCCTGGCGTTCCTCGCCGTGATCCTCCTCGGCGCCGGACTCCTGATGCTGCCCGCCGCGCGGACGGCAGCCGAGGCAGACCCCGTCCTCCCCGCCCTGTTCACGGCCGTCTCGGCTGTCTGCGTCACAGGCCTGATCACCGTCGACACCCCCACGTTCTGGACGCCTTTTGGACATGCCGTGATTCTCGGGCTGATTCAAGTCGGCGGGTTCGGCATCATGACCTTGGCGACCTTGTTGTCGCTGCTCGTGCGCAAAAGCATCGGGCTCCGGGGCCAGCTCGTTGCACAGTCCGAAACCCAGACGCTGAACTTCGGCGACGTCCGCTCCGTCCTTTTCCGGGTCGCCCGGATCATGATTGCTTTCGAAGCCGTCACGGCCGCCGTTCTCACTATCCGCTTCTGGTTTGCCTACGACGACAACCCGGGCGCAGCGCTCTGGCACGGAACGTTTCACGCGATTTCAGCGTTCAACAACGCCGGCTTCGCCCTCTACAGCGATAACCTGATCAGCTTCGCCGACGACCCTTGGATCATCATCCCGGTCTGCTTGGCGGTGATCGCCGGCGGCCTCGGCTTCCCCGTGCTCATCTCCCTGCTCAAAGGCGGTGTCAGGATGAAAGACTGGACCGTCCACCTTCGTCTGACTGTCTACGGCACCCTGGTCCTTCTCGCAGCCGGGTGCATTCTCTTCGGCGCCTTTGAATGGAACCGGATTGAGACCCTGGGTCCCATGTCCTTGGGCGGGAAACTCCTGGCAACCCTGGCCGGCAGTGTCTTCCCGCGCACCGCAGGGTTCAACAGCATCGATTACGCCACTGCGTCCCCTGAGACCCTCATGATCACCAATATCCTGATGTTCATCGGCGGTGGCAGCGCAGGCACCGCCGGCGGCATCAAGATCACCACATTCCTGGTCCTGGGGTTCGCGATCTGGAACGAAGTCCGGGGCCACGACCACGTCACCATCGCCCACCGCTCCATCAGCTCCTCCGCCCAACGCCAGGCCTTGTCCGTCGCACTTCTGGGTGTCGCCGCGGTGGTCAGCGGCACCCTGCTGCTCCTGATGTTCACGGACTACAGCCTCGAGAAAGTCCTCTTCGAATCCATTTCCGCGTTCGCTACAGTGGGCGTCAGCACCGGAATCACCTACGACCTGCCCGCCAACGCCCAATGGGTACTCATGGCTCTCATGTTCACGGGCCGCATCGGCACCATCACCGTCGCTTCCTCCCTGGCCCTGTCCTCCCGCCCGCGGCTCTACGAACTGCCCGAAGAACGACCTATCATCGGCTAGCCCGCGCCCACGGAACCCTGGACGGGCTCCGTTGAAGTCTAGCCACGAGGCCAGGGCATCGGTGCGTTCCTGGTTTGAAGTGTAGGGGCGGCGGTAGGCCCAACCCTCCTGCAGAGTGCGGTTGAACCGTTCGGCTTTGCCGTTCTGCCAGGGATGACATGGCTTGATGAGCTTGTGCTTGGCGCCAGGTCCTGCAGCAAGCCCTGAAATTCACGCGATTTCCTGTAAGCCCACGCGTTATCGGTCATGACGCGTTTGACCGGGCGCCCCGTTCGCGGTCATGAACACGGCAGCCCCGGAGAGGAAGGCTGTGCAGGTGGGTCCTTTCTCGTCCGGCAGGGCCTCTGCATAGGCGAGCCGAGAGTGATCGTCGACCGCCACGTGCACGTAATCGAAGCAGATCCGTCGGTCCGAGGAGCGGTGGTTGCGGGCGTTCTGGGCGGGGTCGGCACGCCAGCCGCCGCCGTCGGGGATCCGGCCGAGTTTCTTCACGTCCACGTGCAGCAGGTCCAGCAGGCCTTGCCAGTTCGTGCAAGCGTTGGGGAGTTCGACGAGAAATCGCGTACCTCCGAGGCTGGCGAAGGCCGTCAAGAAGTTGCGTGATGGAGATGAGGGGGAGTCGATCCATGACTGAAGTGCAGACGTGGTCCACGGACCTCTTGCCGGAAAAGATGCGGTTCGAGGCGTGGGCGGAGAAGATGCGCGCACTCCACATGGACTGGGATCTTTCCACGCCGGTTGAGGACAGCTACGCGGCCCGTGTCCGTTACCGGGGAACGGGGAGTGTGAAGGTCGCCGATGTGCGTTGCGCGGCGTTCGGGGGCCAACACAGCCCCTCGGCAATCACCCCGGACGTGGTGGGTATTCAACTGCAGCTCAGTGGTCGGTTGGTATGCACCTATGGAGAGGACCGGTTCACCATTAAACCCGGCGACCTGTTCGTCTGGGACGGTGACCGGGCAGGGACATTCGACAGCGATGGCTAGCATCGTCAATTGTCGCTTCTCGTTCCGGTGACGCGCGTCCCGCAGTCGATCATTTCGATGCTCGGGCGCAGCCGCCCCCTCGCCGCGCGGCCCGGAGCCGGCACACTTTCCATCGCCGCAAGCCAGATACGGGGGATCGCCCGCGAACTGGACCACCTCAGCGACGACGCCGTGAACCGGACCGTGAACGGACTCCTCGATCTCATCGACTCTGCGGTCGCCCCCGCCCAAGAAGCAGGATCCGGGCAGCGCGCTGAACTGCTCGCGGAGATTCAGCAGTACATCCTGGATAGGCTCGATGACCGCCAGATGTCCGTCCGTTCCATCGCCGCCGCGCACTGGATCTCGGTGCGAACTCTGCACCTCATCTTCTCCGAGTCGGGGACGCCGGTAGCGCGATGGATTCGTCAGCAGCGGCTGGAGCGATGCCGCCGGGATCTGGTCGGCGCCTCGGCCTCCACCACGGTCACCGCCGTCGCCTTCCGGTGGGGCTTCAGTGATACGGCCCACTTCAGCCGTGCCTTCAAGCAGGCATTCGGCGTCCCGCCGACGACAGTGATGCCTCACAGCAATCAGTAGTCTTGCAACCGCCTCGGTAGTCCTTCAATCAAGTTCTGATACTGCCACTCTGCACTCTTTGCGTGCGGCGACCCCAAAGACGGGACGTCGATCAATCTGAGCGCTCCAAGTAGGCAGATCGAATTGCACTGGTTGTCATGACAGCTGCACGCGTTGACAAGCGGATTGGGCCACCTTCGGGCAAGACTGGAGCATAAGCATTTGAGTGAGCCGCGTCATCGCAGCGTAAGGGAGGCCAAAAATGGCAAACAATGAATTGGACTATATTGTGGTCGGCGCCGGTTCTGCGGGCTCCGTCCTCGCCCGCAGGCTGGTCGACGCGGGCAAGACGGTTGCCGTGCTGGAGGCCGGCGGCGAGGACACCAATCCGGTGATCGCCGACGTCTTTGCGGCCGGCGCGCTGTGGCATGGTCCGGAGGACTGGGACTACTACACCACCGAGCAGGAGGGGTGCGCCGGACGGAAGCTGCACCTGCCCCGCGGCAAGGTCACCGGAGGCTCCCACGCCCTGAATGCCACGATCTGGGTCCGCGGCGCCAAACAGGACTACGACACCTGGGCCTATCTGGGGTGCCCGGGCTGGAACTGGGATGACGTCCTGCCGGTCTTCAAGGCCATTGAAAATTACGACGGCGGTGCCTCCGACACGCGGGGTGGTTCAGGCCTGCTCGACGTCGTTAGGGACTTTGCGCGCAACCCGGTCCAAGACGACATCCTTGAGGCCGCGCAGGAAGTCGGGGTGAAGCTCAACGAGGACTACAACTCGGGAGACGTCGAAGGGGTCTCCAAGATGCAGCTCAACGTCCGCAACGGCAAACGGTTCAACACCTGGCACGCCTACCTGAAGCCCGTCGTCGGACACGAAAACCTCACGCTCATCACCAACGCACAGGTCCGCCGCCTGCTCATCGAGGACGGCACCGTCACCGGCGTCGAATATGAAAAGGACGGACAGTTGCACACCCTCACCGCGGGGGAGACCGTGCTGGCCGCTGGCGCGATTAATTCTCCGGAGTTGTTGCTGCGCTCCGGCATCGGCCCCGCCGAGGAGCTGCGAGAGGCCGGGATTGAGCCCGTCCTGGACCTGGCTGGCGTCGGCAAGAACCTGCACGACCACCTGCTCTCCCCGGTCATCTTCGCGACAACAACGAAGGAAGTTCCGCCCTCCCAGGTCGGAGCTGCGGAAACCCACCATTTCTGGAAGAGCAGTCCGGACCTGGCCGTGCCCGACACACAGCCGATTCACTTCTCGTTGCCGATGTACTTCCTGGATTCCATGACCGGCCCGGAGAACGGCTTCTCATTGATTGGCGGCATCGTCCGCCCGCTCAGCCGCGGTGAAATCACTCTTTCCGGCCCCAACCCGGAGGATCCGATCCGGATTGACCTCGGTGCCCTCACCGCCGAAGAGGACGTCCGGGCCTTGGTCGCCTCGGTCCGCCAGTGCCGCGAGATGGGCCGTACCGCCGCCCTCGCCGAGTGGGGACCCGAAGAGGTGTACCCCGGACCGGAGTACTCGGACAGCACCGAAGACCTCGAGCGCTATGTCCGCGAAACCGCCGTCACGTACCATCACCAGGTCGGCACCTGCAAGATGGGCCTCGACGAGCTCGCCGTCGTCGATCCGCGCAACCTGAAGGTCCGCGGTCTCAATGGCATCCGCATCGCCGACGCCTCGGTCATGCCGCTCGTCCCCACCGGCAACACCAACGCCGCCTCCGTCCTGATCGGCGAAAAGGCCGCCGAATTCATTACAGGCATTCGGGCCTAGCCCGGCGCGTAGCCGAGTCAGCACACACTGGGGGAGGGCCGCCGAAGGCTTCGAAGGGCGACCGGTCCTGGCAGGTCCGGTGGGGCCGCCACCCGAGTTGGCGGAGCGAAGTACTTTGCACCGGCGGGCAGACCGCCTACAGGGCCGTTCGCCCAAACCCAATCCCGCTGATTAGTTGTTAGAAGTTCTTCCAAGTAGATCTACATCTCACAGTCCTCCTGTGAGATCCCGACCTAACTGACCAAAATCACCCCATCTGAGCAAACTGAGCGACCTATCTGAGCAATGCTCAGATAGGTCGCTGCCGATCATCGTTTTCGTCGTTCACGTTGTTCCCCTATGAATGCGGTGGCGTTGTCCGGTGGATGGAGGCTTGCTGTCGCTAGTGGTTCAATTCGTCCTGCAGTTGGCTCTCGGCGGAAGGGACCGGTGGTGCACCCGAAGCAGCAGCCGCGGCCACGGTGTCACGGGCCATGGCTCCGACGCCGATGAGAGTGGCCGATGCGGGTCCGCACCAGTCGCCGTAGCCGAGGAAGAACAGGCCCGGGCAGTCAGTGGAACGGCTGGTCAGGGCCGACGACGTTTCGGGGATGCCGTTGCGGGTAGCAAGTCCAAGAGGCCGCAGGTGCTGCAGGTCGGGCCGGAATCCGGTGCACCAGATGATGACGTCGGCTTCCAGCTCGCGTCCGTCGTCCCATTGGACGCCGCCGGGGATGAATCGGGAGAACATCGGCCTGGCTTGTAGGTGTCCGGCGTCTCGTGCTGCCTTGACGGCGGGTACGGCAACGATGTCCCCGAGGGAGGCGACGCCGCCTGGGCTGGGTTCGCCGTTCGCGACTGCGCGGGCGTGGCGGGTGGCGATCTGGAACAGCGCCCGTCCATCGATGTCATCGGGAAGGTAGTGCGGCGGCTTCCGGGTCACCCAGGTGACGGCCGCGACGGCGGTGAGGTCCGCCGCGATCTGCGCTCCGGAGTTCGCGCCGCCGACCACAATCACCCTCAGCCCGGCAAAGCGGTGCCGGTCCCTGTAGTCTGCCGTGGGCAGCTGCCGTCCCATGAACTGCTCGCGGCCGGGCAGCTGCGGGAAGTAGGGGGCGTTCCAATTCCCGGTGGCACTGATGACGATCCTGCTGGTCCACTGGCCGTGGTCGGTTTTCGTCGTGTACCCGTTGGTGGTTTGCTGCACTGCCGTGGCGGTGACGGGCCGGTGGACGGGGAGACCGTAGCGGGTTTCGTAGGTGCGCAGGTAGTCCACGACATGGTCCGCTGAGGGATTGCCCTGTCCGTGCCAAGGCGGCATCTGGTAGCCGGGCAGGGAGCTGTAGGTGGCCGGGGAGAAAAGTTCAAGGCTGTCCCAATAGTGTTGCCAGGCACCGCCAGGACAATCATTGGCGTCGAGGATGGCAAAGCTCGGGGCCGGGCCTGACCTACCGGCGGCTTCGTCCCGTCGCAGACGGTTCAGGTAGAACCCTGCGGCGAGACCAGCCTGACCTCCACCGATAATGAGGACGTCGACATCACGTGTTTCGCCGGTTGATCCTGTGGGCTGCACTTTCCTCCTGCCCTTGCCTGGGAGTGTCCTGCGGTGGAAACGGGTCGGTTCAGGCGCTGCGCTGCGTGCCGGTGAGTTCGGCGTGGAGCGACTGGACGCGTCGGCGGATGTCGTCGCGGACCAAGCGCATCCGCTCGATGCCCTCGATACCGCGCTCAGATGGTTCGTCGGTGTCCCAGTTTTCGTACCGGGTGCCCCCCGGGACCGTGACTTTAGCTTCGCGGCCCAAGGTCACGACGACATCGGCATCCTGCAGCGCGGCTTCAGTGACGGGTTTGGGCTTCTCAGCTCTCATGTCGATGCCAAGCTCGGCTAGGGAATCGGCCGCTAGCGCGTTGATCATGTTGCCGGGTTTGGTCCCGGCCGAGTGCACCTCAACGGTTCCGCGAGCCAGATCGCGCATCAAGCCGGCCGCCAGCTGCGACTTGCCGCCATTTTTCACGCAGATGAACAGAACACTCGGTGTGGGTGACATTCAGTTCTCCTGCCCGGCGGAGCGTCCATGTGCCAGCCCGGTGGGAATGCCAAGGAACGCCGGCTCGGGAGCTGCGCAGCAGGCGGCTTCGTCAGCCCCGGTAGTCGTTGTCGTTGTGTCGCAGCTGCCACCGAGGTCGGTTGAGCAGACGCCGGTTTCTGGCAGGACGAGTTCGACGTTGTCGGCTGCCTCCTGATCGCCTGCGAGGGCCGCGGCGATAGAGCGGACCTGTTCGTAGCCGGTGGCCATCAGGAAGGTCGGCGCACGGCCGTAGGACTTCATCCCAGTGATGTAGAAATCTTTTTCCGGGTGAGCCAGGAGTCTGGCGCCGTGGGGTTCGACGGTGCCGCAGCTGTGGAATTCGGGGTCGATGAGCGGACCGAGCTCCCTCGGTGCTTCCACCGCAGGGTCCAGGTCCAGCCGGACTTCGCGCAGCATGTCCAGATCCGGGCGGAAGCCGGTGGCCGGCACCAGCAGGTCCACGTCCAGCTGTGCTTGTCCGTCAGGGGTGGTTCCGACGACGGCCAAGCTGTCGGCGTTCTTGAAGCCGGTGATCGTGAACGAGGTGTGCAGCTCGATGGCTCCTTCCTCGACCAGGGCGCGGAGCCGGGAGCCGAGTGCTCCGCGGGCCGGCAGCCCGTCGAGGTCGCCCCCGCCGTAGAGGCCGGCGGCAGAGTTGCGGCGGATGGCCCAACTGATCCGGGTTCCGGGTTCCTGGGCGGCCAGCTCTCCGAGCGACAGCAGGGTGTTGGCGGCCGAGTGTCCGGCACCGACGACGAGGACATGTTTGCCAGCGAAGCGTGCCCGGTCGCGTCTAGTGACATCGGGCAGCGGGTCGGTGATGAATCCGGCCGCGCGGGCTTCAACCTCCCCTTCGGCTTGGAGCCCGGCCTGCCCGAGGGGGTTGGGGGTGTTCCAGGTGCCGGAAGCATCGATAACTGCGCGGACACGATAATTGGTGGTCGCGCCTTCGGCGTCTTCGACCCGGAGTAGGAACGGGGTGGTCTCCCGGCCGCGGGAGTGGGTCTTGTCCATGCCTTGACGGCTAATGCCGGTGACCCGGGTGTTGGTCCGCAGGGCGCCGGCGATCGCGGGGACCGACGCGAGCGGGTTGAGGTATTCCCCGATGAGTTCGCCGCCGGTGGGCAGTACCTCAGGGTCCGGTTCCTGCCAGCCGGTTCCGGCCAGCAGCCGGCGTGCGGCGGCGTCGATGTTGTACCGCCACGGCGAGAAGAGCCGGATGTGTCCCCACGCGTCGATTGCCGCGGCAGGCGCGTCGCCTGCTTCGATGATGACCGGCGTCAGCCCGCGTTCGAGCAGGTGGGCCGCGGCTGCCAGCCCGACCGGACCGGCGCCGATGACGGCGACAGGCAGTTGCTGGTTCCCGGTTTCGGTGTTCTCAGGCATGGATGCTCTCCTCAACGAGTGCGGTGGCGATGCTGTCAGTGTCTTCCACGGCTGCCAAGTAGCGTTCGGCGTCCAAGGCCGCGGAGCAGCCGGTGCCTGCGGCGGTGATGGCCTGCCGGTACCGGTGATCCACCGCGTCGCCGCAGGCGAAGACGCCCGGCAGGTTCGTGCACGTGGTGGGTGCATCGACCTTGATGTAGCCCTCGTCGTCCAAATCGACCTGTCCCTTGACCAGTTCGGTGCGCGGCAGGTGCCCGATGGCCACGAAGATCCCGGTCGCGGGAAGGTCCGTGGCGGTTCCGTTGACGGTATCGGTCAAGGTGACGCCCGTGACTTTGCCATCGCCGTGGATGGCAGTAACGGCGCTGTTCCAGGCGAAACGGATCTTCTCGTTGTCCTTCGCCCGCTGGGCCATGATCTTTGAGGCACGCAGCGTGTCGCGGCGGACGACGACGGTGACGGTTTTGCCGAAACGGGTCAGGAAGAGCGCTTCTTCCATGGCCGAGTCGCCGCCGCCGACTACGATGATGTCCTGCTCGCGGAAGAAGAAGCCGTCGCAGGTGGCGCACCAGGAGACCCCGCGGCCGGAGAACTTCTTCTCCTCCGGCAGGCCGAGTTCCTTGTAGGCGGAGCCGGTGGCCAGGATGACCGCTGGAGCTTGGTAGGTGTTCCCGCCCATGGTGGTCACCTCTTTGAGGTGGCCTTCGAGCGAGACGGCGGAGACGTCGTCGTACTCGATGACGGCACCGAATTTCTCCGCCTGCTGCCGCATTTGCTCCATCAGGTCCGGGCCCTGGATGCCGTCAGGGAAACCGGGAAAGTTCTCCACCTCGGTGGTGTTCATGAGGGCGCCGCCGGCGGTGACCGCTCCGGCAATCACCCGCGGCCGCAGGCCTGCACGGGCGGCGTAAACGGCCGCGGTGTAGCCTGCCGGGCCGGATCCGATGATGATCAGCTGTTCGGTCTGGACGTCGGTGCTCACGAAGGTCTCTCCTGGTGCTCTCATTCGGAGTGGTCTACTTGGCTGCCGGGATCAGGGATTCGATCAGTCCCTCGATGCGGGTCTTGATCTCGTCGCGGATGGGACGGACGGCGTCCACGCCCTGCCCCGCCGGGTCCTCGAGGACCCAGTCCTCGTAGCGCTTGCCGGGGAAGTAGGGGCACTCGTCGCCGCAGCCCATGGTGATCACCACATCGGACCCCTTGACGGCCTCGGTGGTCAGGACCTTGGGGATCTCGGCGGACATGTCGATGCCGAGTTCGGCCATGGCCTCCACCGCGGCCGGGTTGACCTTGTCCGCGGGCTGGGAGCCCGCGGAGCGGACCTCGATGGCCCCTTCAGCCAGGGTGGTCAGGAATGCCGCCGCCATCTGCGAACGCCCTGCGTTGTGGACGCAGACGAAGAGGACGGAAGGCTTCTTGGTGGTATCGGTGCTCACGGGTTTCTCCTGAGATTCAAATGGGTGGTGGTTTGGTTGGGTGTGCGGCCCGATCCATCGCTGCACCGACTCGATATTGATGCTTGTCGATGTATGGAGTATCCGACACTAAATTGATGATTGTCAATATGTATATGCGCTTGTCCTGCCCGTGTCTGTTCAGGCGGCGTGCAGGCGTGGTGCAAGATCGCTGATGCGGTTGGAGATGTCGAGGAAAGCGTGTTCGAAAGCGTCATTGGTGTTCAGTCGGAGGGGGTCCGGAACAGACCAGTGGATTCCTTCCAGGCCGGGGAGTTCCTCGTGGGCGTTGTCGCACACAGTGACGATGAAGTCGTCGCTCGTTACGACGTCAGCAAGCTGGCGCGGAGTCACGTTCCCGAGGTTGACGCCGTGACGTTGCGCGATGTCTACGGCCCCTTGGGCGACGCGGTCTGCCGGATGAGTGCCCGCCGACGTCGCAGGGATTTCACTCACGCGCCGCCATAGGGCAGTGGCCAGCTGAGATCGAGCGCTGTTGCGCGTGCAGACGAAGAGGACGCGGCGCACTCCGTGTTCACGTCCGGGCGACAGACCCTCCAGTGCTCCGGAGGTGAGCCTGACATAGCTGCGCCGCTTGTCCGCCTCTGAGCGGTGGCGGGTCGCGAGCCCGGCAGCTTCCAGGGTGCGCAGGTGGTGGGACAGCAGGTTGGAGGGGATGCCGAGCTCGGCCTGCAGTTCCGTCGGCGAGTAGTCGCCGAGAGTCAGCAGGTCGATGATCCGCAGGCGGGCAGGGTCTGCGAGGGCGGCATGCTTTGCGGCACGCGCCTGAAAGCCGCCGTCCATTAGCTCAATAGTCATTGATTCAATTTTGACTGAGTTAATTTCTTCGGTCAAGCTGGATCCCATGACTTCACACCAGCCGCCCTTGTGGCGCCGCGCTGTGGCCGAGCTGCTCGGCACGGCCCTGCTTGTTTGCATCGTCGTCGGCTCGGGCATTGCCGCGCAGCAGCTGTCCCCGAACGATGTGGGACTGCAGCTGCTGCAGAACAGCACCGCCACGGTGCTGGGCCTGACGGTCCTGATCCTCATGTTTGGACCGGTCAGCGGCGCACACTTCAATCCTGTGGTTTCCCTCGCTGACTGGCTCCTGGGCAGGCGCAGCCGCACCGGCTTGACCCTTGCGGAGTTGGGCACGTATGTGGTGGCGCAGATGGTCGGGGGCATCGGGGGTAGCGTGCTCGCCAACGCCATGTTCGAGGTGGGTACGTCCATCTCCACCAAGGACCGAGCCACTGCGGGAACACTGCTGGGCGAGGTGGTTGCGACCGCTGGCCTCGTTCTGCTGATCTTCTCCCTGGCTGCCACTAGACGGGGTATTCTCGCGGCTCCCGCCGTGGGCGCCTACATCGGTGCGGCGTACTGGTTCACTTCCTCGACGTCTTTCGCCAACCCGGCGGTAACGGTCGGCCGCATCTTCAGCGACACGTTTGCCGGCATCGCGCCGGCCTCGGTTCCCGGTTTCGTGCTGGCGCAGCTGGTCGGTGCGGCAGTGGGTGTCGGCCTCCTTGTGCTCCTCTTCCCGGCGGCGTCACGCATGGCCGACGACGTTGTTGTCCCGCACCCGTCGCAGCGGGGTGGATCCTGACCGCCAGTGCATGCATGAGTGACTCGCCCGGCAGAATCGGACATGCGGCCCTCTTACATTGATGGCGGTCAATATTCAGGCATAATGGTGTTCATGAATGCGCTGCCCATCCTTGAACCGGCCACGAAAGAAGCCTGCTGCCCCCCAGCGGGGACGGTCCTGGGCGCCGAAGCGGCGAAGGAAAAGGCCATCATTTTCAAGGCTCTGTCCGACCCGAACCGACTGCGCCTGCTCTCCATCGTCAAGGCCGAAGCCTCGGGTGAATCGTGCGTTTGCGACCTCACCGAACCCTTGGACCTCGGCCAGCCCACCGTCTCCCACCACCTGAAAATCCTGGTGGATGCCGGCCTGCTGCAGCGCGAAAAGCGGGGCACCTGGGCCTACTACTCCCTGGCCCCCGGCGCCCTGGACAAAGTCGCAGGCATCCTGGCCAACCTATGAGCGCCACAGCAACCCGGAGAAGCATGCAGCGCTATGATTGGCCCGCCGTCCAGCGGATTTATCAGGAAGGCATCGACACGGGTCATGCAACCTTCGAATCGATTGCTCCCGGCTGGGAGTCCTTTGATGGATCCCGACTGCAAGGGCACCGCCTCGTTGCCGATACAGCTCAGGACGGCATTGTGGGATGGGCGGCCGTTTCCCCGGTCTCGGCCCGGCTTGCCTATGCAGGCGTTGTCGAGCACTCCGTTTACGTTGCCGCAGAAGCCCGCGGCCTAGCCTAGGCCGGTTTGGTGCACTCGTTGAGCAGGAGCTGGCAGGAATGGAAAGAGGCACCCCTCAGGGTGCCCCTTTGTGGCTGCGGTGGCTGCTGAGCCGCCGCTAGCAACAGTTCGTGCAGCAGCTTTCGTCACATGTCTGGTCGTCGCAGCATGGACATGTGGTGGGTTCGGGTGTCATGAGTCACCTCCTTCGTTCCCTGGTGGACACCATGTGCCCGGTAGCGGGTCGGGGCAATCAACGTCGGGCAGGCGCTTGACCATGGTTCTCAGATCGGCACGCAGAGCGTTGAGTCGGGCGATTTCCCTATCCAGCTCGTCAAGTCGCCGGCGGAGCAATACGCCCGCCGGCTCGCACGGGCATTCACCCGTGTCGCGTACCTGCAGCAGATCTACGATTTCATTCAGCCGTAGGCCCAGCCGCTGGCACCCCTGAATAAACCTGACCCGCTCAATCGTGCTGTACGGATAAAGGCGGTATCCAGCCGCGGTGCGCTCCGGTGCAGCCAGCAAGCCAGACCGCTCGTAGTAGCGAACCGCATCCGCGCTCATGCCGCAGATCCGTGCCAGTTCCCCAACCCTGAGCGCCGTCCGCTCCCTTACTGCAATCATGTTTTCAGCGTAAACCTTGGAGTCTACTCATAGGTCAAGCCTTCCGTGTGAGTATCAATCAGACCCAGATACCCTTCACGCTCTAGCCCCTCATCACGAGTTGCTCACGGTCCCCTTGGTCGTTTTCATGGAGTTCTTCGAGGACCTCGAATGGTGATTCGACATCACCCCTCCAGGCTTCGATGCCTTCGCGGACGGCAAGGGCGGCAACCACCAGAGCCGCGATCGAGTCTGCCCAGGACCACCCGAACATGGTGTTCAGAATTAGCCCGCCCAGATCGCGACAATGGCCTCGATCACGTTGTATGTGATGGTGCCAGTGACAATGAGCCGCACTCGGTGGTGCAGCACGAAACGCCGCTCGGCAGAGAGCGCTGTTGGGGACCCCCGCAGCGAGAGGGGACGCCATGGCCATTTCACACATCCTTCACCGTGTCGCCGAGTACGACGGTTGGCGCAAGGTCTACGATTCCGTTGCAGACATGCAGAAGGAGGGCGGGGCGACCCAGGAGTCGGTACACCGGATGGCAGATGATCCGGACAACGTCCTGATCATTCATCATTTTGACTGTGTGGAGACCGCCAAGGCTTACTTCGCCAGAGCGGATTTGAAGGACGCCAGGCAGCGTGCAGGCGTTCAGGGCGAACGGCGCATCGAGTTCTTCGAGTAGTCGCGGATTCCAGAGAGCCCGTACACCTCGAGGTTCTGTCTTCCGAAGGCGGGGGATGAACCTGCCCTTGCAGCTCGAGACATTTCCCGCCCCTTTGCAGTTGCAGAAGGGCGATTTGGGCTTAGGATCGACCTAATTTCAGTTGCAGGCTGAAATGAGGCGGCGGCGGTGGCCCAGCGTCAGGAGTGAAGCCATGATGGATTTCTACGGCTGGCCGGGAATGGGCTGGATGTGGATTTTCTGGATCTTGCTCATCGTTGGTTTGGTCCTGCTCGTCATCCTGTTGGTCCGGCTGATCGGGGGCGGAAGGCCGGGCCGTGGCGCCGGCGGCGCCCGAACCGCTGGAGACAGCCGGGCCCGGGAAATCCTGGCGGAACGCTACGCACGGGGAGAGCTCACGGCAGAGGAGTACCGTGAGGCACGTCGGACGCTCGGTGAGCCCGGGGGATGAAGACGGTCAGCCGCAGGCAAGCCCTGGCCCTAGGCATCGCCGGCACTGGGGCCGTCGCCGTTGGAGGCGGAGGTCTGCTCTTGGCGCGATCACCGTTCCGCCCTAAGGCCGGTGGCCGCCTGAATGAACCTGAGAACCTCAGCAGCCAGAAAAGAGAGCTGAAGTTGCGTCTAGAGGCCGCACCGGCGCAGATCATGGTTGCTGGCAGGGTGGCGTCCGTGGCCGCCTACAACAGTTCCCTTCCCGGCCCGACGCTTCGCCTGCACGCCGGGGACCGGCTCCGCGTCACCCTAGTCAATAGACTCGACGTGGCCACGAACCTGCACGTGCACGGACTGCACGTTTCACCCGCGGGGAACGGCGATAACTCCTTTCTCAGGGTAGAGCCGGGAGAATCCTTCGACTATGAGTACGATCTTCCCGCCAACCACCCCACGGGCACGTTCTGGTACCACCCGCATCACCACGGGAGCGTGGCGGATCAAGTTGCGGCTGGCCTGTATGGGGCGATTATCGTGGAAGACCTGGAAGGGCTTCCGATCACGCGGGAGCGGCTCCTACTCATTTCCGACATCAGTCTGACCGGCTCGGGCAGCCTTCGGCCACCCTCAGCGGCAGAGCAGATGATGGGCCGTGAGGGGGAGACCGTGCTGGTCAACGGGCAAGTCCGGCCGGTGCTGTCCGCAATCTCCGGGGACCGCGAGCGTTGGCGCGTCATCAATGCCTGTCCTGCCCGCTACCTTCGCCTTCGACTGGAGGGAAGCCGGCATCAGGTATTGGCCCTCGACGGCCGTTCGCTTGGCGTTCCTGCACAGGTCGAAGAGGTCCGGTTGGCTCCCGGAAACAGGGCGGATCTGCTGGTGGAGGCGGTCAAGGGAAAGTCCATCCTGCGGGCTGCCCCCTTTAACCGCGGTAGCATGCCCGGAATGATGGGCGGGGCCATGCCCCCACGCAACGGGCCGGTGGACTTGCTGTCATTGGATACGAGTGGAGCACCACTGAGCGACCTGCCTCCGGTTCCCCCAACCGGACGCCCGAGGGATCTTCGGAAGGAAGCGGTGGCTGCCCGCCGCAGACTCAACTTTTCCATGGGAATGGGAATGGGATCCGGAATGAGCCCGGCTGGCATGGAATTCACTATCAACGGAAAGGAATTCGACGCAGGGCGCATCGACGAGATTGTCAGCGTGGGCAGCGTGGAGGAATGGACTCTCACCAACAGCAGCCCGATGGACCATCCCATGCATCTCCACGTTTGGCCGATGCAGGTCATCCAGGACAGCGGCCAAAGCATTCCCGGCACCACATGGCAGGACGTGGTCAACATCCCGGCACGGGGCGAAGTGAAAGTCCTCGTTTCCTTCGATGACTTCCCTGGTCGCACGGTTTTCCACTGCCACATCCTGGACCACGAGGATCTGGGCATGATGGGGGTTATTGAAGCCCGATAGCAACACCTTCCCGGGTAGCCATCTCCAAGCAGTTCCGACCTCATGAGCCGGGAGGACCGGCTGCTACTCTGTTGGCATGTGCCCGGTGACCCGCCGGCTAGCGGCGGTCGATGAGGCAAATTTGGTGCTTGACCACGCCGGTCAGGTCAACGCGTTCCTTGTTGCAGGACTCCTAGCGCCGGGCGGCTTCGTCAGGCCCGATGGCAGCCCTGACCTGACCGCCCTGCGCGCCTCTCTTCGCGAGCGGATCAAGACGCTGCCACAGCTCCGGAAGATGGCGCACGTCACACGCCGCAGGCACCGTTGGGTCGAGGTGCAGCCCGACCTCGAGTACCACATTCGGCTCGTTGGGGCCGTCGGCGGGCTCGCTGGCCTAGAGCAGAAGTGCGGGGAATTGATGAATGTCCCGCTAGGACTGGATCGCCCGCTCTGGGAGATTCTGGTCGTGCCGGGTGCGGCCGTGGGGGCTGTCGGGATCGTGCTGCGCATCCACCATGCGGTTGCCGATGGGATGGCGGCGGTCACGATCGTACAGGAACTCTTCGATCCCGCCGCAGCCCGGTCCACGGTAGCGTACGTGCCTCTTGTCCAACCAACGGGAAAGGCTCCGCGCCGCGACGTGCGGCATGTCTTCGGGATGCTTCGTTACGGTCTGCGCCGCATCCGAATGACACTCAGCGGTCGTGAGGTTGGCTCCACGGTGCTGCTCGGTGAGCTAAGTCCGCAGCGCGGGGTCGTCTTTCTGGACGTCGACCTCGCTGCGCTCGAGGGGCATGTTCGGCGGTTCGGCGCCACTGTCAATGATGCCCTGCTGGCTGCTGTGGCGGTGGGCCACCGGGCGGTGCTGTCCGCCGCTGGTGAGCAGATTCCAGCCCGGCTACCCGTCTCGGTGCCGGTCGCGCTGCAGCGCCGTGGGACAGCGGGGAATCAGGTCGGGGTCATGCTCGTACGGCTTCCCCTCGGGGAAGTCGAACCCGACGTTCGTGTCCGGGGCATTGCGGAGCAGACCCGGAAGGAGAAAGCCCTGGCCAGGGAGCAGGGAACGCTCGAGTTCATGCGCGGCCCGATCGGCGCACGCATCATGGACCGTGTCGGTCGGCGACAGCATCTTGTCGCCGGGTTCGTCACTAATGTGCCTGGCCAAGCGGACACCTTTCGCCTCGCGGGTGCCCCTGTTGTCGCGATCTGGCCGGTAGCCGTGCTCGCTGCCAACGTCCGGCTCGGTGTCGCGGCCGTCTCCTACGCGGGCCGGCTCCGCTGCGGCATTCATTTCGACGCGGAGCACGTGCCCGGAGCAGCCTTCGCGCGGGCTATGGGCGCGGAACTGGCGCGCCTGGCCATATGAAAATTTCGTCAGGCTGCCGTTGCTCCTAGGTCCTGACCTGTCTGAGCAATGCTCAGAATGGTCGCCTGAGGGGGAGCCCGATCTCATGCGTTGCCCGGTCCAGCCGCAGTCCGTGCCGTTCCTGACAGGTGAAACAACCCCGGGTCTTGGCGCTTTGATTGCATCCCTCTGTGTCGGCATATTCAGCTATGTCCTCAACGTGGTCCTGACTTGGACAAGGTCAAGAGCCTCGGTGAGCTTTTGACCGCCGCGCTCGGAGCGGCCGTCATCCTGCGTGCGTGGGCGATGTTTCCGTTCGATTTTCAAGGTTCTACCGTCAACCTGGACCTGGCGACCAGAGTGATACTCGGGTTCTCCTTTGCCAGGTGCTGCATCATCACTATCGTCCAATTGGTCCTTCTGGCCCGCTATTCGCGACGGGTTTCGCCTCTCCGATGACGGTACGATCCGCGCGCCCGAACCGCGCTGGTGGCTGCCTACAAGGATCGTGGTCGGAATGGGCAAATGCGCGTAGCATCTCTGCCCATAAGGAACATGGCTGGAGGCGGCATGGAGCAGCAGCGCTACGCAGCATGGTTCGCAGACATAGGAGTAGAGAGCGCTCGGCGAAATAGCGGGCAAGAAAGCCTCCCTGGTGAGCGACAGCGCTCGCTGGCTGGTTATGACGTGAGTACCGGACGGATTTGCCGCGGCGGCACACGCCTTCCGGGACGGGTCAAGGCCGACGGCAGCGCTTCGGCCCTTCCTTCGCCACAACCCTCGTTGCCGGGTCTTCCGCTGGCCAAGCCTCCGCATCAGGCATGGCCGCCTGATGCCTATGCTGCCGCAGCTAAGACTGTCTGGCTCTTTAGCATCGGCAGCCGGCGCGGCCGGGAGAAAGGAATAGAAAGTGAAAGCACTGGTATTCGACGGCCCCGGGAAGAAATCGTGGACCGACGTTCCGGATCCCTCCATCCAAAACCCGACCGACGCCATCGTCCGCGTGGATACCACCACAATTTGCGGAACGGATCTTCACATCCTCAAAGGCGATGTTCCTGCTGTTCAAAGCGGAAGAATTCTGGGGCATGAAGGTGTGGGAACGGTCGTGGCAACCGGGTCTTCCGTCACGGGCCTCCGGGCCGGAGACCGCGTCATCATCTCCTGCATCAAATCCTGTGGACACTGCATCAGCTGCAAGAACGGGCTTTACTCCCACTGTCATGGAGAGGAAGGGGCGCCGGGTATCGGATGGATTTTCGGTCACCTTATCGACGGTACGCAGGCCGAATATGTGCGCGTCCCTTACGCCGACAATTCGCTGCACAAGCTCCCCGAGGGGGTGACGGATGAGCAAGCGGTCATGCTCTCGGACATCCTCCCGACCGGGTTCGAAATCGGAGTCCAGTATGGCCGGGTCAAGCCGGGGGATACGGTTGTGGTGGTCGGAGCAGGGCCGGTAGGCCTAGCGGCGATCGCTACCGCCGGCCTGTACGGAGCAGCGTCGGTCATTGCCATCGATCTGGACGAGCACCGTCTACAGCAAGCACGGGAATTCGGTGCCACTACTTCTATCTCGTCGCGGGCATCGGATTGGAAAGAGCAAGTACTCGCGCTGACCGACGGGCTTGGGGCAGACGTAGCGATAGAGGCCGTTGGGATCCCCGAAACCTTCGAAATGGCCGTGGAGCTAGTGCGCCCGGGCGGAAACGTCGCCAACGTTGGTGTTCACGGGAGGCCGGTGGAACTCCATTTGGAAAATTTGTGGATCCAGAACATCAACATCAGCATGGGATTAGTCAATGCCAACACCACCCCCATGCTCCTGAAACTAGTGGCCCAACACCGGATTCCCGCGGAGAAGTTCGCTACCCACAATTTCCAACTCACGGAGATAGTGGATGCTTACGACACGTTCTCTCGTGCTGCGGAAACCAAAGCCCTCAAAGTAGTCCTCACCCAGTGAACAGGGATAAGCAGTTGCGCCTACTGCTCCAGGTGCTGTCGCGTTCCCTTCGGGGGAGGCCGCTTCTTTGCGAGCAGGGCAGGAAAGCCGTCACGGATCTGGGGACAGGATTGAACCCAGGCCTCACCCCTAGAGTATGAAACCTGAAACCGAGCAGCTCGGCCTCGGCCCCATCTGAATCTCTAGATGATTCCGCGGGCCGCGGCAATCTTGAGAACGTCCCGCCGGCTTGCCGCGCCGAGCTTCCGGTATATCGATCGCTGGTGCGTTTTGACGGTGTTCACCGATATGAACAGTGCCTTTCCGATATCCGCGGCGGTCATCATTGAGCGCATATAGGCAAGGACTTCCAGTTCACGCTCCGTGAGACGCCAGTAGAGAAACGTCGTCAGGTTGTCGCCGTGGGTGTTCTCCTTTAGCTGGGCCGCAACAAACGCCTCGTGCGCGGTGCCCCACACCGCGTGCTGCATAAGAAGTCCAGATAGTTCGTCTCTACGTTCGGCGAATGGGCGCAAGATGCGCTGCGGTTCGGCGAGAGAAACCGCATGCTCTAGCCGCTCGTGCGCCGCAGCCAAGTCACCGTCCTGGGAGGCCAGGAGAGCCTCGGTCAGGGCGATACTAGTGCCCGTGTATGAGTTACGCTCTCGTTCTGTCACGGCCTGCGTGCAGTACAGCGCCTCGGCAAATTTGCCGCCGCGCCTGAGAAGCTCGGCAAGGAACGCAATCACCAGTGGAGGATTCTTCGCGTCCTGAAGAGGCTTTGCCATCGCCAGCGCGCCGGCCAGGTCTCCTTCGGCTTCGGCAATTTTTGCGCTTGCCATCGTCGAAAACGCATTCCATGAAGGTCCGTACAGTCCCCGATCCCGAAGCGACAACAGCATCTCGCCGGAGGCGGCGATCTGGGCGGAATCGCCGCCGGCACAATCGACCAGGATCCGGTAGACCGCGCATAGCTTGTCGATCGAAGATGCCTGAGTTCCCGAGGGCAGGACGTTGTCCAGGTGCGTTCGAGCGCCCGGCAGATCATCAATCCAGTAGCTTGTGATCCCTTGTGCCAGCCAGAGGCCTGCCATCCGGCCCTCCGGGCTCCATCCGAGTTCGTCGGCTCCGTTTAAGGCGTGGACCACTCGCTTATCAGCGGCCGCCAAATCGCCCGCCAGTGCATATGCCAACGCGATCTCCGAGGTGATGATAACTTCATCTGCCACTGCCACATGGCTTACATCCGCCGTGTCTGCGGCCGAGGGTGCCAGAAGTGTGGGTTGAACTTCCTCGTGCTGACGAATGCGAGCCTGTCCAGGCAGAGGCATGCCTGGGGTGGGCATCAATCCGAGCAAGTCCACATACAGCTCGAACCGTCTCCGGGGCGCGGCGTCCAGTGCAGAAACACCCTCAAGCGCTCGGTCGGCAAGGTCGACGGCGGACTGTGCGTCACCCGCCAGTGCACGGCACACAGACCTGATCATGAGCACTCCGGTGTCGTCACACCACGGTGCCGGCAGGTCAAGACACAGCTGTTCGAGGGGGTAGAGGCCGTTGCGCAGTAGATACTCCAACCAGTGAGCTACAAGGGAGGTCACGGCTTGCTGAGGTTCTTGTCCCTGAAGGGCCTGGCTGACACTCTCGGATATGTCGAGGTCCTGGTAGTAGCGGGCGGCAATCCGGTGAAGGTGCTCCGCGAGAACTGGGTTGCGCTCCTCCAGTATTTCCCGACACTGGGCTGCAAACAGGGGTTGCCACTGGTAGACGGACTCGTCGCCGCGGGAGTCCTTCTCCTCGATGAACAGGCCCTTTCTGATGCACTCTTGGAGGAGGATTCCGCCGGTTTGCACACCGGAAAGTTCGATTGCCAGTGCATGCTCAAGCCAGTCGCAGGTCGTGGCTCGCAAAACGAAGTCTGCCAGCGTTGGGTCAAGTTGGCCGAGAACTTCTTCGGCAATGTATTCGGTGAAGGCTCGCGCCGCGGGAAATGCGCCGGAACCGTCGTCGTGCTCCATATGGCCGTGGGTGCCACCCAGGCCGGCATGGAGGGCCACCGGCCACCCGCCGGTGGCCCTCCAAACCGCTTCAACATCCACCTCGGCGGCCCGTCCAAGGCTGAACGCCAACTCCGTAGCCTCCTGAGAGGTGAAGGCCAATTCAGTGGTGCGGAATTCCTCCAACCCGTCGCCATAGCGGAGTTTCTCCAATCGCAAGGAAGAATGGTCACGGCCCGAGAGTACTAGCCGTAATGCCGGAGGGGCTGAGCTGGTGAGCACACCTACAATACCGTCGGCCAGTCCCGGGCCGGCCAGATGCACGTCATCTAGGACGAGGGCAAGGGGTTCCTCCAATAGGTCGAGCGCCGCGAGGAGGTGGTCATAGGATGCAACTTCGTCCCCGGCCTCAGACTGATCATGGGCAAGCAGGATGTCGTTCATCACGGGGGACAATCCGTCGGCTGCCGACTGTATGGCGGCTAAGACGCCGCGGAACAACCGATCGGGCCGTACGTCAAAGCGGTCGAGGGTGAGCCATCCTGAAGCCTTGGTGGTATCCCGAACCCAGTCGCTCAAGATCGTCGACTTTCCGTAGCCCGCGGGAGCTTCGACGAGTATGAGCCTGTGCGAATCGGCGGCAACCGACAGGGCCTCGCACAAACGCGGACGCTCAATTGCCAGCTCCGCGCGACGGGGGGGCTTGATCTTGAACTGGGGACTAGGCGAGATATGTCCCACGACGCTCATGCTAGGCGCAGACGATGCGATTCAACAAGGGCCAAGCGGTATTTCTGGGGCGTGTATAGCAGCCGATAGGGATCACACGATCGGTCGCGTGGCTGCCATGGCATCAGATCATCCGGGGCGGGTGAGGTCTGACCGGTTCGGCATAGGGAATATTTATAGGACTTGCAGTTCCGGCCAACAGGAGCCACACATGAAAGTCGGACCCGTTGAAGTGATGATCTGTGCGTTTCGGCGATCGGAGGTCGACCCAACCGTCATCGATGCGCTGAGGGAGGCGGTCAGGCCTGGAGCGGTGACTATCATCGATCTGGTTTTGTTATGGAGAGACCAGTTCGGAGTAGTGCACGTTCGCGACCTGGAAGACCACCTTCAGGAGGCCTGGTCTGGTCTCATTGACCATCCCCGGTTGCTGACGCTGCTCAGCGACACGGACCTCGAAGTCGCTGCTGAATCAATAGGAAACAACGAAACAGCATTGGTACTAGCTCTGGAACATCGTTGGGCGCAGCACCTTTCTGATGCCGTACAGGATTCAGGAGGCGTAACCACCCTATACGCGAGAATTCCCCACGACACTGTGGTCGCCGCCGTCGAAGCAGCCGGCATTTCCGCGACCTAAACCGGACACGGACCCAGAATTCTGATGACTTTTGCAAGAAGCGGCCTGCCCGGGCTGCTCGGGACCATAGCGAGATCTGCTGCCATCTCGGGTGCGGCGCGCGTAACAGCAGGTTCAATCGATGATCGCGTGCGTTCCCGGCGGGCTGCTGAACAGCGGGCGCCGAGTGTCCCGTCCGCTACCCCTGCAGGTAAAGAGTGGCTGGCTGATCAGCTGGAGATACTCGCGGAACTGCACGCCGCCCACGTATTGACTGACAAGGAATTCGCCGCCGCGAAAGCGAGGCTCCTGTCATGACCGTCGGGGGAGAGACCCTTCTCAGCTGCAACTGTGCACGCCCGACTGAATGCAGCGCGCCGCCCATTGGGCATCCACGCGACGCCGTATAACCACTGGCGCATAACCACTGGGGATGGCCGACGACGCTGCGGCCCCATACGGTCGGGACGTTGACTGCGGTCTTACGGCGACGTGTGCCCTGTCTGGCCCCTGAATCGCCGACCATTCTGCGCGGCGTCCAGACGCTCGTTGAGGGTCATGGCGGCGTCGATGAGCGCCAGATGCGTGAACGCCTGTGGAAAGTTGCCGATCTGCTCTCCGGTGGCAGCGATCTCCTCGGAGTACAACCCGACGTGGTTTGCGTAAGTCAGCATCTTGTCGAATGTCAGTCGTGCCTCTTCGAGCCGGCCTGACCGTGCCAGGGCATCTACGTAGAGGAACGTGCAGAGTGAGAATGTCCCGTCCGAACCACGCAGCCCGTCGGGGGAGGCGCTGGGGTCGTAGCGGTAGACCAAGCTATCTGAGACCAACTCTGTATCCATCGCCCGGAGGGTCGACTGCCACATGGGATCTTGCGGGGACACGAAGCCGACCTGGGGCATCTTCAGCAATGCGGCGTCGAGGACCTTATCTCCATACTGCTGGACGAATGCCTGGCGTTCGGTGCTCCACCCCTTTTCCATGATCTGCTGGTATATGGCGTCTCGTTCGGCTATCCACCGGGCGAGTGGCGCCGGCCGCCCATGCGATGTGGCGAGTCGGATGCCCCGGTCAAACGCGACCCAACACATGAGTCTTCCGTACGTGAAGTCTTTGCGGCCGCCCCGGGTCTCCCAGATCCCTTCTTCCGGCTGGTCCCAGTTATCGGCGAGCCAATTGAGCAATTCGGAGATGGCGAGCCAACCGGATTGTCCGATTCCGACGCCCGCGCCGTCGAGGTAGTACATCGCATCGAGCGCTTCGCCGTAAATGTCCAGTTGGAGTTGGTCAGCGGCTCCGTTTCCAATCCGCACCGGGTAGGAGCCGCGATAGCCCTTCCAATCCGCCAGGATCTCCTCGTGGAGCTCGGTGCTGCCATCAACGCGGTACATGATGTCCAGCGGGTAGGAGCCTTCCTCCCGTGGCTCGGTAACACGGTTGCGGAGCCACTGGCTGAAGGCGACAGCCTCGTCGACGAATCCCATGCGAAGCAGTGCGTGAACCGAGAATGATCCATCGCGGACCCAGGTGAATCTGTAATCCCAGTTGCGTTCCCCGCCGATCTCTTCCGGAAGACCGGCTGTGGGAGCAGCCACCAGGCTTCCGCTGGGGGCATAGGTCAGCAGCTTAAGCGTGATGGCCGACCGCTCCAGGACCGCGCGCCACCGTCCCGTATAGGTGGATTGACTGAGCCAGTCATGCCAAAAGTGCGCGGTGTCGTCGGCCAACTGTTGGGCCTCCGCCGGTCGTATCAACGCGGGGGAAACATCCGGGCCCGTTTCCAGCACGACCCCGCGCATTTGACCTTCCTCAAGGTCGAGGACGGCCCGCAGCATACCTTTGTCGGTGGATATAGAACGCCCTAGCCGTTCGTCATCCTCCTCAAGGATGAGGCTGAGACTCAGACGGGTCTCGCCCGCGTCGAAGACTGCGCCGGAATCAGTGACACTCAGTTCATGGCTCTGCCGTCCGTAGTCGAATCGGGGAGAAACCTCAATGTCGAAGGAAATTCGCCCTCGCACGCATCGGATCATCCGCACGAGCCGGTGCTCCTGACTGGGGGCAGCGCCGGTGGTTGGAATCATGAAGTCCATGAGTTCTCCGACCCCTGCTTCAGTCATGAAACGCGTAATGAGCATCGCTGTATCGGGGAAATAGAGTTGCTTTGTAGCGAATGCCTCCTCGCGAGGACGGGTAGCGAAGTGGCCTCCGCGCTCATGGTCGAGCAAGGAGGCGAAAATGCTGGGCGAATCGAAGCGCGGGCTGCAGAACCAATCAATCGTGCCGTCTGTAGCAACCAGCGCCGCCGTCTGCAGATCACCGATAAGGCCGTGGTCGGCGATCAGTGGGTGTTTGTTCATCACGAAGTCCTTTTCTTCAGGTAGCTGAGGCTGTTCTGACGCCGGATGCTGAAAGGGCAGGGAAGGTTTCGCGGCATCATTTCGTCAGGCTGGAATCCTGGCGACTCTTGTTAATGTTCTGGGCGTCCGCGGCCGGTGTCATCATCCCCCAAGGATGAGCAACCACTGAGGGTCCCGTGAAGCTGTCTCGGGCCCGAACGCATGAGAGCATCCTCAGCGGCGGCCTTCACTCGCGGCAACAGATTCAGGACGCTGCCCCCGCGTATGGACGGAATCCCGCGGCATCAGTGGCCGATGGCTGCAGGCGGGCATGACGGAGGGTGCAGGGTGTACAGGATGATTGTGAGCGAGGAGCAGTGTCCGGGTTACTGAGGTAATTCCGGCTGCTCGGGGCGCGTCAGAACGCTGTGATTCGACTTCCATGGCGAAGGGCGCCTGGTCAGTGCACCATGAGCCAATCGAGATGCTGCTCCCGCCGGTGCCGGCGAGGAATATGCGGCCGATGTCGAATTAGTCGCGTCGCTTGGCGTAGTCGGCGTATCCCGCCCAGTCGATGACCACGCATTGCTCGTCGCCGATGACCCAGGCATCGTGGCCCGGCGGGACCGACATGTAGTCGCCAGCGGCGAACTCACTTTCTTGGCCGTCGTCCATGACGATCTTCATCCGTCCGGACAGCACATAGCCAGCATGGTTTGCCTGGCAACTGTCCGTCTTGGCGATCGGCTTCACGTGCTTGGACCATTGCCAGCCGGGTTCGAAAACGGCCCGTCCCACGCCGCCTGCCTCAAGATGGACCAGATCGAGCTTTCCCATGCCTTCCTCGAAGGGCCGGGTTTCTTCGGGTTCGTTCAGACTCTTGCGGATCATGCCAGCCATGAGGATCTCCTTTGAACCAAAGGTGCGATGCTCAAAGTGTGGCAGTCTCCAGGGAACGGGTCAATCCGCCGGCACAGCGTGCGCGGCAACGCCGAGGCGGACTATTTCGACCTCATCGGGGGGAGGGGGAGGGGGCTAGCGAGACAAGGTTTTGAGGTGCTCAACGCGTTCCTCGCCCGGTGCGGGCGCACTCTTAAGGCGTCGAGGTAGCACAGGAATCTGGTGGTGCTAGAGGGACGCGGGCGGTCTGGGGGATAAGCAACCAACCTATTCAAATCCCGCCCTTGTCGCATTGTCCAGAGTGATTTCCCATGTTTGCGGGGGCGCGATCGTAAACCGGCGGCCAGTAATGGCGCTGGGGGTGATACGAACAAAAAGGTCCTTGGGACCTGGACTCCACGGAAAAAGGAGTTGGGCGACGTTGGTCCGGAATTCTTCGGTCTGTTCCACCTCTGCCGCCCGTCCTTTGACGACGACACTCCAAGCGACGTTGGTGCGGCCATTGATGTGGTCGGCTTCCAATGCCACCGGTTTTCCCTCCAAGGCCGCGGATAATTTAGTGCCCGGCGCAGTGCGAAAAACGATGGTCTCTTTGTCGGTCCGGAAGTTGAGCGGAAACAGTTCCGGGTGGTCGTCGACCCAGACAGCAAGACGGCCCAACGCAACACCTCGAAGCAGTCGCCAGCAGTCGTCCGCTTCCAAAACTTCAACGGTGGGCGGTGAGGGCTTGTTCTCCATGGCGGCGAGCCTACTCCGAACCCAAGCAGCGAGCCAGTGTCCGTATTTTCTGGACTATGACTCCGGGTCACCCGCTCTTGGGCTCTGTAAATCGCTAGGCACTGTGTCTGGGAAGCCTTGGCGAGTGTGCGTCCCGCAGCGAGTGCACCCGGTGATCGAAGACGTTCGGCTCCGGCGACGATTTCCCTGCCACGATCCTGACTTGTCACGATCCATCCCTGCGAAGTTCGGCGGCGGCAATAATCGGAATTGTCTTGAGCACCGTGTCTGGATTCAGGGAAACCGAGTCGATCCGCTGATCGATGAGGAACTCGGCGAAGTCGGTATGGTTGCTGGGGCCTTGTCCGCAGATTCCGATTTTGATTCCGGCACGGTGGGCCTGGGCGATGACGTCCCGGATCATGTGTTTGACCGCCTCGTCCCGTTCGTCGAACAGCGGGGCCAGCACTTCAGAGTCGCGGTCAACACCAAGGATGAGCTGCGTCAAGTCGTTTGAGCCGATGGAAAAACCGTCGAACCGGGCAGCGAATTCAGAAGCGAGAATGACGTTGGACGGTATCTCGCACATCATGTAGACCTGCAACCCGACTTCTCCCCGCGCCAAGCCGTTCTCTGCCATGGCAGCCAAGACCCGGTCTGCTTCGGGTACCGTCCGGCAAAACGGGACCATGATAATGACGTTCTGAAAGCCTAGATGTTCCCTTACCCGTTTCAGCGCCCGGCATTCGAGGTCGAAGCCCTGGCGGTAGCGATCGTTGTAGTAGCGGGAGGCTCCTCGAAACCCCAGCATGGGGTTTTCCTCTGCCTGCTCAAAAGCGCTGCCTCCCAGTAGGCGCGCGTACTCATTGCTTTTGAAGTCGCTGAGCCGCACGATGACCGGGTCCGGGTAGAAGGGTGCGCTGATTTTGGCCAGCCCTGATGCCAGCGTGTGGACGAAGTAGTCGCGCGGGTCCGAGTAGGACCGGGTGCGGGACAGGATCTGCGCTGCTTCGTCGGCATCAGTGACACGTTCCGGCTGGGCCAGTGCCATGGGATGAATCCGGATCAGTTCGTTGATGATGAATTCCATCCGGGCCAGCCCGACCCCGTCTACGGGCAGCCGCCACCATTTGAACGCGGAGGACGGGCTGGCGAGGTTGGTCATCACTCTGGTCGTTGTTTGAGGAAGAGCCTGCAGATCGACCTTTTCGGTTTGGAACTCCAGCGCTCCTTGAAAGACGTGCCCCTCATCGCCCTCGGCACAGGAGATGGTGAGCATCTCCCCATCCTTGACACTTTCCGTGGCGTTGCCAGTGCCGACGACTGCCGGCACCCCCAATTCCCTGCTGATGATGGCCGCGTGACTCGTAGGTCCGCCGTGTTCGGTAACGATTCCGGCTGCGCGCCGCATGATCGGAACCCAGTCCGGGTCAGTCATCTCCGTTACCAAGATGGAGCCGTCACGAAACCGATCGATCTCAGCCGTGTCGCGGATGATGCACGCAGGACCGGTCGCAATCGAGTCGCCGATGGCGGCTCCGGCGGCGAGGATCGGACCGCTCCCGATGAGACGGCGCGTGGTGAAGACGGTGTCGCTGCGGCCTGCCTGCACCGTCTCTGGACGGGCCTGGACGACGAAAAGTTCACTGGTGAGGCCGTCCTTGGCCCACTCCATGTCCATGGGGCGGCCGTAGTGCTCTTCGATGACTGCGGCCCATCGACCCAATTGCAGGATCTCGTCGTCGGAAAGGACCAGCGAGGTCCGCTCTCGTTCCGTGGTTTGGACCATGCGGGTACGGGCGGTGCCGCCTCGCCCGTAAATGAGTTTCCGTTCTTTGGCGCCACACGATTTTTCGATAATGGGGAAGCATCCTGCCGTTTTCAGCAGAGGCTTGAAGACTAGGTATTTGTCCGGGTTGACGGTTCCCTGTACAACCGTTTCGCCCAAGCCCCAAGTTGCGCTGATGACCGCCACGTCAGGAAAGCCGGTTTCCGTGTCCAGCGAGAACATGACGCCGGAGGCCCCTATGTCGGCGCGAACCATCCGCTGGACGCCGATGGAGAGCGCCACGTCAAGGTTGGAAAACCCTTTCATGGCACGATAGCTGATGGCCCGGTCAGTAAACAACGACGCAAAGCACCGCCGGCAAGCGTCAAGCAGTGCTTCGTTCCCGCTGACGTTGAGGAAAGTTTCCTGCTGTCCGGCAAAGCTCGCGTCGGGAAGATCCTCGGCGGTCGCACTGCTGCGGACAGCCACGGGAAGGTCGCTGGTCCCGGCGCGTGCCCCGAGCTGGGCGTAGAACTCCAGGATGGAGTCGGACATTTTGTCCGGAAACCGGCCTGCAAGAAAGAGGCGGCGAATTGTTTCGCCAACGGTGCTCAACGGTATTTCGCCGCGTCTGTAGAGACCAAGTTGTTCCCGGATCGTCGGCTCAAGGCCGTTGGTGGTGACGAATTCGCGATATGCCGCCGACGTGGTGGCGAATCCGTCGGGCACCCGAACGCCTTGGTCGGCCAATGCGCGCAGCATTTCTCCGAGTGAGGCGTTCTTGCCCCCAACCATGCCAATGTCTTGAATCCCGGTCTCTTCGAACCACACCGCGTAACGCCGTTCCATACTGCCTCCTGTCTTGCGTCGGCTTTGTCAATCGGTGGCGTCCGGGGCCGGTCTATGCAGCACCAGTCCGCAGCACCGCTGGCTTCGCTGTGGGCACTCGTCGCTTCCGCGAGTCTGAAAGCCTGTCGGAGGGCTTCCAGAGAAGCGTCCGAACCATCAACGCCGACGACGGCCTGGTCGGTCCGTGACAGTCGCTCATGCGAGCCTCCCCAAAGGGCCGGTATGCGCTCATAATCTACTCGTCGGGCCGCAGCGGCACCAGAGAGACTGGCGAACCGAGGCAGGACCGGCAGTGGGGGAGCGGCGTCGCGTGGGCAGATTGTCAAGAGGTCCTCCCATCAGCGGGCCGGAAGTGGATACTGGAGGGAGATATTCCGGCTGCTCCTTGAGCCGCGCGGAGCGGTTCGCGCCAACGTGCTGGGTCCGTTCGCTTCGGGGGCGCCGCAACATTTCCAGGAAGGCTGTTGCTGCCGGTGAAGGGGCGCCGCGCCGGCTGGCAAAATTCTTTGGGCATACCGGCGCCATGAGTGGGCGGAGGCGACAATGGGGTTTGCTCGCCGGTACCCCTTGGTTTTGGCGACGGTGCTGTGTTCGCTGGCCGTGGTTGGTTTGCTGCTGGGCGGGGCTGCGGCGGCGGCTCAGTGGTTGGCCAATGTCTTCGCTCTGCTCGTAGCGGCATGGCTGGCCGTGGGAATGGTGCGCGCGGTTGCCCGGGGGCGCCGGGGGATGGACCTGCTGGCCTTAATGGCCGTGGTCAGCACGGTGGCTGTTGGCGAGTACCTGGCCTCGATGATCATCGTGCTGATGCTTTCGGGCGGCAGGGCACTGGAAGATTATGCGCAGGGCCGGGCGCAGCGTGAATTGACCGCTCTCTTGGAATTGGCCCCGCAGACCGCGCATCGTGAGACGGATGGTACGCCGGAAGATGTGGGCGTCGATGAGATCCGCGTCGGGGACGTGGTTTTGGTCCGGCCGGCAGAGGTCGTTCCCGTGGATGGGCTGCTGATCTCGGATTTTGCCTCTTTCGACGAGTCGGCACTGACCGGGGAGAGCTTGCCGGCCGAAAAGTCCGCTGGGGATGCTGTGATGAGCGGGTCGGTCAATGGAGAGGCAGCGGTTCGCGTCCAGGCGACGGCGCCAGCGGCCGAATCGCAGTACAGCCGAATCGTGACGCTGGTACGGGAGGCGTCCGCCAGCCGGGCTCCGGTGGTCCGATTGGCGGACCGTTTCGCCGTTCCATTCACCCTTTTTGCGCTGTCCCTTGCCGCTGGAGCGTGGTGGGTCAGCGGCGATCCCGTGCGCTTCGCCGAGGTACTCGTGGTGGCCACACCATGCCCGCTCCTGATCGCCGCTCCGGTGGCACTTGTCGCCGGAATGGGCCGTGCCTCCCGATCGGGCATCATCATCAAGAATGGTGCGACGCTGGAGAAGCTGAGCCGGGTGAAGTCGGCAGCTTTCGATAAGACCGGCACACTCACCGGCGGCAAGCCAGTACTTTTAGAAGTCCGGCCTGCCGGCAACCCTCCGCGGATCCGAAGTGAAGAACTATTGCTGCTCGCCGCATCGGCCGAGCAGTACTCCTCCCATGTCCTTGCCGGGTCTGTCATGGCGGCGGCTACAGATCGGGGTCTGGTCTTGATGCCGGCGGACCAAGCAACCGAATTCGCGACACAGGGTGTCCACGCCGTCTTCCCCGGCCGGGCGGTGAGCGTCGGAAAACACGCTTTCGTGTTGCAACACGCCGCATCCGTGGAGAAGACATATCTGTCCGGCGGACAGATGGCCGTCTATATAGCGGTTGACGGCGTTTATGCTGGTTCGTTGATCATGAGCGACGCCGCCCGGCCGGAAGCGGGAACCACCCTGCATCAGCTGCGAAGACTGGGCGTCGGCGACACCCTGATGCTCACAGGCGACGCCCGTGAGACCGCCGAACACATCGGCAGGGAACTGGGAATCGAGCAGGTTCAAGCCGAATGCACGCCGTCGGACAAAGTTGAACTGGTCAAAGCCCTGCCGCACCGGCCGGTGATGATGGTCGGTGATGGGGTCAACGACGCGCCCGTGCTGGCTGCAGCCGACGTCGGTATCGCCATGGGCGCCAAGGGGTCGACGGCTGCCAGCGAGTCAGCGGACGTCGTCGTCATGCTCGATGACCTGTCCAAGGTGGCCGAGGCAGTGGCCATCGGACAGCGGACCGTGCGGGTGGCGCTGCAGAGCATCTGGGTGGGGGTGGTTTTCAGCGTCGCGTTGATGATTGCCGCCGCTTTCGGCCATATTCCGGCCGTGGCTGGGGCCCTGTCCCAGGAACTGGTGGACCTCGCAACCATCCTCAATTCCCTTCGCGCGCTATCGCCAACGCGCCGCGCCGCAACCAGCGCACCGGCGCATCCCGAGCATGCCTATCCACGGTCGGTGCGGTGACCCCATGACGACGGTAGCAGGCGGCCTCAGTACAGCTGATGCTGCCCGACGGTTATCGACGGATGGGCCCAACCTACTGCCGCTGATGAACACGGTGCCGAGATGGCGCCAGGTCTCGGCGCAGTTCACCCATTTCTTTGCACTCATGCTGTGGGTCGCCGCCGCGCTGGCATTTCTGGCCGGAATGGCCCAGCTAGGTGCTGCGGTCGTTGTTATCAATGGAACTTTCTCCTACGTGCAGGAGGCGCGGGCAGCACAGGCGGCGTCCAAGCTACGTGCCATGCTCCCTGCACAAGTCCTGGTCAAGCGGGATGGCCAGACAGCGAAGGTGGAAGCCGCGGACATTGTGCGCGGCGACATTGTTCTGCTGACAGCAGGCGACAGGATCCCAGGGGATGTTGAGTTCGCCGTGGCCGAATCCTGCACTGTTGACGAGTCAATGCTTTCCGGCGAGAGCGAACCGGTGATCAAGAACCGTGGTGATGGCGGTTACGGCGGAACGTTCGTTGTTAATGGGAACGCGGAGGCGCTGATCACGGCCACCGGGTCGAGAACTAGGTTGGCTTCTATCGCCTCGTTGACGGCGACTGCACAACCGCCTCAAAGCCCGCTCAATAAAGAACTGCGCCGGGTCGTCCGGCTTATCTCGGTCGTGGCGCTGAGTTTCGGCGGCGTGTTTTTTGCGGTTTCCCTGCTGACCGGGCTGTCGTGGCGGGACGCATTTCTGTTTGCCATCGGTGTTGCGGTCGCTCTGATACCGGAGGGTCTGCTGCCGACCGTGACGCTCTCGCTTGCCATGGGTGCTCAGCGCATGGCTCGGCGAAACGCCTTGGTCCGGCATCTGCAGGCAGTCGAAACGCTGGGATCCACCACGTTCATCTGCACCGACAAGACGGGAACCCTGACGCAGAACCGCATGAGCGCCGTCGAAACATGGACTCCGGATGGGAACGTCAGGGTGAATGGCGAGGGATATTCCCCGACGGCGGAGATCATCGGCAGCGCGCTCGCAGTGCAACAAGCACGCCGCCTGGCACGCGCGGCCAGAGCAGCCTCACGAGGACGTATCGTCCGGCGCCAGGAGCACTGGACAGCGGAGGGGGACCCGATGGAGGCGGCTGTGGACGCTCTGGCCCATCGGTTGTCAAACGGTATGGGCATCGAAGAGGCGGCGCCGGTCGACTTCCGCTGGGGTTTTGACCCGGTGCGCAAACGAGAATCCGTGGCAGCCGGCGCTGAGCTCATGGTCAAAGGCGCACCGGAGAGCGTGTTGCCGCTCTGCGTGGCAGCTACGGATTCTGAGGCCTGTCAGAGGGCCCTGGAGGACATGGCGGCGCGCGGGCTTCGCGTCCTCGCGGTGGCAGAGCGCGCGCACTCCCGGCTCCAGCCCCGGGGGAGGGACAACTCTCTTCCGGCGAGCCCGTGTCGTATGAGGATCAGTTGACGCTGCTGGGGCTCGTGGGCTTGCACGACCCGCCGAGGGAATCGGTGCCCGGAGCGCTCAGGGCGGCACGGACGGCTGGCGTGAAAGTCGCCATGGTCACGGGTGACCACCCCTCCACGGCGGCTGCCATCGCCGCGGAGATCGGCCTGCTGGGACCGGAGAAATGGGTCGTCGAAGGAAAGGATCTTCCCGAAGACGACCACATGCTCGGAGCTCTGCTGGACCGGGATGGGGTGGTCGTCAGCAGAGTTTCGCCCGAGCAAAAGTTGCGGGTGGCCCGGGCCCTGCAGCTGCGCGGACACGTACTGGCAATGACTGGTGACGGGGTCAACGATGGCCCGGCGCTGCAGGAAGCGGACATCGGCGTTGCCATGGGCGCCAGCGGCACGGATGTCGCGAGAGAAGCGGCGGATCTGGTCCTGCTGGACGACGATTTCGCCACGATCATTGCCGCAGTCGAGCAAGGGAGGGCTACTTATGCGAACATCCGCAGATTCCTGACCTATCACCTCACGGACAACGTCGCGGAATTAACCCCGTTCGTGGTGTGGGCTCTCTCCGGCGGCAGCTTCCCGCTGGCGCTGGGTGTGCTGCAAATCCTCTTCTTGGACATCGGGACGGACCTGTTGCCGGCATTGGCACTGGGCAGCGAACGTGCCGGCAAGCACGTTCTGGAGCTCCCGCCGGAGCGCCGCCATCTGATGGACTCGGCACTTCTGGTTCGGGTTTTCGCGGTTCTTGGGCCGGTGGAAGCGGTCTGCGAAATGACTGCATTTACCCTGACCTTGTGGTCGGCCGGGTGGCGTCCCCGGTCGGCCATGCCCGATTGGGAAGTGCTGGCTGCCGCGTCCGGGGCGGCGTTTACCACCGTAGTTCTGGCGCAGCTGGCCAACGCCTTTGCCTGCCGAAGCGAATCAGTTCCGCCGTGGCGCCTGGGTTGGGGAAGCAACCGGATGCTGTTGTGGGCCGTGGTCGTGGAGCTTGCTGCCCTGGTGGCGTTCCTTGCCATCCCCCAGTGGCGGCCATGCTCGGGCAGGCACCGCCAACCACCATCGGGTTGCTGGCCGCGGTGCTCGCCATGCCGGCGGTGCTCGCCGCCGACTATCTGTACAAAAAGTTCAGGCCTCAGCACGCCGCGCAGCCGGCTTAGGCACCCGCAGGGCGACGGTGTCTCCCGGTGCCAGCAAGGTAGCGTTTTTTCCCACTTTGATGCGGATGGGGGCGGCAGTTCCCTCGGACGACTCCACCTGCAGGACGGATTCTTCCAAGCTGACGCCGAGCAAGTGTCCCCGGTATCTGATAGAGAACGAGACCTTTTTCAGTTCGGTCGGCAGGCGCGGATGAAAGACGAGAGTGTCGGCACTCATCCTGAGCCCCGCGAAACTGCGCTGGACGACGTCGATGGTTCCGGCCATTGCCCCCAAATGGATGCCGGTGCGCGTGGTGCCACCCTGCGTGTCGTCGAGATCGGCGTCCAGGGCATCGCGAAAGGTGGCCCAGGCTTGTTCCGGGTCGGAGGCGGCCAGCACCGAAGTGTGTGTAACGCGGCTCAAAGTGGAGCCGTGAACAGTCCGCGCCAAGTAGTAATCGACAGTTCGGGCCAGTTGCGAGGGTGTCACGTCGTAGCCCATCCGGCGCAGTCGCCGAACCAATTGGTCCTCACCGAGGACGTAAAAGAGCATCAGGACGTCGGCCTGCTTGGACAGTTTGTACCGGTTTGTGCTGTCGCCTTCTGCATCCAGGATCAAGTCCAGGCGTTCGATGTTGCCGTAAGCACGGCGGTAGCGCTCCCAATCGAGGTCCTCTAACCGGTCGTAACCTTCGAACTGGCTGATGATTCCTTCGTGGAAAGGCACGTACAGGTCACGACTCAGGGAATCCCAGTGCTCAAGCTCGACGCCGGTAATCCCGAGGTGCTTACGCAGGTCCCGTCGATCCTGGCCGCGCATCGCGGTCAGGATCTTGGCGGGGCGCGAACACACCCACGCGGCCATCACATTCGTGTACGCATTATCGTCAAGGCCTTCACCGGGACGCTCCGGGTAGCCGTCGTGATATTCATCCGGGCC
This sequence comes from Arthrobacter sulfonylureivorans, assembly GCA_004000035.1. GTDB lineage: Bacteria > Actinomycetota > Actinomycetes > Actinomycetales > Micrococcaceae > Crystallibacter > Crystallibacter sulfonylureivorans. The sequence continues at coordinate 262,195 of RJAE01000004.1, read as the reverse complement.
CATGAGACCGCGCAGATGGAACCGGCCGTCCGGGTCGCGCTCCGCCATGGCTGCGAAGAGCCGGGCAACTTCAACGATGATTTCCGCGCCATGGGTCAGCATCCAGACCCTGTCGGCTGTTGCTTCGAAGTACTGCCATACGTTGTAGGCGACCGCCAGACCACCGTGGCGCTGGAGACGGGAGTGATCCTCCATCGATTGACCCGTGAAGCGGTTGTAGAGCCGCCTCGGTGTTTCCTCGCTCCCGTCGCTGCCGCTCCGCCAGGGAAACATCGCTCCGGGCAGTCCGGCCGCGCGGGCCGCGTCCCGGGCTGCGTCCAGTCGATACCAGCGGTAATCGAGCAGCGAACGGGTGACCGAAGGCATGCGCGATGTGACCAGTGGCAACACGAAAAGGTCATCCCAAAAAATATGTCCTCGGTAACCTTCACCATGCAGCCCGCGAGCCGGTACCCCCGCATCTAGGCCCTCGGTATGTGGCGTGAGCGTCTGCAGTAAGTGAAAGACATGCAGATTCAGCACCAGTTGGGTCTCCCGGTCAGCATGGAGATCGAAGGTGAACAAGTCGAGTAGTCGCTGCCAAGAGGCTTCGTGGCGGGCAAACACCGCGGTGAAACCGTCAGGAGTTCGGTCCAGCACCGCGCGTGCCCCGTCTTTGGCGGAGGAGACCGCCCTGTCGCGGGAACTGATGATCGCAGCGGTCTTGCAAACCACCAGGGGCACCCCGTCCCTCAATTCAGCAAGGTGCTCCTGAAGCCAGCAGGAGCGGCCGGCCGCGGCTTCTGGAGGAATGGAGGACGGCCGGCTGCGGACTGTGTCACCGGCTTCGCCGGAGAAGGAGGTCCTGACCGCTACAGCAACCCGGATCTGGCTTTGGGTAGTCTCCACTTCGGCAATCTCTACTCGGTCCTGGACCGCAGCGCTCAGGACCTTCAAATGGTTGCTTCCCCACGCTGAATCTTCAACCACGTTAGCGTTGACGACTTCCCGCTCGATTCCGGTCCTCAGCTGAACAGAACCGCTCCACCCCCAGGGCGTAACAGTGGTTTCCAACACTGCCAGTCGGGGCTGGGCCATGGAAACGATCCTGCGCTGCGACACTTCAAGCTTCAGTCCATTCCCGTCTACCAGCATGACGCGGCGGGAAAGAACAGCCCCCTCCAAGTCCAATTCCCTGCGTTCGCGCAAGGTCTTAGGACCGCCGTCGGACCACCACCCGGCTGCACCGAAGAGGATATCGAGGGGCAGCCAATTGGGGAGGTTGACCATGTGCTCCGACTCGGTGGTAACTCCGTGCACATTCTCGGGAACCCTGTTGTAGTGACCTGCAAGATAAGTGCCCGGGTAATGCACGCTGTCGTCCCTTGACTCCGGGGCGGCGCCCCTGGTGGCCATCCGGCCATTGCCAAGTGTTGTCAGCGCTTCGCGGTGACCTTCGTGCCAAGGATCGTAACCGTCGTAGACCAGACGCCAAGGGTGGGTTACGACCAGGCCGATGTCCAGTTCGCCCACATCGTGAAGGACTATGTCTGCCCCGGCCTCTTCCAGGTTCGGGCGCTGAGAGGACCGATCGATCCCCACTACCAGCCCGAATCCACCCCGGCGGGCGGCGGCGACGCCGGCCGCTGCGTCTTCCACAACTGCGACCCGGGCAGGCCGGACCTCCAGCCTGCGGGCAGCCTCGAGAAAGGCCGCCGGATCGGGCTTGCCCGGCAGATGCAGTTGTGAGACCACATTTCCATCAACGATGACGGTGAACATTTCCTCCAGAGCTGCAGCAGCCAACACCGCCGAAGTGTTGCGGCTCGAACTCACCAAGGCGATCGGCACCTGGCTCGCACGCAACCGCGTGATGAGGTCTACGGTCCCCGGAAAGGTCTGCACGCCGTTTCGGCTCAGTTCCTCCAGGAACAAACCGTTTTTGATTTTTCCCAAACCGACCGCGGTCCAAGCGCCGGGAGGATCCGCCGGATCGCCCGGCGGCAGGTCGACGCCGCGGGACCGCATGAACGCGAGTATTCCGAGTTCACGGGGTCGGCCGTTGAGCAAGGTGAAGTAGTCGCTGTCGCGAAAAGGGACGGCGAGTGCAGTAGCAGGCATCCGAGGATCCGAGAGAACGGTATCGAATAGCCGCTGCCAAGCTGCACGGTGCACTGATGCTGTGTCTGTGACGACGCCGTCGAGGTCGAAAATCACGGCGTCGAAAGGAGAGACAGCACCCGCCATGGTAGGGGAGCCGGTGTAGCGGGCGGCAACAGCCGGCGGTCCTTCGCCATTCGTTTCGCGCGTGCCCGAGGGCCCTTCAGGAAGCATCGTCATCGGTCCGGGAAGATTCCTCATCTGCCGCGATGTGGAGGACGGCTGCGCCGTTGACCCGGTCCGCTGCCAGATCTGACAGAGCCCTGTTCGCTTCCGCAAAGGGGTAGGCCGTGGTGGTGGGACGGAGGGGAATTTTGGCCGCGAGGGCGAGGAAGTCACGGCCGTCCTGCCTGGTATTGGCTGTTACGCTCAGCAGTTGGCGTTCTTGAAACAGCTCAGCGGCGTAATTCAGCCTCGGAATGTCGGTCAGGTAAATGCCGGCCACTGCCAGCGTTCCGCCGCGGTCCAGGGCACGCAGAGCCGTGGGCACTAGGTCCCCGACGGGAGCGAAAAGGATCGCTGCGTCCAGCAGTTCAGGAGGTTGCGCAGCGGCGCCTCCAACGAACGTGGCACCGAGATCTGTGGCCAGGCTGCGGGCCTCCTCAGACCGGGTCATGACGTAAACCTCGGCACCTTCAAACAATGCCACCTGGGCGGCTAGGTGGGCGGAGGCTCCGAAGCCGTAGATGCCCAGCCTTCCACCGGGCTTCAACCGGGATCTGCGGAGCGATCGGTAACCGATGATGCCTGCGCATAGCAGCGGAGCTGCCTGGTCGTCAGAAAAGATTTCGGGAATCGAATAAGCGAAAGCTTCCGGAACGGTTGCCAGTTCCGCGTATCCGCCGTCTTCATCCCAGCCGGTGAACCTTGGCTTCAGGCAGAGGTTTTCGTCCCCCCTCAGGCAGAAGCGACAGCTGCCACACGTCCCGCGGAGCCAAGCTATTCCTACTCGTTCGCCGATCTCAAAACGGGTGCAGCCGGATCCCCTGACGATGACTTCGCCGACGACCTCATGCCCGAGCACCACATGCTCTCTCTTCGCGGGCAGATCGCCTTCGGCAAGATGCAGATCGGTCCGGCAGACACCGCAGACGCGGACCATGATGAGCAGCTCGCCGGCACCGGGCACAGGATCGGGGCGGGTACCAAAAACCAGCGGCGGCCCGTTGCCGAGACTGGGTAAAGGGCCCGTGTGATCAATCCACCAAGCACGCATGTCCTCCCCTAGGCGGGTTGCCGACAGTGCTGGCCTGACATCGTCGAGTGGCTGGTCGGCCAGTCTCAGGACTTCAGTGTAGCCAGAATGCAGACAGCCGGGCAGACGCAGGTGAAGGGCGCACCAACCGTGCGGCGGCTTGCGGATGATGCCCCAGATGTCCTCGGAAATGGAAAACCGTTTCTTCAAGCACTCGGGTGATCGGGACCAGGCCGTCTAAGGAAGCGGCTTATCAGGCAGAACGGTGCTGGCCGGCCGGCGAGTTCTCGAGGAGCCCTTCACGCGAGGCAAGCGGAAGGATAAGCTCCACCCTTATCTGAGGGGCAAGAAAACCGATAGCGGTTCCGGCCGTGGAATTTCAGCAGTTCATGGCCGCACCATGGGACGAGATCGCGGTTCTGCGGGTTGGTTATCCTGGGCGAAAGTATGCCGGGCGAACCGGACCGCGGCGTACAAGAAGCAATGTTGAATGGATTCGTTGGAAGAAGTGAAACATTATGGCGGAAATTGAGATCATCGGCAGCGGCCAGATGGCCCGCGGCATTGCTACTCGGCTGCTCCACGGCAGAAACAACGTGCGAATCATCGGCCGAAACGACACCCAGATGAGGGACCTGGTCGAGGCGCTTGGAGCGGGCGCCACGGGTGCATATATGGGGAGTCCGCTGACGAGCAACGTTGTGATCCTCGCGGTTCCTCACGGTGCGGCCAGAGAAGTGATTCTGGAGTACAGCGACGGTCTGGATGGCAAAGTGATCGTCGACATCAGCAACCCGGTTGACTTTACGACCATGGACCGGCTCACCACGGCGCCAGGGTCTTCGGCGGCCGAGGAAACAGCGGCCATGCTGGGCGGGCGTGCGGACGTGGTCAAGGCTTTCAATACCACCTTCGCCAAGACTCTTGCCGCCGGCAGTGTGGCCGGCCAACCCCTTGATGTCTTCATTGCCGGCGACTCCGAAGAGGCGAAGGAGAAAGTCAGTGCTCTCGTCGCAGGCGCCGGCATGCGCCCCATAGATACCGGACCGCTGCGTTGGGCCCGTGAACTGGAGGCAATCATGCTCTTGGTCATGGCTCTGCAAACGAATCCGGAGCATCAGCACTTCAATTGGGATACGGCGCTGAAGATTCTTCCCTAGTCAGGCGCCCCCGGTCCCGATGCCCCCGGTCCCGACGCCGCCGGCGGAGGCGTGCTGCATTGCTGACCGGCAAGCACTCGAGAACCTTCACCTGCTAGGTGTCCACGTTGTGGCATTCCGCAGCGCTAGGCGTGGCCAAGAGGCACGCGGAGGATAATGGCGGGCATGACAGACCGGCCTGCGGCTGATGAGCCGAGCCAGCAGGAGCATCGGCTGGAGCTGCGGCAAGAGGCGCTGACCACTGCGCTCTACGTCGCTATCTGCCTGTTGGTGGCGCTGCTCGCGCTGCCGGAGTCGGCCGTGGACCATGTGCCTCTGCTCGGAGTCATTTGGGGCGGCACCATCGGGCTGGCTCTGGTGCACTGGTTTGCGTTCCGCGTAGCAGCCAGGCTGTTAGGGGCCGGGAAGATCCGGCAGCACGATCTCGAGTTGGGCGCAGTCCAGTTAGCCGGCGCCGCGGCGGTCGCCGCGCTGGCCTCAATCCCGGCACTTCTGCCGCCGGGGTTCTTGGAGGGCCCGCGGCATAGAGCTGCTGTTGGCTGGCCCCATTGCTGCCGCCGGGTTCTTCGTTGCATGGGGCGGCGGCGCGACCCGGCTCCGCTCAGTCGTCTACGCGGTCATTGTCCTGGTGATTGCTGGGACTCCCGCCGCTATTGTCCTCACGTCGCGGTGGTCTGCCGGCGCTTGGGAAAGGGGATCACGTCCAGGTCCCGTGCAATAACGACGGCGGTGTTCCCCGCACGGGCGCGGGCCTGCTCGCCAAGCGGAGTCAGGTCGGCGTAGCGCGATGAGAAGTGCGTGAGCACCAGCATGCCCACCCCGCCGCCGGCCGCGAGGTCGCCTGCCTGTCCCGCCGTGAGGTGGCGGTACTGCGCTGCCAGCGCGCCGTCGTCGTCACTGAAGGTGGACTCCGCCACCAACAGGTCCGCTCCGTCCGCGAGGTCCTCCGCGCCGGGGCACACCGCCGTGTCCATGACGAAGGCGAACCGCTGGCCGGGCCGCGGCACGCTGACATCTTCCAGCCGCACACCGTTCAGGGCGCGCTGGTGCCGTAGGCGTGCGATGTCGGGACCGGAAACCCCGGCGGCGGCGAGTCGCTCGGGCAGCAGCGTGCGGCCGTCGGGCTCCGTCAGTCGGTAGCCGTAGGCCTCAATCCGGTGGTCCAGCCGTTGGACTTCGAGTCCATCCGCAATGGCACCGGCCGCGCCGTGCGGGTGCAGGTGCAGGTCCAGCCCCGGCGAGGCGAGCGAGACCAGCGCGCGGACCACGTCCTGGCCGGAGGCGGGGTAATGCAGGTGGACCGGATGCTCGACGCCGTCAAGAACCATGCGCGAAAGCACGCCCGGCAAACCGTAGCAGTGGTCGCCGTGCACATGCGTGAGGCAGATGCGGGTGATCCGGCTGGCCGAGACTCCGGCCAGGAGCATTTGCCGCTGCGTGCCCTCGCCCGGATCGAACAGCAGGCCCTCGTTGTCCCAGCGCAACAGATAGCCGTTGTGGTTGCGGGTCCGGGTGGGGACCTGGGAAGAGGTGCCGAGGACGACGAATGCGCGCATGGCTCCGAGTCTGCCACCGTGCATTGCCGCGTGTAGTCCGGGCTGGGAAAATATCAACAATCGCCCGGTGACAGCGCAGCCGGGCCAAGGCTCTACGGAGGCGGTGAGGGACAGATGGGCAGGGCATCCGAAGACAACAGCCGGCGGATGGAACGCGCCGCCGAGTTGCGCGCCGCGCGGGAACACAGCCCGGCCATTCCGGAGGATGCCGAACAGACCGCTGCGGACGAGGAGAAGCAGCGGAAAATCCGGGAGATGGACACCTCCCGACGCGCTGAGTACCTGGTCCGGGAGGCGATGGCGCGCGGCGAGTTCGACGACCTGAAATATGCCGGCAAACCGATCCCGAACCTGGGCAACGGCTACGACCCGGACTGGTGGCTCAAGGGGTTGATCGAGCGCGAGCACCTGACCGGGCTGGGCCCGGAAGCCCTGCTGCTGCGTACCGAGGACGCAGAGCTGGACGGCCGGCTGGACCAGCAGGTTGCGGAAGTGCAGGTGCGCGAGATCCTGGCGGACTTCAACGCCAGGGTGGTCAACGCGCGGCGCCAGTTGCAGGGCGGCCCGCCGGTCATTACCAAGACCCGCGACGTGGAGTACGAGGTGGAACGCTGGCACGAACGCCGGGTAGCCAGGGTCGCCGCAGCGGCAGATGAAGCGCCGGAGCCCGAGCCGAAGCGTCACTGGTGGCGCCGGATCTGGGACGTCACCGAGTAGGTTTGGAGCGAGTAGGTTCGGAGCGCTACTGTCGCCCGCCGACCGAAAGCGGCTGCAACCCGGCCAGTTCCTTCTTTACCTGCCGCTTGGCGACGGCGCGGAACCCTGCTTCCAGGTAGCGTTCACGCACGCCTCGTTCAGAGCGGAAGAGCGCCCAGCCGCGCTTGAGCAGGAACGGCAGCGGTTTGCGGTGCTCGCGGAGGTCACGCACCAGCCGGCGCACCGCCGTCGTGATGGGAGGGACCTTGATGAAGACGGCGTGCACCTCCACCCCGAGGCTGCGCAACGGGGCCAGCACGGCATCGGCGAAGATGCCCTCGGCGATCACCGGGCCTTCGGCGAGATGCACGGTGCGGTGACCGGTGTAGCTGGAGGTGGCGATGGAGTAGTTGGGGATCTCGGTCCGCCCGGTCTGCAGCAACTGCACCATCGCGCGGGCCGCGGCGTCGCTGTTCCAGGTCCCGGGATGGTCCCAGTCGATCTCTCCGTAAGGCGTTTGCGGCAGCGGAGAAGCGGCGGTGTGCTCGCCGATCTCCCGGTAGAACCCGTCGAGCTCCACGTGCGGTCGGCCGAAACGGGCCGCCAGATAGGACTTGCCGGAACCGGAGGCGCCGCCGAGCAAAATGAGCGGGGTTTGGGGAGAAGGCACAACGCTATTATTCCGTGTCCGGCGCTTACGTCCCGACCCACCCGTGTCCGGACACGGGCTGTTCGGCGCAGGCCGCCGGCCGCGCCGTAAGATGGCAGGGGTATTCCGCCCCAGCCGGAAGCGCGGAGCAGCACGTTGAGGAAGCAGGCATGACGTTGGAGCAGTCACCGCAAACCGCTGGCGGACTTGAATGGGTCCAGCAGCCGGAATCGTTCGGTGCGGAAGCGGACCTGCAGTACGGGCTGGAACTGCTGGCCGCCGCCAAGCAGGGGCGGCTGGGCCCCACCATGCGCGTCTACCGTCCGGCGCCGACGGTGGCGTTTGGCCAGCGCGACGCCCACCTGCCCGGCTTTGAAGAGGCGGCACGGCGCTGCCGCGAACTCGGATTCGAACCGCTGGTCCGCAAGGCAGGAGGCCGTGCCGCGGCATACCACGAAGGCTGCCTCATTCTGGACCATGTGGAGCCGCTGGCCGATGCCATTGCCGGCGCGAAGAGGCGCTTCAGCCAGTTCGGCGAGCTCATCGCCGCAGGTCTGCGCGACGCGGGACTGCTCGCCGCCGTCGGCGAAATCCCGGGGGAGTACTGCCCCGGCGAGTTCAGCGTTCACGGCGCGCACGCGGTTGATCCGCTGCGCCGGGTCAAGCTGGTAGGGACCGCGCAACGGGTAGTGGCGGGCGCCTGGCTGTTTTCCTCGGTGGTAGTGGTGCAGGATTCGGCTCCGCTGCGCGAGGTGCTCACGGCCAGTTACGACGCACTTGGGCTGGACTGGGACCCGGCAACCGCCGGGTCGGCCGAAGACCTGGTGCCAGGGCTGAGCGTCGCCACGGTGGAACGGTCGCTGCGTGCGGCCTACTCCGGCCACGCCGCGGTGCGGGACGGGGCGTTCGGCGAGCTGATGGCCCTGGTGCCGGCGCCCGTTGTAGTCCGGGTGCAGCCAGCCTAGTCTGGAAGGGACTTCAAGTCCCGGCACGGCGGAGGCGCACCATGGACGGGCCAGCGCAGCACGGTCCGCACACTCTGGACGACACACTGGGCCGGCCACTGCGGGATCTGCGGATCTCCGTGACCGACCGGTGCAACTTCCGCTGCGTCTACTGCATGCCCAAGGAAATCTTCGGGCGCGATTTCGTTTTCCTGCCGAAAGACCAGCTGCTCAGCTTCGAAGAGATCACCCGGGTGGCCCGGATAGCGGCCGCCCAGGGCGCGGAAAAGATCCGGTTGACCGGCGGCGAACCGCTGCTGCGGCGGGGGATCGAAAATCTGGTGGCCGGGCTCGCCGAGCTGCGCACACCCGACGGCCTCCCGCTGGACCTGGCGATGACCACGAACGGTTCGGTGCTGGCCCGCAAGGCGGGGGCACTCAAAGCGGCCGGGCTGTCCAGGGTAACGGTCTCTCTTGACTCCGTCGATGACGCCACCTTCCGCCGGATGAACGACGTCGACTACCCCGTGGCCACGGTGCTGGAGGCAATCGAGGCCGCGGCCGCCGTCGGGCTTGGCCCGGTCAAGGTGAACATGGTGGTCAAGCGCGGAATGAACGACGGCGGCATCCTCGCGATGGCGCGCCACTTCCGCAATACGGGGCACATTGTGCGGTTCATCGAATACATGGATGTCGGCTCCACCAACGGCTGGAACCTGGAGCAGGTGGTCCCCTCCGCGGACGTGGTGCGCCGGATCGATGCCGAACTCCCGCTGGAACCGCTGGCTCCCCGCTACGCCGGCGAGACCGCGACGCGCTTCCGGTACCGCGACGGCGGCGGCGAGATCGGGATGATTTCCAGTGTCACTCAGGCGTTCTGCCACGGCTGCACCCGGGCCCGGTTGAGCACCGATGGGAAGCTGTTCACCTGCCTGTTCGGCACCACCGGCACCGACCTGCGGGCTCTGCTGCGCGGTGGCGCTGACGATGACGAACTGGCCGGCGTGCTCGCCGGCGTGTGGCGCCGCCGGTCGGACCGTTATTCGGAGCTGCGCAGCGCCGAGACCGCGGGCGTTGATCCCCGTTCCGGCAGCGCTCCGGCCGGGACTGGTGCTCCGCCTGCGGCCGGCTGGCCGGGGCGGAAAGTGGAGATGCACTATATCGGCGGCTAGGGCCCACTTATCCACATCGGCCTTATCCACATCGGCGGATTCGCCGGTGCCGTTGCAGCGGACGCGGATGCAGACTGGCTGGACAATCCGATCAGTCGGCAAGAGGAGCCCATGGTGTGCGATATCTGCAACGGCATGACCCAGCGGGAGGCCAGGGAGAAGACGCTCCGAACCATCGACAAGTACGGCTGGCAATGCATGATTGTCGAGGGGGATACCGACAACACCGCTTTTGGCTACACCATCGGGCTGACCCAGGTGCAGCATCCCGAAATACTGCTTACCGGACGGACCTTGGCGGAAACCCACGCCATTCTCAGCCTCTTGGCGCACCGCGTGCTCCACCATGGCCGCACCCTGGTTGCCGGGATGGAAGTACCGTTGCGGCCGCGGAAGGTGGCGATGGCCCGGATTGAGCGGCCGGAGGATGTGCTCCTGGTCGCGGCAGATATTTACAAGGGCCGGCTACGCGGCCTGCAGGCCATCTGGGCCGACGAGGAAGGGCTGTTTCCATGGCAGCAGGACGTCCCGGACGTACTGACCCAGCCCCTACACGGAACACCGCCCGTGCTCAGGCCGAAATCCGGTTGAGCGCGGGCGGTGTCAAGGGAGTTGGATAGGGGCGTACTCAGTGCCCGCGGGCAATCCATTCGTCCAGTTGCGGTGCCTCGGCGCCGATGCTGGTGGCATCGCCGTGGCCGGTGTTCACCGTGGTCTCGGCCGGCAGCGTCAGCAGCCTGTCCTTGATCGACTCGATGATCGTCTCGAAGCTGGAGTAGCTGCGGCCGGTGGCGCCGGGGCCGCCATTGAACAGCGTGTCGCCGCTGAACAGCACGCCCTCAGACTCGAGATGGAAGCAGACCGAGCCGGGGGAGTGGCCCGGGGTGTGGATGGCCTTCAGCTGCGCCCCCGCGACCTCGAACGTGTCGCCGTCCTTGATCGAGTGGTCCGGCGTGCTGTCCGGGAAGACCGTGTCCCAGAGCATCCGGTCGGCGTCGTGCAGGTAGACCGGTGCCTTCACCAAGTCCCGGAATTCGCCCACGGCGCGGATGTGGTCGTCGTGGCCGTGGGTCAGCAGAATGGCCTTCACGGTCCGGGAACCGACCGCGGTGGCGATGGCCTGCGGGTCGTGGGCCGGGTCGATGACGAACACCTCCGCGTCGTCACCGACAATCCAGACGTTGTTGTCCACGTCCCAGGTGCCGCCGTCCAACGAGAAAGTGCCGGAAGTGACCAGGTTTTCGATCGAGGCGCTCATGCGACCTCCACCACCGAACGCAGGACCTTGCCTTCGTGCATCTTGTCGAAGGCGGCCTCCACGTCATCCAGCGTGATCCGCTCGGTGACGAAGGCGTCCAGGTCCAGGTTGCCCTGCTTGTAGTGGCTGACCAGCATGGGGAAGTCGCGGGAAGGCAGGCAATCGCCGTACCAGGAGGACTTCAGCGATCCGCCGCGGCCGAACACATCCAGCAGCGGCAGTTCGAGCTTCATGTCCGGCGTCGGGACGCCCACCAGCACCACGCGGCCGGCCAGGTCGCGGGCGTAGAACGCCTGCTTGTAGGTTTCCGGGCGGCCCACGGCTTCAATCACGACGTCGGCGCCGTTGCCACCGGTCAGCGCCCGGATGGCCTCCACCGGGTCCTGCTCCTTGGAGTTGATGCCGTGCGTGGCGCCAAGGGACTTGGCCAGTTCCACCTTGTTGTCGTCGATATCTACCGCGATGATCGTGGTGGCTCCGGCCAGTTTGGCTCCGGCGATGGCGGCGATGCCAACACCGCCGCAGCCAATCACGGCGACGGATTCGCCGCGCTTGACCTCACCGGTGTTGATGGCCGCGCCAATGCCGGCCATGACACCGCAGCCGAGCAGGCCCACCGCGGCCGGATCGACGTCGTCGTCCACCTTGGTGCACTGGCCGGCGGCCACCAGGGTCTTTTCGGCAAAGGCGCCGATGCCCAGCGCCGGGGAGAGCTCGGTGCCGTCCTCCAGCGTCATCTTCTGCGTGGCGTTGTGGGTGTTGAAGCAGTACTGTGCCTGGCCGCGCTGGCAGGCCCGGCATTCGCCGCAGACGGCGCGCCAGTTCAGGATCACGCGGTCGCCGGGGACCAGGTTGGTCACGTCCGGGCCGACGGCGTTGACCACGCCGGTGGCTTCGTGGCCGAGCAGGAACGGGAAGTCGTCGTTGATCCCGCCCTGCTTGTAGTGCAGGTCCGTATGGCAGACGCCGCAGGTGAGGATGTCCACCAGCGCCTCGCCCGGACCCGGGTCCGGCACCAGGATAGTTTCGATGGAGACCGGCGCATTCTTTTCCAGGGCCACTACTGCCCGTACCTTGTGAACCATGCGGGAGTGATTCCTTCCTAGCGAAGTCTGGCGGGGCCGTCGTCGGCCACCCTGCCCATCCTAGGAAGAAAACAGGGGCGCCACAATTTCCAAAACGAATGTTATGAAAACTGTGGCGCCCTTGATGCCTGCGGTTCGAATTCCGGCGGCGGAGCCTGCGGCTGCTAGACGCCCAGGCGCTCCTTGACCAATGAGAGCGGCGGGTTCGTGGCGCTGCTGCCATCCGGGAAGAGCAGGGTAGGAACCGTCTGGTTTCCGTCGTTGAGCTTCTCGACCAGTTCGGCGGTGCCCGGGACCTCTTCGATGTTGATCTCGGTGTAGCCGATGCCCTGCGCATCGAACTGGGTCTTCAGGCGACGGCAGTACCCGCACCAGGTGGTGGAGAACATGGTGACGGTTCCGGCAGCAGGTGTGTAATCCAAGGTGGCTCCTTCTGGTGTGAAAGCTTTGTGTACATGTCAACGCGGTGCCGGCCGTGGTCATTCCCCGGCGCTAAGCGTGGCCGCGGATGGTTCCGACTCGTGGCCTTCGTCGCGGCCCACTGGGAGATCCCAGGACGCCCCGAAAAGCCGGGAACTATGCCTGTCCTGCGCCGTCCGGATCCGCGGTACTGGACCATAATGGAGGCATGTGTGGCAGATACGTCATGGCGCGGAGCGCCGGGGATCTTGTGGCTTCGTTCGACGTCGATGAGTCCTATGTTGAAGAGATCCAGCCTTCGTACAACGTTGCACCGACTGACGAAGTCCCCCTGATCATCGACCGCAGGGGCCCCGACGGCGATGGAGTATCCAGGAAACTCATCATGGCTCGGTGGGGCCTCGTGCCCCCGTGGGCCAAGGATCCTCGCTCCGGCGCGCGACTGATCAACGCACGGATGGAGACCGTCACGGAAAAACCCTCGTTCCGAAAGGCGGCGGCAAAAAAGCGCGGGTTGCTCGTTGCCGATGGGTACTTTGAATGGCAAAAGACCCCGGACGGCAAAATACCGACCTATCTGCACGGCGAACGCGAAGAGATGTTGGCCTTCGCGGCTCTCTTCGAGAATTGGCCGGATCCAGCCTTGCCGGAAGATCATCCGGAGAAGTGGCTGCGGACCTGCACCATCATCACCACCCAAGCTTCCGATTCGCTCGGGCACATCCATGACAGAACACCGCTGATCGTCCCGACTGACCTTTATTCAGACTGGCTGGATCCGGAAACAACATCCGAGGCCGATGTTCAACAGCTGCTGGATGCCATGCCCGAACCACATCTTGTTCCGCGGCGGGTCAGTTCCAAGGTCAACAACGTGCGCAATAACGGGCCCGATCTCATCGACGAGGCAGCATGAGTGCTGGCTCGGCCGTTCGCAGAAGTGATTCACGACGGCCATCCTCTCGCTGTTTGCCTGAGTGCTCCTCCCGGCCCTCAAGTTCGTTTCAGCCTGGCATCTCCCTTTCCCGAGCGCTCTCGCCCGCCGGCTGTCAGCTTCACCCAGGTCCGGTTTGTCGGCGGCCGCCCGCAACAATTCCGCCGGACTTATTGTGCGCCGGCCCTGGCTGCTGGAAGCTAGGGAAGTAGCGGGACCCAGCCGCTGTGAGGGTGTATGTGGGGTTTGAGGGTGTCTGCGGGGGAGGAACTCATGACGGGAAAGTTTGTCGCCAGTTCGACGGCGACCATCGCGGCACCGCCTGATCGTGTCTGGGCGGTGATTACCGACCCCGAAGCGATCAAGGGGTTCATGTTCGGTACCGAGGTGCACACCGACTGGAGCATCGGCGGGCCCATCCGCTGGCGGGGTGAATGGGAAGGCAAGGCCTACGAAGACAAGGGCCAGGTGCTGGAGTTCGAACCGGGAAGGCGGCTGGTCGTCACTCACTTCAGCCCGCTGACCGGACAGGAGGACGTGCCGGAGAACTACCACCGCCTGATCTGGACGCTGCAGGAGGTTCCCGGCGGCACCGAGTTCACGCTGTCGCAGGACAACAATGCCAATGCCGAAGCGGCGGAGCACTCCAAGTTGATGTGGGACAAGCTGGTGGGCGATGTGAAGGATCTGGCCGAGCAAGGCTAGGCCAATGGGGTCGCGGACCGTTCCGCTGCTGCCGTGCGGCTCTTCGACGCCGGCGCCGCCGGGTTGAGGGCTGGCTACGGAAAACTGCCGATGGTCGGCTTTCCCGGATTACCCGGCCGCGACGGCGCAAGTATGTGGACTGAGCGGATTTTCGCTGGTCGACCCGGCAGGTAACTGGATCCGGGTCATGCGGGACAGCGCCTCCGGTCTTGGAGCGGAAACAACGGTCGGGCCCGCAGCGGGAAAGCTGGCCGCGGCCGTGGCCAACGCGGTTGTACTGGCCGACTCCCATGGCGATACGGCACAAGGCGGTGAAGATTCTGGCCGGAGCGGTCACAAGCAACCTGCGGCAGGCAGCCGTACCCGTCCAGGTCGAAGCGCTCGCGTGCCTTGCCGAACTCCACGTCCGGCTGGGGGATCCGGACAGCGCTCGCCGGCCGGTGGAAATCATGGAGCTGCTGGATATCCCCGAGGAAGATCGTGTGGCATGCGGGCCAGAGCTGCGGCAAGCCAGGCAATTGTTGCAGGCTTAGGCGTCCTCACTACTCACCCTGATTTTGTCAGTGCCCGTCCCTACGCTTGACCTTGGATTCGAACACATATTCGAATAGAATAAGAGGGTCAAGTTCTTCGGCAGGCGTGTTGGTGCAGGGGCGCGTGCTGCGGACTCTGACCCGTTGTCCAGATGAAAGGTGACTGGAACATGGGTGTTTTCAGTGAAGCTGTCGAAGTTATTTGTTCCCCTGCCGGACAGCCGCTGCGGCTGCGGTGGCAGGGCAGGAGCTACCGGATCGTCGCAGAACCTGTGCGTTGGTATGAACGCCGCAAATGGTGGGCGGAAGAGCTGCGGGCAGAGCGGGGCAGGGGGGCCGGGTTGGTGGACCACGAAATCTGGCGCGTGCAGGCACGGCTGAACGGCAGGTCCCAGATCCGCACCTTGGATCTTTCCCATCAGGTGGATGCCGATCGCTGGCGACTGATCCGTGTCCATGATGCCGTCCGGGAACTGAGCGCCTGAGCGCAGGCACGCAGTATTTATCCGCCTCGGTTTTCGCGGCAGCCTGCCGGATAACGATCCCGTGCCTTGAATAAGGCGTTTGGAATGACCTATGAGCTTTACCCATCTGCACGTATCCACGGCGTTCAGCGCCCACTACGGTGTCTCCTGGCCTGATGAGTTGGCCGGCGCAGCCGCTTCGTTCGGAGCGGACGCTTTGGCCTGCACAGACCGGGATGGACTTTACGGAACGGTCAAGCACATCAAGGCTTGCCTGGCAGTGGGGATTGATCCGATAGTCGGCGTGGATCTGGCAGTTCAGGACGACAGCGGCCGGGACACCGGACGTGTTGTGGTGCTGGCGCATGGCGGGAACCAAGGCAACGGCTACCATGCGCTCTGCCGCCTGATTTCGGCAGCGCATGACGGTACGGCAGGCAGCGGGCGGGGAAGCAGGCACCGGACGCCCGGGGTGACGCTGGAACAACTCGCCCGGCATGTCGGTACTCCGGACGGCGGACCTGCCCTCACGGTGCTGTTGGGGCCAATGTCCGAGCTCGGGCAGGCGCTGCGCCGCCGCAGCTATGCCGAAGCACGGCGGCTGGCCGGACACTGGTGCACCGTGCTGCCGGTCGGATCGTTGGCAATGGAGATCGTTTCCCACCTCAGTGCCCCCGGCGAGAACCTGAGCACCGCCCATGCTGTGCGCATGCTCAACCTTGCCGGGGAGCTGAAGATTCCAGCAGTGCTGACCAACGCGGTGCGCTACTGCGAAGAGGACGGAGCCGCCACCGCAGATGTGCTGGACTCGGCTAGGGCTTTAACGGCCCTGTCCAAACTGCCTGACCTGCAGCCCAGTGCACAGGGCTGGCTGAAAGCCCCTGCCCAGATGCAGGCACTGGCCCGGGAAATCGTTCAGGCAGCCGGTGGCGGAAGCCGGGACGTGCACCGCTTGCTGTCCATGACGGAAGCCGTGGCGGACCGGTGCCGGATGGACCCTTACCAGGATATGGGCTTCAAACATCCCGTGGTCCCGGAAGCCACGGTCATCGGAATCGACGGGGAACCACTGACCGAGTTGCTGCAGCGCTGTGAAACCGGCATCGCCGAACGGTTTGGCGGAATATCCGGACGGGCAGAACAGGAGTTACGGGACCGGTTGGCACATGAGCTGGGCATCATCTCCCGGCTGGGCTTCGCCTCCTACTTCCTGACAGTTGCCGAAGTATCGCGAATGATTACCGGCATGGGCGTCCGGGCTTCTGCCCGAGGCTCCGGCGCCTCCAGCCTGGTGAACTATCTGCTCTACATCAGCCACGTAAACCCGCTGGCCCACGGGCTGATCTTCGAACGTTTCCTCTCCCAGGACCGCTCCACCCTGCCGGACATAGACATTGACGTGGAAAGCGCAGAGCGGCACAACGTCTACCAGAAGATCTTCGACCGATTCGGCAGCGAACGGGTCACTCTGATGAGCATGCAGAACGGCTACCGCGCCCGCGGCGCGGTCCGCGACGCCGGCCTAGCACTTGGCCTGCCGGAGGATGAGATCTCCGGTATCGCCAAACAGCTCTGGCGGTTCTCCGCGCGCAAATTCCGTGAAGCGATGGCAGAGAAGCCGGAACTGCGCGCATTCTCGGCCCAGGTGGAGCAGAACCAGCAACTGGATCTGCTGGTGGACCTGACCGAACGGCTGGACCGGCTGCCCCGGCATATCTCCATGCATCCTTGCGGGGTGATCCTGGGCGACACCTCGTTGCTGGACCGTACCCCCACCCAGCCCAGCGGACTGGGACTGCCGATGAGCCAGTTTGACAAACACGATATGGATCCGATGGGCATGCTCAAGCTGGACGTGCTGGGTGTACGGATGCAGAGCTCGATGGCTTACGCGCTCGCCGAAATCGCCCGCATCCATCCAAACAAGGAAGCGGTGACAGCAGCCGGAAAGCACCCGGTGGGCGAGGACGGGGAAGGGCCTAGCTACATCGCCGCGAACGGGACAATCAACCTGGAACAGGTCCCACTGGACGATGAACCGACCTACGAGCTGATCCGCAGCACCCACACTCTGGGGTGCTTCCAGATTGAATCCCCGGGTCAGCGTGAACTAGTGGGCAAGATGGCGCCGCGGGACTTCAACGACCTGATCATCGATATTTCGCTGTTCCGGCCCGGCCCCATGCAATCTGACATGGTCCGCCCGTTCCTGGAGCAGCGCCACGGCTGGGCTCCGGAGCGGTTCCCTCATCCGGACCTGATCCCGGTTTTGAAGGAAACCCACGGCGTGACTGTCTTCCATGAGCAAGTCCTGCGGACCTTTGATGTCTTTACCGGATGCGGGCTAGCCAAGGCGGACGAATTCCGCCGACTGCTGGGCAACGAGGAAGCCGAACCGGCAGTGGAGGATTATTTCCGTAAAGCTTCGCTGGACCGGGGATATCCGCCGGAAGTAGTGGATACGGTCTGGACTACGTTGAAGTCCTTTGGCAGCTTCGGCTTCTGCAAAGCCCACGGTGCCGCCTTCGCCGTCCCCACCTACCAGACCGCGTGGTTGAAAGCCCACCATCCGGAGGCGTTCCTCGCCGGGCTCTGGCAGCACGACCCGGGGATGTACCCGCGGCGGCTGTTGGTAGCCGAGGCACGGCGGCTCGGCATCCCGATCCTGCCGTTGGACATCAACCGCAGCGCAGGCCGCTACCTGGTGGAACGTGTTTCTTCCGAGACAGGAGAAAAGCTGGGCATCCGGCTCAGCCTTGCTGACATCTTTGGGCTCTCAGCTGCCGAACTCCAGCGCATTGTCGCCGGGCAGCCGTACGAATCATTGGCCGACCTGCGGGCCCGGGGAAAGGTCAGCAAACCCACGCTGAAACGCCTGGCCCAGCTGGGAGCCTTCGACGAACTGAACCGGGCAACCGGCCAACGCGGCGGACGTGCTGCCAGCCGGACGGATCTGGTTTATCACCTGGACCAGCCAACCGCACGCCCGGTGCCCAAGCGCTACCAGCCCATCGAAGGCCAGCTGTCCCTACCGCTGGGGGATCTGGAACTGCGCAATCTGGTCCCGGTCTTCCCAGAACCGACTGCGGTAGACATGGTGCGCACCGAACTGGACTTGCTCTCGATCGACGCCAGCTCCCACCTGATGGAAAGCTACGCGCCGCTACTGGCAAAACTGGGTGTCACACCGGCCAAGGATCTGCTGGGCCTGCGCAACGGAAGCGAGGTGATGGTGGCCGGTATCCGGGTCGCCACCCAAACCCCGCCCATGCGTGGCGGCCGCAGGGTGGTTTTCATCAGCGTGGACGACGGGACCGGCTGTGTAGACGCCACCTTTTTCCAGGAGGCACAGGAACGCTCCGGCTCGCTGCTGTTCGGGACCGAGCTGCTGCTCATTCGTGGACTCACCCGCCGGACCGGTCCCAAAGGAATCGGGTTGCAGGCGCTCGAGGCCTGGGACCTGTCCGACGCTGCCAGTCTGCCGCTGCCGGGAAACGCCGTCCGTCCCGAACCTCCGCACGTTCGGACCCCTGCCGCATCATCGGCGGCACCCCCTGCCGGGCCACTGAGTACCGGCGAGCTCGCCCGCCGCATGGCCGAGGAAGGCCTGGACAACCGCGGCCCGGCAGAACCCTGGCTGGCCGGAAGCCGTTCGTCCCGGGCCTAAACGTAGGCCCTACATCCACAGTCCGCAGCACAGCCCCATCGCGGACGCACGTCGCGGGCACCCCACCTCCACAGCCCCCATACCCGACGCACGTCGCGGGCACCCCACCTCCACAGGCCCCAATCGCCGACACCTCGTCCACATCTTCGTTTCCACCGCTCCTGCCAGTCTTGAACCCTTCATAGGCTGGATTCATGGCGATCGAGGCGCTTGATGTGGCTTCAGGAGCAGAGCAGGATGAGTCCGCTCTGCTGGCCCGTTTGTGCGCCGAAGTCAGCGGACTGAACAGCCGGCTTCGGAGCGGCGGGCTGACACGCAGTACAAAGTCTGTCGCCCGGACGGCAGCACAAGTTGAAGAGCTGTCCAACACCGTTGCCCAAACCCAGCTGGTCTTGGCCCGGATTATTAAAGAGCAGAACATCGCTGCCGTCGGCGAAACGGACGAACCCCACGATCCGGATGCACCGGACCGGCCGAAACGCGGCGCCTTCAAGTCGAATGAGGATTTCCTGCGGGCCAAGCTCGGCATTGCCCGGCAGGAAGCCGCGCGCCGGTTCCAGCTCGCGGAAGCCACCGAAGCCCGGCCGGTGCCCGAGGGCAGGCCGGCCGCGCCGCCCCGGCTGCCGGTGCTCGCCCGCGCGCTGGACGAAGGGAAGGTGTCCGGCCAGGCCGCGAACATGATCCGCAAGGCCGTGGACGGCCTGCGCCGCACCGCCGAACCGGACCAGCTGCGCAAGATGGAAGAGGCCCTGGTGAAGCATGCCTCCGAGTTCGACGCCGATTCGCTGCGGGAGCTGATCCGGTATTGGGAGGGCGGCCTGAATCCCGGCGGCGCCGACCCGACAGCCGCCGAGCTGAAATCACGCCAAGGATTGTTCTACCGCGGCCGCCGCAACGGCCTGCACTGCTACGAGATCAACGCCACCGACGAGCAAAACGAGGTCCTGGCCACGGTCTACAACACGGCCACCAATCCCCGTTTGCGGGAAGGCACCGCTACGGCCGGCACGGTCGGGTTTGACGGCACCGGTACGCCCGGTGCCGCCCCCGGCACCGGGGACGGTGCTACCGGCGAGGACGCTGCCGGGTCCCTGCCAGCTGCCGTCGACCCGCTTAGCAGAACCGCAGCAGGCGGGAACCAACCAGACGATGCTGATCCGGCCGTCGCCACCGGCCGGGACCTGGACGGGCGGACCCGGCAGCAGAAGCAACTGGACGGACTCATCGGTGCCTGCAAGGTCGCTCTGACCACGGACCTGCTGCCGGCCGCCGGCGGACGCCGTCCCCAGTTGCTGGCCACCATTGACTACAAAGACCTGGCCACCGACCTCGGCCGCCCCGGAACCGGCACCTTCTCCGGAGCGCTCAGCGCCAAGACGATCCGCCGGATAGCCTGCGATGCAGACATCATCCCGGTGGTCCTGGCCGGCATGGGCGTGATCCTGGACGTCGGCCAATCCCAGCGGCTGTTCCCGAAATACCTGCGGCTGGCGATCATCGCCAGGGACGGAGGCTGCGCCTTCCCCGGCTGTACCGCCCCCTCACCCTGGACCGAGGTGCACCACATCCGGTGGTTCGAAAAGGGCGGCCCGACCTCCACCGACAACGGCGTGATGCTGTGCAGCCACCACCACCACCTCATCCACGAAGGAGACTGGCGGATCGAGGTGATCAACGGCGTCGCCTGGTTCTTCCCACCGCCCACCCTGGATCCGGCACAAAAACCACTACGCAACCACGCCTGGCTGAAGAACGCCCAACTACCCGAACGCCAACCGGAACCAGTAACCGTAGGACAGTGGTCCGGAAAATCCGGCGGCCCCTTACCTGTCACAGAGTCGGCTCCTCATGAAGCGAACGCCCCGAACCTTTCGGCTCACAGAGACGGTCCGCTACCTGTGCCGAGGCAGGAAGAACTGGATATCGGCATGCCCGGCGCCACCGAACCCACCAGGCCGAGCAGTAACTTCAGTCCCTTTGACGGTTGGCCAGCCCAGCCGCAGACACCGCCCTTCTAGGACCTGAATGGCCTCGCGGCTGCGGGGAACCGGCCTGCGGGTCAGCCGGCCGACGGCAGACATCTGTGCCGACAACAGTGCGGCGGCGGCACGAGCGTAGACCGCCTCGAGGACGTGGCCCTCCCGAGACCAGCGTGGCGGACTCGGCCCGTTCCTGTGCGGGCCATTCCTCGGCGGAGAAGTACCCAGAGTTGTGCCAGGCCGGGACGGACGGCTAGCCGGTCCGCGGTCTCGCCGTACTCGATGGCGTCGCGGGCATGCCTCCGCAGTGAGTCCGTTCATGGCCCGATCCTCGGCGGTGGTCACACCGGATCCGGCCGCGCCGATGTTGGTCCGGCAACTCGTCAGCGGATACGATCGTAGAGGCTTGCAGCGCCCACGTATGTCGCTGCCGTAACGGCCGCAGCCAAACAATTAGGAGACCTCTGTGTCAGCGCCCCAGAACATCACCCTCATCGTCGACGGCGAAGAGAACCAGGTGACCGAGGGCACGACGGGAGCCGACCTTTACGGCACCCGGCGGGAGGTCGTCGTCGTACGCGTGGATGGCGAGCTGAAGGACTTGGACCAGCCCATCCCGGCCGGCGCCAAGGTGGAAGCCGTGACCATCGATTCGGCCGACGGCTTGAACGTGCTGCGCCATTCCACCGCGCACGTGATGGCCCAGGCCGTGCAGCAGCTACGCAAGGACTCCAAGCTTGGCATCGGTCCGTACATCACCGACGGCTTCTACTTCGATTTCGACGTCGATGAACCCTTCACGCCGGAGGACCTGAAGCAGCTGGAAAAGATGATGCTCAAGATCGTCAACTCCAACCAGCGCTTCGTCCGCCGCGCGGTCTCCGAGACCGAGGCCTTGGCCGAGATGGCCGGGGAACCGTACAAGGAAGAGCTGATCGGGCTCAAGGGCCACTCCGATGAGGCCGGCGAGGGAGCCAACATCGAAGTTGGCGCCGGCGAGCTGACCATCTACGACAACGTGGACGCCAAGAGCGGCGAAGTGGTCTGGAAGGACCTCTGCCGCGGCCCGCACCTGCCGAACACCAAGCTGATCTCCAACGCCTACGCGTTGACCCGTTCGGCCGCCGCGTACTGGCGTGGCAACGAGAAGAACAAGCAGCTGCAGCGCATCTACGGCACCGCCTGGCCCACCAAGGACGACCTGAAGGCCTACCAGGAGCGGCTGGCGGAGGCCGAGCGCCGCGACCACCGCCGGCTGGGCGCCGAACTGGACCTGTTCTCCTTCCCGGACGAGCTGGGTTCCGGCCTGCCCGTTTTCCACCCCAAGGGCGGCACTGTCCGCAAGGCGATGGAAGACTACTCGCGGCAGCGGCACACCGAGGCTGGCTACGAATTCGTCTACACCCCGCACATCACCAAGAGCAATCTGTACGAGGTGTCCGGCCACCTGGATTGGTACCGGGACGGCATGTTCCCCCCGATGCACGTGGACGAGACCCGGGATCCGGAAACCGGCGAGGTGGTCAAGCCCGGCCAGGACTACTACCTGAAGCCGATGAACTGCCCCATGCACAACCTGATCTTCCGCTCACGCGGACGGTCCTACCGCGAACTGCCGCTGCGGCTGTTCGAGTTCGGCTCGGTCTACCGGTACGAGAAGTCCGGCGTGGTCCACGGGCTGACCCGGGTGCGGGGCATGACCCAGGACGACGCCCACATCTACTGCACCCGCGAGCAGATGAAGGACGAGCTGACCACCACGCTGAACTTCGTGCTGGACCTGCTCAAGGACTACGGGCTGGACGATTTCTTCCTGGAGCTTTCCACCAAGGATCCCGAAAAGTCTGTCGGCTCGGACGAGGTCTGGGACGAAGCCACCCGCACGCTGGCCGAGGTGGCCGAAGCATCCGGCCTGGAACTGGTGCCGGATCCGGGCGGAGCAGCCTTCTACGGGCCGAAGATCTCGGTTCAGGCGCGGGACGCGATCGGCCGGACCTGGCAGATGTCCACCATCCAGCTGGACTTCAACCTGCCGGAACGCTTCGAGCTGGAGTACCAGGCCGCCGATGGTTCCCGGCAGCGGCCGGTGATGATCCACCGTGCGCTGTTCGGGTCGGTGGAGCGGTTTATGGGCCTGCTGATCGAGCACTACGCCGGCGCGTTCCCGGCCTGGCTCGCTCCGGTACAGGTTGTCGGCATTCCGGTGGCGGAGACCTTCAACGACTACATGCTGGAGATTGTGGCCAAGCTGCGGGCCCAGGGCATCCGCGCCGAGGCCGATCTGGGTTCGGACCGCTTCCCGAAGAAGATCCGCACCGCCAGCAAGGACAAAGTACCGTTCGTGCTGATTGCCGGCGGCGAGGATGCCGAAGCCGGAGCGGTCTCCTTCCGCTTCCGCGACGGCAGCCAGGACAACGGCATTCCGGTGGACGAGGCAGTGTCGCGGATCGTGCAGGCTGTGGCCAGGCGCGGCAACTGACGATGGCCGGGACAACCAGGGAAGCCATGATGGGCCGGGCGGATGATGAGGCAACGGACAGCTTCGAGCTGCCCGGAGTCCCGGATGCTTTCCAGCGGCTCTGGACGCCGCACCGGATGGCCTACGTCAAGGGCGGCCAGGGGCAGTTCAAGAACAAGGACGAGTGCCCGTTCTGTGTGGCGCCGGCCCGGCCGGATGAGGAATCGCTGATCGTCCACCGCGGCGAGACCGCTTACGTGGTACTGAACCTGTTTCCGTACAACCCCGGCCACTTGCTGGTCTGTCCGTACCGCCATGTGCCCGACTACACGGACATCACCCCGGAAGAAACCGCGGAGTTCGCCGAGTTGACCCAGACGGCCATGCGTGTGTTGCGCAAGGTGGCGAACCCCAGCGGCTTCAACCTGGGCATGAACCAAGGCGAAGCCGGCGGAGCGGGCGTCGCGGCGCACCTGCACCAGCACGTGGTGCCGCGGTGGGGCGGCGACGGGAATTTCTTCCCGATCATTGCGCAGACCAAGGCGATCACCCAGACCTTGGACGAGGTCCGCAAGCAGGTAGCCGACGCCTGGCCCGCACGGTAACGCGGCGATGCTCAACAAATACGCGCGCGGATTCTTCGGCAAGCTCTTCACCCCGCTGGCCCGCGTGCTGATCCGGATGGGCGTCTCGCCTGACGCGGTCACGATCATCGGGACGCTCGGGGTCTGCGTCGGGGCGCTGGTTTTCTACCCGCTGGGCGAGCTGTTCTGGGGCACCGTCTTTGTCACGGCGTTCGTTTTCGCCGACATGGTGGACGGCCTGATGGCCCGCATGCTGGAGCGCAGCAGCCGCTGGGGCAATTTTCTGGACTCCACCCTCGACCGGTTGGCCGACGGCGCGGTGTTCGCCGGCGTGGCCATCTGGTTCTTTACCGGGGGAGAGAACCCGGCCATCGCCGTCTTCGCGCTCGTGTGCCTGTTGCTGGGCTCGCTGGTCTCCTACGCCCGGGCCAAGGCCGAATCGCTTGGCTGCACGGCCGCCGTCGGGTTTGCCGAACGATCCGAGCGGCTCGTGGCCGTCCTGGTCTTCACCGGCCTGACCGGTTTGGGCCTGCCGGAAATCGTCCTGCTGGTGGTCCTGGTGCTGCTGGCCGCCGCCAGTCTGGTGACCGTGATCCAGCGGATCATGACCGTCTACCGGCAGACCCGGCTGACCGCCTGACCGGCTGGCCGCCGCTCTGCGGGACGACCGCGGGAGGCGGGACGGCGACGCGAGGCGGGCGGCCGCCGTCGGGCGTTTTCGAAGGTTACGTCACCGGTGAGCCGGTTCACGGCCCCGGACGTATGATGAGATGTACGTTTTCGACCGACTCCTAGGGGCTTTTAGTGTCCAGCAGTGAAGCAACGTCAACTCACGCCCCCGTGACCGGCAGCAGCCGGGTAAAGCGGGGCATGGCCGAGATGTTGAAGGGCGGCGTCATCATGGACGTCGTAACACCCGATCAGGCCCGCATCGCCGAAGACGCCGGTGCCGTGGCCGTGATGGCCCTTGAGCGGGTTCCGGCGGATATCCGCGCGCAGGGCGGCGTGTCCCGGATGAGCGATCCGGACATGGTGGACGGCATCATCGAAGCCGTCTCCATCCCGGTGATGGCCAAGGCCCGCATCGGTCACTTCGTCGAGGCGCAGGTGCTGCAGTCGCTTGGCGTGGACTACATCGACGAGTCCGAGGTGCTGACCCCGGCCGACTACACCAACCACATCGACAAGTGGAACTTCACCGTTCCGTTCGTCTGCGGTGCCACCAACCTTGGTGAGGCGCTGCGCCGGATCAACGAAGGCGCAGCGATGATCCGTTCCAAGGGTGAGGCCGGTACCGGCGACGTCTCCAATGCCACCGGCCACATGCGCCAGATCCGTTCCGAGATCAAGCGCCTGTCTGCGATGCCCGAAGACGAGCTGTACGTGGCGGCCAAGGAACTGCAGGCCCCGTACGAACTGGTCAAGGAGATTGCGCAGACCGGCAAGCTGCCGGTGGTGCTGTTCACCGCGGGCGGCATCGCCACTCCGGCCGACGCCGCGATGATGATGCAGCTGGGCGCCGACGGCGTCTTCGTTGGCTCCGGCATCTTCAAGTCCGGCAACCCGGCCGAGCGCGCCGCTGCCATCGTCAAGGCCACCACCTTCCACGACGATCCGGACGTCATCGCCAAGGTCTCCCGCGGCCTGGGCGAGGCGATGGTCGGCATCAACGTGGACGAGATCCCGCAGCCGCACCGCCTCGCCGAGCGCGGCTGGTAAGAACTAACGACGGCGAACGCCCGGTACCGCACGAAGGTGCGGTACCGGGCGTTTGGCGTTATTGGCCGGTGTGAGGCTTCACGATTTCATCCTTCCCAGATGATGAGCACGCCGTCCTTCCGGCGGGAGACTGTAGTCAACGGATGAATCCTGAGGCGATAGTGCCCGCCCGAACGACAGCGCGCCTGAACGGAGCCAGCGATGACGGATCCAGGAATGACCGATGCCGAGGAGCTACAACGGCTGAGGGCCCGGGTGGCCGAACTCGAGGCCGAACGCGTCCGTGCGCCAGGCGACGTGCACGGACCTGCCGAGGAAAGGCATCGTTGGAGATCAGTTGGCTCGGCGGTGCTGCTCACGCTGGCGTGTGTGCTCGCTCCGATCTCGGTGGTGGGGGTGTGGGCGGGCAGCGTGGTCTCTGACACCGACAGGTATGTTGAAACCGTCAGTCCGCTGATCAACGACCCATCCGTGCAGGCGGACCTGACCGACGCCGTCACCAACGTCATCTTCACCCACGTGGATCTGAAGGCGGTCACGGACGAAGCGTTTAACGCGGTGTCCGACCTCGGGCTGCCACCACGGGCCCAGGCCGCCTTGACTGCCTTGCAGCAGCCGATGATTGCGGGCATTGAGAATTTCGTCCACAGCCGCGTGCAGCAAACGATCAGCAGCCCGCAATTCGACACCGTCTGGGACCGCTCAAACGAGATCGCCCACGAGCAGTTGGTGAAGCTGCTGGAAGGCAACCAGGGCGGGGCGATCAGCGCCCAGAATGACACGATCTCGGTCAACCTCGGTCCGATCATTGCTCAGGTGAAGGAGCGGCTCGTGGCCGAAGGGTTCGGCCTGGCGCAGAACATCCCCAACGTGAATGCCTCCTACGAGCTGGTGCAGTCGGACGCCGTCACCCAGGCCCAGACCGCGTACCGGGTATTGAACGCACTCAGCATCTGGCTGCCGATCATCACCGGCATCCTGTTCGTCGCGGGAGTGCTGGCTTCGCGTCACCGGGCCCGTGCGGTGATGTTGGGTGCGCTCGGCGTCGTAGCCGCGATGCTCGCACTGGGGATTGCCCTGACGGTGGCCCGCATCGCCTACCTTCAGGCGCTGCCGGGCGTAGTGCTATCGCGCGATTCGGCGGGGCTGGTCTTCGACACCTTGGTGCGCTTCCTGCGTGACTCACTGCGCCTCACCGCGGTGATCGCGCTGGTGGTGGCGATAGCCGCGTACTTCACCGGAACCTCTGCCTCCGCCGTACGGGCGCGTGCCTCCGCGTCGAGGGGGATCGGCCGCCTGCGCGGATCGGCGGAGTCGGCTGGCATGCGCACTGGCGGGGTGGGCAACTGGGTTTACCGGTATAAGAGGCTGCTCTGGGTGGCCACGGTCATTGTCGGAGGCCTGGTGCTCGTGTTCTGGTCAGAGCCCACAATCGGCGTCGTCATCACCATCACCATCATCGTGGTGGTTGTGATCGCGATCATAGAGTTCATCGGGACTCCGCCGGCGGAGCCGAGCGCCTACCCCGAGGCCCCCGACGAAGTAGACGAAGTACCGGTTCCGCCGACCCGCTGACCAACGCCGCCGTGCCCTGCCGACCGGAGTCAGCAGGGCACGGGATTGGGTGGTGGCCAGGTTTATCGGCTGTTTTCAGCCAGCCAGAATTTTCGCCTTCTGCGCCTCGAACTCTGCCTCGGTCAGGACTCCCTGCGCTTTCAGGTCGCCCAAGGTCTTGAGGCGCTCGAGTGGATCAGCGGCCGGCGCAGCCGCTTCGGCGGATGCGGTCTCATACTGCGGTTGCACGTACTCCTGTGGCGGTTGTGCATACTGCTCCTGCTGTGCGGGCTGCTGCTGCGTCTGGCTATCCCATCGCGCTTGTTGGCGGCGCTGTACGCGACCGCTCACGGCCGTTGCTGTGCCGGCGACAACCGCCGTGCGTGCTACTCCTCGTAACAGTCCCATATCCGGTTCCTCCTCAGACCGTCGAATCGGATTCCAGCGCGTCCAGCGCGGCCATGACGTCGTCAGCCGGAATGCGCGCACTCGCGATGACGTCTCCACCGGCCTCGCGTGCTGCGGTAATAAAAGGAATCGCCCACAGATTCTCGTAGACGATCAGGGCCGCTACGGTACCAGGTTCCATCGCCGAAGCTGCTTCGGCGATTTCATCGTCGCCCAAGAGGCCCGAACGAACCGAGGCAAGGGATGCGAACCCTTCCAAACCCTCGCTAACGTCTTCGGTCATCTCTACGCCGGCGGTGGAACCGTCCGCGTCTTTCCTAATGATCATGAGGTCATAGACCCAGACCACCTTCCGGTTAATCAGGTCCATCAGGGCAGCAACGGTGGCGCCGCTGCCCGTCTTGGCCACTGGAAACTCGATCAACAGGAAGTCGATTGGGCCGTGCACTTCTGTTGTTGCCACGAACATCACCCTTGCAATCTGATTTGGCCGTCCAAGACCTGGCCAGAGTAGTTTTCCCTCCACGGCCGGGGCATCACCCCGGCCGAATGATCTTGGCCCCCCTCGGTTGAATTAGCGGGCAGGGCCCGTCTCGGAACCAGTTCGTTCGGTTAAGGAGGCCACCCGCGGCCGTCCGGACTTCCTTCGGTGGTTGATCGGAGCCCGGCGAAGTTGCCCACGCCTCGAAGCCAAACCAGCGGTTTCAGGACTGCGTGGCGTATCGCAGGTCGCGGGGGTGGGCCAGGACTGCCCAGATGATGACCACGTCGAGCACGATGACGATGGCGCCCCACAACGGGTAGTACGGCAGCCACATGAAATTAAGGATCGCGCTCAGCGACGCCAGCACCACGGCCAGAATGCGCGCCCATACAGCGCCGCGGAACAGGAAAATCCCGCCGAGCACCAAGAGCACTCCTCCGAGCAGGTGGATCCAGCCCCACGAGGTCAGGTCGAACTTGTAGATGTACTCCTGACCGGCCACGTAGAACTCATCGTTGAACAGCGCCACAAGTGCTTGGATGATGTGAAAGCAGCCGGCCACGATCATGATGATGCCGCCGAAGAGGATTGTTCCCGCGGCCGCAACGTTGTAATCCGGGTCGATGGATCTCCCCGGATCGGTGGTCCGCCCAGCTGATCCGCTTGCCATGGTGGTCCTCCCTCATGGGTGCGCCGGTGGCGACTAGTGTCACCGGAGACTCGGCCCACTCCCGGTAAGTCTTGTCCGGCCGGGGCCGAGTTTCCTCATCCTTTCTGGGTGATCCTGACTGCTCTCATCCGCCGTATTTTGGGCGCTAGTGGCGTATTTCCCAGGCGATGACGGGACACGAACATGACTGAGCAGAAAGCGCGTACTCAGGCGAGGGGCGTATTGCTCCCACTCGCACTCGCGCAGTTCATCTGCAGCTTCGCAGGCTCGAACATGAACGTGATGATCAACGATATGAGCGAGGACCTCGACACCACGGTGCAGGGAATCCAGGTCGCGATCACCATCTTCCTGCTGGTCATGGCCGCGCTGATGATCCCCGGTGGCAAGCTCACCGACCGCTACGGTCGCAAGCGGCTGTTCCTTCTCGGACTCATCATCTATGGCGTCGGCGCACTGATCAGTGCAGTTGCGCCCGGTCTCCCCGTGCTGATCCTGGGCAACTCAATCCTCGAAGGTGTCGGCACCGCGCTCCTCATCCCGCCGGTCTACATCCTGACAACCATGCTCTTCCACGATCTGGGCTCCCGAGCGAAGGCGTTCGGAGCGATCAGTGCCGCGGGAGGCGTCGGATCCGCGGCCGGCCCGCTGATCGGTGGCCTGATCACCTCGGCGATCAGCTGGCGCGCGGCGTTCGTCTTCCAGGCCCTCATTATCGTGGTGATCGCGCTGCTCAGCCGCAGCCTCAAGGATCCCGTTCCCCCGGATCCAACCCGTGAGTTTGACGTGCGCGGAGCGGTCCTCTCTGCCGGCGGCCTCATCCTGATCGTCATGGGGATCCTGGCCGCAGACAACAGCCTCTGGTTGATGCTGGTCATGATGGGCGCCGGCGCGCTGGTGCTGGTGGGCTTCTTCGTGTCGGTGCGGGCGAAGGAGCGTTCAGGGCACGAACCCCTGCTGTCACTCAGCCTGTTCCGCAACCGCACCTCGAACCTTGGGATGATCACGCAGAACGCGCAGTGGCTGATGCTGCTGGGATTCTCCTTTGTGGTCGCCAGCTTCCTGCAGGTAGTGCGCGGCTACAACGCCATCGAGACCGGCGTGATCTTCACTGCCGCGACGATCGGCCTTCTGGCGTCGTCTTTGGCCGCCGGGCCCCTGTCCAAGAAGTTTGCGCAGCGGACGCTCATTATCACCGGTTTTGCGCTCACCGTCGCCGGCATGTTGCTCGGGCTTTGGATTGTGCAGGGCACTCAGGTCGCCTGGGCATTCGCGCCCGGTTTGCTGCTCACCGGCCTGGGCGTCGGCTTGATGCTCACTCCTTCGGTGAACGTGGTGCAGTCCAGTTTTCCCGAGTCTAAGCAGGGCGAGATCTCAGGGCTGTCCCGAAGTGTCTCCAACCTTGGCTCTTCGTTCGGCACGGCGATCGCGGGCACCATACTCGTAGCCGGTATCGCCTCCACTCCCGGCCAAAACTATGCTATCTCGACGATTGTTCTGGCTGCGGTGGGTCTCATCGGCATTGCTGCGGCGATATTCATCCCCCGGAAGATTCCGACGCCGATCGAAGAGCCGGCGAGCTGACCCCGGATCTGCGCCGTAGTTAGGGGCAGGAACACCGGTGCCGCCGTGATCAGGGCCCATCCGCCGGAATACACTGGCGGCATGATCGGACCGGAGACCCAGGTGCGGGGCCGAGACCCGCGGTCCAGGCGTGCGCTGGCCAAGAAGGTGGCTGCCTTGACGGTGGCGGCCCTGCTCCTGGCCGGTTGTACGGGCGCGCCGGACGGCGGACGTACGGGCCAGAGCGGCGCGGCGGGAACGGCACCCACAGCGGAGTTTGCGGGGCCGAGCGCGGAGGGAAGCGGCGCAGAAGGGAGCGGCACCGAGGGGGAGGCACCGCCGTCGTCCTCCACAATGGAGCCCGCCCCGGAGGTGACAGCCGGCGCGGGGCCGGACTGTCCGGGAAGCCGCTGCGCCACGGTGGCGATGACCGGCGATCTGCTGCTGCATGAAGAGCTCTGGGAGCAGGCGGCCGCAGACGCCCGGCGGACAGGCACCCCGGGCTTGGACTTCGAACCCATCCTGGCCGCACAGCAGCAGTACCTGGACACCGCCGACCTTGCGATCTGCCAGTTGGAAACGCCGCTGGCGGACGAAGTCGGCCCGTATTCCGGCTACCCGGCGTTCAACGCACCGCCGCAGATCCTCGACGCAGCGACCGCCGTGGGCTACGACGCCTGCACCACCGCCAGCAACCACACGTTCGACTACGGCACCGCCGGACTGGAACGGACCCTCGCCTCCCTGGACGCCCGCGGACTGGAGCACACCGGGTCCTATCGCAGTGAGGCCGAGTCCGGCGGCGTGCTGATCGTGGACACTCCGGCCGCGCGCGTCGCCGTCATTACCGCGGCGTTCTCGCTGAACGGACTGGTGCCGGAGGCGCCGTGGCAGGTGGACATGCTGGATCCGCAGACCATGATCGCCAAGGCCAAACAGGCCCGGGCGGACGGCGCGGACATCGTGCTGGGCGCCATCCATGCCGGCGACGAATACACGAACTATGCCAACCCGCAACAGCAGCAGACTGCCCATGCCTTGGCCGACAGCGGCGAGTTCTCGCTGATTTACGGACACCACAGCCACTCAGTGCAGCCGATGGAACGCTACAACGGCACCTGGATTGTCTACGGGCTGGGCAACAGCATCGCAGCCCACGCAACGCCTAACATCCTCAACACGGAGGGCCTGATGGTCCGCGCGCAATTTGCCCAGCATGACGTGGGCGGCACATGGGAGGTGGCAAGGCTGGACTGGCTGCCTGCCACGTTTGCCGGACCGGAGCATCGCTGGTGTCCGGTCTCGGCCGATGCCCTGGAGGCAGCGGCGGAGTCGGGGGAGTGGTGCATCTCCAAACAGGAGGATGCGGCCAGCCGGGAACGGACCAGGGCGACCGTCGAGTCGATGGGCGCCGCCGGCGACGTCGCCCATGAATGGCTGCTGGGCGACGAGTAAGGACCTGAGGGCGGGACGGGGGCCCGTTATCGATCGGGCGCAACGTAGCCGCCCGAGCACCTTAGCGGGGCCGCGCCGCCGCGTCGGTCCGGGCCTCTGACTCGTGGGGAATGTCCAGCGGCACATCGTTGAAGCTGCCATAGCGCCGTTCTGCCGCGTGCCGGATCAAAAAATCCGCCACGGCCGGGTTCTTGGGCAGCAAGGATCCGTGCAGGTAGGTGGCAATGACGTTGCGGTAACGGGCGCCCTCGGTGCCGTCCGTGCCGTTGTTGCCGTCGCCCTTGGTGACCCGGCCAAACGGCTGGACCTCGGCGCCGAGTGTGGTCAGGCCGCTGTGGTTCTCATACCCGATGATGGTGCCGAACTCGTCGCTGTCCAGCACGGTGTTGCCGATCAGCCGGGTGGGTCCGCCAACGGTTTCGACATCCAGCAGCCCGATGCCGGTGATGACCTCGCCGGTGTGGGTGGTGAACCGGTGGCCGAACAGTTGGTAGAGGCCGCACACGGCGAGCATAGGCAGGCCGTCGTCGGCCAGGTCGCGGAGCCTGCCGCCCTGGGCGAGCAGGTCGGCCTGGATCTTGTTCTGGCCCGAATCCTGGCCGCCGCCGCCCACAATCAGGTCAACCTGCTCCGGAAATGTGTCGCCAGGGTTGTACTCATGCAGCCGGACTTCATAGCCGCGCAGGGCTAGCCGCTTGCGCAGGACCAGGACGTTGCCCCAGTCGCCGTAAATGTTCATGTCCCGCGGGTACAGCTGGAGCAGGTCGATCACGGGTGCGTCCATCAGGAGACCACTTCCACTTCGGTCAGTTTGCCCAGCTCGCGCCGCAGCGCCAGCATGGCGGTGTAGGTGCAGTAGATGCGCTTGGGCGTATCGGGATCGTCGGCGATGAACCGGTGCAGCGAGGCATTCAGGTCTGTGTCAACGCGCCCCACGGGAACGTCCTCGTAGAAGAGGCGCAGCCCCATGTCCTGGGCCCGGACACCGCTGACCTCGGCCACGCCCGTCTCGCGCAGCGAATCGAAGTCCACGTCCCAGAGCCAGGACATGTCCCGGCCATCGGCGTAATTGTCGTTGATCGCAATCATGGTTCTGGAGCCCGCGGCCGGGAACGACTTCAGCGCGAGCCGGAAGCCGGCCGGGTTCTTCACCAGGACCAGATCCAGCGGCTGGCCGTTGACGGTGAGCGATTCACCGCGCCCGAACGCCGGGGTGACGTTCTCCAGCGAGGCCAGCAGCGCCGGTTCGTCTACGGCGGGACCGAGCACCGTGCGCGCCAGCACCAGCGCCGCGGCGGCGTTGAACACGTTGTAGACGCCGGTCAGCTTCAGCTCCACCTCGATCCCGCGTCCATCCACCTGGAAGGTGGCGGCGGAACCTTCGCAGGCGGACAGCACGACGTCGGCGCGCGGCCCCTCGGGCTGGCCCCCACCGGTTCCGGCGGCCTCGGCGCCGGGAACCCCGGCGGCAACGGCGTTCCGCATCTCATCGTCGTGCGGGAACATGTGGCGCAGCTGCGGGGCCAGGCCGAAGTAGTCGATCCGGGGCGCGGTCACGGCGTTGGCCAGGGCCAGGATGCGCGGGTCTTCGCGGTTGAGCACCACGGCGTCGGTGGTGGCTGCCGCGATCTGCCGGAGGAATCCCGCCGTCGTCTCAATCTCGCCAAAACGGTCCAGTTGGTCCCGCATCACGTTGAGCAGCAGGCTGTAGCGCGGCCGAACCAGTTTGACGAAGTGCACGGCGTGGGCCTCGTCCAGCTCCAGCACCGCGATGTCCGCATCCAGCCGGCCGCGGGCGTCCGAATCGCCCAATACCGAAGCCACTACACCGCGAGTGAAGTTGCTGCCGGTGCGGTTGGTGAACACCTTGAGGCCCTGGCCCTGCAGCAGTTCCACCACCATTTTGGTGGTGGTGGTCTTGCCGTTCGTCCCGCTGATCACGACGACGCCGCGCGGCAGCTTGCCGAGCGTGCGGGGCAGGAACTGCGGATCGATTTTCTCGGCCACCAGGCCAGGCAGCGCGGAGCCGCCGCCGCGGAGCCTGGCTACCGCCTTCACGGCCTTTCCGGCAACGGTCGCAAGGAGGTGTCGCATGAGTAGAGACTATACAAGCCGCCGGCACCGGCCCACCGACGTCCCCGGCGGGCTGTGGCGTGCCGCACAGCAGCGGCCGGCGCGGTTTAACACTGCAGGACCGGTTGGTATTACTGTTTTTCCGTACGGCCGCCACGCGTGCGGCCCGATGCCGAATCCGAGGAACCTTCACCGTGGTCACGATTGGTGTGCTCGCCCTGCAGGGCGATGTCCGCGAACACATATCCGCCCTGGAACACAGCGGCGCCGCAGCAATGCCGGTGCGCCGGCCTGGCGAACTGGATGCCGTGGACGGACTGGTCATACCCGGCGGGGAATCCACCACGATCGACAAGCTCACCCGGATTTTCGAACTGGCCGATCCGCTGAAGAAGCGGATCGAGGCCGGCATGCCCGTCTACGGCTCCTGCGCCGGCATGATCATGCTGGCCGAGGAGATCGCGGATCCCGCCACCGACCTCAAGGGCGAGCCCCAGCAGACGCTGGGCGGCCTGGACATTACGGTGCGGCGTAACGCCTTCGGCCGGCAACGTGAATCGTTTGAAACGGATCTGGACTTCCGCGGGCTGGAGTTCAGTGCACCGTCCCCGGACCAGAATCCGGCGCCCGTGCACGCCGTCTTCATCCGCGCGCCCTGGGTGGAACGGGTGGGCGAGGGCGTGGAAGTCCTCGCCACGGTGGAACCCTCGGAAGCCTCCCACACGGCGACTTTGCGCGGTGCAGCTAGAATTGTGGCAGTGCGTTCGCGGCATTTGCTGGCGACCTCTTTCCACCCGGAAGTTACGGGGGAGCGCCGGATCCACGAACTATTCATCCGCATCGTCAGAGGAGAAGCGTAGGAATGGCCGGACACTCCAAGTGGGCCACGACCAAGCACAAGAAGGCAGTCATCGATGCCCGACGTGCCAAGTCGTTCGCCAAACTGATCAAGAACATTGAAGTTGCAGCCCGCAACGGCGGTGCCGACGTGTCGGGCAACCCGGCTCTGGAACTGGCCGTCCAGAAGGCCAAGAAGACGTCGGTGCCCAACGACAACATCGATCGCGCCGTCAAGCGCGGCGCCGGCCTCACCGGCGAGACCATCGACTACACCGAGATCATCTACGAAGCCCGTGGCCCGCAGGGCTCCGCCGTACTGATCGAGTGCCTCACGGACAACAAGAACCGTGCCGCTTCCGAGGTCCGTCTGGCCATCACCCGCAACGGTGGCACCGTGGCAGACCCCGGGTCGGTCTCCTACATGTTCGCCCGCAAGGGCGTGGTCTCCCTGCCCAAAAACGAGCTCACGGAGGACGACCTCCTGATGGCGGTGCTGGATGCCGGCGCGGAGGAAGTCAAGGAACACGGCGAGAACTTCGAGGTCCACTCCGACCCCACCGACCTGCGCGCCGTGGTGGCCGGCTTGGAAGAAGCCGGTATCGAGTACGAAACGGATGAAATCGAGTTCGTCTCCTCAATGGCCGTAGAGCTCGACGCCGACGCCGCGCGGAAGTTCCTGAAGCTGGTCGACGCCCTGGAGGACCTGGACGACGTGCAGAACGTCTACTCCAACGCCGATATCGGCCAGGACGTCCTCGCTGAACTCGAGAACGACTGACACCGGTCAGCGGGTCGGCAACCGCCTTGCGGGTGCTGGGCGTGGACCCCGGCCTGACCCGGTGCGGCCTGGGCGTGGTCGACGTCGAGCCGAACCGCCGCTCCACCCTGGTGGAAGTGGGCGTCGTCGGGACCACTCCGGACATGCCGCTGGAACTGCGCCTGCTGAAGATCGCCGAGACCATCGACGAATGGCTTGATGCCCACGCACCGGACGTGCTCGCCGTCGAACGCGTCTTCAGCCAGACCAATGTCAGCACCGTGATGGGCACGGCGCAGGCCTCCGGTGTGGTGATGACTGCAGCAGCGCGGCGGGGGATCGCCGTCGCGCTGCACACGCCCACCGAGGTGAAAGCCGCGGTCACCGGCAACGGCCAAGCGGACAAGGCAGCCGTGACCAAAATGGTGACCCGGATCCTCCGGCTGGACACCCCGCCGCGTCCGGCCGATGCCGCGGATGCGTTGGCGTTGGCGATCACTCACGCGTGGCGCGGCGGTGCGGCGAAGCCGGCCGCGGGCGGCGGCATGACGGCTGCCCAGAAGCTCTGGGCGGAAGCCGAAGCAAAGGCCAAGCGCAACCGCCGCTGAGCTGCCCCGGAACGGCCCGGCGCGAAGGGTGCCAAGGGGTGTGGCGGTTTCCGGTAATGTCGGCGCCGCCACGTAAGCTATTCGTAAATATGTTCGGACAATCCCTCCCGTGCTCCGGTCCGGGAGGCGGACTCCGGGCAGCAGCCAGTGCCGGAATTGGGAGTTGGATCATGATTAGCTCGTTGCGCGGCGTCGTCGCCCATGTGGGGTTGAACTCGGCCGTGATCGACGTCAACGGATTCGGCATGCTCGTCCAGGCGACGCCCCAGACCCTTGGCACGCTTTTCATCGGACGGGACGCCCAGCTGGCCACCACCATGATTGTGCGCGAAGACTCCATGACTCTGTATGGGTTCGAGGACGCGGCGCAGCGGGAAGTCTTCGAAACCCTCATCTCGGTCAGCGGCGTCGGTCCGAGGCTGGGCCTGGCGGCACTGTCGGTGCACTCGCCCGAAGCCCTGCGGATTGCCGCTGCGGACGGCGACAACAAGGCGTTCAGCAAGGTGCCCGGCATTGGGCCGAAGCTCGCCGGCAGGATCGTGCTGGAACTGGCCGGAAAGCTGGTGCCTACCGGCGAGGTGGCTCCGCAGCAGTCGGCCGGCTGGAAAGGCCAGGTGCAGCAGGCCCTTTCCGGCCTAGGCTGGTCGGACAAGGACGCCGCGGCGGCCGTGGATACCACCGCCGACGAGAATCCGGAGGCAGCTGCGGCCGGGCATGTGGGCGACTTGCTGAGGCTGACGCTGCGGCGGCTGGGCCAGGACGGTGCCCGGACCGGCTCGGCCCGGCGCACCGCGGGAGTGAAGTAGCGTGCCCGAGGACGCCGGGGAGAGCCGGCTGGTCTCCACCGCGTCGGAGGCCGAAGAGCGAGCCGTCGAATCGGCGCTGCGGCCCAAGAACCTGGATGATTTCGTCGGCCAGGCGAGAGTCCGGCAGCAGCTGTCGCTGGTGCTGGAAGCCTCCCGGATCCGCGAGCGGACGGCCGACCATGTCCTGCTGTCCGGTCCGCCCGGGCTGGGCAAGACCACGCTGGCCATGATCATCGCCGCGGAAATGAACGCGCCGCTCCGGATCAGCTCCGGTCCGGCGATTCAGCACGCTGGTGATTTGGCGGCGATTCTGTCCTCGTTGACCGAAGGGGAAATCCTCTTCCTCGATGAGATCCACCGGATGTCGCGTCCGGCGGAGGAAATGCTGTACATGGCCATGGAAGACTTCCGGGTGGACATCGTGGTGGGCAAGGGGGCAGGCGCTACGGCCATCCCTCTTGATCTGCCGCCGTTCACGCTCGTCGGAGCCACCACGCGGGCCGGACTGCTCCCGGGTCCGCTGCGCGACCGGTTCGGGTTCACCGGGCACTTGGAGTTCTACGCGGTCGAAGAGTTGGAACTGGTGCTTCGCCGCTCGGCGATGCTTCTGGACCTCAAGGTGAGTTCCGCAGGGTTTGCCGAGATCGCCGGCCGCTCCCGCGGCACGCCCCGCATCGCCAACCGTTTGCTCCGCCGGGTCCGGGACTGGGCCTTGGTGCACAAGATTGACGAAATCGATTCCCGTGCCGCAGCGGCTGCACTGGACATGTACGAGGTCGACGAGCGTGGCCTGGACCGGCTGGACCGTGCGGTGCTGACGGCACTGATCACCAAGTTCGGTGGCGGGCCGGTCGGACTGTCCACCCTGGCCATCGCTGTCGGTGAGGAAACCGAGACGGTGGAGACCGTAGCCGAACCGTACTTGGTCCGGGAAGGGCTGCTGGGCCGTACGCCCCGCGGGCGGATCGCCACTGCCGCCGCCTGGCAGCATCTGGGGCTGGCGGTGCCGGACCATCTGGCCGCAGGGCAGGCCGGTGATCTGCTCGCGGAACTGCTGGAGCCGGACACGGATTTCGCCGATAACTGAAGTGGCCGTGTAAGCGCCGTCACCGCGTAGAATGGTAGGAACGTGCGGAGTGCGCCGTTCCGTGAGGAACCCGGCAGGCTGCGTATACGGTCCGGAATCTCCTGCCGGTCCGCCCCAGACTTCTAGGACGGAAATTTCCTGTGTTCGTAAATCTCTTCGCTGCTACCAATACCCAGCAGCAGTCCGGCGGTGGCATCGATGTGATGACCATCGGCCTGTTCGCTGTTTTCGCGCTGCTGATCTTCTTCATGTTCCGCAAGCAGAAGAAGGTCCAGGCCCAGATGCGCGAAAAGACTGAGCGTCTCAAGGAACAGATGGTTCCCGGCACCGAGGTCATGACCCAGTTCGGTCTCTTTGGCACCGTCGTTTCCGTCGACGCCGACAACAACAAGGTGGTCCTCGAGCTGTCTCCTGGCAACACGGCCACGGTGCACACGCAGGCAGTGAACGAAGTGGTGACCCCGGAGACCCCCGAGGTGCCGGACGATGCCTCCTCGCTGACCGCTGAGCGGGCCGACCGGTCGGAGGAAACCGCCGAGGAGACCCTGAAGCGCCTCAATGAAGAGCAGAACAAAGACACCAAGTAGGCCAGCGACGGCTTAGCCGCATCGGCGTGCAGTGGCGGGGCATGCCCCCGCCACTTCGCCGTGTACCGGCCGGTTCCGCCGGCCGCCTGAGTCGATGAGAGAAAGATCTTCCATGGCACGAACCGGTTCCACCAGCATTGCTCGGCGGACACTTATTTGGCTCGGCGTGCTGCTTGCCGCCGGTACCGTCATCCTCGGCAGTGGTGTCTTCACCAACCAAGCGAGCTGGGCGCCAAAGCTGGCGCTCGACCTTGAGGGCGGCACCCAGATGATCCTGGCCCCGAAGGTCCAGGGCGCCGGAGGCGAGATCACCGGCGAGCAACTGAACCAGGCCGTGGAGATCATCCGCCAGCGCGTTGACGGCTCCGGTGTGGCAGAAGCGGAGATCACCACGCAGTCCGGTCGCAATGTGGTGGTCAGCCTGCCCGGCATTCCGGACCAGCGCACCCGCGAACTGATCCAGGCGTCAGCCGACATGGAATTTCGGCCGGTCCTGACCTCAGCGTCGGGTGCGGCTGTTCCCGAAGCAGAGCGGACTCCGGCGAAGGATATTCCGAAGCCGACGGCCAAGCCTGAGGACTTCAGCGACCCGAATTGGATCACGCCCGAGCTCTATCAGGAATTCGAGGCGCTCGAGTGCCTTGACCCGGCCGCTGCAGCAGACGAAACCCAGCCTGCCGACCCGGCCAAGCCGATGGTGGCCTGCGAACCGGATACCGGGATGAAGTACATTCTGGGCCCGGTGGAAGTACCTGGCACCGACATCTCCGATTCGAGCTTCGGCCAGACCCGCGGACAGCAGGGCCAGACCCTGAACCAGTGGGCAGTCAACATCGAGTTCAACGGCGAAGGCACCCGGACCTTTAAGGCCGTCACCGAACGGCTGTTCGGGCTCTCCGGTGCACGCAACCAGTTCGCTATTGTGCTGGACGGCAAGGTCATCTCAGCTCCGACGACCAACGCCGTCATCCCGGACGGCAAGCCGCAGATCACCGGCAACTTCACCGAAGAGTCCGCGCGCGGCCTTTCCGAACAGCTCAAGTACGGCGCGCTGCCGATCAGCTTCGAGATCCAAAGCGAGCAGCAGATTTCCGCGACACTCGGCGCCGACCAGTTGCGGATGGGCCTGATCGCCGGCGTCATTGGCTTGGTGCTGGTCGCAGGCTATTCAATCTTCCAGTACCGGGCGCTCGGCTTCGTCACGATCGCGTCCCTGGTGGTGGCGGGCCTGATCACCTATCTGGCGATTGCGATTTTGGGTTGGACCGAAAACTATAGGCTTTCGCTGGCCGGTGTCGCCGGCCTGATCGTGGCCATCGGCCAGACGGCCGACTCGTTCATCGTCTACTTCGAACGTATCCGCGATGAATTGCGTGAGGGCAGGGGCCTGGTGTCCGCGGTGGACAACGGCTGGAAACGTGCCCGCCAGACCGTGTTGGCCTCCAAGGCAGTCAACCTGCTGGCCGCCGTCGTGCTGTACTTCGTGGCCGTGGGCAACGTGCGAGGGTTCGCCTTTACGCTGGGCCTGACTGCGGTGGCCGACCTTCTGGTGGTCTTCCTCTTCACCCACCCGACCATGGTGCTGCTGGCAAAGACGAAGTTCTTCGGCGAGGGCCACCGGTTCTCCGGCCTGGATCCGCGCTTGCTGGGTGCGGTGCCGTTGTACCGAGGGGCTGGACGCGTCCGCCAGCCGGGCGAACGCACGGCGCCGGTCCGTGCCAAGAACACCGCGGCAGCTGCCGAAGCGGGCCGCCGCCAGACCATCGCCGAACGCCGTGCGGCCGAGAAGCAGCAGGCGACCAGCGGCGCAGGCCGCGGCGCCAACAAGGAGAGCAACTAATGGCCAACTTTGCTAAGTGGGGTAACGACCTCTACACCGGCAAGCGCTCCTATGATTTTGTCGGCAAGTACAAGGTCTGGTTCGCCATCGCCGTCGTCGGCATTCTCCTGTCCATCGTGGTGCCGTTCGTCAAGGGCGGCTTTAACCTGGGCATCGATTTCCGCGGCGGTTCCGAGTTCACGGTGTCCAACGTTCAGAACACCGACGCCGGACCCGGCGAAGCTTCCGTGGCCAAGGTTGCCGCGGAGGCCGACCCCCGGGTGACCAACATCGCGCCGGGCACCATGCGGATCCAGACCGAGCGGCTGGACGACGAACAGACGCTGCAACTGCGCGATGGGCTGGTTGGCGCCTATGGCGTGCAAGCCAACGAAGTGACCTCCTCGTACGTCGGTCCCACCTGGGGCGCAGACGTGACCCGGCAGGCGCTCTGGGGCCTGGTGGTGTTCGTTGTGCTGGCGGCCTTCATGATGGCGCTGTACTTCCGGACCTGGAAGATGTCCATCTCCGCGCTCAGTGGGCTGGTGGTGGTGCTGCTGCTGACCGCCGGCATCTACTCGCTCAGTGATTTTGAGGTAACGCCGTCGGCGATAATCGGCTTCCTGACCATTCTGGGGTACTCGCTGTACGACACCGTGGTGGTCTTCGACAAGATCCGTGAGAACACGAAGGACTTGGACAAGTCCACCAGGCGGACGTTCGCGGAGGAGGTCAACCTCGCCGTGAACCAGACCCTGGTCCGGTCCATCAACACCTCCGTGGTGGCGGTCCTGCCGGTTGCCGCCATTCTGTTCATCGGCGCGTTCGTCTTGGGTGCCGGAACGCTGAAGGACCTGTCGCTGGCGCTGTTCATCGGCATCATCATCGGCGCTGCCACCACCATCTTCATCGCCGCGCCAATGTACGCGCGGATCCGGGCGAAGGAACCGGCGCTGGTCAAGCAGGCCCAGCGGGTGGAAGAACGACGCCGCAACGAGGCCGTCACCGTCTGACCCGGCTCTGCTGCGGTCGCCGTCTGGCGCCGCTCCGAGTGCCGGGCAGCACCAGCGGGCATAGACTGGACGTTGCGGAACAACGCTGAGTGGGTGCTGCGGCTGGCGGGCGGAATAATCGGCGCCAGCGGTAGTGCCAGGACAAGTCGGAAGGCGGGCAGGATTGGCCGAGAACCTCAGGTCGACAGAGCAGGCCAGTGATAGCGGCGCGAAGCCGGATCCTGGTTCTGCTGTGGTGCCTGCGGCCAAGGATGCTCCGGCTACTGCACCGGTCCGACATGCGTTCCCCGGCCGCCGGGAACGCACCATGTCCCGGCTGGCCCGGTTGGCCGGCAGGGGCGGATCCGGCTATTCGCCGATCCTCGAGCCGCTGTTGCGCACCGTGCGGGCGAACAATCCGCGCGAGGACTTCGATCTGATCCAGCGGGCCTTCGTGGTGGCCGAGCGCAGCCACCGCGGCCAGAAGCGCAAGAGCGGCGATCCATACATCACGCACCCGGTGGCCGTGGCCACCATCCTGGCCGAACTCGGTATGACCGGCACGACGCTGGCCGCCGCGCTGCTCCACGACACCGTCGAGGATACGGAATATACCCTCGACACTCTGAAGAAAGAGTTCGGCCCAGAGGTCGCCATGCTGGTGGACGGCGTCACCAAGCTGGACAAGGTGCAGTTCGGTGATGCGGCCCAGTCGGAGACCGTGCGCAAAATGGTCGTGGCGATGGCCAAGGACATCCGCGTCCTGGTGATCAAACTGGCCGACCGGCTGCACAATGCCCGGACCTGGCGCTTCGTGTCCCCGGAGTCTTCCGCCAAGAAGGCCCGCGAGACGCTGGAGATCTTCGCGCCGCTGGCCCACCGGCTGGGCATGAACACCATCAAATGGGAGCTGGAAGACCTCTCGTTCGCTGCCCTGCATCCCAAGGTCTATGAGGAGATCGTACGGATGGTGGGGGAGCGCACCCCCGAACGCGAGAAGTACCTGACCACCCTCCGCACCAAGATCGGCGATGATCTGCGCGCGGTCAAGATCAAAGCCACGATCACGGGCCGGCCGAAGCACTACTACTCCATCTATCAGAAGATGATTGTGCGGGGTAAAGACTTCGACGACATCCACGACCTGATGGGCATCCGCGTGCTGGTGGACACCGTCCGCGACTGCTACGCGGCGCTGGGCGCCCTGCATTCGCGGTGGAACCCGCTGCCCGGCCGGTTCAAAGACTACATCGCCATGCCCAAGTTCAATATGTACCAGTCGCTGCACACCACGGTGATCGGCCCGGGCGGCAAGCCGGTGGAAATCCAGATCCGCACCCACGAGATGCACCGCCGCGCCGAGTACGGCGTTGCTGCGCACTGGAAGTACAAGGACATTGCCCGCGGCGGCACGGCCGACGGCGGCGACATGGGGTGGCTCCGGAGCCTAATCGATTGGCAGCAGGAGACCAGTGATCCGGCCGAGTTCCTGGACTCCCTCCGGTTTGAGATTAACGCCAAGGAAGTCTTCGTCTTCACACCCAAGGGCGAAGTCATGGCCCTGCCGGCCGGATCGACGCCGGTGGACTTTGCCTACGCGGTGCATACCGAGGTAGGCCACCGCACGATCGGCGCCCGGGTCAACGGCAAATTGGTGCCGCTCAACAGCGAGCTCAACCACGGCGACTGGGTGGAGATTTTCACCTCCAAGGCGGAGGGCGCCGGCCCGAGCCAGGACTGGCAGGGCTTCGTCAAGAGCCCGCGGGCGCGGAACAAGATCCGCCAGTGGTTCACCAAGGAGCGCCGCGAAGAGGCGATCGAAAAGGGTAAGGAACATCTCACCCGCGCCATGCGGAAGCAGAACCTGCCGCTGCAGAAGATGATGACGCATGACGCGTTGATGTCGGTTGCCCAAGAACTGCATCACGCCGATGTGTCTGCGCTGTATGCCGCGGTGGGCGACGGCCATACCTCCGCGCAGAACGTCATCGAGCACTTGGTGGGCCTGCTCGGCGGACAGGAAGCTGTCGAGGACACCGAGCCGTCCATTTCGACCGTGGTCAAGCGGCCCAAGCATCCGGACTCCGGGGTCACCGTGGTCGGTGTGGGCGATGTCTGGGTCAAGCTGGCCCGGTGCTGCACCCCGGTTCCGCCGGATCCGATCGTCGGTTTCGTCACCCGAGGTTCGGGCGTCTCCGTGCACCGTTCCGATTGCCGCAACGTGGCGGAGTTGCGGGAAAGCCCCGACCGCATGGTCGACGTCGCCTGGGCGCCCACCCAGTCCAGCGTCTTCCTGGTGGAGATCCAGGTGGAGGCGCTGGACCGCAAGAGCCTGCTCTCCGACGTCACCCGCGTGCTGGCCGAGAACCACGTCAACATCCTCTCCGCGACGGTGCACACCTCAAGCGACAGGTTGGCCATCTCGCGGTTCTCCTTCGAGATGGGCGACCCGAAGTACCTGAGCCACGTGCTTAGTGCCGTCCGGCGCATCGACGGCGTGTACGACGTCTACCGCACCTCGGGGTCACAGCGCCGCTGATTGAATGCTGAAGCTGGCGCCGGCCGGTTTGCGCTGATTGAATCCTGAAGCTGTCCCCGGGCGGTGTGCGGTGGGGCGTCCGGCGACGGCGCCGCGCGTGAGGTCCGGCTACGGCCCCGCGCTCATCGCTGCGCCGATACGCTGCAGCGCCCGGGCCTTGCCCGGCAATCTGGGCCTGGCCTCGATCGCCTGCCGAATGACGTCCAGCTGGCAATCGAGTCCCTTGCTTCCGGCCAGCGCACTCAAGACGCGGACCGCATCCTGTTCCGGAGCGTGCAGTGCCACGTCCAGAGCGGTCCTCAACGGGGTACTGACCGGGACTCCGCCGATGGTCACTGTATCCAAGGGGCCCAACGTCACTTCATGGATCATGGCCGGGCGATAGCGGCCCTGCGAGATTGCCCGATGCCGGTGGTCCAGCAGTACCGAGAGCTTTTCGGGTTCCGGGGCGCAGCCGTAAACCCACGCAGCCGTCAACCTCCCCAGCACCACCTTCCGACGGACCTGCTCGGGCAGGCTAAAGAAGGCGGCAGCCGCGCGGTGCCGGGGCGTGATCTGGTCCCATGGCAACGCAAACCCCGAGCCATAGACGTTGACCAAGAGGCCGTCCAGCCGCATGCACTCGAGTTCGCTGCGACTGAATGGATGCCCGGGACGCAGTACCGCCGGCGGTGCCTGCGCCGTAGATGCTGCCGGCGAGGCAGGGGATAGGTGAAGGACCATGCCAGCCAGCATGCCAAATGGCACCCAACAGCCGAAGGGACCGGGAGCGCTTTGTGGAAAGCGTCCCCGGCCCCTGGGGGTTGTGTAGGGCTTAGCTGCTAGGAGAAGTCTTCAGCAGAGCGCTGAAGGGTGTCCAGCCACTGGCGGCGCGCATCCAAGGCCTCGCGTGCCGCGGTGATCCGCCGCTGGTCTCCGGCCCGTTCGGCCTCGGCCAGATCATCCTCAAGCCCGGCAATGGCGGACTCGAGCTGCGACAGTGCGCTGTTGGTACGTGCCTTGGTTTCCGGGTTCGTCCGTCGCCAGTGGTCGTCCTCGGCAGATTTGACGGCATCCTCGACCTTGCGCAGGCCGGCGTCGATCCGCTGCATGTCGCCGCGGGGAACCTTCC
Source organism: Arthrobacter sulfonylureivorans (assembly GCA_004000035.1). GTDB lineage: Bacteria > Actinomycetota > Actinomycetes > Actinomycetales > Micrococcaceae > Crystallibacter > Crystallibacter sulfonylureivorans. The sequence goes on along the minus strand of RJAE01000004.1, from coordinate 217,525 downwards.
CGGCTTCCTCCCAGCGATCGCGGATCGACTGCAAGGACTTCTTGGCCGCGGCCAGATCGGTCACGGGCAGCAGCGCCTGCGCCTCGGCTACCAGCGCCTCCTTAGCCGCCAAGTTGGCGGAGAACTCCTGGTCGATCGCCTCATTGGCGGACTGGCGTGCAGCGAAGAACTTGTCCTGGGCCGCACGGAACCTGGTCCACAGGGCGTCATCATCCTTGCGGCTAGCGCGCTTGGAAGCCTTCCAGTCGTCCATCAGCTTGCGGTACTCGGCGGCGGTGTGACCCCAGTCAGTCGAGCTGGACAGCTCTTCCGCTCGGGTGATTAAGGCTTCCTTGGCAGCCTTGGCCGCGGCGTTGTCGCTGTCCAGTTGGCTGAAGAATGCGCGGCGGTGCCGGTCGAAGACCGTGCGGGCGGAGCGGAATCGCTTCCAGAGAGCGTCCTCGGTGCTGCGCCCCAGCCGGACGCCGTTCTTTTGGGCGGATTTCCAAGCGTCGAAGAGCTCGTTCATGCGCGCGCTGCTGGTCTTCCACTGCACCGACGACGGTTCCTTGCCCGCAATCTCCTCGGCCTCGGCGACGATGGCCTCCCGGGCAGCCAGCTCAGCGGCCCGCTGGGCCTCCTGGCCGGCCTTCTCGGCCTTCTGCAGTTCGCTGATGGCAGTCCCCAGTGCCTCCAGCCGGGCCTCCAATGCGGGCACGTCGCCCACCATGTGGCGCTCGGCCGTCTGGGCCTTCAGATGCTCCAGCGTCTTGTGCATGTCGATGGACGGGGCCTTGGCTTCCACACGCTGTTCCAGCAGGGCTGCCTGGGCTGCGACGTCGTCGTACTTGCGCACAAAGTACGCCAGCGCCTCGTCCTTGCTGGTGTCCGGATACTGTCCGACCGGGTGTTCCTGGCCGTCGATCAGCAGGAACACGTGGCCGTCGTCGGTTACCCGGGCCCATTTGGACGCCTCGGACAACGGCGTGGAGGCGACCGTCGGGGCCGGGATGACTTGCTGTGCCGGAGCGCCAGCACTCTTTCCGGGCATGGCGGCCGGCGTCGGCTTCGGTCCGGGCATGGGCCTCGGTGTCGGCTTGGCGGCCGGGCTCGGGGCCTCGGCGGAAGCGTCGGGGAGAGCCTGTGCCGCCTCGGAGGATGCCTGCTGTTCGGCAGTTGCTGTCTCTGGCGCTACAGCCTCAGCGGCTTCCTGAGCCTGGTCGGTCTGCGCCGGCGCGGCCGGGGCCGGTTCTGCCTCAGCTTGAGCCTGCTCTGCCTGCTCGGACGGGGCCTGCTCAGCCTGCGGCTGCTCAGCCGGGGCCTGCTCAGCCGGGGCCTGCTCAGCCTGCGGCTGCTCAGCCGGGGCCTGCTCAGCCTGCGGCTGCTCAGCCGGGGCCTGCTCGGACGGGGCCTGCTCAGCCTGCGGCTGCTCAGCCGGGGCCTGCTCGGACGGGGCCTGCTCAGCCTGCGGCTGCTCAGCCGGGGCCTGCTCGGACGGGGCCCGCTCAGCCTGCGGCTGCTCGGACGGGGCCTGCTCGGACGGGGCCCGCTCAGCCTGCGGCTGCTCGGACGGGGCCCGCTCAGCCTGCGGCTGCTCGGACGGGGCCTGTTCGGTCTCGGTGGTCGGGGCTGTTTCGTCGGATTGTTGACTAGGTGTCACCGCTAGAACTCTTTCGCTTGTGTCCGGAGCCGCCTGTTGTGGCGGCGCCGTCGTGGTGTTGGGCTCACTGAAGGGTGAACGACTTTATTGTTACCGGTATTTTAGGCGGGCCGTCCTGGCTATTGGCATCCTCGACGCCGCCGGCCGCAATCTGCTTGAGCACGTCCAGCCCTTCGGTTACCTTACCCATAATCGTGTAGCCGCCGGTATCCTGCGGGATCGTCGAATCCTTCCACGCAATGAAGAATTGCGTCCCGTTGCTGTAGGTGTTCGCGCCGCGCGCCACGGCAATAGTGCCTGCCGGGTAGACGCCGTCCTCGGGGGTGTTCTCTACCGGGCCCCACTGGTATTCGGGATCGCCGCTGCCGGCGCCGTCCACTGAACCGCATTGGAGCACGCCCATGCTGGTGGCCGTGCTGAGCCGGTGGCAGGTCTTGCCCTCGAAGAATCCGTCCTTCGCCAAGGTGCTGAAGACCGCCGTCGCCTGGGGAGCGGCCTTGCCATCCAGTTCCACACCGATGTCGCCTTCATTGGTCGCGATGGTGCCGCTGAAAACCTTGCCCGCGGCGACCTCCGGCGAGGGAATGTGGGCTGCGTTGGCGGAGGACGACGGCGAGGGCGCGGCTGCGGGGTCCTCGAGGCCTTGGCGGACCTGCTCCATCTGGGACGGAGTGGGGTTTGCGGCGAAGACGGTGAGCTGGACGGCCACGGCACCGGCTATCAACGCCGCGATGGCCACGCCGGCGGCAATGTTGTCCCGCTTGCGCCGCGCCTGCTGCTGCCGGCGCAGGTCGCGCTTGGCTTCCATCCGGGCAATACGCTGCCGGGCCTCGCGGTCCGGACTGTTCCGTGCCAATGCTCCTCCTGGTCTACGCTGACTGGGTCCACCCCGCCGGCGGGGCCGCACCGGCAGGGCGGTTTGGTTCCGCTGCCGTCGCAGGCCTTAAAATGGTCCAGCAGCCAGTTTAGCGATTCAGTCCGCTGCGCGGTCGCCGGCTTCAGAACGACCAGCCCTTCTTGACCCCTCATCTACTAGGAGATACGTCCGTATGGCACGCAAGGCCTCGCTGTCAGGCTTCCCGGAATGGCTTCCGCAGGAGAGGCTCGTGGAACTTCATGTGCTGGATTCCCTGCGCCGGACTTTTGAGCTGCACGGTTTCTCCTCCATCGAGACGCGCGCCGTCGAAACCGTGGCCCAGTTGCTGCGCAAGGGCGAGATCGATAAAGAGGTCTACGGCCTGCACCGGCTGCAGGCCGACGAAGCCGAGGGCAAGAGCGATGACAAGCTGGCCCTGCACTTCGACCTCACCGTGCCGTTCGCACGTTACGTGGTGGAGAACGCCGGCCACCTGGCCTTCCCGTTCCGCCGCTACCAGATCCAGAAGGTCTGGCGCGGGGAGCGCCCGCAGGAGGGCCGCGCCCGCGAGTTCACCCAGGCGGACATCGACGTGGTGGGCGACGGCGAGCTGCCGTTCCGCTACGACGTGGAACTGGCGCTGGTGATCGTCGCGGCCCTCAGCGCGCTGCCCATCCCGGACTTCAAGCTGCGCGTGAACAACCGCAAGCTCGCCGAGGGCTTCTACCGCGGCATCGGCCTGACCGATACCGCCGGGGTCCTGCGCAGCATCGACAAGCTGGAGAAGATCGGCCACGAAAAGGTTGCCGCGCTGCTGCAGGAAGAACTCGGGGCCACCGACGAACAGGCGCAGGCTGCGCTGAAGCTGGCCTCCATCCGCACCGAGGACACGTCCTTCGTGGATCAGGTGCGGGCCCTCGGCGTCCAGCACGAACTGCTGGAGACCGGCCTGGCCGAGCTGGAGGAAGTCATCGGCGAGGCGCACCGGCGGGCCCCCGGCAAGGTGATGGCCGACCTGAGCATCGCCCGCGGACTGGACTACTACACCGGCACCGTCTACGAAACCGTGCTCGTGGGCCATGAGCAGCTCGGCTCCATCTGCTCCGGTGGCCGGTACGACGCGCTGGCCACCAAGGGCAACCGCACCTTCCCCGGCGTCGGGCTGTCCATCGGCGTGACCCGGCTGGTGATGCGGATCCTGGGCCAGGAGTTCGCCACCGCGTCGCGGCATGTCCCGACGGCGGTGCTGGTCACCTTGGCGAATGAAGACAGCTGGTCGCAGGCCCAGGACGTGGCCGGCCAATTGCGTGAACGCGGCATCAGCGTGGAAGTGGCCGCCAAGGCGGACAAATTCGGCAAACAGATCAAGTACGCCGACCGCCGCGGCATCCCGTTCGTCTGGTTCACCTCCGTGGCCGAGGATGGCAGTCACAGCCACGAAGTGAAGGACATCCGTTCCGGCGACCAGCACGCTGCCGATCCAGCCAGCTGGGCGCCGCCGGCCGAGGACCTGGTTCCGCAGGTCACGCCCGCCGCCCACTGACTCCGGACGTCCCCGGCGCCGGGCAGCAGACCGCCTTGCTGTCCGCCGCTTAGGCTCCGGGCCGACGGCGGACCGGCGCCAGGGCGGCGCGGCCGATCACGCCGGCGCCGAGGACCACCACCATCAGCACCACCGAGCCAACCGGCAGCGTGAACGCCAGCAGCAGGCAACCGAGAAGCCCGGCAACGTTCAGCAGCTTGGGCGCATGCCACGGTCGCTCGTCCAGAGTCAGGGCGGCGGCATTGGCGACGCTGTAGTAGATCAGCACTCCGAAGCTGGAGAAGCCCACCACGGCCAGCACGTCCTGGGTGAGCAGCAGGAAAATGACGACGACGGAGACCACCAGTTCCGCCGCCCATGGAACCTTAAAGCGCGTGCCCACCTTGCTGAACACCCGGGGCAGGTCGCCTTCCCTGGCCATGGCAAAGGTGGTCCGGCCGATGCCGGCGATCAATGCCAGCAGCGCGCCCAGGCTCGCCAGGGCGGCGGCCATGGCGATCGCAGTGGTGCCCACGCCGCCGCCGACTTCCTCCATCACCGCGTGCAGAGGGGCCTCGGTCATCGCCAGCAAATCCGGTCCGAGATAGCGCAGCAGGCCCAGGCCGATCAGCACGTAGAGCACGAACGTGATGAGCAGGGCGGAGAAGATGGCCAGCGGAATCAGCTTCTTTGGTTCGCGGATTTCTTCGCCCATGGTCGCAATCCGTGCGTAGCCGGCGAACGCGAAGAAGATCAGCCCGGCGGCCTGCAGGACTCCGTAGGGGGAAAATTCGGTTGCCGTTGCAGGGCCACCGATGGGATCGGCATCGAACGCCACCACGACCACGAAAACCAGAATGGCGGCCACGAAAGCCACGATCCAGCGGGTCACCCAGGCGGTCCTGGTGATGCCCAGCAGGTTGACCGACGTCAGCACCACTACCGCGGCCACGGCGGCGGCGGTGGCATAGTCGGGGAAAACGTAGATGCCGAAGGTCAGTGCCATGGCCGCGCAGGAGGCAATTTTGCCGGTAACGAAGCTCCACCCGGCCAGGAAACCGGGCCATTCGCCCAGGCGCTTCCGGCCGTAGATGTAAGCGCCGCCGCTGGTGGGGTAGAGGGTGGCCAGTTGCGCCGTCGCGCTGGCATTGCAGTAGGCCACAATGCCGGCGATGGCCAGCGCCAGCGGCAGCCACGGCCCGGCGGCTGCGGCGGCCGGAGTGAAGACGACGAAGACGCCCGCACCGATCATGGAGCCAACGCCCACGGTGGTGGCGTCCACCCCGCCCAGCCGGCGTTCCAGCGATGATTCACTACTCACAGATGCCACAGCTCCTTGCTGCGGGCCCGCGGGGTCTCCGGCCCCGCCGGGCCGCTGGGGCCGCATGGCCGGAGTTCGGGTCCGGGACGCCGCGTGATCAACGGTAAACTCGTGTACGTCTCCACTAACCATAGCCGTACCCCGCCGCCGCATCAGGTTAACAACAGCGGGCTGACAGCTGAGCAATTCGTTCTACCGGAAGGACTGTTGTGCTGCGCACACACGACCTCGGCACCCTCAGGGCCGAGCACATCGGACAAACCGTTACCCTCGCCGGCTGGGTGGCCCGCCGCCGCGACCACGGTGGTGTGGCCTTCCTGGATCTGCGCGATGCCTCCGGTGTGGCGCAGGTGGTGGTCCGCGAAGAGGACGTCTTCCATGCGCTGCGGAACGAGTACGTGCTGCAGATCAAAGGCACAGTGGAGAAGCGCCCCGAGGGCAACGAAAACCCGGGCCTTGCCAGCGGTGAGGTAGAGGTCATCGCGGAGGACGTCGTCGTCCTCAATACCGCCGACCCGCTGCCGTTCCAGGTGGACGAGCACGTGGAAGTGGGCGAGGAAGCCAGGCTCAAGCACCGCTACCTGGACCTGCGCCGGCCCGGCCCGTCGAAGGCACTGCGGTTGCGTTCGGAGGTCAACCGGACGGCACGCGAACTGCTGCACGCCGACGGGTTCGTGGAGATCGAAACCCCGACGCTGACCCGCTCGACGCCGGAAGGTGCCCGAGACTTCCTGGTGCCGGCACGACTGGCCCCCGGCTCCTGGTACGCGCTGCCACAGTCCCCGCAGCTGTTCAAGCAGCTGCTGCAGGTGGGCGGCTTCGAGAAGTACTACCAGATTGCCCGCTGCTACCGCGACGAGGACTTCCGCGCCGACCGGCAGCCGGAATTCACCCAGCTGGACATCGAGGCCAGCTTCGTGGACCAGGACGATATCATCGCGCTGGGCGAGCGGATCGTGCAGGCGCTGTGGCGGCTGATCGGCGTCGAAATCAGCACCCCGATCGCCCGCATGACCTACGCCGAGGCGATGGACAAGTACGGTTCGGACAAGCCGGACCTGCGGTTCGGCCAGGAGCTGACCGAGCTGACCGACTTCTTCAAGGACACCACCTTCCGCGTCTTCCAGGCCCCTTACGTGGGTGCCGTGGTGATGCCCGGCGGCGCCTCGCAGGCCCGCCGCACACTGGACGCCTGGCAGGAATGGGCCAAGCAGCGCGGCGCCAAGGGCCTTGCCTATGTGCTGGTCCAGGAGGACGGCGAGCTGACCGGCCCGGTGGCCAAGAACCTGACCGACTTCGAACGCGAGAACCTGGCCGGCACCGTGGGCGCCAAGCCCGGTGACTGCATCTTCTTCGCCGCCGGCGACCGCTCCGCCTCGCGCGCCCTGCTCGGCGCGGCCCGGGTGGAAATCGGGCACCGCACCGGACTGATCAAGGACGGCGACTGGGCCTTCGTGTGGGTCGTGGACGCGCCGATGTTCGAGCCGGCCGAGGCCGCCGTGGCCTCCGGCGACGTGGCGGTCGGCTCCGGCAAGTGGACGGCCGTGCACCACGCCTTCACCTCGCCCAAGCCGGAGTTCATGGACACCTTCGACACCGATCCGGAGTCGGCGCTCTCCTATGCCTACGACATTGTCTGCAACGGCAACGAGATCGGCGGCGGCTCCATCCGTATCCACAAGCGCGACATGCAGGAGCGCGTGTTCAAGGTGATGGGGCTGGACAAGGAGTCGGCGCAGACCAAGTTCGGCTTCCTGCTCGAAGGCTTCAAATACGGTGCCCCGCCGCACGGCGGCATCGCCTTCGGCTGGGACCGCGTGGTGGCGCTGCTGGCCGGCGAGGATTCGATCCGCGAGGTCATCGCCTTCCCGAAGACCGGCGGCGGCTACGATCCGCTGACCGCGGCCCCGGCCGCGATCACGCTGCAGCAGCGCAAGGAAGCGGGCGTGGACGCCAAACCGCAACCCAAGGACCCGGCCAAGGACTCCGTCAAGGAGCCCGAGGCCAAGTAACCCGGCACCGAGCCGGCATCGCTTTCGGCACTGACGGACGACGGCGGGCGCGCACCTCTTGTGGTGCGCGCCCGCCGTGTTGTCTGCTGGGGGCATGACTACGGACACCGGCGCCGACGTTGCGGTCGTGCCTGCGTATGAAACGTTCTGGGAGGAACTACAGAAGATTCTGGGTGTTCGCGGCGAGGCGTCCCGCTGCCAGTGCCAGTGGTTCCAGACCCCGGCGGCCCAGTGGCGCGAGGAGCACGTGGAGGAACGGGCGTACCGGCTCCGGGCCGAGACCGGCTGTGGTGATCCGGCGGCCGCTTCCTCCAGCGGCCTGGTGGCCTATCTGGACGGTGAGCCGGCCGGTTGGTGCGCGGTGGAACCGCGGACGGCTTACCGGCGCCTGCGGACCAGCCGGGTGGTGTGGGCCGGCCGCGACGAGGATCCGGACGACGGCACCGTCTGGGCCGCCGTCTGCTTTGTGACCCGGGCGGGTTTCCGGCGCCGCGGTATCAGCCGGGCGCTGGCCGCGGCCGTGCCGGGCTGGGCAGAGGAGAACGGTGCCCGCGCCATCGAAGGGTATCCGCTGATCCCGAAGCCCGGGCAGGAAATGACCTGGGGCGAACTGTACGTCGGGAGCCGCAGCATCTTCGCCGCAGCCGGTTTCCGCGAAGTCAGCCGCCCGACCGCCCGCCGGGCCGTGATGCGGATCGACTTCGAGCAGTAAACCGGACGGCCATCCTGACGCGGGGAGGGCGCCGCAGGCTGACCGGCACCGGCCCGGGGATGGAGCCGCGGAAGGTGCCGGCGGAGCAGGGCAGATGAACGGATAGCCTTGACGGTGTGAGTGATTTGTTCAGTGCAGCCGCGGACGACGACGAAGACTACGACGGCGGGGGCGACGGCCACGGCCACAACGCGGCGTCCGGCGACGGCGGCGAACCCACCCGTCCGCGCAGCCCGCTGGCGGTCCGGATGCGGCCGCGCACGCTCGATGACGTGGTGGGCCAGCAGCACCTGCTCCAGCCCGGGTCGCCCCTGCGCATGCTGGCGGCCGGTGGCGCGGCCACCGGGCCGGCGGGACCGTCGTCGGTCATGCTCTGGGGTCCGCCCGGCACCGGCAAGACCACGCTGGCGCACGTGATCGCCCGCGGCCCGGGCCGCAAGTTTGTGGAACTCTCCGCGATCACCGCCGGCGTCAAGGACGTGCGCCGCGTGATGGACGAGGCGCTGACCGCCCGCGACCTGCACCGCACCACCACGGTGCTGTTCCTGGACGAGATCCACCGATTCAACAAGGCACAGCAGGACGCGCTGCTGCCGGGCGTCGAAAACCGCTGGGTGGTGCTGGTCGCCGCCACCACGGAGAACCCGTCGTTCTCGGTGGTCTCGCCGCTGCTGTCCCGTTCGCTATTGCTGACCCTGAAGCCGCTGACCGCCGATGACGTTGAGCAGCTGCTGGTGCGCGCGGTCCAGGACGAGCGCGGGCTAGCCGGCCGGGTGGAGCTGAGCGAGGAGGCGCTGGAACACCTGGTCCGGCTGGCCGCCGGCGACGCCCGCCGCGGCCTGACCTCGCTGGAGGCCGCCGCGGGCGTGGCCTGGGGCGAGACCGGCGGGGAAGGCGAAGACGGGGCCCCGGTCCGGGTGGAGCTCAGCCACGCCGAGCGCGCCACGGACCGTGCCGCCTTGCGCTACGACAAGGCAGGGGACCAGCACTACGACATCACCAGTGCCTTCATCAAGTCCATGCGCGGCTCCGACGTGGATGCCGCGCTGCACTACATGGCGCGGATGCTGGAGGCGGGGGAGGACCCGCGCTTCGTGGCGCGTCGGATCATGGTCCACGCCTCCGAGGATGTGGGGATGGCCGATCCCACGGCGTTGCAGACGGCGGTCGCCGCCGCCCAGGCCGTCCAGTTGATCGGCATGCCGGAAGCCCGGCTGGTGCTGGCCCAGGCCGTAGTCCACATCGCCACCGCGCCGAAATCGCCGGCCTGCCACGACGCGATCAACGCCGCCGTGGCGGACGTCCGGGCGGGGCGTGGCCAAGGGGTTCCGGTCCACTTGCGCGACTCCCACTACGCGGGGGCCAAGGGGATGGGCCACGGCAAGGGCTACGTGTATTCGCACGACGCCCCGCACGGGATCGCCACCCAGCAGTACGCGCCGGACGACCTGGTGGGCCGGAACTACTACGAACCCACCACCAACGGCGCCGAACGGGAGATCTCGGCCCGGGTGGACCGGCTGCGCAAGATCATCCGCGGCGGATAAACACCAAGTGCCGGCAAGTAACGACGGCGATGCGAGGCTCGGTGCCCCTGTCCGCCGCTTGGCTCGTCCGCCAGCCGGCTCAGCCGCGGCGCGGCTTGGCGAAGTCCTCGGTATCCAGACTGATGGTGAACGGACCGGAGTTCACCAGTTCCACCTCCATCATGGCGCCGAAGACACCGGTCGCCACTTGGGCGCCCAGGCCGCGCAGCTCCGAGACGAAGTGATCCAGCAGCGGTTCGCTGACGTTGCCGGGGGCGGCCGCGGACCAGGACGGCCGCCGGCCGCGCCGGGTATCGGCGTACAGCGTGAACTGGCTGACCACCAGCAGCGGGGCGTCCGCATCGGCGCAGGAGAGCTCGCCGTCCAGGATGCGCAGCCGCCAGATCTTTTCCGCCAGCGCCGCGGCGTCCTGGGCGGTGTCGGTATGGGTGGCGCCCACCAGAACCACCAGGCCGGGGCCGGACAGGGCCCCCACCACCGTGCCGTCGACGCTGACGCTGGCGCGGCTCGCGCGCTGCAGAATGGCTCGCATCCAGCCAGCCTAAACGTGGCAGGGCCACCGGCCGGCTGATGCTAGAATGGTTGGCTGACTGGCAAGCCGTTCTTGCGCCGTCGATCCCTAGAGCAATTCAGTGAAGGGGAGAAGCGTGCCCGGGACGGACTGTAGCTGAAGGTAGCGGTTGACCAACGCTCTCCGGGACTTGGAGGCCAGCAAACCATTGCACCCGCACATAACTGGAAGGACATCGTGGCTAACAACACACGAGCCCGCCGCAAGGTCCGCATTTCGCGTGCCCTTGGCATTGCCCTGACGCCCAAGGCTGAGAAGTACATGGAGCGTCGTCCGTACGGCCCCGGCCAGCACGGACGTGCCCGCCGCAAGCAGGACAGTGACTACGCCGTTCGTCTGCGCGAGAAGCAGCGTCTGCGTGCCCAGTACGGCATCCGCGAAGCACAGATGACCCGTGCCTTCGAGGAAGCCCGCAACACCGCCGGTCTGACCGGCGAAAACCTGATCGAGCTGCTGGAAATGCGTCTTGACGCCCTGGTGCTGCGTGCCGGCTTCGCCCGCACCATCGCCCAGGCCCGCCAGCTTGTGGTGCACCGCCACATCATGGTCAACGGCAAGCGCGTGGACCGCCCGTCCTTCCGCGTTTCCGAAGGCCAGCTGATCCACGTGCACGAGCGCTCCGAAAAGATGCCCCCGTTCCAGGTGGCAGCTGCCGGCGCTCACCGCGACGTGCTCCCCAACGTTCCGGCGTACCTGGATGTCGCCTTGGAGAAGCTGCAGGCCCGCCTGGTCCGCCGCCCCAAGCGCTCCGAGGTCCCCGTGACCTGCGAAGAGCAGATGGTGGTCGAATACTACGCTCGCTAGATAAGTAGTTCCGGGGCCTGAACCCCGGAACCACCCCTGCGAGATGCCGCCTCCGTGCGCGGAGGCGGCGCAGAACAGCCCGCGGCATCGGCCGCGGGCTGTTCAGTAGGTAAGGTGATGAGAGTGGCGGGAAAGATGCCTGATCAAGGCAGGCCCCGCCGTCGTTAGCCGGACCCCCACAGCACAAGGCATGCCTGCGCTGCGCGCGGATCGGATGACGCCGTCAACCAACAATGAGGAGCGTTTGAACCTATGTCAGGTGGAGATATCGCCGGTCTGATCGCCGCGGGAGTATTCGCGGTGTTGGTGGCCCTGCTGGCCATCCCGGTATGGAAGCTCGGCAAGGTGTTTGATGAACTGCGCCAGGCCATCCGCGAGCTCAGCGACGGCACCACCCCGTTGATTGGCGAAGTCACCACCACGGTCAGCACCACCAACGAACAGTTGCGGAAGGTCGACGGCATCTCCAACAACGTGTCGGACGCCTCGGCCAACGTTTCCGCCCTGACGTCGCTGCTCTCCGCGACTCTGGGCTCGCCGCTGATCAAGGTGGCAGCCTTCTCCTACGGCGTGCGCAGCGCCTTCAATACCGCCGGCAAGGGCGCGCCCGAGGGCAAGCGCCGCCGCGGCCGCTAATCCGCGAGAGGAACCGACATGAAGCGAATGATCTGGATGGCCGCAGGTGTGGCGATCGGCGTGCTGGCGGTCCGCAAGCTTTCCCAGACGCGGGACGCGTTGGGACCGGCCGGACTGAACCGCGCCCTGGGACAGGTGGCCGATTCGGTGGCCACCTTCGCCGACGCGGTCCGGGACGGCATGCAGGAACGCGAGACAGACCTGCGCCTGGCCCTGGGCATCGATTCAGCCGACGACGTCCGCACGCGCTAAATTTTTTACGGCATCTTCACGCCACGCACCGGCCCGCACGGGCGGTTTGTACCCTGGAAGGTAAGACACAGGCACCATGAAATCCCACGAGATTGTCCGCCGCTGGCTCGACTTCTTCGAGAAAAAGGGCCATGCCGTGGTCCCGTCGGCGTCCTTGGTGTCGCCGGATCCTTCGCTGCTGTTCACGGTGGCCGGCATGGTGCCGTTCATCCCGTACTTGACCGCCCGCGAGACGCCGCCGTTCCCGCGCGCCACGAGTGTGCAGAAGTGCATCCGTACCGCGGACATCGAAGAGGTCGGCAAGACGGTCCGGCACGGCACCTTCTTCCAGATGTGCGGCAACTTCTCCTTTGGTGACTACTTCAAGGAGCAGGCCATCTCGATGGCCTGGGAACTGCTGACCAGCCCGGTGGAGCAGGGCGGCTACGGCCTGCCGCCGGAGAAGCTCTGGATCACCGTCTACGAAGAAGACGAGGAAGCCCTGGCGATCTGGCGTGACCAGGTGGGTGTCCCGGCCGACCGGATCCAGAAGTCCGGCAAGAAGGACAACTACTGGTCCACCGGCCAGCCCGGCCCCGCCGGCCCGTGCTCGGAAATCTTCTACGACCGCGGTCCGGAGTACGGGATCGAAGGCGGCCCGATCGCCGATGAGACCCGCTACATCGAGATCTGGAACCTGGTCTTCATGCAGTACCAGCGCGGCGCCGGCATCGGCAAGGAAGACTTCGAGATCCTCGGCGAGCTGCCGCAGAAGAACATCGACACCGGCCTGGGCATGGAACGCCTTGCGATGATCCTGCAGGGCGTGGAGAACATGTACGAGACGGACCAGGTCCGCCCCGTGCTGGACAAGGCCGCGGAAATTTCCGGCCGGGAATACACCAGCGCCGAGTCCGACGACGACCCTCACCACACCGACGATGTGCGGCTGCGCGTGGTGGCCGACCACATCCGCTCCGCACTGATGCTGATTTCCGACGGCGTGACCCCCTCCAACGAGGGCCGCGGCTATGTGCTGCGCCGTTTGATCCGCCGTGCCGTGCGCGCCATGCGCCTGCTCGGCGTGGAAAACGCCTGCCTGCCGGAACTGTTGCCCGTCTCCCGCGACGCCATGAAGGGCACTTATCCGGCGGTGGCGGACGACTTTGAACGGATCAGCCGGATCGCCTATGCCGAAGAGAAGGCCTTCCTGCGCACCATCGCCTCCGGCACCGCCCGGCTGGAAGAGGCGGTGAAGGAATCGAAGGCCGCGTCGAAGCCGATTTCCGGCGAGGACGCCTTCACCCTGCACGACACCTACGGCTTCCCGATCGACCTCACCCTGGAAATGGCCGAAGAAGCGGGCCTGCAGGTGGACGAGGCCGGTTTCCGCACGCTGATGGCCGAGCAGCGCCAGCGCGCCCAGGCCGATGCCCGCGGCAAGAAGCTGGGGCACGCGGACGTGACCGTCTTCCGCGAGATGCTGGCCGAGGGCGAGACCGTATTCACCGGCTATGACGAACTGAACACCGAATCCACCGTGCGTGGCATTGTCCGCGGCGGCGAGGTGCGCGGATTCGCCGGCCAGGGCGAGGAAATCGAGCTGGTGCTCGACGCAACCCCGTTCTACGCCGAGGCCGGCGGCCAGGCCGCCGACGTCGGACTGATCACCGGCGACGGGTTCGTGGTCGAGGTGCTGGACGTGCAGAAGCCGGTCAAGGGACTGAGCGTGCACAAGGCCGTGGTCCGCGAGGGCGAACTACCGGCCGGCGCCACGGTCAAGGCCGCGGTCGACGCGCAGCGCCGCCATGCCGGCGAGCAGGCGCACTCCGGCACGCACATCATCCACGCCGCCCTGCACCAGATCCTGGGCCCGGAGGCGCTGCAGCGCGGTTCCTTCAACAAGGCCGGCTACCTCCGCTTCGACTTCTCCTGGGGCGAAGGCCTCTCCGACGCCGCCAAGTCGGAGGTCGAAGAGGTCTCGAACCTGGCCATCCGCAACAACTTTGAGGTCCAGACCCGCGTGATGCCGCTGGCCCAGGCCCGCGAGCTGGGCGCGATGGCGCTCTTCGGCGAGGCCTACGGGGACACCGTGCGCGTGGTGGAGATCGACGGCGCCTGGTCCCGCGAACTATGCGGCGGCACCCACGTGGAGGGCACCTCGCAGATCGGGTCGCTGATGCTGCTGGGCGAGGCTTCCGTTGGCTCCGGCAACCGGCGGGTGGAGGCGTTCGTGGGCATGGAGGCGTTCCGCCACATGGCCGCCGAACGCGCCCTGGTGACCGAGCTGTCCGAGATGCTCAAGGTTCCCGGCGCCCAGCTGCCCGAGCGGATTGCCGCCACCCTGGCCAAGCTCAAGTCCGTGGAGAAGGAACTGGACAAGCTGCGCAAGGAACAGTTGGCAGCCTCCGCCGCCTCGCTGGTCGCCCAGGCTCAGGACGTGGCAGGCATCCGCCTGCTGGCGCACAACGTCGGCGACCTCAACGGCGCCGACGAACTGCGCAACCTGGCCCTGGACCTGCGGACCCGGCTGGGCTCCGAGCCGGTCACCGTAGCGATGACGGGTGTGGCCAACGGCCGGCCGCTGATCTTGGTGGCGACCAACGAGGCAGCCCGCACCGCCGGTGTGAAGGCCGGCGCGCTGGTCAAGATCGCTGCCGGCGTGCTGGGAGGCGGCGGCGGCGGTAAGGACGATGTTGCCCAGGGCGGCGGATCCGACGCTGCCAAGATCGACGAGGCACTGGCCGCCGTGACGGCTGCGGTCGCGAACCGCTAGGGGCCCGGCATCGTGTCTTCGACCGATTATCCGCGCGGCACCAAACTCGGTGTGGACGTCGGTGCGGTGCGCGTGGGCGTGGCCAGCTGTGATCCGGACGGGATCCTGGCCACGCCGGTACGCACCCTGAAGCGCGACGCCAAGAAGGACTATGACATCAGGGTGCTGGTGCGCGAGGCCGCCGAACGGGGCACCGTCCAGGTTTTCGTGGGGCTTCCGCGGACACTTTCCGGCGGCGAATCTGCGTCCACCGAGATGGCCCGGAGCTATGCCCGGAAGCTGGCCGCCGCGCTGGCCGCGGCGGGATCAGGGGCCAGCGTCAGCCTGATTGATGAACGCCTGACCACCGTGGCGGCGCACCGGGGATTGCGTGATGCTGGCATGGATACGCGTCAACATCGTAAAGTGGTGGATCAGGTAGCTGCGGTAGGTATCCTGCAGCAGGCCATTGACATGCAACGGGCCCAGGGACAGGACGTGGGGACACCTGTCGCACCGCCCGCCGGCAGAGACGTGCCGGACGCCAGCCATGAGGAGCCGACGATTAAGCACGGACATGATCGAAGCGGGGATCCGGGATCGTGAGCAAGCACCCCGACGACTGGACCAACCTGCCGTCCCGGCGTGCCGCCCGTGGACGCCAGGCCGCTGATCCGCGCTTTGACGACACCGTTCCGCCGTACTGGGACGACGACGCGGTTCCCGAATGGGAAGAGCCGCCCGCTGACGAGGCATGGCCCGATCCGGCCGGCCAGCCGGCCGCGCCGGAGCCCCCGGACGCACCCGAAGCGGACGAACCGTCTACCGGCTGGTACGACCCGGAGCCGGCCACCGTAATCCAGCACCACGTACCCACCCGCGGTGAGCCCCGTCGTCGTCAGCCGGAGGCAGAGCCCGAGGCAGAATATGCCGCCGGCTCTGCGGCAGGCGAGGCGGAAAGCGCCCCTTACGCCGCGGAGCGAGGCTGGGAAGCGACGGACGCGGGCCAGGGCTACGAGGATGACGGCCAGATCTACCACGACGGCCGGCTGGACTTTTTCGAGGATGAACCTGCCTCCGGCCGGAAGCGTCCGGTCCGCACCAAGAAGCGCGCCCGCCGGCGGCGCAACACCATCATGCTGGTGGTCTTCGCGGTCTTCGCCGCAGGCCTGGTCGGCGTGGTGCTGTTCCTGCAGAACCTGCTGGGCATGGGCGGCGGCCCCGAAGACTATCCGGGCCCCGGGGAGGGGCAGGTCACCTTCACGGTTCAACAGGGCGCCGGTCCGCTGGTGATCGCCGATTCCCTGGTGGAGCAGGACATCATCTCCAACAGCGAGACCTTCCTGGGCGAACTGGCCAGCCAAGCGGACGGCCGCGAGGTGCAGCCGGGCGACTACCAGATGCAGTACAAGCTGCCGGCCGCCGAAGCCGCCGCCATCCTGCTGGAGGACGTGGGGGAGAAGGTCTCCTACACCGCCATCAACCGCACCTGGCGCGAGGAAGAGGTCTTCGCGGCCCTGAGCGAAGGCACGCAGATTCCGGCCTCCGAGTTCGCGGAACTGGCCAAAAACCCGCAGCAGTTCGGGCTGCCGGACTCCGCACGCAACCTCGAAGGCTACCTCTTCCCGGGCGAGTACCGCTGGCCCCTGGGGACCAGCGCCAAGGACATTCTCACCGAACTGGTGGGCAACACCGTGGACCGGCTGACCAAGGACGGGATTTCCGATCCGCAGGAGCAGTTCCGGGTGCTGACCATCGCCAGCATCATTGAGGCCGAGGCCGGCGAGGCCGACTATGCCACGGTTGCCGGCGCCATCCAGAACCGGCTGAAGCCGGACAACACCGAAACGAACGGCCTGATCCAGTCGGACGCCACGGTGACCTACGGCCTGGGCCGGAAGGGTTACGACATCACGCCGGAGGAAAAGGCGGACAAGTCCAACCCCTACAACACGTACGCGCACACCGGGCTGCCTGCCGGGCCGATCAACTCGCCCGGCGGGCCGGCCATTGACGCGGCTGCCAGCCCGGCCGACGTGCCCTACTACTACTGGGTGACGGTCAACCTGGACACCGGCGAGACGAAGTTCGCCAAGACGCTGGAACAGCACAACGCGTACACCAAGGAATACCAGCAGTGGTGCAGCACGCAGAAAGAAGGCCGGTGCAGTTGATCGCGGGTGCCGACGGCGTGCCCGGCGACGGCGTGTCTGCCGACGGCGTGTCCGGCGGCACGCTGCCGGCTGCCCTCCACTACCAGGCTGCGGTGCTCGGGCACCCGATCGGGCACTCCCGGTCGCCCGCGCTGCACCGGGCCGCCTATCAACTGATCGGCTTCGACTGCAGCTACCGGGCCATCGACGTCACCGTGGACCAGTTGCCGCAGTTCGTCCGAACCCTGCGCAGCGAGCGAGGGTGGGCGGGGCTGTCGGTGACCATGCCGCTGAAGGCGGCGATGGTCGGCCAGATGGACCGCACCAGCCCGCTGGTGGATCTGCTGGGCGTGCTCAACACCGTGGTTCCCCAGTACGACGGCGAGGGGCAGGTGACGCTGTCCGGCCACAATACCGACGTAGCCGGGATCGTCGGTGCGCTGCGCCACGGCGGGGCCCGTGAGGGCCTGCCCGCAGTCATTCTGGGCGGCGGCGGCACCGCTGCCGCTGCTGCCGCCGCACTGGCGGAGCTGAAACCGTCCGGCGTGACCCTGTGCCTGCGGGATCCGGCAAAGTCGGGCAACGTGCAGGCCATCGCGCGGCACCTTGGACTGCCGCTCCAGGTAGCCGGCTGGGACCGGGCAGCCGCCGCGGTGCAGCGGGCCGGAACGGTCGTTTGCACCCTGCCGCCGCAATCTGCCGACCCCCTGGCTGCCGAGTTGGCGGCCCAGGCAGGAACGGACCGCGGCGGGAGCGTGCTGCTCGACGTGGCGTATGATCCGTGGCCCAGCGAGCTGGCAGCCGTCTGGCAGCGCCAAGGCGGCTCGGTGGTGCACGGTCTGGAAATGCTCATCTACCAGGCGGTCGAGCAGGTGCGGCTATTCGCCGGCGAACGCTTCACCGACACCGCCGATGTCATAAATGTGATGTGTGACGCGGTGGGTGCACCTCGGCGCTAAACCGCCCCCCGATGCATGGCAGTATTGAATCCATGTTGCGTTGGTTAACCGCCGGTGAATCCCATGGTCCGGCCCTGGTAGGAATTATCGAAGGCGTCCCCGCCGGCGTCGAACTGACCGCAGCCGAGGTCCAGGATGCGCTGGCGCGCCGGCGCCTGGGCTATGGCCGCGGCGCCCGGATGAAATTCGAAAAGGACGAGGTCACGCTGGTGGGCGGCGTCCGCCACGGCCTGACCCAGGGCGGCCCGGTAGCCATCGAAGTGGCCAACACCGAATGGCCCAAATGGGAAACCGTGATGTCGGCTGATCCGGTCGATCCTGCCCAGCTGGAGGATCTGGCCCGCAACGCCCCGCTCACCCGGCCCCGGCCCGGCCACGCAGACTTCACCGGCATGCAGAAGTACGGCTTCCACGAAGCCCGTCCGGTGCTGGAACGCGCCAGCGCCCGTGAGACAGCCGCCCGGGTAGCCCTGGGCACGGTAGCCGCCAAGTTCCTCTCCGCACTGGGCATCCGGCTGGTCAGCCACACCACCGCCGTCGGCCGGGTCTCGGTTCCCGAAGGTAGCCGGCTTCCGCGGCCGGACGACGTGCTGGCCCTGGATGAAGATCCGCTGCGCTGCTTCGACGCCGAAACATCGCTGGCCATGGTGCAGGAAGTGGACCAGGCGCACAAGGAAGGCGAAACCCTGGGCGGCGTCGTCGAGGTGTTGGCCTACGGGCTGCCGCCGGGACTGGGCAGCTACGTGCACTGGGACCGCCGGCTGGACGCTCGCTTGGCCGCCGCGCTGATGGGCATCCAGGCGATCAAGGGCGTGGAGGTCGGGGACGGCTTCCTCACTGCCGCCCGCCGTGGATCCGCCGCCCATGACGAAATCGTCCGCGACGAGACCGGCACCATCGTGCGTGCCACCAACCGCGCCGGCGGCATCGAAGGCGGCATGAGCATCGGCGAGACGCTGCGCGTCCGCGCGGCCATGAAGCCGATTGCCACGGTGCCCCGCGCCCTGGCCACCATTGATGTCAGCACCGGCGAGCCCGCCAAAGCCCACCACCAGCGTTCGGATGTCTGCGCCGTTCCGGCGTCCGGCGTCGTCGCCGAGGCCATGGTGGCGTTGGTGCTGGCCGAGGCCATCACGGAGAAGTTCGGCGGCGACTCCGTGGCCGAGACGGCACGCAACCTGCGGTCCTATCTGGCGGCCATCCCGGAGTCGCTGGATTCGATCGGCCAGTAGTGGCATCCGGGGAACCGATGCGGCTGCGGCGCCACCTGGTGCTGATTGGACCGATGGCGTCGGGCAAGTCGACGCTGGGCAGCCAGTTTGCGAACCGGCACGGACTGGCGTTCGCCGACAGCGACAAGCGGTTGGTGGAACGGCATGGGCCGATTCCCGCAATCTTCACCTCGCTGGGCGAGCATGCCTTCCGCGAACTCGAGGCCCGCGAAGTGGCGGCGCTGCTCGCCGAAGGCAAACCGCCCGCCGTTGTCTCGCTGGGCGGCGGTGCCATCTTGGACACCGGCACGCAGCAACTCCTGGCCAACTGCACCGTGGTCTTCCTGGATATTGATGTGGACACGGTGCGTCCGCGCATCATCAAGGACACCGGGCGGCCGCTGCTCGCCGGTGATCCCGTGGGCCGCTGGACCGAGTCCCTCCGGCAGCGGAGGCCGGTCTATGAGCGCCTGGCCGATCTGGTGCTGGACACCCGCGGCAAAAGCCAGCAGCAACTGCTGGCCGAACTGAAGAATCTGCTTGAGGAAAGGCACGAACCGTGAGCAACACCCCCGAGGCAACCGTTATCCCCGTCACCGGGAACACCCCCCAGGAGGCGTACGACGTCGTCGTTGGCCACGCGCTGCTGGGCCGGCTGCCGCAGGTGCTGGGGGAGCGGGTCCGCAAGGTGCTGGTGATCCATCCCCGGGCGCTGCGCGCCACCGGCGACGCCGTGCGCGAGGACCTGGCCTCGAACGGGATGGAGGCGCTGACCGCCGAAATCCCGGACGCCGAGGAGGGCAAGCACATCCAGGTCGCCTCGTTCTGCTGGGAAGTGCTGGGTAAGAACGACTTCACCCGCTCGGACGCGATTGTGGCGGTGGGCGGAGGAGCGGTCACCGATGTGGCCGGCTTCGTGGCCGCAACCTGGCTGCGCGGCGTCAAGGTGGTGCACATCCCCACCAGCCTGCTGGGCATGGTCGATGCCGCAGTCGGCGGCAAGACCGGCATCAACACCGCCGAGGGCAAGAACCTGGTGGGCGCCTTCCATCCGCCGGCCGCCGTGCTGGCCGACCTGGACGCGCTGGAGACGCTGCCGCCGAACGAGTTGATCACCGGAATGGCCGAGGCGGTCAAGTGCGGCTTCATCGCCGATCCGGTCATTCTGGACCTGATCGAGGCTGACCCCACAGCGGCCAGCACCGCCGGTACTGCCCAGCTGCGGGAGATCATCGAGCGCGCCATCCGGGTCAAGGCCGAGGTGGTTTCCGCCGACCTGCGCGAGTCCGGACGCCGCGAGTTCCTCAACTACGGGCACACGCTCGGCCACGCGATCGAACTGGCCGAGCGCTACCAGATGCGCCACGGTGCCGCCGTTTCGATCGGCCTGGCCTTCGCCGCCGAGCTGTCCCGGATGGTCGGCCGGTTGGACGATGCGACCGCCGACCGGCACCAGGCGATCCTGACCTCCCTCGGACTTCCCGTGACCTACCGCCGCGACCGCTGGGCCGCCCTGCTGGACGGAATGAAGCGGGACAAGAAGGCCCGCGGAGACCTGCTGCGGTTCGTGGTGCTGGACGGACTGGCCAAGCCCGGCATCCTCGACGTGCCGGACACCTCGCTGCTGTTCGCCGCCTACCAGGAAATCGCCGCGTAGCGCGCTGCCTAACGGGAGTACGAAGCCTGCTCGGAAGTCGTCCGGTAGGACGCCGCCGGGCGCACTCCGCCGGGCACTTCGCCGAATAGCTCTCCGCCGGGTGGCACTGGGGCGTTTCGGCGCCTGTGCTGTCCACGTTTTGGCGGGGTGCCGGATGTTTCCGCAGGTCAGGAGCTTGGGCGCCGCCAAGACTTGGACAATTCCTGCAGAACGTGGACAGGTTGGGCCGAGGTTCCCCGGCACGCGTCGGGTTGGGCCGAGGGGCCCGGGTACGTGTTGGGTTGCGGAGGTCCCCGCCCCCGACGGGTTCGCTCCCACGTTTCGGTGGCGGCCCGGACATCGCCGCATGTCAGGGCCCTTTTCGGTGCCAAAACGTGGGCAGTTATGGCTAGACGTGGGACGGACCCGCACCCCGATCGCGTGGCGCCCGCCCCCCGAACACGCCGGCTCCACCAGGCGTCGCGACCCACCGGCTCCGGCGGGATCGATCCCGGGAACCTCGCACGCTTCGGGCGGGCAACCCGCCAGCAGGTAGAATGTCTGCTGGA
This sequence comes from Arthrobacter sulfonylureivorans, assembly GCA_004000035.1. Taxonomy (GTDB): domain Bacteria; phylum Actinomycetota; class Actinomycetes; order Actinomycetales; family Micrococcaceae; genus Crystallibacter; species Crystallibacter sulfonylureivorans. Next base: position 196,391 of record RJAE01000004.1, on the reverse strand, counting down.
CTTCGCTCCGGGCCGGGCGGACCTTCCGCCGGCGGCCCGCCATCATCGACGAAAGTGAAACTGTGGCCACAACCAACGACATCAAGAACGGCACCGTGCTGAAACTGGACGGCCAGTTGTGGAACGTCATTGAGTTCCAGCACGTGAAGCCGGGCAAGGGCGGCGCGTTCGTGCGCACTAAGATCAAGAATGTCGTCAGCGGCAAGATCCAGGACAAGACGTTCAACGCCGGCCTGAAGATCGAAACCGCCACGGTGGACCGCCGCGATTACACCTACCTGTACAAGGACGGCGACGACTTCGTCTTCATGGACGTGCAGGACTACGACCAGGTCACCGTTCCCGGTCCGGTAGTCGGCGATGACGAGAACTTCCTGCTGGAAAACATCAAGGTCAACATCGCCATGCACGACGGCACCCCGCTCTACATTGAGCTGCCGGCCTCCGTGGTCATGGAGATCACCTACACCGAGCCCGGACTGCAGGGCGACCGCTCCACCGGCGGAACCAAACCCGCCACCGTGGAGACCGGCTACCAGATCCAGGTTCCGCTGTTCCTAGAGACCGGCACCAAGGTCAAGGTCGACACCCGCAGCGGCGACTACCTGGGACGAGTCAACGACTAGTGAGTGCCCCTACTTCAGCCCGCGGCAAGGCCCGCCGCAGGGCCGTCGACGTCCTTTTTGAAGCCGAGCAGCGCGGCGTGAGTGCTGCCGAGGCGCTGGCCGGGCGGGACAAGACCGACCAGGTGATCAATCCCTACACAGCGCAGATCGTGGAGGGCGTCGCCGCCCTGCAGCCCACCATCGACGAGTTTCTCGCCACATACGCGCAGGGCTGGACGTTGGACCGGATGCCCGCGGTGGACCGGATCATCCTGCGCGTCGGCTCGTGGGAACTGCTCTACAACGACGACGTGCCCGACGGTGTCGCGGTGAGCGAAGCCGTGGAGCTGGCCAAGACTCTGTCAACGGACGAGTCGCCGTCCTTCGTCAACGGCCTGTTGGGCCGGTTGCAGCAGCTCAAGCCCACGCTGCTGGCCTAAGGCGCCTGTTCAGCCACCATCCCCACGGACGACGGCGGGTGCCCCCTTTGCGGGCATCCGCCGTCGCCGCGTCCGGGCGGGGTGGGGGACGAGGGGTGGGGTTGCCCCCGAGGTCGCCGAACCGCTGATGGCCGCTGGGTCCGGCCCGGCCCGTGCCAGGCACCCGCCACCGGTCAGCCCAGGCACCGGGCACCCGCCACCGGTCAGCCCACATGCCGGGCAACAGCCACGGCCGGCCCGACGTCCGGTGAGCTTGCGCACATCGGCCGCAGATCGCCGTCGTGCAGCCGTCACGAAGCAGGCGGGCAGGGCCGACCGTGGTAATTTTGAGGGCGCAAGCAACCTTTAAATTCCGTCCAGTGAGGCGGGGAAGGAGGCGGCAAAAGATGAGCACCGAATCGCCGGCGCAACAGCCGGCATCGTCGCGAGTTGTACTTGCCGAAGCGGACATCAACCGCGCATTGACCCGTATCGCCCACGAAATCCTCGAGGCGAACAAGGGGTCCCAAGATCTGGTCCTGCTGGGTATTCCGCGCCGCGGTTATCCGCTGGCCCGCCGGCTGGCCGCCAAGATCGCCGCCGCCGATCCTTCCGTCGCTGCCGAAGACATCATCGGGCAGTTGGACGTGACCATGTTCCGCGACGACCTCCGCCGCCACCCCACGCGCACCCCGTTGCCCACCCAGCTGCCGGCAGCCGGCATCGACGACAAGGTTGTGGTGCTGGTGGACGACGTGCTCTACTCCGGCCGCACCATCCGTGCAGCCCTGGACGCCTTGGTGGACTTGGGCCGGCCGCGGATTGTCCGGCTGGCCGTCCTGGTTGACCGCGGGCACCGCGAGCTCCCGATCCGGGCCGACCACGTCGGCAAGAACCTGCCCACCTCCTCGGTGGAGAAGGTCCGGGTCCGGCTGGCCGAAATTGATACGAACAACGGCAGCCCGGCCGCCGACGAGGTAGTTATCGAGGACTTCAGCGCATGAAACACCTGCTGTCCACCGCGGACCTGGCCAAGCCGGACGCGGTGCAGATCCTGGATACCGCCGAGGAAATGTCCGCCGTGTCGCTGCGCGAGGTCAAGAAGCTCCCGGTGCTGCGCGGCCGTACCGTGGTCAACCTCTTCTTCGAGGACTCCACCCGCACCCGGATCTCCTTCGAGGCCGCCGCCAAACGGCTCTCGGCCGACGTGATCAACTTCGCCGCCAAGGGATCCTCCGTGTCCAAAGGCGAATCGCTCAAGGACACCGCGCAGACCCTGGAAGCGATGGGCGCCGACGCCGTCGTGATCCGGCACTGGGCCTCCGGGGCGCCGGCGCGGCTGGCCGGATCCGGCTGGATCGAGGCCACCGTGGTCAACGCCGGCGACGGCACGCACGAGCACCCCACCCAGGCGCTGCTGGACGCGTTCACGCTGCGGCGCACCTGGGCCAAACTCAACGGCACCGCCTCAACCGGCACGGACCTGGCCGGCATGAAGGTGGCCATCGTCGGGGACATTCTGCACTCCCGGGTGGCCCGCTCCAACCTGTGGCTGCTGCGCACGCTGGGCGCCGAGGTCACCATGGTGGCGCCGCCCACGCTGCTGCCGGTGGGCAGCCGCGAGTGGCCGTGCACCATCAGCTACGACCTGGACGCCACGCTGGCCGCCGGGACGGACGCCGTGATGATGCTGCGCGTCCAGGGCGAGCGGATGAACGCCGCCTACTTCCCGTCCACGCAGGAATACTCCAGCCGCTGGGGCTTCAACGACCTCCGGCTGGCGGCACTGGACGCCTCCGGCCGCGACGGCACCATCATCATGCACCCCGGCCCGATGAACCGCGGGCTGGAAATCTCCTCGGCCGCCGCCGACTCGCCGCGGTCCACCGTGCTGGACCAGGTCCGCAACGGTGTGGCCGTACGGATGGCCGCCCTCTACCTTCTGCTTTCCGGCGGCACCGCGTCCGCCGCTCCCGCTCCGACCGCCGCCCAGGAGGCCAAGTGACCGAGTCCAACACCGAGACCACCACCGAGACCAACACCGCGTCCACCACCGGGACCACTTACCTGATCCGCGGAGCCTCGCTCACGGGCGGGGACCGGGCTGATTTGCTGGTCCGCGACGGAAAGATCGCGGAGGTCGGCAGCGCGCTCGGCGCGGCAGGCGCCGTCGTGATTGACGCCGACGGTCTGATTGCGTTGCCCGGCATGGTGGACCTGCACACGCACCTGCGCGAGCCGGGACGCGAGGACGCGGAGACGGTGGAGACCGGCACCCGCGCCGCGGCCCTGGGCGGCTTCACCGCGGTGCACGCGATGGCTAACTCGTCGCCGGTGGCCGACACCGCCGGCGTGGTCGAGCAGGTGTACACGCTGGGCCGCAGCGCCGGCTGGGCCGACGTCCGCCCGGTGGGCGCGGTGACCGTGGGGCTGGCCGGCGAGCGGCTGGCCGAGCTCGGCGCGATGGCCGATTCCCGCGCCCGGGTCCGGGTGTTCTCCGACGACGGCATCTGCGTCTCGGATCCGGTACTGATGCGCCGCGCGCTGGAATACGTCAAGGCGTTCGACGGCGTGATCGCCCAGCACGCGCAGGAGCCGCGGCTGACCGACGGCGCGCAGATGAACGAGGGCACCGTTTCGGCGGTGCTAGGGATGACCGGCTGGCCGGCCGTGGCCGAGGAAAGCATCATCGCCCGCGACGTGCTGCTGGCCCAGCACGTGGACTCGCGCCTGCACGTCTGCCACGTCTCGACGGCAGGATCGGTGGAGATCATCCGCTGGGCCAAGGCCCGCGGCATCAAGGTCACCGCCGAGGTCACGCCGCACCACCTGTGGCTGACCGACGAACTGGTCCGCAGCTACGACCCGGTCTACAAGGTCAACCCGCCGCTGCGCACCGACGAGGACGTGCAGGCGCTGCGCGCCGGCCTGGCCGACGGCACCATCGACGTGATCGGCACCGACCACGCTCCGCACCCCTCCGAGGCGAAGGAGTGCGAGTGGGCGCAGGCGGCGATGGGCATGACCGGGCTGGAAACCGCGCTGTCCGTGGTGCAGCACACCATGATCGAATCCGGGCTGATCGGCTGGGCGGACTTCGCCCGGATCACCTCCGCCATGCCGGCGCGGATCGGCCGGTTGGCCGGCCAGGGCCAGCCGCTGGCAGCCGGCGCGGCCGCCAACATCACGCTGGTGGACCCCGCGGCCCGCTGGACGGTGGACCCGTCGGCCATGGCCACGAAGGGCCGGAACTCGCCGTTCGCCGGCCGGCAGCTGCCCGGCCGCGTGGTGGCCACCTTCCTCAACGGACACCCCACCGTGCTGGACGGCGCCCTGAACACGCCCGCACGCCCGGTAAGGGAGGGCTGAGATGACCCAGCTCCAAGCCGGCCTGGTGATGCTCGCCGTCGCCGTAGTGCTCATTGTGCTGGTGGCGGTGGGTTGGCGGAACCGGCTCAAGCGCCAGCAGGACATCGCGCCGCTGCCGCAGATTCCGGCGGACACCGCCAACCCCACCGGCTACTACGAAGGCATGTACGTGGTCACAACCACGGCGGGGGACTGGCTGGACCGCGTGGCCGTCCACGGCCTGGGCGTCCGGACCAAGGCCGCGCTGCGGACCTATCCGCACGGCGTGCTGATCGAGCGGCCCGGCTCCACCGACCTCTACATTCCGGCCGCAACCATCTCCGATGTGCGCACCGAGAGCGGCATGGTGGGAAAGTTCGTGGAATCCGAAGGGCTCGCCGTCATCACGTGGAAACTGGGGGAGCGCGACGTCGACACCGCCTTCCGCACCCGGCAGGCCGCCGATAAACAACCGCTGCTGGCGCAGCTGCAGACATACCTACCCGCTGTACAGGAAGACTAGGAAACATCGTGAGCGCAGAAACAACCTCCGCAACCGCACCGGCGCTGCTGGTGCTCGAAGACGGCCGGACCTTCCGCGGCCGCAGCTACGGCGCCCAGGGAACCGCACTGGGCGAGGCGGTCTTTGCCACCGGGATGACCGGCTACCAGGAGACCATCACCGATCCGTCCTACGCGCGCCAGCTGGTGGTGCAGACCGCACCGCACATCGGCAACACCGGGGTGAACGACGAGGATGCGGAATCCCGCAAGATCTGGGTGGCCGGCTACGTGGTCCGCGATCCAGCCCGCCGGCCGTCCAACTGGCGCTCCGAGCGCAGCCTCGACGACGAACTGGTCAATCAGGGCATCGTGGGCATCCAGGGAGTAGACACCCGCGCGCTGACCCGCCACCTGCGCGAGCGCGGCGCAATGAAGGCCGGCATCTTCTCCGGCGAGGCGGCCGGACGCCCGGCGACGGAGCTGGTGGCCGAGGTCGCCGCGCAGCCGTCGATGGAAGGCGCCCGGCTGGCCGAAGAGGTCAGCGTCACCGAGGCCTACGTCGTCGAACCGGCAGACCATGGCTGGGAGGGCGAGCCGCGGTTCACCGTCGCCGCCCTGGACCTGGGCATTAAGGCGATGACGCCGATCCGGTTCGCCGAGCGCGGCATCCGGGTGCACGTGCTGCCGGCCACCGCAACCTTCGAGGACGTCCAGGCTGTCTCGCCCGACGGCATGTTCATGTCCAACGGGCCGGGCGACCCGGCCACCGCCGACCGCCAGGTGCTGCTGCTGCGCAAGGTGCTCGACGCCGGCCTGCCGTTCTTCGGCATCTGCTTCGGCAACCAGATCCTCGGCCGCGCGCTGGGCTTCGGCACCTACAAACTGCGCTACGGCCACCGCGGCATCAACGTGCCCGTGATGGACCGGCGCACCGGCAAGGTCGAAATCACCTCGCAAAACCACGGCTTCGCCGTCGACGCCCCGCTGGACGGGCCGACGCTGGCCCCGGAGGAGCGCTTCGGCCGGGTCGAAGTCAGCCACGTCTGCCTGAACGACGACGTCGTCGAGGGCCTCGCCTGCCTGGACATCCCAGCCTTTTCCGTCCAGTTCCACCCGGAAGCGGCGGCCGGCCCGCACGACGCGGCGACCCTGTTCGACCGTTTCTCCGACCTGATGGATTCCCGCAGCACCCAGACCGGGACCGCCGCTGAGGGCGCTGCCGAGACAGCTTCCCAGCCCGCTTCCGCGACGACTTCCGAGACCACGAAGGAAAGCAAGTAATGCCTAAGAGAGAAGATCTGAAATCCGTCCTGGTCATTGGTTCTGGTCCGATCGTGATCGGTCAGGCGGCCGAATTCGACTATTCCGGCACCCAAGCGCTGCGCGTGCTGAAGGAGGAAGGCCTGCGTGTCATCCTGGTCAACTCCAACCCGGCGACCATCATGACGGACCCGGAGTTCGCCGATGCCACGTACGTGGAGCCGATCACGCCCGAGGTGGTCGAAAAGATCATCGCCAAGGAACGCCCGGACGCCCTGCTGCCCACGCTGGGCGGCCAGACCGCCTTGAACACCGCGATCGCGCTGGACAAGAATGGCGTGCTGGAGAAGTACAACGTGGAGCTGATCGGCGCGAACATCGCCGCCATCGAGCTCGGTGAAGACCGGGAGAAGTTCAAGGGCGTCGTCGAACGCTGCGGCGCCGAGTCGGCCAAGTCGGTGATCGTGCACTCGATGGACGAGGCCTTCGCCGCCGCCGAGGAACTGGGCTACCCGATGGTGGTGCGCCCGTCCTTCACCATGGGCGGCCTGGGCTCGGGCATGGCCTACAACCCGGAGGACCTGCGCCGGATCGCCGGAGCCGGCATCCAGTACAGCCCCACCAGCGAGGTGCTGCTCGAAGAGAGCATCCTGGGCTGGAAGGAATACGAGCTCGAGATGATGCGCGACAAGAACGACAACGTCGTGGTCGTGTGCTCGATCGAGAACTTCGATCCGGTGGGCGTGCACACCGGCGACTCCATCACGGTGGCGCCCGCCATGACGCTGACCGACCGCGAGTTCCAGAAGCTGCGCGACATCTCCATCGCGGTGATCCGCGAGGTCGGCGTCGACACCGGCGGCTGCAACATCCAGTTCGCCATCGAGCCGGACACCGGCCGCGTTGTGGTGATCGAAATGAACCCGCGCGTCTCCCGGTCCTCGGCGCTGGCGTCGAAGGCCACCGGCTTTGCCATCGCGAAGATCGCCACCAAGCTGTCGCTCGGCTACACGCTGGACGAGATCCCCAACGACATCACGCAGCAGACTCCTGCCGCCTTCGAACCGACCCTGGACTACGTCGTCGTCAAGGTGCCGCGTTTCGCGTTCGAGAAGTTCCCGGCCGCCGACCCGACGCTGACCACCACCATGAAGTCCGTGGGCGAGGCGATGGCGATCGGCCGCAACTTCACTGAAGCGCTGCAGAAGGCGCTGCGGTCGCTGGAGCAGAAGGGCGCCCAGCTGGAGTTCGCTCCGGTCAACGACTACGACGTCCCCGAGCTGCTGGCCAAGGCCAAGTTCGGTTCCACCGAGCGGCTCTCGCTGGTGCAGCGCGCGCTGCTGGGCGGCGCCACCGTCGAACAGGTCTTCGAGGCCACCGCGATCGACCCGTGGTTCCTCGACCAGCTGCAGCTGATCAACGAAGTGGCCACCGAGATCCGCAAGGCCCCGGCGCTGACCGAGGAGATCCTGCGGCTGGCCAAGCGGCACGGCTTCTCCGATGAGCAGATCGGCAAGCTGTCCCACACCAGTGAGGCGGTGGTCCGCGGCGTCCGGCACGCGCTGGGCATCCGCCCGGTGTTCAAGACCGTTGACACCTGCGCCGCCGAATTCGCCGCCTACACCCCGTACCATTACTCGTCCTACGACGAGGAGGACGAGGTCGAGCTGCACGCCAAGCCGTCCGTGATCATCCTCGGCTCCGGTCCCAACCGGATCGGCCAGGGCATCGAGTTCGACTACTCCTGCGTCCACGCCACCATGGCGCTGCGCAAGGCCGGGCACGAGACGGTGATGATCAACTGCAACCCGGAGACCGTCTCCACCGACTACGACATTTCCAACCGCCTGTACTTCGAGCCGCTCACGCTCGAGGACGTGCTGGAGGTCATCGCGGCCGAAGAACGCACCGGCGGCGTGCTCGGCGTATTCGTGCAGCTGGGCGGCCAGACCCCGCTGAAACTGGCGCAGGCCCTGGCCGACGCCGGCATCCCGATCCTCGGCACCTCGCCGGAGGCGATCGACCTGGCCGAGCACCGCGGTGCGTTCCAGCGGGTGCTGGATTCGGCCGGCCTGATTGCTCCGAAGAACGGCACAGCCGTCTCCTTCGACGAGGCCAAGAAGATCGCCGACGAGATCGGCTACCCGGTGCTGGTCCGCCCGTCGTACGTGCTCGGCGGCCGCGGCATGGAGATCGTCTACGACGAGGCCAACCTCTCCCGCTACATTGCCAACGCCACCGAGATCACGCCGGACCACCCGGTGCTGGTGGACCGCTTCCTGGAAGACGCGATCGAGATCGACGTCGATGCGCTCTACGACGGCAAGGACCTCTACGTCGGCGGCATCATGGAGCACATCGAGGAGGCCGGCATCCACTCCGGCGACTCCGCCTGCGTGCTGCCGCCGATCACCCTGGGCGCCGAGGTGCTGGAGCGCGTGCGCAACGCCACCGCCGCCATTGCCGAGGGCGTGGGCGTGCGCGGCCTGATCAACATCCAGTTCGCGCTGGCCGCCGACGTGCTCTACGTGATTGAAGCCAACCCGCGCGCTTCCCGCACCGTTCCGTTCGTCTCCAAGGCCACCGGCGTGCAGCTGGCCAAGGCCGCGGCGCTGATCGGCACCGGCGTGGACATCGACATGCTGCGCAGCGTCTACAAGCTGCTGCCGGAAACCGGCGACGGCTCCCGGCTGCCGCTGGAGGCTCCGGTGGCGGTCAAGGAAGCAGTGCTCCCGTTCAGCCGGTTCCGCACCCCCGAAGGCACCGTGGTGGACTCGCTGCTCGGCCCGGAGATGCGCTCCACCGGCGAGGTGATGGGCATCGACAAGTACTTCGATACCGCCTTCGCCAAGAGCCAGGCCGCGGCCGGCAGCGCACTGCCGACGTCCGGCAAGGTCTTTGTATCGGTGGCCAACCGGGACAAGCGCTCCATCATCATGCCGGTGAAGCTGCTGGTTGATCTGGGCTTCGAGATCCTCTCCACCGGCGGCACCGCCGACGTGCTGCGCCGCAACGGCATCCAGTCCACCACGGTGCGGAAGATCGCCGAGGGGCGGTCCGACGACGGCGAGGGCACCATCGTTGACCTGATCACCGAAGGCCAGATCGGACTGGTCCTCAACACCCCCTCCGGCGGCCAGGCCCGCGGCGACGGCTACGAGATCCGCGCCGCGGCCACCTCGGTGGGCACGCCGATCATCACCACGGTGTCCGAGTTCGGTGCCGCCATCCAGGCCATCGAGGCGATGCGGCAGTACGAGTGGGACGTGACCAGCCTGCAGGAGCATGCGGCAAAGCTGAAGGCCGCGATCCATGCCTGAGCCTGACGTCCGGCCGCTGCCCGCCACTTTCGGGCAGCGGCTGCGGGCGGCGATGTCGGCCCGCGGGCCGCTGTGCGTGGGCATCGACCCGCACCCCTCGCTGCTCTCCGCCTGGGGCCTGAACGACGACGCCGGTGGGCTGGAACGCTTCTCCCTCACCGTGTTGGACGCGGTGGGGGAGCAGGCGGCCGCGCTCAAGCCGCAGGTGGCACTGTACGAGCGGCACGGTGCTGCCGGGCTGGCCGTGCTGGAGAAGCTGCTGACCGCCTCCGCCGAGGCAGGGGTGCTGACCATCGCGGACGCCAAGCGCGGTGACATCGGCTCCACCATGGCCGCCTACGCCGACGCCTGGCTGCGCGACGGTTCGCCGCTGGCGGCCGACGCGGTGACGCTCAGCCCATACCTGGGCTACGGATCGCTGCGGCCGGCGCTGGACCTGGCCGCAGCGACCGGCCGCGGCGTGTTCGTGCTGGCGCTGACCTCCAACCCGGAAGGCGCCAGCGTGCAGCACGTGGGCGGCGCCGAGTCGGTGGCGCGCCGGATCGCGGAATCGGCCGCGGCTGACAACGCCGCGGCCTGCGGCGCTGGCGAGCTGGGCTCGGTCGGCCTGGTGGTCGGCGCGACGGTGGGGGCCGACGTCATGGAACGGCTGGGGCTGGACCTGGCTGCCGTCAACGGGCCGCTGCTGGCGCCGGGCCTGGGTGCCCAAGGGGCCACCGGCGACGATATTGCGGCCGCCTTTGGCGCCGCCGTCGGGAATGTCCTGGCCACCTCCAGCCGGGACATCCTCAAAGCCGGTCCGGACACCGCCGCCCTGCGCGAGGCCACAGAACGCACCCTGGCCGGCCTGTCAGCATTCTCCGGCTGAGAAGCCGGCTGCGGCTGCCCCGGCCGCCTTCTCTCGCCGAGCAGCCCGCCGCTGGCTCCGGCTTCGGCCGCTGTTCCGGACCGGAGCCGGCCGTGGCTGCGGCTCTGTGCACCCCGCCGGCCCGGGGCCGGAGTGGTGCGGTTCTGGTAAGTTCAGTTCATGCCCAAAAGTGCCCGCCGGGCCGGCTTGTCCGACGGGCCGGATTGTCTGGAGGAGCTGTGGGTCTTCGACCGCTCACGGAGAGCGAACGCACTGCCGCCCGTCTGAAGGCGACGGCAGCCCGGGCTGACCGCGCGGAAATCAAGGCCAAGGTTAAGTCCGGTGCCATGACCATCGCGGAGGTGATCGAGGCCGCCGCGTCGATGGAGTCGATCGGCCGCCTGCGGGTTGCCGAGCTGCTCGAATCGCTGCCGGGCATTGGCCAGGTCCGCGCCGCCGCCATTATGGAGACGGTCGGCATCGCGCGCAGCCGCCGGCTGCGCGGCCTCGGCATCCACCAGCGGCGTGCCCTGATTGACCACTTGGAGTCCCAGTAACAGATGAAAGATATGTCCGATAAACCCCGCCTGACCGTTCTCGCCGGCCCCACCGCCGTCGGCAAGGGCACCGTTTCCACCTATATCCGTGACAATTACCCGGAAGTCTGGCTCTCCGTCTCCGCCACCACCCGTGAGCCGCGCCCCGGTGAACAGGACGGCGTTCACTACTTCTTCGTCGGCGCCGAGGAGTTCGACCGGCTGGTGGCCACCGGCGACATGCTGGAGTGGGCCGTGGTTCACGGGCGGAACCGCTACGGCACGCTGCGCCGCACCGTGGAGCGCGCCATGGCAGACGGCAAATCCGTGCTGCTGGAGATCGATCTGCAGGGTGCCCGGCAGGTCAAGGAGTCCATGCCGGAGGCCACCTTCGTGTTCTTGGCCCCGCCCAGCTGGGACGAAATGGTCCGCCGGCTGGTGGGCCGCGGCACCGAAACAGCCGAGGAACAGCAGCAACGGCTGGAAACCGCTAAACTAGAACTTGCTGCCGAGCCCGAGTTCGATTTCACCGTCGTTAACGACGATGTCCAGCGGGCGGCAGACGAGCTCGTTTCACTGATGGGACTTCTTCCGCACCCGCGCTGAGCAGGTCTTGGAAGAATTGTCCCGGAACAAAATTGGAGATTTTGTGTCGACCAACCTCGAAGGCATCATCAACCCGCCGATCGACTCCCTGCTGGAAGCAGCGGATTCGAAATACGCGCTGGTGATTTACGGTGCCAAGCGTGCCCGCCAGATCAACGCCTACTACTCGCAGTTGCACGAAGGTCTGTTCGAGTACGTTGGCCCGCTGGTGGACACCAAGCTGAATGAGAAGCCGCTGTCCATCGCACTGCGCGAAATCAACGAGGGCCTGCTGGTCAGCAAGCCCGTCGAAACGGTCGCAGAGTAACTTCCTACAGCGTCTAACACCGGGGCAGGCATGCGGATCATTCTGGGCGTAGGCGGCGGCATCGCTGCCTACAAATCGGCATCCCTGCTTCGGCTGTTTAAGGAAGCCGGCCACCACGTCACCGTCATCCCCACCGACGCCGCCGAGAAGTTTGTTGGCCGCGCCACCTGGGAGGCCCTCTCCGGCAACCCGGTCAGCAACAGCGTCTTCGACGATGTGGAATCGGTGAATCACGTCCGGCTCGGCCAGGAGGCCGACCTGGTGGTGGTCTGCCCCGCCACCGCGGACCTGCTGGCGCGCGCCGCGGCCGGTCTGGCCGGCGACCTGCTGACCAACACGCTGCTGGTGGCAACCGCACCGGTGGTCTTCGTGCCGGCCATGCACACCGAAATGTGGATGCACCCGGCCACCGTGGCGAACGTGGCCACGCTGCGCAGCCGCGGCAGCACCGTTATGGACCCGGCCGTCGGCCGGCTGACCGGCAAGGACACCGGCCCCGGCCGGCTGCCCGAACCGGCGGACATCTACGATTTCATCACCGGCGGACTCGCCGACGGAACCCTGCAACAGCGCCCGACGGCGGTGCCTGGCTCGGCGGCACCCGGAACCTCTGTGCCGGGAACCGCTACCTTGGACCCGGGCCCGCTGGCCGGCAAACGCGTGCTGATCACCGCCGGCGGCACCCGCGAGCCGCTGGACCCGGTGCGTTTCCTGGGCAACCGGTCGTCCGGCAAACAGGGCATGGCCCTGGCCCGTGCCGCCGCCGCCGCCGGTGCCGAGGTGGAACTGATTGCCGCCCACATCGAAGTTGCCATCCCCGACGGGATCAAGTCCAGCTCGGTGGAAACCGCCCTTGACTTGCGTGAGGCGACGCTCGAAGCAGCGGCGCGCTCGGACGTCGTGATCATGGCCGCGGCAGTGGCTGATTTCCGGCCGGCCGAGGTGACCGACAGCAAGATCAAGAAGCGCGACGACGCCGCCGACCCGGTCATCACGCTGGTGCGGAATCCGGACATTCTGGTGGAGGTCGTGCAGCAGCGCGGCACCGACGGCACGCCGCTGATAGTCGGTTTCGCGGCGGAGACCGGCGACGACCGCGGGAACGTGCTGGACTACGCGCTCAGCAAGCTCGAACGCAAGGGCTGCGACCTGCTGGTGCTCAACCGCGTGGGCCGCGACCTGGTATTCGGCCAAGACGACACGGAGATTACCGTACTGGCCCGCAGCGGAGCCGAACCGCAGTCGCACCGCGGCAGCAAGGACAGCGCCGCCGCCACGGTGATCAGGCGCATCGTCGCCGAACTCTCCGGCTGATCGGTCTTTGGCGCCGGCGCCGTCCGCACCAAGCCCGGCCGCGCCAAGCCCGGGCAGCGCCGGCACCGCAGCGGTAGTTGACCTCGCAAAGCTGCCTTTTGCGGCGCTGCCTTCCCACGGAAGCTCCGGCCTCCGTGACCCATATGTCCCCCTGTTTCGCTTCATGACCGGCGCCGCGGCGTCGTGTCGACGGTTCCGTGGCGGTCCCCGCCAGCAAGTAAGGTATGTCTGTGACTTCTTCTGACAGCAATCTGCGGCTCTTCACGTCCGAGTCCGTGACTGAAGGCCATCCGGATAAGATCTGCGACCAGATTTCCGACGCTATTCTCGACGCCCTGCTGCGCGTGGATCCCGACTCCCGGGTGGCCGTGGAGACGCTGACCACGACCGGCCTGGTGCATGTGGCCGGTGAGGTCACCACGCAGGGCTACGTGGAGATTCCGCAGATTGTCCGGGAGACCATCCTTGAGATCGGTTACAACTCATCGGACAAGGGGTTCGACGGCGCGCGCTGTGGCGTATCCGTCTCCATCGGCCAACAGTCGCCGGAGATCGCCTCGGGTGTCTTCAATTCCTTCGAAGTCCGCGAGGGCACCGGACTGGACGAGCGTGACGCCCAGGGCGCCGGCGACCAGGGCATCATGTTCGGCTATGCCAGCGACGAGACGGATGTGCTGATGCCCGCCCCGATCTGGCTGGCGCACCGGCTGTCCGAGCGGCTGACCGAGGTCCGCAAGGACGGGACCCTGCCGTACCTGCGCCCGGACGGCAAGACGCAGGTGACAGTCGGCTACGACGGCGACAAGCCCATCTCCGTCAACTCCGTGGTCATCTCCAGCCAGCACGAAGCCGGCGTGGACCTTGGCCATCTGCGTGCCGATCTGGCCTCGCACGTGATCGAGCCCGTGCTCGCGGCCAGTTCGTTGGACGCCACGGACGTTCGCTACATCCTCAACCCGGGCGGCGACTTCGTGATCGGCGGACCGGTGGGCGACGCCGGGCTGACCGGACGCAAGATCATTGTGGACACCTACGGCGGCATGGCCCGCCATGGCGGCGGCGCGTTCTCGGGCAAGGATCCGTCGAAGGTGGACCGCTCGGCCGCTTACGCCATGCGCTGGGTGGCCAAGAACGTGGTGGCCGCAGGCCTGGCTCGCCGGGCGGAGATCCAGATCGCCTACGCCATTGGCATGGCCCGGCCGGTGGGCATCTACGTGGAGACGTTCGGGACCGAGACGGTCGACCCGGCGCGTATTGGCCAGGCCATCAACGAGGTGTTCGACCTGCGCCCGCTGGGCATCATCAGCGACCTGCAGCTCAAGCGACCCATCTACAAGCAAACGGCAGCGCACGGCCACTTCGGTCGCGAAATTCCGGATTTCACCTGGGAGCGGACCGACCGCGCCGACGCACTGCGCAGCTACTTCAACGCCTGAGCCCGATGGGCTCTGATCCGCACCAGCTCAGCCTGCTGCAGGGCTTCGGCGCGCCGAAGAAAGCTCCCGGCACCTCGCCTGCGGCCGCCACCAACCCGGTGGCCCAGGTGCTGATCGAAACGTCGCTGCCGCATCTCGACCGCATCTTCGATTACCTGGTGCCCGAGACTCTCGACGCCGAGGCAGTTCCCGGCGCCCGGGTCAAGGCCCGATTCGGCGGCCAGGAGATGAGTGGCTTCATCACCCGCCGCACCTCCGACGCGCCGGAAGGGGTCAAGCTCGCCCCCTTGGCCAAAGTCGTGTCCGCGCAGCCGGTGCTGACCGACGAGTTGCTGCAGTTGGCCACCGCGGTGGCGGAGCGCTACGCCGGCAACGTCTCCGACGTGCTGCGCGCAGCCATCCCTGCCCGCGTCGCGAAAGTGGACAAGGAGTTCGCCGCCAGCAATGCGACTCATGTCGCCGAATCCCAACCGCAGCCTGCCGACGGTGGCCGAATCCCCGAGCCGTCAACGGGTGCCGCCGACGCCTATGCCGGTTACGAGGGCGCCGGGGATTATCTCGCCCAGTTGGCCGCAGGCGCCGCGCCGCGGGCTGTCCTGGGCAGTCACAAGTCGTACGGCCGGGCTTCTTGGGCCGCCCAAGTAGCCCACGCCGTCGCCAGCGTTCGGCAGAGCGGGCGCGGCGCCGTCGTCGTTGTTCCCGACGCGAAGGACCTGGCCACCTTGGAAGCAGCGCTGCAGCAGGTGCTGGGCGCGGACCAGTACGTGCGGCTGACCGCCGAGGACGGACCCACGCCGCGCTACCGGAACTACCTGCGGCTGCTGCACGGCGAAGTTTCAGTGGCGGTCGGGACGCGCTCGGCGGCCTACGCGCCCGTGCGGGATCTCGGCCTGGTCGCCCTGTGGGACGACGGCGATGACCTCCTCCTCGAGCAGCGTTCGCCTTACCAGCATGCCCGCGAAGTGCTGCTGTTGCGGTCGGCGCAGAGCGGCTGCTCGGCGCTGTTCGCCGGTTTCTCGCGCAGCGGCGAGGTTGAGCGGCTGGTCGAGAGCGGCTGGGCATCGGCGCTCACGCCCTCGCGGCCATTCCTGCGGAAAGCGACGCCACGCATCCTCAATACCGCTGACTCCTTCCAACAGGAACGCGACCCAATGCTGCGGCATGCACGGTTGCCGCACGCCGCGTGGCGGGCGGCTCAAGAAGGACTGGAACGCGGGCCCGTGCTGGTGCAGGTGGCGCGGACGGGATTCTCGCCGGCGCTGTCCTGCCAAGACTGCCGCACACCGGCCAGATGCACCGACTGCAACGGTCCATTGGCGCAATCGGGCCGCACCGCCACCCCTGCCTGCCGTTGGTGCGGTCGGCTCGCCACGAACTACGCCTGCCCCGAATGCGGGTCCCACCGGCTTCGCGCCTCGGTGGCGGGTGCCCTGCGGACGGCCGAGGAACTGGGGCGCGCTTTCCCCGGTGCCACGGTTGTCTCCTCCTCGGGGGACCACATCAAGTCCGTGGTTGAGTCTAAGAACGCCCTGGTGGTTGCAACTCCGGGCGCCGAGCCGGTGGCGCCCGAAGGCTATGCCGCGGCCCTGCTGCTGGACGGAAACGCCATGCTCAGCAGAGAGTCCCTACGGACGCCGGAAGATGTGCTGCGCCGATGGTTTCGTGCTGCCTCCCTGGTGAAACCTTCTTCCGAAGGCGGACTGGTGGTGGTCACCGCCGACCAAGAGGCAGTGGTTGCCCCGCTGGTCCGCTGGGACCCCGCGGGCGCGGCAGCCAGAGAAATGCAGCTGCGGCGCGAGCTCCAGTTGCCGCCCGCGGTGCGGATTGCGGCCCTGACCGGCAAGGCATCGGGGATTGAAGCCTTCATGGCCGACTTCGAACTCGGCGGCAGCCTGCGCAGCGTAGGCCCTGTTGAGCTTCCGTCGCGTGAGGTTCAGGAGCGGCCGGGGGAGAGCAGTGAGCATCGGCTCCTCCTGTTCTTCAGCTACCAGGACGGGCCTAAAGTTACTGCTGCGCTGCGCCACCGTAAGGCGGCACTGGCCGCCAAGCGCGTCCCGGACCCGGTGCAGGTCCGTTGCGACGGTATTGACCTGCTCTAAGGGCTGTGAAGTTCGAGGGCTAGCTCTAAGGGCTGTGAAGCTCGAGGGCTAGTCGATCCCGGCTTCATCTGGCTACGTACTGGCTGCGAAGCTTCACCTCCGTCCGTAGTCGTATTTATGATCTACCTTATACCTATTGTGTTCGAACTCACATGCTAGTAAAATAGGAGAATGGCATCTGCACCAGTGGAACCCGACGAGCCGGACCCCTCCGGCCAGGGTGGCATGCCGTTCGGGCCGCAATCGCTGGACGCCTCCGGCCAGCCGCTGGCTGATCAGTCGCAGGCTGAACCTCTCGGCGGGGCCGCAGGCGGGGCGCAATTGGTGGGGCAGGCGCGCCGTTTTACCACCGTGCAGGAGTTCGATGGGGACGGGATCCCTGTTGATCCGGATCCAGGCTGGGTGTCGGGTAGGTGGGATGAATCCCCCGAAGCGGAGACGTACTGGGCGGAACTGGAGGCGTCATTGGGTGCCTCGTTGGATGAGCCATGCGTGGATCCGCTGAACGGGTTGCTGCCGAGGGAGTTTTTCGACGACGAATCCTGTGACAGGCCCGCCAATTCGGACCTTCCTGAACGTGCTGGCTTCCGCGATTCGGCTGGCTTGCCTGTTTCGGCCGGCGGCGCCGGCCTTCCCTCCGGTGCCGCGGCCGACGCCGGCACGGCCGGGACG
Source organism: Arthrobacter sulfonylureivorans (assembly GCA_004000035.1). GTDB lineage: Bacteria > Actinomycetota > Actinomycetes > Actinomycetales > Micrococcaceae > Crystallibacter > Crystallibacter sulfonylureivorans. Next base: position 179,118 of record RJAE01000004.1, on the reverse strand, counting down.
GGTGCCGGGTTGCGGTTGTCCGGACGGGAACTGTTGGAAGTAGTGGGCCGGCAGGAGCCTGCCTTGATGATTTATGAAGAGGCCGCGTGCGCGCTGGTCCAGACCGGGCGGGTGCTGGCGTGGCTGGAAGCGCACAAGTTCAGCCTGCTCAATGCCCTGTACCAGCAGGCGTTGGACGGACAGGAAGAGGCTTGGGCCACGCCGTACGAACCGGAGGGGCGCCGCCCAAACGGCCATGACGCGGAATCCTCGGTGGTGGACGAAGCCGCCCGCGCGCTCCGGTTGGCACGGAGGACGGCGCAGGAAAAGATCGCTCTGGCGCTCAAGCTCAACGGCACCTTCCGGAACACGCTGGCAGCGCTCGAAGCCGGTGATACCAGTGCCGCGATCGCCGAGGCTCTGGTGGACCAGGCCGGTTCGCTGCCCGAAGACGCCCGCGCCGGGTTCGAGGCTGTGATGCTGCCGGCCGCTACCGAGGACTCGATGAACCGGCCCAAGTTCGCCGCCCAGGCACGGACCCGGCGCGAACGCGAACACCCCGAATCGATCGCCGTCCGCCATGCCAAGGCGCGCCGGGACCGGCGGGTTGAACTGCATCCGGACCAGGACGGGATGGCGTGGCTGAACGCGTACCTGCCGGCCGAGGAAGTGGTCGCGGCGTTCAACCGGATCCAGTCCGCCGCCATAGCGTTACAGGGCGCCGAGGAGTCACGCACGCTGACCCAGTTGCGCGCGGACGTTCTGTCGGACCTGCTGCTGACCGGCATTTCACCGGGGCCGCGGATGGGTAAGCCAGGGCCGAGGATCGCAGCGCAGGCCAGCCTCACCGTCCCGGCGCTGACCCTTCTGGGACTGGGTCAGGAGCCAGCCGAACTCGACGGGTACGGTCCCATCGCTCCCGACGTGGCCCGCCGGCTGGTCGGTGACGGGACGTCCTTCACGCGAATCCTGACCGATCCGATCAACGGTGATGTGCTCGCGCTCGACCGCAAACAGTACCGACCCACCAAGGCGCAGCGCCGGTTCCTGCGCACCAGGGATCGGACGTGCCGAGGAGGCTGCAACCGGGCGGCCGAACACTGCGAAATCGATCATGTCCACGCCTATTCGAAGGGTGGGAAGACTGATGTCGACTGCATGTGTTGCTTCTGCAAGGTTCACCATGCGTTGAAGACAGCCGGCTACGCGAAGGTGGGCCAGCCGGTCCCGGGCACCATAGACTGGACCACCGCCGCGGGGATCACCTACTCCACCACCACGGAACCGTTGGCGGTCACACCGCCGGGGGAGCTCGCCGATATCCTCGAACGGCAGGAAATCAGCGAACTCAACACCAAGCTCAAAGTTGCGTGGCGCAAGCGCCAAGCCGCGCACCCGCCCCCACCGCATGCCACCCACAACGGCATCGCCACCGACCTCACACCGCCACCCTTCTAAGGGTGGAAGCGCTGGGTTCTTTCCCTGGTCGGAGATCCCGCGAGCGACAGAACCGCGGCGCAGGACACCGGGTCACGCTACGGCTAACGCTCCCGCCGTCGGCGCTCCATTTCTAACGTTCCCGGCGTCGGCGCTCCATGACTTCCTCGGCGGCGGCCACCAGTTGCCGGGCGGATTCGTCCCAGTCGTAGGCGGCGGACCGCGCGATGCTGGCTTCGGAGGCGGCGCGGAAGGCGCCGGGCTGGTCCAATGCTGCCACGGCGGCAGCAAAGTCGGCCGGTTGGTCGGGATCAACCAGCGTGACCGCGCCGCCGCCAACCTCGCGGAAGATGGGGATGTCGCTGGCGATCACCGGCGTCCCGGCAGCCATTGCCTCGATCAGCGGCAGGCCGAAGCCTTCGTCGCGGGAGAGGGTGACCAGTGCGGTGGTGCGCTGCAGCAGTTGCTGATAGCCGGCGTCGGAAATTCCGTTGTGGAAGACCAGGCGGCGCGCATCGGCTACGCGGGACTCCAGTTCGGCCTGCCGCTCCGGGCGGATGGGGCTGAGCAGGTGGAGCTGGTAGTCCGGCAGCAAAGCCATGCCGTCGATGATGGTTTCCACGTTCTTATACGGCATGAACGAGCCCATGTAGAGCAGGGTCTTGTCGCGACCGCCGGCGGGATCCCGCGGCGCGCCGTGGGGCTGGGCGGCGTTGGCGACAATCCGGATGGGCTTGCGGGTGAGCCGGTGCCGCTCCATCAGTGACTGCGTGGTGTGGCTGATCGTGGCCACGGTGTCCGCACGGTTCAGCAGCAGGCGCTGCGGCCAGTAGGCCTTGTGGTAGAGCCGCCAGAGCAACTGCACCGGTTTGGGCAGGAAGCCGGGAGGCTTGGGGTGCGAGTAGTAGATCAGGTCGTGCAGGGTCAGGATGAGCCCGTAGTCGCGGCCAAAGCTGCCCATGGTCTGCATGGGACAGACCACGACGTCGGCGCCCAGCTTGTTCACGCGCCGTGCCACGAAGAGCTCGGCGGGGGAAAGCGGACTGTTGATCTTGGTCCACGGCACGTCCGGCAAAAACTGCAACTGGCGTTCGTCGTTTATCAGCAAGCCCACATCGGCCAGCCGGGCGGTGGCTTCGATCAGGCTCGCGCCGTAGCGGCTGATGCCGTCCAGTTGGTCGGTGCGGGTGAACCGGGCGTCAATCAGGAGTTTCATGCACTCATTCCGTCGATGAAGTCCCGGATGTGCGCGGCGGCCGGGGCCGGGGTTTCGTAGTGGATCAAATGCCCGACGGCGGGGATCACTTCCAGCCTCGCACCCGGGATTGCCGCGGCGAGCTTGCGCTGGCTGGGCACGGAACCGATGTCGTCGCGTTCCCCGGCGATCAGGAGCACCGGCAGGTCCAGCCGGCAGGCCACCTGGGCGACGTCTGTGGAGATGGACGCGCGGAACGCTTCCAACACCACGCCCCGGTTCGCGAAAGCGCTGAAGTAGGCATCGTGCTGGGCATGGATGTAGGTGCGCAGCTGCGGATCCCGGGTCTTGGCCATCATGATGCTCATCGCCCGGACAATCACCCGGTTGCGCAGCAGCCCTAGGCCCAGCCGCTCGGGCAGCTTGGCGCCGGCCAAGTAGTAGAAGCCGGCGAGCCGGGAGGCGATCGCCTTGGGTCCCTGCAGCGCGGGTTCGCTGATCGGGTTGACCAGGATGGCGGCACGGAAGCTGCCCGGGTGCGCCGCCAGATAGTGGCTGACCACGATGGACCCGAAGGAGTGCCCCAGGATGTAGGTCTGCGGGCCCAGTTCCAGTGCACCGGCCAGGCTGTGCAGGAACCGGGTGTAGCCCGCGATATCGTGGCTGCCGGAAGCCAGCGGTTCGGACTCGCCGAAGCCGGGCAGATCCGGGGCGATCACGCGGTATCCGGGCAGTTGGTCAACCACCAGTTCCAGCCCATGGTGATCACCGCGGAAGCCGTGGATCATCACCAGTGTGGGAGCGCCGTCGTCGTACCCGGGATACTCCCAATAACGCACGCGGGCGCCGTCGAGCAGCATCTCGCGCCGGAGTGCGCGTCCAGCCACAGTGGTCACGTCCGGCTTCCTGCAGATTCCATGCCTTCGACTTTACCGATACGACGGCGCGGCCATGCGCAGCCCGGCCATGTCGGCGCGTGGGAACGCCCCGCGGGCGCGGCCATGCGCAATTGACGCTGCCGCGTGCCGCCGGTTAGGTTCAACAGCAGCCGGGCACAGTTGCCCGGACAAACCGTGGAGGGGCTCACATGGCCGAGTTCGTGCTGGCGATCGACCAGGGCACCACCTCTACGCGCGCGATCATTTTCGACCACAGCGGTACGCCGGTCTCCACCGGCCAGCGGGAGCACCGGCAGATTCTCCCGCAGCCGGGCTGGGTAGAACACGACCCTCTGGAGATCTGGGACAACACCCGCGAAGTAGTGGGCACGGCGCTTTCCCGGGCCAGTCTGACCCGGCACGACGTCGCCGCCGTCGGCATCACCAACCAGCGCGAAACCACGGTGGTGTGGGAGAAGAGCACGGGCAAGCCGGTGTACAACGCGATTGTCTGGCAGGACGTGCGGACGCAGCAGATCTGCGATGAACTGGCGGCCGACGGCGGGGCCGACCGCTTCCGCGAGCAGACCGGCCTGCCGCTCTCGCCCTACTTCGCCGGCACCAAGCTGGCGTGGATCCTTCGCAATGTCGACGGCGCCCGCGAACGGGCCGAGGCGGGTGAGCTGCTGTTCGGTACCACGGACAGCTGGGTGCTCTGGAACCTGACCGGCGGGCCGGACGGCGGCACGCACGCGACCGACGTCACCAACGCCTCCCGCACCCTGTTCATGGACCTCCGCACGCTGCAGTGGGACGAGGGGATCCTGGACGTCTTCGGCATCCCGCCCGCAATGCTGCCGCAGATCCGCTCCTCCTCGGAGGTCTATGCCGAGGTCCACGGGTCACAGTTGCTGCGCCACGTGCCGGTGGCGGGCATCCTCGGCGATCAGCAGGCCGCCACGTTCGGGCAGGCCGCGTTCAAGCCAGGGGAGGCAAAGAACACGTACGGCACCGGGTGCTTCGTGCTGGTCAACACGGGCGGGGAGATTGTCCGGTCCTCGCACGGATTGCTGACCAGCGTCGGGTATCAGCTGGGAACATCCGCGCCGCAATATGTGCTGGAGGGGTCCATCGCCGTCGCCGGTTCCCTGATCCAGTGGCTGCGCGACAACCTCGGCCTGGTCTCGTCCGCGCAGGAGGCCGAGCAGCTGGCGGGCACCGTGAAGGACACCGGTGGCTGCTACTTTGTGCCCGCGTTCTCCGGACTTTTCGCGCCGTACTGGCGGCAGGATGCCCGCGGCGCACTGGTGGGCCTGACCCGGTTTGTCACCAAGGCGCACATAGCCCGCGCGGCGCTGGAAGCCACGGCGTTCCAGACCCGGGAGGTGCTGGATGCCATCAACGCCGATGCCGCTGTGCCGCTGACAAGCCTCAAGGTCGACGGCGGGATGGTCGCCAATGACGCGCTGATGCAGTTCCAGGCGGACATCCTCGGCGTGCCGGTGATGCGGCCGCGCGTCACCGAGACCACGGCCCTGGGCGCGGCGTATGCCGCGGGCCTCGCCGTCGGATTCTGGGAAGGAACGGAACAATTGGCCGGGAACTGGGCGCAGGACAGGGTGTGGGAGCCGCAGATGCCCGCGGAAGAGCGGGAGCGCAGGCTGCGTTTGTGGAAGAAGGCGGTCACCCGGACCTTCGACTGGATCGACGACGATGTGCGCTGAACGTACGGTAAAGTGGTGCCATGTTCGCACTGCTCCTTAGCTAGCCGCTGCCGCGGGGTCCCAAGCCCTGCTTCAGCGGCCCGCCCCTCCGATGATGAGGGGCTTTTGTGTGTCTAGGGGAGTCAGGCCAGTGCGCAGTACAGACAAGAGGACGAGGCAAGCACAGTGAGTACGCAGCCGGGTACGGAACAGCACGAGTACAGTTTCTCCACCATGGAGGCCAAATGGCCGGCCGTGTGGGAGGAACTTGATGTCTTCGCACCCGCCGACGACGGGTCGCGCGAGCGCCGCTACGTGCTGGACATGTTCCCGTACCCCTCGGGCGACCTGCACATGGGCCACGCCGAGGCCTTCGCCATGGGCGACGTAGTGGCCCGTTACTGGCGGCTGAAGGGCTACGACGTCCTGCACCCGATCGGCTGGGACTCCTTCGGCCTGCCGGCCGAGAACGCCGCGATCAAGCGCAACGCGCACCCCAGCGAGTGGACCTACGCCAATATCGATACCCAGGCGGCCTCCTTCAAGCGCTACGCCATCAGTGCGGACTGGTCCCGCCGGCTGCACACCTCGGATCCCGGGTACTACCGCTGGACCCAGTGGCTGTTCCTGCGCTTCTACGAGCGCGGCCTGGCCTACCGGAAGAATTCACCGGTCAACTGGTGCCCGAAGGACCTGACCGTGCTGGCCAACGAGCAGGTGGTCAACGGGGCGTGTGAGCGCTGCGGCACGCCGGTGACCAAGAAGAGCCTGAACCAGTGGTACTTCAAGATCACCGAGTACGCAGACCGCCTGCTGGACGACATGGACGAGCTCAAGGGCCATTGGCCGGAGCGTGTGCTGGCCATGCAGCGCAACTGGATCGGCCGGTCCGAAGGCGCGCACGTCCGCTTCACCGTCGAGGAGGCGGCCGGGCGCCCGGCGAAGGACGTCACCGTCTTCACCACCCGGCCGGACACGCTGCACGGCGCCACTTTCTTTGTGGTGGCCGCCGACGCCCACCTGGCACTCGACTTGGTCACGCCGGAGCAGCACGATGCGCTGATGGACTACCGCGAAAAGATCAAGGCGCTCTCCGACATTGAACGCCAGTCCACCGAACGCGAGAAGACCGGCGTCTTCCTGGGCCGCTACGCGGTCAACCCGCTTAATGGCGAAAAGCTGCCGGTCTGGGCCGCCGACTACGTGCTGGCCGACTACGGCACCGGCGCCATCATGGCCGTCCCCGCGCACGACCAGCGCGACCTGGACTTCGCCCAGGCCTTCGACCTGCCGGTGCGCGCCGTCGTCGACACCGGTGAAGAGGACCCGGCCGTGTCCGGTGTTGCCACCAGCGGCGAAGGCAAGCTGATCAACTCCGGCGAGCTGGACGGCCTGTCCAAGACGGAAGCCATCGCCCGCGCCATCGAGCTGGTGGAAGCCGCCGGCACCGGCGAGAAGACCGTGAACTTCCGGCTGCGCGACTGGCTGCTGTCCCGCCAGCGGTTCTGGGGCGCGCCGATCCCGATCGTCCATTGCGACGAGTGCGGCGAAGTGCCCGTTCCCGACGACCAGCTGCCGGTGCGCCTGCCCGACGACCTGCGCGGCGAGGCGCTGTCACCGAAGGGCACGTCACCGCTGGCCGCAGCCGCGGACTGGGTCAATACCGACTGCCCGAACTGTGGCAAGGCGGCCCGGCGCGACACGGACACCATGGATACCTTCGTTGACTCGTCCTGGTACTACTTGCGTTTCGCTTCTCCCGACTACACCGAGGGCCCTTTCGAAAAGGAAGCCGCGGCGCGCTGGCTGCCGGTGGACCAATACGTGGGCGGCGTGGAGCACGCGATCCTGCACCTGCTCTACAGCCGGTTCTTCACCAAGGTGCTCAAGGACATGGGCCTGATCGATTTCGACGAGCCGTTCCGTGCGCTGTTGAACCAAGGCCAGGTGCTCAACGGTGGCAAGGCGATGAGCAAGTCGCTGGGCAACGGCGTGGACCTGAGCGAACAGCTGGACAAGTTCGGTGTGGACGCGGTCCGGCTGACCATGATCTTTGCCTCGCCGCCCGAAGACGACGTGGACTGGGCCGACGTATCTCCGTCCGGCTCGGCCAAGTTCCTGGCCCGTGCCTGGCGGCTGGGCCAGGACGTCGCCTCGGCGCCGGGCACTGAGTACGACGGCGGCGACCGCGCCTTGCGCTCGGTCATCCACCGCACGGTCGCCGACGCGGCGGACCTGCTGGACGCCGGCAAGTTCAATGTGGTCATCGCCAAACTGATGGAGCTGGTCAATGCGACTCGCAAGGCCATCGACGCCGGACCCGGCGCGGCAGACCCGGCCGTGCGCGAAGCCACCGAGGCGGTGGCTATCATCCTGAGCCTGTTCGCGCCCTACACCGCGGAAGACCTGTGGGCCCAGCTGGGCCACGAACCGTCGGTGGTCAAGGCCGCCTGGCCCGCGGTGGACGAGTCCCTGCTGGTGCAGGAGACCGTCACGGCCGTGGTGCAGGTTGCCGGCAAGGTGCGCGACCGGCTGGAGGTGCCGGCGGACGTCAGCGAGGACGAACTGGAGAAGCTCGCGCTGGCCTCGCCGCAGGTCATCCGCACCCTCGAAGGCCGCGAGGTGCGCAAGGTGATTGTGCGCGCACCGAAGCTGGTCAACATCGTTCCGGCCTGATCAGGCAGGCTGGTAGCCCATGAATTGGCTCGAGCAACTGCTGCAGCGGTCCAAGCGGCTGCTGCACCAGCAGGCTGCCCGGCCGGGCCAGCAGCCGCGGCATCGCGTCGCCGTCGTCACTGATTCGGCAGCGTCACTGCCCGCGGACTGGGTCAACCAGCCGGACACCGCAGACTGGCTGCGGGTGGTGCCGATGCCCGTGATGATCTCCGGCCAGATCTACGGGGAAGGGGTCGACGACGTCGCTTCCGCCCTGGCGGTCGGCCTCGCCGAGGGGCGGGACATCAAGACCTCGCGCCCGTCGCCGGGGCTTTTGGAGCGGACCTACCGCGAGCTCGAGGAGCTGGGCTTCGAAGCGATTGTCTCCATCCACCTCTCGGCCGAGCTGTCCGGCACCATCGAGGCCGCAGGCCTGGCCGCCGACGGCGTCGGCATCCCGGTGGAAGTGGTGGACACACGCAGCGCCGCCCTGGGCCAGGGGTTCGCCGTCATCGACGCGGTGATTGCGGCGCAGAGCGGCTTCGACCGGCAAACCGTGGCCGAGCGCGCCAAGGCCGCCGCGGTCTGCTCGGACGTCTACTTCTATGTGCCCAGCCTGGACCAGTTGCGCCGCGGCGGCCGGATTTCCGCTGCCTCCGGCGTGCTGGGGTCGTTGCTTTCCATCAAGCCGCTGCTCGGCATTCGCGACGGCGCGATCATCCCGCTGGAGAAGGTGCGCACCGCCGCGCGCGCGCAGGCCCGGTTGCAGCAACTGGTGGTGCGCCGGATCGAGGAACTCGACTACGAACCACGGGTCTCGGTGCACTACTTCGGTAACGAATCCGAGAGCCGGGCGATGGCAGAAACCCTGCAGCAGCACCTCAGCGACGATGTGCTGGTCACCCCGGTGCCGTCGGTCCTTGCCGCGCACACCGGACTGGGCGTCATCGCCGTGGTGGTCGGGCCGCCGACGCCGCACCTGGGCTGAATTTTAGCGCTGGACACCTGGAGACCAACCCGGCGGAACTTTTCAGCTTCTCCCGGAGCCAGACCTTTCCTAGAAAGGCGGTAAAGGCGGTAAAGGCGACCACCCCCTGGCAGCCTCTGCTCACCCGCACGAGGAAATAATCCTTCCGTCTCAGGACCATCACATGTGGAACGGCGATAGAATTTAAACACGGTGATGGATCCCGCCGGAGCTTGCAGCTCGAACCGCCTTGTGGCTGATGGTTCCTACCTTTCCAGAAAGGTAGGCGAACCATGTCAGAGGATCCAAGATTCCCGAGTTTCATCTCTCCTTCCGCATACCGTTTGCTGCCCACGTACCGTAGGGTGGCCTTGGCCTGTCTCCGCTTCCTGTCCCCGCAGCAACTGAGCGCCTCGGCCCAACACGTCGATTTCCAGCGTTCTAACGAGGTGCACTCAGGGGCACCGGCAGTCGGCGGAAAGGCCCAAACCGTGCGTGAGCCGGAGACCGGAAGGACTGTGGTGGATAGTTCAGACGTGCCCCAGCCTGTCACTGGCCCCGTCTTAGTCGGAGTGATACCGGGGCAACTGGCGGCCGTGGTGCAGCGGGCAGGCGTCCTGGCGGCCGGCCTTGGGGTGGATTTGGTATGCGTACACGTAGACGTCTCCACCTATGAAGAGGCCTTGCCGGATGGGTCCCGGATTCTGTTACCTATCGACTCCGACGGTGACTTCAGCTACGTGGAACAGACCGCCGAAGAGATGCGGGCTTACCTGTCCGAAGCTCTGACAAACTGCCGGGTGGATTGGACATTCCGGACCATGGCTGGTGAACCGGCGCGTGCCTTGTCTGATGCTGCAGATTCGATCGGCGCATCCATGATCGTGGTGGGAACACGCGAACCGGGCGTCATCCACGCCCTCGAGGAAGTTCTCGTCGGCTCCGTGGCCGTTCATCTGGCCCATCATCAGCACCGGCCGGTGCTGATAGTCCCGCTCGATCCCCGTCCCTTCGAGTAGGGCAACAGTACGCATTGGCAACCTGCCCGGAGTTCGCCTCGCAGAAGTGCGCAGAACCAATCATGGGGGCCGCCCCATGCCTCGACAACCCGTGACGGGCAAGGTAAGGATGGTGGGGTGCCTGTCATCGGATTCCATGCATCCCACGAACAGATCTCGCCCGCCCAGCTGCTGCAGGACGTGAAACTGGCGGAGGAAGCCGGCTTCGACGCCGCCATGTGTTCGGACCACATCGAGCCGTGGTCGGCCCGTCAGGGGCATTCCGGCTTCGCCTGGTCCTGGCTGGGGGCAGCGCTGGCCACCACCAAATTGCGCTTCGGCGTCGTCACCGCTCCCGGCCAGCGCTACCATCCGGCGATCATCGCGCACGCCTCGGCCACTCTGGCGGTCATGTTTCCGGGGCGGTTCTGGATGGCTCCGGGCAGCGGCGAGAACTCCAACGAACACATCACGGGCGACGCCTGGCCCTCCAAGGACGTGCGCCAGCAGCGGCTGGAGGAGTCCGTGGAGGTGATCCGCCGCCTGCACGACGGCGAGGAAGTCACCCTCCGTGGACTGGTCACCGTGGAGCACGCACGGATTTGGGAGGTGCCGGAGCCCAAGCCTGCACTTATCGCCCCCGCCATCAGCGTTGAGACAGCCCGCCGCGCGGCGCATTGGGCGGACGGGCTGATCACCGTCAACCAGGCGCCGGAGCAGCTCCGGAAGGTCCTCGCCGCCTACCGGGACAATGGCGGCCGCGGGAAGGCCGCGCTGCAGGTGCACCTGTCTTGGGCACCCTCGGAGGAGGCGGCCGTCGAAATCGGTCTGGACCAGTGGCGCTCCAACACGTTCGCACCGCACGTGGCCGCAGATCTGGCCACGGCCGCCCACTTTGACGCCGTGAGCGAGCACGTCGGGGAGGACCAGTTGCGCACGGCGGTGAACGTGTCGGCCAGTACAGGCCAGCACGTGGAGTGGCTGCAGCAGTACCTGGACCTGGGCTTCGATGAGCTGTACCTGCACTTCGTGGGCCAGGAGCAGCGGCCCTTCATCAATGCGTTCGCCGGTGAGGTCCTGCCGAAGCTGCGCTGACGGACCGGCCTGGACCGTCCGGACGGCAAGCGAGGAGAAGCCCATGAGGATTACCGACACTTCCGACCTGTGGTGGAAAACAGCCGTTGTCTACTGCCTGGACGTGGAGACATACTTCGATTCCGACGGCGACGGCGTGGGAGACTTCGCCGGCCTGGCCCAGCGCGTGGACTACCTGGCCGAACTGGGCGTCACCTGCATCTGGCTGATGCCCTTCTACCCCACGCCGGAGCGTGACGACGGCTACGACGTCACGGACTTCTACGGCGTGGACCGGCGGCTGGGGGACCACGGGGACCTGGTGGAGTTCCTCCGCACGGCCCGGGACCGCGGCATGCGGGTCATCGCGGACCTGGTGGTCAACCACACCTCGGACCAGCATCCGTGGTTCCAGTCGGCGCGCCAGTCCAAAGACAGCCCCTACCGGGACTACTACGTGTGGCGGTCCGATCCGCCGCCGGACACTTCCAAGGAGGTTGTGTTCCCGGACCAGGAGCAGTCCATCTGGACCAAGGACAAACCGACGGGGGAATGGTATCTGCACCGCTTCTACAAGCATCAACCGGACCTGAACGTGACCAATGCCGAGGTCAGGGACCATATCGCCAAGGCCATGGGCTTCTGGCTGGAGCTGGGGCTTGACGGTTTCCGCGTGGACGCTGTGCCGTTCTTCCTTGAAACCATGGGGCAGGACGCCTCAGGTCTCCCGGATCCGCATGAGTTCCTGCGGGACCTGCGCCGCTACCTGAGCCGCCGCCGCGGCGGCGGAATCCTGTTGGGCGAGGTCAACCTGCCGTACAAGGACCAGTTGACCTTCTTCGGCGGCAGCGACGGCGACGAACTGCACGTGATGTTCGACTTCATCGCCATGCAGAACATGTACCTTTCGCTCGCACGGCAGGACGCGGGCTCGCTGGCGAAGGCCCTCAAGGGCAGGCCCGCGATCAACCCGGACAACCAGTGGGCCACCTTCGTGCGCAACCACGACGAGCTGACGCTGGACAAACTCACGGACGAGGAGCGCCAAGAGGTTTTCGCGGCCTTCGGACCCGAGGAACAGATGCAGCTGTACGGCCGCGGCCTCAAGCGCCGGCTGCCCCCGATGCTGGGCGGGGATCCACGCCAGATCAGGATGGTGTACTCGCTCCTGTTCTCCCTGCCCGGCACCCCGGTGCTGTACTACGGCGAGGAGATCGGGATGGGGGAGAATCTGGACGCGGAAGGCCGCCTGGCCGTCCGCACTCCCATGCAGTGGACGGACGGTCCGCACGCGGGCTTCTCCACCGCGGAGTCCGAACAGCTGATCTCGCCGATAGTGGACGGGGGCTTCGGCCCACAGTTCGTCAACGCCGCCCAGGCCAAGCGGGATCCGGATTCGCTGTGGAACTTCATGGCCACGCTGATCAAGCGTTACCGCGAGTGCCCGGAGCTGGGCTGGGGGCACTTCGAAATCCTCAAGCAGCCGGAGAAGTCCGTGCTGGCCCACCGCTGCACCTGGGAGGAGTCCAGCATGGTCCTGCTGCACAACCTCTCGTCCGATCCAGTCACCGTCGAGCTGGATCTGGCCACGGACGACCGGCCCGCGGAAATGCTCCAGGCCGTGCTGCTGCTGGACCTGCTGGGCGACGCGGACGTGAAAATTGCCGAGGACGGCACGTGCACCCTGCCCCTCGAGGGCTTCGGCTACAAGTGGCTGCGACTGCAGCATCCCGAGGACCGGCGGCTGCCGTAGGCTCGGCGCGGAGGACGACGGCGGCGCGCGACACGTGCGCGGGCAAGCCCCACCCACGCGCCCCCCCCGCCTCAGGTCGGCACTGGAGTCTGTCCGCCGAGTCGATACTTGAGCTCCAGCGCGACCCATTCAGGCATCGGTTCAAGGTTTCGGGTTTGAAGCAGAATCGACCGGATCACTTGGCTCCCGGGCTGGACGCTAAGCCGGCGTTAGACTCTGGAGCATGAACGCTCCGAAGACCTTCCCTGACGCCTCATCAGAGTCACTCGGGCAAGCGGTTTCGACCCGGCCGCGCGCCGGCTTATCGGCGCGGGTAGCGTTCGTGCTCGCCTTGGTCGCCGTGGTGTTCACCTGGCTCACCTCATTTGCCGCACCCTTGGCCGCGCAGCGGGCGGCGGCCCGGCTGGACTACGACAACATTTTCACGTTCTGGACCATCGCCTGGGGCATCGTGCTCGTCCTCGATCTCGTTGCCCTGGTTCTTGGCGCCAGAGGCGCGCGACAGCCCACGGGGAAGGTGCTCTCGGGTGTCGCGATCGGTATCGGCGCCACGGGCGCGCTCGGAGTCCTAGTGACCAACTTCGTCACGTTCCAGGTCTTGCCCTTTCTTCGCTGAAACCGTGTGAGCGCCGCGTACCAGGAACTCGGTCGGGAACTTGGCCATACCACTGAGCAGCTGGTGGTTGCGCCAGCTGCTGGTTGGGCCGCTAACGCCGCACGTGGGCTGGACGTTCTTTTCCTCCACAGCCCGCGCCACCGGACGGTCCGTCCACTAACGAGTGACGGACGGAGGGGGTGCCCGCGCCGCGGACCTAGTGTTTCCGCATGGGCCGACACCGCTGGCTTCCCGCAGCTGCCCGCGACGGCACTGCATCGCGGCTGAGGCGATCACCGCGCTTCCGAATTGCCCTCGGGGCTGCCTTCGTGGTGGCCGGGTTGTGCCTGGGCTACGGGATTGTCTCGGTGGCGACCGCAGACCTGAACCGTTCGGCCTCTCCGGTGGTGGAAGGCATCCCTTTGCGGTCGGGCCCTTCTTCGGGGCCAACAACCGGTGAAGGCATCGGTGATGAGCCCGGCGGTACCGACGGTGAAGAACCAGGAAAGTCCGTGGGCGGCGCTCGTAGTGGCAAAGGTGATGGCGGGACAGACGGTGGCGACGGCGCAGGCGCAGGTGCGGACGGCGGTGACGACGCCGGGGCACGCATCATCGTCCACGTCGCGGGAGCCGTCAACTCGCCGGGAATCGTCCGGCTGGTTGAGGGCGCACGGGTGTTCGAGGCGATCGAAGCAGCCGGCGGCGCCACGAAGGAGGCACAGCTCGAGGCGCTGAACCTTGCCGCGCCTTTGACCGACGGGCAGCAGGTTTTTGTGCCCACACCGGATGACGCCGCGCCGCCGCCGGTGCCGGGCACCGAAGGCTCCGGCGGGGGTGCCGGTGGACCCCGAACGGGCGGCGGCGCCGCAGACGGAGCCGCTGGCAAGATCAACATCAACACGGCCACTGCCGAGGAACTGGCGGAGTTGCCGCGCGTGGGGCCGGTGCTGGCCGGCCGGATCGTCGAGTTCCGCGAGCAGCATGGTCCCTTCGGGCAACCGTCTGACTTGGACGCGGTGCCGGGCATCGGGCCGGTCATGCTTGAGGCGCTGGTAGAGCTGGTGACGGTGTGAGCGGCGCGCGATGGCAGCGGTACGCGGATGCGGCCCGTCGGCCTGTCACCGCAGGGCACGAGGACGGCGGTGTCCCTGGCGGCCGGGAGCACGGCGCGGCGACCGGCGGACGGGCCAGTCAGCCGGCGGGAAGACGCCTCAGGAAATTGCAGCAGCTGCTGCTGAAGCACCTCAAGCCGGATCCGACCGCGGGTTCGCAGGGAGAGACGCGGCGATTAGACCTTCGCCTCGGACTCGCCGCGGTGGCCTGCTGGGCAGCGGCGCTGGTGTTGCCACACGCCCCCAGCGGTGTGGCCTTGACGACTGCGGCCCTGCTTTTGGGTGGAGTCTGCGGCGCCTCGGCCCGACTGCTGCTTCCGCCGCGGCTCCTGCGGAACAGGCTGCTCCGGACCAGACTCCTGCGGTCTCTGCTGCCGAAGATCCGGCCGTCGCCTGCACATAACCCCGTTTCAGGGCGCCCGCATGCTCGTGCACTTCGTCATCCGCACGGACGAGGACGAAGCCCGGCGCGTAGGCGAGGCAGCGGCGGGACGGGAGCCACCGCCGTCGTGCTGGTGCTGTGCAGCTGCACTGGCCTGCTGGCGCTGATGGTGGGCGTGCAACTGTCGCAGCGGCTGGCCGGACCGATCGAAGGGGCCATCACCGCCGAGGAGACCATCACCGCCCGCCTGGTTGCCACCGGGGACGCGTCCCAGTTGCAGGCACCGGGGCGATTCGGCAGCGGACCGCGCTTCCATCTGACGGCCACCATCGTCGAAGCAACTTCCGCGGGCATGCGCTTCGAGGCGGATACTCCCGTACTGGTGCTGGGCGGCCCGGACTGGTCCGGCGTCCGCTACGGAGAACGGCTCCGGGCGTCCGGAAAACTGGTCAGAGCCGACCCCGGTCAGGCGGTGGAGGCGCTGTTGATCGCGTCGACGGAGCCGGCGGACCGCACGGCTCCGCCGCTGGATGCGTGGGTCTCCGGTCTCCGCGCGCACTTCGTTCAGTCACTGGCGCCGCTGCCGCCGGACGCCCGCGGGCTCCTGCCCGGCATGGTGCTGGGCGACAAGGAACACCAGGGCAGCGGCTTGGAAGACGCCATGCGGCGCACTGGGCTGACGCATTTGTTGACCGTGAGCGGCGCGAACGTGTCCTACGTGTTGGGGTTCGTATACCTGCTCGGTTCGGCCGTGCGGCTTCCCCGTTGGCTCAAGGCTGCTGCCGGGGTGGCGAGCCTCGCCGGATTCGTACTGCTCGTCCGGCCCGAGCCCAGCGTCCTGCGTGCGGCGGTAATGGGCTCCATCGGGGTTGCAGCCGTGCTGAGCGGGCGGCGGAGGGCATCACTGTCCTTCCTGGCCTTGGCCGTGCTGGTGCTGCTGGTGATGGATCCTTGGCTGGCCGCCAACTACAGCTTCATCCTCTCGGTGCTGGCAACGTTGTCGCTGGTGCTGTTGGGCCCTGCCTGCTCGCGCTGGCTGCAGCGGTTCCTGCCCGTGCCGCTGGCCCACGCGGTGGCGATGCCGACGGCGGCGCAGGTGTTTTGTGCCCCGGTGATCGTCCAGTTGCAGCCGGAACTGGCCCTGTACTCGATACCGGCGAATGTGGCGGCAGGTCCGGTGGTTCCGTTCATCACCATCACCGGAATGGTTGGCACCGCCCTGCTGCCGCTGCTCCCGGGCCCGGGCACGGTGGTGCTGCACGCGGCGGGTTGGATGACGCTGTGGGTTGCCGCCGTGGCACGGTGGTTTTCGGAGCTGCCGCTGGCGGCCGTGCCGTGGGCGGGCGGACCGGTCGGCGCAGCCGGCGCGGCTGCTGGCGGTCTGGCGCTCCTCTGGGGTATCCGCCGGATGGCCGCCGACAGCAGGTCCGGAACGGATCGGGGCACAGAGGCTGGGCCGCCCGAGACCGGGACGGGCCGCGGACACAGCGGGTCCGGAGCACGCGGGCCGATTCTCCGGTTGGCCTGCGGGACAGCGGTACCGGCGCTGCTGCTCGGTGCGGTGGCCGGCCTGGTGGCCAGCCTTCTGGTCCCGGGCAGCCCCCGGCAGTCGTGGGACGTTGCCGCCTGCGATGTGGGGCAGGGCGATGGCGTGGTGGTCCGGACCGGCGAGCGAAGCGCCATCGTGGTGGACGCCGGTCCGGAAACGGACATGATGGGGCGGTGCCTGGACGGTCTGGGGGTGGAGCGGATCGACGTTCTGGTACTCACACACATGCATCTGGACCACTACGGCGGGATCGACGGCGTATTGGCCGGACGCCAGACGGAACGAGTGCTGTATTCGAGTGCGAAGGAGGCACTGCCGGAGGCGGTGCACGCCTCGCTCCAAGCCCACGGGCTGGCCGCCGAACGCGCCTCTGCCGGTCTGACCGGTTCGTCCGGAGCGGCCGACTGGACCGTGCACTGGCCCGCGGAAGACAGCGCCGGCCTCTCCGAGAACGATTCCAGCCTCGTCGTCGAAATCAAGCTGCGGGTGAACACCGGGGGAGAGGTGAGGATGCTCCTGACCGGCGATCTTGAGCAGGAGCAGCTGCCCAAGCTGACGCGGTACCTGGGCCCGGATTTCACCGTGGACGTCCTGAAAATCAGCCATCACGGTGCCCGCAATGGCGGGACCGCCCTCATTACCGACCTGCAGCCTGCCGCTGCCCTAATTTCCGTGGGCGCCGAGAACGACTACGGCCACCCGGCGGCGGAAATCCTGTCCGCGCTGCGGGCCGCCGGCGTGCAGGTGTTGCGGACCGACCAGCTCGGGACGGTCCTGCTGGATGCCGACCACGGCAGGCTCTCCGTGCTCACCGGCCGGTAGGCTGCGGACGGCTTTGGGTAAAAGCCCCTGATCGTGAAACTCTTGACCTGAACAAGGAGGAACCTGACGTGAACCCGCCCCCCGGATCCCGCGCTTCGGCCGCCAAGAAAAGCGCCGCGACCGTCTCTTGGCGCGACGTCGAGCCGGCCCCCGTCGTGCTTGTCAGCGGTCCGGAAGAGTATCTGGCCCACCGGGCCAAGGAACGTGTCCGGAACCTGCTGCGCGGCAAGCAGCCGGACCTCGAGGTGACCCAGCTGGATGCCTCCTCCTACACCACCGGCGGGCTCACCATGCTGGCCAGCCCCAGCCTTTTCGGCGAGGCGAAACTTATTGAAGCCTCGTCGCTGGCCCAAATGAACGACGAGTTCCTCGCGGACACGCTGGCCTATCTGGCGTCACCGGCCGACGAGGTCTGGCTGGTCCTGCACCATGGCGGCGGAACCCGGGGCAAGAAACTGCTGGATGCCGTCAAGGCCTCGGGTGCCCCGGTGGTTGACTGCCAGCCGATGAAAAAGGACGCAGACAAGCTGGACTTCGTCAGGCAGGAGTTCAAGACCGCGCGCCGGGCCATCGAACCTGCCGCGGCCCAGGCACTGGTGTCCGCGGTCGGCTCGTCGCTGCCCGATCTGGCCGCCGCCTGCTCCCAATTGATTTCCGACGCCGAGAGCGCCGTCACCGAAGAGACTGTGGAAAAGTATTACGGCGGCCGGGTGGAGGCAACCGGTTTCAAGGTCGCTGACGCGGCCATTTCCGGCCGCGGTGCCGCCGCGCTGGCGTCCCTACGGCATGCGCTGGCCACCGGGGTGGACCCGGTGCCGATCGTTGCCGTACTGGCCATGAAGCTGCGCCAGATTGCCAAGGTCAAAAGTGCCGCGGCCAACGCGCGGGATCTGGGCATGGCCCCCTGGCAATTCGACCAGGCCCGCAGGGACGCGCGGCTGTGGGAATCGGAGGCGCTGGCCCGCTGCATCCAGGTGCTGGCCGAGACCGACGCGCAGGTCAAGGGCGAAGGCCGCGATCCGGAATACGCGGTGGAGCGGGCCGTCACGATGATCGCCACCAGCGCCCGGCGCTAAAAAGGGCTGCCGGCGGCCCACGTCAGGTCCCGGACGGCATGACATCCTCACACTGCCCGCATCGAGACCGCCACGCTTCGCCGGCATCACCCGTAATGGGTCACGTTCGGTCCAACCTGCCGGGCGACTGCGGGGTCAGCTGCCTTCAGGGGACTCCTCTGGCGACACTTCCGGGGACCCTGGGGCCACTGGCTCCGCCGTGACCCGCGCAACGCATTCGAGACCCTCGGAATTGCTCGTGTGGATACTGGCGAATGCTACGTCCGTGGAATCGCCTGGCCCGACGGTGAAGGATTCCTCCTTCATGCCGAGCACGTCTTGACTCCCGGTTCGGATCACAGAGAAGCGGACTGTGTAGGTGTTGGTGGCGGTACCGACGTTCGTCAGGCGGGCCTTTCCCCGCCAGACCCCGTTCTCGTCCGGAGAACACAGGAACCCGCTCAGCGCGCTGGGCGTCGTCGCCGTCGGGGAGGCAGTCGCCGGAGTTTCAGACGCCGTCGGGGTTGCAGTGCTTCCGCCTCCCGACGGACCTGAGCAGCCTGCCAGCAGCAGGGCGCCTGTTGCAAAGACGGTGACGGTTGCGGCCCGTTTCATGTGGCCAGAATAGCGGCGGCCAGCTGGGGAAAAATCACCCGATCGGGATGAAGAACAGGAAAGGCCGGAGGCCGCCACCCTGAGCGGGTGACGGCCTCCGGCCTTGGTTTGGTTCGGCCTGTCGGCCGGATGCGCTTAGAGCGCGTTGACCTGCTTGGCCAGTGCCGACTTGTGGTTGGCGGCGTTGTTCTTGTGCAGCACACCCTTGCTGACGGCCTTGTCCAGCTTGCGGCTCGCGGTCACCAGAGCGGTGTTGGCGGCATCCTGATCGGCGGACTGGACGGCACCGGTCACGGCGCGGATGGCGGTCTTGAGCTCGGACTTGACCGAGTTGTTGCGCTGGCGTGCCTTCTCGTTGGTGAGAATGCGCTTCTTCTGGGACTTGATATTGGCCACGAAATAACTCTCTGTTGTTGAGGAACTTTGGTCTTTGAGGGCATTCGGTCCGGTCATTGACTGAGCGGCGTGGGGCACCGTAATGGCAACCGGCCCGAGGTGCCCGTCGACCTGCGCGGACACACAGCTATAAATGTTAGCAGATCAGCACTCCGGACGGGCGATCGGGGCTTCGGCGACACGCCGGCCGCCGTCAGGCAGCCATCACTTCCAGCCGCGGCGGCGCATGCTCTGGGCGACCTTCTCGAAGGTCGCGCGCGGGAGCACTGCCCCTTCCCGCCGCACTGCATCAGGATCAAGTTGGAGAACACGGTCCAGTTTGATCTCGCTCGGACGGCCCCGGACATCCCAGGGGCCGGAGCCGATGTCCACGTAGTCCTCGTCACGGCTGCGGGTGTTGTTCCGGTCCCGGGAGGTCATCATGAGTGCCAGCAGGCGGCCGCGGTGGTTGCCGATCACCAGGACCGGGCGGTCCTTTCCCTGCGAATAGTCTTCCTGGTACGGCACCCACGTCCAGACGATTTCACCCGGATCGGGGGAACCGTCGGCTTCGGGGGAGTAGCTGATGGTCCCTGCGCCTAGATAGTCGCCGGCATACCGCGAGCCCGTGCCGGTGCCCGCGGCGCCGCCGCTGAAGTCGGCTCCGCGGGGCTGCGGCCGATTGCCAGCCGCTGTGCCGCGCGGCCGAGCCGAGCCGGCGGAACCGGACAAGGCCCGGAAGGCCCGGACAGCGTTGTTAAGGAGCCGGTTGAGACCCTGTGGAGAAAATGCCATGACTCTAGGCTACTGAAGCGAGGTTCCGCACATCACTGACTGCCATCACTGCTGTCAAGGTGCGCGGATACCTGACGGGCGTGGGACACTTATAGTTGAGCAAAATCTGCGTGCTGGTGGTACCGGCCGCATTGCCCGTCCGCTTGTCCGAGAGTAAGGAACCATCTGTGTCACCGATGGCCCGCACCGCACCGGTGCCCGCCGCCACCGATCCGGCGATCATCAGGAACTTCTGCATCATCGCCCACATCGACCACGGTAAATCCACTCTCGCCGACCGGATGCTCCAGCTCACCGGCGTAGTCCAGCCGCGCGACATGAAGGCCCAGTACCTGGACCGGATGGACATCGAACGCGAACGCGGCATCACCATCAAGTCCCAGGCCGTGCGCATGCCGTGGGAGCTGGATGGCGCCAGCTACGCCCTCAACATGATTGACACCCCGGGCCACGTTGACTTCACCTATGAAGTGTCTCGATCGCTGGCCGCCTGTGAAGGTGCGGTCCTGCTGGTGGATGCCGCGCAGGGTATCGAGGCCCAGACGTTGGCGAACCTCTACCTGGCGATGGAAAACGACCTGACCATCATCCCTGTGCTGAACAAGATCGACCTGCCGGCAGCACAGCCGGAGAAGTATGCGGCCGAGTTGGCCAACCTGATCGGTGGCGATCCCGAGGACGTGCTCAAGGTCTCGGGCAAAACCGGCGTCGGCGTCGAAGCGCTGCTGGACAAGATCGTGCGCGACCTGCCCGCGCCGGTCGGCGACCCCGAAGCGCCGGCCCGCGCCATGATCTTCGACTCGGTGTACGACACCTACCGCGGCGTGGTCACCTACGTCCGCGTGGTCGATGGCAAGCTCTCGCCGCGTGAACGCATCCAGATGATGTCGACCAGGGCCAGCCACGAACTGCTCGAAATCGGCGTCAGCTCGCCCGAGCCGACGCCGTCCAACGGTCTGGGCGTCGGAGAGGTCGGCTACCTGATCACCGGCGTGAAAGACGTCCGACAGTCCAAGGTGGGTGACACGGTCACCAACCTGCTCAAGCCGGCGGCGGAATCCCTCGGCGGCTACGCCGACCCTAAGCCCATGGTCTTCTCCGGGCTCTACCCGATTGACGGCACGGACTATCCGGTACTGCGCGACGCACTGGACAAGCTCAAGCTCAACGACGCGGCCCTGGTCTACGAACCGGAGACCTCCGCGGCCCTCGGATTCGGATTCCGGGTCGGCTTCCTGGGCCTGCTGCATCTGGAAATCACCCGGGAGCGGCTCGAAGCCGAGTTCAACCTTGACCTGATCTCCACCGCCCCCAACGTGGTCTACGAGGTCACGCTGGAGGACAAGAAGGTCCTGACGGTCACCAACCCGAGCGAATATCCCGACGGGAAGGTTTCCGAGGTCCGCGAGCCGATGGTTTCCGCCACCATCCTTGCGCCCAACGAGTTCGTCGGCACCATCATGGAGCTTTGCCAGTCCCGCCGCGGGGACATGAAGGGCATGGACTACCTCTCCGAGGACCGCGTGGAGCTGCGCTACCGGCTGCCGCTGGCCGAGATTGTCTTCGACTTCTTCGACAATCTGAAGTCGCGCACCCGCGGCTATGCCTCACTGGACTGGAAAGCCGACGGCGACCAGGTCGCCGACCTGGTCAAGGTGGACATCCTGCTGCAGGGTGAACAGGTGGACGCGTTCAGCGCCATCACGCACCGGGACAAGGCCTACAGCTACGGCGTGATGATGACCTCCAAGCTGCGCGAACTGATCCCGCGGCAACAGTTTGAGGTGCCCATCCAGGCCGCCATCGGCTCCAGGATCATCGCCCGCGAAAACATCCGCGCGATCCGCAAGGACGTGCTCGCCAAGTGCTACGGCGGCGACATCTCCCGTAAGCGCAAGCTGCTGGAGAAGCAGAAGGAAGGCAAGAAGCGGATGAAGATGGTCGGCCGCGTGGAGGTCCCGCAGGAGGCCTTCATCGCTGCGCTGTCGTCGGATGATTCCAAGGACAAGGCAAAGAAGTAGTTCTGCAGTGCTGAAAACAACGACGGCGGAGGCTCGCCTCAGTGCCTAGCGTCCTGCCATTAGGCGACCCGGCTCCGGCCGACGGTCTGCTGCCCGCTCAGGCAGCGGACGGGGCGGCGCGCCGGGCCTTCTGCCTGTATGTGCACATTCCGTTCTGCCGGGTGCGCTGCGGCTACTGCGATTTCAACACCTACACGGCCAAGGAGCTAGGTTCCGGGGCGTCGCAGGATGAATACTCGGGCACCCTGAACACCGAACTGGATCTGGCGGCTCGCGTGCTGCGCGATTCCAACCTGCCCGACCGGCCGCTGGCCACGGTCTTCTTCGGCGGCGGCACGCCAACTCTGCTGCCGGCAACGGACCTGGCCGCCATGCTGACCCAGGCCGAAAGCTTGTGGGGGCTGGAGCCGGGCGCCGAGGTCACCACGGAAGCCAATCCGGACTCCGTCACGCCGGAATCGCTGGAGATCCTGGCCGACGCAGGTTTCACCCGGGTATCCTTCGGCATGCAGTCGGCCGTGCCGCACGTGCTGAAGGTGCTGGACCGCACACATGATCCGGAACGGGTGCCGCAGGCCGTGCAGTGGGCGCGCGACGCCGGGCTCAAGGTCAGCCTGGACCTGATCTACGGCACACCGGGGGAGTCCATTGCGGACTGGGAGGCCAGCCTGGACTCGGCGATCGCCTGCGCGCCGGACCACATTTCCGCCTACGCCCTGATCGTGGAGGACGGCACCAAACTCGCGGCGCAGATCCGCCGCGGCGAGGTGCCCGGCATCGACGACGACGACCACGCCGCCAAGTATGAGATCGCCGACGCGCGGTTGGCGGCAGCCGGGTTCGGCTGGTACGAGGTCAGCAATTGGGCCCGCACGCCGGACGACCGCTGCCGGCACAACCTGGCCTACTGGCGCGGCGATGACTGGTGGGGTGCCGGCCCCGGCGCCCACTCGCATCTGGGCGGAGTGCGCTGGTGGAACGTGAAGCATCCGGCGGCCTATGCGCAGCGCCTGGCCACCGGAGTCTCACCGGCGGCCGGGCGTGAAACGCTCGACGCGGGTACCCGTCAGTTGGAGCATGTCATGCTGCAGACCCGCATTATCGACGGGCTGCGTACCCAGGATCTGGGGCCGAACGGCAGGAAGGCCGTGGCGGGACTGATCGCCGATGCCCTCGTCGACCCGGCCGCGGCCTTCGCCGGGACCATTCGGCTCACGCTCAAGGGACGGCTACTGGCCGATGCCGTGGTCCGACGGCTGCTCGAGGACTGAACTCCCCTAGCGTCCCAGCGAGCGGCCGATCTGGCCGAGGGCCGCATCGTAGGCCGCATCCCAGCTCCAGCCTGCCGCCGGTGCGCCGGTCAGCTCCAGTGACACCAGCCCGTGGACTTGTCCCCAGACGACGCCGACCATCGAGGCGATCTCGTCATCCGATGCCCCGGGCAGCGCGGCGGCGACTGCGGCAAACAGTGGAGCGATCGATGGCTCGGCCGCTCCCGGCGTCGGCTGGCACGGCACCTGGCCGGCCAGCGACCCGCCGAACATGAGGCCGTAGAGGGCCGGATGGTCCAACGCCCACCTTCGGTAGGCCCGGCCCAGCGCTTCGAGGCCGCCAGCGGCGGCCTGTTGCTGGGAGGCAGCAAAGGAGGCGAAGCCGTCGTCGAGCACGGCGGTCAACAGCTCTGCCTTGCCCCCGAAGAGCGAATACACTGCCGTTGTCGACGTCCCTGCCGCAGCGGCGATGCTGCGCAGCGATACGGAGGCGGCGCCGTCGTGGGCGATCCGGGAGGCTGCGGTGTCGAGCAGCCGGCGGCGCAGGGTCTCATCATGGAGTAAGGGTCTTGCCATGGCACCAGTATTGCATAACACTGTTACGTAACGTGGTTTTATAACACGGTTATGAATGGAGAAGCTCATGTCGGAACAAGTGCACGCGGGACGATTCACTGCCGATCCCGACGGTGGGCCGGTGACGGTCTTCCTGATCGGGATGCGCGCCAATCGATGGTGGAAGTTCGGGACGGTGGCACGGGTGGGGGCGGCCATGCCCAGGATGCTGGCTCATCTGGCCAAGACACCGGAGGCCGGGTTGCTGGGGTACCAGCAATGGTTCGGTCGCACCACCATCATGGTCAGCTACTGGAAGAGTCCGGAGCATCTGCAGCGGTTCGCGGCCGACCGGTCGGCACCGCACCTTGAGCCCTGGCGCCGGTTTATGCGCGAATCCGCAGGCACCGGCGACGTCGGGGTGTGGCACGAGACCTACCAAACGATGCCGGGCGGCAGGGAGAGCGTGTATAGCGACATGCCGGTCTTTGGGCTGGCTGCGGCCACCGGCCACGTACCGGTGGGGGCCGGACTGAACACCGCCCGCCAGCGGTTGGAGGCAGACGCGGTCAGCCGGCGGCGCAGCTAGCGGTACATGCTCGCCCGGGCAGCCTGGCCTTGGTCCATTGCGCCGATTCCTCCACCGGGCGGACAATGAGGCCCAGCGGTGAAGCAATGCCGCCGAGGCGGTGAGGTACGCAAGGATCCACTCGTAGTCCGCGGGTCCTTCCGCAGGGATTCCGCCGAACTGCCGCTGCAGGAGGGCCGGTGCCGTGACGGACCGTGAAGGTCAGGGGGTGCCATGGAGTTCGGGGAAGTAATAGAGGCAGTCGGCCGCCTCATGGACGCAGCGGGGGTTGCGGCCATTGTGACCGGTGCCATCTTGGCTGCGCTGCTTGCCGTCCCGCGGCTGGTGCGGAGACAGGCCGGAGTCTATGAGCAATTCCGTCGGTTTCTGGGGCGGTCGATCCTGCTCGGTTTGGAACTGTTGGTAGCCGCCGACATCATCCGTACCGTCGCCATCAGTCCGACGCTGGAAAGCGTCGCGGTGCTGGCCGCGATCGTGCTGATTCGAACGTTCCTCAGTTGGTCGCTGGAGTTGGAAATCACTGGCAAATGGCCATGGCAGGGCAGGGCCGCCCCAACGCCTGGCATGTCTGCCGTGGCGAAGGATGAGTGAGGGCGGGATGACCGGGACTCTGCCGCCGCAGCGGCAGCCCGGGCGGCCGCGGGCTTAGCGGAACAAGCGCAGGTTGTAGGCGTAGCGGTACGGAACACCGCGGTTGCATTTGATGCCGGCGATGACGGAATAGACCGTGAGAAAGACCCAGATTGCGGCGGCGACGACGGCAAAGATGCCGCTGACGGCGGGAATGACGATCAGCAGGTTGGCCACAATGGCCACCACGGTGGGCGGGACGGTGAAGTTCAGCGCCTCTTTGGACTCCTGGGCGGTAAACGGTCCCCGGTCCTTGAAAATCAGGTAGATCACCAGCGACGGGAAGCAGCCCAGGATCCCGCCGAAGTGCGCCATGGTTGCCCACTGCCGGTCCTCGGAAGGGGTCAGCGGCAAGGCGGAAGCCGACGCGCTCTGGTACTGCGGGCGCGGAGCGGACTTGCGTTCCGGCTGCTGGTTGCGAGCAGAGTTCTCGGACACTGGACCTACCTTCGGAAAATCTGCTGATGGCTCACTGCTGTTCCTAGCCTAGCGGTTCCACCCTGTGGCCCGGTGCAGACCGGGGCCGCAGCGGGCGCTGGAACCAGCTCAGACGGTGAGGAAATCGATGACTTCTTCCACCCGGCCCAGCAGGCTGGGCTCCAGATCCGCATAGCTGTTTACGCTGCCCAGCAGCCGCTTCCAGCCGTCGGCCACGTCGATCTGGGTCCGGTGCGGCCAGCCAAGACCGGCGAGGATGCCGGTCTTCCAATCGGTGCCGCGCGGAACCACCGGCCACTGCGCCCGGCCGATCACCGACGGCTTGATGGCCTGCCAGACGTCAACGTAGGGGTGGCCCACAATCAGCACGTTGCCGGCGGCCGCCGGGACGGCCATGGCGGCCTCGGCAATCCGCCACTCCTTGGAATGGGGCACCAAATGGTCCACCAGGATCCCCAGCCTGTGTTGCGGGCCGGGGGAGAAGTCCGCCACGGCCGCGGCCAGGTCGTCCACGCCATGCAGGGGTTCGACGACGATGCCCTCCACCCGCAGGTCGTCGCCCCAGACCTTTTCCACCAGTTCGGCATCGTGCTTGCCTTCAACCCAGATCCGGCTGGCGCGCGCCACCCTGGCGCGTTGGCCCTCCACCTTCACCGAGCCGGAGGCCGTGCGCTGGCGGACGGGAGCCTTCGCAACTGGCGCCGGCGGCACCACGTTCACCGGTTCGCCTTCAAACAGGAAGCCGAACCCCAGCGGGAAGGAGCGCACCTTGCCCCGGCGGTCCTCCAGCGAGACCAGATGCACGCCGCCCGACTTCTCTACCCGGACCACGGCGCCGACCCATCCGCTCTGTGCATCCTCCAGCACCTGCCCCGGCTCGGCGGCGACTTCGCGCAGGGCCCGGGCCTTGGGCGCGGTGAGATCCTGGGGGCCCCAGCCGTAGCTGTTCATATGCTTCAAGTCCTTAACAGGTAGTACGTCTACGGCACCGCCGCGAAGACAATGCTAACAACGGGGGCAACGTATTAGACTTAGCACTTGGACGTGTTGAGTGCTAACAACCCGTCATCAGGTTGAGCCGAAGACAGGAGGAGTGCAGTGAGCGAGGTCCGGAGGCTTGAAGTGCTCCGCGCCATTGTCGAGGACTATGTGCATTCACGGGAGCCGGTGGGCTCCAAAGCACTGGTCGACCGGCACAGCCTGGGCGTGTCGTCGGCCACGATCCGCAACGACATGGCGGCGCTGGAGGAAGACGGGCTGATCGTTGCCCCGCACACCAGTGCCGGCCGGATTCCCACGGACAAGGGCTACCGCCTGTTCGTGGACCGGATCTCTGACGTCAAGCCGCTCTCTGCCCCCGAGCGCCGGGCCATCCAGAAACTGCTGGACGGCGCCGACGACCTGGACGACGTGATGGAACGCACGGTGCGGCTGCTGTCCCAGCTCACCAACCAGGTAGCGGTGATCCAGTACCCGCAGTTGGGTGCTGCCAAGGTGCGGCACATCGAGTTCGTCTTGCTGGCTCCCCGCCGCGTCTTGGTGGTGCTGATCGCTGACAACGGCAAGGTGGAGCAACATGTTGCCTTGCTGCCGGTGGACGTGGCCGAAGATGCACTGGCCACTCTGCGCACCGCATTCCTGGCCGCTCTGTCCGGGAAACCGCTGGCCGGAGTGCCACACCGGCTGAGGACCTCGCCGGTGCCGGCGGAGCCCGCGCACGCGGGAATCGTCGACGAACTGTCCGCCTCGCTTGCCCAGCTGGCCGCGGCCACCAGCGAAGAGCGGATCCTGATGGCCGGCACGGCCAACCTGGCCCGTTCCACGGTGGACTTCCCGTTGAGCATCGGCCCCATCCTCGAGGCACTCGAAGAACAGGTGGTCCTGCTGCAGTTGCTCTCCGAAATGCACCAGGATGCCCACGGCATGTCGGTCAGCATCGGCCGGGAAAATCCGTACGGCTCCTTGGTGGAAACCTCGGTGGTCGCCACCGGCTATGGGCCGGGCGCCACCGCCAAGGTCGGCATTCTCGGCCCCACCCGGATGGACTATCCCACCACGATGGCGGCAGTGCGCGCCGTCGCACGCTATTTGTCACGGATTCTCGCCGGCCAGCCCTAGGCCGCGCAACGTCCGCACCGGCCGCCGTCGGCGGTGAATCAATCTCCAGGAAGTGAAGTATTACAAGGTGAGCAACCACTACGACGCCCTCGGTGTCAGCCAGGACGCCTCGACCGAGGAAATCAAAAAGGCCTACCGCAAGCTGGCCCGCAAGCTGCACCCGGATGTGAACCCCGGCCCGGAGGCAGCCGAGCAGTTCAAGCAGGTCAGCCACGCCTACGAGGTGCTCTCGGACCCGCAGAAGCGGCGCGTCTACGACACCACGGGCAACGAAAACGGCAATGACACCGGGTTCGGCGGCGGTTTCTCCGGTTCTGGCTTCGCCTTCCAGGACATCTTCGAGAGTTTCTTCGGCGGCGCCGGTGCGGGCGGCGGTCCGGCCTCGCGCACCCGCCGCGGCCAGGACGCCCTGATCAACGTGCGGATCGACCTCAAGGACGCAGTCTTCGGGGTGAACAAGAAGATCGAGGTGGACACCGCCGTGGTCTGCCCCACCTGCGACGGCAGCTGCTGCCGCCCCGGCACCAGCCCGCGCACCTGCGACATCTGCGGCGGCTCCGGCCAGGTCCAGCGCGCCGTGCGGTCCATCCTGGGCCAGGTCATGACCACTGCCGCCTGCGGCAGCTGCCAGGGCTTCGGCACGATCATTCCCGACCCCTGCAACGAGTGCAACGGCGAGGGGCGCATCCGCAGCCGCCGCTCGCTGACCATCAAGCTCCCGGCCGGCGTGGGAACCGGAACGCGGATCCAGCTGGCCGGCCAGGGCGAGGCCGGCCCGGCGGGCGGACCGCAGGGCGACCTCTACGTGGAGATCCGCGTCAACCCGGACAAGAACTTCATCCGCGAGGGAGACGACCTGCACGTCAGCCTGGCGGTGCCGATGACCGCGGCCGCGCTGGGCACCGACGTCACGCTGGACACCTTCGACGGCGAACGCGAACTGAGCATCAAGCCCGGCACGCAGGCGGGGGAGACCCTCACGCTTCGCGGCCTGGGCGTGACGCACCTGCGCGGCTACGGGCGCGGCGACCTGCAGGTTCATGTGCATGTGGAAACCCCCAGCAAGCTGGACTCGGAACAGGAAGACCTGCTTCGCCGGCTGGCGCAGGCCCGCGGCGAGGAATACACCGAGGGCAAGCTGGCATCCTCCGGCACCGGCGTCTTCGCCCGGCTGCGCGACCGGCTCGGTAACCTCTAGGCGTGACCAGCCACCTGTTCTTCACCGCCCCGGGTGAGCTCGACGCGGTGGCCCCCGGCGACAGCTTCACGCTGACGGGGGACGAGGCGCGGCACGCCGTCACGGTCAAGCGGATCGATCCCGGCGAACTTGTCGACCTCGCCGATGGCCGGGGCCGCCGACTGGTCGGCGAGGCCGTGTCCGGCGGATCGGGCGAGCTCACGGTCCGCGCCCTTCGGATCCTGCAGGAGCCGGAACCGGACCCGGAGTTGGTGCTGGTGCAGGCATTGGCCAAGGGCAACCGCGACGAACTGGCGATCGAGGCAGCCACCGAGCTCGGCGTCGACACCGTGGTCCCGTGGCAGGCCGAACGCAGCATCGTGCGCTGGAAAGCCGACAAGGCGGCCAAGGGCACGGCAAAGTGGCAGATGGCGGTCCGGGCGGCCGCCAAGCAGTCGCGGCGGGCGCGCGTACCGGAGGTGGAACCGCTGGTTGAACGCGCCGGGCTCTGTGCCTTGATCCGATCCAGCCGGTTGTCGCTGCTGCTGCACGAAGATGCCCAGGGCGGCGTGGCCGACGCCGTGCAGCGCGCCGGTTTGGGTGCCGACCGCGCAGAACCGCGGGGAAATAACGACGGCGGTGCCTCGCCTGACGGCGGCGCCTCCCGCGAGGGCGGCGACTCCCGTGGCAGCGTTGCTTCCCCCAGCGGCGACGGCACGGCGGCGCGGGTGCTGATGATCGTGGGCCCGGAAGGCGGCATGAGCCAGGCGGAAATGGACGCCATGCTGGACGCCGGTGCGGTTGCGGTACGGCTGGGGCCGCATGTCCTGCGTTCCTCCACGGCAGGACCGGCCGCGTTGACCCTGCTCAGCGAGATATTGGGCCGCTGGCGCTAGACGTGCACACGGGCCGGACACGATCTACGCGATCGTTGCGGCCTACTTGACCGTGAAGACCTTGCTGTCCGGATTCTGCCGTTCTTCGGTCCGACCGCTCACGTCCTCATGGAACACGTAGAGCTTGTAGGTGCCCGGGTCCAGTTTCTGGTTGAACCTAAACTCGCCGATTTCTCCGGCCGGTGCGTCAACGGAGACCGTTCCGGCCTTGACCAGCTTTCCCTCGGCGGTCTCCTCATCGGCGTCCGCAATGCGGTAGATCTGCCAGCGGAGCTGCGATTCGAAGGCAACGCCGCGGCCGAACACCTCCACGCGACCCTCGGACGATGCGCCCTGCGCCGGATCAATGATCCAGACCGGGGCCGCCAGGCTGCCGTCCCGGGCCATTGGTTCGCCCAGCGGCACATGGCCGAAGGCTTCGTAGCCGTGGTGGCCGTCCACCAGGATGACCACTTCGAGTGGGTTGTCGGAGCTGCTGAGCCCTGCGTTGGCCGCGGCCGCGGTGGCCGTATAGACCAGCTGCTGCACGGCGCGTTCGGCGATGCCGGCATCCACGCGGCGGTCGAAGGCATCGGAGGAGATGTCCAGGGTGATGACCGAGCCGTTGGTAATGGAAGCGCCCACCTTGCTGGCCGGGCTGAGCGGATTGAAGTAGTCCGGATCCAGGGGCTGCAGGCGGGTCAAGGCCGCCACCGCCGTCGTAATGGGGTCTCCGAGGTTCTCCGCCTGGCGGTATTCGCGGTACAGGAACACGTTGTCCGCGTTGGTGCCCAACCAATAAAGGGGGGAGAGCTCGGAGGAGCGCAGGGTCTCCACCGGTGCGCTGGAAACCAGCGGACTGCTGGCCGCAGTGGGGGCCGTGGGGACGGGCATGGAGGTCTGCCCGCCGCTGGCACTGCCTTGCGGTGTGCAGCCGAGCAGCACCAGCGAGGACGCGGTAACCAGCGCCAGCCACGCGCCGAAGCGGCGGGCCGGGACCGAGCCTGAAGGCTGCCGGAGCTGGTTGCTGGTGATGCCTGGATCCCTTCTGGCTGGGGCGGAATAACTGGGTAAAAGCGGGGCAGGAATCGGTGGCTGCTGGCTTTCCTGCCCCACTAGCTTGGCATATGGCAGGGGGGCTGATGGCTGCTTTAACCAGCCCTCAACCGGACTGATGCACGATTGATGCAGTATCGATACCTAGGCGTTTTCGCCCCCGTTGAGGACTGCGCGGTGCCCCGTGCCGTAGCATGTACCTTGTACCGTCAGGGCGGGAATACTTCCGGCCCACCGTTATCAGCACCGCAAGCAGATATAGCCAAGCAGCACCGCAAGCAACGCCCACCGAAGGAGCGATGAAAGGCCACATCGGCCGGACTATGTCCCAATCACGCCTGGATGTCGATCCGCTGGGATCAAGCAGCCGTTCCGTCCATTTCGATTCGCCGGAACACATGGTTAGGGCGCTCGGTGCCCACGATGAGGTGCTGCAGGTCATCGAGGCCGAGTTCAGCGATGTGAACCTGCATGTCCGCGGTAACGAGCTGTCCATTTCCGGCCCCGCCGACGCGGTCCAACTCACGCTGAACCTGGTGGAGGAGATCCGCGCGCTGGCCGTCAAGGACACCCGGATCACGCCGCAGGTGGTCGCCCAGCTGCTGCGCATGCTCGGCGAGCAGACGGCGCAGCGTCCGGCCGAAGTGCTGACGCTGAACATCCTTTCCTCGCGCGGCCGCAACATCAGGCCCAAGACGCTCAACCAGAAGAACTACGTTGAGGCCATCGACAACCACACGGTGGTTTTCGGTATCGGACCGGCCGGCACGGGCAAGACCTACCTGGCCATGGCCAAGGCGGTCCAGGCCCTGCAGCACAAAGAGGTCAACCGGATCATCCTGACCCGCCCCGCCGTGGAGGCAGGGGAGCGGCTGGGCTTCCTCCCGGGCACGCTCAGCGACAAGATCGACCCGTATCTGCGCCCGCTCTACGATGCCCTGCACGACATGATGGACCCGGAGTCGATTCCGCGCCTGATGGCCGCCGGCACCATTGAGGTGGCACCGCTGGCTTATATGCGCGGCCGGACACTCAACGACGCCTTCATCATCCTGGACGAGGCACAGAACACCACACCGGAACAGATGAAGATGTTCCTCACCCGGCTGGGCTTTGGTTCAAAGATGGTGGTGACCGGCGACGTCACGCAGATCGACCTGCCCGGCGGCACCAGCTCCGGACTGAAAATCGTCAGCGAAATCCTGGTCGGTGTCGAGGACGTCAGCTTCTCCCAGCTCGATGCCACGGACGTGGTCCGGCACCGTCTGGTCAGCGACATTGTGACGGCGTACAGCCGCTGGGACGAGAGCCGTCGCAGCGCGGGTGCCCGCCCGCCGCACCGCGCACCGGCCGCCCGGCGGAAGATTGAAGCGGAGGCCGGCCCGGAGGGTGGAGCATGAGCATCGAGGTCAATAACGAATCAACGGTGGCGGCCGACGAAGAAGAGCTGGTCCGGCTGGCACGGTTCGTGCTGGATTCGCTCTACGTGCACCCGGAAGCCGAACTGTCCATCATCATGGTGGACACTGAGGCGATGGAACGGCTGCACATCGAATGGATGGACGAACCGGGCGCCACCGACGTGCTGTCCTTCCCGATGGATGAGCTGCGTCCCGGCACCGCCATGAAACCCGGCGCGGCCGGCGTGCTCGGCGACATCGTGATCTGTCCGCAGGTAGCGCAGGAGCAGGCGCAGAAGGCCGGCCACGGGCTGCTGGATGAGATGCTGCTGCTGACCACGCACGGCATCCTGCATTTGCTCGGCTTCGACCACGCTGAGCCGGCCGAAAAGGAAGAAATGTTCGGCCTCCAGCGCCAGCTGCTTTCCTCCTTCACGGGCAAGGCTGCCCCCACCGAAACCACGCTGTAGAGACGCGACGATGCTCTGGATTCTTGCCGGCATGACGCTGGCTTTCACGCTGTTCGCCGCCGCGCTCACCGCCGCCGAGGCAGCGTTCACCTATCTGCCGCGCCACGACGCCGAACAATTGCTGCGTTCCGGCCGCAGCCGCAGCCTGCGCGTGATCCTGGCCTCGCCCGCCGCACACATGCACGCGCTGCGTTTCTGGCGCGTCTGGTTCGAGATGGCCGCCGCGGTGGCCATTGCGCTGCTGTTCCACGATCTGCTGGGCAACATCTGGCTGGCCGGGCTGCTGGCTACCGTCACGATGGCCGGCGTCGGCTTCGTGCTGGTCGGGGTCTCGCCGCGGCAACTGGGCCGGATGCACGCCAGCGCCGTCGTCCTCTCCACTGCCTTGCTGGTCCGGCTGCTGTGCGCGGTGCTGGGTCCGGTGCCGCAGTGGCTGGTCCGGCTGGGCAGCGCGGTGGCACCCAACGCGCCCCGCGCCGACGCCGCCTTCTTCACCGAAGAGGAGTTCCGCGAACTGGTGGACCGGGCCAACGAATCGGACATGATCGAGGACACGGAAGCGGAACTGATCCACTCGGTCTTCGAACTGGGCGACACCAAGGTCAGGGCGGTGATGGTGCCGCGCACGGACATGCTCAGCATCGACTCCGGCTCCACGCTGCAGGAAGCCATGACCCTGTTCCTGCAGTCCGGCTACTCGCGCATCCCGGTGATCATGGACACCGCGGACCAGGTCCGCGGCATCCTCTACCTGAAGGACGTCGCCGCCAGGATCCATGGCCGCGCCGACCACGGTGCCGGCATGCTGGTGGACCAGATCTGCCGCGAAGTCCGCTACGTGCCGGAGTCCAAGGCAGTGGGGGAGCTGCTGCAGGAAATGCAGCGCGAGTCCACGCACGTGGCCATCGTGATCGACGAGTACGGCGGTACCGCCGGACTGGTGACCCTGGAAGACCTGATTGAAGAGATCGTCGGCGAGATCGTTGACGAGTACGACACCGAGCGCCCCGAGATCGAGGCGCTGCCGGAGGGGCGGTTTCGCGTCAGTGCCCGCACCAGCATCGACGACGTCGGTGAACTGTTCGGCCTGGAACTGGACGATGAAGAGGTGGACACCGTCGGCGGGCTGCTGGCCAAGAGCCTTGGCCGGGTGCCGATCGTGGGCAGCGAAGTCCTGCTGGGGGGCCTGCATCTGCGCGCCGAGCGGCTGGAGGGGCGGCGCAACCGCGTCAGCCACGTCCTGGCCTGGTATGACACGCCGGCCCAGGCGCAGTCCACTCACGACGACGGCGCTGCCGCCACCGACACCGCGCGCCTGCCCGGGACAGAGAGGGAACGATGACAGAGAACACCCCAGATAAGGCGATGGCGATGCCGTCCAGCGGCTGGCCGGAGGACTATCGCGCGGGGTTCGTCTCGCTGGTCGGCCGTCCCAACGCGGGAAAGTCCACGCTGACCAACGCCTTGGTCGGGCAGAAGGTGGCCATCACGTCCGCCAAGCCGCAGACCACCCGGCACACAATCCGCGGCATCGTGCACCGAGCGGATGCCCAGCTGGTGCTGGTGGACACGCCCGGACTGCACCGGCCGCGGACCCTGCTGGGCCAGCGCCTGAACGACCTGGTGGCCGACACGCTCTCGGAAGTGGACGCGATCGGCTTCTGCCTGCCGGCCAACGAGAAAATCGGCCCCGGCGACCGGTTCATTGCCAACCAGTTGGCGGGCTTGAACCGCAAACCCGTGGTGGCGCTGGTCACCAAGACCGATTTGTTGGACAAGCAGGCGCTGGCCGAGCAGCTGTTGTCGGTGGCCGCCCTCGGCACCGAAGTCTTCGGCGCGGACGGCTTCGCCGCCATCGTGCCGGTTTCCGCCGCCAAGGGCCATCAGGTCCAGACCGTCGCGGACGTCCTGGTCCAGCAGATGCCGCTGTCGCCGCCGCTGTATCCGGACGGCGAGCTCACGGATGAGCCGGAGGCCGTGATGGTGGCCGAACTCATCCGGGAGGCTGCGCTGGAGGGCGTGCGCGACGAGCTGCCGCACTCCCTGGCCGTGGTGGTCGAGGAGATCGTTCCGCGCGAAGGGCGCAGCGCCGACAATCCGCTGCTGGATGTCCGGGTCAACCTGTTCGTGGAACGTCCATCGCAGAAGGCCATCATCATCGGCAAGGGCGGCGCCAGGCTGCGCGACGTCGGCACCCGGGCGCGCCAGGGGATCGAGGGCCTGCTCGGCACCAGGGTCTACCTGGACCTGCACGTGAAGATCGCCAAGGACTGGCAGCGCGACCCCAAGCAGTTGGTGCGCCTGGGCTTCTAGGCCGGGGTACAAACCGGGAACTTTCCCCAGCTCCAGGCCGTACAATACTTAGCGGCCTGCGTTCGGGCAGGCCGCACGTGCATCAATCGTTTCAACCGTCTAGAGGGGAAAGCCAGTGGCTCATCGCGGCAGCTCCAGTGATGATCCGCAGACTCCGGCCGCTTCGAATCCGCAGGCCCCGGCCGGCTCAGGTCCGCAGCGGCGCGGACCGTCGCGCCGCTCCACCCCGCGCCACATGGGCCGCGGCCCCCGTTTGCTGTGGTTGAAGTTCGTGGCCGGTGTGCTGGCCTTGGCCCTGGCAGCCGGGGTCGGCGTCGTCGTCTTCAAAATTGTCGGCCTGCGCGACAGCATCACCACGACGCCGCTGAACCTGGGCACCGGTGGCACCGGGCTTCCGGTGGACCTGAGCAGGGATCCCGTGCAGATCCTCGTCCTGGGAACGGACACGCGGGACGGCACCGACGGCAAATACGGCTCGAATGACTCGTCCGCGGGCTGGGGCAAATCGGACGTGATGATGCTGCTGAACATGTCGGCGGACCGCAAGCGTGTCACCGTGGTCAGCCTGCCCCGCGACCTGCTCACCACCATTCCCAGCTGCACCGATCCGGAGACCGGGCAGGTCTATCCGGAACAGCAGTCCGCGCAGCTCAACGCCGCCCTCAGCTATGGCGGACCGGGTTGCACCGTGGCGGCAGTGAACGAGATGACAGGCGTGGAGATCGACCACTTCATGATGGCCGACTTCAACGCGGTCAAGGAACTCTCCACGGTCATTGGCGGCGTGGACGTCTGCGTCAACGAACCGATCAGCGACAGCTACTCGAAGCTGAAGCTGCCGGCGGGCGTGAGTTCGGTGCAGGGCGAACAGGCGCTGGCCTTCCTGCGCACCCGCCACTCCTTCGGCGACGGCGGAGACCGCGGCCGGATCAGGGCGCAGCAGAGCTTCCTGGCCTCCATGGCCCGCAAGATCCAGTCCGAGGGAACCCTCACCAATGTGCCCCGCCTGTACTCCATCGCCGAGGCCGTGGTCAGCAACCTGACCGTGGACGAGGGACTGGCGGAGATTCCCCGGCTGCTGGCCCTGGCGGACCGGGTCAAGGCCGTGGACCTTGGCAAGGTCGCCTTCGTGGCGCTGCCCACCCAGGCCTCCCCGGTGGACGGGAACCGCCTGGTGCTGGACGAGGAGCCGGCCCAGGAGTTGTTCAAGATCCTGCGCGAAGACGGCGACGTGACCGCCCCCGAGGTCAACACCGCCGGATCGTCCGACGCCCAGTCCACCGACAAGGCCGGCGACGGCTCCACCGCCGATGCGGGCGCCGGGGCCTCCACGCCGGCGACCGACGACGGCGGTGCCGACGCCGGCGCGACCACGCCGGGCAACGACCCCGCCGCCGGCCAGGACGTGCCCGCCTTCGATCCGGCCGTGCAGCCCGTCCAGGTGGTCAATGCCTCCGGTGCGGCGGACCGCGGCGAGGAACTGAGCAAGCAGCTGCACGCGCTGGGTTACCTGTTGGCCGCCCCGGTGGCGGGCGAGGCGGACCGGACAACGACCCAGCTCTACTACTCCGCCGGCTTCGAAGAGGTTGCCCAGTCCTTGGCCAAGGAACTCAACGTTCCGCAGGCCAACGTGCTGGTCTCCGGCGACTACTACGGCGTCGCGCTCTCGGTGGGCCAGGACTTCACCAGCGGTAAGCAGCTGGCGAAGACCGGCGGCGTGTCGGGCGGCTTCAAGGGCCAGACTGCCGATCAGGTGACCTGCCAGCAGTCCGGCGCCTTCTAACCGGCTACCAGATCCGGACCCGCTCCTCGGGGTTGAGCCAGAGCCCGTCGCCTTCGGCGGTGCCGAAGGTTTCGTGGAAGGCATCCAGGTTGCGCACCACCTGATTGCAGCGGAACTCGTCCGGTGAGTGCGGGTCGATCGCCAGCCGGCGCACGGCCTCCTCGGAGCGGATCTTCTGCCGCCAGCATTCGGCCCAGGAGTAGAAAAACCGCTCGCTGCCGGTCAGCCCGTCGACCACCGGTGCCTCCTTGCCCTGCAGGCTCAACTGGTAGGCGCGGTAGGCGATGGCCAGCCCGCCGAGGTCGCCGATGTTCTCGCCCAGCGTGAGTTCGCCGTTGACCGTGCTGCCGGGAGCCTCGGCGGGGCTGAGTGTGGCGTACTGGGCCACCAGTTGGCCGGTCAACCCTTCGAAGGCGGCCCGGTCCTCGTCCGACCACCAGTTCCGCAGCGCGCCGGTACCGTCATACTGCGACCCCTTGTCGTCGAAGCCGTGGCCGATTTCGTGGCCGATGACCGCTCCGATGGCACCGTAGTTGGCCGCGGCGTCGGCGTCTGCGTCGAAGAAAGGCGGTTGCAGGATGGCGGCCGGGAAGACGATTTCGTTCATGGTCGGCATGTAGTAGGCGTTGACCGTCTGCGGGGTCATGTGCCACTCGGCCTCGTCGATGGGGCCGTCCAGTTTGGCCAGGTTCCGGCGGACCTCGAATTCATTGGAGGCCTGCACGTTGCCCCAGACGTCGTCCGCCGGCACGAGGCTGGAATAGTCGATCCACTTCTCCGGGTAGCCGATCTTGGTTCGGAAGCCTGCCAGCTTCTCCAGCGCCTTTTCGATCGTGGCCTGCGTCATCCACGGCAGGTCGGAGATGCTTTCCCGGTAGGCAGCGAGCAGGTTGGCGACCAGGACCTCCATCCGTTCTTTGTGCGTCGGCGGGAAATGCCGGGCCACGTATTCCTTGCCGATGGCTTCGCCGAGGGCGCCTTCGACCAGGGCCACCCCGCGCTTCCACCGCTCCTTCAGCTCCGGGGTACCGCTCAGGGTGCGGCCGTAGAAGCCGAAGTGGGTCTGTACCGCTTCATCGTGAAGGTAGGGCGCCGCCGTCGTCAGCAGCTGGAGCCGCAGCCACGCCTGCCAGGCCTCCAGCGGCTCGCTGTCCAGCAATCCGTCCAGCGTGCTCAGGAAGTCCGGCTGGCACACCACCAGGTCGGCAGCGCCGGCCGCTTCCGGCCCCAGCGCCGCCAGCCACTCCGGCATCCAGCCGGCGACGGCCGCCACCTGCTCTGCGGTACGCAGGTTGTAGGTCTGCTGCGGGTCTCGGCAGGAGACCTTGTCCAGATGGCCGGCCGCCAGCTTGTGCTCTAGGTCCAGCGCCGCGTCAGCCTGCGCCGGATCAAAGCCGGCCAGGTCGAGCATCTTCCCGGCGTAGCCGCGGTAGGCCTCCCGGATGGCGGCGAATTCGTCTTCCCGGTAGTACGCCTCGTCGGGCAGGCCCAGCCCCGCCTGGTACAGGTAGATCACGTAGCGGGTGGGGTCGCCGGCGTCGTTGTTGACAAAGAAGGCCAGCGGATAGGCCGCGCCGCTGCGGCTGAAGGCGCCGACGACCTCGCGCAGGCCGTCCCGGTCGGAGATTTTCCCGATGGCGGCAAATTGCTCGGCCAGCGGGGAGAAGCCCTTGGCTTCGATAGTTTCGGTGTCCATGAACCCGGCATAGAGCACGCCGATCTTGCCTGCCGGACTGGCCGGGTCGGGGTGCTGGGCGGCGTCCTCGATGATGGCATGCACGGCTTCTTCGGAGGCGTCGCGCAGGGCGGTGAAGGAGCCTTCCAACGCCCGGTCGTCCGGGATGGTGGTCTCCGCGAGCCACGTCCCGTTCACGTGCCGGAAGAGGTCGTCCTGCGGGCGGACACCCGGGTCGACGTTGGACAATACGATTCCGGACCGGCTCATGCGGCGCCTCATTTCATAGTTGTGTCAGGGTTTCCCTCACATCCTACGCACCGTGCTAGTGTGAAATTGTGCGCGCAAGAATGCTCCTTCTTAGCTGCCGCGGCGAGGCCACGCGAACTTCTGTTTGACAGGCCGACCCCTCGCTGCGGAGTTTGTGTTGCCCGGCCAAAATTCTTCAATTAGCACTATGAGAAAAGGCCACACACCAAAATGCGATACGCACAAAAGCCCTCCGGAATGCCCATCCATAAGTACATTCCGTTCCAGGACCAGATCACCGTAGAACTGCCCGACCGCACCTGGCCGGACAAAGTGATGACCAAGGCCCCGCGCTGGTGCGCCGTGGACCTGCGCGACGGAAACCAGGCGCTGATCGACCCGATGAGCCCCGAACGTAAGCACAAGATGTTCGATCTGCTGGTGGGCATGGGCTTCAAGGAGATCGAGGTCGGATTCCCCTCTGCATCGCAGACCGACTTCGACTTTGTCCGCCAGCTGATCGAAGGCGACCGGATCCCCGACGACGTGACCATCCAGGTGCTGACGCAGTCCCGCGAACACTTGATCGAGCGCACCTACGAGTCGATTGCCGGCGCCGGCCGCGCCATCGTCCACCTGTACAACTCCACCTCCGTGCTGCAGCGCCGCGTGGTGTTCCGCGAAGACCAGGACGGCATCGTGGACATCGCGCTGCAGGGCGCCCGGCTCTGCCGCAAGTACGAAGAGGGGCTGAAGGGGACCGAGATTACCTACGAGTACTCGCCCGAGTCCTACACCGGAACCGAACTGGATTTCGCCGCCCGCATCTGCAACGCCGTCACCGACGTCTTCGAAATCTCGGCGGACCGGAACGTGATCCTGAACCTGCCGGCCACGGTGGAGATGGCCACGCCGAACGTCTACGCCGACTCCATCGAGTGGATGTCACGGAACCTGTCCAACCGTGAGCACGTGATCCTCTCGCTGCACCCGCATAACGACCGCGGAACCGGCGTGGCGGCGGCGGAACTGGGCTATCTGGCCGGCGCCGACCGGATCGAGGGCTGCCTGTTCGGCAACGGCGAGCGGACCGGCAACGTGGACCTGGTGACGCTGGGGCTGAACATGTTCAGCCAAGGCATTGACCCGATGATCGACTTCTCCAACATCGACGAAGTCCGCCGGACGGTTGAATACTGCAACCAACTGCCGGTTCCCGAGCGCTCCCCGTACGGCGGAGATCTGGTCTTCACCGCCTTCTCCGGCTCCCACCAGGACGCCATCAAGAAGGGCTTCGAGGCGATGGATGCCGACGCAGCCGAGCAGGGCAAGACGGTGGACGACCTGGTCTGGGCCGTGCCGTACCTGCCGGTCGATCCCAAGGACCTGGGCCGCAGCTACGAAGCGGTGATCAGGGTCAACTCGCAGTCCGGTAAGGGCGGCGTGGCCTACCTGCTGAAGCACGAGCACAAGCTGGACCTGCCGCGCCGCGCGCAGATCGAATTCTCCGGCGTGATCCAGCGCCGCACGGAAACCGTGGGCGGCGAAGTCAGCCCGGCGCAGCTGTGGGAGGTCTTTAACGACGAGTACCTGCCGACCCCGGAAAACAGCTGGGGCCACTACACGCTGGGCTCGGTGAAGACCGACAGCGCCGAGGACGGCACCTTCCAACTGACCGCCAGCATGGGCGTGGACGGGGTACAGAGCCGCCGCACGGCCGAGGGCAACGGGCCGATCGCAGCGCTGCTGGAGATTTTCCGCCAGGACGGCGTGGACGTACGGGTACTGGACTACACCGAGCACGCGCTGTCCGAGGGCGGCAACGCCCGGGCGGCCGCCTACGTCGAGTGCGCCGTGGGCGAGCGGGTGCTGTGGGGCGTGGGCATCGACACCAACACCACCATGTCCTCGCTGAAGGCCGTAGTGTCCGCGGTGAACCGCGCCATCCGCGACGAAACCGCCAAGAGCGTCGCCTCGGTCTAGCCCGGCGACCGAAAGCGTCCTTGCGGGCCTTCCTGCCGTACCGCGGCGGGGAGGCCCGCTTTAGTGGGAGAATGGAACGGTGTCCAACAGATCCTTCGCCTCCCGTACCTACCGGGACCAGGGCGTCATCCTGCGGACCCACAAACTCGGCGAGGCCGACCGCATCATCACCCTGCTCACCAAGCAGCACGGCCAGATCCGGGCGGTGGCCAAGGGCGTACGCCGCACCAGCAGTAAGTTCGGCGCGGTGCTGGAACCGTTCATGGTGGCGGACCTGCAGCTGGTGTCCGGGCGGAGCCTCGATATTGTCACGCAGGCCCAGATGGTGGGTCCCTACGGCCGGGACATCGCGGCCGACTACACCAAATACACCTCGGCCGCCGCGATTTGCGAGACGGCGGAAAAACTCACCGACGCCGACGGCGAATCCGCCGGTGCGCAGTACGGGCTGGTTATCGGCGCGCTCTCCGCGCTCAGCCGCAGCGTTCACGCGCCCGAGCTGATTCTTGATTCCTACCTGCTCCGCGCGCTGGCGACCGCGGGCTGGGCCCCGAGCTTCGACCAATGCGCCCGCTGCGGTGAACCGGGACCACACACCGCCTTCAACGCGCCGCTGGGTGGTGCGGTGTGCCACGATTGCCGGCCACCGGGATCCGCGTCGCCGGCCCCGCAGACCATGCAGCTGCTGGCCGCCCTGCTCTCGGCCGACTGGCCGGCAGCAGATGCCTCCGCCACCGGACCCCGGCGCGAAGCCGCCGGACTGGTGGCCAGTTATCTGCAGTGGCATCTGGAACGAACCCTGAAATCCCTCAAGCATGTGGAGCGAGTGTGACCCCAACTTCCCGGAAACCACAGCAGCCTTGGCCGCACCCGTCCGGCGCCCTGCCGCCCGCCCTGCCGCCGGCCCTGGTCCCGGATCACGTGGCCATCGTGATGGACGGCAACGGCCGCTGGGCCAACCAGCGCGGCCTGCCGCGGACCGAGGGCCACAGGGCCGGTGAAGCGGCGCTGCTGGACGTGATGGCCGGCGCCATCGAGATCGGGGTCAAACACGTCAGCGTGTACGCCTTTTCCACCGAGAATTGGAAACGGTCACCGGACGAGGTGCGTTTCCTGATGGGCTTCAGCCGGGACGTCCTGCGGCGCCAGCGCGACCAACTGGACGCCTGGGGCGTGCGCATCCGCTGGTCCGGCCGGCGGCCCCGGCTGTGGAAGTCGGTGGTCAACGAACTGGAGGTGGCCGAGCGCCAGACGGCGGGGAACTCCACCTGCACGCTGACCATGTGCGTGAACTATGGCGGCCGGGCGGAAATCGCCGACGCCGCCGCCGCCATCGCCGCCGACGTTGCGGCCGGAAGGCTGCGGGCGTCGTCGGTCTCGGAAAAGACCGTCCAGCGCTACCTTGACGAGCCGGACCTGCCGGACGTCGACTTGTTCCTGCGCACCTCGGGGGAGCAGCGCTTCTCCAACTTCATGCTCTGGCAGTCGGCGTATGCCGAGATGGTGTTCATGGATACGCTGTGGCCCGATGTGGACCGGCGCACACTGTGGGAGGCCATCGACATCTACGCGCGCCGCGACCGCCGCTACGGGGGAGCGGTGGACGCCGCGGCCGTGGACGCCGCGGCCGTAGGCGGCGCTTAGGCCGGCTGCGGCGGACGGGCGGGGTGTTCGGTCTTCCCGCCCTGGAGCATGTAAACCTGCGCCCAGCGCTGCAGCCGCGCATAGGCGTCCTGGCGCACGTCGGCCCGGGAGAGGAACACATCGTGCAGGGCATCCTGCACCTGCTCGATGGTCACGCTGCGGCCCAGCCGCACCGCCCGCTCGGTCATCGTGCGGATGTCCAGCACCACGTCGGTGTTCTTCATGTCCTCGTGCCAGACCGGCCCGTTCATGCTCCGCGTCGAAGACATCACCAGCACCGGAACCTCCAGGTTGAGGCCCTTCGCGACCTTCGCCTGCCCGTCCCAGATGGCGCTGAGCCAGCCGGCACGCACCGGGAAGGACTCCGGCGGACGCAGCTTGGGGTCCAGATCCCATTCGCCCTCCGCGGTCCGGCTAATGCTGCGGTAATAGAAGCCCCGCACCGGAAGTTTGATCTCGGCCTCCGGCTTCAGCCGGGACAGCGGTTCCAGCACGGCGCCCGCGGCGCGGCGGACCAAGGCGCTGCCGTGCATTTCCAGCCACGGGCTGTTCAACACCAGCGCGCGTAGCCGGCCGGGATGTTCGGCCGCCCACAAGGACGCCACCAGGCCGCCGGTCGAGTGTCCCATCAGCGTGATGTTCGTCTCCGCACTGCCGTTTTCCTCGCGGATCAGATCCAGCGCCAGGGAGACCTCGTCGTCGTACTGGCGCAGATCGGCCACGTAGCCCGCGGGCTCGCCCTCCTGCAGGCTGCGGCCGTGGTGATGCAGGTCCAGCGCGTAGAACGCCACCCCTTGCCGGTGCCAGAATCCGGCCAGTTCGGTGTTGAAGAAATAGTCGCTCCAACCGTGCACATACAGGACGGCATGGCCGCCGGGGGAGCGCCGCGGGGACTGAGGCAGATAGCGGATCAGCGTGGCCCGCTGTGCTGCGCCAT
Source organism: Arthrobacter sulfonylureivorans (assembly GCA_004000035.1). Classification (GTDB taxonomy): domain Bacteria; phylum Actinomycetota; class Actinomycetes; order Actinomycetales; family Micrococcaceae; genus Crystallibacter; species Crystallibacter sulfonylureivorans. The sequence goes on along the minus strand of RJAE01000004.1, from coordinate 135,995 downwards.
CGACGGCCGGCACCTGCAGGACCGTTGACTCGAACTCCGCTCCGAGCATGTCTTCCTGCCAGTCGGCTGCCATCGCCAGGGTGGTCCTTCCTCTCGCCAGGGTCGCTGACCCCATGCTATCGCCCGGGCAACACGGTTTGGTGCGGCGGCCTGCACACGGAAAACTAGGACCATGCGCCTCTACCCAGCCTTCTTCCGCGCCGCGTTCTCTTGGATGGACGCCGAGCGCGCACACCGAATAGGTTTCCAGCTCATCCGCGCCGCGCACCGCTGCGGGGCCGGGGCCGTGCTGCGGCGCCTGACCCGTCCGCATCCGTCGCTGGCCACCCAGGCCCTGGGCCTGAGCTTCCCGTCGCCGTTCGGCCTGGCCGCTGGCTTCGATAAGGAAGGCCACGGCATCGAGGCCCTGGCCGACCTGGGCTTCGGCGCGGTGGAGGTCGGCACCATCACCGGCAGCGCTCAGCCGGGCAACGCCCAGCCGCGGCTGTTCCGGCTGATCGAGGACCGCGCCGTGATTAACCGGATGGGATTCAACAACGACGGCGCGGCGGCCGTCGCACCGCGGATCGCCGCCGCCCGGCGCGGCCTCGCCGCCCACTACGGTGCGCAGCGCCCGGTCATCGGCGTCAACATCGGCAAGACCAAGGTGGTGGAACTGGACGACGCCACCGAGGACTACCTGAAGAGCACCCGGCTGCTGGCCGCGTCGGCGGATTACCTGGTGGTCAACGTGTCCTCGCCGAACACGCCGGGCCTGCGGCTGCTGCAGAGCGTGGACACTCTGCGGCCGCTGCTGCAGGCAGTACGGGAGACCGCCGATTCGGCGGCCGGCCGGCATGTGCCGCTGCTGGTCAAGATCGCCCCTGACCTCAGCGACGAGGACATCGACGACGTCGCCCGGCTGGCGCGGGAGGTGGGCCTGGACGGCATCATCGCGACCAACACGACGATTTCCCGTGACGGACTGGTATCGGACCCGACCAAGGTCGCCGCGTGCGGCGACGGAGGCCTCTCCGGCGCGCCCCTGAAGCAGCGGTCGCTCCAGGTGCTGCGCAGGCTGCGCACCGCCGTCGGGAATGATCTGGCGCTGGTGTCCGTGGGCGGCGTGGAAACGGCCGACGACGTGCAGCAACGGCTGGATGCCGGCGCCACGCTGGTGCAGGGCTACACGGCGTTCCTGTACGAGGGGCCGTTCTGGGTCGCCCGGATCAACCGGGGGTTGGCGAAGCGGCGGCGCTGAGACTTCGGATCGGAACCGGCGGCGCCGAAACCGCGAAGATGGAACCGGCGGCTCGGGCCGCGGTGCGCGGCCCGAGCCGATAACTCGGGCCGCGACCACAACGGGCATGCAAAAGGGTCGGGAGCAACATTGCTCCCGACCCTTTGCTGCGGTGCCCGCCGCGAAGAATTAGCTGGGGTATTGGCCGCGCTTGACCTGCGGCTTCGGCAGGCGCATCCGGCGCAGCTGCAGGCCCCGCATCACGCCGTACCAGACGGCACCGCGCTCCACCTCGCCGAACTTGGCGGTCAGGCGCTTTTTGAGCTGCCGGCCCAGAATGATGGCGTCGACGGCCACCAGCCCCAGCAGCACCCAGAAGCCCACCAGGATAAAGGCCTGGACGTTGAGGTCACGGACAAAGCTGAGGATCACGAAGATCAGGGCAAAGACAATCAGGAATTCGCCCAGCACCCAGCGGGCATCTACGAAGTCTCGGATAAAGCGCTTCTGCGGGCCCTTGTCGCGGAACGGCAGGTAGCGCTCATCGCCGGTGTTCATCGCCTCGCGCATCTTCAGCCGCTGGTCCGCCTGCGCAATGCGGTTGGCGTCGCGCGCTGCTTTCCGGTCGTTAGGTACCAGCGGGCGCTTGCGCGCAGCCTCCTGGTCCTTGCGCCGCGGCGTGGGCGCGCCCTTGCCGTCCCGAGGCTGCGCCGCGGTGGCCTGGTCGATGGATTCTTGGGGCGTGGGAGCCTCTTTTTTACGTCCGAACACCAGTCAAGAATACCGGAACGCCCGCGCGTATCCGCCAGCGTTGAAGCACCGGCACGGCGGCCGCCGCGCGGGCACCGGCCCGGCCGGATTCCGGGCGGTAGGGTGGCGGCTATGACCAATGTAAACGTTGAACAACTTGCGGCCGCGGTGGACTCCGGCATGGGGCGCACCATCTCCTCGCTGGAGCAGCTGGTCTCTATCCCGGGAATCGCTTGGGCGGCCTTCGATCAGCAAGATCTGGTCCGCAGCGCCGATGCCGTCGCCGGCCTGATCCGCGAGCTGGGGCTGGAGGACGTGCAGATCCTCAGCGTTCCGAACGGCGAGTCGGACGGCGGCCCCGCCGTTGTGGCCCGCCGTCCGGCCGCCGCCGGCAAGCCGACCGTCCTGCTGTATGCGCACCACGATGTGCAGCCCCCGGGGGATCCGTCGCTCTGGAAGACCGAGCCGTTCAAGGCCACAGAGATCGACGGCCGGCTGTTCGGCCGCGGCGCAGCCGATGACAAGGCCGGGATCATGGTCCATCTGGCCTCGTTGCGGGCGCTGCTGGAGGTCCTCGGCGACGACTTCGGCGTCGGCGTCACCTTCTTCTTTGAGGGGGAGGAAGAGGCCGGATCACCGACCTTCCGTTCCTTCCTCGAAACACACCGCGAACTGCTGCGCGCCGATGCCATCATTGTTGCCGACTCCAGCAACTGGAAGGTCGGTGTTCCGGCCCTGACCACCAGCCTGCGCGGCCTGGTGGACGGCACCGTGGAGCTGCGGGTGCTGGAACACGCCGTCCACTCCGGCATGTTCGGCGGTCCGCTGCTGGATGCGCCCACGCTGCTCGCCCGGCTGATCGCCACCTTCCACGACGACGACGGTGCTGTCGCCATCGACGGGCTTGTCTCGGCTCCCGCCGCGTCGGTCGACTATCCGGAGGAGGACTTCCGGCGCGATTCGTCGGTGCTGGACTCGGTGCAGCTGGCGGGCACCGGCAGCATCGCCGACCGGCTCTGGAACAAGCCGGCCCTGTCAGTGATCGGCGTTGATGCTCCCAGCGTGGAGCTGGCCTCCAACACCTTGATTCCGGCGGCCAGGGCCAAGATCAGCCTGCGCCTGGCGCCGGGCCAGGACCCCGACCGGGCGATGGAGGCGGTGACTGCCCATGTGGCCGCCCACGCGCCGTTCGGGGCCCAGGCCACGTTCGTACCGGGGGAGCGGGGCCAGGCTTTCGCCACCGACACCACCGCCCCCGCGGCCCGGTCCGCGCTGTGGGCGCTGGAACAGGCTTGGGGCACGCAGCCGGTGGAGGCAGGCATGGGCGGGTCGATCCCGTTCATCGCCGACCTGACGGAGATCTATCCGCAGGCGCAGATCCTGATCACCGGTGTGGAAGACCCCGACTCGCGGGCGCATTCGGCCAATGAGTCGCTGCATCTGGGGGACTTCCGCAATGCAGTCCTGGCCCAGGCGCTGCTGCTGGCACGAGTGAACGAAGAGGGCATCTGAGGCAGCGTCCGAAGGTGGCTGGAGACCGGCTAAGTTATCCCCTTTTGGGCGACGCGACGTACGATGGAACGGTAGCCCGACGCACCACTGAGTAATAGCAGCAGGTCACCGGACGGCCCGTCACAGATAAGGAAGTGCAATGAGCGCAACGACCAACTCATCCGCCCCGACCGCGGCACCCGAAACGGCAGAACTGCCCACCCACGAAGTGGCTCTGACCGATGTGGCAGCCGGGAAGGTGCGCAGTCTTTTGGAACAGGAAGGCCGCACCGACCTGCGCCTGCGGGTTGCGGTCCAGCCGGGCGGATGCTCCGGCCTGATCTACCAGCTGTACTTCGACGAGCGGATGCTCGACGGTGACGCAGTCCGTGATTTCGACGGCGTTGAGGTGGTCGTGGACAAGATGAGCGTTCCTTATCTCTCCGGCGCCTCGATTGACTTCGAGGACACCATCTCCAAGCAGGGATTCACCATCGACAATCCGAACGCCGGTGGCTCCTGCGCCTGTGGAGACTCGTTCCACTAACAGCTGGCGGGGCGTTCCCCGGCCGCAGCAACGGCCGACGCACGGGGGATCCTGTCACATGGAAGTCATGTGGGCGGGTAAGCTCTACAGTGAGTAGTAAAACTGGATATGGGGCCAGGGCTTTGCTCTGCCATGGCCCCATCACTTGCACGAAACAAAGAGGAAGGGCCGTCTGTGAGTTCGCAGGTTCGAACCGGCAGTCGACGCGCCAGAATTGCCAAGGCCACGGGTCTGGGCACAGTCGGGGCGTTGTTGTTGACGGGATGTTCAGAAGAAGTCCGCCTGGGCTGGTTGCCCACACAGCGGGACGTTACCAACCACACTCCCGAAATCATCGATTTGTGGGTTAATGGTTGGATCGCCGCGTTGGCTGTTGGTGTCCTGACCTGGGGTTTGCTCCTCTGGTGCATCATCGCCTACCGCCGGCGCAAGGGCGAGACCGGCTACCCCCGCCAGCTCAGCTATAACCTGCCGCTCGAAATCTTTTACACGGCCGTCCCGATCGTCATGGTCCTGGTTTTCTTCTACTTCACGGACAAGACCACGACCAACATCACTGCCCGGACGGACAACCCCGACGTCGTCGTCGACGTGCGCGGTAAGCAGTGGGCCTGGGACTTCAACTACGTCAAGCAGGACAAGTACTTTGCCGGCGTGCAGGCCCACTTGACCGGTGAGACCGGCGTTCCGGAGACCCTGCCGACGCTGTACCTGCCGGTGAACCAGAGCGTGGAGCTGCAGATCAACTCCCGCGACGTCATCCACTCGTTCTGGGTTCCCGCCTTCCTTCAGAAGGTGGACATGATCCCCGGCAAGACCAACCACCTGAGCTTTACCCCGACCCGTGAGGGCATCTACGACGGCAAGTGTGCAGAGCTTTGCGGTGAATTCCACTCCGAAATGCTCTTCCGCGTCGCTGTGGTCTCCGAGGCTGAGTTTGAGGCGCAGATGGCGCGGCTCAAGGACGGCCAGATCGGCGAAGAGTACGACCGCAACCCCTACGCTGAAGCGTCGAAGTAAAGGAGCGAGGGCCACAAGTGTCAACGTACGAATACACAGCTGACGACCGGGGTACCACGGTAGCTCCGCGCGTCGTCCCGAGGTCCAAGGGGCGCATCGTCGTCAACTGGATCACCTCCACGGACCACAAGACGATCGGGTACATGTACCTGATCACCTCGTTCATTTTCTTCTGCCTCGGCGGTGTGATGGCCCTGGTCATCCGCGCCGAACTGTTCGAACCCGGCATGCAGATCCTGCAGACCAAGGAACAGTACAACCAGCTGTTCACCATGCACGGCACGGTGATGCTGCTGATGTTCGCCACACCGCTGTTCGCCGGCTTCGCCAACGTCATCATGCCGCTGCAGATCGGCGCTCCCGATGTCGCGTTCCCGCGTTTGAACGCGCTGGCCTTCTGGTTCTTCCTGTTCGGCAGCGTGATCGCCGTCGCCGGCTTCATCACCCCGCAGGGCGCAGCATCCTTCGGCTGGTTCGCGTATGCACCGTTGTCCAACACCACGTTCTCGCCCGGCGTGGGCGGAGACCTGTGGGTCTTCGGCCTGGCGCTCTCCGGCTTCGGTACCATTCTTGGCTCGGTCAACTTCATCACCACGATCATCACCATGCGGGCCCCGGGCCTGACCATGTGGCGGATGCCGATCTTCACCTGGAACACCCTGGTCACCGGCATCCTGGTCATGATGGCGTTCCCGCCGCTGGCCTCCGCTCTGTTCGCACTCGGCGCCGACCGGCGCTTCGGTGCCCACATCTTCAACCCGGAAAACGGCGGCGCCATCCTGTGGCAGCACCTGTTCTGGTTCTTCGGCCACCCCGAGGTCTACATCATCGCGCTGCCGTTCTTCGGCATCGTGTCCGAGATCTTCCCGGTGTTTAGCCGCAAGCCGATCTTCGGATACAAGGGCCTGGTCTACGCGACCATCGCGATCGCCGCCCTGTCCGTAACGGTGTGGGCACACCACATGTATGTCACCGGTTCGGTCCTGCTGCCGTTCTTCGCCTTCATGACCATGCTCATCGCGGTGCCCACCGGCGTGAAGTTCTTCAACTGGATCGGCACCATGTGGCGGGGATCGATCACGTTCGAAACCCCGATGCTGTGGAGCCTGGGCTTCCTGGCCACCTTCCTGTTCGGTGGCCTGACCGGCATCATCCTGGCTTCGCCGCCGCTGGACTTCCACGTCTCCGACACCTACTTCGTGGTGGCGCACTTCCACTACGTGGTCTTCGGAACCGTCGTGTTCGCCATGTTCGCAGGCTTCTACTTCTGGTGGCCCAAGTGGACCGGCAAGATGCTCAACGAGCGCCTGGGCAAGATCCACTTCTGGATGCTGTTCCTCGGCTTCCACGGCACCTTCCTGATCCAGCACTGGCTGGGTGTCGAGGGCATGCCCCGCCGCTACGCGGACTACATGCCGGAAGACGGGTTCACCGCAATGAACCAGTTCTCCACCGTTGCTTCGTTCGTGCTGGGCGCCTCGATGATCCCGTTCTTCTGGAACGTGTACATCACCTGGCGCAACGGCAAGAAGGTCGAAGTCGATGACCCCTGGGGCTTCGGTGCCTCGCTTGAGTGGGCTACCTCTTGCCCGCCGCCGCGGCACAACTTCACCTCGCTGCCCCGGATCCGGTCGGAGCGCCCTGCGCTGGACCTGCACCATCCGGAACTCGCACCGCGGCACACGCCGACGACTCCGGTGCCGGCGGCCCAGCTGGCCGGTCCCGCTGACCAGAAGGACGCATAACTGTGAAGATTGAAGCCTGGCTATTCATCGCGCTTGCGCCGTTCTTCGCCCTTGTTGCCACTGTCTACGGCTTCATGGGGGACTGGCATGAACCCGTAGGTTACCTGGCGTTGTATTTGACGGCCGGACTGTCCATCATGATCGGCGGCTACCTCTGGTTCACGGCACGGCGGGTCGGCCCCCGTCCGGAGGACCGGGTGGACGCAGAAATCCACGAGGGCGCCGGCGAACAGGGCATGTTCAGCCCCTGGAGCTGGTGGCCGCTGGTCCTGGGCCTTGGCGCCGCCTCCGGCTTCATGGGTCTGGCAGTCGGCTGGTGGATCGTCTACATCTCCATCGGTCTGACCACGGTAGCCATCATCGGATGGGTCTACGAATACAGCCGTGGGGACCACGCCCACTAAGTCCATAGCAAGATCGAAGGGCCCGGAACCACTTGGTTCCGGGCCCTTTCGCATGCCCGTGGGTCCCTCACACCCCGCGGCGCTGGTCTAGACCGGGATAGAATGGGATCTACCCCACCACCCGAACAGGAGGCAGCATGTCCGTGAGTTCAGCTGCGATCGAGGGCGAGATCGACGTGTCCTCGAGTACCGCGAAGCACGTTCAACTGCGGGACATATTGCGCCGACATGCCCAGGAACGCTGTGAACCCGGCGGCGCGTTTCCTTCGGAGCGGGATCTTACCGAACGCTTCGGAGTGGCGCGGATGACCGTGCGGCAGGCAATCGACTCGCTCGTTGCCGAGCAGGTGCTTGAGCGCATTGTGGGCCTGGGGACGTTCGTGCGCCAGCCCAAACTGGACCTGCAGGTCAAGCTCACCTCGTACAGCGAAGAGATGCAGCGCCGCGGCATGGTCCCGGACGCCAGAGTGCTTAGTTTCGAACAGATCGGCGCCACCCCTCTGGTGGCCCGCGAACTCCAGATCGAGGAGGGCCAGCCGGTCGTGCGGTTCCGCCGCCAACTGCTGGCCGATGCCGAGCCCATGAGTGTGGACGAAAACTTCATCCCTGCCCAGCGGGTGCCGGGCATCCTGGACGAGGGGCCGCCGTCGTCGCTGTACAACGTTCTGAGCGAACGCTACGGCCTGATCATGGAGTGGGGCGAGGACACCATCGAGGCCACCGCGGCGCAGCCTTCGATCGCCCGGTTGCTGAATGTGGACATCGGATCGCCGCTGCTGAAGATCCAGCGGCATGCCTACGTGTCCAAGACCATGGTGGACTTCTCGATCTCGTACTACAGGGCGGACCGCTACAAGCTCTGGGTGCCGCTGCAACGGCCTGGCGGCCGCGCCCCGCGCTCGTACAACGTGAAGAGGTATTAGGTGCCCCAGAGCCTCGTGGAATCGCCGTAGCGGACAGATTTCAGGCAGCTGCCGGCTGGGGCGTCAAGACCAATCCCGCTGCAGACACAAGAATGGCCCCGGACTCAGTCCGGGGCCATTCTCGTACAGACCGTTCCTTAGCGGCCGCTGACTTCGGCCTTTTCGGCGGGAGCCTCAACCTCGGCATGGTGGCTGTGTGCAGCCTCCAGCTCGGCCCGGGTCACCGGTGCCACACGATCCTCGAAGAAGAACCGCGACAGGGAGCCGCGCAGCTTCTCGGAGCGCTTAATGTGGCCGGCCTTGTTCGGCTGTGCCGGGAGCACCTCGGGAGATTCGAAGTTGACCAGGCGGTACAGCTTGTAGTCGTTCAGCGGCTCGTGGACCTCGATGAACTCGCCATGCGGCAGGCGGACAATGCGTCCGGTCTCCCGGCCGTGCAGCGCGATCTCACGGTCCTTGCGCTGCAGCGCAAGGCAAATCCGGCGCGTGACGATGAAGCCGAGGATCGGGCCGAGGAAGAAGAGCGCGCGCAGCCAGTACGTCACGTCGTTCAGCGACACGTGGAAGTGCGTGGCGATCAGGTCCGAGCTGGCAGCTGCCCACATCACCGAGTAGAAGACGATACCTGCAACACCAATGCCGGTCCGGAACGGTGCGTTGCGCGGGCGGTCCAGGATGTGGTGCTCGCGGTGATCCTTGGTAACCCAGCGTTCGATCCACGGCCAAGCGAACATCAGCGTGAACAGCAGGCCTGCCGGGGCAAGGGCCGGCAGCAGCACGTTCAGCGAAATGGTCCGGCCAAAGATGACGAACTCGCCCACACCTGGCATCAGGCGCAGCGCGCCATCCACCCAGCCGATGTACCAGTCAGGCTGGGTGCCGGCCGAAACGGGGGAGGGGTCATAGGGGCCGTAGTCCCAAATCGCCAGGATCTGGAAGTTTGCCGCAATGACGGCCAGGATGCCGAAGACCACGAAGAAGAAGCCGCCGGCCTTGGCCGCGTAGACCGGGCCAATCGGGAAGCCGACAACGTTGGACTCGGAACGGCCCGGGCCGGGGTACTGCGTGTGCTTGTGCACCACAACCATGAACAGGTGGACGGCGATCATCAGCAGGATCAGCGCCGGAACCAGCAGGATGTGGAGTACGTAGAGACGTCCCACAATGTCGGTACCCGGGAACTCGCCGCCGAAGAGCAGCAGGGAGATGTAGGTGCCGACGAGGGGGATTCCCTTGATCACGCCGTCGATGATGCGCAGGCCGTTGCCGGAGAGCAGATCGTCCGGCAGCGAGTAACCGGTGAAGCCAGCGGCCAGGGCCAGGATCAGCAGGACGCAGCCGACCACCCAGTTCAGCTCGCGCGGCCGACGGAACGCGCCGGTGAAGAAGACGCGCAGCATGTGGAAGGACACCGAAGCAACGAACATCAGTGCCGACCAGTGGTGCAGCTGGCGCATGAAGAGTCCGCCGCGGATTTCAAAGGAGATGTCCAGAGTGGACTGGTAAGCGACGGACATCTCGACGCCCTTGAGCGGAACGTACACTCCGTCATAGTGCGTCTCCGCCATCGAGGGGTCGAAGAAGAACGTCAGGAACGTTCCGGAAAGCAGCAGGATGACGAAGGAGTACAGCGCCACTTCTCCGAACATGAAGGACCAGTGGTCCGGGAAGATCTTCCGTCCGAATTCCTTGACGATGGACGAGCCGCCGACGCGGGTGTCCACGAAGTTGGTGATCCGTCCAACCCGTGTCTTGGGTACATAGGTATCAGTTGAAGCGCTCATGTTTAGCCACGCTCCCAGTAGCTCGGTCCGACAGGTTCATGGAAGTCGCTGGTAGCGACCAAGTAGCCCTCGTCATCAACGCTGATCGGAAGCTGGGGCAAGGCGTGTGCGGCGGGGCCGAAGATCACCTTGCATTCCTGAGTCAGGTCGAAGGTCGACTGGTGGCAAGGACAGAGCAGGTGGTGTGTGTGCTGTTCGTACAGCGCCACCGGGCATCCGACGTGGGTGCAGATTTTCGAATAAGCAACGATGCCATTGTAGTTCCAGTCTTCACGACCTGGGGAGACATTCAGCTCGTCCGGATTCAGCCGCATCAAGAGGACAACGGCCTTGGCCTTCTCTTCGAGCTTGTGCTCGGCTTCGTTCAGTCCCTCGGGAATGACGTGGAAGGCGGAACCAATGGTCACATCCGAGGCCTTGATCGGGGTGCCGCTCGGGTCGCGGGTGAGGCGGACGCCGGCATCCCACATGGTGTGCCGCAGCACTTCCGGGTTCATGTCCTTGGACAGGTCGCGGAAGATGCCGATGGCAGGCAGAATGGCCAGTACACCGGCTCCGATCAGCGTGTTGCGGATCAGCGGACGGCGGGAGATGCCCGATTCGTCGAGGACCTGGCCAATGATCTGCTCAGCGTCACGGCGGTCCTCTTCGGTGCGGACCTCGTGGCGCTCTTCCACAATTTCGTGGTCAGGCATGAGGGTCTTGGCCCAGTGGACAATGCCGACGCCGATGCCAAGCATCGCGAAGGCCGTACCCATGCCCAAGGTGAAGTTCTGAAAACGCAGCGTTGCGATGGTGTCATCCAAACGGATGCCAAAGTACCCGACGAAGAAAAGTACGGTGCCGATGATGGAGATTACGAAGAGTATCGCAACCTGGCGTTCGGCGCGCTTTTCCGCCCGGGGATCTTTGTCGGCACGGCGCGGGCGGTGGGGGGGAAGTCCAGGATCCTGAAACTTCTCCACGTCGCTCTGACCAGCCGTAGCAACGGTGCCCGAGGTGCTCGGACTGCCGTGACTATGGTCGCCCATGATCCCTCTCATCCTTCTCTAAATAGTTCAAAAACATATATGACTGTTGACGCTTCTTCGGCGGCCCTTGCGGGCCGCCGGTAAGCGAAGGTTAGGAAGACCGCTGGGTCAGCCAGATGGTGAATGCGATGACGATTCCCAATCCGGCAGTCCACATCAGCAGGCCTTCGGATACCGGACCGAGCGAGCCGAGCGAGAAGCCACCCGGGCTGCCCTGTTCTTCAATCGTCTTCAGGAAGGCGATGACATCGCGCTTCTCCTCGGGGGAGATGTTCGCGTCGCTGAACACCGGCATGTTCTGCGGGCCGGTGGCCATGGCTTCGTAAATGTGTGCTTCGCTGACGCCGGCCAGGGCGGGGGCGAACTTGCCGCGGGTCAATGCGCCGCCGGCGGCGGATGCGTTGTGGCACATGGCGCAGTTGACGCGGAAGATTTCGCCACCAGCGGCGGGATCTCCCTTAGCGACGTCGAGGAGGTCTTCCTCGGGGATGGCCGGACCGGCGCCGAGGGAGGCCACGTACGCAGCCAGCTGCATGGTCTGCTCTTCGGAGAACTGGTTCGGCTTGGCCTGTGCCTGCGGTCCGGACATCTGCATCGGCATGCGGCCGGTGCCCACCTGGAAGTCAACAGCGGCGGCGCCGACGCCGATCAATGCCGGGCCGGCCTGATTGCCGTGTGCACCCTGCGGGGCCCCGACCGCACCAATTCCGTGACAAGTTGCGCAGTTGGCCACGAAGAGCTTTTCGCCCTCTTCGATGTCCTGCGCGGAAAAGTTGGTGGTCTGGGCCTTGGCCTCGTTGACATTGCCGGCGACGGCGTACAAGCCGCCGGTGACCAGCAATCCCAAGAGCAACAGGGCAACGGCAGCCAGGGGATGTCGTCGCCTCTGGGAGAGTGCCTTCACTTGATGGTTCCTAACTCTGCGGTGCGTGTGCGTAGATGTTCGGCCGGGGCGGTCCTGCAGCAGCGTGCAGGCTCTGGCCGTCTACTTCAGGAAGTAGATGATGATGAAGAGAGCGATCCACACGACGTCGACGAAGTGCCAGTAGTACGACGTGACGATGGCAGACGTGGCCTCGAAATGACCGAACTTCTTGGCGACATAGGCCCGGCCGATGATCAGCAGGAAAGCGATGAGCCCGCCCGTGACGTGAAGGCCGTGGAAGCCGGTGGTGATGTAGAACGCTGACCCGTAGGCGTTGGAGGACAGCGATACTCCCTCGGAAACGAGCATCGCGTATTCGTAGGCCTGGACGGAGACGAAAATGGCGCCGAGGAAGAACGTCAACAGGAACCACTCGACCATGCCCCACCTGGCGACATTGAGGAGACCGCCGGTACGGCGGGCCTGCAGCCGCTCAGCGGCGAAGACGCCGTACTGGCAGGTGAAGGAGCTGGACACCAGAACAATGGTGTTGGCAAGCGCGAATGGAACGTTCAACTTTTCGGTTTCAATCGCCCACATCTCGCCGGAAGTGGCGCGGAGGGTGAAGTACATGGCGAAAAGACCGGCAAAGAACATCAGCTCGCTGGAGAGCCACACAACGGTTCCGACAGAAACCAGGTTGGGGCGGTTCAGCGTTGGATGCGCCGGGGTACTGGGGGCGTGGGTTGCAGTTGTCACAAGGCCATTATGTCTATAAATCCGCCCAGTTCACCAATGCATTCGAACGCCCGGCGCGGCGTTTCGGTTCCCAACCCGCGGGATTCCGCGGAACGGCGCGGAAGTTAACAATCCGGAAGTTTCTACGAAACGTAGATAACCTAGTGAAGTGACGACGGAACCGAACGCTCAGAACGCACCCACCTGGCCGGAATTGATTTCGGCCCTGATCTCGCGGCAGGACCTTACGACCGCTCAAACGCAGTGGGCGATGAACGCCATCATGTCCGGTGGGGCCACCGATGCGCAGATGGCGGGCTTCCTGGTCGCGTTGCGCGCGAAGGGCGAAACGGTCGATGAGCTGACGGGATTGGTCGAGGCGATGGTCGGCAATGCCCGGCCGATCGAGATTCCGGGCGAGAAACTGGATATCGTCGGCACGGGCGGGGACCGGCAGAACACCGTCAACATCTCGTCCATGGCCGCCTTGGTCTGCGCAGGGGCCGGCGCGCGGATCGTCAAGCACGGGAACCGCGCCGCGTCGTCGTCCTCCGGTTCGGCCGACGTGATTGAAGCACTGGGCGTCCGCCTCGACCTCCCGGTGGAGCGGGTGGCGCAAACAGCGGTGGACGCGGGTATCACTTTCTGCTTTGCCCAGGTCTTCCATCCGTCGATGCGCTACGCGGGCGCTGTCCGCGGAGAACTGGGAGTGGCCACGGCATTCAACTTCATGGGGCCGATGACCAATCCGGCGAACCCCACGGCGGCCGCGATCGGCGTCGCCGACGCCCGGCTCGCGCCCTTGATTGCCGGCGTGCTGGCTGCCCGCGGCATCCGCGCGCTGGTGTTCCGTGGCGGGGACGGGCTGGACGAACTGACCACCACGGGTCCTTCATCGGTATGGGAGGTCCGCAATGGTGCAGTGACGGAGCACGAACTGGATCCCCTGGACCTCGGCATCCCCCGGGCCACCCTGGACGACCTGCGCGGTGGCGACGCCGCGGCAAATGCCGAAGTGGTGCGCCGTGTGCTGGCAGGCGATAAAGGGCCGGTGCGGGACGCCGTCGTTCTCAATGCCGCGGCCGCCCTGGTGGCCAACGACGTATCCGCGGACGCACCGCTGCTGGAGCGGCTGGCGGGCGGCCTGGAGCGCGCCAACGAGGCCATCGACAGCGGGGCTGCCGCCGGAGCCTTGCAGCGCTGGATCGACGTCACGAGCTGACACCTGCAGGCTCAGCGGCCTGCGACAACCGCTTAAGCCGAAAAGCCCCGGACGCCAGTTGAACGTGACTGGCGTCCGGGGCATTTCTGCGTGGGGAGGGCCCTACTCGAATCCGAGCGAGAAAGCGGCATCCAAGTCATGTTTTGAATAGGCGCGGAATGCGATGTGCGTGGTGGTGGCCTGCACGCCCTTGACCTTTGAGAGGCGGTCGGCGATGACGTCGGCCAGCTCGTCATGTTTGGCAACCCGTGCCACAGCGATCAAATCCCATTCGCCGGTGACCGAGTAGACCTCGCTGATGCCCTCAAGCTCTGAGATTTCCTGGGCGCACTCCGGAATACGGGTTGCATCGGTCCGGATGAGAACGAATGCTGTAGCCACTGCACTGCCTTTCTGCTGGAGCGGTATCTTTCCTACCACCGAGGTTATTCCACCCGTCGGCGGAAGCGTAGTTTGATGAACAGCGCGGCCAGCGCACGCCATCCCAGCAACAGCACGCCGAGCACCAAGAGCGTCACGATCTGGAATGACAAGGCAAGCCCACCGCCGGCGAGGCCGCGCAGGGCGAGACCCAAGACCACTGCTGCCAGCCAGACCGCGACGCCGGTGGGCCAGAGGGCGGTCGGTCGCCGCCAGGCGCGTAAAGCGGCCCAGCCGATGAGTGCGCCTATCAGGAAAGGGGCGGCGGTGGTGAGGATGCCGACGGCGCCCAGTCCGTGTTCATGCGTGTTTCGGCCCGCTGCCGCAAAAATGACGATGGCTGCCAGATCCAGGACCAGTGACCCTGCAACCAGCGGGAGGCCAGCGCGAAGCCGGGGAGAAGTTTCAATCACCACTCCACACTATCGGGCGGAGGCGGCGTACCATTCGGCTGAAGGGCCTCCGGCGCGTGGAGCCTGGGACCGACCGGACGGAGGGCGGACATGAAGCTGGCGCAGGTCGCCTTGGGCGTGCAGGACCTCGGGCGCGCGACTGCTTTCTACACGGAACTGTTGGGCTATCCACCGGCCGGCATCTTCGATCCGCCGGGGCTGGTGTTCTTCGATCTCGAGGGCGTCCGGCTGTTGCTGGAGGTTGGTGCGCCTGCGGCTCTGTTGTACCTGCAGGTGGACTCGGTCCGGTTACAAGTAGAGGAACTGCGCGGGCACGGGACTTCGGTTGTCGAGGAGCCGCACGTTATCTTCCGGCACGCCGACGATTCGTTGGGGCCCGCGGGAACGGACGAATGGATGGCTTTCGTCCGCGACTCCGAAGGCAATCTGTTGGGATTTGCCAGTCACGAGCCGGCGGAATAGCGGCAAAAGGTTGCACCGGATAGTTACAACCCTGCATACTTGTAGGATCCAGTACAAGGAAGCAGGGTTGTATGTTTGTCCTGACGGTCGATCAGCGCAGGTCCCGAAGCCGCGAAGATCTGGTCCAGGAAGCGCTAGATGTCCTGAATACTGACTCTGCCCGGCCGCTGCTTCGTGGCTTTGAACGGACCGCCGGGGATGAGATGCAAGCGGTGACATCGGACGCTTCCGTGGCGGTGGACATTGCGCTGGACCTAGCTGCCAGCAACAACTGGAGCGTAGGCATCGGCGTCGGTCGGGTTGATGAACCGCTGCCGGAATCCACGAGGGCGGGCTCCGGCGAGGCGTTCGAGCGCGCCCGGGAAGCCGTGACCGCGGCCAAGACCTCGCCGGGAAACATCGCCGTCTCCGGTGCGCGAGCGGAAGCCGGACATGCCGAGGCGGTGCTGCAGTTGCTGGTATCCGTGGCACGCAAGCGCAGCAAGGAGGCCCGCGAAGCCGGGGAGCTCAGTGATCAAGGACTCACCCAGCAGCACATCGCCGACAGGCTGGGGATAACCCAGCAAGCTGTCTCAAGCAGGCTGCATAGTGGACTCTGGCACGAGTGCCGCCGGGGGCAATCGGCTGCACAAGCACTGCTGGAAGGAGCTGATCGATGAGCGCCGTGGCACTGGTAGTGCTCTGCGTGGCCGCCGCCGTGGCCGGCCCTATGTACTTTGAGCGGTTCCAGGGAGCCGGAAACCGCTGGCTGTATGCCGCCAGCGCCCTCTCGCTGCTTCTCCTGGGGGTTGCCGCGCTGTTGGCTGCGGGGGGTCCCGGCGGGCTGGGGCCGGTCGCCTATGCCTTGGGCGTGGCGGCGGCCGCGATCGGCGGCGGCCCGGCCACGGTCACCATTCTGCGGTTGTCGTTTAATGCCTCCCACCCGGACAACCACAGCGACCCGGAAGAGTCTCCGGTTCTGCGCGGCGGTGCCTGGATCGGAGTGCTCGAGCGGACAGCCATTGCCTCCACCTTGTTGGCTGGCTGGCCGGAAGGACTGGCTGTTGTCCTGGCAGTGAAAGGACTGGGCCGGTATTCAGAGCTCGGCCAGTCCGGGGCTGCTGAACGGTTCATCCTGGGCACGTTCGCCAGCGTGTTGTGGGCCGCGGCGGCCACCGGAATTGCGGTGCTGGTGCGCTGAGCCGGCGCGGTGCCGGTCAGTCGTCAAAGCGCGTGGCGGCGCCGGCCAGCGGTTCGACGATGCCCTGTGCTACGTCACGAAGTTTGACGTTGCGGGCGTTTGAAGCACGTCGCAGAATCTCCATGGCCTCCAGTTGGCTGCAGGAGTTCTGGCCCATGACGATGCCAGCGGCAAGGTTGATCGTGGTGCGGGACTCCAAGGCCGCTACCAAATGCGCCGTCCGCTTGGCCATCCGGTCTATCCGTTCCGCGAGCAGAAGGGGTTTGGCCGCGATCCGAGCATAGGTGGAGGCTGCCGCGAGAACCGCTTCGGAGAATCCGTGGTCGCGGCGTTGATAGTAGGACACGACCGCCCCCAAGCCGCCGTCGTCCACACGGAGTGGTACCGCCAGGATGGAGCCGATCCCGGCCGATGCTGCCTCCGCCATCAAGTCGTTCCAGCGGTTCTCCTTCCCGACGTCGTGCACGAGCACGGCGGCTCCGGAACGCAAGGCACTCAGTCCCGGGCCGTCGTCGTACTTTGGTTGGTACTCCGCCCAGGACGTCGGGCTGTGTCCGGGTGACATCGGGCTGTGCCCGGGCGAAACGGTGCGGTCCCGGGGGCCGCGTAGCACCAGCACGCTGCAGGCAACCTCTCCGCGGTCGTCAATGACCGCGGCGGCATGCTGGGCAAGCTGGTCAAGGAAGTCCTGCAGATCGTCGCTGTTGAGCAGCGCGTCCTGCATCGTGTCGATCAACTGCGCCTCTAATTCGGCCTCACTCATGGCAGCCACCCCAGCAGGGCGGGCCACCGCCTGTGGGCATCCAGCCCGCGTTTCGTCCGTTCGGAAACATTATGACGTGCTTTGTTGCCTGTGTCACACACCTCCTCTTATGATGGTGCCCGGTCAAGGAGCGGCCATGGGGAACTCTTGAGGGGACTTACTATGGATCCCAAATTGCGTGTAGTCGTTCATGTGGACATTGACCGGGAATCCGCACAGATTGAAGTGCGTGGACATGTGACAACCCGAAACATCGTGGCGCTCTATTCGCTGGTCCGGCGCACCAGCGCGCTGGCGTCCGGCCTCGGCGTCATTATCAACCTGCAGCACGCTCGGATTGAAGCTGCAGCACTCGAGGAGCTGCACGATTGCAGCGCGAGCGAACACCTGCCCGGTTATGTGGCCCATGAGGGGGAGGGCTGCAGGCTACGGGTTATCGATCCGCCAGGCACCGGTGCCGCCGCCTTGGCCATGGCCGGCTCCGCGGGCTGAGCCGGGGGAGGCCGACATGACGTTGACCGCCGGTGGGCGTTCCGCCCAACCCAGTCCGGACGTGCCGAATGCACCCGATTGCCAGCACTGTGGAACTGACCAATATCTCATCGTCGAGGAATTCACGCCGTTGCGCCTGCTTCCGGATGGGCGGCGGGTGCCGGCAAACGCCAGTTACAGCTGCAGCCGATGCGGATCCTTCAGCGGTCACGAAGTGCCCGATTCATGGACGCCCGTCGGCTGGTTCTGGTACGCCTGACGCATGCGGTACGGCTAACACATCTGGTACGTCCAACACAGGGGAGTAACCCATCATGCAGAAGATCACACCGTGCCTCTGGTTCGACGGCGAAGCCGAGGAAGCGGCAAGGTTCTACGTCCAGCTGTTCAAGAACTCGAATATCCTCGACGTCACGCACTACGGCGAGAGCGGACCCGGCACAGAAGGGCAGGTCTTGACCGTCGAGTTCGAACTGGACGGTCAGAGCTTTACTGCGCTGAACGGGGGAGCGCAGTTCACCTTCAATGAGGCGGTGTCGATGCAGGTGGACTGTGAGGACCAGGCGGAGGTGGACCGGCTCTGGGATGCCTTGACCGCCGACGGGGGAGCCGAGAGCCAGTGCGGCTGGCTCAAGGACAAATACGGATTGTCCTGGCAAATCATTCCATCGGCGCTGCCGCGGCTGATCGGCGGACCGGATCCGCAGAAAGCCCAGCGCGCCATGGAAGCGATGCTGCAGATGAAGAAAATCGACATCGACGAACTGCAGCGCGCTTACGACGCCGGCTAACAGCTTTCTCCGGTGGGCGCGACTGCCGCGGCGGCGGGCATCGGCAACGGTAGCGTGACGACCTGACGCTCGACGCAGCCGGAGGGGCAGTCCTGGAGTCCTATGAGTATGCATCGCTCGATGCCGTGGGACTCCGCGAGTTGATAATCGACGGCGAACAATCGGCCGACGAGGTCTTGGAGTGCGCCCGTGCGGCAATCAGGTTGCGGCCGAACCCGTTGCTGCGGCGGAGATGCTGGTATTTGCGTCGCCGGCCGTGCGATGTTGTCGTTCCCCGGCCGGTCGACGCGTCCCTGCTTGAGGCGGTCCCGCAGAAGGTGTTGATCGAAACAGCTGCGTCCGGTGCCGGCGCTCTCGATGCCGCTATGCAGGCCCAGCAGCTCCGAGGGCGACGTCCGGTCCAGGCTGCGCAAGCATTTCGGCTACGGCCCGTTCTCTGCGGCGTTGAATGTGCATGGGCACCCAGCCATCAGCCTGCCGTTGGGGGGCGAGCCGCGAGGGGCTGCCAATAGGGGTGCAGTTGGTGGCGCCGATGGGCGGCGAGGATCTGCTGCTATAGGTGGCCGCCGAGTTGGAGCAGGCCATGCCGCGGAAGGCCGCCAGCCGTCCATCTTCGCCAAGTAGCGTCTCTGCCAGCCTGCGTTTTGGTGCGTGCGGCCGATTGCCTCCCGACGGCCGGTATGGCGCGGACACCCTTGTGGCTTCCGTTATGCGGGCGTATACCGGAGGTATGTTTACTCCGGTTGGTCCGTTGGTGCATTGGCTGGAATTTTTTGCCTGGAGCGCAGCTCTTGTCGGACTGGTGGTCTTCCTGCTCGCCGCGGATTCAATAGTTCTCTCACATCCCCACGGCGAACGGCTGACACAGGACCACTCCAGGCATGTCACGATGCTGGTTGCCGGATGGCTTGCCGTCATCGGCGCGGTGACCGGGTTCGTCCTGACAGCCATGGCTGTGTGGAACGGTAGTTACTGAAAGCACCAGCCTTGAGGACGGGGCGGCTCGCGCCGCTCGTTACGACCATGCACGGATGTCTTTAAGTAGATTCTGACATTTCCTCTGGCAGGGCTATGACATCCACCAGCGCCCCAGACCTCAGGACGGTCAGGGGAAAAGGAACGCCGATGGCGTCGGCGAAGAGCAGCTTCTGGAGGCTTTCCGCACTTGAGACATGACGTCGGCCTGCGTCCACCACCAGATCGCCTGGCTTTATCCCGGCGCGCTCAGCGGGGGAGCCGGCAATGACCTCAACAACTCTCAGCGCTTCCCGCTGTCCCGAACGAAGAGCCATGTGCGCAGGAAGGCGTACCGGCGTGCTCACCAAGCCAAGATAGGCCCGCCGAACCCGACCGGCGCTCATCAGCGCGGAGATGATGCGGCGCGTTGTGGCATTGATGGGAACCGCCAGCCCCAGGCCTGTACCGGCGACGGCGGTGTTGATCCCGACCACGCGTCCCTGGCTGTCGGCGAGGGCACCGCCCGAATTGCCCGGATTAAGCGCTGCGTCTGTTTGAATCACGTCTTCGATCACATGCCGGCCACGACCCGTTCGGGTGGGAATCGACCGTCCAAGCCCGCTGACAACACCGGCCGTGACCGATCCGGCCAGCCCCAAGGGGTTGCCTACCGCAATAACCAGTTGGCCCACGCGCAGCGATTCGGCGTCGCCGAGCTCTGCGGGCGGCGGCGTGTTCGAAGGCCCCCGAATGACCGCCAGGTCGGACAAGAGATCGGCGCCGATAATCTCGATCTCCGCGACTTCACCATTGGCGAAGGCGGCAGAGCCGGCCGTGGCACCCGCAACGACGTGGGCGTTCGTCAACATATAGCCATCCTGGGTGAACACCACAGCGGACCCGCTGCCAACCAGGACCCTGCTGCCGCGGCCGTTCCTCACCTCTACGGCAGCAACGTGCGGGGTGACGATTTCGGCAACACGCATGACTGTTTGCGAGTAGGTGTCCATCGGATCGCGGTCTGAGGAACGGTCCGGGCCCATTCCATTGATGTCCATGGAATTCCTTGAGTACGTCGGGTAATAGTGCAACGATTTTGGACCCGGCGCTAATCCAGATGTTGCTACGCCGTCAGTGAACGTTCCCTCCATCCGAGGAGGAAGGGAGGTGGGCGGTGCACACCCTTCAGAAGCCGCAAGGGTTCCAGAGCAGGGTGGACAGACACTTAGCCCTTGCGCTTAGCATTCGGTGGCGGTAACTTAGCCGCATGGCTCAGTATTCGACTCAACTCGACGGTGTATTCCAAGCCCTCGCGGATCCGACCCGGCGAGCCGTGCTCGGCCGGCTGGGGGCGGGGTCGGCGAGCATCGGCGAGCTGGCAGCTCCCTTCGACATGGCGCTGCCGTCGTTCATGAAGCACATCCGCTACCTCCAGAACACGGGGTGGATTACGACGCGCAAGACGGGGCGGGTGCGGATCTGCACACTCGTCCCGAAATCGTTTGATGACATCGAGGCCTGGCTCAGCGAACAGCGACGCATTTGGGAGGCGCGCACCGACCGCCTCGAGCACTTCGTCACCACCACGCAAGATAAGGAAGCATCGAAATGACCACCACCCTCCACCCTGAACTCGACCTGACCGTCTCCCGAATCATCAAGGCACCACGTTCGGCCATCTGGAAAGCTTGGGCCGAACCCCAGAGTTTTGAGCAATGGTGGGTTCCCGCGCCGGCGGTCTGTCGTGTGCGGGACATGGACCTTCGCCCAGGTGGGGCCTTCCGCACCGAGATCAGCCAGGACGGCGGCGCGTTTGGACCACACATCACCGGCTGCTTCCTCGCCGTAGACGAGCTTGAGCGGATCGTCTTCACGGACGCACTCGTTGCCGGATGGCGCCCCGCGGAAGCATCATTCGTGACCGCCGTCATCACCATGAAGGAACACACCGACGGAACCGAGTACACGGCCACCGCCTTGCACCGCAACATCGCCGATCGTGACGAGCACGAGCAACTGGGCTTCTACGATGGCTGGGGCACAGTCATCCGTCAGCTCGCCGAGCGCGTCGAGTCGCGTGCGAGACCTGAAGCTGGTTGAGGCCAGCTCGTTCAAAGACGGTCGGGCGCTTCCGCTCCACGAGAGCAAGAAATAGGCGGAAAGCCCGTACTCGCGACTCCATCGTCTGGGTTCTTTGCTTCTCTTTCACCCTCATTGGGTGACGACTGCCCCCACTGGAAGCTCTAGCTTGAAGAGGATGTGACCGACCAGCCTTGGTCCCTCATGAAACCTCTCTCAAGGCTTCCGCCGTCGAACGGGAGGCCAGCTAAAGGAGAAGCGATGTCAACCAATTTCCAGCCGACGGATGCCGACGCGGCGCTCTTCGGCAATCGATTCGTTACGCAAGAGGTTCCGAGCCGGGTGTTACCGGAGACGGGCATGCCTGCCCAGGACGCTTTGCGGCTGGTGTCGGAGGACCTGGCGCTGGAGGGTGATCCGGCCCGGAACCTGGCGACCTTCGTGACGACGTGGATGGAGCCGCAGGCCCAGCGGATCATCGCCGAGAACCTGCATCGCAATTTCATTGACCATGCTGAGTATCCCCGCACGGCGGAGATCGAACAGCGCTGCATTCGGATGCTCGCCGATCTCTTTCACGCGCCCGGTGAGACGACCGGGGCCCGAACCCAGGGATCGTCTGAGGCGATCATGCTTGGCGGCCTGTCCTTGAAGTGGAATTGGCGCAAGCGCCGTGAAGCCGCCAGCGCGTCGGCGTCGAGCCCGAACCTGGTGTTCGGCGGGGATGTGCATGTGGTGTGGGAGAAGTTCTGCCGCTATTTCGACGTGGAGCCGCGGATCGTGCCGCTGCAGCCGGGGAAGTACACGATCGGCCCGGACGACGTGCAGGCCCATGTTGATGAGAACACCATCGGTGTCGCAGCCGTGTTGGGTACGACGTTTACCGGGCACAAAGACGACATCGTCGGCATCAACGATTTGCTAGTCCGGATCAAGCGTGAACGGGGCCTTGATGTGCCGCTGCACGTGGACGGTGCCAGTGGGGGATTCGTCTGGCCTTTCCTCTATCCGGACTCCGAGTGGGACTTCCGGCTCGAGCAGGTCCGCTCGATCAATGTCTCCGGGCACAAGTTCGGGCTGGTCTATCCCGGCATCGGCTGGCTGATCTTCCGGGAGAAGGCCGACCTGGCCAAGGACCTTGTCTTCGAGGAGAACTATCTCGGCAAGACCGACTCGACGTTCACCCTGAACTTCTCCACCGGCTCCTCGATGGTTCTCGCCCAGTACTTCAACTTCGTGCGTTATGGCCGTGCCGGTTACAGCTACATCATGCAGAACATGCAGGCCAATGCTGGAGTCCTCGCCGACAAGTTGGAGGCCATGGGGCGGTTCGAAATCATCGGCCGCGCCGAGGAGCAACTTCCCCTGGTCGCTTTCCGACTGGCTGATGACGCCGGGTACGACGAGTTCGACCTTGCCTGGCAGCTCGCGGCAGAGCGGGGCTGGATGGTGCCGGCGTACACGCTGCCGCCCAACGCCCAAAACGTAACGATCATGCGTGCCTTGGTCAAGGAAACGCTGAGCCGGGAGCACGTCGACACGCTCGCCCGGGACATCGAAGAGGCGTGTTCCACGCTGGCGAAGAAGGGCGGGGCTCACGAAGCCGAACGGCGGAAGATCGTCACCGGACCCGGCCACTGATGCCGGGTGGCCTGGCTCGCCGACCACCCACACGACGTCGTTACACTGAGCAGCAATCTCAGGTTCGAGATTATTGCACGCCCGTAGACCTAACCGCATTCTTCAGCGGCTGAGCGTCGAAACGGACCTGCGCGGGTCCGCGCATGCACGGACCCGGATTAGCCTCAGGGGGCCATGCCTGGGGGAGTGCGAGGCCGGTTATTCCCTGTCGAGCCCGGCGCCACTTCTGCGTGTCTGCGCCTTCTCCGACACGGAGCGGCTCGATAGGAGGAGATAGCCTGCAACGATCAAGATCAGGTGGACCGCCGAGTTCATCCCGCCCTCTATGACCCATCCCTCGCCCCACCGTGGTTTGGGATAGTTGAGATTGGGCACCGTCGATCCTTGTGCCGTGATGGCGGCGCTCACCGCGATTTGAATGAGGGTTGCTGCAATGAACCCCGAACGAAACACGAAACGAGTGCCTTTGGGCCGATTTCGTACCGCCGGGCCCAGCAGGGCGATGGACGCGCTACCAACTGCCGCTATGGCCAGCATTTGGAGGAAGCCCGGGTTCGGCTCGGTGACAGCGATCAGCTGATTATCGAGGCCGAAAACCGCGCCGCCGCGGAGCCCCACAATTTGGATCGTGAGGAAGCCGATGAGGAGCACGGTGACACCGCTGACGAGCAGTCCACCTGCAAACCAGATTAGCTTCGTGATGTCATGCTCCTTCTTCTCGCCTGGTTCTGGCTACCGCTCATTCTGCCTCATCACGAGGGCCACATTGCCTCACCACGCAAACCCTGTATTCCGGCGCCAACAGGTGGGTGCCGGGGGACCGGCGTATTCGCAGTTCTGGGGAAGGCACCGTCTGCTACTGGCACCCCTGCGTATCGAGTGTGTGCGTATTGCTGGTGAGAAGACCCTAATCAGATCGTTACGGTCTCCAGCGTGCGGGAGGCCGCCGGGGTCTCGAACGCGGACGCGACCCGGTATCTGAAGCAATGGCGCGAGGAGAAGGCATCCGCCGGCACTCAGATCGCCGCGACTCCTCAAACCGTTTTGGAGCACGCGGCGCGGCTGGCCGGCACGGTCTGGGCCGAGGCCGCCAAGTTTGCCGACGACCGACATGCCGCCGTCGAGGCCAATGGGAGCGCGACCGCAGAGACAAAGACCAGGAACTGGCCGAACTGGTAGCCGACCTCGACCGCATCGCCGTCGAGAAAGGCCAGGCCATCGCTGACCTGACAGCCCAGCTCGAGGCGGCCGCCACGCGGCTGGAGGGCGCAGAGAAAAACGCAGGCGAAGCCGTCGAAGCAGCCGAACGCGCACGCGGGGAAAACAACAATCTCAAGACCGAACTCTCCGCCGCCGAAGCCAGGACCGCCACCCTGCAGCAAACCATCGACGCGCTCCTGCAGCGCATCACACCGGTCACGGAGGAAAACGAGGGCATGGGACCTTGAGGCCGTCCTCCTGTGGATGGATGCCCATGGGGGACTCCCTTGTTTATTCAGGTTCGGTCGGCCTTGAACTGTGCCTGCCGCACCAAGTCCTTGAGGGATGTGAGGGAGGCCGCGTAGTCATTCGGCAGGTCCGGCTCGATCTGGGTCACCATTCCACCCTAATGTGCGCCAATGACGCGCTGGCCCCAATTGTCCAGACAATGTCTGGACAATTGGCATCGGCCGTGGCTCGCAGGGGGCGGACGCGCCGTGCGGCGATCCTCGTCGGTGCGGTAGGAGGATCCGAGGCCGGTAGGACCAGCAATTTCGCCACAGTCTGTGGCCATATTGGGAGCTTCATTTCATTTGCTTGGTTCGGGCGTACGGACCTGAGCCTCGATCCGGTCGCGGCAGGGCTCATGGCTGAGTCGATTGGCCCAGCTGTTGCTTTTGTGTTGCTTTTTGCTTGACTGAGGGAATTTTTCCTGACACGGCCCTGATATGGATTCAGCCACACGCAACCAGATTTTCCGGGACACTACCCGGATGAATATCCACGATCTGGTCCGGGAGTTGAACTCCAACGTCGGCACCACGGTGGTTCAAACCATGGCCGGCGTCAAAGACCGGACGTCGCCGCACAAGTGGGCACAGCCCGATGGGCCGGAACCGCGGCCCGAGGTGGAGGCCAGACTGCGGCTGGGCTACCGCGTATGGAAAACCCTTGAATCGGCTGAGGGCCGGAGCGTTGCCCTGGCATGGTTGTTGGGTTCCAATCCGCGACTGGATGAAGACCTGCCAGTCATGTAAATCCAGCAGCAGCGTGCCCGCGAGGTGCTGGGCGCCGCGGACGCCTTCGTGAACGACGTTCACGCCGCGTGAGGGAGCGTTGGGCCGAGAAGTGGTGCTCGCGGAGACCACTGCGCGTGAGGCGAGGTCATCCAGTGTCTAGCCACGTGATCGTCGCGTCGCCCGAAGCCGAGGCCCGAACTCGCGGGATACCGCATGGTTTCCGTGCGGACGGGCAAAGGCTGGAAGCTCTGCTCGGGATTCATGATCGTTCCTACGGGGCGGCAAGCAGATACTACGGGCGGCGGGCGGCCTGGTGACGGTGGCCGGCTACGTTTCTGCGGTCTCCCATGTCCATACGGTCCATATGATGAAGGCGTTGATGCCGAGGCTGAACACAATCAGGAGGTTGTCGAAGAACCCTTTGTAGGGCATTCCGGCGAGGTTGAAGATTGCGAGTGCGATTGAGACGCTGATCGTGAGCCATCGCAGTGGAGGCTCCGGGGTGAGCAGGGTGGTGAGGATCATCGCGATCGGCACGAGCATGATGGCGGCGATGAGCGTCCACATCCAGCCGGGTGCGGGCCGGTCGCCGAGTTTGCCCGATTCGAAGTGTCCGGCGAAGATCCTGAGCACGTCGCCTAGCAGGTAGATCAGCATGAGGGTGATCCAGCTCCCGGCGAGCACGACCCTAGTCCAGTTTGCGGTCATCTAGCGTCTCCAGTCGCGGCTGTCGCGATCGCCGCCGTGTACGCGCGACGCGGCAGGATCACGAGGTTGCCGATCTTCCGGCTGGTGTCGATGCGCCGGTGCGCTTCGGACAGCGCCTCGAGCCCGCCGAGGGTTTCGACCAGCGGATCGAACTCGCCGCGCGCCACAAGGTCGAGGATCAGGGCGAAGTCCTCCTTGCGCTCGGGAGCCGCCCCGGCGATGACCCTGCCGCGGGCGGTCGCCGTGTCCATAAGGCCCGCGACGGTGAGGATCACCAGGCCCTCGGTGCCCGCGAGATGGAGGCCGTCGGCACGGTTGAGGTTTCCCACCGCGTCGAATACGACGTCGAAGCGCTGGCTAAGCGCGGCGACCGGGGCCTCCCGGTAGTCGATCGTCTGCGCCGCGCCGAGTCGGCGCAGCAGAGCGTGATTCCGGCTGCTGCTCACGGCGGTGACAGTCGCACCGAAGCAAGCCGCAAGCTGCACCGCTGCAGATCCGACGGACCCAGATGCCCCGTTCACGAGCACCGTCTGCCCGGCACGGATCCGCGCGCGGTCGCGGAGGAAATGCAGGGCGGTGCTGCCGCCGAAAAGCGCACCGGCGGCAGCCGCATGGTTCACGCCCTCGGGGAGCGGGGTGAGCGCCGTCACCGGCACCGTCAGCAACTCGGCGTGCGCGCCGAGCCGGCTGCCTGTCATGCCCGCAACCGCGTCCCCTGCTGAGAGACTGGATTCCCCGTCGCCCTGGTGTTCGATCCGGCCGGAGAATACGGCGCCGGGGATCTTGCGGCGCGGTCCGCAGACGCCGATCGCCAGCCGAGCGGGGAGCGCGAAGCCGCGCGGGAACCGGCCCGCCCGGAGCCGGGCGTCGCCTGAAGTCACGGCAGCGGCCTCCACCCGCACCAGCACCTCATCGCGACCGGATGCCGGGATCGGTGCCGCGGTGATCTTGATCGTTTCCGGCGGCCCGTACCGGTCGACGCGCGCCGCCCTCATCTGCATTTCCATTCCTGCCCCTTACGCGTGTAAGCTTCGATGCGTAGAATACCCTTACATGCGTAAGATCACAAGGAAGCGACCTGATGAGAACACGGGAGCCGCTGAGCGAGGCGCGCATCATCGAGGCCGCGGTGCGGGTCGCAGACGCCGGCGGGTATACGGCGATCAGCATGCGCAACGTCGGCAAGGAGCTCGGCGTCGAAGCGATGTCGCTCTACCACCACGTCACAAGCAAGGACGCGCTGCTCGACGCGCTGGTCGACTCAGTGTTCGCGCAGATAGAGCTGCCAGGGCCGGGTATGCCATGGCGGGAGGGCATGAGGCTGCGCGCCGCCTCGGCCCGGAACGTGCTGGTGAGCCATCCCTGGGCACTGACCCTGATCGATTCCCGCGCGACCCCCGGCCCTGCGCTGCGCAGACATCACGACGCGGTGATCGGATGCCTGCGCCGTGACGGGTTCTCGATCGAACTCGCGGCACAGGCCTTTTCCGTGATCGACGCCTATGTCTACGGCTTCGCCCTGACCGAGCGAAATCTCCCCTTCGACCCGGACACCAGCGACCAGGCGGTCGACTTCGCGGCTACGGTGATGCCTGCGCTGGTGGACTACCCGCACCTGTTCGAGCTCGTGCAGCACCTCACCGGATCGGGAAAGTACTCGTTCTCGAACCAGTTCACCAAGGGACTCGACATCATCCTCGACGAACTCGGGCACCGCTTGCGCACAGAAGCAGAACGCGGTGACTGAGCGCACGGTCGACGACCCGAATGGATTCAATCGTCGAGTATGAAGTGCGCTGGCCAGCGGAGTTCGCTGAATTGGCCGAGCGATTGGGTGTCATCGTAGGTGAATCCGCGATCTGAATAGACCACATTGGGTCTGAATCGCCCCGGGTTTCGTGGAGGGCTTGATTCCCCGGGGGATCAAGTCATGCCAGCACTGAGGAAGTATCCGCCGGAGCTTCGTGAGCGTGCGATGCGGTTGGTTGCCGATGCCAGGAAGGAAGATCCGCAGTTGTCACTCAACGCGGCGGTGGTGCGGATCGGGCAGGGTGTCGGGGTCAATTCCGACACGCTGCGTGGCTGGTGCAAGCAGGCCGCGATCGACGCAGGCGAACGACCGGGTACGAGCATGAGCGATGCGCAGCGGATCAAGGCGCTCGAGGCCGAGGTTTGCGAACTGAAGGGAGCGAACGAGATTCTGTTGGCGGCGTCCTCGTTCTTCGCGCGGGAGCTCGACCCGCGACTGCCGTGGTGATTCAGTTCATCGATGATCATCGTGACCGGTTCGGAGTCGAGCCGATCTGCCGACTGCTCACCGAGCACGAGGTCAAGATCGCTCCGTCCGGCTACTACGCGTTCAAAGCGCGACCAGCTTCCGCGCGATCAATCGCCGACGCGGAGCTGATTGCGAAACTTTCGCATATGATGCGAATTTGGTCAATCGTCGTACTAAAACGCCTAGTCAGACGCCGGTTTGGGCCAGGCCGCCCGCGTGGATGAAGAATCATCCAGCGTTCTTCTTCGGGCTGCCATTACGGCTTGTTCCCCGGATTCACGCGCCAAATGGGGCAGGTGTCAGGGGGCCGGCCTATTCGCACTTTCCGGGAATGTGCCGTCTTCTAGTTGACATAATGTGGATTATCGGCGTTATGAAGAGGGCCGGGTGAGGAGCCCTGCATCCGCTGGATGACAGCTGGCGCACCGACTGCGGCGAATCAACTGGACAGCCGAAGACCCGCGGATTTCCTCTCCAGCGACGCATCGTTGGTGGTCTTCCGAACCGACATCCTGTTGGTTGCCACGCAGGCACGTTGGCCGATGGACGCCGAGTTCGAACGCAGGAACATGCCAAACCCGCGGATGTCCGTGCACCCACAGGTTGGTGTTGACGTCTGCGTTGCAGCTGGCGTCATCGACAGCGCGCAGGCTCAGCAGGTAAACCCCTGACTGCCGGCCCAGCTGCGGGTTAGCATAGCTCCGCTTGATTCTCCTTAGGTTGACATAATCCTGCGCCATGTAGGAAGCCCCCTCATGGCGCAGGATCAGTATGGCGCTGCGGCAGAGTCAGGCTCCGACGTACGCCGCCAGGTGTTTGCCGGTCAGGGTGGAACGGTCCGCAACCAGTTCGGCGGGTGTGCCTTCGAAGACGATCCGGCCGCCCTCATTGCCTGCGCCCGGGCCCAGATCGATGATCCGGTCTGCATGCGCCATGACGGCCTGGTGGTGCTCGATGACGATGACCGATTTTCCGGAGTCCACCAGACGGTCCAGCAGGCCGAGCAGTTGCTCGACGTCGGCCAGGTGAAGTCCGGTGGTCGGTTCGTCGAGGATGTAGATGTCGCCCTTTTCGGCCATCTGCGTGGCCAGTTTTAGCCGCTGCCGTTCGCCACCCGACAAGGTGGTGAGCGGCTGGCCCAACGTTAGGTAGCCGAGGCCGACGTCCGCGAGCCGGTCCAGGATCTTATGAGCTGCCGGAGTACGCGCTTCACCGGAGCCGAAGAACTCCTCGGCCGCGGTCACGGACATCGCAAGCACTTCCGCAATGTTCCTCTCCCCCAGCGTGTACTCCAACACTGCCGACTGGAAGCGCTTGCCTTCGCATTCCTCGCAGGTCGACTCGACGGTTTCCATAATGCCGAGGTCGGTGTAGATCACGCCGGCGCCGTTGCAGACCGGGCAGGCGCCCTCCGAGTTCGAGCTGAAGAGCGCCGGCTTGACGCCATTGGCCTTCGCAAACGCCTTCCGGATGGGCTCGAGCAGTCCGGTATAGGTTGCCGGATTGCTGCGCCGGGAACCGCGGATCGCGCCCTGGTCGACCACCACCACTCCGTCACGGCGGGCCACCGAGCCGTTGATCAACGAACTCTTGCCGGACCCGGCGACACCGGTGAGGACGCAGAGAATCCCGAGCGGGATATCGACGTCGACGCCTTGCAGGTTGTTCGTGGTGGCGCCGCGGACTTCAAGGGCACCGCGGGCCTCGCGGACGGTTTCTTTGAGCGTCGCCCGGTCGTCGAGGTGTCGGCCGGTCAGGGTGTCGCTGGCGCGCAGCCCGGCGACGCTGCCTTCGAAGACCACTTCTCCGCCCGCCGTGCCGGCACGTGGACCGAGGTCGACCGCGTGGTCGGCAATGGCGATGGTCTCCGGCTTGTGTTCGACGACCAGTACGGTGTTGCCCTTGTCCCGCAGCTGCAGCAGCAACTGGTTCATTCGCTCGATGTCATGCGGGTGCAATCCGATGGTGGGCTCGTCAAACACGTAGGTGACATCCGTGAGGGACGAACCGAGATGCCGGATCATCTTGGTGCGCTGCGCCTCTCCCCCGGACAGGGTGCCCGAGGGACGGTCAAGGGAAAGATAGCCGAGTCCGATTTCGGTAAACGAGTCGAGCAGATGCTGAAGCCCCGAGACCAGCGGGGCGACCGAGGGCTCATCCAGTTTCCGGACCCAGTCGGCCAGGTCGGTGATCTGCAGCGAGCAGAGGTCCGCGATGTTCTGCCCCTTGATCTTCGACGAGAGGGCCTCCTGGGCCAGCCGGGTGCCGCCGCAATCGGGGCAGGTGTCAAAGGTGATGGCCCGGTCCACGAAGGCCCGGACGTGGGGCTGCATCGCCTCACGGTCCTTGGAGAGCATGGACTTCTGGATCTTGGGGATCAACCCCTCATAGGTGAGGTTGATGCCCTCCACCTTGATCTTGGTGGGCTCGGCGTAGAGCAGCTGGTGCAGCTCCTTCTTGGTGTACTTGCCGATCGGCTTGTCCATCGGCAAGCCGGCGCCGCTGAAAATGCGCCCGTACCAGCCGTCCATGCTGTAGCCGGGGACGGTCAGGGCGCCTTCGGACAGCGACTTGGTGTCGTCGTAGAGTGCGGTCAGATCGAAGTCACTCACGGAGCCCATGCCCTCACAGCGCGGGCACATGCCGCCCAGCCGATGGAAGGTGGCCTTTTCGGCCTTGGTCCTGCCGCCGCGTTCCACCGTAATGGCACCGCTGGCCTTCACCGACGGAACGTTGAACGAATATGCGTTGGGCGAGCCGATGTGCGGGTCCCCCAGCCGGCTGAAAAGAATCCGCAGCATCGCGTTGGCATCCGTGACGGTGCCGACGGTGGAACGCGGGTTGGCGCCCAGCCGTTCCTGGTCAACGATGATCGCGGTGGTCAAACCTTCGAGCACGTCTACCTCGGGGCGAGCCAACGTCGGCATAAAACCCTGCACGAACGCGCTGTACGTCTCATTGATCATCCGCTGGGACTCCGCGGCGATGGTGGCGAACACCAGCGAACTCTTGCCGGAGCCGGAGACGCCGGTAAAGACCGTCAAGCGGCGTTTGGGAATCTCAACGCTGATGTCCTTCAGGTTGTTCACCCGCGCGCCCTGCACGGTGATCAGGTCGTGGCTGTCCGCGGCGTGCATCGGCCCCGGCTGCGAGTCCGTCGTGGTGGCCGTGCTCATCGTGTCTCCATCTGTAGGGCGGGGTCACCGTTGCGGTCTCCGACGGTGAAGATATCCATGACGGTAATGCTAGCCGTGGCGTGGACCCGGGCGCTTCTCCATTCCTGACCGGCATGGCCGGCCGCCGGGGTGAGCGCCCGGCGCGCAGGCGGTGCCGTTCTGTCAGCCGGAGGCCTCGCCCGCCGTCGCCAACGCCTTGCGGGCGCGGCCCAGCGGCCCACTAATGTTCAATTCGGTGCCGAGCCGATCCAGTCGTTCCGCATGGTCGCTGTCCGGTGCCCGCAGGCGGCCGTCAAAGCCGGCGAGGTCAAGGTCCCGGACAACATTGACAACGGTGGGCGCCACCTTCAGGTAGTCGGCGGACTCTGCAATCTTCGCCCGGAACCGCGCGGACATCTCAGCGTTCGGGTCCGCCGCCGCAGCAATTATCCCGTCCAGGCTGCCATGGTCCTTCAGCAGCCCGGCCGCGGTTTTGTCGCCGATGCCGGGCACCCCTGGCAGGCCGTCGGAAGTGTCTCCGCGCAGCGTGGCGAAGTCCGCGTACTGGACCGGCAGAACGCCGTACTTGCGCACCACGGACACGTCCGTGAGGACTTCCAGATTGCTCATGCCCCGGGCGGTGTAGATCACCCGGACGTCGCGCTCGTCGTCCACCAGTTGGAACAGGTCCCGGTCCCCGGTCACGATGTCGACGGGAACGTCGGCTTGGGTGGCAAGGCTGCCGATCACGTCGTCGGCCTCATGATGGTCAGCCCCGACGACGGCGAGGTCGAGCGCGGCAAGCACCTCGCGGATCAACGGCAGTTGGTCCACCAGCCCCGGCGGCGTCTCTTCAACATCGACGCCGCCCGGCACGGTGGAGGCCACGCGGTGGCGTTTGTAGGTCGGAATCAGCTCGACCCGCCAGGCGGGACGCCAGTCGTTGTCCCAGCAGGCGACCAGCTGGGTGGGCCGGTAGTCGGTGACCAGCCGGGCCACGATGTCGAGCAACCCGCGCACGGCGTTAACTGGTGTGCCGTCCTTGGCCTTGATCGAGTCGGGCAGGGCATGGAAGGCCCGGAAATACAGCGATGCGGTGTCGAGGAGCATGAGTCGTTCGTCCATAAGTTACCCTTTCGCTGCTGGCGAGGACCAAGTCCACCGGAGTTGGTACTACCTTAGTGGCATGGATCACCGTCGCCGAAGGAATGGGAACTGTTCGGTGGTGCTGATGGTGGCGGCCGCTCTGCTGTCTGCCTGTACCGGGGCTCCAAGGGACCTGTCCCCCGCCACCCCGGCGGATAACCATCCCGTGTCCGCAGCCGTGGACCAGGGCCGCGCCCACTACACGGACCGTGTGGTCAACCTGCTGATCACGAACATTTCCCGGGACCCCGTGCTCGTGACGTCGGCCACCCTGCATTCAGCTCTGTACGAAGGAGCTGCGGACTGGAAGCCCACGCGCACCGGCGGGACCAGAGTCGCGGCCGGTTCAACGGTCAGCCTGCCGGCCGAGCTGCCGCTGGCCCAGTGTTCGGCCGGTCAGCATGCGGAGGCTGCGACGCATCGGATAACGGTGACGATGGACAGTGAGCGGTCCGGGCTGAGCACTGTGGAAGTCCGGGCCGACGATCCGCATAACGTGCTCTCCCGCAACCACTCCGAGGACTGCTTGGCGCAGGCCGCGGCTTCGGTGGCCGAGCTCCGGATTGACCAGACACTGAAAGTACTGCCCGGCAGCAGCTCCGCGGTGGTGGGAATAGCTGTGGAACCGTCCGGGGGGAAGGATTCGATGGTCATCGAATCTTTTGGCACCACCACGCTGCTGGACGAGGACGGCAAACATGCCTGGCCCAGGGACCTCCGCGTGCACGGAACTGACCCGGCGTCCCGCCTGGACCTGCACATTGTGCCGATGCGCTGCGATCAGCATGCCCTGGCCGAGGACAAGCTGGGCACCCGGATCCCGGTGAGCATCGCGGCGGGGGAATGGCATGGCGTCCTCCGGTTGAACGCTGGCCACGAGTTTGACCGCGCGGTGTACAGCTTCATCACGGAAGCTTGTGCGGCGGCCGGCCAGACGGGCTAACGGCCGGCCGCTGCCTGCCCCGCACGATGGCCGGCAGCGGCCAGCGCGGCACATCTGCCAGAGCCTGTCGGGCCGTGCCGGAGCCTGTCGGGCCGTGCCGGAGCCTGTCGGGCCGTGCCAGCGCCTACACTTGAGGGCTGTGACCGACTATTCTGCCGAGCAACTGCGCGATCTAGTCCATACCCTGGCGGCCTCCGGCGAACCAGCCCCGATCCTGCAAATCGGCGAACCGGTGCTTCGCCGCCAGGCAGCCGCCTTCGACGGGCAGCTGGACACTGCCGACCTGACCGCGTTGTTGGGCCTGATGCGCCGGACCATGCAGGCTGCCCCCGGCGTCGGACTGGCAGCTCCGCAAATCGGGATCCCGTTGCGGATTGCGGTCCTTGAGGACACCTTCGATGCGGAGCCTGAGATCGCCGAAGCCCGTCACCGCGCCCCACTCCCCTATTGCGCGATCATCAATCCGTCCTACCGCGCCGTCGGTGAGGAAACGGCCGCCTTCTATGAGGGGTGCCTGTCCTTCGCCGGATTCCAAGGCGTAGTGGAACGGCACCGCAGCGTCGAACTGGACTACGACCAGCCCGACGGCAGCCACCGGCGCGAAAGCTTCACCGGCTGGCAGGCCAGGATCGTGCAGCACGAAACGGACCACCTGTCCGGCACCATCTACGTGGACAAGATGTTGCCGCGTTCGCTCTGCGGCAACGCCGAGTACTTCCGCTACTGGGCCCAGCCAACGGTTGATCAGGCGCGCGCCGGCCTGAACTTCCAGACCGGCGCCCGGCCAAGGCGGCCCTAGGCCGTAGCAGTTGCTTTCGTGCCGGCTGCGGCAGCGACCCCGCCGTCGTTGTTCTGCTGGGTGGGAAGGTAGGTTGCCCACCACCGCAGGATTTCGTCGAAGCGCTGCTTCCGGTGCCACGGGGTGCCGGCACGCGACAACTCATGGTTCTCACCGGGGAAGATCAGCAGCTGGGTGGGGACGCCGCGCTGCTTCAGTCCCACGTAGTAGCGCTGGGCCTGCTCCAGCGGGCAGCGTAGGTCCTCTTCGGAGTGGATGACGAACACCGGGGTGCGCACCGCGTCCAGCTGGGCAAAGGGATTCTGGCCGCGGACCTGGTCCGGATCCGTCCCGGTGTATTCGTCGGAGAAGAACCAGCCGATGTCCGAGGATCCGACGAACGACGGCGGGTCCAGGTAACCGCGCTCCACGATCGCCGCTGCGAACCGGTGGTCCTGGGACACAGTCCAGGCGCTCAGATAGCCGCCGTAGGAGCCGCCCATGATGCCCTGCCGGCTGCCGTCCAGCTGCGGGTACGCGGCGACGGCGCCTTCCAGGAACGCCAGGACGTCCGCCATATCCACGGTCCCCATGGCGCCCTTGATGGCCCGGCCATGCGCCTGGCCGTAGCCGGCGGAACCCCGCGGGTTGCACATCACGACGGCGTAGCCCGCCTCGGCGTAGACCTGCGCCTCATCGAACACCTCCCAGCCGTACTGGGCGAACGGCCCGCCGTGGATGTTCAGTAGCACCGGGTGCGGCCCCTCACCCTCGGGCAGCAGCACCCAGCCATGCACCGGGTAGCCGTCCGCCGAGGCAAAGACCTCTTCCCGGGGTTTGCCAATGCCGGCGCTGCGCAACGCGGCGGAGAAGTCGGTCAAACGGGACAGGCCTGCATCGGAAACCAGCGCCAGGTCTCCCGCTGTCCCAGCGTCGGAATAACTGACCACGGTCCGGCCGGCGGCATGAGCGGCAGCCGCCACCTTCAGCGGTCCGTCGACAAGCAGCTTGATGCCGCCCGCGGCGGAGACTTCCAGCAGTTGCGCAGCGCCCCGGTGCCGGTTCACGGCCAGCACGGAGTCCGGGCCGGCGGCCACCAGCTCGCCTTCGTCCAGATCCATCGTCTCCGGATCAGTCAGCCGCCGCACCTGGTGCGGGGCGGATGCGGGAGCCACATACAGTGCGGTATTGCGGGCGACGAAGTCCGTCCCGTCCCCGATCGAGCTGCCCAGATAGAACAGCCAGGCGCCGTCGTCGCTGGGCCGTGGGGAGCCGACGCCCAGCGTCTCGCCGGAGAGGTTGGACATGAGCCGCGGCCGTGCGTCGGATGCCTCTGGATCCAGGGCATAGACGTCGCTCCGCAGATCCTCGTCGGCGCCGTCGTGCAGGGCTGCGGTGAAGTACAGCGTCCGGCCGTCCGGGCTGAAGGCCGGGCAGTCGTGGTCGGCGTCCGCGCTGGTGAGCTGCCGGGCCGGGGCCAGCGCGGAAAACTCTGCGCCGGCATCCTCGGTGGACTTCCGGGCCCGGCCCACCGGTTCAACCGCCGGTTCGGCCTGCAGATCCGGCGCATCCACCATGAACAGGTGGGTGCGCTTGTCGCCGGTGTAGCCGGCGCCGTTCATCCGGTACTTGTAGCCGGTGACCAGCCGGGCATCCTCGGCGCCGGGGCCCACGCCGTCCACCGTGCCGTACCGGCCCTCGGCCGGGACGCGGGCGGCGAAGACCAGGCGGCGGGAGTCCGGCGCCCAAACGAAGGCGGAGACTCCAAGTTTTTGCTCGGTGACGGCCACTGGCTCTCCGCCGCGGCTGTCCACCACCATCAGCTGCGGCCGCTCCCCCGGTGCTGCCGCCCGCAGGAAAGCCAGCGAACCGCCGTCGGGCGAGTAGGCCGGGGCGGTATCCCTGAATCCGCGGGTCAGACGGCGCGAGGCACCGCCGTCGTCGAGCGGAACTTCCCACAATTGCCCTACATAACTGTCCGACGCGAAGTCCGGATGGGTGACGGAAACAGCCGCGCGGCTACCGTCCGGGTGGAACGTCGGGCCGGACAGCGAATTAAATAAAGCAATGTCTTCAGATCTCACGCTTGTGAGCCTAGTCTCATCGCCGGGCCGGAGCCAATCAGCCGGACCACCAGCCGTATTGCCTAGGATGGAGCATGCCCTCCGCCGCACGCCCCCTGGACCTGATATCGCTGATGCTCTGCCCGGTCTGCGGGGAACAACTGGAAGCCGCGGGGCAGTTTCCGGCCCAGGGTCTGCGTTGTGTGGCAGGCCACCAGTACGACGGCGCCCGGCAGGGTTACGTCAACATGCTCACCGGCCGCGGCACCCGCTTCATTCCGGACACCGCCGAGATGGTGGCTGCCCGCGACGCCTTCCTGGGCGCCGGACATTACGCTCCGCTTGCCCTTCAGCTGGCGGCGACGGCCGGCACACTCCTGGCCGGAACCCAGGCTCCCGTTCTGCTGGATGCCGGTGCCGGCACCGGGTACTACCTCGAGGCCGTGCTGCGTAACCTGGCGGACGGGCGGGCCCTGGCGCTGGATTTGTCCAAGTTCGCCCTCCGCCGGGCTGCCCGGGCGCTGCCTGACGCCTTGTGCGTGGTCTGGGACCTCTGGAAGCCGCTGCCGCTTGCCGCCCGCAGCACCGACCTGATCCTCAACGTCTTCGCTCCCCGCAATCCGGCCGAGTTCGCCCGGGTGCTGAAGCCCGGCGGGCACCTGCTGGTGGCCACCGCCGCACCCGGCCATGTGGACGAACTGCGCGAGGTGGTGCCGCTGCTGGCTGTCGACACCGACAAATCGGAACGGCTGGGCGAGACGCTGGGTGATGGATTTGAGGAAGTGGAATCCGTTGCGCTTCAGGTGCCGCTTGAGCTGGGCGCCGAGGATATAGTGCGGCTGGTCATGATGGGGCCCAACGCCCACCACATCGACGCCGGAGACGTCCGGCCGGCCGCGGCCGCAGCCGCCGGGGCAGAAGGTGGGGCTGACGCTGGCCAGCTTCCGGTGACGGCACGGTTCACCGTGACTGCCTACCGGCGCCGCGGCCGCGGCTAGGCCAGCGCTGACCTTCTGTCCGGTTAGTCGTGGACGGGAGTGCCGGCGGCCTGCTTGCGGGCGGCAGGGTTCAGATCGACGTACATCCATTTCAGAAACAGCTGGATCAGGGGTCCGATGGCCAGCACGAACACCAGCGTGCCGAGCCCGACGACGCCGCCGAGCAGCCAGCCCGCCAGCGTCACCGCCGCTTCGATTCCGGTCCGGACAATCCAGACCTGCCACCCGGTGACTGCATGCAGTCCGGTCATCAAGCCGTCGCGAGGTCCGGGGCCGAGTCCCGCTCCGATATACAGGGCGCTTGCGGCTGCCAGCAGCAGCAGGCCGGAACCGAAGGACAGCAGCTGCGCGCCAAGGTGGTGCCAGATCGGAATGACCAGCAGCCCGATGTCGGCGAAGAAGCCAACAAGCAGTGCGTTGGCAATGGTGCCGGCACCCGGCTTCTGCCGCAGCGGGATCCACAGCAGCAGCACGGCCGCGCTGATCGCCACCGTTGCCCAGCCGAAGCTCATGCCCGTGGCGCGGGCAATGCCCTGGCTCAGCACGTCCCACGGGGCGGAGCCGAGATTGGCCCGGATCATCAGCGCGATCGCGATGCCATAGGCGAAGAGCCCGGCAAACAGGCGCAGCATCCTCAGGGACAGCCGGCTGCTGGTCAGCACGGTCTGCATGGCAAGCTCCGGGATGCGCGGCTTGGCGCGGTTTTCAGCACCGCACCATCCTATCCAGCTCCGGGGCCTTGAACTTTGGGTGATGCCGTTCTGGTCACAACTTGGCCACGATACGTCCAATACCGCCTGCAAGTGGCGAAATTCACTCCCCAGCGTCCCGCCGTCGGGCATGATGGAGGTATCAAGGGCAGCAGCAGCTCGCGGTGGATGCCTGCTTGAACGATGCAGGCTGAGGAAACGGCGGCTGCTCCAAACATCAGGGAGTGCTGATGATCGAATGGATTGTCGCCAACAGCTGGGTAACCTGGCTGGTCGTGTTTCTGATTCTGGCCATCATCGAAATGATGACGCTGGACCTGTTCTTCATCATGATGTCCTCGGGTGCGTTGGTGGCTTTGTTCGCGGCCCTGCTCGGACTGCCCTTCTGGCTTCAGGTGGTCATCTTCTGCGTTGTCGCGCTGCTGATGGTGCTGTTCGTCCGGCCGGTCGCGCTGCGGCATCTACGCAGCGGGCCGCGGGACCTGGCCACGAACGTGGACCGGCTGATCGGCGAGTCGGCGATGACGCTCGAATCCGTCACCGACCATTCCGGCGTGGTCAAGATCGGCGGCGACACATGGACTGCCAGGTCTGCGGACGGATCGGCCATTCCGGCAGGCCAGCGTGTTTCGGTAGCCCGGATCGAGGGCGCTACCGCCGTCGTGACACCGCAGCGCACAGACGGGCCGCTCCCGGCCCAGTAAAACCCGCTCCGGGCCGGCTCCCGGCGCGGTGAGACACTGACACCACTCTTAGAGGGGAACTATGGATAGCAATATCGCAATCTGGATCGTGCTGCTGGTCCTGGTCTTGTTCGTCGTGATCGTTCTGGTCCGAGCCGTACGGATCGTCCCGCAGGCACGGGCCGGTGTTGTGGAGCGATTGGGTAAGTACCAGCGCACGTTGAATCCCGGACTCACCATCCTGATCCCCTTCGTGGACCGACTGCTGCCGCTGCTGGACCTGCGCGAACAGGTTGTGTCCTTCCCGCCGCAGCCGGTGATCACCGAAGACAACCTGGTGGTCTCCATCGACACCGTGGTCTATTTCCAGGTCACCGACGCCAGAGCCGCGACCTATGAGATCGCCAACTACATCCAGGCTGTTGAACAGCTGACCACCACTACCCTGCGCAACGTGGTCGGTGGCTTGAACCTGGAAGAGGCGCTCACGTCGCGTGACCAGATCAACGGGCAGCTGCGCGGGGTACTGGACGAAGCCACCGGCCGCTGGGGCATCCGCGTCTCGCGGGTGGAACTCAAGGCGATTGATCCGCCGCACTCCATCCAGGATTCGATGGAAAAGCAGATGCGGGCCGAGCGTGACCGCCGCGCGGCCATCCTGACGGCCGAAGGTACCAAGCAGTCCCAGATCCTGACCGCCGAGGGCCAGCGCCAAGCAGCCATCCTCGCGGCCGAAGGCGATGCCAAGGCGGCCATCCTGCGCGCCGACGGTGAAGCCCAGGCCATCCAGAAGGTGTTTGACGCCATCCACAAGGGCAACCCCACACAAAAGCTGCTGGCCTACCAGTACTTGCAGACGCTTCCCAAGCTTGCCGAGGGCGAGTCGAACAAGCTCTGGATCATCCCCAGCGAGGTCGGCGAAGCGCTCAAGGGCATTGGCAGCGTGCTGGGCGCCGCGGTTCCGGACAACGGCACGCCGGCCGTTTCCGCCACCGACACCGAACCGCGCGGCTAGCCACCGCGGCCGAAGCAAGTCAGGGCCGGGATGCCCGGGGAATCCGCCCAGCCGGATCCACCGGGCGTCCCTGGTTCGATTTACCGGGAAAGCCGACGCGGACTATAATGGGTTGTTTGCCGGGAAGTTGCCGCTCATAACCATCCTTGACGTGGAGCAGATTGCCATTATCATCTGCAACCGGGAACAGACGGCCGCCCGCCGACGTTGAGGGTGTTAGCGAGCCATCGCGGACGTGGTTCAAACCACCGGGTCCGCCACAAGACAAGAGGGAGAGATCATGAGCGATCGTAGCCTGCGGGGCATGCGCCTCGGAGCGCAGAGCATGGAGACCGAATCCGGAGTTGAGCCGGCTCCGCGCCAGCGCGTCGAATACCGTTGCGAGGATGGCGAGCAGGTGTTCGTTACCTTTGCCGCAGAGGCCGAGATTCCCGCGGTCTGGGTTTCCAAGTCCGGCAAAGAAGCACTCCTCGTCAACGGAGAAAGGCCCGTTGACCCGAATGCCAAGCCCGTGCGTACCCACTGGGACATGCTTCTGGAACGCCGCAGCGTCGAGGAACTGGAACAGATCCTTGAAGACCGCCTGACCAAGCTCCGCGAACGGCGCGGGGAACGCCGCACCGCTTAAGGCTCCGCCGCCGAAGTCCTCACAAAAGAGAGGGAGCAACCCGGGCATCCGGGTTGCTCCCTCTCTTTTGCGTCCCTTGAGGATTAAGCCCGCTTGGCACGGAGCCGGTGCCACTTGTCGGCAATCCCCCACTTGGTGACCAGAACGATCGACTCGGCGACAATTCCACCGCTCATTTTCGAGTCGCCATACTCCCGTTCAACGAAGGTGATCGGTACTTCGCGCACCGTCAGTCCTGCCTTCAAGGTCTGCCAAGTGAGATCGATCTGGAAGCAGTAACCAACCGACTCTACGGCGTCCAGATCGATGGTACGCAGCGTTTGGGCCTTGAAGGCGTTGTAACCACCGGTAATGTCGCGGATGGTCACGCCCAGCATCAGCCGCGAGTACAGGCTGCCGGCCAAGGAAATGGCCTTGCGGTGGATGGGCCAGTTGACCACTCTCCCGCCGGGGATCCAGCGGGAGCCTTTGGCCATGTCTGCGCCCTCGCGCAGCGCGGAGAGCAACCTGGTCAGTTCCTCCGGTTGGTGGGAGCCGTCGGCGTCCATCTCCACCAGCACGTCGTAGCCGGCGTCAAGGCCCCAGCGGAACCCGGCGATGTAGGCTGCGCCCAATCCGGCCTTCCCCTCCCGGTGGAGCACGTGGATGGCGGCATCTTCAGCGGCCATCCGGTCCGCGAGGGCGCCGGTGCCGTCCGGGGAATTGTCGTCAACAACCAGGATGTCGGAGTCGGGTTCGGCCGAGCGAAGGCGGGCTACAGTCTTCGGGAGGGACTCAATCTCGTTGTACGTCGGGATGATGGTGACGACCCGCACTCAGTGGCCTTTCGAGCGTTGTGCTGCAAACCGCAGATTTCATGATGCGCGAAGCGCCCAGCGGGCTTCCACGTCGACGGTCCAGTATAGGCCATCGCCCGGACGGATAGGTGGACGTGGTCACTGCGGCCGACGCCGGGAGGAATGGACGGGTAGGTCCGCACGCCTTCGGGCCACGAAAGCAAACCTGTTGGGGAACGCAGACATGTTTTCTACTGACATGCGGACCTACCCTGGAAAGTGCCGGTTCGTCAAGGGGCAAAGGGAGCAACCGCACAGAGGCGGGCTGCCGCCAGCTGCCACTCTCCCCGGCACGGGCCGAAATCCGCGAAGAAATACCGGCCCACTGAGACTTCAGCCTACTGGCTATGTTGGAAGTGTCAATACCGCTCTGACCTGCGGTTATGTCCAAACATGCACGTCAGAGCAGGTCTCCTTGCGGCGGAAATGAGCAGAAATTAAACATTTCATTCACATCTTTGGCTTCCCCGGCCGGGCTCGGTTCGGGCACCGTGGGCCTCAAAGCGCGTCGTGAATGGTTATTCCGTTCACCACAGTCCGGACACACGACGGCAATCTTCCGTTGTCCAATGATGGGAGCATCGGAGTTCCCGCTCGCGCGTCCGTACTCCAGGCGGAAACCCGCGAGTCCGGCGTCTGGATGGAAAGCTCATCCGCGTCCCAGACGGCGAAGGTAGCCGGCGTGCCCGGAGCCAACTGCCCCTCCATGGGATTGCGCTCCCCTGCGGCCCGCCAGCCTGCCCTCGTGTGGGCCAGGAACGCTGCCCGGGCGGACATTTGCTCGCCCCGATTGTGGTGCTCGAGGCAGGCCTTCACGGTGGCCCACGGGCTTTGATCGGTGACCGGAGCGTCGGAACCGATGGCGACCGGAACGCCTGCGGTCTGCAGGGTCCCCACGGCGTTCATCGCCAGTGCTGCCTCGGCACCAAGCCGGGTGGCATACATCCCCTCGGTGCCGCCCCAATAGGCGTCGAAGAGCGGCTGCATGCTGGCAGTCACCCCGTGCTGCAGCAACCGCTCCAGGGCCCCCTCCGGCAGCATTTCCATGTGCTCCAGACGCGGACGGGCGGAACGTACCGCCGCTTGTCCGATGCGTTCGGCGGCCAGATCCAAGGCATCGAGCACGCGGAGGAGCGCGGCGTCGCCGATGACGTGGAACCCGGCCTGGATGCCCTGCCCGGCCGTCAATTCGAGATGCCTCGCCGCGGCCTCGGTTTCCAGATACAGCGAACCGTGCTCTCCGGGCCGGTCGGCGTACCCGGCGCTGACGGCCGCGGAATGCGATCCGATGGAGCCGTCCATGGTCAGGTCGCCGCCCAGCCCCCGCAGCCGCCCGGAAAAGCGCTCCATGGTCTCGGTGACCTGTTCGGCGGAGGTCATCAGCTCTCCCCAATACGGCAAGATCCTGGGCCCGGGTTCGGCATCGCTCAGCGCGAGCAGTTCCAGCAGGTCCTCGGCGGGCCCCAACTGCGGGGCGGCCATTTCTGTCAGCGCGACGTACCCGCGGGCAGCAGCGTGCTGCATGGCCCTGCGCTGGAGTTCTGCCCGCTGGCCGGCAGCGGGGATCTGGACAGCGTGCCTGGCCCGTTCAAGGGCCGGCCCGCTGACCGTGCCGTCGGCGGTCCAGCCCTGCAGCTCTGACAACGTCAGCCGGGCTGCCAAGGCGGCGGAGACGACCCCGGAATGGACGTCCACTCGGGTGAGGAAGACCTCTGCCCCAGCAGCGGCGCGGTCCAGTTCGGCAGCGCTCGGCGCGCGGTTCTCCGGCCATCGTGTTTCGTCCCAGCCATGCCCCAGTACGGGCGCGGAGCCTTGCCGCGCAGCTGCGGCGACGGCGTCAAGCAGTTCCGCCAGCGACGCGCAGCCGGTGAGGTCGAGCGAGGACAGCGCGAGGCCGGTCTGGGTTACGTGGGCATGTGAATCCACGAACCCCGGGGCCACCAGCCGTCCGTCCAGATCGACGATGCGCATGGTGCTGTCCGCGATGGACGTGGCGGCATGCTCGGAGCCGATCCACGCCACGGTGCCGCCGTCGACGAGCATGGCCGTGGCGTACGGGTCGGCGGCACTGTAGACGCTGCCGTTGCGGTACAGCGTGAGACCCGTGGCGGCGGGCAGGGCGGACTTACTCATGGAGATCCTTTCAGGTGGTGCAGCGGCGGCCCTGGCTATTCGGCCACGGCCGCGTAGGCTACGACGCCGCGGCGGACCTGGCCGATGGCCTGCCTGCCGCGCGCCGCGAGCTGTGAATCAATGTTGGGAACCTTGACCAGCTGGTCCAGCAGGTCGATCACCTGTTTGGCCCACCGGACAAAGTCGCCGGCAGCGAGGTCAGTACCTTTGAGCGCAGTTTGCAGGGAGCGGCCGCTGGCCCATTTGTACATCGGCCAGACGAGTCCCAGCTCCGGCTCCCCGCTGAGCGGCAGGCGGTGCTGCTCCTCTAGGTCGGTCAGCTGCGACCATTCGCGCACGGCGAT
Organism: Arthrobacter sulfonylureivorans; assembly: GCA_004000035.1. Classification (GTDB taxonomy): domain Bacteria; phylum Actinomycetota; class Actinomycetes; order Actinomycetales; family Micrococcaceae; genus Crystallibacter; species Crystallibacter sulfonylureivorans. The sequence continues at coordinate 92,421 of RJAE01000004.1, read as the reverse complement.
GGTGACCGAAGCCTCCATACCCGGCGAGGGCATCTTGGGCCGGACGCCGGCCTCCTCACGCTTGGCCTGGTACACCAAGCAGGAGATAAAGGCCGCCAGTTCGGCGGCGGTGAGCCCCGCGAACGCGTCCTGCTCCAGGCACAGCGCCACCAGCAGGTCGCGGTCGCCGTAAATCCGGCGAAGGCGTTCTCCTGCCGGGCTGATGGCCACCCCGTCGCCGCCCGTCTCCAGATAGCCGTAGCTGTCCAGCACTTGGCAGACACGGTCGAAGGTCTTGGCGATGGTGTTCGTCCGGCCCTGGATCTGCGCCACGAGCTGGTCGGTCTCCTTGCGGAGTTTCCACCATCGCTCGGCCCAGCGGGCATGCTCTTCACGGTCGCTGCAGCCGTGGCAGGGATGAGCCTTCAGCTGGCGGCGCAGGTCGGTGATCTGCCGCTCGGCCTGTTGCCCGCCGGGCACCACAAAGTCACGGTGTTCGGTCCCGCGCCGGGGCGGGCGCTTGTCATGCAGGGCGTTGCGCAGCGAGGACGCCAGATCGCGGCGTTCCTTGGGACTGCGCGCGTTGAATGTCTTGGGAATCCGGATGCTGGACAGGACCTCCACCGGGCCTTGGAAATCGTCAACCGAGATTCGCCGGATGTGCTTTTCCTGGGTCAGCACTGTCGGGCGGGGTTCGCGGGCCGACTCGTCCCGGTCCAGCACCACCGCGTAGCCCAGGCTCCGTCCTGCCGAAATGTCGATGATGTCCCCGCGGCGCAGTCGGTCCAGGGACGTAGCGGCCGCCGAACGAAGATGCCGGGACTGGGTGCGGGAGGCGCGTTTTTCGGCATCGTTCAGCTCCCGGCGCAGCCGAGCGTACTCGCTGAAGTCGCCCAAATGGCAGCTCATCGCCTTTTCGTAGCCGGCCAGCGATTCTTCCCGGCTGCGCACCTGCTTGGCCAGGCCCACCACCGAGCGGTCGGCCTGAAACTGCGCGAACGAGCTCTCCAGGATCTCGCGGGCCGGGCCGCGGCCGAACTGGGCAATCAGGTTGATGCTCATGTTGTAGGTGGGCCGGAAGCTGGAGTTCAGCGGATAGGTCCGCCGCGAAGCCAGGCCCGCCACGGCCCCGGGATCGGTGCCGGGCTGCCAAAGCACCACGGCATGGCCTTCGACGTCGATGCCGCGCCTTCCGGCGCGGCCGGTGAGCTGGGTGTACTCCCCCGCCGTGATGTCGACGTGTGCCTCGCCATTGAACTTGTCCAGTTTCTCCAGCACCACTGACCGCGCCGGCATGTTGACGCCCAGCGCCAGCGTCTCGGTGGCGAAGACGGCGCGCACCAAACCGTCGGCGAAAAGCTTCTCCACCACTTCCTTGAAGGTGGGGAGCATGCCGGCGTGGTGGGCCGAAAACCCGCGGGACAAGCCCTCGCGCCAGGTCCAGAAGCCGAGGACGTCCAGGTCTTCTTCGGCAATGTCCTGCACGGCCTCGTCTACCCGGCGGACGATGGCGGCGCGTTCTGTCTCGGTGGTCAGGACCAGCCCGGATTCCAAACACTGCTTCACTGCGGCGTCGCAGCCGTTGCGCGAGAAAATGAAGGTGATGGCCGGCAGCAGCCCCTCGCTGTCCAGTTTGGCGATGACCTGAGGGCGGCTGGCCCGCCGGATCCGGGTCAGCGCCTGCCGCGGGGGCTCGGGGACACGCCGGCCCCGTCGACCGCCGGAACGCCCCCAGTTGGCGCTGCGGTTGAGCTTCTGTTCGGCCGAGGCAAGCTTCAGCAGCTCGGGATTCACTTCATAGGCCCGGCTGCCGCCGGTTCCGGACTCCGGAACCGATTCATCGAAGGCGATGTCGCCGGCAAAGAGATCGAACATGTCGGAGCCGACCATCACGTGCTGCCATAACGGCACCGGCCGGTGCTCGGACACCACCACGCGGGTGTCGCCGCGGACGGTGTCCAGCCAGGCGCCGAACTCCTCCGCATTGGAGACGGTCGCCGACAGTGAGACCAGTTGCACGTCGTCGGGCAGGTGGATGATCACTTCTTCCCACACGGCACCGCGGAAGCGGTCGGCCAGGTAGTGGACCTCGTCCATCACTACGTAGGCCAGGTCCAGCAAGGTGTCGGAATTGGCGTACAGCATGTTCCGCAGCACCTCGGTGGTCATCACCACCACATCTGCATGCGGGTTGACTGACGTGTCACCGGTCAGCAGGCCGACCCGTTGGGCCCCGTAGGTAGCCACCAATTCGTTGTACTTCTGGTTGCTCAAGGCCTTGATCGGCGTCGTATAGAACGCCTTCAGCCCACGCTGCAGCGCCATGTAGACGGCAAACTCCCCGACGACGGTCTTACCGGCACCGGTGGGAGCGGCCACCAGTACGCCGCTGCCGAGCTCCAGCGCCTCGCAAGCCTCGCGCTGGAACGGATCGAGTTCGAACCCGAGAGTCTGGCTGAAGGCATACAGCCGGGTCTTGGAGAAGGCCACCCGTTCGGCGGCTGCCAGATAACGTTCGGATGGAGAACTCATACCAAAAGCCTATCCGCTTAAACGTGCGCGCCCGGTGGGTGCCCTTCGTGCCGACGAGCCGCAAGCGCTATTGGACGGCGTCCGGCTTCCCGTCATCGGCTTTCAACTGGTCCAGCGGGGTGGCCTGGTCCAGCGGCGTGGCTTGGTCCAGCGGGGTGGCCTGGTCCAGCGTGGCGGCGACTTCGGCTTCTCGGGCCGCGCGACGCTTCTCGCGCCGCTTGTCGTTGATCAGGCTGATCCCGGTAGCCACGAAGAACAGCGCCAACAGCGGCCCCGCCAGGAGGAACATGGACATGGCATCCGGACCAGGAGCCGCCATCGCCGCGACCAGGCAGACGACGAACACCACAATCCGCCAGCTCTTGATCACTCGGCGGCCGGACAGCAAACCGGCGAAATTCAGGCCAACCAGCACCACTGGGAGCAGGAATGCGACACCGAGCGACAGGAACATCCGCATCACGAAGGTCAGGTAGTCGGTGGCCAGGATCTGGTTCACGCCGCCCTGCGGCGTGAACATGGTCAGGACCTTCACGATCTCCGGGAGCACAATCCAGCCGAAGTAGATCCCGAGCAGGAACAGCGGCACGGCGGCGAACATGAAGCCCAGCGTGTAGCGGCGTTCCTTGGTTTTGAGCCCCGGCGTGATGAAGCCCCAGATCTGGTAGATCCACACCGGCGAACTGACCAGCAGTCCCAGGAAAATGGAGACCTGGATCTTCAGATCGAACGGCGAGCCGACGCTGCCGTAGTTGATTTCCGCGCGCCGGCCCTTTTCCGCCGAGATCTCCATCAGCGGCTGCTGGACGGCCACCATGACCGGGTCATAGAGGAACCAGCCGACAATGGCCCCCAGCAGGACGGCGACGCCGGCAATGATAAGCCGGTTGCGCAGTTCTTTCAGGTGGGCCCTGAGCGGCATCCGCCCCTCAGGGTTGGCCTTGCGGCCCTTCTTACCGGTCACGGCCCTTACTGCTGGTGCGGCGATGGGGATCCACCGTTCGCATTCGGCGCCTGGCCGCGGTTATCAGTGTTGTTGCGTGGCGGATTGACCACACGGCCCTCGACTGGTTCCGAGTCTGGATCGGCAGCGGACGTATCGTCGTCCTTCATCTGCTTCACCTCGGACTTGAAAATCCGCATGGACTGGCCCACGCTGCGGGCAAGGCCGGGCAGCTTCGGTGCGCCAAAGAGCAGCAGCACAATGATGACCAGAATAATGATGGTCCAAGGGTTATCGAAGAGTCGTCCCATGCGTGGTTCCTTTCGTCTACTACATCTTATGCCATGGCGGGATCAGGAAAGCCGCAGGTCACGCAGGGACTGTCGCTGCCCCCGGGCCGCCCGACGGGCCACCCGACGCTGCCGACGCTCCTCGCGGCGGTGTTCCTTGCCCGCGGCGTATTCCTCCTTGAGCGCGGCGGGGTCCGCGAAGATTGCCGGCCGTGGATGGTGCGGCTCTGCCAGCGGCGGTTCCGCCTGCAGGCCACTCCCGAGCCGGTCCGCCGCAGCCTCGAATTCACGCAAAGTTCGCATGAACTGGCGGAAGATCCGCCAGCCCAGCAGGGCCATGAAAATGATGGCCAGCGCACAGAGGGCAACCCAGAGAAGTATCCAGAACCAAAGGGGCATGCTGTCCACTCTAGCCTCCGGTGGGAGCCGCTGCCGCGCGGTAGGCTTCCAGCGCCTGCCGCAGCCAGGCCTGCGTCTGCTGTGCCACGTCGGCCGGCTCCAGCACAACCACTTCGCCGCCGTGGCGGGCCACCAGCCCAGCCAGCACAGCCGTGGTGGACAAACGAATTTCGGCTGCCAGTGAACCGTCCTCCAGTACGGCCCGGCGCCGGGCGTTGTACTGGTCGGCCAGTTCGGCCAGCCGCTCGGAGATCTTCAGCACCACCACCTGATCCGTCTCCTGCGGGGTGAACAGGCTGTCCGGGAATTCGCTGCTGCGCTCGGCCGGAGGCTCAAAATGCTCCCCGGTCTCGGTCAGCGCCCGCATCCGGTCCACGCGGAACTGCCGGACGGCCTGCTGCCGGTGGCACCAGGCTTCGGTGTACCAGTGGCCGTCCACGGCGAAAACCCGCAGCGGATCGATCGTGCGGGTCGTGATTTCGTCCCGCGACGGCACCAGATACTCAATCTCCACGCTCCGCCGCGCGGCCGCGGCCTCCTGCAGCGCGAGCAGTTCGGGCGCGCGTTCTTCGGCCGCCAGATCCGCAGCGACGGCGGTATGCCGCCCGGCTACCCCGCCGGCTGCCGCCAGCAGTTTGCTCAACGCGCTGCGCAGGGCGGGCTGCTCCCCTACTCCGGGCACTGTCTCCAAAGCCTGCAGGCCCACCACCAGCGAGAGCGCCTCGTCCAGGCTCAGCCGCACCGGCTTGTCGATCTCATCGGCGTTATTGATCGAGATGGTGCCGTCTTCCCAGAACGCTTCGATCAGCTGGTCCGGGCCATAGCCGGGAGTCCCGCAGACAAAGAGCAGGTTGAGGTCCTTGATCAGCTGGGCGGTGCTGATGTCGAACTTCCGGGCCGTCTCCGCCAGCGGCACGCCCGGGTTGGCAGTGACGTAGGAAACCAGGTCCAGCAGCCGCGGCAGGTGGTCCAGGGAGCCTGTCTTCCGGGACGGCCGTGACGTGTCCTCCTTCAGGGAGTACGACGGCGGGGCTTCCGTTGCGGCGGCCAGGGCGCCTTCCAGCCGACGCAGCACGGCGGCGCGCAGTTCGTCCGGTTCCTGCACCCAGGCGTTGGCACCATGCGAGGCAATTTCCTCGGCCAGCACTTCTACGTCGCCGTAGCCGAGTTCCACCGCATCCCAGCCTGCCGGGGGCCGGGCCGTTTCGGCAACTGTCGCGGCCGAACGCAGCGAGTTGGCCTTGTCCGGGCGGAGCAGAAGCACCGCCGTGCCATGGTCCTGCGGCGCCTGCAGCCCTGCCAGCACGGCCCGCATGGTGAAGTCCTCCGGGATGCTGTAGGTCCCGGACAGCTTCTTCACGGTGGACGTGACCCTGGAGAGCCGAAAGGTGCGCTGGGCACCGCGGTCCAGGTCGCGGCCGGCTAAGTACCAGTGCCCGTACCGGTTGCCCAGCCCCCACGGCTCGACCCGGCGTTGCTGCGGCTGGCCGTCCCGGGGCGATCGGTAGTCGAAGGAGACCGGCGTGTGCGCCAGCACTGCCTTGAGCATTGCCTCGAAAGCCGGTTCCGCGGTGCGGATGCGTGGCTCCACGCCGATCAGGGGATCGCCCTCGGCCAGGGCGCCCTGAACGTCCAGGCGGCGGACGGCACGGGCGGCCGCGGAGCCCAGCGAGGCCTGCTGCCACAGGCGCGACGCCAGCGAGAGGACGGCGCTTTCCTGCGGGCTGAACTGGAGCTCAGGCAACCGGTACTTGTGCCGGTCGATCCGGTACCGCAGCCCGCTTTGGTCGTTTTCGTACAGCGTGTCGTCGGGGAACGTCTCCACTGGCACGCCCATTTCCCGCAGGTCTTCTTTGTCCCGCTCGAACAGACGGTTGAAGGCATCGTCGCCGGTTGCCTCCCGGTACGGCGGAATCAGCGCGCGCAGTTCCTCCTTGCTGTAGCCGCGCCGGCGTTCCAGCAGTGCGATCAGCAGGTTCAGGAGTCGTTCGGTCTTGGAGGCGGACATAGTTGAAACGTTACTGGCTGCGGGCCTTTCGGAACGAAGTTAACGAGCAGGGGCGGAGTAACGATGAACTAACGTTCACCGCTGCTCCGCCCCTGACAGGCTGCAGGAGGACCTAGCGGACGCCGAGGAGATCGACCACGAAGATCAGCGACTCGCCCGGCGCGATGGCCGACCCTGCGCCGCGGTCGCCGTACGCCAGGTGTGCCGGAATCTCCAGCCGGCGGCGTCCGCCGACCTTCATGCCCAGCAGGCCCTGGTCCCAGCCCTGGATCACCTGGCCGACTCCGACGCGGAAGTCCAGCGGTGCGCCGCGGTTCCAGGACGCATCGAACTCTTCGCCGGTGGACCAGGCAACGCCCACGTAGTGGGTGGAGACGGTGTCGCCGGCTTTGGCCTCGGCGCCGTCCCCCACGATGATGTCTTCGATCACCAGATCCTGGGGGGTGTCGGTCCCGGGGAACTCGATTTCAGGTTTGGTGCGGTCGTAGTCGCGCTTGCCAAAAGACATGCTGAACCTCTCTTGCTTGACGTGTATGCAGTGCTGCCGACGGCTACGTTACCGTACCGCCCGGCCCCCTCCGCTACTTCACGTCGGTTAGTTCCACATAGAAGATGAGGTCTCCGACAGCATCCCCTTGGCCCTGGACGTAGGCCATTTCGGTGGGGATGGAGAGCATGACTTTGGTGCCTTCCTTGAGGCCGGTCAGGCCCTTGGTCCAGCCTTCAATCACGCCATCGAGCGGGAACTCGGTAGCTTCTCCGCGGGAGAAGCTGGAATCGAATTCGGTGCCCTCGGACCAGTTCCACCCCGCGTAGTTCGCCTTCACGGTGCTGCTTTCCGTGGCCTGCTTGCCGTCGCCTTCTTCGATCACCTTGACGATCAGGTTGTCCGGTGCGTCGTTGCCTTCAGGAATCTTGACGGAAGGAACACCTTCCTTATCGAGGGTGATCTCGGGCAGCTTGCCGGCTTTGTCCAGCTCGGCGACTTCGGCTGCATCCGCCTTGACGGGCTTGTCCCTGACGTCCTGCACGGTCAGGAACAGAAGCTGCGGATTCTGTGCGGGTGCAGAAGCGCTGGTGGCTTCCGGCGGCTGGACGTAATAGGCAATCTCGCTGCCTGGATTTGAGCCGAGCAAAGCGTCGTACAAGGCCGGGTCAGCGGTTTTGAAGCCCTCACTCAGTTCCACCGTCTGGTCGACCGGCCCGGAGTATGTCTCGCCGAGCTGTTCGCCCGAGACGGCGTCCTTGGCCAGCAGCCGGTATCGGATCCACTGGCCGTCGGTGGCGCCGTCGCCCTTGCCCTCGGTGATGACCTCGGCACTCGAATCGGGCAGTTCCAGCGGCGCGGAGAAGTCCACTGTGGGTGCGGCGCCCTCGGCACCGGCTTTCACCGTGATGTCGTCCAGGTTGTCCGAGCCGGATTCGGTGCTGCCGCTGCACGCCGTCAGGAGCAAGGCTGCGGGCAGGAGGATGGAGAGTATTTTGCGCACAATCGACTTTCTTATCGCGGAACATGTGGGCTTGAAGGACATTCTCGCAGAGAAATCTGGAGATCGGCTCTAAACCGCCCGCGGAAACTCACAAGGTGGCGAGAAGTGCCTCGACCCGCGGGTCCTCACTCTTGAACGGATCCTTGCACAGGATGGTCTGCTGCGAGCGGTCGTTCAGCTTCAGATGGACCCAGTCCACGGTGAAGTCGCGGCCGTTCTCCCGGGCAGCCCGGACAAAGTCGCCGCGCAGCTTCGCTCGGGTGGTCTGCGGCGGATGGTCCATCGCGTTCTTGACGTCCTGTTCCTCCACCACCCGGGCCACCTCCCCGCGGGCCTCCAGCAGGTGGTACAGGCCGCGCTTGGCCGAGATGTCGTGGTAGGTCAGGTCCACTTGGGCAATGCGCGGCGAATCCAAGTCGATCGACTGGCGGTCCATGATCCGGTTGATCAGCCGTTTCTTGATCGCCCAGTCGATCTCCCGCTCGATCCCGCTGTGGTCTCCCGACTCGACCGCCGCCAGCGTACGCTCCCACAGGTCCAGGATGCGTTCCACATGCGGGTTGTGCGCACCATTGGCTTCGACGAACTCCCGCGCTTTGGACAAGTACTCCTGCTGCATGGCCAGCGCGGACATCTCCCGCCCGCTGGCCAGCTTCAGCGGTTTACGTCCGGTCAGGTCATGGGAGATGTCGCGGATACTGCGGATCGGGTTTTCCAGCCGGAGGTCGCGCATGATCAGTCCGGCTTCGACCATCCGCAGCAGGAGGTCCACCGACCCGACCTTCAGCATGGTGGTGGCTTCGGACATGTTGGAGTCGCCGTTGATGACATGCAGCCGCCGGTAGTACTCGGCATCCGCGTGCGGTTCGTCCCGGGTATTGATGATCGGGCGCGAACGCGTGGTGGCCGAGGAGACGCCCTCCCAGATGTGGTCGGCCCGCTGCGAGAACGCATAGATGGAGCCGTTCTGGGTCTTGAGCACTTTGCCTGCGCCGACCAGGATCTGCCGGGTCACCAGGAACGGGATCAGGATGTCGGCCAGCCGGGAGAACTCGAGTTTGCGCGGGATCAGGTAGTTCTCGTGGCTGCCATAGGAGTTCCCGGCAGAGTCGGTGTTGTTCTTGAACAGATAGACCCGGCCGCCGAAGCCCTCGCGGGCCAAGCGTTCCTGGGCCTCGTTCATGAGGTCTTCGAGGATCAATTCACCGGCCCGGTCATGGGCCACCAGCTGGGCGACGTCGTCGCATTCCGCGGTGGCATACTCGGGGTGGGATCCCACGTCCAGATAGAGCCGGGACCCGTTGGTCAGGAAAACGTTGGAAGACCTTCCCCACGTGACCACCCTGCGGAAGAGGTAGCGGGCCACCTCTTCGGGCGAGAGCGGGCGCGAATCCGGCGCCGAATAGGAAATGCCGAACTCGGTCTCGATCCCGAAGATCCGTCTGTCCATGGCTAGCCGTCCATTCCCTCGCCCAAAATCTCGGTTAGTTCAGCGGTCGCCAACCGACGGAAGGCGCGCTGGCTCCCCCGGCTGGACAGCGGGTCGCGGTCCAGCACGGCAACTTCGAGCCCCTCCGGACGCAGTTCTTTAGCCGGTCCGGCATCCTGCTGGCCCGTCCTGCCGGACAAGGCGGCCACCGCGGCCCGTACCGCCCCGGCGTAGTCCCGGCCGTCGGCCCAGTTGCCCCTGAGGACTTCGCCCACGGCTTCGGCATCGCCACCCATCACCACGAACCGGCGTTCGTCGGCGATGGATCCGTCGAACGTGAGCCGGAACAGGCGGTCCTCGGCCGGCGCAGCGCCAACTTCGGCGACCGCGAGCTCCACCTCGAACGGCTTGGTATCGGCAGTAAAGACCGCGCCCAGGCTTTGTGCGTAGACGCTGGCCAGTCCGCGCCCGGTCACGTCCTCACGGTCGTAGGAGTAGCCGCGCACGTCCGCGTAGCGCACGCCTGCTTGGCGCAGGCTCTCGAACTCGTTGTATTTGCCGACGGCAGCGAAGGCGATGCGGTCGTAAATCTCGCCGATCTTATGCAGCGACGGCGAGGGGTTTTCGGCGACCAACGCAATGCCGTCCGAGCAGCTGAGCACCACCACCGACCGGCCGCGGGCGATGCCTTTCCGGGCGAAGTCCGCCCGGTCCTTCATCAGTTGCTCAGGCGATACGTAGAACTGCTGCGTCATGCTCAGGCCTCCCGTCCGGTGACGGTTCGCCCGGCGATCACGGCTTCGGACGTCGCCGCGAGTTCGCGCTCCGGAATCCGGCGTGCGCCGGCGGCATTGACGGTGTAGATGACCGGCCACAGCTTGCGGACGGCATCTGGGCCGCCGGTGGCCGAGTCGTCGTCGGCAGCGTCATAGAGGGCTTCGATGGCGACGCGGACGGCGGCATCCTCCTCCAGATTCGGCTGCCAAAGCTTCTTCAGGGCTCCGCGGGCAAAGACCGAGCCCGACCCCACGCTGTGGTGCTCCTGCTCCTCGTAGCGGCCGCCGGTCACATCGTAGGAAAACAGCCGGCCCACCCGGCGCTCAGCATCGAAGCCGGCAAACAGCGGAATGACTGCCAGCCCCTGCATCGCCATGGGCAGGTTGGATCGGATCATCGCGCCCAGCCGGTTCGCTTTGCCCTCAAGGCTCAGCAGCGTGCCTTCGATCTTCTCGTAGTGCTCAAGTTCCACCTGGAACAGCCGGGTGATGTCGAGCGCAATGCCGGCAGTGCCGGCGATGCCCAGCACCGAATAGGAATCGGCCGGAAAGACCTTCTCGATGTGCCGGCTGGCGATGATGTTGCCCATCGTTGCCCGGCGGTCGCCGGCCATCAGCACCCCGCCGGCGAACGTCATCGAGACGATCGTGGTGGCGTGGGGCACCATCGGTGCCGCTCCCGGCGGCAGCTGCTGGACCCCGCGGGCACCCGGCAGCAGATCCGGCGCCGTACGTGCCAGATACTCGCTGAACGAGGCGGTTGCGGAGTGGGAAATCTGAGCGAAAACAGAGCCCGGGCCGCCGGCCGGCATGTTCATCAATTACTGCCCGCCCTTCTGCACGAAGCCACGCACGAACTCTTCCGCATTCTGCTCCAGCACGCCGTCGATCTCGTCCAGCAGATCATCGGTGCCTTCGGTCTCGGCCTGTGCGGCAGGTGCGGCGGCAGGCTCGGGTGTGGGCTCGTCGTCGTACTCCTCGTCTTCGCGGCGAGAGTCCGCGTTCTTGCGGTCCTGGGTTGCCATGATGGCCTCCTTATGGTGTGACGATCGACTGTGTCCCTCATGCTTATGTTGCCACGTGGGGCTCGCTGCTGGGTCCCAACAACGCCGTAATAAAATCCTCCGCGGAAGCGGCCTCCTCGAAAAGCTTTCCGGTCAGCTCGCGGTTGCCGCGCAGTGGTTCGCGGGTCGGGATGCGCTGCAGCCGCCGCCGGTCGGGAAGGTCGAAAATCACCGAGTCCCAGCTGGCGCCGACCACCTCCTGCGGAAAATGCTGGATGCACTTTCCGCGGAAGTAGGCCCGGGTGTCTTCCGGCGGCTGGCTCACGGCGGTTTCGATCTGCTCGTCGGAGAGCAACCGCTGGATCCGGCCGCGTGCTGCCAACCGGTGGTAGAGGCCTTTTTCCGGCCGGACATCGGAGTACTGCAGGTCGATCAGCCCCAGCCGCGGATCGCCCCATTCCAGGCTGTCCCGGTCCCGGTAGGCCTGAAGCAGCTTCAGTTTGGCCACCCAGTCCAATTGGTCGGCCGCTTTCATCGGGTCGTGCCGCAGAATGTCGAGCACCGAGGCCCAGCGCCGGAGCACCTCCGCGGTCTGGTCCGTGTCGGTGCCGTGCCGCGTGCAATGCTCCACCGCCGCCTGCAGATAGATCTCCTGCAGGTCCAGGCCGGTGACCATGCTGCCGTCGTTGAGCGCGACTTTCTGCTGCAGCGACGGGTCGTGGCTGATCGCCTGAAGCGCCTGCACCGGATCGGCCAGCTGCACGTCCGGGGCTTCACCATGTTCGATCATGGACAGCACCACGGCCGTGGTGCCCATCTTCAGGAAAATCGACACTTCGCTCAGGTTCGCGTCGCCGATGATCACGTGCAGCCGCCGGTACTTGTCCGCGACCGAATGAGGCTCGTCGCGGGTGTTGATGATGGGCCGGCGGATGGTTGTCTCCAACCCCACCTCGGCCTCGAAGAAGTCCGCGCGCTGGCTGATTTGATACCCCGGTGTGCGGCCGTTGGTGCCCAGGCCCACCCGGCCGGCCCCGCACACAACCTGCCGCGACACGAAGAACGGGACCAACCCGGTCACAATCTGGTTGAACGGCAGGCTGCGCGGCATCAGGTAGTTTTCATGCGCACCGTAGGAGACCGACTTGTTGTCCGTGTTGTTCTTGTAGAGGTTCACCGGCGAGAACCCCGGCGTCGCCGCGATCCGGCGCGATGCCGAAAGCACGACGGCGTCGCCCGCCTTGTCCCAGCGCACCGCGTCCAGCGGGTTGGTCACCTCCGGCGAGGAGTATTCCGGGTGCGCGTGGTCCACATAGAGCCGGGCGCCGTTGCTGAGCACCATGTTCATCAGCACACCGGAGGACTCGTCCGTGTAGAACTCGTTGGCCGCTGCCCGGCCGCCGGCCAGCGCAATCTGTTCGGCGTCCAGGACCGGCGGCACGTCCGTCAACTGCGCCGGGTCCGCCGCCTCGCGCGAGAGGTCGAATCCTCGCGCATCGTGCAGCGGTTCCTCGTCGGTGTAGTCCCAGCGGGTGCCGGCCAGATTGCCCAGGCCCTTGCGCATGGTGGCCGCGTACGCGTTGATCACCTGCGAGGAGAGCACGGTGGAGTTGGCCAGCGGTTCGCCCGGAGCATGGATGCCATACTCCGTCTCCGAACCCATCACCCTATAGACGCTCACAGATACTGCCCCGTATTCGGCATCGTTTCGATGGACTTGCCGGCCTCCTGCCCGGCCTTGCCCTGCACAATGGTTCGGATGTACGTGATCCGTTCGCCCTTTTTGCCCGAAATCCGGGCCCAGTCGTCGGGGTTCGTGGTGTTCGGCAGGTCCTCATGCTCGCGGAATTCGTCCACCACCGCCCGCATCAGGTGTTCGATCCGCAGGCCCTTCTGCCGGTTGGTCAGCAGGTCCTTGATGGCGTTCTTCTTGGCCCGGTCCACGACGTTCTGGATGACAGCGCCGGAATTAAAGTCCTTGAAGTAGAGCATCTCGGTGTCGCCGCTGGCATAGGTGACTTCCAAGTACTCATTCGACTTGTCGGTGGAGTACATTTCCTCGACCGTGCGCTGGATCATCGCCTCGATCGTGGCCTTGCGGTCCTGGCCGTGCTCGGCCAGGTCTTCCGCATGGATGGGAAGGTCGGTGGTCAGGTACTTGGTGAAGATGTCCGCGGCGGCCTCGGCATCCGGGCGATGGATCTTGATCTTCACGTCCAGCCGTCCGGGGCGCAGGATGGCCGGGTCGATCATGTCCTCACGGTTGGAGGCACCGATGACTATCACGTTCTCCAGTTTTTCCACGCCGTCGATCTCGGAGAGCAGCTGCGGCACAATCGTGGTTTCCACGTCGGACGAGACACCGGTGCCGCGGGTCCGGAAGAGCGAATCCATCTCATCGAAGAACACCACCACCGGGCTGCCATCGGACGCCTTCTCGCGGGCCCGGGCGAAGATCAGCCGAATGTGGCGCTCGGTCTCGCCCACATATTTGTCCAGCAGTTCCGGTCCCTTAATGTTCAGGAAGTAGCTGCGGGTGTCCGTCCCGTTGCGCTCGATCGCCTTGGCGGCCAGCGAGTTGGCAACGGCCTTGGCAATCAGCGTTTTGCCGCAGCCGGGAGGTCCGTAGAGCAGGATGCCCTTGGGCGCCTTCAGCCCGTGTTCGCGGTACAGGTCGGGATGCAGGAAGGGCAGCTCGACGGCGTCCCGGATCTGGTCGATCTGCGGACCCAGCCCGCCGATGTCCTCGTAGGAGATGTCCGGAACCTCTTCGAGGATCAGGTTCTCCACTTCGCTGCGCGGGATCTTCTCCAGCGCATAGCCGCTTCGGGCGTCGATGGAGACGGCGTCGCCGACCCGAAGCCGCTCAGACAGCAGGGCCCCGGACAGCTTAACCACCCGTTCCTCGTCCGCCCTTCCGACCACGAGGATGCGGTGGCCGTCAAGCATTTCCTTGATGGTGACCAGCTCGCCGGAACGCTCGAAGCCGAGCGCGGCAATCACCGTCAGCGATTCATTCAGCAGGACTTCCTGCCCGGGCCCGAGCTGGTCCATGTCGACCAGCGGGCTGACCGCAACGCGCAGTTTGCGTCCAGACTGCACTATGTCCACGCTATCCTGCACCATCGCGGCGTTGCTGACGCCCGGACGCGGCTTCCGCGCCTTGTGGACGTCGGTAATGGTGGCAAAACTGAAGGGTGTTTCGCCGTCGCGTTCGAGGGCGGACTTGAGCCGCACGATCTCCGTCTTGGCGGCCTCAAGCGTGGCGACCAAACGGGAATTGTTCTGCGTGGCTGCAGCAAGTTGCTTGTCCAGGTGGCGCAGTTTGTCACGCAGCACGTTGATTTGGCGCTGTGCGACCGTCAGCGCGTCACGCTGTTCGTCCTGTTGTTCAGCCGGTGCCGGTTCATTGTTTTGGTTCTGGTTGTCCTTCATCACCGCGACCCGCTTCCTTTGAATCGGTTCCTTCCCTAGACCCTAACGGGCGCCTGCGCCGCCTGCACGTGTCTACGAAAAGAAACGCCGAATCGAAACATGGAATTCCAACGTCCGGCACGAAGATGCTGTTGCGTGGCGTCCGATCATTACGCGGGATAACGAAAACGCTGCCGCGTTGGTGCCCGTGTGGGCGGTCCGGCAGCAGAGGAATCCGGGCGCGGCGGCCCAGACCGGCCCCGGGCCCTGCGCCGCCCCTGTCCGACTAGTCGGTTTCGGGATTGACGTCCTTGAACGCGCCGCGCTGGACGGTGGAAGCGGCGTCCTTGGCAACCCGGCGCAGCCGCTTGTCCGAAACGGTCCGCTCTCCCAGGCCCTCGGCATTCCAGTCTTCCTCGTTGCCGGCCCAGACCTGTACGTCCTCGGCGGCGAATTCGGTCTTGGACGGACGGCGCTTGGGCGTCAACCCGGTCACGCCGCCGGCCAGCCGCCGGGCGGTGAGCAGGAAGCCCGTGTGCGCCACCATCCGGTGGTCGGGCCGAACGGCCAGCCCCTCCAGATGCCAGCCCCGGACCATGGACTCCCAGCCTTCGGGCTCGGTGAACCGGCCGTCTTGGCGGATGGCTTCGGCCGTGCGGGACAACTGGGTCACGGTGGCAACATAGTTGATCCACACTCCCCCGGGCGCCAGCACGGTGGCCACGGCGTCCAGGCATTCCCAGGGCGCAAGCATGTCCAGCACCACACGGTCCACACTGCCGGGTTCTTCGGCCTTGACCACTTCATCCTGGAAGTCGCCCAGCGAGACCTGCCAGGCAGGGTGCGGTCCGCCGAAGAAGGTTTCCACATTGCCGCGGGCGACGTCGGCGAATTCTTCGCGGCGTTCGAACGAATGCAGCCGCCCGCCGTCGCCCACCGCGCGCAGCAGCGAAATGCTCAGCGCACCGGAGCCGACGCCGGCTTCCACCACCCGGGCACCGGGGAAGATGTCCGCCATGGTGACAATCTGCGCGGCATCCTTGGGATAGACGACGGCGGCGCCCCGCGGCATGGACAGCACGAAGTCCGACAGCAGCGGACGCAGCGCCTGGTAGCGGTGGCCCACCGTGTTGGCCACGACGGTGCCCTCTTCCCGGCCGATGACTTCGTCGTGCGGCAGGAACCCCTTGTGCGTATGGAAAGCACCCCCGGGCGTGAGGGTGATGGTGTTCATCCGGCCCTTTTCATCCGTGAGCTGGACCCGTTCGCCGGGCCGGAGCGGTCCGCGTCGCTGGTCGGCGCCGTGCGGGCTGGTGGAGGAGCTCATGCGTGAATCACTTCCGGTTGTTGTTGCGGTGCCGCGGCGGTACCGACCGCCGGGTTGTGTCGATTGTATTCCGACCGGCAGCGGAGCTGCCGGTGCGAACGGTGGGGAGAGTCAGAGCCGGCCCGGCTTGCCCGTGATGGCGCGGACCACGGTGCTTTGCTGCAGCACCCCGGTGACCCGGCCGCCGCCGTCGATCACCGCGTATTCGTTGCCGGCCAACCGGGCCAGATACTGCACCAGTTCCTGGCCGGCGGCCACTTCGGGGACATAGGCACCCGGTGCCAGCGCCCGGGAGACGGCTGCGGCCGGGGTCTGTGCGGCTGCCGACGGCGGCACCTGGCTCAGCGCGCCGCGGTCCACCACTGCTTCGGGCTGGCCGGTGGCGGCGGTGAGCACCACGTTGAGTTCCGGTTCCCGCTCCAGCAGCTGCTGAACCTGGGCGACCATGGCGGTGGCCGGCAGCGACGTCGCCGGGAGTTTGAGCTGCCCGGCGCTGACGGACGGCAGGCGCAGCCGCATCCGGGCGTGCTCGATGGCCGAACTGGCTCCCATCCAGAGGAACCCGCAGACCAGCACCATGAGCACCACCATCTGAAGGTCCGGCGTGCCGCCCCGCAGCAACGGGATGCCGATGACGCCGATCACCAGCAGCACAACGATGACGCGGCCGGCCCAGCCTGCCGCCACGGTGCCCTTTTCCTGGCTGCCGGTCAGTTTCCAGACCGCGGTCTCCACCAGCCGTCCACCGTCCAGCGGCAGCCCCGGCAGGATATTGAAAACCGCCACCAGGAAGTTCGCCCAGATGAAGATATCGGTCAGCAGGAACGGAATCGGCTCGCCGCGGAACAGCGGCAGGACGAGCGAACCGAGCCCGGCCAGCGCAAAGTTGGCTACCGGCCCGGACAACGCCACCAACAGCGATTTGCCCGGTGTGGCGTTGAAATTGTCAAACTGGGTGTGGCCGCCCCACAGATTGAGCACAATCTTGGCCGTAGGCCAGTGGAAGGCCCGGGCGGTCAGGGCGTGGGCGAGTTCGTGGACCAGCACGGAGAACAGCAGCAGCAGCGCATAACCGAAAGCCACCCCGTAGGCGCCGACGCCAATTTCCGGCATCAACCGCTGAACCTGGGGCCCGAAGATCAGCACGATGAAGGCCGCGATGACGAACCAGGACCAGGCGAGCAGAACCGGCACGCCGAACATCCGGCCCAGCGGAATCCCTTCGCTGCGCTGCTTTTCCTCCGGCGGCCGGGGCGTCTGCGTGCTCATACTCCTGCTTCCTGGGAAGCCGGCAACAGAAGCCGCTCCACGTCCATTAGGCCCTTGCCAGCCAGGCTGTTCCACTGCGGACGCCCGGGTGCCGGCGGAACCGGCACCACGTGCGGAATGGCCACCGTCACGAGGCCGGCGGCTTCGGCCGAGGCAACTCCGGGAACGGAGTCTTCCAGCGCCACGACGCACCGCTTGTCTGCGCCGGGCAGTCGGCCGCTGAGCCAGTCAAAAGCACGTTGGTAAGGCTCCGGGTGCGGCTTGCCTTGGCCGACCATGTCGCCGGTGACCAGGTACTGGAAGCTGCCCTCGGGCAGCGCACGCACCACCTCGGCGGCCAATTTGGTCTCGCTCATGGTCACCAACACGGTGGGAATGCGCGCCTCCAGCAGCTCGGCGAGCAGTTCGCGAGCCCCGGGCCTCCACGGGATGCTTTGGCTGACCCGTTCGGTCACGGCGTCGATCAGCTGGTCAATGATGTCGCGGATGCCGAGGTCCACGCCTGCCTGCTGCAGCACCGCTGCCGACGTCTCCAGCGCGTTGCCCACTAGCTTGAGGCCCAACTCGTCACTCCAGACGCCGCCGAACGAGGCGACGAGTTCCGATTCGGCCTCGATCCAATACGGTTCGGTATCGACGAGTGTTCCGTCCATATCCCAGAACACCGCCTGCAGGTCTGGCTGTAGTGCGCCGGACGCAGCGGCGGAAGGGTCTAGTGCGGGCATGGCACCAGTCTACGGTCCCCGCCGGGCCCGCTGCGGCCTCGAAAGGCTGCGGAATCGGGCCGCTATGCTTTGCGCGAATCGCAATGGGGCTCACTGACAAGCCGTGTCCGGAGGATTAGGGTGAAACCGTGAGTACTCAGGACAGTGGCGATCTGCCCACGGACGGCCCCGGCGAGATGCACGGCCTGCATCTGCTGTTCCCGCAGGCCAAGGCCGGCGAGGCGCCGCGGCGCTATACCGTGATGCTGGCTGCCTTCGAAGGCTGGAACGATGCCGGCGAGGCCGCCACGGATGCCGTCAAGTACCTCAGCCGGCTGTGGGAGAGCCACAAAGTGGCCACCGTGGACCCGGATCTTTACTACGACTTTCAATTCACCAGACCGGTTGTCCACCGCACCGGGTCCGGCGAACGCCGGATCAAATGGCCGACGACGAAGCTCACCCGCAGCAGCGTTCCCGATGCTCCGGTGGACATCATCTTTGTCCACGGCGTGGAGCCGTCCTACCGCTGGCGTGCCTATACGGCTGAGCTCCTGGCCCACGCCGAGGAGCTGGGAGTGGACTGCATCATCCTGGTGGGCGCACTGCTTGCCGACGTCCCGCACTCACGGCCCATCCCCGTGACCGTGACCAGCGACGACGACGACGTCCGACGCGCCTTGAACACCGAGTCCAGCCAGTACGAAGGCCCCACCGGAATCGTCGGTGTGCTGGCCGATGTGGCCTCGCTTGCAGGTATCCCGACCATGTCCGTCTGGGCAGCCGTGCCGCACTATGTGGGCCAGTCGCCCTCCCCCAAGGCGGAGCTGGCGCTGCTGCACCGGCTGGAGGACATTCTGCAGGTGCCGCTGGAAGTTTCCGTCCTCAGCGAAGAAGCCGAAGCCTGGGAGCGCGGTGTCGACGAACTGGCCACCGAGGACCCCGAAGTCGCCGCCTACGTGCGGCAGCTCGAGGAGGCCAAGGACACAGCCGAGCTGCCGGAGGCCACCGGCGAGTCCATCGCCCGCGAATTCGAGCGCTACCTCAAGAAGCGCCGCAAGGAATAAGCGGAAAGAGAAAACAGGCGGCCGGAGGCCGGAACAGCTAAGCCGCGCCTCGCCGAGCGAGGAACGAGCGAGAAGGGCGGGGCGGGCAGGGACCCGGCGAGGCGACGAAGTCGACGCGACAGGGCCCCGCCCCAACCGGCGAAGCGGCGTGCTGTTCCGGCGCAGGCCGCACGTTTAGAGCCGGATACCCAAGAGCGCGTCGAGCAGGGCGGCGAACTGTTCGACGCCGTCCTGCGGCTGGCCGTTGGCCTGCTGGCGGGAGTGCTCGGCGAAGCCGTCGATTTCGGCCAGCGCGGCGGGGGCGTTGAGGTCGTTGGACAGCGCGCGTCGCACCTGCTGCGCGAGCTCGGGAACCTGGTCCGCCTGCACATAGGCTGCGGCACCGCGCCAGGCAGCCAGCCGCGCCTGTGCTTTGTGCAGCAGGTCCTCGGTCCAGAACCAGTCGCTGCGGTAATGCTGGCCCAACAGAACCGTGCGGATGGCGGCAGGCTCCACGCCGTCCTCGCGCAGCGCCGAAACCAGCACCAGGTTGCCCTTGGACTTGCTCATCTTTTCGCCGTCGAGGCCCACCATGCCGGCGTGCACGAAGTGCTTGGCCAGCGGCTTGCCGGCCAGAGCGTAGGCGTGGCCGGCGCTCATTTCGTGGTGCGGAAAGCTCAGGTCGGAGCCGCCGGCCTGGACATCGAAGGTTTCCGGCAGGAACTTGCGGGCGATCACCGAACACTCAATATGCCAGCCGGGCCGGCCGTCGCCCAGCGAGGCACCCGGCCACTCGGGTTCGCCGTCGCGGGCCACGCGCCACAACAGCGCATCCAGCGGGTGCTTCTTGCCCGGGCGTTCCGGGTCTCCGCCGCGCTCGCCAAAGAGCGGCAGCATCTCCTCATCGGTCAGGCGGGATGTGGCGCCGTTGTGCCAGCCCGGCCCGGCGGCAGCAACGGAGTCGAAGTAGACGTCGCCGTCGGGCTCGCCGTCGGTGCCGGGTACCCGGTAGGCCAGGCCGCGGGCCAGCAGGTCCTCCACCGCCGGAACAATCCATTCGATGGATTCCACCGCACCCACATACTGCTCGGGCGGGATCACGTTGAGCTCTTCCATGTCCGTGCGGAACAGCTCCGTCTGGTCCTTCGCCAGGATCTGCCAGTCCACTCCGGTGGCATTGGCACGTTCCAGCAGCGGATCGTCGATGTCCGTTACGTTCTGAACGTAGTTCACCGTTCGGCCGGCATCGCGCCAGTAGCGGTTGAGCAGGTCGAACGCCACGTACGTGGCGGCGTGGCCCATGTGGGTGGCGTCGTACGGGGTGATGCCGCAGACGTAGAGGCTTCCGGTGGCGGAGGGTTCAAGCGCTACCAGCGACCCCACGGAAGTGTCGTGGATGGTCAGTTCGTCTTTGCCGCCCGGAATTTCGGGTACGGCATGGGCATTCCAACCAAGCACTCTTGAGTTTCCTTCCAATGAGGTGGCCCGGCCGCAGAGGCGCGGTCCCGCCGTCGTACATTAAAGCTCCTAACGTTTAAGGACGCAGGAGCCGGATAAATTCCCGCCCTGTCAGGCGTTGATGATCCCGAAGCCCAGCAGCACGAATAACAGGGTGCCCAGGCCGATCCGGTACCAGACAAACAGGCGGTAGCTGCGGGTGGACACGTACTTCAGGAACCAGCCGATGATCACGAAACCGACGCCGAACGCGACCGCCGTGGCCAGGGCGGTCTCGCCCAGGCCGTACGGCCCGGGTTCACCGAAGCTCTTGGCCAACTGATACAGGCCGGAGGCGAAGACCGCCGGAATGGCCAGCAGGAATGAATAGCGGGCCGCCGCCCCGCGCGTGTAACCCATCAGCAGGCCGGCGGTGATGGTGCCGCCGGAGCGCGAGACGCCCGGCATCAGCGCCAGCGCCTGGGCCAAGCCGTAGAGGATGCCGTGCTTGTAGGTGAGCTTGTCCAGCGTGCGGGTATGGCTGCCGATGGAGTCCGCGACGGCCAGGAACAGGCCGAAGACAATCAACATGGTGGCCACGATCCACAGGCTCCGGAAGGTGGACTCGATCTGGTCCTGGAACAGCAGCCCGAGCACGCCGATGGGGATCGAGCCGATGATGACCAGCCAGCCCATCCGGGCGTCCGGATCGTTGCGCGGCACCTTGCCGGTCAGCGAGCCGAACCAGGCCTTGACGATGTTGACGATGTCGCGCCAGAAATAGACGACGACGGCGGTTTCGGTACCCAGCTGGGTGATGGCGGTGAAAGCAGCCCCGGGATCGGCGGCTCCGGGCAGGAACTCGCCCACGATACGCAGGTGTGCGCTGGACGAGATCGGGAGGAACTCGGTCAGGCCCTGCACCAGGCCCAAGAGGATTGCTTCTAGCCAATTCACACAGTAGACCCTATGGCACGCGGGCCCCGGAAACGGAACCAGACACAGTCCCCCGGGCGAAGTTCCGCCCGCGGTATGAGGACGGGTGTCCCCGCCCGGTGCAGGCGGATCGGGGGCACGGCGTCGGCGGGCCGCTGCCAAGGGCACGGCGCCGCAGGCCATAAGCTGGCTGTATGGAGCACAAGCGCTTGGGTAACAGCGGGCTGAAGGTCCCGCAGCTGTCGCTGGGAACGATGACCTGGGGCGAGGAGACGGACGAGGAGGGCGCCGGCGCCATGCTGCGCGCCTATCTCGACGCCGGCGGCTCGCTGCTGGACACCGCCGCGCCGTACGCCGAGGGCCGGAGCGAGGCCATGCTCGGCGCGTTCCTGGGCGAACTGGTCCCCCGGCAGGAAGTGCTGGTGGTCTCCAAGGCCGGCGTGACCCGCAGCGAGGGCCGGCGCGAGGTGGACACTTCCCGCGGCGCCATGCTGCGCAGCCTCGACGCCAGCTTGGCCCGGCTGGGCACCGACTACCTGGATCTGTGGCTGGTCCACCTCTGGGACGATGCCTCGGCTCCGCTTGAAGAAACCCTGTCCGCGCTCGAACACGCCGTTTCCTCCGGCCGTGCGCGCTATGTTGGCGTGTCCAACTACTCCGGCTGGCAGCTAGCCCGGGCGGTCTCGGTCAGCCCGGTTCCGCTGGTCGCGGTGCAGAACGAGTACTCGCTGCTGCAGCGCCGACCAGAAGCTGAAGTGATTCCGGCCGCCACCGCGCTGGGCCCGGGTGTGATGGCGTGGTCGCCGTTGGGACGCGGCGTCTTGACCGGTAAATACCGCACCGGTACACCGGCCGACTCACGGGCCGCCTCGGAGCAGCATGCTGGCTTCGTGGAGCCGTATCTGTCCGGCCGGCCGGCCCGGATTGTGGACGCGCTGGCTACGGCGGCCCGCGGCCTGGACGTCCAGCCGCTGGATCTGGCCCTGAGTTGGGTGCTGCAGCGGCCCGCCGTCGGCACCGCCGTGGTGGGACCGCGAACGCCGGCGCAGCTGGATGAGATCCTCAAGGCTCCGCTGGATGCTTTGCCTGCCGAGATTGCCCACGTGCTGGACGAAATTTCCGCGCCCTGAACTACGCCGCATCAACGCCGGCGCCCTGATCCCGGCGCGCCGGCCCTACTTTTCTTCGATTTCCAGATCGTCGTCGAACGGGTCCACCACGTCGTCGGGGTCGTCCATGTCGTCGTCGTCCGACTCATCGTAAATGACCAGCGGCGTCACTTCGCCGTAAGCATCGTAGAGCGCGTCCTCATACGTCTCGAAGGATTCCATAATGGACGAGAAGGCTGCTTCCACGGCAGGATCGTCTTCACCCCGGCGGCTCGATGCGGCGGCCAGATGTTCCTGCAGCGCGGAAACCAGGGACTCCAGTGCGACACGCGGATCAATGCTCATGATGTAGACGTTAGCCGCAATGTGGAGAATAAGTGAATAGAACAGGAGGGCAATGAGAGAACAATTTCTGGGTGCCGCTGTCACCCGCGAACGCGACTACGCCCGGCAGTACGAATACCTGGTCCTCACTGTCAGCAAAGGCGAATCCGTCGGGGAAGCACGCCGGGTGCTGACCGATCACGCCGAGTACGGCAAATGGGACCTGGTGCGCACCCGCCTGTATCTGGGCGGCGGCCGCAAGTACTGGCTTCGCCGCCGGGTGCTCAGGGTCGAACGCACCGCCTGAAACCCGCCAGGCGGTGCGCCGCGCTGCATGAACCGTCCGCTTCAGTCGTCCAACGGCCCCAACCAGGCCGTGGCGATGGTGCTGTGCGCCGACTCGTCGTCCGACGGGTGGTACAGCCCGGCCAACACGTCGCGGTACAGCCGCTCGAGCTCCCCGCCGCGGAAGTATCCGCCGCCGCCGGAGACGCGGACGGCCTTCTCCACCACGTCCTTGGCAGTTTCGGTGGCCCTGATTTTGATGCCCGCCAGTTTGGCGAACCATAGCTTGCCGTGGTCGGCCAGTGTGTCCACGTCGCGGGCAATGGACGCCAGCTGCGGGTACAGCCCGTCCATCGCCAGTGCGGCATCGGCCACCCGCCAGCGGATGTCCGGATCCTGCGCGTAGCTCTTGCCCGTTTTCAGGGAACGACGGCGGTGCACGGCTTCCGCTGCCAGGTCCAGGGCACGGGTGCCGATCCCCGCATACACGGACGAAAGCAGGATTTCGAAGCACGCGAAGATGCCGAAGATCAAGGCATCCGGGTTGGGGCCCACCGGCAGTTTCCGGAAGATCCGGTCCGGCGCCGCAACCGCGCCTTCCAGCACGGTGGTATTGGACTGGCTGGCGCGCATTCCCAGCGTGTTCCAGTCGTCCTTGATCCGGTAGCCCGGCTTATCGCGGTCGATGAACGCCCACACAAGCTGCGGTTCCACGCCGGAGTCGTCCCGGCCAAAGATGCCCAGCCGGGTCCAGGCCGGAGACAGGCTGGTGAAGACCTTCGTCCCGGTGAATTCATAGCCGCCGTCCTCGCGGGGCGCCGCCACCGTGCGCGAGTCGAACAGGACCTGGTCGTTGCCGGCCTCGGAAACGCCGAAGCCGAAGACCTCGCCGCGGCCGGCCTCGGCCAGGACATAGTCCAGCGTGTTGTCGCCGCGGGCTTGGAGCACGCGGGCGACGCCGGTCCACACCAAGTGCATGTTGACCGCCAACGCCGTGGCCGGAGCCGCGCCGGCCAGCCGCATCTGCGCCCTGACCGCCTCCTCCAGCGAGTAGCCCAAGCCCCCGTCTGCTTCCGGCACGAACATTTTCAGGTAGCCGGCCTCGACCAGATCGGCGAAGTCCTCGTGGAAAAAGCTGTTCGCCTCGTCGTAGCCTGCGGCCCGTCCACGGATGGTTTCCAGCAGCGCGTCCGGGAGCAGTTCTTCAACACTGGCAGGCATGCCGGTGGTCCTTTCGTCGTACGTACAGAGATCAGTAGGTGCTGAGCAGCCGCTGCAGCACCCGGGTGCCGAACTTCAGCGATTCCACCGGCACCCGTTCGTCCACCCCGTGGAACATGCCGGTGAAGTCCAGCTCTTCCGGCAGCCGCAGCGGTGCAAAGCCGTACCCGGTGATGCCCAGCCGGGCCAGCGACTTATTGTCGGTGCCGCCGGAGAGCGTGTACGGAAGCACCACCGCGTCCGGATCCTCGTGCTTCAGCGAGTCCACCATGGCATCCACCAGATTCCCGGCAAACGGTACTTCCAGCGACCTGTCCTGGTGCACGTAGCTCACGTCCACGCCCGGACCCGCGAGCTCGCGGATGGTGGCCAGCACCAACTCCTCCTGGCCCGGCAGTGTCCTGGCATCGATCCGCGCCTCGGCTAGGCCGGGAATCACGTTCTCCTTGTAACCGGCCTTGAGCACGGTGGGATTCGAGGTGTTCTGCAGGGTGGCGCCGACGAAGCGGGCCACCGTCCCCAGCTCCTTGAGCAGAATCTCCGGGTTGTCCGGGTCAAACTCGACCCCGGTCAGTTCGGTGACGCCGTCCAGGAACTGCCGGGTGGTATCCGTCAACTCGATGGGCCACCGATGTGATCCGATTCTCGCCACCGCGGCAGCCAGCGTCGTGACCGCGTTGTCGGTGTTGATCTGCGAACCGTGGCCGGCGCGGCCGGCGACGGCGAGCCGGAGCCAGGCAATTCCCTTCTCGGCGGTCTGCAGCAGATAGGCCCGCCGGCCGCCAATGGTGGCGGAGAAACCGCCCACTTCCGAGATCGCCTCGGTGGCCCCGTCGAAAAGCTCGGGCCGGTTCTCCACCGCCCAGCGTGCCCCGTAAGTGCCGCCGGCCTCTTCATCGGCGAAGAACGCGAAGATGATGTCCCGGCGGGGCTGGATGCCGCTGCGGGACATATGCCGCGCGACCGAGAGGATCATCGCGTCCATGTCCTTCATGTCCACGGCTCCCCGGCCCCAGATCAGCCCGTCCCGCTCCTCGCCGCTGAACGGGTCCACCTGCCAGTCGTCGGCCTGCGCCGGCACCACATCAAGATGGCCGTGCACCACCAGCGCCGGGGCCGAGGGGTCCGAGCCGGCCATCCGCGTCACGACGGAAGCCCGGCGTGGCGCGGACTCGAACACTTCGGTGGCCAGCCCGGCCTCTTCCAGCAGGCCCGCCGTATACTCGGCGGCCTGCCGCTCCCCCGGGCCCTCATTACCGCCGTAGTTGGAGGTGTCGATCCGGATCAGTTCCTGGCAGATCCGGACCACTTCATCGTGCGGGTTCGGTGCGGTCATGAAGGCTCCCTCGAAGTCGATGTCTGTCCCCCAGCCTATCCAGCAGAGGCGTCAGAGCCAGCAGCAGCGCCGAGTTGCGCCTCCGCAGCGTCCACGCCGGGTAACCGGCGTGCCGCCGGCACCGCCGGGCACGCCGTGTCCCGATTCAACAGTTCCGACAAAACATGTTAGAGTTTTTCTCGCTGCTTTCGACGGAATCAGTGCGCCCGAGGGCTCCTGATCATCGTTCGAAAACTCCACCTGCGCGGGTGGCGGAATGGTAGACGCGCTAGCTTGAGGTGCTAGTCCTCTTATTGAGGGTGAGGGTTCGAGTCCCTTCCTGCGCACAAAGAAAGCCCCGGGATTCCCGGGGCTTTTTTGTGTCCGCTGTCCGTTCCGTCATGAGCGGCGCAGTGGAGCCGCTAGCGGGACGGGACCCGCCCGGGAGCGTTTTTTGCCCATTCGGTGCACATCACGGCGACCGCCTCCTGGACAATCTCGCTGTCATCGTTCTCCGCTGCAGCACGTGTCCGGCGCAGCACCGCGTCCGCGTCTAGGCCGGCGGATCGTACTGCCCGCAGCGGAGCGAGGATGGCAGCCCGGCGCAGCCACGGGTCCGGCGCCCGTGCCCAGCGATCGAGGATCGACTCGGCCCGGGCGCGGGACTGGTCCGTCAGCCCCTGGACCAGAGGGCCCACGACGTCGACCGCGAGCGGATCCACGAGCGCCGCCGTTCGTGCATCCCGCAGAAAACCTTCGATCCGGGTCAGGTCGGAGTTCCGCAAGAGACGCTGCTTCGACTGCAGCAGCACCACGGCGGCCAGGCGCAGTTCGAAGACCGGTTGCGTCCATAACTCGGAACTGAGTGCCGTGACCTGATCATGCGAAAGCGGCCGGAACTTCCGGGCGGCGTCGCGGACCGTGCCCCGCACCGCACCGACGGACGCGCCGTAGTAGCGCAAGCCATCGCCCGGATCCTTCTCTGCCCGCGCCCGTTCCTCGCTGGCCTCCCGCTGCAGCGTGAAGTCGATGAACTCAGCCGCCTCACTCATCTGAAGATTCTTTCCTGCACCGCCGGCGCTGTCGAGTCAGCGGTTGCCGCCGTCGTCGGTCGCCGGCGGCAACCGCTCATGGGGCCCGCATGCAAAGATGGCGGCATGGAACTGGACGGAGAACCGGCGGCCCATCGGCTTCGGCCGGGCGCGCCGGACCAGCGGGACATCGACCTCTACCGCGCCTTGAGCGCGGACATCGCCTCGGGCGTCGCGGTGGTCTCGACCCGGTGGCGGAACCGGGACTACGCGGCAACCGTCAGCGGATTTCTGTCCGTCTCCTATGACCCGCCCACCATGCTGGTCAGTCTCTTTGAGGAGTCCCGGATCTGCGACGCGGTGGCGAGCTCCGGGACGTGGGCGCTGAGCCTGCTGGCCGCCCGTCACCAGGGCACCGCGAACTGGCTGGCGAGCCCCGGCAACCCGGTGGAGGGCCTGCTCAACCAGGTTCCGTACCGGCGCGGCCCGGTCACCGGCGCTGCCGTGGTCGGCGGAGCTCCGGCATGGTTCGAACTGAGGACCACCGCCGTGCATCCGGCGGCAACACATTTACTGATCGTCGGCGCGGTGCTGGCCATGGGCCGCGACGCTCCCGGTGCGGAGAGCGCCGATCCGTTGATCCACTTCGCTTCCTCCTACCAGCGTCTCGGCCGGTAGCCTGGCGGCGCGCCCCGTCGGTGCTGGCGGCCGGCGGAGCCGGGCTAAGGCGGCGGCGGCGGCTCGGAAAAGCGCCCCTCCCAGACCGCCCGCGATCCGGACTCACCGGTCAACACCACCGCCACCGTGGCGCCGGCACACACCCCCAGCACGACGACGACCATCACCGCCGCAATGATGCGGTACCCGTCGCCGAGCTTGCGCCGCCAGGCGGCAGCCGCCGTCGTTCCATAGCGGAACCAGAGCCATATCCCCAGCGCCGCGATGAACAGGCCGATCACCCAGGGCAGCATCATGTCGCCCAGGCGCATGTGTTTCACCGCCAGCGGCGTCTGGTCCATCCGCAGGAACAACCAGTGCCCGGCCTGTTGGGAGATCGGCACCAGCACCAAAGCCAGCAGCGCGATCAGCGGGGTGACGATCCCCAGCCGGCGCCGGACCGCTGGCCAAACAAGGCTCAGCACAATGCACAGCGCGGTGAGTGGAATGAACACCACTGTCGCGTGGACCAGGAGCACGTGCAGCGGCAGCGCATTGACTTGGTAGTCCATCGGATTCCGCTCCTTAAGGCTCCGGGCAGGGCCCTCATCCGGTAAGACGCGCGCGCCGGTGATGCGGTTCAGCCGGGTATCGCGGCGGCCGGTCCATTGTTTTCCGCGGCCGGCTGCCTTATGAATGGACTATGACGGTCACGCTGAGGTCCTTGGAAACCGCTGTTCCGGAGACGGTCCTGATCCAGTCCGAGGCGCGTGACGTGTTTGCCACGCAGCCCGGGCTGACGCGCTTGGGGCAGCGGCTGGTGACCACCTCGTTCGACCAGTCCGGCATTGACACGCGGCACGCCGCCGTCGACGAGCTCACCACGGCAAGGCGGGCCGAGAATCCGGTGTTCTTCGACGCCGGTACCCGGCAGCTGCTCTCCCCCAGCACCAAGGTGCGCAACGATTTTTTCGCAGCCAAGGCCACCCCGCTGTTCATTGAAGCCGCCGGCAAGGCGCTGGCTGCCTGCGACGGGATTGGCCCCGAGGACATCACGCACCTGATCACCGTCTCCTGCACCGGCTTCTTCAATCCCGGCCCCGACTACAAGATCGTGCGTGCACTCGGACTCGACCCCTCCGTGCAGCGCTATCATCTGGGTTTCATGGGCTGCTATGCCGCCTTCCCGGCGCTCCGCGCGGCCAAGTTGTTCTGCGACGCCGATCCACAAGCCGTGGTCATGGTGGTTTCGGCAGAACTGTGCACGCTGCACGTGCGCACGTCCAACGACCCGGACACCATCGTTGGCTCCTCGCTGTTCGCGGACGGTGCCGCAGCCGCGATCATCACCGCCCGCGATCTGGAGGAGACCGGCCCCGCCATCCGGCTGGACCACTTTGAAACCATCCTCACCCCGGTGGGCGAAGAATCCATGGCCTGGAACATCGGCGACGAAGGCTTCGAGATGGTCCTCGG
Source organism: Arthrobacter sulfonylureivorans (assembly GCA_004000035.1). Taxonomy (GTDB): domain Bacteria; phylum Actinomycetota; class Actinomycetes; order Actinomycetales; family Micrococcaceae; genus Crystallibacter; species Crystallibacter sulfonylureivorans. The sequence goes on along the minus strand of RJAE01000004.1, from coordinate 64,020 downwards.
CACGTATGTTCCGCACATCATCGACGAACATATCGTCGGCGCACTGGAGCCGCTGCTGGCCCGTGAGCCGGCGCTGGCGGCCAAACCGTACCGCGACATCGAGCACTGGGCGATCCACCCGGGCGGACGGAGCATCCTGGATAAGGTGGAGGCCAAGCTCGCGCTGACCGAGGAACAACTGGTGCCGGCCCGCGAAACCCTCCGGCGCTACGGGAACATGTCCAGCGCCACGGTGATGTTCGTGCTCAAGCACATACTGGAGCAACCGCCGGGCGCGGCCGAGGAAAGGATCTGCTCCATGGCCTTCGGCCCGGGACTGACGGTGGAGACCGGACTGTTTACCAAGACCGTCCCGGCCGTCACGCTGCAGGCCCAGCACACCGCCGCCGCAGCCGCGGTCTAGCCGGAGCGGACCGCCGTGGCCCCCCACTCACCGGCGTACAGCAGGCAAACATTCCTCGCCACCCGCGCCACCGACGCGGTGGAGGAAATGGACAAACCCGACTGCGATCCCGCCATGCTCCGGCGCACCTATGCCCAGTTTCCGCTGATCAACCGGGCGGTCTCGGGCTGGCACGGCATCTACCGGCGGCTGCTCCGGCCCCGCCTGGCCGCCATCGAGCATCCCACCCTGCTGGATATTGGCTCCGGTGGCGGCGACGTGCCGGGGATGCTCACGCGTTGGGCTGCCCGCGACGGCCTGGGGTTGCGGATCACTGCGATCGACCCCGACCCCCGCGCGCACGACTTCGCCATCTCGCGGCCGCCACTGCCGGGACTGGAGTTCCGGCAGGCCTTCAGCTCGGAGCTGGTCGCCGAAGGGCATCGTTTCGACGCGGTGGTATCCAACCATCTGCTGCATCACCTGACCGCCGCGGAGCTGGCCGGACTGCTGGAGGACTCGCGCCGGCTGACGCGTTCCCTCGCAGTGCACAGCGATATCATCCGCAGCCGGCCGGCGTATCTGCTGTTCGCCGCCGGGACCCTGCCGTTCTTCCACCGATCCTTGATCCGCCGCGACGGCCTGACCTCCATCCGCCGCAGCTACACGCCGGCGGAGCTACGCGCCGCAGTACCGCCGGATTGGCAAGTGGTGCGGGATTCACGCTTCCGGCAGCTGCTGGTGCGAGGGACCGATGACTGATCAGCTGTCCCCGCGGCGCCGGACCGGTGTCCCTCGGGCCGAAGACAAGCTGCACGATGTCGCCGTCGTGGGTGGCGGCCCGGTGGGACTGCTGATGGCCCTCCTCCTGGCCCGGCGCGGACTGGACGTGGCGGTGCTGGAGCAGCGGACGTCGCGCAGCATCCATTCCCGCGCGATCGGGATCCATCCGCCGGCCTTGGCCGTGCTCGACGATGCGGGCGTGGGTCCCGCGCTGCTGGCGGCAGGAGTCCGCATCCGCCGCGGCACGGCCCGCAGCCGCGGCCGTGAGGTCGCATCACTGTCCTTCGAGGCGGTCCCCGGCCGGCATCCCTACGTGCTGGCCGTACCGCAGGTGATCACCGAACAACTGCTGGAGGAGCAGCTGGAAGCGCTGCGTCCGGGTGCCCTGCAACGCGGCGTGCACGTTCACGGCGCGGACGACGACGGGGCAACCGTCACGCTGTCCTGCCGCGTGGGCGCGGGACCGGGATCCGGAACGCGCCCGGGAGCCGGACCGGAACGGGCAGCGGACCGGGACGCGGAGCATCCGGCCGGCCCGGACACGTCCACTGTCCGCGCCAGGCTGGTCGTGGCTGCCGATGGCGCGTATTCGGCGTTGCGCCGGCAACGCGGCGTCGCGGTACGGACGCGGACCTATCCGGACGCCTACCTGATGGGGGATTTCGCCGACACCACGCCGGACGGCAGCACCGCCGTGCTCTTTTTGGAGGCCGGTGGAATCGTCGAATCCTTTCCGCTGCCCGGCGGCACCCGGCGCTGGGTGGCCCGGATGCCCGGCGTGGTCAGTCATCCCACGGCCGCAGGCCTGGCCTCCCTCATCGCGCGGCGCACCGGCATAGGACCGGAACCGGAGAGCTGCACCATGCTCAGTGCCTTCTCGGTCAGTTCCAGGATGCCGCGCCGCCTGGTCGCGGGCCGGCTCGCGCTAATCGGGGACGCGGCACACCAAATCAGCCCGATCGGCGGGCAGGGCATGAACCTGGGCTGGCTGGACGCGGCGGCCTTGGCCCCGATCATGGCCGCGGCACTGCGGGGCGAGCCGACGGCGGCGGCGCTACGGCAGTTCGAAGCGGACCGGCACCGGGCTGCAGCCACCGCCACCTGGCAGGCCCACCTGAACATGGCGCTGGGACGGCCGCTGCCGCCGGCAATGCTCGCCGCCCGCAACCATGTGTTCGGCGCGCTGACCCACATCCCCGGGGCCCACGACGCGGTCGCGAACCGCTTCACCATGCACTGACTTGTCATCGAGCGGCTGCCACGGGTCCGGACGGCTACAGTTGCTGCTAGACAAAATCGGCAACAGGTCGGTTTTCCACGGCTGGAGACGTACCGGCCGGGCACACGGCACGGAGGTGGAGCATGGTCGGCGCGGACCGCATCGCCGTGCTGTCGTTGCATACGTCGCCGCTGGCCCGGCCCGGCGGAGGCGATGCCGGCGGCATGAACGTCTACGTCCGCGCGCTCGCGAGGGAACAGGCGGCCCTGGGTACCGCCGTCGACGTTTTCACCCGCTCCCAACATGACGGCCAGGAACCGGTGGAGCATCCCCGCGCCGGCGTTCGCGTGATCCACCTGGACGGCGCACCGGCCGACATCGTGGCCAAGGAGGAGGTGCCGCAGCGGCTGGCCGCATTGGAGGCGTCGCTGCGGCAGTTCACGCAGCAGGACGGTGCCAAATACGACGTGCTGCACTCGCACTACTGGCTCTCGGGTGCGGTGGGACTGCGCCTGCAGCGGGACTGGCAGATTCCGCTGGTGCATTCAATGCACACCATGGGGCTGGTCAAGAACCTTCACCTGCAGCCCGGCGAGGCACCGGAGCCGGAGTCCCGGGTCCGCGGCGAACAAGCCATTGCCTCCGGGGCTGGCCGGCTGATCGCCAACACGCTGACCGAGGCGTGCGAACTGGTGGACCTCTACGGCGCCGATGAGGGGACGGTGGACGTGATCCCGCCCGGCGTGGACCTGCGGACATTTCGTCCGGAGGGCCGGGTGCGGGACCGGGCGGCGGCCGGACTAGGGCCGGATACCTTCCATCTGGTGTTCGCGGGCCGCATCCAGGCGCTCAAGGGGCCGCAGGTGCTGTTGGCCGCGGCAGCGGAACTTCGCCGGCAGCGGCCGGACATCCGGCTGCGGATCTCCATCACCGGCGAGGCCAGCGGGGCCGCCGAACTGGACCTGCCTGCCCTGGCCACGCAGCTGGGGCTGGACGACATCGTGGCGCTCTCGCCGCCCGTGGAGCCGGCCGAGCTGGCGGCCACCTTCCGCAGCGCCGATGTGGTGGCGGTTCCATCCTTCAGCGAATCGTTCGGGCTCGTGGCCCTGGAGGCGCAGGCCTGCGGCACTCCAGTGGTCGCCACCAACGTGGGCGGGCTGCCGGTGGCGGTCAGCCACGGTCTCACCGGCCTGCTGGTGGATGGACACGACCCTGCCCGGTGGGCCGGTGCGCTGCGCGAACTGCACGACTATCCGGAATTCCGCCGGCGGCTGGGCGCGAATGCGGCCGTGCACGCCTCCTCCTTCGGCTGGGAGCAGACCGCTGCGCTGACGGCACACAGCTACCAGCTGGCGGTAGACCATTTCCGCCGGTGACGGCCTGCCCGCACCGCTAAGATTCATAGGTGCCAACTCCCGATTACCGCGTCCGCCGCGCCACCGGCGATGATGTTCCCGCAACCCTGGACATGAAGTTGGCTGCGTGGCGGGAAACCTACGCCACGCAGCGTCCCGCATCCTTCTTTGCCGCCGAAGCCGCCCGGCGGAAGCAGCAGATCGACTGGTGGGCACGCGGCTTGGCGGCAGGGGCAGAACTGTGGATCGCGGAGGATCCTTCCGGCCGGATCGTGGGTTGTGCCGGCGCCGGCCCCGCCCAGGACGACGACGGCGACGCCAACCTGCCGTTCGAACTGCAGATGCTTTACGTGCTGGAGCAGGCCCACGGCACCGGGCTGGGCGAGCGGCTGCTGGATGCCGCCATCGGCAGCAAGCCGGCGCTGCTGTGGGTCCTCGAGGACAGTCCCCGCGCCCGGGCGTTCTTCCACAAGCACGGGTTCGCTCCGGACGGGCGCCGCGAACCGCTGACCGGCCTGTGGGTCGGCCTGCACGAGATCCGGATGGTCCGCAGGGCCGGCTAAGCCCGTCCAGTCAGGCGTGTTCCAACTCGGCCCGGATCGCCGCGATCCCACGCCAAACTTCCGCGAAGCTGGTGGACAACGGCGAGAGCCCCAGCCGGATGCCGTCCGGTTCGCGGAAGTCCGGGATCACGCCCTGTTCCCAGAGCCGGACGGTGACGTGCTTGAAGGCCGGATGGTCGATGGTGACGTGCCCACCGCGTTCTGCCGCATCCAGCGGCGAGGCGATGGCGACGCCGAAATCGGCCAACGCCGCCTGCACGGCTTCGATGGCGAACTCGGTCAGGGCGACGGACTTGTCCCGGACGGCGGCCAGGCCTGCCTCGTCGATCAGCGCGATCATGTCCTGGATCGCGGTCATCCCGAGGATCGGTGGAGTCCCGGAGGCGAACCGGCGGATGCCGCCGGCGGGTTGGTACCCCTGGCCCATCTCGAAGGGCTCCGTACTGCCCAGCCAGCCCTGGATCGGCTGCTGGAAGTGCTGGTGCTCTGTCCGCACGTAGGCCCACGCGGGCGCACCCGGGCCACCGTTCAGGTACTTGTAGCTGCAGCCTGCGGCCAGGTCCACGCCCCACGCATCCAGTTCCACGGGAAGCACCCCCGCGGAATGGCACAGGTCCCACAAAACCAAGGCACCGGCGTCGTGCGCCGCTGTGGTGATGGAGGGAATGTCCGCAAGGTAGCCGGAGCGGTAGGCCACATGACTGAGCAAGACCAGCGCCGTGTCCGGCCCGACGGCGGCGCGCACCGCTTCCGCCGTGACTCCCCCGGCATGCGGCGGTTCGAGCCAGTCCAGCTCCAGGCCGCATTCGGCGGCAATGCCCTCCACGATGAAGCGGTCGGACGGAAAATTGTCCCGGTCCACCAGGATGCGCCGCCGGCCGGGACGGGCGGCAATCGCGGCACGGGCCAGCTTGTAGAGCAGCACGGTGGTGGAATCGGCCACCACGCACTGGCCCGGAGCGGCGCCCAGCACCACCCGGCCCAATTCGTCGCCGATCCGCTCGGGCAGCGCCAGCCAGCCCTCGTCCCAGGCCCGGATCAGCCGGCCGCCCCACTGCTGCAGCATCACGTCCCGGACCCGGTCCACGCTGGCGGCCAGCGGCCTGCCCAGCGAATTGCCATCCAGGTAGGCGGTGACAGATTCGTCGTCGTGGCCCACAAAACGGGAACGGTAAGCGGCCAGCGGGTCGGCGGCATCGAGCGTCCGGGCGCGGTCGGCTAGCTGAGCATCGGCGGTCATAGGGACAGCATAAGCGCGGCGGCGGCCGCCGGAACGACGGCCGACACGGTGATGAAAGAAAGTTTTCCGCCCGTGTCGATATCGCTGATCGCCGTTCGACGGCATAGTAGAAGGCGCACACCGCGTCCTCGGTCACAGAAGGAGATAGCCGTGAAGTACATGTTCATCATGCGGTCCACCGACGAAGCCCTCGAGGCCTCCAAGGCCATGCCGTTCGAAGAAATGATCAACAAAATGGGCGCCTACAACGAGTCCATGATCAACGCCGGCATCATGCTCGGCGGTGACGGATTGGCCGACCTGTCCGACGGCACGGCCTTCGTCGTCGACTTCTCGGAAGATCCGCCGCTCGTCACCGACGGCCCCTACGGCGAAACCCACGAGCTGTTCAATGGCTTTTGGATCGTTCAGGTGGCGTCCAAGGAAGAAGCTGCCGAATGGGCCAGCCGCTGTCCGCTGGGCCCGGGCTCCAAGCTGGAAGTGCGCCGCGTGACCGAGGCCGCCGACTTCGCCGAGTTCGCCGACAACGAGTACATCCAGAAGGAAGAAGGCTGGCGCGAACAAGAGGCGAAGCTGCGCGCGGAGAACGCGTAGCCCCTGCGGCGCGGGAGGGGTCAGCCGTGGCGGGGCCGGACGCGGAGGGGGCAGCGGTGGCGGGCCCGGACCCGGAAGGGTCAGCGGTGGCGGGCACGGACGCGGAGGGGGCAGCGGTGGCGGGCACGGACCCGGAAGGGTCAGCGGCAGTCCGGCGCCGGCTGGATGCCGTGTGGCGCATCGAAGGTGCCCGGATCGTTGCCGCGCTGGCCCGGGCCACGGGTGACGTCGGGTTTGCCGAGGACATGGCGCAGGAAGCCGTAGCCGATGCGCTGCTCCAATGGCCGAACACCGGTACGCCGCGTAATCCTGCCGCCTGGCTGACCTCCGTGGCCAAGCGCAAGGCGATTGACGCCTGGCGCCGGGCCGAACGCCTCGACAACCGCTACCAACTGCTGGCCCGCGGGCTGCAGGACGAGGATGCCACGTCCTGGGATCCGGTTCCGGACGACGTGCTCCGGCTGGTCTTCACCGCCTGCCATCCGGTGCTCTCCCGGGAGGCACAAGTGTCCTTGACGCTACGGATTGTGGGCGGTCTGTCCAGCGAGGAAATCGCCAGGCTGTTCGTGCTCCCGGTAGCCACGGTCCAGCAGCGGATTGTCCGCGCCAAGAAGACGCTGGCCGCGGCGAAAGTCCCCTTCGACGTCCCGGAACCAAACGAATGGGGGCCGCGGCTGGGCGGTGTCCTCCGGGTCATCTACCTGATGTTCACCGAAGGCTATGCCGCAACCTCCGGGGAACGCTGGATCCGGCCGGATCTGGCCGGCGAAGCCCTGCGCATCGGCCGGGTGCTGGTTTCGCTGGTGCCGCGGGAGCCCGAGGCGCACGCGCTGGTCGCCCTGATGGAACTGCAGGCCTCGCGGTTCGGCGCCCGCACCCGGCCGGACGGCACCCCCGTGCTGCTGGCCGACCAGGACCGCACCCGCTGGGACCGCGCGCAGATAGGACGCGGCCGCGCGGCACTGGCCCGGGCGGACAGGCTGGGCCGCGGCCGCGGCACTTACGCGCTGCAGGCCGCCATCGCCGAGTGCCACGCGGTGGCGCCCAGCGTCGACCGGACCGACTGGGCACAGATCGTGTTGCTCTACGAGGCGCTCGGCCGGATTGCGCCCAGCCCGGTGGTCGAGCTCAACCGGGCCGTGGCGGTGTCCATGGCCACCGGGCCGGCCACAGCGCTGGCCATCGTGGACGGCCTGGTCTCGACGGGGGCGCTGCGCGGATCGCATCTGCTGCCCAGCGTGCGGGCCGAGCTGTTGGCCAGGCTCGGCCGGCCGAACGAGGCACGGGCCGAGTTCGTCGCCGCAGCCGCCCTGGCCAAGAACGACCGCGAACGCGACGTGCTTGAACGCAAGGCGGCTGCCACCTGAACCGGCGTAGGTCCCGTGCTACCCCGCGAGCGTGTTGACGCTGCCCGTGAAGTGGAGCCGGTGGCTGCGCTCTCCCCAGCCGGTGAACTCGGACGCTTCCCACGATCCGTCCCGTTCCGTGTCATGGATCCGTACGGCCACCGTGGCGGGAAGGAAGACCGGGGCAGCGAAATCAATGCGCCAAGCAAAGGGTTCGCTGGCCGTGGCTTCCACGCTGGTCAGGACCCGGGAGGCCAGGTACATGCCGTGCGCGATGGACCGCTTGAGTCCCAGCATCTTGGCCGATACCGCGCTCAAGTGGATCGGGTTGAAGTCACCGGAGACACCGGCGTACTCGCGGCCGGCTTCGGGACCGAGCCGCCAACGCGCCGTCGGCTGCGGCGGGATGAAATCGGTGCGTTCCGGCCTCAAAGCCTTGTCCAGTCCGGGCAGGTAGACCGCCTTGGCCAGATAGTCCGATACGCCCTCCCACACGGTTTCGCCCCCGGCCTCGATCCGGGTATGAAGTTCCACCTGGGTGCCGGCGTGGTGGCCGCGCAGGCCTTCGGCCCAAGCTGTCACGGTCAACGGCTCCGCGAAGTGGACCGGCCGCAGGTGGTTCACCCGGTTGGCCAGATGCACCATGCCGAGCAGCGGGAGCGGGAAGTCCGGCCGCGTCATCACGCTCATCACCACCGGAAAGGCAACCGAGTGCAGAAACACCGAGGGCAAGGTGTCCCGCACGGTGCCGTGCATCAGCTGCTGGAAGCCGCTGACCCGCTCCGGGGCGATGTGCACGCCGTCCACGGTGTGCCGCACCGCCGGGAGCTGATCGGCCTGCTGGCCGACGCCCAGCTTGTGCCGCGCCGCCGTGGAGGCAGCCGTCAGATACAGCCGCGAGAGCGTGGGCATTTCCCCCAGGATGACCTCGCTCATGCGCCGACCATGCTCTGGCCGCAGACGCGCAGCGTCTGGCCATTGATCCCGCCCGCGGCATCGCTGGCCAGGAAGGAGACCGCTTCGGCGACGTCCAGCGGCCTGCCGCCCTGCTGCAGCGAGGACAGCCGGCGTGCCACTTCGCGGGTCACGAACGGCATCCGGGCGGTCATGGCCGTCTCGATAAAGCCGGGCGCGACCGCGTTGATGCTGCCGCCGGCGTCGGCGAAGGCGGCCGCCGAGGCGCGGACCATGCCGATGATGCCCGCCTTGGAGGCGGCGTAGTTGGTCTGCCCGCGGTTGCCTGCAATCCCGCTGGTGGAGGCCAGCGACACCACCCGCGGAGCTTCGCGGAGGACGCCCGACGCCAGCAGTTGCTCGTTCATCCTCAGCTGTGAGGCAAGATTGACCGCGATCACCGAGTCCCATTTCGCCTGGTCCATGTTGGCCAGCAGCTTGTCTCTGGTGATGCCGGCATTGTGCACCACGATGTCCAGCCCGTGGTTCCGCTCCGCGGCGTGGGCTGCGATCTTCGCGCCCGCGTCCGCGGCGGTGATGTCCAATTGCAGCGCGGTAGCGCCGATCCGGTTGGCGACCTGCGCCAACTGCTCCCCGGCCGCGGGGACGTCGACGGCGATGATCCGGGCGCCGTCGCGGTGCAGGGTCTCGGCGATTGCTGCACCGATGCCGCGGGCGGCACCGGTAACGACGGCGACCTTGCCCGCCAGCGGACGGTCCGGGTTCGCCGGCAGCGAGGCCACGCCGGAGCCAACCAGGAGGAACTGCCCGTTGACGTAGGCGCTTCGGCCGGAGAGCAGGAAGCGCAAGGCGCCGAGGACGGCCGGCGCACCGGCATCCACGCCCTCGCCCAGCACAATCCCGTTGCCGGTGGCACCGCCGCGCAGCTCATGGGCCAGCGACCGCAAAGCCCCGTCCACCGCCTGCCTGGCCGCAGCCTGGGCGGGCTGTCCGGTCCCGGTTGCGGGGCGGGAGATCGTGACGATCCGGCCGCCGGGTGCCAGGTCCCTGAGGCTGGAGCCGGCGGTGAGCATCGGATCCGCTAGTTCTTCCGGCGCGGCCAGTTCGTCGAGCACCAGCACGATGCCGCCCAGCCGTTCCTTCGGCGCCACATGCCGCCGGACATCCAGATCCCAGCCGAGCAGTTCCTTGGCCAGGACGTCGGCGCCGGAACCGGAGCCCAGTACCAGGACGGGACCGGGCAGCACCGGAGCACCCGGCCGGTAGCGCCGCAGCACGGCAGGCTGCGGCAGTCCCAGCTTTTTGGCCAGGCTCTTCACCGGCCCGGCGTTGACCAGGTCCAGGTACCGGTCCGCCATTAGTTTGCCTCCAGGATGGCCACCACGCCCATGCCGCCGGCGGCGCACACGGAGATCAGACCACGGGTGGGGCGGGACTCGGCGTCGGTCTTCTCGCGCAGCATCTTGGCGAGGGTAGCCACCAGCCGGCCGCCGGTGGCGGCGAAGGGGTGTCCGGTCGCCAGCGACGAACCGTTGACATTCAGGCGGGTCCGGTCGATGGCGCCCAACGGCTTCTGCAGGCCCAGCTTGTTGCGGCAGAATTCCTCGCTTTCCCACGCCGCCATATGGCACAGCACGGTGCCGGCAAAGGCTTCGTGGATCTCGAAGAAATCGAAGTCGGCAAAGGTCAGGCCCTGCCGGGCCAGCAGCCGCGGTACGGCATAGGCAGGGGCCATCAGCAGACCTTCCTTGCCGTGCACAAAATCCACCGCTGCGGCCTCGGAGTCGACCACCTCGGCCAGCACCGGCAAGTCATTGCTCCGCGCATACTCCTCCGAACCGATCAGCACCGCGGAGGCGCCGTCGGTCAGCGGCGTGGAATTGCCGGCGGTCATGGTCGCTTCGGCGCCCAGGTTCTTGCCGAAGACCGGCTGCAACTTGGCCAGCTTCTCCAGCGTGGTGTCGGCGCGCAGGTTGGAGTCCTTGGCAAGGCCGCGGTAAGGCGTCATCAGGTCGTCGAAGAACCCGCGCTCATAGGCGGCCGCCAGATTGCGGTGGCTGGCCAGGGACAGCTCGTCCTGCGCCTCGCGGGTGACGTTCCACGCCGCAGTGGTCAGTGCCTGGTGCTCCCCCATGGACAGCCCGGTCCGCGGCTCGGCCGTGTCCGGCGCGTTGGGTGCCAGGTCCTTGGGGCGCAGCTTGGCCAAGGTGGTCAGCTTTTGTTGCACCGTTTTGGCGCGGTGCAGTTCCAGCAGAACTGCCCGGAGCCCCTCGCTCACGGCAATCGGTGCATCGGAGGCGGAGTCGACGCCGCCGGCGATGGCGGAATCGATCTGCCCCAGCTTGATCTTGTTGGCCAGGCCAACCACCGTTTCCAGTCCGGTGGCGCAGGCCTGCTGCAGGTCGTAGGCGGGCGTTTCCGGCGACAGCGCGGATCCAATCACCGCTTCACGGGTGAGGTTGAAATCGCGCGAGTGCTTCAGCACCGCGCCGGCGGCCACCTCGCCGATCCGCTCGTCCTGCAGCCCGAAGCGGGCCACCAGCCCGTCCAATGCGGCAGTCAGCATGTCCTGGTTGCTGGCCTGGGTGTAGGCCCCGTTGGCACGGGCAAACGGGATACGGTTGCCGCCGATGACGACTGCCTTGCGCAGAACGTTGGCGGGGCGGGTGCCGGTGGCGTCAGGTGAAGCGGCCATGAAGGCTCTCCTCGTGAATCGGGTGCAGGGCGGAACGAAGTCAGTTACCGTAACCAAGCGTACCTGATACGCTGGGTAACGTGAATAGCGCCACAGTCCGCCCTGCGGTTCCGACGTCCGGTCCCGACGGCCGCTCCGCCCGCTGGGACCGCCACCGGACCGAGCGCCGCCGGGAACTGATCCGTGCCGCGCGGCACGCAGTGCACCGGCTGGGCCCCGACGCTTCGATGGAGGACATCGCGGCGGCCGCCGGAACCTCGAAGCCCGTCTTCTACCGGTATTTTGGCGACAAAGCCGGGCTGCAGCAGGCCATGGGCGAAGTGGTCATCGGCCGCATGCAGGCCCGGCTGCAGGAGGCCGCCGCCAGCGCGACCACTCCGCAGGAAGGCCTGCACGCCATGGTCTCGGTCTACCTGCAGATGGCGGAATCCTCGCCGCACGTCTACGCGTTCGTCACCCGGGACGGCCCCTTCGATCCATCGGTGCCGCAGCAACTGCGCGGCGAGCCGGCACTGGCCGCCGCTGCCCCGGACACCGGCAGTTCCGCGGTGCTTCACGATTTCTTCGCCAACGTGACGGCGATGATCGAAGCCCCGCTGCGCGGCCACCTGAGCGCCTCCGCGGGCAGCGCCGCGGAACTGGCCGCGGCATCCTACTGGCCGAAGGCCGCCATCGGCATGGTGCGTGCTGCCGGCGAACGCTGGCTGGCCGCACCCGATGACGGCAGCAAACCAAGCCGTGAGCTGATGACCAGCCTGCTCACCCAATGGCTGCTCCATGGAGTCGCTCCCAGCCGTGCAGACCCGGGAGCAGGTTCCGGACCGCCGGGCCTGACCCGCGGCGCCGCAGGCTGAGCCGGCCATGCCGCCGCCGACGCGGCCGCTGCCGCTGCAGACCATCCGACCCATTCGTGACGACTGAAGGAACAACCGATGACGTATACCCCCACCGCCGAAACCCCGGAACCGGTTGAAGACAGCGGCGCTACCGTTGACGTGGCCGGGCTCGGCGAGGTCCTGCTGGGCCGCTGGGCCGAGATCCGCCAAGCCGCGCGCGACCTCGCCGGCCGGCCGGAAATCCACCGGATCGACGGCCTGCCGATGGTTGAGCACCGCGAACGCGTCGTTGGCCAGTTGAAGTACCTGGTGGACGCCGGGGCCGTGCACCGTGCCTTCCCCCGGCGGCTCGGCGGAGAGGACAATCACGGCGGAAACATTGCCGGTTTCGAGGAACTGGTCACCGCCGACCCCTCGCTGCAGATCAAGGCCGGGGTGCAGTGGGGCCTGTTCGGAGCCGCCGTGCTGCACCTGGGCACCACGGAACACCACAACAGGTGGCTGCCGGACATCATGAGCCTGAAGACCCCCGGCGCGTTCGCCATGACCGAGACCGGCCACGGGTCGGACGTTGCCAGCATCGCCACTACCGCCACGTACGAACCGGAGACGCAGGAATTCGTCATCCACACCCCGTTCCGCGCCGCGTGGAAGGACTACCTGGGCAACGCCGCCAATGACGGTTTGGCCGCCGTGGTGTTCGCGCACCTCATCACCCACGGCGTGGACCATGGCGTGCACGCGTTCTATGTCCCCCTTCGCGATGAGCAGCGCAACTTCCTGCCCGGCATCGGCGGCGAGGACGACGGCTACAAGGGCGGCCTGAACGGCATCGACAACGGCCGGCTGCACTTCGACCAGGTCCGTATTCCGCGCACCAACTTGCTGAACAGGTACGGCGACGTGGCCGAGGACGGCACCTACTCCTCCCCCATCGCCAGCCCCGGCCGCCGCTTCTTCACCATGCTGGGCACCCTGGTGCAGGGCCGGGTCTCGCTGGACGGCGCCGCGGTGGCCGCCAGCAAGGTGGCGCTGGCGATCGCCGTCCGTTATGCCACCGAACGGCGCCAGTTCAACGCCTCCTCGGACACGGCCGAAGAGGTGCTGCTGGACTACCAACGCCACCAGCGCCGACTGCTGCCCCGGCTGGCCACCACGTACGCGGCGTCGTTCGCGCATGAACAACTGCTGCAGAAGTTCGACGACGTCTTCTCCGGCGCCCATGACACGGACGAGGACCGGCAGGACTTGGAAACCCTGGCGGCGGCACTGAAGTCGCTCAGCACCTGGCACGCCCTGGACACGCTGCAGGAGTGCCGCGAGGCGACCGGCGGCGCAGGTTTCCTGGCCGAAAACCGGTTCGCCGCCCTGCGCGCCGACCTGGACATCTACGCCACCTTCGAAGGCGACAACACCGTGCTGCTGCAACTGGTTGCCAAGCGCCTACTGGCGGACTACGCCAACGAATTCCGCCATGCCGACTTCGGCGTGATGGCCCGCTGGGTGGCGCACCAGGCGGCCGACGTCACCCTGCACCGCACCGGCCTGCGCCAGGTGGCCCAGACCTTCGCGGACAGCGGATCGGAGCGAAAGAGCGCCAATTACCTCAAGGATCCGGAAACCCAGCGCCAGCTGCTCACCGACCGGGTCTCCACCATGGTGGCGGGCATCGGCGGCGCGTTGCGCAACGCCACCCGGCTTCCGCAAAAGGAGGCCGCGGCGCTGTTCAACGAACACCAGCATGAGCTGATCGAGGCGGCCCGCGCGCACGCCGAACTGCTGCAGTGGGAAGCCTTCACCGCCGCGCTCGCCCAGATCGACGACCACGGCACCCGGCAGGTGCTGACCTGGCTGCGGGACCTGTTCGGGCTGTCGCTGGTGGAGAAGAACCTGGGCTGGTACCTGATGTACGGCCGACTGTCGGCGCAGCGCGCCCGCATCCTCGGTACCTACATCAACCGCCTGCTGTCCCGGCTGCGCCCGCACGCCCGCGATCTGGTGGATGCCTTCGGCTATGGCCCGGAGCACCTGCGCGCGAAGATTGCCAGTGGCGCCGAGCAGGAACGCCAGGACGAAGCCATGGCCTATGCCCGCTCCCGGCGCGCCAGCGGCGAGGCCCCGATGGACGAAAAGGTACTCATCGCCCGACGTAAGGCCGCGGAGAAGCTCAGCCAGAAGCGGCAGAAACTGGAAGCCAAGGGCTAGGACAACGACGGCGGGGCTCCCCCAGGCGACACGGCTCGCCTTGGCGGGCCCCGCCGTCGTGAGCGGAGCCGGACCAGCTAAGATTTTCTGGGCCCGCTACTCCCTTCCGCGGGCGGAAAGCACCTTTCATGTCCTTCACCCAGAATGCCCTTGCCCGCTGGCAGGAGCTGCAGGCGCTGGCCGCCACGCCCGGCCTCAAGCTCGCCTCCGCCAGCCCCTGGGTGCCGGCGCTGTTCAGGACCGCTTTCACCCGCTCCCGGCCGCAGTTGCCGCTGGAAGAGTTTCACCGCAGCACCGACTCGTTTCTGGCCGAGCTGCGCCGAGCCGGGGTGGAACTGCGCGTGGACTGGTCCGCACGCCAGTATGCCGATGACTGGGTGGCCCGGCGCTACCTGTCCCGGCTGCGCGAGGACGGCCGGTTCGTCTACGAACCCACCGAAACCACCGTGCGGTTCCTGGAGTACCTGGATGGCTTGACCGGGACTTCCTCGTCGCTGAACAGCTCCCGCTTGGCCACCCTGCTCACCCGCGTTGAAGCGCTGGCCCATGAAACCGATCCCGATCCCGAGGCCCGGATCACCGTGCTGCAGGCTGAAATAGCCCAGCGGCAGGAAAAGATCCGCGCGCTGGAAGCCGGCGAAGCACCGGCGTCGTTGCCCGACGCCACGGCGGTGGAGGCCGCCCGCGATGTCTTGGCGCTGGCCGCCGGCCTGCCGGCCGATTTCAAGCGGATGCGCGACGGCCTGGAACTGATGCTGCACACGCTGCGCGCCGAGATCGTGGAGTCGAACGCCACCAAGGGCATCACCATGGGCGAGGTCCTCGAGGCAGACAAACGGCTGCGCGGCACCAGCGAAGGCCGGACGTACGAGAGCTTCACGGCCTTCCTGAACGACGAGGAGCAGCAGCAGCGCTTCCGGCAGGCGATCGCCGAGGTACTCGAGCGGGACTTCGCCGACGCGCTGGACGCCGAGGACCGGCGGGCGCTGCAGCGGCTCATGCCCCAGCTGCGGGCGCAATCGGCGGAGATCCACCGGATCTACGGCCGTCTCTCGGAGAGCATGCACACCTTTGTGCAGTCGGACGACGTCCGCGAATCGATCCAGCTGCGGCAGGCCATCCGTGCCGCCGAGGCCGCCATCCTCAAGTCCCGGCGCAGCCTGCCGGGCCGCCGCGCCGTGATCCCCGCGCCCGAACTCTTCGGCTCCGGCTTTGAATCGGTGAGCATGGTCCGGCTCTATGACCCGCAGGACCACCAGGCACCGGCCAAGCTGCCGGCACCGCCGGCCTTCACCGAGGCGGACATCCACCGTGCGCTCCGCACGCCGCAGGCGGACGCAGCGGTCCTCTCCGACGCCGTGCGCATCGCTGTGGAGGCCCGTGGGCCGGCTCCGTTGTCCGCGGTCTACGCCCAGTTGGAACCGCAGCACCGGCACCTGAACAGCCTCCGTTGGCTGCTGCAGCATGCCTTGAATTCCGGTGGCACGCTGGACGCGGACGCATCCGACACCGTGACCCTGATCCAGATCGACGGCAGCGAACGCACCGCGGTGCTGCCCGCCGTTACCTTCACGAAAGCTGCAGATTCATGAACGAGATGACCGAGGTCCGCGTTGCACCCGACGGAGGTCCGCACGACTGCGGCCCGCTGGTCGAATCGGCGGAGCGTCGGGAACAGGGGCCTGACGAACGGGCAGGTCTGGATGACCGGGCCGGGCTGGACGAACGGACCGGATTGGAAGAACCGGACGAACGCGAAGCGCCTGCACGGGACGAGGTCCGGGACGGGCCGGCATTGTTCGACGGCGATACCGGCACCCTGCCGCTGAAGCTGCGCCAGGCCCTGATCAGGCTGCTGCGCGGCCCGTATCTGGATGCCGGTTCCACCGACCGGGTGTACGACACCGTGGTGGAACACCGCTGGACCCTTGCTTCCCGGCTCAGCGAGCTGTTCCTGCAACTGGTCATCGACGAAGACCGCAAGGTCGCCATGCTGCGCCCGGTCCCGATGGCCGAGCCGCACACCACTGCCCTGCAACGGCAGCGGGACATGACCCGGGAAGAGACGCTTCTTCTGCTGCGTATGCGCCTGGTTCAGGACCGCCATGCCGGCACCGGAACCGAACCGCTGATTAGCCGCGCCGACGTCATCGACGTGCTGCAGGACTACGTGGATCCGGAACAGCGCGATGCCAAGCATGTGGAGGATCTGGCCGACGCCTCCATCCGCAAGCTGGCCAACGAGCGCCGGTTGCTGCAGGCAACCGAGCTTCCGGATGTGTGGGTCATTTCGCCGGCGCTGCCGCTGGCCCTGCCTTTCGAGAACATCGGCGACATCCCCGCGGTGATTGGCTCGCTGGCAGGCGAAGACCTACCGGCGGACGGTGCGCCGGAGACGGACCAGTTGGCTTTCGACGGCGGAGAGGCCTGAGCATGAGCATTGAGACAATCCTGCCGATGGACGGGCTGCTCAACCCGGGCCAGCACCGGCTCACGTCCGTGCAGCTGGTCAATTGGGGCACCTTCGACGGCGCCCACACCATCCGGGTGGACCGGGCCGGCACGCTGCTGACCGGCGGCTCCGGCGTGGGCAAGTCCACCATTTTCGACGGCATGCTGCAGGTACTGGACGCCCGGCCAAGGATGAACGAGGCGGCCCAGACCAACTCCGGCCAGGCGTCCGAGGAACGGCGCACCGCGTTCAGCTACATGCGCGGCCGGTTGGGTGCCACGCCGGCCGACGGCGATGATTCCCAGACTGCCACGTTCTACCAGCGTCCCGGCGCCATCTGGTCGGCGGTCTGCCTGACCTTCGACAATGCTCTGGGCCAGACCACCAGTCTCGCCGTGATGCTGGACCTCCCGGCGAACGGCACCGAACACAACGTGGGCCGTTTCTACGTCCTGCACAACAAGCCGCTGGACATCCCCCGGCTGGAGTCCGGCATGGCGGGCCGCTTCAGCAAGACATCGTTGGAGACGCTGCTGCCGGGCAGCCAGGTCTTCGATTCACACAAGGCCTTCGCGGAACGTTTCCGGCAGGCACTGGGCATCGATCAGGAGAAAGCCTTCGGACTGCTGCGCACGCTGCAGACCGGCAAGGGGCTGGGTGGCACCGTCAACGATTTCTTCCGCAACCATGTGCTGGACACGCCGCGGACGCTGGCCGCTGCCGAAGAGGCGGTGCAGGACTTCAGCCACCTGCGCAGCATCCGGCGGCAGCTGGAACGTGTCCGGCAGCAACGGGACCTGCTGGCTCCCGTGCCCCGGCTGCACCAACAGTTGCGGGAGACGCAGTCGCAGCTGGACCGAACCATCCTCCTGGCCGATGTCGCGCTGCCGCTCTACCGGCGCCGGCTGGCACTTCAGTGCCAGGACCGGCAGATCGACCTGCTGGACACGGAGGCGGCCACCGCAGCACAGGAATTGGCAGCGACTGAAGCTGCACGCGCCGCACTCAAGCAGCAGACGGCACAGCTGACCGCACGGTACGGCAGCGAGGGCGGCGCCGCCGTCGCCACCTTGGAGCGGGAGCTGGCCGCAGCCCAGTCCGAGCTGCGGGCCCGCCAGTCGGTTGAGGAATCCTTCCGGGCCGAAGCGCAGGCCGCGGGCCTTGACGCCGATTTCAGCCCCGGCGGACTGGCGGCAGCGCGCAGCCGCGCCGCGGTGCTGGTGAAGGAACTGCTCACCGACGCCGAATCCGTCCGCGAACGCAGCAACGACGCCCAAGGCGAGGCCTGGAGCCTCAAGGGGCAGATCCGGTCGCTGGAGCAGGAAATCGAGTCCTTCCGCCGCCGCACCAGCAACATCCGCCCGGAGAGCCTGGAACGCCGGCGGCAGATCTGCGCAGCGACCGGCATCGCGGAAGAGGAACTGCCCTTTGCCGGCGAGCTGATCGATCTTGCCCCCGCCGAAGCCCGCTGGCGGCCGGCAGCCGAGCGCGCGCTGCGCTCCCTGGCGTCAGCGCTGCTGGTGCCGGGCGAGCGGATGAACGCCGTCACCCGGTATCTGAACGAGCACAACATCCGCGGCTTCCTGCGGATCATCGATGTCAGCGCTCCGCTGGACGGCAAGGCCGAGGCCGAAACGGACGACCTGGTCACCAAGCTGGTCACCAAGGACACCGCGATGGGCCAGTGGGTCCGGCGCAAAATCACGGCGCATTACGACTACGTCTGCGTCGAGGAGCCGGAGCAGTTGGCCGGGGTCCCCCGCGGCGTGACCTTGGGCGGGGCGGTCAAGCGCAGCAGCAGCACCACCGAGAAGGACGACCGGCATACCGGGGCTTCCGACCACCTGCTGGGCTTCGACAACCAGGACAAGATCGCCGCGCTGGCCACCCGGCTGCTGGAACTGCGCGACACCTACGGCACGGCCGATTCAGAGTCTGCCGAACGCGCCCGGGAACAGCAGGACCTGGGCCGGCGGCTGGCCGCGGCCAAGGCAGTGGCTGCGGACACCCGGAGCTGGGAGGAGATCTCTACCGACGCACACGCCGCGGCGGTGGCGGCGGCGGTTGAACGGTTGGAGCAGGCCCGTGACGCCAACACGGACCTGGAGCAGCTGCGCTTCGAACTGGAAACGGCCGAGCTGGACCTCACGGCTGCGACCGAGAAGATCGGGGTGCTCAAGGGCGAAGCCGCCCGGCTGTCCGCCGGGCTGGCTGCCGCGCGCCACCGCCGCGAGGGCTTGGCTGGGGACGGCGAACCGGCCGGCCAGCTGACCGTGGAACTGGCGTCCGAACTTGACGCACTGTTTGCCCCGCATGGCGAAGTGACCGATCTGGAGATCCTCGGCGAGGTCTGCACCAAGGTGGAGCGCGAGCTGCTTAGCTCCCGCGGAACGCTGGACCGGGCCAAGCTGGAGGCCGGCAACCAGCTGGTGAAGATCTTCGAGGCCTACAACCGGCAGTGGGGGTCGGACCACGGCACCTCGCTGGATGCTGCCGCCGACTATGCGGCCCGCTACCACGACATTGTGGGCGAAGGCCTGCCGCAGCGGGAGGCGGAGTTCCGCGAGTACTTCAACAACCGCACCTACGAACGCTTCAGCGACCTGCTCCAACTGCTGGACGAAGAACGCCGCAGCATAGCGTCCCGGCTACAGCCGCTGAACCAGATCCTGCGGCGGGTCAACTACCACGCGGACAGCCACCTGCAGATCGAGATTGCCAACGCCGTTCCGGACGCTTCGCACAAGTTCCGGACCGACCTAAAGAACGCGCTGCCGGTGATGGGCCGGCGGCAGACCGGCGATGACATGGACGCCCGCTACCTGGCCCTGGACCGCATCGTGGAGCGGCTGGCTTCGGAGGACGACCGCCGCTGGCGTGCCGAGGTCCTGGACGTGCGGTCGCACGTGGACATCACCTGCACGAACCTGCTCGCGGACGGCCGCGCGTATACCAACCTGCAGGCAAGCCTGATGTCCGGCGGGGAGGGCCAGCGCTTCACGGCGTTCATCATGGCCTCGGCGCTGGCCTACCAGCTCGGCATCGCAGGACAGGGCTTCAGCACCTTCGGCACGGTCATGATGGACGAGGCGTTCGTGAAGTCGTCGCTGGCTTTCGCCGAGGCCAGCATCAACGCGCTGCACGAGTTCGGCTTCCAGCTGCTGTTGGCCGCTCCGGAGGACAAGGTGGATCTGGCCCGCTTCCTCGGCTCTGTCACCGAAGTCCTGCGCGACGAATCCGCCAACCGCTCCGGCATCCTGGAACGCGGCCGTTCGCTGGCCCGCCCGGTGGACATCGTCCTGCGCTGAACCTCGCCGGCTGATGCAGTGGTATGACTAGGGCATGTCGAAGGTGCACGCGGGGATGCGTGGCTGGCCGTCTCCACGGTCATTGAGTGTCCGGAGGGTGTTGGCCGGCCTGGTGCTGGCCGTTGTGCTGCCGGCCGGCTTACAGTTCCTGTTGCTGCAGGTGTGGCACGCCAATCTGACCACCGCGTCGTTAATCCAGCTCACCGGAGCCGTTGGCGTGGCACTGGTGGGCGGGATCTGGCCTGCCCTCTTGGCCGCTCTGTGGAGCAGCCTGCTCTTGAACTACTTCATGACCGAGCCCACCGGCCAGCTGCTGATCCACGAAACCGACATGGCCGTGGCCTTGGTGTGTTTTGTCGCCGTCGCCGGGGCGGTGGCCTGGGTCGTGGACGTATCTGCCCGTCGGGCCGCGCGGGCGCGCCGGGCCGGCGCCGAGGCTGCGGTGTTGAATGAGCTGACCCGGGTGGCGATCGCCACCGAGGACCCCCTGCGGAGCTTGTTGGACCAGGCGCGGCAGGTGTTCAAGGCCGATGCCGCCGCGCTGTTCGTGCGGCCTTCCGGCAGCGGATCGGATACCGGTGATGATTCCGGTTGGATCCTGCTGGCCGGTGCCGGCCAGCAACTGGGGTCTCCGGACGCCGCCGACACCGTCGAACGAGTGGACGACACCACGGTGATGGCCCTGCTGGGTCCCCACCTGACGGCGGGCGAGAGCCATCTATTGAAGGCTTTCGCCGCGCAGGCCACGGCATTGCGTGCCCGCCAACAGTTGATGATCAGCCGGCTCGAGAACGAACGCCTGGCCCAGGACAACCTGATGCGCGGTTCAATCCTGCAGGCTGTCAGCCATGATCTGCGCACCCCGCTGGCCGGCATCAAGTTCTCGGTCAGCAGCCTGTTGCATCAGGGCGGTTCGTTCAGCACCGAGGAGCGGCGTGAGCTCCTGCAGACTACCGATGCCTACGCCGACCAACTGGGGCTGCTGGTGGAGAACCTGTTGGACATGTCCCGCATCAGCAGCGGATCCGTCGGGCCACTGCTTGGTCCGGTCCACTGGGAAGACGTGCTTCCGGGAGCCCTGCGTTCAGTGCCGCCCGAGTCGGTGGCCTTCCAGATTCCCGAGGATTGCCCGCCGGTGGAGGCCGACCCCGGGCTGCTGGAGCGGGTGATTGCGAACTTGGTCGAAAATGCAGCCCGTCACGCCCACTCCTCGGTGATCACGCTGCGGGCCGGGGAAGCGCCGTCAGCGGGAATCGATGTGCACGGAGAGCTGCGGATCATCGATGCCGGGACCGGTCCACTGCCGCAGGATCTGGAAGACATGTTCAAACCCTTCCAGCGGATGACCGATTCGGGGGAAGACGCCGGCGTCGGGTTGGGTCTTGCAGTCGCCCGGGGCTTGACCGAGGCGATGGGCGGAACCCTGCATCCTGAGCGTACGCCCGGCGGAGGGCTGACGATGGTGCTGCGCCTTCCGTTGGCCGCTCCCCGTGCGCCATCCAACGCCCCATCCGATGCCCCGGGCATCCGGCAGGAAGACCGGTGACAACCATCCTGGTGGTAGAAGACGAGCACCGGTTGCTGCGGGCGCTGCAGCTGACGCTGCGGGCCAATGGGTACACCGTGATCGCCGCGCCGACGGGCAGCAGCGCGCTGGCGACGTTGGCGGAAGGGCCGGTCGACGCCTTGGTGCTCGACCTTGGGCTGCCGGACATGGACGGCGTCGAGATCATCCGCGCTGTCCGGTCCGGTACGCAGACCCCCATTCTGGTGCTGTCCGCGCGCCATGCCTCCGCCCAAAAGGTCGGCGCCCTGGATGCGGGGGCCGACGACTACGTGACCAAGCCGTTCGGACTGGACGAACTGCTGGCCCGGTTGCGGGCACTCCTGCGCCGCGGCCCGGCCGGAACTCAGGAGGACCTGGTGGAGGCCGCTGGCTTCACGCTCAATTTTGCAGCACGCCGGGCGGAGAAGCAGGGCACCTCCGTCAAGCTCACGCCGACGGAATGGAAGATCCTTGAAGTGTTGACCCGCCAACCCGGCAGGCTGGTACCCCATCGGCAGGTGCTGGAGCAGGTGTGGGGACCGGCGTATGTGAAGGAGACCCAGTATCTGCGGGTGTACATCGCCCAGTTGCGCCGGAAGCTGGAAGCCGACCCGGCCCGGCCGAAGCATCTGATCACCGAGCCCGGGCTCGGCTACCGGTTCGATCCCTGAACCATGCCCGGCCGGCGCGTGAGGGCGCCGGTTCGCGAGCACCGGTCAGCCAACATGCAGCCAGGGCCGGCTGGTCACATCCGGTTCGATGCGGTCGGGTTCACGCGGTCTGAACACCTCCTTGATACCAGGCGGAAGACGTGGATCGCCCGCAGGCCCGGCTCCCGGAGGCGCCGCCGGAGGACTAAAGTTCTGCCATGGGAACGCCGTGGGATCCCGCACTTCCAGGTGTGCTGCGGCTGCCGTCGGGGCGGCTGGTGCGCGGCCGGGCCTTGCTCAAGCCGACGCCCGCGGGGCCGGCCCCGGAGTTTGCCCTCTACCTGAAGCACGGGCCACCGCTGCCCACCGACTGGGAACAGCGCTGGGTGCGCTGGCGCGATCTTCGGCTGCCGGATGATTTCCACGACGCCGCGGCCGCCTTCCGCGAGGCGTGGCTGCGGGCAGCGGATGAGCGGGTGGAGGTGGCCTGTTTCGGCGGACGCGGTCGGACCGGCACGGCGTTGGCCTGCATGGCCATCCTGGACGGCGTCCCGCGGACCGAGGCCGTCGAGTACGTCAGGGCGCGCTACCGACCGGGCGCCGTCGAGACGCCGTGGCAGCGGCGGTTCGTGCGCCACTTCCCTCAGCCCAGCACGCTGCGGTAGACCTCCAGGGTTTTGCCGGCGATCGAGTCCCAGGAGAAGTGCTCCTCGGCGCGGCGGCGGCCGGCCTCGCCCTGTCGGCGCGCAGCGGCCGGGTCGGCCAGCGTCCGGATCAACGCCGCGGCGAAATCACGCACGAACTGTTCCTCGTCCAGCGGGGTTCCCGTCCCGTCGGCCACCTGTTCCAAGGGCACCAGGGCGCCGGTGACGCCGTCGTCGACCACCTCCGGGATGCCGCCGGTGGCGCTGGCCACTACCGGTGCGCCACAGGCCATCGCCTCAAGGTTCACGATGCCCAGCGGTTCGTAGATGGACGGGCAGGCGAAGACGGTCGCGTGGCTGAGAACCTGGATCAGTTCGGCGCGCGGGAGCATCCGCTCGATCACCACCACGCCGTCGCGGGTTTCGCGCAGGCCGCCGATCAGGGCGTTGACCTCGGCCGCCAGTTCGGGGGTATCGGCGGCGCCGGCGCAGAGCACCAGCTGTACCTCCGGCGGCAGCAGCGCGGCAGCGCGCAGCAGGTACGGCACGCCCTTCTGCCGGGTGATCCGTCCCACGAAGACCACGCTGGGCCGCTCCGGGTCGATGCCCAAGGCACGCACGGCGTCGTCGTTAAGATCCGGTTTCCACTGCTGCACATCAACGCCGTTGTGGACCACCTGCACCCGGCCGGGATCCACGTCCGGGTAGCAGCGCAGTATGTCCTGGCGCATCCCGGCCGACACCGCGATCACGGCGGCCGCCGCCTCGTAGGCGGTGCGCTCTGCCCAGGAGGAGAGCCGGTACCCCCCGCCCAGTTGCTCGGCCTTCCACGGACGCAACGGCTCCAGCGAATGGGCGCTCAGCACGTGCGGGACATTGTGCAGCAGCGAGCCCAGATGCCCTGCCATATTGGCGTACCACGTGTGGGAATGGATCAGCTCCGCACCGGCGAAGCCATCCAGCATCTGCAGGTCGACGCCGAGGGTCTGCACGGCCGGGTTGGCCTCCGCCAGTCCGGCCGGAACCGCATAACTGCGCACGGTTGCGCCGTGGAAGTCGGACGGCCGCTCAGCCCCGAAGGCATGCACGTGCAGGTCCAGCCGTCCGGCCAGCACACGGCTGAGTTCGGCCACATGCACACCGGCCCCGCCGTAGATCTCCGGTGGGAATTCTTTTGTCACAATATCTACGCGCACGACACCTAACGTAGTGCACGCCGGGGGCTTCCTCTAGTGTGAGGTGTGAGGGGGATGTCACGTTTCGGCCCGAAAGGGCCGTGGCGACTGTGAAGGGGGAAATACATGGCACAGAAGAAGGTGCTGGCCGTTGTACTCGCCGGCGGCGAGGGAAAGCGGCTCATGCCGCTCACTGCGGACCGGGCCAAACCGGCGGTGCCGTTCGCCGGCAGCTACCGTTTGATCGACTTTGCACTGTCCAACCTGGTGAATTCCGGCTACCGGCAGATCGTGGTGCTGACCCAGTACAAATCGCACAGCCTCGACCGGCACATTTCCGAAACATGGCGGATGGCCTCGCAGTTGGGCAACTACGTTGCCTCGGTCCCGGCGCAGCAACGGCGAGGCAAGAGCTGGTTCTTGGGCAGCGCTAATGCGATTTACCAGTCGTTGAACCTGATCCACGACGCCAGGCCGGACATCGTCGTAGTGGTCGGCGCGGACCACGTCTACCGGATGGACTTCTCCCAGATGGTGGAGGAACACATCGCTTCCGGCGCACCCGCCAGCGTGGCTGCGGTACGCCAGCCGCTCGCGCTGGCCAACCAGTTCGGTGTCATCGAATCGGAACCGGATGCACCGACCAAGATCCGTGCGTTCGTCGAGAAACCGGCGACCACCGCCGGGCTGGCCGACGATCCGGACAGTTTCCTGGCCTCGATGGGAAACTACGTCTTCAACACCGACGCCCTGCTGCAGGCGCTGGAGGCCGACGCCGAGCGGCTGGACACCGACCACGACATGGGCGGCGACATCGTCCCCTACTTCGTGGAACGCGGCGAAGCGGCGGTCTACGATTTCACCGCCAACACCATTCCAGGCTCCACCGGGGCGGACCGGCAGTATTGGCGCGACGTGGGGACACTCGATTCCTACTACGAGGCACACATGGACCTGATCAGTCCGCTGCCGGCCTTCAACCTGTACAACCTGCAGTGGCCGATCTACACGAGGCAGTCGGTTTCGCCCCCGGCCAAGCTGGTCCGCGGCATGAGCGGCACTGCGGGTACCGCCCACGACTCCCTGCTCTCCCAAGGCGTGGTTGTTTCAGGGGCAGAAGTCACCGAATCCGTTCTCTCGACCGATGTCTTCGTTGCCGAGGGTGCCCAGGTCCATGGCAGCGTCCTGATGGACAACGTGACCGTGGGCGAAGGCGCCGTGGTGCGGAAAGCCATCCTGGACAAGAACGTCCGCGTCCCGGCCGGGGCCACCATCGGAGTGGACCCGGAGCTGGACCGCGCGCGCGGCTTCACGGTGACCGATTCCGGTTTGACGGTGCTGAGCAAAAACGAGCGCGTGCTGCTCACGGCCAGGACCGATGTCGAATCTGCCCACAAACCTGCAGGCTTGTAGGTTGCGCCACAACACCTCAGCCTTGTGACCGCGAGCCAGCCGCAGGATGGCGGGAGAATCCGGATTCCGGCCGCTCCGGCTCCGCGGCCCCGCATCGAACGCTGGATCCGCCGTGCCAGGCCGGGACTGTTGCTAGCGGCAACGGCCGTCCTCGTCTCCTTTGGCCTGCACTGGCTGGTGCCCGCGGTCCCGGTGATGAGCTTCGCCGTCGTGCTGGGCATTTTGGCCGCCAACGTGCCGCCGACAGCAGCGCGGATTAGCGGCGCGGGACAACCCGGCCTTACCTTCTGCGCCCGGACGCTGATGCGCGCCGGGATAGTGCTGCTCGGCGCCCGGCTGGCCCTGTCGGATCTGGCCGAGCTGGGCTGGTTCGCGCTGGTGCTGGTGGTGCTGGTGCTGCTGCTCGCGTTTGCCGGAACCTACCTGCTGGCGCGCTGGCACCGCCTGCCCGGCGACCAACCGGTGCTGTTGGCTGCCGGTTTCGCTATCTGCGGGGCTTCGGCCATCGGCGCCATCGCCGCCGCCCGCGGCAGCCGCGCCCAGGACAGCCTGATGCCCGTCGCCCTGGTCACGCTGTGCGGCACCTTGGCCATCGGGGTCCTGCCCGCGGTCATGGCCCTCACCGGCATGCCGGCGCAGGTTTTCGGCTTCTGGGCCGGAGCATCAGTGCACGACGTTGGACAGGTGGTGGCCACGGCGCAAAGCGCGGGCACGGCGGCGCTGACCATCGCCGTCGTCGTGAAGCTGGCGCGGGTGGTGATGCTCGCGCCGCTGGCGGCCGCCGTCGCGGTGCACCGGCGCCACGCAGCCAAGGCACCACGGGCAAGGGGTACCGGCTCGGAGGGTAAACAACCGCCGGTGGTGCCGCTGTTTATCCTCGGTTTCCTGGCGTTGGTGCTGCTGCGCAGCACGGGATGGCTGCCGCAGCCTGTGCTGAACGGAACCGCCCTCGTGCAGGAGATCTTGCTGGCCGCAGCCTTGTTCGGGCTGGGATCTGCCGTCCGGCTCCGGGAACTGCTCCGTTCCTCGCTGCCTGCGATCTCCACCGCGTTGCTGTCCTGGCTGCTGATCGCCGGGCTGGGGCTCGGCGCGGCCTGGCTGGCCATGGCCGGAGGCTGACGCACCCAGGGCCGCGCATGGTTAAATGGGCCGGATGACGAACCAGAACCTCAGCCGCGGCGAAGCCGCGGCCCGATCAGCCATCCTTCGGGTGGAGAGCTACGAGGTCTCCTTGGACCTGCGCGGTGCCGAGGACCAGGACGAACCGGGCTTCATCTCCAAAACCGTCATCACCTTCAGCTGCAGCGAGCCGGGCTCAACCGTGTTCGCAGACTTCATCCACGGCGGCGTCCACTCCGTGCTGCTCAACGGGCGTCCGCTGGATCCCGCCGAGGTGGTGGACGGTTCGCGCATCCAGCTGCCCGGGCTGGACGCGCAGAACCAGGCCATCATTACCGGCACCGCGCTGTACAGCAGCAGCGGCGAAGGCCTGCACCGGTTCGTGGATCCTGCCGACGGGAACACCTACCTCTACACCCAGTACGAACCGGCCGATGCCCGGCGGGTGTTCGCCAACTTCGAACAGCCCGATCTGAAGGCCCCCTTCACCTTCCACATTGCCGCGCCGGACGGGTGGACCGTCGCCTCGAACGCCGCCGTGGCCTCGACCGAGCCCATGGCTTCCACGCCCGGGCACTCGGTCCGCCGCTTCCACCCGACCCAGCGCATCTCCACCTACATCACCACCGTCCTGGCCGGGCCGTACCACGCCGCGAAGGACAGTTGGCACCGCCCGCTGCCCGACGGCGGCGAACTGCAGGTGCCGCTCGGCGCCTACTGCCGCGCCTCGCTGGCCGATGCCTTCGACCCGGAGCAGATCTTCGACGTCACCAAGGCCGGCCTCGATTTCTTCCACGAGCTCTTCGACTACCCGTATCCGTTCGGCAAGTACGAGCAGGCGTTCGTCCCCGAGTACAACCTCGGCGCTATGGAGAATCCCGGCCTGGTCACCTTCACCGAGGCCTACGTTTTCTCCTCCCGCGCCACCGAGGCACAGTACCAGGCCCGGGCCAACACCATCCTGCACGAGATGGCGCACATGTGGTTCGGTGACCTGGTCACCATGAAGTGGTGGGACGACCTCTGGTTGAAGGAGTCGTTCGCCGACTACATGGGTGCCCTCGCCTCGGCCGAGGCCACGCAATGGAGCAATGCGTGGATCACCTTCGCCAACCGGCGCAAGGGCTGGGCGTATGTGCAGGACCAACTGCCCACCACCCACCCGATCGTCGCCGACATCCGCGATCTGGAAGCCGCCAAGCAGAACTTCGATGGCATCACCTATGCCAAGGGCGCCTCGGTGCTCAAGCAGTTGGTGGCCTACGCCGGCTTCGACTCGTTCATCGGTGCGTCGCGCCGCTACTTCCGCGAACACGCCTACGGGAACACCTCGCTGGCCGACTTCCTCACCGCCCTGAGCGCGGCCTCCGGCCGGGATATGGAACACTGGGCGCGCCAGTGGCTGCAGACCGCTGGCATCTCCACCATGGCCCTGGACCTGAGGCACGACGGCGGGGCGATCGCCGCTGCGGCCATCGTCCAGGATGCGGTGGATCCGGTGACGGACGAACCGGCGCACCGCCCGCACCGTTTGCGGTTGGGGTTCTACAACCCGGATGCCTCCGGCCGGTTGCTCCGCACGGACCAGCTGGAGCTGGACGTGGCCGGTCCCCGCACGGACCTGCCGCAACTGGCCGGCAGGGAGCAGCCGGCACTGCTGCTGCTCAACGACGACGACCTGACCTACGCCAAGGTGGTCTTCGACCAGCGCTCACTGCAGACCGTCCTGTCTTCGCTGGACCGGCTCACCGATCCGCTGGCCCGTGCCCTGTGCTGGTCCGGCCTCTGGAACATGACGCGGGACGGACTGCTCCCGGCCGCGGAGTATGTGGAGGCCGTGCAGCGCTTTGCCCCGGCCGAGACCGAGAACAGTGTGCTGCAGGTGGTTTTGGAC
Organism: Arthrobacter sulfonylureivorans; assembly: GCA_004000035.1. GTDB lineage: Bacteria > Actinomycetota > Actinomycetes > Actinomycetales > Micrococcaceae > Crystallibacter > Crystallibacter sulfonylureivorans. The sequence goes on along the minus strand of RJAE01000004.1, from coordinate 35,686 downwards.
TGCGCCAAGACGGCCATGGACCGGTACGCACCGGCGGCCCGCCGGCCGGCACTCCAGGAAGCTTTCGTCGCCGCTGCACGGCGGCAGGTGGAGGCCGCGGATCCGGGCAGCGACCAGCAGCTGACGTGGGCGAGGTCGCTGGCCGCGGTGGCCCGTGCTGCGGACAGCCAGGCCCCGTTCCTGCGGGACGTGGTGCTGGGCAAGGTAGTGGTGGACGGGCTGGCCGTGGACACCGATCTGCGCTGGCGGTTCTGGCAGGCGCTGGCCGCCACCGGCCACGCTGCGGTGGCCGAACTCGATGCGGCGCTGGTGGGCGACCGGACGGTTGCTGCGCGGGCCGGCCATCTGGCCGCCTTGACGGCCCGGCCGGATCCGGAGGTCAAGGCGGACGCGTGGCGCGCCGCCGTGCATACCGATTCGCTATCGAACCAGCTCCTGGACGCCACGATCGACGGTTTCTGCCAGGGTCCGCACGAGCTGCTCAGCGGGTACGTGGACCCCTACTTCGCGGAAATTGTCCGGATCTGGTCGTCCAAGAGCATCGAGATAGCGGCCCGGCTGGTCCGCGGGCTCTACCCGGGCGGCGAGGATCTGGCCGCCGGGCAGGCACCTACCGAGCACCCCGTCGTCGTCCGCACCGACGCCTGGCTGGACGGCAACAGCGATGCACCCGCGGCCCTGCGCCGCATCGTCATCGAACAGCGCGACCACTTGGTCCGGGCACTTCGCGCCCAGCAGGGGGCTGCCCCGGCGGAGAGCCGCGGCTAACCCGGTAGCTCCTACCGGCCGCCCGCTACGGCACCCGGTGCAGCCACTCGTCTGTGCCGAACTTGGTGTCCACGAGTTCCCGGGCCATGGCCAGCTCCTCGTCCGAGAATCCGCTGTCCACGGCGGCGTAGCGGTCCTTGAACGTCCGGATCATCACGGCGATGATCTCCTCCCGGCTCAGGCCGGTCTGCCGCCGCAGCGGATCAACGCGTTTTTTGGCGCTGGTAATGCCCTTATCGGAGATTTTTTCCTTGCCGATCCGCAGCACGTCCGTCATCTTGTCCGCGTCGATGTCGTAGGACATGGTCACATGGTGGAGCATCCCGCCATTGGCCAACCGCTTCTGTGCGGCGCCGCCGATCTTGCCCTCCGGCGTCGCGATGTCGTTAAGCGGCTGGTAGAACGCCTTGATGCCGACCTTCTCCAGCGAGGCCATGACCCACGCATCGAGGTACTCATAGGAGGCTTCAAAGCTCTGTCCGTCCACCAGCGTCTGCGGGAGGTACAGCGAGTACGTGATGGCGTTGCCCCGCTCCATGAACATGGCCCCGCCGCCGCTGATCCGGCGCACCACGGTGATGCCGTGGCGTTCCGCCCCATCCGGATCCACCTCGTTGCGCACCGACTGGAAGCTGCCGATCACCACTGAGGGCGCCTCCCACTCCCAGAAACGCAGCGTCGGCTGCCGCTTCCCGGCGCCCACCTGGCGGGTCAGGACCTCGTCCATCGCCACATGCATGTGCGTGGGCAGCGGAGTGGGCGGGATGACCTGCCACTGGTGGTCCAGCCATCCGGTGGCCTTGTTCAGGGCCCGGCGCACGGCAACGGCAACGGCGTCGGCGGAGAAGCCGAACAGTTGGGCGTCGGGCCGTAGCGCGGCGCTGATGGCCGCGGCGAAACTGGTGTGGCTGCTTTCGGTGCTCATGCCGTCCAGCGCCGTGTTGATGTCCGCCAGCGCCTCGTCCGGTTCCAGGAAGAAGTCACCGCTGACCGACGGACGGACGATCCTCTGGTCCGTCACGTCAAAATCGACAACAACAAGCTTGCCGCCCTGGACCTTGTACTCTCCGTGGCGATGGTCGGACATACACGCTCTCCTTGATCAGGCGGGTTCGGCTGCAGCCGTCGGGTCGGCAGGCGCTGGTTGGGGCCACCACAGTCTTATCACGACGGCGCGGCCTCCTGCCGTCGGGCGCCGCTCCCCTGCTGCCGCGGTCCGCCGATAAATCCAGCTTTCTCCCAGCTGCTGCCGGGGCTGTGCCCAGAAGCCTGCCGTAGTGTCATAGACACCTCATCACGGTGCGAGTGAAAGAGGGACCGGACGTGCCCGGTCCAAGCGCCGGCGGGTATGGAGTATTTCCCCCGACTTCTCCATTACCTGCCGGCGCTTTTTCATGCCTTCTCGCTGCGCTTCCCGTCGACCACCTTCAGGCCGATGACGCAGCCGATGATGCCGGCGAGGAACAGCACCTTCAGCACGCTGGCCTGCTCGCCGCCAAAGACCATGGCGTAGCCGACGGTCAGTGCCGCGCCTGTTCCTGTCCAGACCGCGTAGGCGGTGCCGATGGGGATGCCGCGCATCGCATAGCCCAGCCCCAGCATGCTCAGCGTTACGGCCACAAAAAACACGGCGGTCGGCAGCGGGTCGCTCAGCCCGTCGGAGAGGCTCAGCGCCGTGGCCCATACGGCTTCCAGGACGGCGCTGACCAGCAAAATGATCCAATACATGTGAGCCCCCGTTAGCCGATCGCCTTGAGGCCGACGACGCAGCCGATGATGCCCAGCAGCAGGGCGACCCGGATCAGCGAGGCCTTCTCGGCCCCGGTGACCATGGCGACCGCGGCCGTCAGCACCGCGCCGATGCCAACCCAGACCGCGTAGGCAGTTCCCACCGGTATGACGGTCATGGCGTAGGCCAGGCCGGCCATACTCAACGCCATGGCCACAACGAAAATGATTGACGGCCACAGCCGGCGGAAGTTTTTAGATGCGCCCAACGCCGTGGCCCACACAGCTTCCAGGACACCGGACAGGATGAGAATGACCCATTCCACGATTGATTCCTCTGGCCAGTCTTGTCGCGCACCGGGTACTGAACCGTCGTCCGGAGACCTAGGAGTGAGGTCTTGACCTCAAAAATAGCAAAGCACGACGCCGATGCGCAGCTTTGGTGGCCGACCTCACCGGCGCGCCGGACGGGTGGGGCCCGCTGGCGGATCACTCGTTGATGGCTTCGACGCCTTGCCGCTTGAGTTCTTCCAGATGGTTCCGCATGTTCTGCAACACCTCGGGAGGATGCGGTTCCCAATCCAGGACCTCTTCGATGATGCGCAGCGGTTCCTTCGTGCGGTAGGACCTCGTGGGGTTGCCCGGGAACCGTTGGTCTGTCAGGTTGGGATCGTTGTCAATCGGGCCGGTGGGCTCTACGCGGTAGATCCTTCCCGGCCCCTCCCCCTCTCCGAGTTCGGCTCCCCAGGTGGCGGCGTCCAGGGTTGCGGTGAGGTAGACGTAGTTCGCCTTCGTCCGCGCTCCGTAGTTCGAGCTGTAGCCCGGTTCCAGCAACTCGCCAGGCGCCAAGTCGGCTTTCGTACCGTGGTAGAACGGGCCGGGGTCGCATGCCCCGGCCGGTATCGGTTCGTTGTGCATGCGTCCTCTCCGATCGCGGTGCTTTGTGCGGTGCTTGGTTCAGAATCAATCATCGCCGCCCAAGAGTCCCGCGACGAGCGCTTCGATAACGTCGTCGGTTGACGTGTCCGGATCCAGCGGGTTGGTGAGCCGGTCGAACAGCAAGCCGTCCACCGCATAGTGGAAGAGCGCGATGTCTCGACGGCCGCCGGGAAGCCCCGCAGCGGTGTTGAACGCGATGTCGCCCTCAAACGCTGCCCGCTGCCATTCCGCCAGGACGGCTGCGACAGCTGGGCGCCGGGTGCTCTCAAGGCGGAGCTCGAAGAGCGCGAGCGTGACCTCCCGTTCCGTGGTGAGCCGACGCACGATATCGCGTAGATAGTCGGAGAAAAGCCTGCGGCTGGGCGGCTCGGCCGCGAGGCGCTCGAGGACCTCCGGCTCCGGGCCTAGACGCTCGCCGATGCGGTCGACGAGGCCGGCGATCAACGCGTCGCGGCTGCGAAAGTAATTCGACGCGGTCCCGACCGGGACGCCTGCTGCTTCGTCGATCGCGCGATGAGTTAGTCCGCGCGAGCCTTCGCGAGCGAGAACTGCCAAGCCTGCGTCGGCGAGCAGTCGTCTCCGCTCATCATTCTTTGCCATGCTCCATCCTAGCCCAACCACTACATTTGATGTAGTCTGCGCTTCACCAGATAAGTCGTGATTGGAGCGCCATGCGGGAACTCGTCTATTTCGTCGCCGTCAGTCTTGACGGCTATATCGCCGGACCAGCAGGAGAATTCGACGCGTTTCCGCTCGAGGGCGATCACATGCAGCCGCTCACCGCTCGATTCGCCGACGCCATTCCGACCAATATTTCCGATGCCTATGGCATCGAACAGGACGGTTCGGTCTTCGACACGGTAGTGATGGGTTGGAACACCTATGCTGTCGGGCTCCCCGCCGGCGTCACTAGTCCGTACCGGCACCTGCGTCAGGTCGTGTTCTCCCAGTCCCGAACCCAGGCTGATATCCCGGGAGATCCGCCGAGCCTTAGCGTCAGCAATGACAACCCGGTCGACGTCGTCCGCCGGTTGAAGGACCAGCCCGGCACATCAATCTGGCTCTGCGGCGGTGGTTCAATAGCGTCCGTGTTGGCCGATGAGATCGACCGGCTGGTGCTCAAGCGCAATCCCCTGCTCTTCGGCGACGGCATCCCGCTCTTCGCGCCGGGCGCCTACGAGCCTCAGCGCTTCCATGAAGTGGAGACCACCGCCTACAACTCCGGTGTGGTGGTATCCGAGTATGTGCGGCGGCCGGTCGTAGAGGCGCGGGCAGAAGCAAGGATCAAGAACGGCTAGAGAATCCGGTGACGCTGCTACGGGCTGTCCTGCGGGAATGCCACGCCTTCGCCGACCACCCGCAGGCAGAGCTCAGTCCCGGGCTTCGTGATGGATGCGTTCCAGTGCCGAATGGTGATGACCTCGCCGCCGCCGGGGTATCGATGCCCGTTGCTGGATGCGGCGCGCTCGGACACATTATTCTCGGCCAGTTTAATGCGAACAGTGGTTTCCGGACCGAAGTAGTCGGTGTCTACCACCACGCCGCGGATGGGACCGTCCGGTGCAATCCGGATCTGCTCAGGGCGGAGCATCAGCTGGACCTTGCCCTGCGCCGGCGGCCGGCGGACCGGGACTCCGCCCAGCGAGCAGGTCGCCAGCGAACCCTCCATCCAGGCATCCAGGATCACCGCGTCGCCCAGGAACTCTGCCGTGGCACGGTCGGCCGGCCGCGTGTAAACCACGAAGGGGTTGCCGATCTGGGCCAGCTTTCCGCCGCGCATGATCGCTACTTGATCCGCAAAGGAGAGGGCTTCGGCTTGGTCATGGGTCACCAGAATGGTGGTCACGCCGGCTTCATTAAGCACCTTGGCCACGGCGCGGCGGGTGGCAACCCGGAGCCCGGCGTCGAGTGCAGAGAACGGCTCATCCAGGAGCATGAGTTCGGGTTCGCGGGCCAGCGCACGCGCCAACGCAACGCGCTGCTGCTGGCCCCCGGACAATTGGTGCGGGCGTCGCTTGGCCATCGCGGCGTCCAGCGAGACCATTTCGAGCAGGTCCTGGACGCGCGCATTCACGGCCCGGCGACCGCCGTCGAGTTTTCCGGCGTTGAGACCGAAAGCGATGTTCTGCGCCACTGTCAGGTGCGGGAAGAGCGCCCCGTCCTGCGCTACGTAACCGACATGCCGCTTGTGGGCAGGAATCCACACACCGTTTCCGGCAACGGGTAGTCCGCTGAGGCTGATGGAGCCGGTGTCCGGATGTTCGAAGCCGGCGATCAGCCGCAGCAGCGTAGTCTTGCCCGAGCCCGACGGGCCCACGATCGCAGTGGTTCCACCCTTGGCCACTGACAGATCGACGCCTTTGAGCACCGACTGTGAACCGAAGTTCTTGGTGACCTCGGCGATCTCCAAATGCGTGTTGGTGGTCGGAGCCACGGAGGGCGCGACGCGAAACGCCGGGAGGCTGGGAGGGGATTGTTCGGTCACTGTCCGGCCACTTTCTTGGACTGTTGGAAGAGCAGGTAGGTCATGGGCGCTGAGAGCAAGATCATCAGCAAGGCGTAGGGTGCCGCGCCGGTGTAGTCGATCTCGCTGCTCTTGCTCCAGAACTCGGTGGCCAGGGTCCGGGTCCCGTTCGGAGAGAGGAGCAGCGTGGCCGTCAGTTCGTTGACGATGGCGAGGAAAACCAATGCGGCGCCGCCGGCAGCAGCCGGTGCGGTGAGTCGCAGCGTCACCCGAACAAAGGAAGTCAGCGGTGCTTTGCCGAGGGACTGGGCGGCTTCGTCGAGTTCCTTGGGCGCCTGCGCCAGCCCCGAGCGGAGGTTGACCAGGGCCCGGGGAAGAAACAGAAGCACATAGGCGGCGATCAGCACTCCCGCCGTTTGGTAGATCCCCGGGACCGCCCGGATGCTGACGGTGACGAATGCCAGGCCCACCACGATGCCCGGAAGCGAGCTGGTCACGTAGTTGGAGAGTTCCAGCAGCTTGCTGAACCCACTTGGTCGCCGCACAGCCAGATAGGCCATCGGGAAGGCAACCACAGTGGTCACTGCCGCACCAACGGCCCCGTACATCAGCGTCTGCAGCAGTGCGGGCATGAATTCGTCGGCCGCCCAGACCTCCGTCCCGCCCGCGATGAGCCATTTCAAAACAAACCAGACAGGCACCCCGAAGGCCAGCACCGTGACAGCTGCCAGCCCGAGCTGCGCAGGCAGCTGGTAGTGGCGAAGGGGTAGCCGCGTCGCCTTGGCCGGCGCGCCCGAGCCGATGCGGGCATAGCGTGCGGTGCCGCGGCTCTTCACCTCAGCCAGCAGCAAAATGAGGCACAGGAACACCAGCACACTGGCCAGCATGTTTCCGGCCGTGCCGTTGAATGTCGACTGGAACTGGACCATGATCGCCGTCGTGAAGGTATCGAAGCGGATCATGGCGAACGCGCCGTACTCCGCCAAGAGGTGCAGGGATACCAACAGTGCACCGCCGGTGAGGGCGATCCGGAGCTGTGGGAGCACCACTCGGAAAAACACTGCCCACGGGCCCAGGCCGAGCGATGCGGCGGATTGCTCGATGGCTGGATCCAGGCGGCCCAGCGCCGCGGCCGCCGGAATATAGACCAACGGGAAGTAGGACAAGGTGGCGATGAGCACGCCGGACCAGATTCCCGCAAGGGACGGGACGGCAGAGACCCACGAATAGCTGTTCACAAAGGCCGGAATGGCTAGTGGCGCCGCCAGGGCGACGGCCCACCAGCGGTGCCCGCGCAGCGTGGTGCGCTCCACCAGCCACGCGCCGCCTGCGCCCAGGACCAGGCACAGCGGGACGGTGATGACAGTGAGCATGACGGTGTTCAGCAGCAGTTCGCCGACTCGCGGACGGAAGATGAGCTCGACGGCGGTGTCCCAGCCCGTTGCGACCGTCATGTAGGCGACATAGCCCAGGGGGACGAGCGAAAACAGGGCGATCAAGACCGCCAGCAGGGACACCGTGGACACGCCGAAAGGCGGGCGAAGGCGCTTGCCCCCGCCCGCCGTCGTGCCCCCCGTACTCGGCGTACCGGGAGCCGATAGATCAGTTGTCACAGAACTACAGTAATCCTGCCTTGGTCATCAGGTCGGTGACTTGGGTGGAGTTCAGCTTGGCCGGGTCCACCGTGGGAGCCTCGAGGTCCTTGATCGGCACCAGCGCCTCATTGGCCTCCACCTGCGAGCCCACCGGGTACTCGAACGAGGTGCCGTTCTTCAGGATTTCCTGGCCCTGCTTGCCGGTGATGAATTTCAGGAAGGCCTGCGCGTCTGCTGCGTGTTTGGAGGACTTCAGCACGCCGCCGCCGGAAACCGAGATGAAGGCTCCCGGGTCCTGGTTCTTGAAGTAGTACGGCGTCACGTTGTTGGAGTTCTCGCCGGTCTCGGCCTGATCGCCGTAGTAGTAGTAGTGGTAGATGAGCGCGGCGTCGACTTCACCGGCGTTGACAGCCTTCATGGCCGTGCTGTTGCCCTTGTAGGCCTTGAAGTTTTCCTTCATGCCCGCCAACCATGCGTCCGTGGCGGCTTCGCCCTTGAGCTCAAGCAGCGCGGAGACGATGGCCTGGAAGTCGGCGCCGGTCGGCGAGGCGGCCCACTTTCCCTTCCACTCGGGGTTGGCCAAGTCCAGCATCGACTTGGGCAGCTTGTCTTCGCTGATCTTGTTCTTGTCGTACACCAGGACCGTGGAACGGGCAGCGATGCCGGTCCACTTGCTGGTGGAAGGACGGAATTCGGCGGGAACCTGGTCGACGGTGGCCTTGTCCACGTCCGCGAAGAGTCCGGCGTTCTCAACCTGCGTCATGGCCGGCGAGTTCTCCGTGAGGAACACGTCGGCCGGCGAGGCTGCGCCCTCCTGGATGATCTGGTTGGACATTTCAGTGTCCGAGCCCTGACGGACGGTGACCTTGATGCCGGTTTCCTCGGTAAAGGCGTCGATCCATTCCTTGGTCAGGCTCTCGTGCTGCGCGTTGTAGACCGTGATGCCATCGCCTGCGGCGGCGGATCCGGATGCGGCGGAGTCGGTGTCGGAGTTCGAACCACAGGCTGCGAGGCCGAAGACTGCGGTGGCAGCTACTGCGATGCCGACCAGAGCGTTCTTGCGGAGCTTCATGGGGGAGCTTCTTTCTGAAGACATGGAGGGGATGTTGGAACCCTCAACGAAGCTTAGGTTAGCCAAGCCTAACTAGTCTAACTTTTAGTGCGGCATTGAAATTTGTTACGCAGCATACGTCGGCTCTCGGACGGGCACTTTTCGGGGCGCAGCAGGGAGGCGCCGGTCTCCGGATTGTCAACGGGCAGGACCACGGGCCCGAGGACAGCATCGGTCACCAAAGTCATACACCATCGTCTCAGGAGAATAGCTCCTGGAGTTTTCAACGGCGCCCCCAACCCGCGGCAATGGGTGGGCTCGAGGTCCCAGGACTGGTGTATGGCGCCATCTTCTATGTGTGGAAACCTCTTCCACATCTACTGTTGTCGACAGGGACAAGAAGGTACCCGCCGTAGTCGAAACATTTATCTTTGGACAGGGCCAGACCGTGGCCGAGAGCGAAGCAATGAGGAGGAAGCAACAATGTCAGAAATCGTCATGGTGGGCGTCGACGGCAGCAACACTGCGTTCAAAGCCGCTTCGCGGGCGGCAGACATCGCTGAGGGCCTCAACGCCGAACTCGCCGTGCTCACCGCCCATGTCAAGGAAAATACCGAGGTCATCAAGATCGGCAATGACACGTGGATACTTGACGACGCCAAGCAAGCGCAAAAAATGGCGGAACGCGTCGCGGCCAAACTGCGCGAGGAACATCCCGACCTGATCATCCGCCCCGTCGCCGTTCGCGGGAAGCCGCAGGAGGCATTGGTCGAGGAAGCGGCGCGTGTGGGGGCCGGGCTGCTGGTTGTGGGCAACGTCGGATTGAAGGGCCTCGGTCGTGTGTTGGGCAGCGTCGCGAACAGCGTGGCCCGCAATGCACCCTGCGACGTGTTGATTGTAAGGACAGACCGATGATATCCGCCGGCACTACAGGCAGTATGCACGGCAGCAGATAGCTTCCGTCTCCTTGCCTCCCCCGAAAGAGTCCATCGGTGAGTTCTAGATCTGCGCCAGCTTCTTGACTCCGCGTTGGAGTCCCGGATACGAGATCTCTGCCTGGAACTGGATTACTTCCTTTAGAGCCTTGACACCGCCAACCTGCCAATATGAACTTGGTCCCGGGATTAAGGTGCATTAATGAGTTCCCGTATAGGACCGGTGTGCATCTTTGCGGGGACCTGCGGTGCCCGTACTCATACCGACGCCAAGCTCATCGTCGACGGCTGCGGCGGCGGCGCCGTACCAGAGCGGGGGTCGATGTGGCTACGGTACTAAGTGACGTTGCCACTCCATAAAGGCAGGAGCAGGCCATGATCGTCATTCATACCGCCATAGCCATCGTCGTCATCATCGTGCTCATCATCAAGGCCAAGGTCGACCCGGTGATCTCGCTGATCATCGGCGCGCTCTACCTCGGCCTCGCAACCGGTGTCGGTTTCACGGCGACGATCGTGGCGATCGCCACCGGCTTCGGCGAAATCATGGGCGAGGTCGGCCTGCTTATCGGCTTCGGGGTGCTCATTGGAGCGATGCTCCATGCGATCGGCGCCTTCGGGAAGATGGTGACGATGCTCGTCAACGGTGTCGGCGCACGCCGGCTCCCGTACGCATTGACCGCTGCGATGTCGACGATCTTCCCCTCGATCTACGTGGACGTGCAGGTCGTGCTGGCCTCTCCGGTTGCCCGCTCAAGCGGGCCACTTATTGGCCGGACAGGTTTGGCCCACATGGCCGGTGCACTGGGGACCGGGATCTTCGCCGGCTACGTCTTCGTGATCCCGGGTCTGGCCGCCGTCTCCATCGCGGGCCTGCTGGATATCCCATTAGGCCTTTGGCTGATCTACGGCCTCGTGCTCGGGCCGCTGACCGCGATCTTAACAACGCTGATCTTCCGCTGGCTCCTGCGCGGCCGGTACTGGAAATCGGACAGGGACGAAGAGGTCGATGAGGCGATGGCCGAACTGGACACCACAGAACTGGTAGAAGAGGACACCAAAACTCCCCCGCTGTTCGTCTGCCTGCTGCCCATTCTTGTGCCGCTGGTGATGATCGCCTTCGGTGCATTCGCGGAGCTGTTCGGGTTCTCCAACGACTTCATCACCTTCCTCGGTGACGCCAACTTTGCGCTCTTTGTCGGCCTCCTCGGTGCCTACGCGCTGTGCCGGCGCACATTGGGCTCGAAGGGCACAGACACGGCAATGAGCGAGGGCTTCCACACCACGGGCGAGATCCTGCTCATCACCGGCATCGGCGGGTCCCTGGGCGCAGTCATCGGGGAGACCGGGCTCGACACGATCCTGGCCGGCCTCTTCACTGCCGATGCAGCGGCGCCTGTAATCCTGAGCATCCTGCTCGCCTGGGTCATCGCCGCTGTGCTTCACCTGGCGATCGGATCGGTATCGGTAGCGGCCATCGCGGCCGCCGGGATCATCGGTCCGGTACTCGGGTCGATCAACATCTCGCCGCTCGTCATCGGCCTAGCCATCGCCTCGGGTGCGATGTTCGCGCTTCAGGTCAACAGCAATTTTTTCTGGATGTTCAAGTCGCTGATCGGACTGTCGACTCAGGGGACCTTCAAGACATTGACGATGGGTACATCCATCGCGTCGGTGGTTTCGCTACCGATGGTCTTGGCGGTAGCCCTCATCGCATAGGGCGGGGTCGCCGGTAATTCCCGCTCCCTCACCGGACAGTGCACCGGACTGGGCATACGGAATGCCTTTTTGGCCGGACCGGTGATGCGACTGGCCAGACAGCGGCATCCTAGTGGAGGACCCTGTATCGGACACCGCGATTCCGAGAGCCCGTGTATCAGACGGGTACGTGGTTTGCTCACCCCGTCTCGGGGCACCATGTTGCGTCGCATCGTCCGACTACACCCGATGACGGCGGTTGCCCACCCGGCGGGGCCGGAAGGCTACCCGGTCTATGTGGTCGACGATTGGCAGCAGCTATTGATCGGTCGGTGATATTTGACGCCGGAGGAGCTGGATCTTGAGCATTGCAAGGTGACCCGCGTGGTACCAGGGGTGCCGGTATGGGCGTGGATCCGGTTCCCGGGGGCCGCCGAGCTGGTCCAGGGTGAGGCATTCGGCTGGACGCCGCGGCGGTTGAGGTCGCGTGGACGGATGCGGGGGACCGGCGGGTTACCTGGGTATGGGCGTCTGCCGTGCGACGGCGGGACGATCAGTCCGGCAAACGGCGCTGCGAGAGCGGACCAGCCATCGGCCATGACGCCTACTCCCCCGCAGTGCAGTAGAGCTGCAGTTCGGCTTCGCCATCCCGGACATAGTGCAGCCCGGTAAACCCATGACCACCGCTGAAGCGGGATGCCAGGGACGAGCCGTCCTCCAATTGGTACAGCACACTGGCAAGCATTGTCCCCTCGGCGTTACTGATGGACAGCGAGACTGCCCGGCCGTCCGGACCCTCACCGAGATAGCCTCCGGACAGGCGGAAAGTACCCGTCGACAATTCCTTTCTGGTTGCTGCCGGCCCGTCGACCCGCGGCAGGACGAGTTGCGCGGCCTCCTCTCCGGCATTGCTGCCGAAGTCCGGACGGTACTGCGTTGTGCAGGTGATCTCGGCAGGCAGTTGCTGCGGGCCGGCGGCACAGCCGGCTATCAGGAGCGCGGACAGGGCCAAAATGTTCAGTGCGACGAAAGCCCGCCTTCCGGAACCGCTCCCCCGATGCCGGCTCAAGGGGACCGGGACCATGCCGCCGCTACCAGGTGCTGCCATGGCAGCAGCGTAGCGTCGAAACCGGCTTCGGCCGGCATTCACGGCCGGTGTCCCTCCCCGCCGGCCGTGCCTACCGTGTTTGTTACTGCCGTGCCCACCGTCTTGTTAAAACAGCAGAGCCCGCACCAAGCGGTGCGGGCTCAGCTGAAGGGCGCGGGGCGAAGAGTTACTTCTTGCCGCCGAAGCCCTTGAAGCGTGCGTTGAAGCGCTCCACGCGGCCGGCGCTGTCCATGATGCGCTGCTTGCCGGTGTAGAACGGGTGGGACTCCGAGGAGATTTCAACCTCGATCAGCGGGTAGCTGTTGCCGTCTTCCCACTCCACCGTCTTGCTGGACGTAGCGGTGGACTTGGTCAGGAAGGAAACGCCGGAGGCCAGGTCGCGGAAAACAACCGGGGCGTACGCCGGGTGGATATCAGACTTCATAGTTGAACCTTTTCTACACGCCCCTGGATTTTGCCAGCGGCTAGAAGGATGGAAAGATGGCAGCCCCATGAGGGCCAGCAAACAACTCTACCGCATCGGGCGGTCCCGCGTCGAAGCGACACGGACATTCCGGACGGCAGGACCGCAAGACCAGAAGCCTAGTCCGGCCGGCAGGCCCAAAAAGCCACGGCGCTGGCTGCGGCAACATTCAGCGAATCGACGCCGGCCCGCATCGGGATCATCACGGTCAGGTCCACCCGCGCCAGTGTCTGCTGCTGCACGCCGGCGCCCTCGGTGCCCAGCACCAGGGCCAGCTTGTCGAAAGTGCGCCGTTCCAGCTCGTCCAAGGTGATGGCGTCGTCGGCAAGCTCCAGCGCCGCCGTCGTGAATCCCTCGCTGCTCAACACGGCCAGTCCCGCCGGCCATTCCTCGAGCCTGGCCCAGGGGATCTGGAACACGGTGCCCATGGAGACCCGGATGCTGCGCCGATACAACGGGTCGGCGCACTGCGGGCTCAGCAGCACGGCATCTATGCCCATGGCGGCGGTGGAACGGAAGATCGCGCCCACATTCGTGTGGTCCACGATGTCTTCCAATACCGCAACCCGGCGGGCACCTGCCAGCACGTCCTGCGCGGACCGCGGCGCAGGTCTGTGCATGGCGGCCATGGCGCCGCGGTGCAGGTGGAATCCGGTGATCGCCTCCAAGACCTCCGGCGTTCCGATGAACACCGGCACCTCCGGGAACCGGCCGATCACGTCGCGCAGGTCGTCCAGCCACTTGTCGGTCAGGAAGAAGGACCGCGGGATATGGCCGGCCGCAACGGCCCGGCGCAGCACCTTGGAGCTTTCGGCGATGTACATCCCCTCCGCGGGTTCGCGGCGGCGGCGCAGGGCGGTGTCAGTCAACTGGGTGTAGTCGGCCACCCGCGGGTCGTCGCCGGAATCCAGTCGGACCAGGTTCATACGAAAAGGTTCCTGACCAGCACAACCAACGCCACCAGCCCCAGCGTCACAATCACGCCGCGCAGCACCACCGGCTTCAGCCGGCGTCCTACGGCGGATCCGATCAGCGCGCCGATCAGCGAGCTGATGGCGATCACCAGCACCACCGGCCATTCGATCCGGTCGAAGGCGAACAGCATGTAGGAGATCGCTGCAATGATGTTCACGCCGAGGACCAGCACGTTCTTCATGGCATTGGCCTGCTGCAGCGTGCCGTGCAGGAAGACGCCGAGGATGCCGACCAGCAGCACGCCTTGGGCGGCCACAAAATAGCCGCCATAGACGCCGGCGAAAAACACCAGTCCCAGCAACAGCCAGGGCCGTGGCCGGTTGCGGGCCTGTGCTGCCTGACGCTCGCGCACCCAGGCCTGCAGCTTCGGTTGGAACACCACGAAGAACAGCGCCACCACGATCAGGAACGGTGCGACGATCCCGAACACTTCCTCCGGCAAGTGCAGCAGCAGCCACGCGCCGGTAACCCCGCCCAGCAGCGACGCCGGCAGCAGGAAGGCTACCGTGCGGCGCAGCCCGGCCAGTTCCCGGCGGTAGCCGTAGACCCCGCCGACGTTGCCCGCGATCAGGCCGATCGCGTTGGAGATGGTCGCCGTCACGGGGGCATAGCCCAGCGCCACCAGGACGGGGAAGGTGACCAGCGTGCCGGATCCGACGATGCTGTTGATGGTGCCGGCCCACAGCCCGGCCAGCCCTATCAGGGCAGCGTTGAGTAGATCCACGGGGGTAGGGACCGCCTAGGCGCGCTTGGCTACGGCAGTGTAGCGGCCGTCGTCGTGCTTAAGGCTGAGCGGCATGTCGAACGCGGTGCTGAGGTTGTCTTCGGTCAGCACCTCGGCGATGGGGCCTTGGGCCACCACGCCGCCCTCGCGCAGCAGCAAGGCATGGGTAAAGCCCGGCGGCACTTCCTCCAGGTGGTGCGTGACCAGCACCAGGGCCGGCGCGTCCTCATCCTTGGCCAGTTCGCTCAGGCGCTCCACGAGGTCTTCGCGGCCGGCCAGGTCAAGGCCGGCGCCCGGCTCGTCCAGCAGCAGCAGTTCCGGATCGGACATCAGCGCCCGGGCGATCTGCACGCGCTTGCGTTCCCCCTCGCTCAGCGTGGCGAAGGTGCGGTTCATGAAGGTGGACATACCCCACGCGTCAAGCAGTCGGAACGCCCGGCGCTCGTCCATCTTGTCGTACTGTTCGCGCCAGCGGCCGGTCACGCCGTAGGAGGCGGTGACCACCACGTTGAGCACCTGCTCGTGCTCCGGGATCTGGTTGGCCAAGGCGGCGGAGGCCAGGCCGATCCGCGGCCGGAGCTCGAACACGTCCACCTTGCCCATGGTCTCGTCCAGGATGCCGGCCATCCCGCGGGTGGGGTGCATGCGCGCGCCGGCGATCTGCAGCAGGGTGGTCTTGCCCGCCCCGTTGGGGCCCAGCACCACCCAGCGCTCCCCCTCCTTGACCTGCCAGTCGACGCCGTCCAGCAGGGTTTTCCGCCCGCGGACAACAGTGACCCCGGCAAACTCAAGTACATCGCTCATATCAGTAGACAGTAGGCTAAAACGTGTAGTAATCGCCAAACGCGACGCCGGACCCTGCCCTGATGGATCCGGCCATCCCCTCCAGCTTTACGCAGAACGGAATCACCATGCCCTCGCTCCTCCGTGTAGTCTCCTACGGCCGGGAACTGCCCGATGCCTACCTTGCCGCCGTGCAGGCCGCAGTCACCGGGGCCGGCGGGAACATCGTTGAACTGGAGAACGCGGCCAACGGCCGCTTCCAGGTCACCGTATTGATAGTGGAGTACGACGGCGGTGCCTCCGACGGTGTCACGGCTTTGCGGGCGGCGGTGGACCCCGTGCTCACCGGTGAGCTGGGCACGGCCGTGATGGACGCGTCGCTGGCCGGGCCGGACCGGAAGCTGCTGCTCATGGATGTGGACTCCACGCTCATCCAGCAGGAAGTGATTGAACTGCTGGCGGATCACGCCGGCAAACGGGACGAGGTTGCCGCTGTGACAGAAGCGGCGATGCGCGGCGAACTGGACTTCGCCGAGAGCCTGCACGCCCGCGTGGCCACGCTGAAGGACCTTCCGCTCGGCGTGATCGAGCGGGTGCGCGATGCCTTGCTGCTGACGCACGGCGCCAAGGAACTGGTGGAGGCCTTCCTGGCCGCCGGCCATGCGGTGGCGGTTGTCTCCGGCGGCTTCAGCCAGATCCTGGACCCGCTGGCCGAGGAACTCAACCTGACGTACTACCGGGCCAACACGCTGGGCATCGACGCCGACATGCTGACCGGCACGGTGGATGGCGATGTGGTGGACCGGGCGGCGAAGGAGGCCTCACTGCGCGAATGGGCCGCCGCAGAGAAGATCGATTTGGCCCAGACCATTGCCATCGGCGACGGCGCCAACGACCTGGACATGCTGGCCGCCGCGGGGCTGGGGGTTGCCTTCAACGCCAAGCCCGCCGTCCGCGAGGCCGCAGACGCCGCCATCAACATCCCCTACTTGGATGTAGCGCGCTACTTCGCCGGAGTCTGACGCCTAACCGGCCGGCATCCGCATGTTGCTCACGTGGGATGCAACGCGGCCCTGTCGCCGGACCGCGCACGGGAGTAGGGTCGGTTTGAACATCCCCCGGACAGCGCTGCCGATGCGTGCAACGGGGCCCGGGATTCCCTGAACCTTCCGTGAAGGAGATCAGTGATGAGCGCCGACTCCACGTCAACCACCATCTGGGATCCGAGCCTGGCGGAGACCTGCCGTGCGCTGGCTGCGCAGCTGCGGGTCGATTCAATCCGCGTCACCAGCCGGGCCGGATCCGGCCACGCCACCTCCTCCCTGTCGGCGGCCGACCTCATGGCTGTGCTGTTGGTGAACCATTTCCGCTATGACTGGCAGCGTCCCAAGCTGGCGGCGAACGACCACTTGGTCTTCTCCAAGGGGCACGCCTCGCCGCTGCTCTATGCCATCTTCCGGGCTGCCGGCGTGGTCGACGAAGCCGAGTTGCTCGATACCTACCGGCAGTTCGGCGGCAGGCTGCAGGGACATCCCACTCCTGCCCTGCCGTGGGTGGACGTGGCCACCGGATCCCTGGGCCAAGGACTGCCCGACGCGGTCGGCATCGCGCTGGCGGGCAAGTTCCTGGACCGGCTGCCCTACCAGGCCTGGGTGCTGTGCGGCGACAGCGAGCTGGCCGAAGGGTCCATGTGGGAGGCGTTGGACAAGGCCGCCTACTACCGGCTGGGAAATCTGACGGCGATTGTGGACGTGAACCGGCTGGGCCAGAACGGGCCGACCGAGCTGGGGTGGAACCTGGACCAATACGCCGAGCGGGTCCGGGCCTTCGGGGCCCAGCCGTTGCCGATTGACGGCCATGACCTGGACGCGATCAATAACGCCCTCGCCACGGCCCGTGCCACTAGGGACCAGCCCAGCGTCATCCTGGCGCGGACGATCAAGGGCAAGGGCGTCCCCGAGGTGGAGGACAAGAACGGCTGGCACGGAAAGGCGCTGCCGGACGACATCGCCGAGCCTGCCATTAAGGCGCTGGGCGGACCCACCCAGATCCGGGTCACCACGCATGCCCCGGCCTCGGGCGCACCGGCCATCACGCCCAACCCGTCGGCCGCCGTCAAACTTCCCAGCTACACGGTGGGCGACGCCGTGGCAACCCGGACCGCCTTCGGCGAAGCGGTCTCTGCCCTCGCCGCACGGCCCGAGGTGGTGATGTTGGACGGCGAAGTGGGAAATTCCACCAAGGCCGGTGAATTCAGCAAGGCCGCCCCGGACCGCTTCTTCGAGATGTTCATCTCCGAGCAGCAAATGGTGGCTGCGGCGGCGGGGCTCTCCGTGCGCGGATATGTGGCGTTCGCCGCGAGTTTTGCGGCCTTCCTGGTGTCCCGCGGTTACGACTTCATCCGGATGGCCGGCGTTTCCGAGGTGAGTATCCGCTTGGTCGGGACCCATGCGGGCGTAGAGATCGGCCAGGACGGGCCGTCCCAGATGGCGCTCGAGGACCTCGCCGCGATGCGCGCGATCCACACCTCGACTGTTCTTTACCCGGCGGATGCACCCTCCACCGCACGGCTGATCCAGACCATGGCGGACACGCCTGGCATCTGCTATCTACGCGCCACCCGCGGCGATTACCCCGTGCTCTACGAGGCGGGCGAGGAATTTCCGCTGGGCGGCTCCAAAGTGCACGGAGCCACCGGTGACGACGCTGTCACCCTCATCGGCGCGGGGGTCACCGTGCACGAATGCCTCGCCTCCGCCGCCCAACTCGCCGGTGAAGGCATTGCCGCCCGCGTGATCGACCTGTACTCGATCAAGCCCATCGACCAGGACACCTTGCTGGCCGCGTGCCGGGCCACCGGCGGGCGGATCATCACGGTCGAGGACCACTATCCCGAGGGCGGCCTCGGGTCAGCGGTCGCCGATGCGCTGACGCAGGCGCAGGTCCCGGAACTCAAACTGGTCCGATTGGCCGTGCGGGGACTGCCCACCTCCGGCGCACCGGAGGAGCTGTTGGACGCGGCGGGCATCTCTGCGCGGCACATCACGGAGGCTGCGCGCAGCCTGGTTCGCGGGTAGCAGGCAGCCTAATCCGCGGGCCGCCTGCCCGACCGCAGAAGCCCCTGGGCTTAAGGGGCCCAAGGCAGCCCCTTAGGCCGCGAGTGAGACCTCCGCAGATGGGCAGGGCCATTCCACGAGCCGGACAAAGTTGCCGTCCTCGTCGTAAGAACAGTCCTCGCAGATAGCCGGCGCGGGTAATTCGTCGCAGGCATCACAACGTCCGCACGAATTCGGTTCCATGAAGTCGATCCCGACGCCGCGGGAATGTGTCTTTGCCATCTTCACTACCCTCCTAATGGTCCAAGGATGCGGCCAACGTAGCACCCGCTACCGACAGCGTCGGGGATTTCTACCCGGCATGCCCGGCACTGATGCGTCATGCCGTTCCCGGCACTGATGCGTCACGCCGTTGAGGGGCGCCGTTGAGGAACATGGCGTCCGGGGAACGGCGCGGGAGGGCACCGTTCCCTCAGCCGTCATCAACAGCCGCCCGTGCCCCTAGCCCTGGGACTGGAAGGACTCGGCCCCGCCCACGTATTCGGTGTGACCGGAGGGAACATCGGCGGTGACCATCTTCGCCACTTCTGCGCCGAACTCCTCCACGGAGTAGAGCTTGCCGGCCTCGGCACGGCGGGCTTCGAGGGCACCGGGGCGTGCCCGGTCCAGCAGAGTGGCGGTCACGGTGCCTTCGATCATGTCGCCGGAGACCACCACCAGCGAGATTCCCTTGGCTTCCAGTTCCGGCAGCAGGTCGCGCAGCGCGTCTTCACCGGCGCGCTTGCTCAACGCCACCGGTTCGTATTCCGGCATCGTCGGCACGGTGCGGATGAAGTGGGCCTGGTGGCTGGTGACAAAAACCACCCGTGATCCCGTCGGCATCACTTCGGCCGCCGCCTTGAGCATGTTCACCTGGGCATCGCGGTTCAGGCGCAGTGCGTAGTCCTCACCCATGCTCGTCTCCATGCCGCCGGAGGCGTTGAGCACCAGCACGTCCAGGCCGCCGAAGTTTTGCCGGGCGGCGTCCACGAGTGTCTGCGAGCCCTCTTCGGCCGTGAGGTCGGCAGCGACGGCGACGGCGCGGCCGCCCGCTTCCTCGATCTGCGCCACGACCTTGTTGGCCCGCGGTGCCTTCTGGCGGTAATTGACAACTACCGCTGCGCCCTCGGCCGCAAGCAGCTTGGCCACCTCGGCGCCGATGCCGCGGGATGATCCCGTTACGATTGC
This sequence comes from Arthrobacter sulfonylureivorans, assembly GCA_004000035.1. GTDB lineage: Bacteria > Actinomycetota > Actinomycetes > Actinomycetales > Micrococcaceae > Crystallibacter > Crystallibacter sulfonylureivorans. The sequence continues at coordinate 16,172 of RJAE01000004.1, read as the reverse complement.
TGCTTTGCCATCCAGTGCGCCCATGGCTGCTCCTTAAGGTTCTCGGTAAGTTTTCTGTGGTGGTCCGGCCGCGCGCTTGTAGGAAACGCTTAACCGGATAAGGCTTCGGGTTCCATCTTGCCAGCCCCCGAAGCCTTATCCGTTGTAGAAAGCCCACAAAAGCGGGCCGCTCACCTGCTGGGCAGCTTAGTGGCCCATGCCCAATCCGCCGTCCACCGGGATCACGGCGCCGGAGATGTAGGCAGCTTCGTCGCTGGCAATCCACCGGACCACCTTCGCCACTTCCTCGGGTTCGGCGAAACGACCCGCCGGGATAGAGGACAGGTAGCTCTTCTGCGTGTCTTCCGGCAGCACGGCGGTCATTTCCGTGTTGACGAATCCCGGAGCCACCACGTTGGCCGTGATGTTGCGGGATCCAAGCTCGCGGGTCAGCGATCGGGCCATGCCCACCAGGCCGGCCTTGGACGCGGCATAGTTGATCTGGCCGGGCGACCCGTAGAGGCCCACCACCGAGGAGATCAGCACCACGCGGCCCTTGCGCAGCCGGATCATCCCCTTGGAGGCACGCTTGATCACCCTGAACGCTCCGGAAAGGTTGGTGTCCACCACGCTGGTGAAGTCTTCTTCGCTCATCCGCAGCAGCAACATGTCGCGCGTGACGCCGGCGTTGGCCACCAGCACCTCCACCGGGCCGTGGGCTGCCTCGACCTCGGTGAACGCAGCATCCACGGACCCGGCGTCCGTGACATCGGCCTTCACACCCAGAAGCCCTTCGGGCACGTCGCCGCTGCGGTAGGTGATCGCTACCTTGTCACCGTTGGCTTCAAAGGCCCGGGCAATGGCCAAGCCAATTCCCCGGTTACCGCCGGTGACCAGCACGCTGCGGCCGGTCTGCTGTTCGTTGCTCACACTTACCTCCATGAAGCTGCTGTTTTCCTAAGGAATCCTAGCCCGGGAGTTCCTGCGGCTGGTGATCGTTGCGTCGGCTTTAGACATTCGGGCCGTCGTGGGAGAATTGATATAGCCCTGATGGAGTGTGATGAGCAAGCAGCCTGACGAGAAACCGGAAGTCCTGAGCATTACGGACGTCCCCGAAAGCCACACCGATGAGATGCACCGGCGCATGGTCAAGTACTCGCTCGCCATGGGCATCCGACTGGCCTGTTTGCTGCTCTTCTTCTTCATCGACAGCTGGTTCCGCTGGTTCTTTGTGGCCGGCGCCGTATTCCTGCCGTGGATAGCCGTGATCATCGCCAATGGCGGCAGCGACAAGTCGCACCTGACGCACAGCACCGCGCTGCTGGACCAGGCTCCCCTGCCGGAGCTGGAAGCCCCCTCCGCCGGTGCCAACGCCGGAGGAACCGACGACGGCGACTTCCTGACCGGGGTGGTTATCGACGACGCCGCGCAGCCCTCGGCCACTGGCCAGGACCCCACAACCACCGCCCAGGAACGGCGCAGCCCTGCAGAGGCCGCCCCGGACGCGGACCAACCGACAGCATCGGCGGGCACCGGCTCAACGGCCAGCCAACCGCCGCCCGGTCCCGCAGAGCAAGACGACTATGAGCAGCCGGCGTTTATGGGAAGCCTCAGCCCGGTGGTCAAGCGCCGCCGACGGAAGACCGCCGCATGAACCTCTTGGGCCAGCTTGGCGGTGCAGCGGCCGCCGAGACACCAATCTGCTCACGGAAAGGTTGCCGCGGGGACGCCCAGTGGCAACTGCTCTGGAACAACCCGAAAATCCATACGCCCGAGCGCCGCAAGATCTGGCTCGCGTGCGATGGGCATCGCGAGTGGCTGCAGGACTATCTGGTCCAGCGAAGCCTTTGGAAGGAAACGCTTCCCCTGGAAGAATCCGCTACACCGGAAAGCAGTGCCTGAATGTCCTACCGATTCCTGCTCAGCGGCAAGTGGCTGGGCTGGCTGCTGATTGTTGCCCTGCTCGCCGCGGTCTGCGTGGTGCTGGGCAACTGGCAGATGGACCGCCGGGACCAGGCGCGTGCCACTATCGCCGCCGTGGAGACCCATTACGACGCCAATCCTGTGCCGTTCACCAAGGTTCCGAAGATTTTCGCCACTGCCGATGATTCGGTGGAATGGACCCCAGTGGTCCTCAACGGCAAGTACGACGACGCCGGCCAGCGGATTGTGCGGAACCGGCCCCTGAACGGCCGGCCGGGTTACGAGGTTCTCATCCCGCTCCGCCTCGAGGACGGGCAGGCCGTCATCATCAACCGCGGTTGGTTGCCGATCGGCAACAACCAGGCTGGCCATCCGGACGCCATCCCGGCCGCCCCCAAGGGCGAGGTCACCGTCGTCGCACGTGTTAAGCCGGGCGAAGGTGCGGTCAGCCGTGGTGCCCCCGAAGGACAGTTGGCGTCAATCCAACTGGATTCCTATGCGGCCGAACTGGACTACCCGATCTTCACCGGCAGCTACGGCCTGATGGCGGCGGAGTCCCCCGCCGCCGCCGAGCAACCTGTGCAGATCCCCAAACCCGCCATCGATGAAGGCCCCCACCTGTCGTACTCCATGCAGTGGTATGCCTTCGGCGTGCTCCTGTTCGTCGGCTACGGCTACGCCGCGCGACAGCACGCACACCATGGCCGGTTGACCGAGGAAGAAGAGGCGCTCAGCGGCTTCCATCAGGCCAACCCGGCCCCGCGTGCCGCCGCAGTCCCAAAGCGCAGCCGGAAGCGGCCCACCGCCGAAGAAGAGGAAGACGCCCTGCTGGACGCCCAGGGCTTCCGGACCGACGGGTCCCTGCTCAGCCGCGACGACTGAACTGCCGCGCCGCCTTCAACCGAAATTGCACGGCGCTTAGACGCCTCCCTCGTTCCTCGGTCGGCGATGCGCGCCTTAGCAATTCCGATTGCAGCGGCGTAGCGCCAAGACTCAGGCCAGCGTGACGAGGTCCAGGTAGTCCTCGTTCCAGAGGTCTTCGACGCCGTCCGGCAGCAGTACAACGCGTTCCGGATTGAGTGCCGCGACCGCGCCTTCGTCGTGGCTGACCATGACGACGGCGCCGCTGTAGTTGCGCAGGGCGCCGAGGATCTCCGCGCGGCTGGCAGGGTCCAGGTTGTTGGTGGGCTCGTCCAGCAGCAGCACGTTCGCCGATGACGCCACGATCGTGGCCAGCGCCAGCCGGGTCTTTTCACCGCCGGAGAGCACGCCTGCCGGCTTGTTGACGTCGTCGCCGGAGAACAGGAAGGAACCAAGGATGTTCCGCACCTCGGCGTCCTGCAGGTCCGGGGCAGCCGTGCGCATGTTCTCCAGGACGGTGCGTTCCACATCCAAGGTGTCGTGTTCCTGGGCGTAGTAGCCGATCTTCAGTCCGTGGCCGGGCAGCACATCGCCGGTGTCAGGGGTGTCCACGCCGGCCAGCATGCGCAGCAAGGTGGTTTTGCCCGCGCCGTTCAGGCCCAGGATCACCACGCGGGAGCCCCGGTCAATGGCCAGATCGACGTCGGTGAAAATCTCCAGCGAGCCATAGGACTTGCTCAGGCCTTCGGCAGTGAGTGGAGTCTTGCCGCACGGAGCGGGGTCGGGGAAGCGCAAAGCCGCCACCTTGTCCTGTGCCCGGACCTCGTCCAGTCCGCTGAGCAGCCGTTCGGCGCGTTTGGCCATGTTCTGCGCCGCCACCGCTTTGGTGGCCTTGGCCCGCATCTTGTTTGCCTGGTCCATCAGGACCTGGGCCTTCTTTTCCGCGTTGGCCCGCTCGCGTTTGCGCGCGCGTTCGTCGGTCTCTCGCTGCAACTGGTAGCGCTTCCAGTTCATGTTGTAGATGTCGATGGTGGCGCGGTTGGCGTCCAGGTGGAACACCTTGTTGACGGTCGCTTCCAACAGGCCGGTGTCGTGGCTGATCACGATCAGGCCGCCCTGATGATTCTTGAGGAACTCGCGAAGCCAACTGATCGAGTCGGCGTCAAGGTGGTTGGTCGGCTCGTCCAGAAGCATGGTCTCCGCGCCGGAGTACAGGATCCGAGCCAGCTCCACGCGGCGGCGCTGTCCACCGGAGAGCGTTCTGAGCGGCTGGTTCAGGATCCGCTCCGGCAGGGCCAGGTTGGAGGAAATGGCAGCTGCTTCGGCCTCGGCCGCATAGCCGCCGCCGGAGATAAACTCGGCCTCCAGCCGGTCGTAGCGGCGCATCGCCTTCGCTTGCACCTCTGCATCGCTGCTGGCCATGTCCGACTGCGCTTCACGGAGTTTGCGGGTTACCACGTCCAGTCCGCGGACCGAGAGGATCCGGTCGCGGGCCAACTGTTCCATGTCCGGGGTCCGAGGGTCCTGCGGCAAATAGCCGATCTCCCCGTTGCGCACCACGGTTCCGCCGGCAGGCAGGCCTTCGCCGGCCAGCACGCGTGTCAGCGTGGTCTTGCCGGCGCCGTTGCGGCCCACCAAGCCCACTTTGTCGCCCTTGTCCACCCGGAAGGACACCGCCTCCATGAGCAGACGGGCTCCAGCACGCAGCTCAAGATCGTTGACTGTAATCACAGTGGAGGCCTTTCAAAAGGGTGCGGGACGAGATGCCCGGGCGCCGTCCATGAACGGACGGGGCGGAAATCAACCTTTCCAGTCTACCGGTATCGGCAGCCCGCACCCACCAGTCCGCCAGCCGCCCGCTGACCGGACGGTTATTCTTGGCTCATGAGTTTCTCTCGCGGCTCCCGGCTGGATACGTCCCAGGTGCAGGACCGTCGAGGCGGTTTAGGCGGCAAGATCGCCATCGGCGGCGGCGGTCTGCTGGTGCTCATTGCCAGCCTGTTGGGTGTGCCTGCTGAACTGTTGGAGGGATTCGGGCTGGGCAGCGGCCAGGAACAGCAGCAGGCGGGCGGCCCGGGCCTGCAGGAGGAATGCCTCACCGGTGCCGACGCCAACGAACGAACCGATTGCCGCATCGTGGGAACGGTCAACAGTCTCAACGATTTCTGGGCCGGTTATCTCCCCCGCTACAACATGCAGTATCCCGTGCCCCAGACGGTCCTTTTCGACGGCGGTGTCAGCACCGGCTGCGGGAGTGCTAGCAGCGCTGTGGGCCCTTTTTACTGCCCGAGAGACCAGACCGCCTATTTCGACACCGCTTTCTTCGTCGAACTGACCAGCCGGTTTGGCGCCAGCGGCGGACCGTTGGCTGAGGAGTATGTGGTGGCGCACGAATTCGGACACCACATTCAGAATCTGACCGGGGCCATCGATTACTCCCGGCAAGATCCGCAGGGAGCGGAATCCGGCGCGGTCCGGGTGGAACTCCAGGCCGATTGCTATGCCGGTGTCTGGGCGGCGAATGCGACCGAGCAAGTCGATGAGCGGACCGGCCAGCCCTTCATGCAACCGCTGACGGAGCAAGATCTCAGGGACGCTCTTTCCGCCGCAGCCGCGGTGGGCGACGACCGCATCCAGCAGTCTGCCACCGGCCAAGTCAATCCACACACCTGGACACACGGTTCCAGTGAGCAACGCCAGCGCTGGTTCCTGCTGGGCTACCAGACCGGCGATGCCGGACGCTGCGACACCTTCTCCGCGCCGGACCTCGATAGGCCCGCCTGACGATAGGCCCGCATGACGCGGGCACGTCCCGAGCCATCCAGTCTGCAGGGGCTTACAGGTCGCGCGGATCCACCGGTTCGGCCTCCCGGGCACCTCCGGCGAACGGCAGGCCGTCCGCGCCCTTGCCTGCGGCAGCATCAGGCGGTCCGAAGCCCGGCAGGTAACCGTCGGGCTCACGTCCCATCGTTGAGTCCAGCAGCAGGAAAACCATGGTGGCTCCCAGCCAGAGCAGGATCAGGCCGATGCCCATCATCAGCAACTGCCCGGCTGCCGGCACCGGTCCGGCGGTGTACGGCAGCCAGCCCGTGATGGCTCCCCTGAGGCCCGTCCAGAGCAGCCAGAAGCCTGGGAAGACCAGACCGAGGGTGGCTGCGCCGGCGCTGATGCGGGGACGGGGACCAAAGATCAGCCAGCCGGTCACGACCACCACCGGAAGCGCGTACAGCAGGAGCCGGTCCGCCATCACCCCGGCAACGCTCATCTCGGCGGTGTCGGGCAGTCCGCGGAACGGGGTGAACTGGGCCAGGAAGACCAGCAGCATGGCCGCCAGCGTGGCCGTGCGGGCCGCACGCCAGAGCCGTCCCCCGGCCATGGCCGAATCCATCAGCAGTGTCAGGCTCACCACGAAGACCAGCAGTGCCGACTGGACACCGGGCGCGCTGGCGTAGTTCCACCACGAATGCGCGGCGGCAGCGGCATAGCCAGGCGCTGCCGGCACAGCCGTGATTCCGAGGGCGAGGCCAACCACGGCGAGCAGCGCCGTCAGCCCGTGGAAGGCCGCGGCAACATGGACTTCGTCATAACGCCCGCGCTCCTGCGCCTTGCCCACGGTGGAAACTCCCATACGCCGATCCTAACGCGGCGGCCGGGCACCAGACAGGGGATCAGACAGAGGCGGACCGCCCACCCGAAGGTGACCGGTCCGCCGTCGTTATTGCAAACTGTGGATCAGATGTTGAAGCCCAGCGCGCGCATCTGGTCGCGGCCGTCGTCGGTGATCCGCTCCGGTCCCCACGGCGGCATCCAGACCCAGTTGAGCCGCCACTCGTCGACGACGCCGTCCAATGCCTTGCCGGTCTGCTCCTCGAGGACGTCGGTGAGCGGACAGGCGGCGGTGGTCAGCGTCATGTCGATCAGCAGGGCGCCGTCGTCCGCGTACTTCAGCCCGTACAGCAGGCCAAGGTCCACGATGTTGACGCCCAGCTCAGGGTCGATGACGTCCTTGAGCGCTTCTTCGACGTCCTCCAGGGATGTCTGCGGGGCATTGACTTCAGTCATAATTAGGCCTTTGCTGCGGTCAGGTAACGGTCGTAGCCCTCTTCTTCCAGCCGGTCGGCCAGTTCGGGGCCGCCCTCTTCGGCGATGTGGCCGTCTACGAAGACGTGCACGAAGTTGGGCTTGATGTAGCGCAGGATCCGCGTGTAGTGGGTGATGAGCAGGGTGCCCATGGCGCCTTCGGCGTGCACCCGGTTGTGGCCTTCGGAGACCACCTTGAGCGCATCAACGTCCAGGCCGGAGTCGGTCTCGTCCATGATGGCGAACTTGGGCTTGAACAGTTCAAGCTGGAGGATCTCCACGCGCTTCTTCTCGCCGCCGGAGAAGCCTTCGTTGACGTTGCGCTGGGCAAAGTCGGCGTCGATGCGCAGCTGGCTCATGGCTGCCTTGACGTCCTTGGTCCAATGGCGCAGGCTCGGGGCCTCGCCGTCGAGGGCGGTCTTGGCGGTGCGCAGGAAGTTGGTCATGGTCACGCCGGGAACCTCGACCGGGTACTGCATGGCCAGGAACAGGCCGGCGCGGGCGCGCTCGTCCACGCTCATGGCCAGCACGTCTTCGCCGTCCAGGGTGATGGAACCGGAGTCCACCTTGTAGCGGGGGTGCCCGGCGATGGTGGAAGCCAAAGTGGACTTGCCGGAACCGTTCGGGCCCATGATGGCGTGGATTTCGCCGGTGTTGATCGTCAGGGAGACGCCCTTGAGGATCTCCTTGCTACCCTGCTCGGTGTCAATGCTGACGTGCAGGTCCTTGATTTCAAGAGTAGACATCTGTCTGCTTTCTCCTTTGCGCCCGGTGAGGGCGGGCGTAAGTTCGCGTGTTGAAGTTTTTAGTTGAGGTCCGGAGCAGGCGCCCCGTTGAGGACGTTCGTGACGTCCACGTAGACGCTGTCGCCGTCGAGCGTCAGCGCGAACACCGGGACGGGTTCGAACGCCGGCAGGCTCAGGGGCTCGCCGGTGCGCAGATCGAACTGGGAACCGTGGCCCCAGCATTCGATCGTGCTGCCTTCGACGTCGCCTTCGGAGAGTGAGACGTCCGCATGCGAACAGGTATCCCCGATGGCGTGCAGTACGCCGTCGGAGTCCCTGACGATGGCTACCGGATAGTCATCGACCAGGATGCGTACGGCCTGATTGACCTGTACGTCCGAGGCGTTGCACACCAGTTCGCCGCGCGGAGCCTCGCTCATCAGAGGTTGCCCGCCTCGAGTTCGCGTTCCAGCGATGCGTTGAGGCGCTCTTCCAGGGCGGGAACCCGGATCTGCTGGATGATCTCGTGGAGGAAACCGCGTACCACCAGGCGGCGGGCGACGTCCTCGGGGATGCCGCGTGCCATTAGGTAGAACAGGTGCTCGTCGTCGAAGCGGCCGGTGGTGCTGGCGTGGCCGGCACCCTCGATCAGTCCGGTCTCGATCTCGAGGTTCGGCACCGAATCGGCGCGCGCGCCGTCGGTCAGAACCAGGTTCCGGTTGGCCTCGTAGCTGTCGGTGCCTTCGGCTTCCTTGCGGATCAGAACGTCGCCCACCCAGACGGTGTGCGCGTTCTTACCCTGCAGGGCTCCCTTGTACAGCACGCGTGACTTGCAGTTGGCGACTGCGTGATCCACGAACAACCGGTGCTCAAGGTGCTGTCCGGCGTCGGCGAAGTAGAGGCCGAACATTTCCACGTCGCCGCCGGTGCCGGTGAAGCGGGTGGACGGCGTTACACGGACCAGATCGCCGCCGAGGCTGACGGTCACGTGCTTGAACTTCGCGTCGCGGCCCACGCGGGTCTGCTGCGAGGACGCATGAACGGCGTCATCGGCCCATTCCTGCACAGAGACAACGGTGAGTTCCGCGCCGTCCTGCACGTCGATCTCCACGTTCTGGGAGACGGTAGCGCTGCCCTTGTGGTCCAGGACGACGACGGCCTTGGAGAACTTTTCGGCCACGATGACCACGTGCTGGGCGGACAGTTCGGTGCTGGTGCCCTCGATCACGACGGCGACCCCGGTCTCCAGCTGGGCCTCGGCCGGGATGGTCACCACGGTGGCCTCCTTGAAGGCCTCCCATGCTGCTGCGGAGACGCGGTCCTCGGGAATCCCGGCAACGCCGATGCGTGCATCGTCCCGGCCGACGGTTTCAACGACGACTCCGGCCGGAAGGTCGGTGCCTTCGGGACCGCTGACGGTGACCGCCGGGGCGGTTCCGACCAGTGCGTCGCTCTGCAGGCCGCGCAGCCGCTTGAGCGGGGTGAACCGCCAGTCTTCCTCGCGGCCGGTCAGCGGACCGAAGTCATCCGCCCTGTAGGAGGTCAGGCGGCCGGCACGGGAGCTGTCCGGAATGCCGACGCCACCGCCGTGGCTGTGGCTCTTGGCGCTTGCACCGGCCAGAGGACCCGCCGCGGCGTTGACCGGGGAGAGATTTTCGCCCTCTTCGGTGAATCCGTCGATGGCCGGAGCACCGATACGTGCCTTCTCAGTGATCTCAGTCATTAACCTACGGACCCTTCCATCTGCAGTTCGATCAAGCGGTTCAGCTCAAGTGCATATTCCATCGGCAGTTCCCGGGCGATCGGCTCAATGAAGCCGCGCACGATCATGGCCATGGCCTCGTCCTCGGCCAGACCGCGGGACATCAGGTAGAACAACTGCTCCTCGCTGACGCGGGACACGGTTGCCTCGTGGCCCATGGTGACATCGTCTTCACGAACGTCGATGTACGGGTAGGTGTCCGAGCGTGAGATCGTGTCCACCAGCAGGGCATCGCACACCACGGAGTTCTTGGTGTTCTTCGCGCCCTCACGGACCTGGACCAATCCGCGGTAGGCCGAGCGGCCGCCGCCGCGGGCCACCGACTTGGCCACGATGGCACTGGAGGTGTTCGGGGCAATGTGGACCATCTTGGAGCCGGTGTCCTGGTGCTGGCCTTCGCCGGCGAAGGCGATGGACAGGGTCTCGCCCTTGGCATGCTCGCCGACCAGGTAGACGGCAGGGTACTTCATCGTCACCTTGGAACCGATGTTGCCGTCGATCCACTCCATGGTGGCGCCTTCGTGTGCAATGGCGCGCTTGGTCACCAGGTTGTACACGTTGTTGGACCAGTTCTGGATGGTCGTGTAGCGGACGCGGGCGCCCTTCTTCACAATGATTTCGACGACGGCGGAGTGCAGCGAATCCGAGCTGTAGATCGGCGCCGTGCAGCCTTCGATGTAATGCACGTAGGAGTCTTCGTCGGCGATGATCAGCGTCCGCTCGAACTGGCCCATGTTCTCGGTGTTGATCCGGAAGTAGGCCTGCAGCGGAATATCCACGTGGACGCCCTTGGGGACGTAGACGAAGGACCCGCCGGACCAGACAGAAGTGTTGAGCGAGGCGAATTTGTTGTCACCCACCGGGATGACCGAGCCGAAGTATTCCTGGAAGATCTCCGGGTGTTCCTTCAGTCCGGTGTCGGTGTCCAGGAAGATCACGCCCTGGGCTTCGAGGTCTTCACGCAGCTGGTGGTAAACCACCTCGGACTCGTACTGGGCGGCGACTCCGGACACCAAGCGCTCACGCTCGGCCTCGGGGATGCCCAGCTTTTCGTAGGTGACCCGGATGTCCTCAGGCAGGTCCTCCCACGTCTTGGCCTGCTTCTCCGTGGAGCGCACGAAGTACTTGATGTTGTCGAAATCGATGCCGGAAAGATCGGCGCCCCACGTCGGCATCGGCTTGCGGTCGAAGTACTTCAGGCCCTTCAGGCGCAGATCCAGCATCCACTGGGGCTCGTTCTTCTTGGCCGAGATGTCGCGGACCACTTCTTCATTCAAGCCGCGGCGCGCATTGGCGCCGGCGGTGTCGGCGTCCGACCAGCCGTATTCGTACGTTCCGATGCCATGCAGCTCGGGGTTCTTTTCCAAGATTTCGGAAATGGTGGTGTCGGGTACATCGGTCGTCCCGACCGCGTTCCTCATACTCTGATCCACTTGGTCCGTCATCACGGCCTCTCTTGCAGATTGATGGATACTCGTCTGGTTCCTGTCGCGGGTTCGACGGGTCGAACCGCAGACCTTGTTCGGCCCACCGGGATGTGGGTCGTACAAACATGCCCCCCGCCGGCCAGCGTGGAGAGTCGCCTGACATCCACGCCCAGCAGCCGGGAAAAAACTTCAGTTTCGCTGTCGCAGAAATCCGGGAAGTCCGCTGCCAGCTGTTGCACCGGGCAGTGCCCTTGGCAGAGCTGGACTGCCAGCATCGTGCTGTGCGGCGCCTTGGATCCAACCACCGTGGTGGATCCAACAAAGCCGTCGGTGCTCAGCGCCTCCGCCAGCGCCTTGGCCCGCTCTTCAATTCCGGGGCCCGCTGCCTCCACGATCGGGCGGTAGCGCTCCTCCATGTCCCGGTACCGGTCCCGGGCAAACTCTGCAACCGCCTCGCTGCCGGCAGCCTCACCCAACGCAGCCAACGCCGTCCGGGCGATGTCCAGATAGTCATCGCCCAGCCGGGTCTGGCCCTGCCTGCTGAGCACGTACTTTCGGGCCGGGCGCCCAGCACCGGTGGCGGAATTCGCGGTGAGCTTGACCTCGATCAAGCCCTTGCGGGACAGGGCGTCAAGGTGCCGCCGGACGGCCGCTGGAGTGAATCCGAGGATCCTGCCGAGGCCAGCAGCGCTGACCGGTCCGTGTTCCAAAACGGCATTCAAAACCCGGTCCCGGGTCCGCTCCTCGGACTCGGGCGCCTGGGCACGCAAAGAAGCACTACTGCTCATGGAATACACAACACAATCATGACGTATTCTATTCCGGCCCACCAGTAAGGCAGTCCTTAGCCGGTCCGGGCTCCTTAGCCTGTCCGCGCTCCTTAGCCTGTGCGCGCCCCTTAGCCTGCCCGCTCTACGTCCCGTAGAATGTTCGGGTGCCTACCTCCGAACCCTGCCTCGACATCCAGGGACTCGTGAAAGATCTGGGGCCGGTCGAAGCTCTGGACAACAAGATGGTCCGCGTCATTGACGGGGTCCATCTACGCGCCTACCCCGGGCAGGTTACCGCACTCCTCGGACCGAATGGTGCCGGCAAAACCACAACTTTAGCCTGCGCGCAGGGTCTGATGCCTCCCAACGGCGGGACCGTCCGACTCCTCGGCGAAAATCCGTACCAGGCGGGAGCAGCGCTCCGCAGCCGCGTGGGAGTCATGCTCCAAGAGGGCGGACTTCCGCAGGCCATCCGGCCGCTGGCGCTGCTGCAGCACGTCGCGGGGATGTACCAGAACCCGCGCAGCGTGGACGAGCTCGCAGAACGGCTCGGTATTCAGGGCTTCGCCAACACACCCATCCGTCGACTTTCCGGCGGAGAGAAGCAACGAGTAGCCCTGGCGGCCGCGTTGGTGGGCGATCCGGAAGTGCTCTTCCTGGACGAGCCGAGCGCCGGCCTGGATCCACAGTCCCGGGCAGTAGTGTTCGACCTGATCCAGGAACTGCGTGCCGAAGGCCTGGGCATCATCCTCACCACGCACCTCATGGACGATGCCCAGCGTCTGGCCGACTACGTCTTCATCATCGACGCCGGCCGGACCGTCGTGCACGGCACGGTCGCGGAACTGACCGCAGCCACGGACGAAAGCGCCGGCGTCGAACGTATGCTCACCTTCGACGCTCCCCCCGGGCTGTCCCTCGACCTGCCCAAGCCGTTCACCGCCGTCGAAAATGTTCCCGGGCGCTACACAGTGGCCGGTCAACTGACCCCTGGTGTGCTGGCCGCATTGGCCGCGGAATGGGCAGCCCACAATGTCATGCCGGCGTCTATCCATATGGCGCCGCGCTCGCTTGAGGATGTCTTCCTCGATATCTCCGGTAAGGATCTGCGATGAGCGCACCCGCCACCCTGATCCGCCGGATCGCCCTTCAGGGCCGCTACGAGACGATGGGCATGCTGCGCAACGGCGAACAGTTGCTGATTGCCATCGTCCTGCCGCTGCTGGCGCTCATCGGCCTCACCGTCACACCGCTGCTCGACACGTACACGGACGACCGGATTGCCATGGCAGCACCGGGCGTGCTGGCGTTGTGCACGGTGTCCACCGCGCTCACCGGCCAAGGGATAGCCACCGGATTTGACCGCCGGTACGGCGTCCTGCGGTTCCTGTCCACTACCCCGCTGGGGCAGAGCGGTTTGATCCTCGGAAAGATCATTGCGGTGCTGGCCATCATGGTCATCCAAGTTGTGGTGGTGGGTGGGACCGCCCTGTTGTTCCTCGGCTGGCAGCCTGCGCTGGGCGGCCTGCTGCCGGCGGCTGCGCAACTGGTGCTGGGTGCCGCGGCCTTCACATCGCTAGGCCTCCTGATCGCCGGCACGGTCCGGCCCGAGGCCACGCTGGCCATTACCAACCTGCTCTGGGTGCTGCTGGCCGCCGCCGGAGGTATCCTCTTCCCGGTGGCCAGTTGGCCCGATGTTTTCGAGCCCGCCGCCCACCTTTTGCCTTCGACCGCACTGGGCGACGCCCTGCGCAGCGCCCTGATCGACGCGCAGTTCAATCTCACCGCATCAATCGTGCTGCTGGTCTGGACCGTAGTGGCCAGCCTTGCCGCCATCCGCTGGTTCAAATGGAGCTAAGTCAATGACCACCGCCACCCCCAAGTCCCACGACCTCCTGGACCGGCTGCCGACCTCCGTCAACCGAACCGTCCATGGCTTGGCCATTGCGTCGCTGGTATCGCAGATCGGCATCATCATCACCGGCGGCGCCGTGCGGCTGACCAAGTCCGGCCTGGGCTGTTCCCAATGGCCCAACTGCGTGCCCGGCTCCATGACACCGACGCCCGAAATGGGCATCCACGGGCTGATTGAATTCGGCAACCGCACCCTAACGTTCATCCTGGCCATCATCGCGGTCGCCATGTTGGTCTCGCTGTGGCGCATGCGCCGGTCGCACCGCACCCTGTTCGGCCTCGCTGTTGGACTGCTCTGCGTGATCCCGGTGCAGGCCCTGATTGGCGGCATCACCGTCTGGACCGGCTTGAATCCCTGGGTGGTCAGCCTGCATTTCCTGGCTTCAGCCGCACTCGTGGCGGTTGCCACCCTGCTGGTCAACCGGACGGGGATGTATTTGCGCGGTGGCACTGCTGTAGCCGTCGCTCCAGTCCCGAGTATCCAACGCACGCTGGGCTGGACCATCGCCGCTGCCTCCGCCGCCTCCATCGTGTTGGGCACCATCGTGACCGGCACCGGCCCCCACGCCGGTGACGCCAGCGCACCCCGCCATGACTTCAACGCCGATCTGGTCACACGGATCCACGTGGTGCCGGTCTACCTTTTGGTCGCCGTAACAGTGCTGGCACTGGTGCTCGCCTACCGCCACGCAACCTCACGGCAGCTGCGCACCGGTCTGTGGTGGCTGGCCGCAGTGATTGTGCTTCAGGGCGGCATTGGCTACCTGCAGCATTTCACCGGCCTGCCTATCGGCCTGGTGCTGCTGCACATGCTCGGCTCGGCGCTGCTGACCGTTGCCGCGACGAACGTTTGGGACCGTTCGACCGGCAAGTTCCCGCTCTAGCCCTTAGTAGGCGAACGAGTCGACAAGGTGCGGACAACCGGTTGGGTCGACAAACGTGACCCTCTGTCGTCGCCCTGACCACGAGGGATCAGTAGCACAGTACTGGCTGGCAGGCTGAGCGGGCCCAGAAAGCCCGTGATCCCTTAAATCGACGTCGGCGAGCTCCTCGGGCTCGTGGGGGCGACCGTGACGGTGCAATTGTTCGCCGTCCCGAAGACGGCCGCGCCGCAGCACCGGTACCTGCTGAGACGGATCTGAATACCGCGGCTGAACACGACTGACATCCCTAGGGGGCCTCGGCTAAGGGCCTCGGCGCCCGTTCGGGCTGACCTCTTCGGGTCGGTGAAGTGTTTTATCTAAATCGCTCAACCGGTTGTCTCTCCTCTGCCCCTTGCACCCCTTTACCTGTAGGTGATATCCCGGTCGCAATTCCATCTCAGGATAATACTGCTGGAAAGTCGAGTGAGGTCATGACTGGTGAAACCAAAAACAGATGGGGCGTGATTGCAGGTCTTCTGCTGGCAATGACCCTGGGATTATCCGGTTGCGGAGGTTCCGGCGATTCCGGCTCTTCGACCGCTAATCAGGGCGGGGCGGACTCCGCAGAAATAGGATCCGGAGCGGACGGGGGTGATACCCCTATCGAGGGGCCCGATGTGCAGACACTCGGCGATTATTCGCAATACGGGCAAACCCCGTCCGCGGAAGTATCAGGGAATGATGCTTCTGGTGCAGGTCAGGCCGGGAACGACACGAACGCCATCACCTCGGAAGAGTTGGCCGATATTCAGACAGCCCAGGCGATCACGGATCAGTTCTGGCGCACGCATTGGAGTGAACTGTTCACTGGGACATACACGCCGCCGACGGTCGTGGGACTGTACGACGGCAGAGACCCAAGCAACGCACCCACTTGCGCGGGCAAGCCACTTCAGCCGGGCAACGCCTTCTATTGCATTCCAGAGGATTACGTGGCCTGGGACGCTTCGCTCATGGAGCGCGGATTCCAATTCGGAGACGCTTGGCCTTACTTGGTCATCGCTCACGAATGGAGCCATGCAATCGCGAACCGGCTCGACCCCAGCCTGCGGTCTCAGGCCTATGAGTTGCAGGCTGACTGCTTGGCGGGCGCGACCCTGTATGGGGCGGCTGCAGACGGAACTCTTATTTTTGAACAAGGTGACCAGGACGAACTGGTTACTGCGCTGAGTTCGCTCGGCGGAAACACCCCGTGGACGAACCCGCAGGACCACGGCGACTCCTCCGAACGGGTTGCGAACTTCAACGTCGGACGCACCGGCGGCGTGCTGGCATGCTTGCCGTCACAACAATAAGAAGGTCTGGCCTACCGGGCTGACTTCTCTGCTACCCATCTATGCGGTGGGTGCCCTAAGGGGCACTGCCGCTATTTCGTTTAGGTGTTGCGCGGTTGCCGCACAGATGGGACTCATGGCAACGACTTAGCTGGGCTTCACCACGACCGTCGGAACCGTCAGGTGGGTTGACCTTAGAACGGTGGCGGGTCCTGATGTCGATTGGTTGCCGGTGGTTTGTTCTGCTGGTTATCTGCTGCTTTGTTCTGATGTACCGGGTGCCAGGGCGGCAGCCAATCGTCATCTGTAGCTTCCCCCGGCCCGGGTCCCGTTGGCGGTTGAACGACCAGCGGTTCGATTTGCCGGCGCTGATCCTCGGGGAGCGCAACGGCGACGGCGGGCGGATAGGCCGGTCGGCCGGGAGGGGCGACGTCTTCGCCGGGCCGGTCGGTGTAGGTCCGGCCGGCCGGGGTGGTCACTTCAAACACGCCGGGCGAAGGCTGCGCCATTTTCCAGCCCGCACGGGTTTTCAGC
>RJAE01000039.1 GCA_004000035.1 Arthrobacter sulfonylureivorans | reverse complement strand
CGACGAGACTCATCTAATGTGCTCGCGAAACGGGGCGCGTGCCTCATTTGGGAAATGCTCGCGAAAGTCTGGGGCCGAGCGGCGGGCGGCTGGGACCATGGCGGATGGGTCAGGGATTGTCGATGGCGACGAAGCGGGAGATCACGAAGCAGAAGTCCCGGGAGTATGACCGGGCGTCGAAAAAGGAGAAGGGACGGATCCTTGACGAGCTCGCCGCGACGATGGGCTGGTCCCGCGCCAACGCCAGGCGCCAGCTGAAAGCGGCCGGGAAACGGAAAGGACCTGCTTCGGCGGTGAAGCGGAAGCCCAGACCGCGGACCTACGGCTACGACACCCTGAAAGTCCTGCAGCTGGTCTGGACGCTCTCCGGCGAGCCGTGCGGCAAATACCTGGCGCCGATCATGGCTGACATGCTCGAGTCCTTGGAACGTTTCGGCGAGCTGAAACCGGTCGAAGACCGCCTGAACGCTCATGTGCGTGGACAGCTGGTGGCCATGAGCGCGGCGACCATCGACCGGTTGCTGAAGCCGGCCAAGGACGCCCGGTATCCCGACGCTGTTTCATCAACCAGGCCCGGGCCGCTCCTGCGTTCGGAGATACCTGTGCGCCAGGCTCTGGACGAGATGGAACAGCGCCCCGGTTTCCTGGAAATCGATCTGGTGGCCCACTGCGGGCATTCGCTGGAAGGCGAGTTCGCCTACACCCTGACCGCGACCGATGTGTTCACCGGCTGGACCGAGAACATCGCGATCAAGAACCGGGCGCATAAATGGGTCGTTCAGGCCATGACCACCGTCGCGAAGCGGTTGCCGTACCCAATGGCCGGACTGGACTGCGACAACGGCGGCGAGTTCATCAACCACGCCCTGGTCGGCTGGGCTGCCGAACGGACCTTGTTCATGACCCGGTCCCGCCCGCATGAGTCCAACGACAACGCCCACGTCGAGCAGAAGAACGGCGACATCGTCCGCAAAAGCGCCTTCCGCTACCGCTACGACACCCCGGCGGAACTGAGCCTGCTCAACGAGCTCTGGGACTACGTGAACCTGCGCAAAAACCTGTTCCTGCCGACCAAGAAGGCCAACGGCTGGCGAACCACCAGATCCGGGCGGAGCACGCGCACCTATGACGCCCCGAAAACACCCTTCCAACGCGTCATCGACAGCGGTGTCCTCTCCGCGGAAAAGATCGCAGAG
>RJAE01000037.1 GCA_004000035.1 Arthrobacter sulfonylureivorans | reverse complement strand
CGTTTCCGAACTCGAGCGGTTGAAGGTCCTGCACAACGGAGAAAAGCAGCAACTGACGTTCTCCGATGCAGAGTTCGAACGCCGCCTGACCGGGCTGCGCGCCATCATGGCCGCCAAAGAGCTCGACGCCGTCATCCTGACCAGCTACCACGGCATCAAGTACTACTCGGACTTCCTCTACACCACGTTCGGGCGCAACTACGCCCTGGTCGTCACCGCCGATGACTCGGTCACCGTCACCGCGAACATCGACGCCGGCATGCCCTGGCGCACCAGCTACGGCGAGAACATCGTCTACACCGACTGGAAACGCGACAACTTCTACTTCGCCCTGCAGGAAGCCCTGCGCCAGCGCGGCGTGAACGCCCGGCGCCTCGGCGTCGAGGACGACGCGCTGCCGCTGATGACCCGCCAGCGCATCCAGGCCGCCTTCGACGGCGCCGAACTGCTCGACGTCTCCCAGGACGCCATGCGCCAGCGGATGATCAAGTCGGCCGAGGAAATCGAGGTCATCAAGCACGGCGCACGGATCGGCGACCTCGGCGGCGAAGCCATCAAGGCCGCCATCCGCGAAGGCATCAGCGAATACGAAGTGGCGCTGATCGGCACCGAAGCCATGGTGCACGAGATCGCCCGCACCTTCCCGCACCGCGAAGTCCGCGACACCTGGGTCTGGTTCCAGTCCGGCATCAACACCGACGGCGCGCACAACTGGGCCACCACGCGCAAACTGCAGCGCGGGGACATCCTGTCCCTGAACTGCTTCCCGATGACCTCCGGCTACTACACCGCGCTGGAACGGACCCTGTTCCTCGGCGAACCGGACCAGCGCTCCCTGGAACTGTGGAACGTCAACGTGGAGGTCCACCGCCGCGGCCTGGAACTGATCAAGCCCGGCGCCGTCTGCAAGGACATCGCAGCCGAGCTGAACGAGATCTACATCGGCCACGGCCTGCTGCCGAACCGCACCTTCGGCTACGGCCACTCCTTCGGCGTCCTCTCGCACTACTACGGACGCGAAGCCGGCCTGGAACTGCGCGAGGACATCGACACCGTCCTGGAACCGGGCATGGTCGTCTCGATGGAACCGATGATCACCGTCGCCGACGGCGAACCCGGTGCCGGCGGCTACCGCGAACACGACATCCTCGTCATCGGCGAAAACAGCGTCGAAAACATCACCAAATTCGGCTTCGGCCCGGAAAACAACATCATCCCGGCCTAACCGCACTTCCTGCCAGC
>RJAE01000036.1 GCA_004000035.1 Arthrobacter sulfonylureivorans | reverse complement strand
CGGCGCTTGAGAGAACTCGGGTGAAGGAACTAGGCAAAATGGTGCCGTAACTTCGGGAGAAGGCACGCTGATATGTAGGTGAGGTCCCTCGCGGATGGAGCTGAAATCAGTCGAAGATACCAGCTGGCTGCAACTGTTTATTAAAAACACAGCACTGTGCAAACACGAAAGTGGACGTATACGGTGTGACGCCTGCCCGGTGCCGGAAGGTTAATTGATGGGGTTAGCGCAAGCGAAGCTCTTGATCGAAGCCCCGGTAAACGGCGGCCGTAACGATAACGGTCCTAAGGTAGCGAAATTCCTTGTCGGGTAAGTTCCGACCTGCACGAATGGCGTAATGATGGCCAGGCTGTCTCCACCCGAGACTCAGTGAAATTGAACTCGCTGTGAAGATGCAGTGTACCCGCGGCAAGACGGAAAGACCCCGTGAACCTTTACTATAGCTTGACACTGAACATTGAGCCTTGATGTGTAGGATAGGTGGGAGGCTTTGAAGTGTGGACGCCAGTCTGCATGGAGCCGACCTTGAAATACCACCCTTTAATGTTTGATGTTCTAACGTTGACCCGTAATCCGGGTTGCGGACAGTGTCTGGTGGGTAGTTTGACTGGGGCGGTCTCCTCCTAAAGAGTAACGGAGGAGCACGAAGGTTGGCTAATCCTGGTCGGACATCAGGAGGTTAGTGCAATGGCATAAGCCAGCTTGACTGCGAGCGTGACGGCGCGAGCAGGTGCGAAAGCAGGTCATAGTGATCCGGTGGTTCTGAATGGAAGGGCCATCGCTCAACGGATAAAAGGTACTCCGGGGATAACAGGCTGATACCGCCCAAGAGTTCATATCGACGGCGGTGTTTGGCACCTCGATGTCGGCTCATCACATCCTGGGGCTGAAGTAGGTCCCAAGGGTATGGCTGTTCGCCATTTAAAGTGGTACGCGAGCTGGGTTTAGAACGTCGTGAGACAGTTCGGTCCCTATCTGCCGTGGGCGCTGGAGAACTGAGGGGGGCTGCTCCTAGTACGAGAGGACCGGAGTGGACGCATCACTGGTGTTCGGGTTGTCATGCCAATGGCACTGCCCGGTAGCTAAATGCGGAAGAGATAAGTGCTGAAAGCATCTAAGCACGAAACTTGCCCCGAGATGAGTTCTCCCTGACTCCTTGAGAGTCCTGAAGGAACGTTGAAGACGACGACGTTGATAGGCCGGGTGTGTAAGCGCAGCGATGCGTTGAGCTAACCGGTACTAATGAACCG
>RJAE01000035.1 GCA_004000035.1 Arthrobacter sulfonylureivorans | reverse complement strand
TCTTCCCAGGCGATGGTGTGGTCGATGTCGCATTGGTCGGCGGGGACGGTGCAGCCGAATTCGCGGCAGTGCCTGTCGCGTAGCCGGATGAGGCGTTTGAGCCATTCGGGCGGGATCCGCAGGTCTTTGGCGGCGGCGATGGCTTGGCCGTAGTCGTCGGTGAGCACGAGGAGCCATGATGTGGCCAGCGCGGTGAGGTTGCGGGTCATCTCGGGCGGGATGAGGCCGTAGCCGGTGAGTTCGCCGGGGTCTTCGGCCAGCCCGAGCAGGGTTTCCAAGGTCGTGGTGACTGCGACGGAGGCGGTGGCATTCGCGCCGCCGCAGGTGCAGTGGCCCTGGCCGGTGGCCCCGTTGCCGGTCGCCGCGTCCGCGGCTTCCCCGGTTGTCGTCGCTGCGGCGGCGGTGCCGCTGCCAGGGGTTGTGGTGGCGGGTTGGTAGGCGTGGTCGGGGTAGCGCAGGAGCATGTCGGTGAAGACGTCGGCGCGGAGCTGGCCGAGGGTGCGGGTCTCGACGGCGGTCTGCAGTTTCCGGGCGTGGGCCTGCATCAGGTTGTAGGCGAGCAGGGCTTTCTCCGCCGAGGTGCGGATGAACAGTTCGGCCATGCCATCGTCCTGCGGGAGGTATTGGACGGTGCGCCGTTCCATCGCGGCCCGGTGCCGGGTCTCGAGGGGTACGGGGTGCAGCCGGTCGCGGGCGGTGCGGGCGCGGGCCTGGACGGATTCGAGGGTGATGGTCCCGGCGCCGGGCAGGACCGTGTTCTCGAACTCGGCCAGGGTCTCCGGCGGCAGGTCGGCGCCTTTGCGGGCGATCGCCGCGGCGCGGGGCAGGTCGATGTCGCCGCGGTCGAGGGCGCTCAGGGTGGCGAACAGGTGGGTGGCGATCTGGTGCGCGTCGGCCAGTTCCGCGGCCGCCTGTTTGCGGGGTACGGCGAGGATGGGGGCGAGTTCCTGGGCCGCGTGCCGGCAGATCCCGTCCGGCGCCCCGGCATCGGCGCCGGTGGCCGGCCGGAGCACTGCCATCCGGTGCATGGCGCGGGTGCGGCGGGACTGGGTCCAGGCCTCGTGCTTGCGGACGGCTTTGAGGTATTCGAGTACCGACCAGTCGTCCAGGGTATCGGGGTCGGTGCCGGCGAGCAGCCCGGCCAGTTCCGCCGGTTCCAACTCCCGCCAGTCCTCCTCCCACAACTCCCGCACCGGCGCCATCCCCGCCTCCGTATCACCTTCCGGGGCGGAGTCGTCAGGAGCTTCGCCGGCGCCGGGGGCAGGCCCCCAGGCGGCAAGATCTGATGGGGTGCTGTCCTCCGCTGTGGCAGGATTCGCGGCAAAATGAGCCGGGGCGGTTGGTGCGGTTGCGTCGGGATTGGGGACC
>RJAE01000034.1 GCA_004000035.1 Arthrobacter sulfonylureivorans | reverse complement strand
GCTTTTCCTGGAAGCAGGGCATTTGTTGCTTCAGCACCGTAGTGCCTCGTCATCACGCCTCAGCCTTGATTTTCCGGATTTGCCTGGAAAACCAGCCTACACGCTTAAACCGGGACAACCGTCGCCCGGCCAACATAGCCTTCTCCGTCCCCCCTTCGCAGTAACACCAAGTACAGGAATATTAACCTGTTTCCCATCGACTACGCCTTTCGGCCTCGCCTTAGGGGTCGACTCACCCTGCCCCGATTAACGTTGGACAGGAACCCTTGGTCTTCCGGCGAGCGGGCTTTTCACCCGCTTTATCGTTACTTATGTCAGCATTCGCACTTCTGATACCTCCAGCATGCCTCACAGCACACCTTCGCAGGCTTACAGAACGCTCCCCTACCCAACAACGCATAAGCGTCGCTGCCGCAGCTTCGGTGCATGGTTTAGCCCCGTTACATCTTCCGCGCAGGCCGACTCGACCAGTGAGCTATTACGCTTTCTTTAAATGATGGCTGCTTCTAAGCCAACATCCTGGCTGTCTGGGCCTTCCCACATCGTTTCCCACTTAACCATGACTTTGGGACCTTAGCTGGCGGTCTGGGTTGTTTCCCTCTTCACGACGGACGTTAGCACCCGCCGTGTGTCTCCCGTGATAACATTCTCCGGTATTCGCAGTTTGCATCGGGTTGGTAAGTCGGGATGACCCCCTTGCCGAAACAGTGCTCTACCCCCGGAGATGAATTCACGAGGCGCTACCTAAATAGCTTTCGGGGAGAACCAGCTATCTCCCGGTTTGATTGGCCTTTCACCCCCAGCCACAAGTCATCCGCTAATTTTTCAAGATTAGTCGGTTCGGTCCTCCAGTTAGTGTTACCCAACCTTCAACCTGCCCATGGCTAGATCACCGGGTTTCGGGTCTATACCCTGCAACTTAACGCCCAGTTAAGACTCGGTTTCCCTTCGGCTCCCCTATTCGGTTAACCTTGCTACAGAATATAAGTCGCTGACCCATTATACAAAAGGTACGCAGTCACACGCCTAAGCGTGCTCCCACTGCTTGTACGTACACGGTTTCAGGTTCTTTTTCACTCCCCTCGCCGGGGTTCTTTTCGCCTTTCCCTCACGGTACTGGTTCACTATCGGTCAGTCAGGAGTATTTAGCCTTGGAGGATGGTCCCCCCATATTCAGACAGGATACCACGTGTCCCGCCCTACTCATCGAGCTCACAGCATGTGCATTTTTGTGTACGGGGCTGTCACCCTGTATCGCGCGCCTTTCCAGACGCTTCCACTAACACACACACTGATTCAGGCTCTGGGCTGCTCCCCGTTCGCTCGCCGCTACTGGGGGAATCTCGGTTGATTTCTTTTCCTCGGGGTACTTAGATGTTTCAGTTCCCCCGGTTCGCCTCATTACCCTATGGATTCAG
>RJAE01000033.1 GCA_004000035.1 Arthrobacter sulfonylureivorans | reverse complement strand
CCCTCCAGCCCCGCCAGCACCAAGTCCAGCTCCAGCACCAAGTCCAGCTCCAGCACCAAGTCCAGCTCCGGCACCAAGTCCGGCAGCCCCGGCACCAAGTCCGGCCTCTCCGGCTCCTCCGGCTACGCCAGCTCCCCCGCCGCCGGCCCGGACCCAGCGCCCGAGCGGCGCAAGAAGAAGCGCCGCGCGCCCGGGGCCCGCCGCCCCGGGGACGGCGAGGAGGACGAGGGGCTCTCCGGCTCGGCCCTCCGCGGGGACGGCCACGGCCACCGCGACGACGAAGAGGACCGGGGGCCCCGGCGCAAGCGCCGCTCCCTCGGACTCGGGCCCGCTCCGGACCCCGCTCCCGCGCTGCTGTCCTCCTCCTCCTCCTCCTCCGAGGACGACCGGCTCCGGCGCCCGCTCGGGCCCATGCCCGAGCACCCCGCGCCCGACGGCGGCTTCCGCCGCGTCCCGGCCGGCGAGACCCACACGCCGCGGCCCTCCGAGGCGGCCCTCGCCGCCTACTGCCCGCCCGAGGTGGCCCGCGTCCTCGTGGACCAGGAGGTCTTCCCCGAACTCTGGCGCCCGGCGCTCACCTTCGACCCGGCCGCCCTGGCGCACATCGCCGCGCGCCGCGGGGCCGCGGGCGCCCCGCTCCGCCGCCGCGCCGCCTGGATGCGGCAGATAGCCGACCCCGAGGACGTGCGCGTGGTGGTGCTCTACGACCCGCTGCCCCACGAGGAGCTCTGCGCCGAGCCCGCCGAGGGCGCCCCGCGCCCGGCCTGGGACCCGCGCCGCGGCGGCCTCTCGGCGCTGCTCGCCGCCTTCGCCCACCGCCTCTGCACGCCGGACTCGCACGCCTGGGCCGGGAACTGGACCGGGCGCCCCGACATCGGCCGCCTCAACGCCCAGGGGGTGCTGCTGCTCTCGGCGCGGGACCTCGGCTTCGCCGGCGCCGTCGAGTACCTCTGCTCGCGGCTCGGCGCGGCGCGGCGCCGGCTCATCGTGCTGGACACCATCGAGGACTGGCCCGCGGACGGCCCGGCCGTGGGGGACTACCACGTCTACGTCCGCGCCCGCCTGGACCCGGCCGCCCAGTGCGCCGTGCGCTGGCCCGAGTGCCGCGAGCTGCGCGCGGCCGTCCTGGACTCGAGCTCCATCGTGGGCCCGGCCTGCTTCGCCCGCGTGGAGGCCTCCTTCGCCCGCCTGCACCCCGGGGCCGAGCCGCTGCGCCTCTGCCGCCAGGACAACGTGCGCTACACGGTGAGCACCCGCGCCGGGCCCCGGACCCCGGTCCCGCTGCCGCCGCGCGCCTACCGCCAGCGCGTGCTCCCCACCGTGGACGGCTGCAAGGACATGGCCCGCCAGCGCTCCGCGCTCGGGCTCTGGGACCCGGACTTTGACGCGGGCGCCGGCTTCGGGCACCGCGAGGCCAACCGCTGGGGGCTCGGCGC
>RJAE01000032.1 GCA_004000035.1 Arthrobacter sulfonylureivorans | reverse complement strand
CCGCCCCCCTGCCGCCCCTCTGCCGCCCCTCTGCCGCCCCTCTGCCGCCCCTCTGCCGTCCCACATCGGTCCTCCCCTCCGTCCCCCGTCCACCTCACCGCCTCCCACTCTGCGCCGGCCGCCGTCATCCTTCCCCAGTCCCAGTCCACCCCCGTCAGCCCCATCTCCCTTCCCCCGTCATCATCCCCGCACTCTCCCCACCCCACTCTCCCCACACTCTCCCCACACTCTCCCATCCCGCCTCCACTTCCCCATCCCACCCTCGCCCCAAGGATGACGGCCGGAGGCGCGCGCTAGTGTCTCAACGCTTTATTAGTGTTTTGTCGCAGAGAGAGGAGGAGGGGGGAGAGCGGGGGTCGCCGCCGCTGGGCGCTACAGGTCGTTCACGACGGTCCCCGTGTAGTTGGTGCTGCGCCGCTCGAAAAAGTTGGTGTGCTTCTCGGCGACCATCAGCGCCATGGGAAAGTCCGCCGCGGGGGCGGGCGCGCCAAAGAGCGGGCTCGCGCCGATGGCCTGCAGCAGCCGGTCCGCGCTGTAGCGCACGTACGAGATGATGGCCGGCAGGTCCAGCAGGAGGCTGTCGCGCGGGGCGCGCGCCCGCAGAAACTCGCACTCGATCTCCACCGCCTCGGCGAAGAGCTGGTGGATGCGGGCCTCGTCGGGGCGCGGGGCGTCCCCCAGGTAGTTGTTGTAGATGCAGCACGAGGCCGAGGTGTGGATGGCCTCGTCGCGGCTGATGAAGTCGTTGGACTGGCACGTCACCACAAACAGGTTGTGCGTGCGGAGGTACGAGATGGAGGCGAACGAGGAGGCGAAGAAGATGCCCTCGATGAGGATCATGAGCAGGTACTTTTCCGCGACGGAGGCGCACTCGGCGACGCGCGAGTCGAGCCACTCCACCTTGCGGCGGATGGCCTCGTCCCGCAGCGCCGCGCGCACGTAGCGCTCGCGCGCCGCGGCGTCGCCGCGGAACAGCATCAGCTGGATGGCGCTGTACACGCGCGAGTGCACCACCTCGATGCACTCCTGCTCGATGTAGTAGTGCAGGATGTCCTTCTGCGTGAAGAGCTCCGAGAGGCTGCCCAGGTTGACGTTGACGAGGTCGTCCGCGGCGGAGAGGAAGGCGAAGAGGAAGCGGTAGAACTCGAGCTCGGCCTCGCTGAGCGCGGCCACGTCCTTGGCGTCGTCGCCCAGCGGCAGGTCCGTCTCGAGCCAGCGGTTGGCCACGCTCAGCGAGCGGAGGTGGTCCATGTCGGGGCACTGGGACGTGTAAAAGTACTCCATGGCGCGCGCTCACAGGTGGCAGCTCGTGCAGACCAGGTCCCCGCCGGTGAACACCCCGTTGTTGGTGGCCTTCCTGATCTTGCAGTAGTACATGCCCGTCTTGAGGCCCAGGTTATATGCCCGCATGAGGAGGCCCATGACGCGGGAGGCGTGTAA
>RJAE01000031.1 GCA_004000035.1 Arthrobacter sulfonylureivorans | reverse complement strand
CGTCGTCCATGTTGCTGACGGCCTTGCCCATCACCAGCGCCGTCACGAGGTTGGTGTTGGCGATCACCATCTCGCCGTAGGTCACGGGCACGTCCGCGTGCGTGTCCGCCAGGGTCAGCACGTGGTGCAGGAGCCGCTGGCGCACGCCGGCCGTGGTCACCAGCACCCCGTCGACGGGGCGCCCCTGCGTGTCCGCGTGGGTCATGCGCGCGACGGCCACCGAGGGCGCGGTGCAGTTCACCAGGTCCGAGAGCCGGTCCAGGACCGCGTCCTTGTTGCGCTCGTGCTTCGTGAGGAAGAAGGTGTCGTCGCGCACGCGGCGCTTCAGCTCCGACACGAGCGCGGCGCAGGCCACGCGGTCCGCGAGCCGGCCCTCGTAGAGCGTGAAGGGCGCCAGCAGCGACAGGGGCGGCGCCTTCTCCATGAGGACGCGCAGCATCTGGTCGGCCGTGCCGCGCTCGAACGAGTCCAGCACCGCCTGCACGTTGCGCGCGAGCTGCTGGATGGCGCGCAGGCGCATGGCCGACGAGATGTGCGTGCCGTCGAGGTTCTCGCCCGAGATGAGCCCGAGGGCCTCGACGGCGATCGAGAAGGCGGCGTTGAGGGAGCGGCGGTCGAGGCGCTTGATCATGTAGTTGTGCACGGGCTGGTCGGCCGGGTGCGGCCCGTCGCGCGCGATCATCGGCTGCTGCACCTCAAACTGGATGGTGCCCTCGGCCACGTAGCTGAGCTCCGGGAACTTGGTGCACACGCACGCCACCGAGAGCCCGAGCTCCAGGAAGCGCACGAGCGAGAGCGTGCTGCAGTAGGTGCCGAGCAGCGCGTCGAACTCGGCGCCGTAGAGGTTGTTGTCGTCCGAGCGGAAGCGCTTGAAGAGGTCGAAGAGCGCGCGGTGCGAGTGCACCTCGATGTTGGACAGGATCTGCCCGGACGGCAGGATGGCCGGGCGCTCCATCGTGTAGCGACGACCGCGGACGGGCGCGTGTGCGCGGTCGCTGGGGCGCGGCGGGGGAAGAATGGCGCGGGCGCGTCGCGGCCGCCTTTTAATGCATGATGGAGCGCGCGTACGCGCGCGGCAGCAGGAAGGCGAGCGCGTCACAGACGCAGTCGGCGCCGTACAGCGCCCCGGCGAGGGCGGGCGCGTAATGGCGGCCCGCGTCCAGGGCGACGTACAAGAAGGCCAGCCGCGCCGCGGCCAGCAGCCCCAGCGCCACCTGCTGCGCCGGCGAGAGCGGCATCCGGTCCCGGGCCACGTTCCGCGCCACGAGGGCGGCGCAGACGGCCGCGCGCGCGTAGAAGGCCAGCGCGGTGAGGAGCGCCGCGAGGGTGGCCCGCGATCCGTGGAGCGCCAGGACGAGGCAGCACGCGGGCCGGAGCGCGAGCGCCAGGACCAGGAGGCTCACCACGTGCGAGCTGAAGCGCGGGCGCGGCGGGCGCGCGCCCACAAAGGCCGAGCTCAGCAGCGCGTCCTTCTCCCCCACCGCCGCCGTCGTCGACGCGCT
>RJAE01000030.1 GCA_004000035.1 Arthrobacter sulfonylureivorans | reverse complement strand
CCTCTGCCGCTGCGAGTGCTGCCGGGGTCGGCGGCCGGGGCCCGGAGCCGGCCCGGGACCGGGGCCCGAGGACGAGGTGACCGTGCTCGGAGCCCTGATGGAGAGCCCGACCGGGGGACCCGGCGGCCGGGGACCCGGGCTCGTCCTCCTCCTCGTCTTCGTCGTCTAGCACCACGATCTCGCCCGAGCCCCGGCGGGGCTGCTGCTGCTGCTGCTGCTGGGCCGAAGGAGGACGGGGCGGCCTCGTGGCTCCGGCCGCGGCCGCGAGGACGGCGGCCTCGGCCTCGGCCTCGCCGGCATCGTCGGAGAAGAGGCCGCCGGGGCCAAAGAGGAGATCCTCGCCGGAGGGGCCGCGGCGCCGGGAGCCCTGGCTGCCGCCGTCGGAGCCGGCCGCGGTCCCCTCTTCCTCGGCCGCCGCGGCCGCGGCCGCCGCCGCCAGGAGCTGGCTGAAGTTGCCCTCGGTCTCGATGAAGTCAAAGAGATCGTCGGCCATGGTCTCGATCGGTTCTCGGGGTGTCTCTCTCTCTCGCGCGCCGGGAGCCGAGCTCGGAGAGCGGGTGCTGGAGGGTGAGAGGGAGCCGGAGGAGCGGGCGCGGCAGAAGAAGAAGAAGGAGAGGGCGAAGAAGGAGAAGAAGAAGAGGGCTCTCCTCTCTCTTCCCCCCGGTGGGTCGGGCCGTCCGTCGAGGGCTGATAGCCGCCGGAGAGCCGGAGTCTTCAGAGTCCGCGCCGGAGCCGAGACGATCGGATCCCCTCGGGTTGGCAGAGAACGATGCTGTCCGTACCTGCACCGCAGTGAAGTGCTACGATGGAGACCGTGCCTATAAACTCCCCGAGAAGAGCCCGCCCCCAGGTAAGCGGACCAATGGCCGATTTTCGCCGCGGACTTCCCCGACGGCCGGCCAATGGGATTTTTCTCGCCCGCTTCCTCTCGCGTCTGCTTTGCATGCCCGGCCCAAGATGGCGGCCGCCGACCAATGGGATTTCGCGAGGAACTTCCTCGCGAGGACCATTTGCATGCCCGGCCCCCGCGGCGGCCATCTTGCCCACTCGACGGCCAATGGGATTTCTCTCGCCCGCTTCCTCTCGCGTCTACTTTGCATGTCCGTCCCCCGCGGCGGCCATCTTGGTCGACGGCGGCCAATGGGATTTCTCTCGCCCGCTTCCTCTCGCGTCTACTTTGCATGCCCGGCCCGAGGGCGCCATCTTGGCCCCTCGACGGCCAATGGGATTTCTCTCCCTACTTCCTCTCGCGTCTACTTTGCATGCCCGGCCCCCGCGGCGGCCATCTCGGCTCGCCCGGGCCAATGGGCGCGCGGAGGCGTCTCCCGCGCGCCTCTGATTTGCATGCCCGGCCCGCTCTGCGGCCATCTTGGCCGCGGGCGGCCAATGAGATTGTCCGAAAATCCCTCGCGCGGGCGCGAGGCGCATGCTCGGCACGCGACCCACCCCCGTGGTGCTAGCGAGCCAATCAGATGATTTTCGGGGAAGCTTCCGTGTGCACGTCATTTGCATG
>RJAE01000003.1 GCA_004000035.1 Arthrobacter sulfonylureivorans | reverse complement strand
AAACGGGACGAGGTGTGTCCGTTTGCCGGCTGCCGCAAACACGGCAAGGCCTGCCAGATCGACCACACCCAGGCCTTCCGCGCCGACGGGGCGACGGGCGAAACCGATGCCGGGAACCTGGGTCCGCCGTGCGAGACCCACCACGGGCTGAAAACCCGTGCGGGCTGGAAAATGGCACAGCCCTCGCCCGGGGTATTCGAAGTGACCACCCCGGCCGGCCGGACCTACACCGACCGGCCCGGCGAAGACGTCGCCCCTCCCGGCCGACCGGCCTATCCGCCCGCCGTCGCCGTTGCGCTCCCCGAGGATCAGCGCCGGCAAATCGAACCGCTGGTCATTCAACCGCCAACGGGACCCGGGCCGGGGGACGGCTCCACGGCTGACGATTGGCTGCCGCCCTGGCACCCCGCACACAAGAACCGTGCAGCCGACAACGAGCAGGACCAACCGCCGGCAGACAACCGGCAACAGGACACGCCGTCACCGAGCCAACGGCAGGACCCGCCGCCGTTCTGACGCCTGTACGAGCGGTGCGCCGCCGCTCGTGGGATCAAAACCTTATTCGCGTAGGACCACGTCCGTGGCTTCGGTGGAACGGTCGGTGATTGTGGTAGGTGATTCCAGGTGCACGGCGCCGGAGGGCAGGATGCCTGCGCCGCCATAGCGCTCCATGACTTTCAATTGCGCCACCACATCCTCGCCGGCGTGATCGGGCGGCAGTTCCCGCCAGAACTCGAAGCCGCCGCAGTCCAGCAAGGCGTCCCGCCGGTAGAGCACGCAGCCGCCGGCCCACGCGATCTTGTACAGCCGCCAATCGCCGTCGGCAATCCCCAGTTCCGCGGCGATATGGGTCAGGTTGGCCGCGTTGTGCAACTGCCAACGAGCGAACCGTTCGTCGGAGCGCCGGATGTGCTCCGGGGATACCGGACCGTCCCAGAGTTCGAAGGGCTCCTGCTCCCCCGGGCGGACGTCGTCCAGGAACGACATGCCTTGAACGGCCGCCCCGATAAACCCGCAGCCTTCCTGCCGGATGGCCGCAGTCATCCGTGCCAGCATGCCCGGTTCCAGCCACACGTCGTTGTCCAGGAACAGCACGAGTTCGGCGGTGGCAAGACCGAGCAAGAAGTGGCGCTGCTCGGCCAGGCCGCGCCGGGGCAAATGCCGTTCCAGCCGGACCGGCCGGCCTTGGGCCTTCAGAACCCGGGTCATTGCGGCGACTGCCGGGTGCTCCCAGGCGGGCGCTCCGTCGGACTGATCGCTGATCACCACGGAGAACGCCGGGCCGTCCTGGGATGCCAGGCCGGAGAGCGTCACCGCCAGTTCGGCTTCCCGGCCGTAGCTGGGCACCAGCACATCCAGCTCGGGTGCTGAGCCCGGTGGTGGCACGGCCCAGCTGCCGGCACTCCTGCGGCTCATGCCGGATCGGCTCCCGCTGCCGGCGCCGGGTTTGTACCGGCCGTCGGCGACGGGTTTGTAATGGCCGTCGGCGCCGAGCCACGGATGCGGCGGACCACGGCCGTCGTGGAATGGTCTGCCACGTAATCCAGGATGCAGACCTCGCCGCCGCAGGCCTCCACCACCGCTGCCTCCTCGAGCATCCCCGGCGAATAGTCGCCGCCCTTGGCGTAGATATCCGGCCGGATCGCTTCGATCAGCGGGATGGGCGTGTCCGTGTCGAACACCGTCACGTAGTCCACGCAGCTGAGCGCAGCGATGATGCCGGCCCGGTCCGCAGCGGCGTTGATCGGCCGGTCGGGCCCCTTCAGGCGCCGTGCGGATGCGTCGCTGTTCAGCGCCACCACCAGCACATCGCCCAACTGCTTGGCTTGGGTCAGGTAGCGGGTGTGTCCGCGGTGCAGCACGTCAAAACATCCGTTCGTCAGCACTATGCGCCGGCCCGCCGCCCGCTCGGTCGCCACCGCCTGGCCGAGCTCTTCCGCGTCCAGTGCTGAGTCGGAAAAGGTGCCCAAGTGCGCGGCCAGGTCGGTGGTGCTGCAGACCGAGGTGCCGCGCCGGTGCACCACCACATCAGCGGCCGCTTGGGCCAAGTCCAGGCTGGTGCTCAGCGGCAGGCCCGCGGCCCGAGCCAGGGTCAGGCACGCCACGTAAGTGTCGCCCGCCCCAGATGCCTGCTTCTCGGTGACCGGGCTTGCCCACGTGCGGTGGCTCCCGCCGTCGTGCATCATCAGGAGGGAGCCATCCTTGTCCAGCGTGACGACGGCGGCGCCGGCCCCGGTTGACTCGAGCAGCTTGCCTGCCTGGCCGGCCACTGCGGCAGCGCGGTCCGTGTCCGGGTCCAGGGTCATGCCCAGCAGGGCGGCTGCCTCTGCCGCATTCGGGGTGACCAGATCCGGTGCGATTCCGGACCAAAGCCGCGGGTCGTGGGCATCGACCACCAGCAGTCGGCCGCCGCGGTGCCGGGCCAGCACGGTGCGCACGGCTTCGCCCAACCCGCCGGTGCCGTAGTCGCAGACCACTACTGCGTCGCTGCCGGCCAGGGCAGTGGGCACAGCCGCGGCCAGTCGTTCCTGGGCGGCTTCGGGCACCCGGTCCATGGTCTCGTCGAGGCGCAGCATGATCTGGTCGCCACCGATGATGCGGTACTTGGTGGTGGTCAGGACGTCTTCGTGTTCCACCAGCCCCGAGGTGTCCACCCCCGCCCCCTGAAGCAGGGCGCGGAGCCGCCGTCCGGCGTCGTCCGGTCCGATCAAGCCGACGATGCGCACCCGCGCGCCGAGGGCGGCAAGGTTCAGGGCCGTGTTGGCGGCGCCGCCCGGGGCATACTCCCGTTTAGTCATGTCCACCACCGGCGCCGGCGCCTCCCGGCAGAACCGTTCGATCCGTCCGCTGAACCAGCCATCCAGCATCACGTCACCCACCACGGCGACCTGCGGTGCGGCCTCGGCCAACCGGGCCGGCAGCCAGCCCGCGAGCCCGGAGACATCCGACAGCGGGGTGCTCATAGCAGTGCTCCGCCGGGCAGGCCCATATGGACCACCTTGACCGCGCTGAATTCGTCCAGCAGTTCAGGCCCGAAGCCGAAGCCTGCGCCGCTGTCCCGGCGGGGCTGGGCGGAACCGCCGGGCGCGCCGCCGAAAACCGCGTTGACCTTGACGGTTCCGACCTGGAGAGCCGCCACGGCACGGTGGGCATGGTCCATATCCGCCGTCAGGACAGTGGCCGCCAGGCCGTACCGGCCCTCCCCCGCTAGCCGCAGCCCGTCGGCGAAGCTGTCCACCACCTGGACCGGGGCTACCGGGCCGAAGGTCTCCTCCTGCATCACGGCCATGTGGTCGGCGCAGTCCAGCAGGACGGTGGCCGGGTAGTGCGCCCCGGGGCCTTGGGGCACCGCACCGCCTTCCGCCACAACCGCTCCGAGCGAGAGCGCCTCGGCCACCTGCGCGTGGACGCTGTCCCTCAGCGTGCGGTCAACCAGCGGGGCCATCAGTCCGCCCGCGTTGCGCCTGCGGGCCTCGGCGGCGAGCGCTTCACCGAACGGCCCGGCGACGGCCCGGTGCACATAGATTCGTTCCACCGAGGTGCAAATCTGCCCGCTGTTGGTGAACGCGCCGATGGCAGCCTGTTCGGCGGCCCACGCCGGATCGACGCCGTCGTCCACGATCAGCGGATCGTTGCCGCCGTTCTCCCGGATGACATGGGCACCGGTGAGCGCCGCCGCGCGGGCAATCCCGGCGCCGGTGAGGCTGGAGCCCACGTGCGCGATGACGTCCACGTCCGGATGGCTGGCCAGCGCGGCACCCACTGCCGGTCCGCCGGTCAGGGTGGTCATGACCTGGGGCGGCAGCACATCCGAGAGGATCCTTCCCAGCAGCGCACCCAGATGCGGGCAGCGTTCGCTGGGTTTGTGCAGCACGGTGTTGCCGGTCGCCAGCGCCGCGCCGAGCAGTCCGGCCGCCACCGCCACCGGATCGTTCCAAGGCGTCAGCACCACCGCCACGCCGCGCGGTTCGTTGACGGTGTAGTCAACGGCCAGCTGACCACCGCGCAGGCTGCGTCCGCGGTGTACCGGGCCCAGCTGTGCATATTGTCGCAACGTTCCGGCCCCCGCCATGACGCCTTCCAGGGCTTCGTGTTCGGGCCGGCCGGTTTCGCGGGCGTTCATCTCAGCCAACTCCCCGGCACGCTCCTGCAGCGCCGCGGCAGCCGCTTCCAGCAGTTCGCCGCGGGCGGCAGCGTCGGTGCCGGCCCAACCCGGTTGGGCCGCCCGGGCGGCGACAACGGCGGCGCGCACCTCGTCGGGCGTTGCTTCCTCCAGCGATCCCACCAGGCTGCCATCCCTGGGGTCGTACACCTCCAGCGAGGCAAGGTCCCGGGCAGTATCGGAATCGGTGGTCATATCGCTCCTCCCGTCCAAGGCGGGGCCAAGGCCCCCGCTGGTCTCTGTTCTGGGTCCACGTTCACGCAGACGCCGGTGCGCTGCGCGCAGCGGGCATTCTCCCCGCCGACAGCAACGCCTGCCGCATCGCGTGGTACTGGTCTCCTACCCCTCGCCGGGCGTTTTCAGACGGTCCAGCCGAGGCAGGATTCCGCTGGCTGGGCCTCTGTTTCCTCCGAGGCAAAACGGTGTTGCGGCCGGGCCGGCGGCGCATCCAGGGCGCTGGCGGGCTCTGGCCAGCGGCCATGATGCGCTTTAGGGTGAAGTGCACGCAGGAGGTGGAGATGACAGATTCCCCTACGGGCGGCGCCGCTTTCGGCGACCAGCGGCTGAGTACCGATGCTGGGCATGGCCTCGGCATCGGACCGGTGCTGCAGCCCTTCGAGGACGTACGCAAGATTGCGGTGCTCCGCGGCGGTGGCCTGGGCGACGTGCTGTTTTCGGTTCCTGCCTTGGAATCGTTGGCTGCCGCCTATCCGGAGGCGACGCTGACCCTGCTGGGCACAGAAGCCCACGCAGCGTTGTTCCGTGGCAGGCCCGGCCCGGTGCACCGGGTGGAGCCGCTGCCGTTCGCGCACGGTGTCCGACCGGGACCGGAGGACCCGCAGGCCGTGGCGCTGTTCCAGCAGCGGATGCGCGCCGAGCAGTTCGACCTTGCGGTGCAGTTGCACGGCGGCGGGAGGTTTTCGAACCCGTTCCTACTGGAACTGGGCGCACGGCACACGGTAGGCACCCGGACCGAAGACGCGGCGCCGCTTGAGCGGTCCATCCCGTACCTCTACTACCAGCACGAGGTGTTGCGTGCGCTGGAGGTGGTGGGCCTGGCCGGCGCGGCTCCGGCCGCGTTCCAGCCGGAGCTGGAGCCGTTGGCCGGCGAGGAAGCTTTGCTGGCCGGGTTGCTCGCCGACGGCCGGCCGTCACTGGTGACCATCCACCCGGGTGCCACTGACCAGCGGCGGCGGTGGCCGGCGTCGTACTTTGGCGAAGTTGCGGCTCGGGCGGCCGACGATGGGTGCCAGGTCCTGGTGGTGGGCGACCCATCCGACACCGCGCTGGCCAACGAAGTGGTGGAACGCGGCTGCGAGAGAGCTGGATCCGGCAACGGGGGCGGCATCAGCTCCGTGGCCGGCCAGCTAGGGCTGGCTGAGCTGTCCGCGGTGCTGCGGGCCAGCGACGTGATGCTCGGCAACGACAGCGGGCCGCGGCACCTGGCCCAGGCCGTCGGGACCCCGACGGTGGGCATTTACTGGGTGGGAAACATGATCATGGCCGGGCCGCTGGGCCGGACCCTGCACCGGGTCCACCTGTCCTGGCTGACGCGCTGTCCGGTCTGCTCGGCGGATCTGACCCAGGTGGGCTGGACGGCGGAGCGTTGCCCGCACGAATTCTCCCTGACGCGGGAGATCCGCGCAGAGGATGTCTACGCGGATCTGCGCCAGCTTAGGGCCACGAGTCTTCTTCTTCGTGGCAAATGACCATCTCGCGCACTTCGCAGCCCTTCGGCTGTGAGAGCGCGAAGAAGATGGCGTCGGCCACGCGTTCCGGGTCGTTGAGCCGGGAGTCGTCCTGCGGCTTGTACTGCTCGGTGCGGTCGTCGAAGAACCTGGTTTTCATGCCTGCAGGGATCATGGTGGTGACGCCGATCTGTCCGCGGGTTTCGGCCGCCAGCGCGCGGCTGAAACCAACCACGCCGAACTTGGAGGCGCAGTAGGCGGTCGCGTCGGAGACGGCCTTGATCCCCAGCGAGGAGGCCACCGTGATCACCCGTCCGTGCGAGGACATCAGGTGCGGCAGGGCCGCCCGCACCACCGAGACCGTGCCCATCAGGTTGACCCCAATGACCTTCTCCCATTCCTCGGCCGGAACGTCCTCCAGCCGTCCGCAGCGGTCAATGCCGGCGGCCGTCACCACGGCGTCCAGCCCGCCGAGCGTGTCCGCGGCCTGCCGCACGGCTGTCTCGACGGCGGTGCGGTCGGCGACGTCGACCTCCACGCTCTTGGCCTGGCTGACCCTGCTGACGTCGCGGTCCAGCACCACCGGAGTGCCGCCCGCCGCCCGGACCGCGTCCACGACGGCGGCTCCCAGTCCGGACCCTCCGCCGGTGACCAGGACACGGCCGGGGTTGGTTGCTGCACTACTCATGTTTTCCTCCTCGGTTTCAGGGATGGTGGTTTCCATCGGGCTGTCGGGTGGAGGGAAAACGGCATCCCGTGCACCCGTGAGTCCCCTCTTCTCTCCACTGGATGGTTGATGGTTCGGTGCTTTAGCCAACCTTTTCCAGCGCGGCGGCCAGGCCGGTGGTGGAACGGGCCGGGTAGTAGGGCACGGTGACGGTCTGACCGCCCCACGACTGCAGCAGCCGGGCTTCCGGCAGCTGGTCGGCGGTATAGTCGCCGCCCTTGACCCAGATGTCCGGACGCAACCGTTCCAGCGCAGTTTCCGGCGTGGATTCATCGAACACCAGCACGGCGTCCACGCATTCCAGGGCCAGCAGCAGCTCGGCGCGGTCCTCCTGGTTCATGATCGGGCGTTCCTCGCCCTTCAGGCGGCGGACCGAAGCGTCCGAGTTGAGGCAGACGATCAGGCAGTCGCCCAACTTCCGGGCGGCAGCCAGGGTCCGGGCGTGGCCGGCATGCAGCAGATCGAAGCAGCCGCCGGTGGCCACCACCGTGCCGCCGGCTTCGCGCGTCTGGGCGGCAACCCGCATGGCGTCCACCCCGGGTCCGCGCAGCTGGACCGGTGCGGCGTCCCGGCGCAGCGAGGCCACGCCGCCGGCCGCGAGGAAGGCCGCGGCCTGCCCTACCGCGTCCTCTACCGAGGCGGTCAGTGAGCGCCCGGAGGCCAGCCCCACCGCCAGCGAGGCGGCGAACCTGTCTCCCGCCCCGCAGGTATCGGCCGCGCCCATCGCGGGGGCGGGAATTGCCTGCGGCAGGTCCCCCTCCTTCTGGACCATTGCCCCTTCCGCGCCCAGTGTGACGACGACGGCGTGGCTGTTCCAGCGTGAGCGCAGTTCGGCGGCGGCGAGCGCTGCTTCGCCGGTTCCGCCCTTCGCCAGTCCGGCCATCCGCAGCGCCTCCGGCAGGTTCGGCGTCGCGGCAGCCACGCCGTCGACCGGATCCGGGCCGGCCGGGTGCGGATCCCAAACCACCGGGATCCGGTGCACCAGCGGCGCGAGCGCATCGCGCAGCGCGGGTGCAGCCGCCAGACCGCGCCCGTAGTCCGCCACGATGATGGCATCGGCCGTCCCGAGCGACTCCAGCATGTCCGGTGTCGGGACCGGCAGCGGTCCGGGTGCGCAGCCCTCGTCCACGCGGACCACCGACTGGCCGCCGGCGCGGATGCGGGTCTTCACCGGCGTCGGCGCACCCGACGGGCCGGCCACCACGCGGATGCCGTCCAAGGCGTCGCGCAGCCGCGAGGAGGCATCGTCGTCGGACAATGCCGTGACCAGGAGGACGTCCCGGCCGTCACGGGCCAGCATCCGGGCAACCAGCCCCGCTCCTCCGGCCCGGTAGGTGGTTTCGGCAGCGTCCACCACCGGCACCGGTCCGTCCGGACTCAGCCTCGTGGCCGCCCCTTCCACATCGGCATCAAGCAGGACATCGCCGACCACCACAATCCTCATGACCGGGCCGCCCCGCCGTGCGGTCCGCGTTGCGCGCCCGCGGCGACGTTCGCGTGCCGCGCCACCTCGGCGTCGAACGCCCGGCAGAGGGCGTGCAGCGCCATCAGGTGGCCCTCCTGCACATTGGCCGGCAGCGCGTCCACGGCCACGTAGTCGTCGCAGAGCCTGGTCAACGGATTCGGGGCGCTGCCGGTCAAAGCCCAACTGGTGACGCCGATGCCGCGGGCTGCCTCGGCCGCACGCAGCAGGTTCTCGCTCTTGCCGCTGGTGGTCAGCAGGAGCAGCACATCGCCGGCCCGGCCATGGCCCAGCACCTGCCGGGCGAAGAGATGGTCGTAGCCGTAGTCGTTGGAAATCGCCGTCACGGCCGAGGTGTCCGCGTGCAACGAGATGGCGGAGAAGGCCTGCCGTTCGCCGTCGAAACGGCCCACCAATTCCGCGGTGAGATGCTGGGCTTCCGCCGCGGAGCCACCGTTGCCGGCAGCCAGCAGGCGCCCGCCGTCCAGCAGCCGCCGGGCCAACTCGGTCCCCCAGCCCGCCAGCCGGCCGGCCTGGGCTCGCAGCGACTCCACCGCCGGCCCGACTGCCTGCAGGTGCGCCAGCACGGCATCCACCGCCTCTGTTCCGGTGTGCCGGCCAGGAGCCGACGGCACCGGGACGAGTGCGGGTCCCGGCGGCCGCAGATAGGCTTCGGTCCGGGCCGAGGAGGTCGGCGCGGCGAGCGGCGCGGCAGCGGTCAGTGCCCCGGTGCTGGCGGTGGATGGGCTGCCGCCCGAAACTGCGCGTTTCACAGCGCCTCTCCTTCCAGTTGCCGGGCTCCGGCGGTGACTGATCCGGCCCCCTGTCTGATCGCCAGGCGATAGGCCTTTTCGGTGTCGGCCGCCACCCGGTCCCAGGAGTAGCGGGTGGCGACGCGTTGTTGGCCGGCCCTGCCAAGCTCCAGTCGAAGCTGCGGATTGTCCAGCAGCTCGGCCACGGCGTCCGCCACCGCCTGCGCGTCGCGCGGCGGCACGTGCAGACCGGTCTTCCGGTCCACCACGGTGTCGATCAGGCCGCCGACCGAGGCCGCGACCACCGGAACACCGCAGGCCATAGCTTCCAGCGGGACAATCCCGAACGGTTCATACCACGGCGCGCAGATGACCACGTCGGCGCTGCGCAGCACCGGCGGGATGTGCTCCTGCGAGAGCTGTCCGCGCAGCACCAGTTGGTCTGCCACGGCGAGCTCCCGGGCCAGGCCGCGCAGCCGCTGGGCTTCCGGATCGGCGGCCAGTCCCGCCCCCCCGGCAGCTCCGCCGACCACTAGCAGTTCGACGTCGTCGATGCCCTGGTCCTTGAGCAACCGCACGGCCCGTACCGCCAGATCGATCCCCTTGCGCGGAACCAGCCGGCCGAGCGTGACAATCCGGTGGGTCCGGCCGCGCGGTTCGGCCTCGCCGTCGGCGGTGAACAGTCCTAAATCCACGCCGCAGGGGACGATGGACACGTTGCCGCGCGGGATGCCCATGGCCGCCAACTCGAACACCTCGTCCGAGCAGGTGGCGATGATCCGGTCCACGTCGCGGCCCACGGACGGTTCCAGCCAGGCGCGCTGTGCCGGGCTGGTGTCTTGCGCGCCCTGGTGGCGCCGCTTCACGGTGCCGAGCGCGTGGAAGGTCTGCAGCACCGGCACCGGGCAGCTGCCGGGGCGGCGGGCAGCGTCGAGGGCAGCGACGCCGGACATCCAGAAGTGCGCATGCACCACGTCCGGCGGGTTCTCCGCCCAGTCGGCGCTGATGCCGTCGGCCAGCTGGCCCATGAACGGCAGCAGCTGGTCCTTGGACACCGGTTCCGGCGGCCCGGCGTTGATGTGCACCACTTCCACCCCGGGCCGCATGGTGACGCGGGCCGGCAGCAGCGGATCATCGCGGCGGGTGTAGACGCTCACGCTGTGCCCGCGCCGCGCCAACGCTGCGGAGAGGGCTGCCACGTGCACGTTTTGACCGCCGGCGTCCACTCCGCCCAGCGCGGCCAGCGGGCTGGCATGTTCGGAAACCATCGATATCCTCATGGCTCTCTCCTCTCGTTGGCGGCCATGGCGCGTCCGGTACTGGTTGTGGTGTCGGCCAGCAAGCTGTCCCAGTTGTCCAGGAAAGCCCGCAGCCCGTAGTTCTGCAGCACCGCCTCGCGGGCGACGGCGCCGCGTGCCGCGGCCTCGTCCGGGTCCTTCAGCAGGCGGGCCGCTTGGCGGCGCAGCTGGTCCACATCCGTGGAGATGGCCCCTGCTTCCGGCGGAACCGCCCGGGCCGCCTCCGTGCTGGCCAGAGCCACTACCGGCATGCCCAGGTGCATGGCTTCCAGCAGCGCCAGGCCCAACGACGTCCAGCGCAGCGGGTGCAGGTAAAGGCGGCAGCGGGCCAGCTCGGCGTGCAGCAGGTGGCTTGGCAGGTCTCCGCGGACGCGCAGCTGGTCGGGGCCCAGTTCGGTGGCAGCGGCCAGCTGGTCGGTTCCCATGCCGAACACTTCCAGCGGACCCGCCTGGGCAAAAGCCGGCAGCAGGTCCGTCCCGGTGACGCGCCAGCGGCGTACCGGTTCGTTGACCACCACGCCCTGCCGTTCCAGCTCTCCGGTGTAGAGCTTGCCGGGGTCGACGATGCCGTGTTCGATCACGGTGGTCCGGGCCGTTCCGCAGTCCCAGAACAACCGATTGAAGTGGGTGACATGCACGATCGTCATGTCCTGCTGGTCGGCCAGCGGGTGAAGCGAGTTGGGCACATCGCCCTTGGGCGTGTTGTGTTCCAGGAACACCGCGGGAATGTCCCGTCCCGGCCGGCGGCCGAGCAGCCGCTCGCATTCCCCCATCTCCTCGGGCCGCTGCAGCACCACTACGTCCGGTTCCTCATCGCGCAGCCGGCCCGGCTCCACATCCCGCACCGACGGCGGCCAGTCGCGTCCGGCGCGGCCCAATCCCCACGCGCCGCCCTCGGCCGTGGCCGGAAGCAGGTACTCGTGGCGGCCGCGCACAAAAGCATCGGTCCAGCCGCCGTGGACGTGCCAGAGCAAAATCTTCACGCGTTCCTCGTCTTTCTCCGGGCGGACAGGTACGTCACGCCGCGGGTCAGCCGCTGCACGGCCGCCAGCACTTCTTCGGGGGCCACAGTGGACAGACAGGGATGCCCGGGGACCGGGCAGATGCGGGCGCGGCTGAGCAGGCACGGCGCATGCTGGTCGCCGAGCAGCTCCAGCGGAACCTTGTAGGGCGCCCAGCGGATGGCCGGCACCACCGGCGCGAACAGGGACACCACCGGGGTGCCTACGGCGGCGGCCAGATGCGCGGGTCCGGTGTTCCCCGTGACGACGGCGGAGGCTCCGGAGAGCACCCCGGCCAGGCTCCGCAGATCGGTCCGCCCACCCAGGTCCAGGGCCCCGGGGACGGCCACGGTGGCCGTCAGTTCCCGTTCCTGCGGGCCGCCGGTGACCACCACCCGGTATCCGGCTCCGATCAACAGCTCGACCGCGGCGGCATGGTGCAGGGGCGGCCAGGCACGGGAGGGAACCGCCGCGCCGGGATGGACCGCGATATACGGCTCGTCCCCGGTCAGGAACGAGGTATCCGGTATGTTGCGCACCTGCAGCCGGCCGTCGTCGCCGCCGGGCAGCCGGTAGCCGGCGGCTGCGGCGATGCCCAGCGCACGCTCGGCCTCCGGCTGGTCCTCCGGAAAGTCTTCGCCCGGCCGGAGCCGCCGGTCCAGCAGCGAGCCGGCGTAGTCCACCGAAGCCCCGGTGATGTGCCCGACGCCGGCCAGCCGCAGCAGCAGAGCCATCGGCAGCGGCGACTGGTGGAAGGAGGTCAGAATAATGGCTTCGGAGATCCGGGTCTTCCGCACCCAGTCCTCCAGCGCGGCAACGTGGTCCTGGGTTGCCGGCGGCGCAGGGTCCACGATCCACGGGCTGGCCCAGCTGAAGACCTCGGCGACGCCGGGCAGCAATTCCGCGGCCGCTTTGCCCTGCGGGCCGCACAGCACCATGACGTCGTTGGGACCGCCACCGTTGCCGGCCGCCACCGCCCGCACCGCCGGCCCGGCCAGCAGCACGTCTCCGGCGCTGTCCAGCCGCGCCACCAGCACGCGGCTCACGGGCGGCCCTCCAGCAGAAGGGAAATGGCCTCGGCCAGATCCCCTGCCACCAGTCCGGCTGCCTCGACCTCTTCGCGCCGGGTCACCGGCGTCGGCACCAGCACTCCGCTCGCGCCGGCCGCGGCGGCAGCATCGACGTCGGTCCCGATGTCCCCGATGTAGGCCACCTCGGACGGGTCCAGCCCCAGCCGGCGGCAAGCCGCCAGGATCATCCCGGGCTCCGGTTTGCGGCAGCCGCAGCCGTCGTCGGGGTGGTGCGGGCAGATCTCCCAGACGTCGAAGGGGCCCAACAGCTCTTCGACCCGCGCATTGACCGCGTCGACCTGCTCCCGGTTCAACAATCCGCGTCCGATGCCGGATTGATTGGTCAGTACCCCGCAGGGCAGCCCGGCAGCCCGGACCGCCTCGAGCGCCGTCCGGGCGCCGGCTACCGGCCGGACCTTCGCCGGATCCGGGTTGTACGGCACGTCCGTGACCAGCGTGCCGTCCCGGTCGAACAGGATGGCCCGCGGCGGGGAGAGGGCGGCTGCGCTCATACCAGCACTGTTCCCAGCAAAGCCGCGACCTAAACACTTTGCCGCTACTGGTTTTGCCATCCGCTTTCCCCTCCCGCGGCAGGATGGGGCGGGAAGCGGATGCTGCAGGCATCTGGCAGGATGGGCCACAGCCGGCTGGGAAGGAAGTGCGCAGTGGCCGAACCCCAAGAACTGGAACGGGACGGACGGCCGGAGCTGCTGGTGCTCCGGGCGCTGAAGCTGGGCGATCTGCTGGTGGCGGTTCCTGCGCTGCGGGCATTGCGCGCGGCATACCCGGACCACCGGATCCTCTACGCCGCCCAGGCCTGGCTGCGGCCCGTCCTCGAACTCACTGGGTCGGTGGACGACCTGCTGCCCACGCACGGGTTGGATGTTCCGGTGGCCTTGGCGCCCGGCCGGGCGGAGATCGCCGTGAACCTGCACGGCAACGGCCCGGAGAGCCGGGGCCGGCTGGAAGCCCTGCAGCCCGCGGTCCGCATCGGCCATCGGGCACCGGGCTGGAACGGCCCCGAATGGCTGGAGGGCGTACACGAACGCGAGCGCTGGGCCCGCCTGCTGCAGTGGCACGGGATTGACGCTGATCCGCTGGACTACCGGCTCATCAAGCCGGTGATGCCGAGCCCCTGTCCTGGAGCGGCGGTCCTTCACGTCGGTGCCGCCTACGGTAGCCGGCTCTGGCCGGCCGTGCGGTTCGCCGCCGTCGCCCGCGGTCTGGCCTCTCAGGGGCACCGGATCCTGTTCACCGGGAGCACGGCCGAACGGCCGCGGGCACAGGCCGTCGCCGAGCTGGCCGGACTGGGGCCGGAAACCGTCGTCGCCGGCACTTTGTCGCTGGCGGAATTTGCGGCCGCGGTCGCCGAGGCCGCCGTGGTTATTTCCGCCGACACCGGCGCGGCCCACCTGGCCTCCGCTTACGCCAGACCGTCTGTTGTCATCTTCGGCCCCGCGCCGGTCGGCGTCTGGGGGCCGCCGCCGGGACCGCACACCGTCCTGACCGATGCAAGCCTGCGGCTGGGTGACACGTTCGCCGCGGATCCCGACCCGGCACTGCTGGCCGTCAGCGCCGACGATGTCCTGTCGGCGGTTGCGCTGCTCCCGGTGGCTACGCCGTCCGGATCGGCTGCCGGGCCGGCGCTGGCTGTTCCCCCAGCACCCGGCGCTGAAGCTTGACCAAGATCCGGGCCAGCGCCCGGGACACCTGCATCTGCGTCATGCCGACGCGTTCGCCGATGCGGCGCTGCGATTCTTCCTGGAAGTAGCGGTAAAAGAGCAATTGCCGTTCCCGCGGTTCGAGCTCTTGGATGGCGCTCCGCAGTATCAGCAGTTCTTCGGTCCGTTCGGTCCCGCCGTCCGTCACGGCCAGCGACTCGGCAAGGCTCTGCCCTTCAGGGGTCCCGTCCAGCGATTCCGGCCGCAGGCTGCCGTGGCAATTCAGCGCTTCGGCCACCGTGTCCGGGCTTTCCGCGAGCGCACCGGCCAGCTCCAGTAGCCGAGGTTCGCGGCCCAGCCGCTGGGCAAGTTCCGGCGTCAGCTTGATGGCGGCCGTCCGCAGGTCCTGAAGATGGCGCGGCGGCCGGACCACCCACGAGCTGTCCCGCAGATAGCGCTTCAGCTCGCCGTGCACGGTGGGCACGGCATAGGCAGCAAAGTCGGCGCCGTGGTCCGGATCGAAGCCACGGACCGCCTTGAGCAGTCCCAGCCGGGCCACTTGCTGCAGATCATCGAGCTCCCGGCCCGGACCCGAGTAGTTGCGGGCAATTCTCTCGGCGATGCCCAGGTGCCCCAGCAGCAGCTCCTCTTCCAATGCCGCACGCACGGACCCCTTGGCGCACCTCGCCCTGCGGAACAAAACCTGCAAGGCTTCCTCGTCGCAATGCATCGGCGGACCACTCTCACTCAGGGAAGTGCGGGATCAGAACCACGTCCCCCCAAGAAATCATAAGCATACTGATTATGCAACAGGTTGGGGTGGGAAAAATGCTCAAAAGCCTTTTCTTCTCCGCGGAGAAGAAGGTATAAGCCGCAGAAGCAGGCAGACGGCGGGCCAAGCAGGCCGACGGCGGGCCGAATTTTTCGGTGCCGAGCGGCTGGCTGGACTACTACGCCTCCGCGGCCCCGGAGGCCGGTGCGGGCTGGGGGAAGTGCCGGGTCAGGACCAGGGAGTGTCCGGCCGGTCCTGCGGGACACTGTCAACCACCAGGTCCACACGCTCGTTAAAGAAGCAGAAAAGGTCCCGGATCTTGGGGTTTTCCGGGATTGGATCCGGATAGCTCCACATCACGTCGCGGACCAGGTTCTGGCCGAGCCGGACGGACCAGTACCGGGCCATGCCCTTGTAGGGGCAGCTGGTGACGGTGTCGCTGGCCTCCAGCAGGTCCGTCCGTACGTCTTCGGCCGGCAGGTAGTAGCGGACGGGCAGGTGCGTTTCGAAGAGCAGCAGCGGCCGGATACTGTCGGCCACCTTCTGGCCCTCCAGATAAATCTGGACGCGCCGGGAGCTGCGCAGCGTATCCACCCGCTTGTAGGGATCGCGTGCATGCACCTGCGCCCGTTCGTCTTCCTCGTACCATTCCAGCTGCCGCCAGGAGAACGTCACGTGTCCGGCCAGATCGGCCAGCTCGCCGGTGGGATTGGGGTGCTCCCAGGCGCCGGCTTCCGCCCGCTTGCTGCCGAGCGCCACGTCCCAGATCTGCTGCCCGGCCGACCCGGCGCGCGGATTGGAGAGCGCTCCCGCTGCCACGTCTTCCCGCGGCAGGTAGTACGTGGGCAGTTCGCCGCGTCCGTACTGGACCAGCAGCCTGGCCCGGGCACTGTCCGCCACCAAACCTCCGCCCAGCCGGACCCGGATCCGGCGACCGGTGGGCTCCGTGAACGGCTTCTCGAACTCCATGGGGCACACGCTACTCTTCTCGGGCCCTGGCGGGCAGGGTGCCAGAATGGGAATTCACCCCAGTAACAGGAGGCTTGAGTGAGCACCGACGAACGTCGCGCCAATATCTACATCGACAAGCAAACCCCCGCGGCGTACCGCGCCCTCAACGGCCTGGCCCTCAAGGTCGGCGAGGCCGCCGAAGCGGCCGGTTTGGACCGGAAGCTGGTCGAGCTGCTCAACCTGCGCATCTCGCAAATCAACGGCTGCGCCTACTGCCTGAACATGCATACCCGGCTTGCGCTGGGCGAAGGCGAAACGGCGCAGCGGCTGTCCGTCCTCCCGTCATGGCGGGACACCGAAGTGTTCACGGACAAGGAACGCGCGGCGCTGGCCCTTGCCGAGGCCTTGACCGAACTGCCGGCCCACCACAGCCAGGAGCGGGAGTACGCTGCCGCCCGTGAACAGCTCACGGACGAAGAGTTTTCCGCGGTCAGCTGGATCACGGTCGCGATGAACGCGTTCAACCGGGTCTCCATCGTCAGCAAGCACCGCGTCCGCCCCAACAAATAA
This sequence comes from Arthrobacter sulfonylureivorans, assembly GCA_004000035.1. Classification (GTDB taxonomy): domain Bacteria; phylum Actinomycetota; class Actinomycetes; order Actinomycetales; family Micrococcaceae; genus Crystallibacter; species Crystallibacter sulfonylureivorans. The sequence continues at coordinate 327,485 of RJAE01000003.1, read as the reverse complement.
CGGACGACGGCGGGGGCGCACCTACCGAAGGTGTCGCGCCCCGCCGTCGTAGTGCCTTGGCTAACGGGGCCCACGGGGGCGGGGTGAGTACCCCGCCCCCGGCCGCGGCGCCGGTGCGCTCGGCCCTGGCCGGCGCGCTGGGCCGTGGCCGGCGCGCCGCCCCCTGGAGGTCCAGCTCCGATTACCAGGCGGCTCGCCAGTACTGGTCCGCACGAGGGTTCCCGTCGCGGGCGACGCCGAGGACCTTCGCCGCGTTCGCCGGCCAGTGCGCGTCCTTCAGCGCAGCGCGGCCAACGCTTACCCCGTCGGCCTGCCCGGTGACCACCACATGTTCCGCCTGTGCCGGGTCGGTCAGCAGCCCGACGGCGGTGACGAACGAATCCGTGCCCTCCAGCGCCTCGCGCACTGCAGCAGCGAGCGGCACTTGGAAGCCCGGACCGGAGGGGCCGTGATACGCCCCGATGCCTGCGCTGGAGAGGTCGAACGCGGTGACGCCGAGTTCCCTCGCCTCGCGGACAAAGCGGACCGTGTCGGCCAGCCGCCACCCGCCCTCGACCCAGTCGTCTCCGGAGAGGCGGATCGCCAGCGGCTTGTGGTCCGGCCAGACAGCCCGCACCGCCTTGATGACCTCGCGCGCGTACCGTGTGCGGTTTTCGTAGCTGCCCCCGTAGGCGTCTTCACGGTGGTTTGTCAGCGGGGAGAGGAACTGGTGAATGAGGTAGCCGTGGGCGCCATGGATCTGGACAACGTCGAACCCGGCCTCGTCCGCTCGGCGGGCTGCGTCCGCCCAAGCCTGGACGGACGCCTGGATCTCAGGGATGTCCAGGGCGTGCGGCCGCTCCAACCCGAAGATGTCGGTCGTTGAGGGGCCCACCGTCTCCCAGCCGCCGTCGCCCATCGGGATGGAGCCCTCGGCCTGCGCGGGCAACCAAGGGTAGGTGGAGGCCTTGGCGCCGGCGTGTGCCAGCTGGATACCGATCGCCGCCCCCTGCGCGTGGGCGAAGTCCACGACCGGCTTCCAGGCGTCGCGCTGCGCGTCGTTCCACAGCCCGGCGTCCCGGTCGGAGATCCGGCCCTCGGGCACCACGGCCGTTGCCTCGGCGACGACCAGCCCGAAGCCGCCGGCGGCCCGGGCTCCGAGGTGCACCAGGTGCCAGTCGGTGGGCACCCCATCGCGCGCGCTCACCGAGTACTGGCACATCGGTGCCAGGACCGTGCGGTTGCGCAACTGCAGTCCGGTGCCGTCGGGGGTGGTCAGGGTAGCGGGTTCAAAGAGCTTACTCACGATGAGCCCCAACCGTGCCGCCGCAGCAGCTATTCCCGCACGGGCCCCGGGACAGCAACCCGTCCGTCAGGCCTGTCCCGGAACCTGCGCGAGGGCATCGATCTCCACGAGCACGCCGGGCCGGGCGGAGCCCACCTGCAGGACGGTGATCGCCGTCGGCACCTGCCCCCAGACCTCGGCTGCGGCCGCGAACCCCTCGTTCGGGTCCTGTCCGGCGGCCAGATAGATATTCAGTTTGGCGACGTCCTGCTGTGTTGCGCCGGCCTCCTTGAGGACTGCGAGCACGTTGCGCATTGCCTGCCTGGTCTGGCCGGCGAGGTCGTCGCTGACCATTTCGCCGTCGGCATTGACTCCGTTCTGGCCGCCCACAACCAGCAGTCGCCCGGGTCCGTCGACGAGCACGCCTTGGGAAAAAGCCGGGCTGCGGAACATGCCGTCCGGGTTGATGTGCTTCAGGCTCATGGCGTTCCTCCGTAGCTGCTCCGCGTTGAGGTTCATCACGCTAGGCGGTTACGGCGTCGGGCACCAGACCTGCCGCCGTCGGAGCGCACCCCTGCGCCGTGTTGAACCGGACTGTTGAAACCGGCCGGGATTAACACGCATCGTGTTGAACACCACATGAACGCTTTGTGCCGGATATGAAAACATAGGGCATGCGTCCGATGCAGCATTCCAGCAAACTCCAGAACGTTCGATACGAGCTCCGCGGCCCGATTTTGCACGCGGCCAAGAAGATGGAAGCCGAGGGCCACCGCATCCTGCGGATGAACCTCGGGGACCCGGCGCCGTTCGGGCTGGAGGCGCCGGAATCGATTGTGGTGGACATGATCCACCACCTGCGCGGGGCGCAGGGCTACAGCGATTCCAAGGGCATCTTTTCCGCCCGCACGGCGATCTCGCAGTATTACCAGACCAAAGGCCTGATGCAGATCGGCGTGGAGGACATCTTCATCGGCAACGGGGTCTCCGAACTCATCTCCATGACGCTGCAGGCGTTCCTGGAGAACGGCGACGAAGTGCTGATCCCCGCACCCGACTACCCGCTGTGGACCGCGTCCGTGACCCTCTCCGGCGGCAAGGCCGTCCACTACCTGTGCAACGAAGACAACCACTGGTGGCCGGACATGGCGGACGTCGAAGCCAAAATCACCGGCCGGACCCGCGCGATCGTGCTGATCAACCCCAACAATCCCACCGGCGCCGTCTACCCGCGGCACGTACTGGAGCAGTTCGCGGCGCTGGCACGCAAGCACGATCTGGTGCTGTTCTCGGACGAGATCTACGAAAAGATCACCTACGAGGACGCCGTCCACATCCATACCGCGTCCGTGGCCCCGGACCTGCCGGTGCTCACCTTCAGCGGGCTGTCCAAGGCCTACCGGATGCCCGGCTACCGGGCCGGCTGGGTGGCCATCAGCGGCCCCCGCGCCGAGACCGCCGCGTACCGGGAATCGCTGGAGCTGCTGGCCTCGCTGCGGCTGTGCTCCAACGTGCCGGCGCAGCACGCCATCCAGACCTCATTGGGCGGCTACCAGTCCATCGGCGATCTGGTGAAGCCCGGTGGTCGGCTGCGCGAACAACGCGATCTGGCCTGCCGGCTGCTCAACCAGATTCCCGGTGTCAGCTGCGTCCCGGCCGCCGGGGCCATGTATCTGTTCCCCAAGCTCGATCCCGCTGTCTACCCCTTCGAGGACGACGAAAAGTTCGTGCTGGACCTGCTCGAGGAGGAGAAGATCCTGGTCTCGCATGGCACGGCCTTCCATTGGCCCACGCCGGACCATTTCCGCTTCGTGATCCTGCCTTCGGTGGAGGACATTGAAGAAGCGGTGCGCCGGATTTCCTCCTTCCTGGCCATCTACCGGAAGAAGACGGCCGACGCCGCAGCCGCCACCGCTGTGTGATCGCACCGGCCGCGACGCAGCGTCCTGATAGAACGGCAGCGCCCTGTTAGGCTGCTGACGTTTCGGCTGCCTGTCGTAGGCGGCCTCGGCGCTGACATCGGGGGACCATGCGGATCCAGCTATCGGCCGCTTTAGCGGTGCTGGGCGCGTTGCTGCTCTCCGGGTGTTCGGGGCCCGCGGCATCCGACGCACGTGCTGCACCTGTTGGAACGGAAAGCCCGACGGCGGTGCCGGCCGCCGGCAGCGGATCGTCCGGTTCTGCGAGTAGCGTTGCCCCGGTGTCCGGCCGCTTCGCCGCTCCCCTGCCCTCCGGTTCCTCCACCGGGTCCTCCATTGAGCCGGAGGTTGCCCTCAGCGAAGAGGAATCAGCGGCCAATACCGCCTACATAGACAGCTTCCTGGCCGAGCAGTGGAAGGCCGGGGCCAAACCTTCGACTGTGAGCGCTGCCCGGCCCGGCGATTGTGTGTTCTTTGACTGGGAATTTTCCTCCGGCCCCACTCAGACTGCCCTCTTCCCCGTGCCCTGCGATGAGCCACACGAAGGTGAGGTCTTCGGCGTCGTCACCCATGGGAGCCAGCCCTATCCGGGCGAGCTGTCACTTGACCGTGAGGCCGGCAGCGTGTGTGGCGATTTTCTTATGCAGCACCTAGTAAGACTGGCGCCCGGTCATAGCTTCCGGCCGCTTTCCCCCACCGAAGCGGATTGGAAAGCCGGCGAACGCAGCTCAGTGTGTTTGTACAGCCCGCCCGGCCTCTTGTCGGAGCGAAGCCACTTCACGAATTAGCGCCCCGGCCGCAGCACGGCGTCCTGTGTGAATTCGTCGTAAACATCGGGCGGGTCCCCTTGTGGCCGCCACACACCGCCCGCATTGTTGAGGTAGATGCATCGGCGTTGACCCGACTTGAGGAGCACCACATGCCTAATAACCCGCTCGAAAACTGGGACTTGGTTCCCGGCACCCTGGTGGAAGTCCACAAGGACGGGATGATGCTGCGGACCGGACGGATTGATGCGGTAACCCTCGAAGCGGACATCGTCTGGCTCGCCAACAACGGGTCTCACCCGCGCAGCCTGTTCGAAAAGTCCGAGGGGTACCAGCTTTGCCTGGCTAGGGACAGGAACTGACCGCGGGCGGAGGCTTGCCCCTATCCCTACATCCATGCCGACGCTAGCGTGTCCGACATGGACATGAAACTCGAACTCGTTGCCGTGCCGGTCACCGACGTCGACCGCGCCAAGAAGTTCTACGTGGAACAGGTGGGCTTCAACGCCGACCACGATTACCAGGTGAATCCGGAGTTGAGGTTCGTGCAGCTCACGCCTCCCGGATCAGCCTGTTCCATTGTCATTGGCGATGGCATCACCCAGATGGCGCCCGGCTCGCAGCAAGGCCTGCAGATGGTAGTCGCCGACGCACGGGCAGCACGGGAGGAACTCCTCGGCCGCGGTGTCGAAGCCAGTGACGTGGACGAACAGCCCTGGGGACACTTCGTGTATTTCAGCGACCCGGACGGCAACACCTGGTCGCTGCAGCAATTGCCGCCCCGGGGCACTCCCTGATCTGGGCACTACACAAGCCTGGCCTCCGGTTCACCAAGCAGGTTTCCTCCGCCCGCCCGGTGAGTAAAGTCCGCCCGGAACAACGTCCGGGGAGCCAAACTTTTTTGCCCGCATCGGAATAAACCCGATTGGCGGCCCGTTCCCTTAATCGAAACTGCGAATGGACTATTGAGGGATCAGCATGCTTGGAGCAGGAGATCAGCGGAGAAGTTCTTTCCCGCGCCCTGCCGCTTTGCTCCCCCGCCCCCATTGTTAGCGCCTTTCTGCAGCCGGTAAGAACCGGCCTTTTTGCCTAACCAGCAGTCCCCGAACGTTGCCGCGGCAGGCCGGCCTCACCGCTGACCCGGCCTGCTGGGGCACGCCTTTACCGCCCGCTACACAGGAGGTCATGCATGACACTATCCACAACAAGTCAGTCCCCGCAGGTCAATTCCACCCCCACAAGGATCCGCAACCTCGGGCATCTGCGCCGCGGCGATTCGGTCGAGGCCCGCATGGACAACGCCGTCCAGTACCGGGGCCGCGTCGACCGCACCGCGCCGGGTGTCGGCTTGGTCTGGATCCGCGACGACGCCGACGGCTCTCGGCGCGCCATCAGCACCCAGGATTGCACGGTCTGGCGTTTGCCCAGCCAGCAGGCGTAAAGAGCGGCACCACCACCCCCACAGGCGGACGACGCCGGCACCCACTGATGTGCCGGTTCGTCCGTTACTGCGTTAAGGCGCCATGACGGATTCAGTCGGACCTTGTCCAACAGCCGGTCGCGGAGTTGAATAGACCGGGAACCGCCGGACGGGAGAGGTCCGGACACCGCAACCGGAGAGCCTCATGGCCGTCTCGTTCAACCACACCATTGTGTATGCCGCGGATAAGAAAGCGTCGGCTGAATTCTTCGCCGAGATTTTTGGACTCGGTCCGCCGCGGCCAATGTTCGGATACTTCATGACGGTCACCCTGGAGGGCGGCGTGGCGCTGGACTACGCCGACTCGGACGGGAGCGTCCAGCCCCAGCACTATGCCTTCCTGGTCAGCGAAGACGAGTTCGACGGAGTCTTCGCGCGCATCCAGTCGGCTGGAATCGACTACTGGGCCGACCCAGCGAGGAGTCGGCCTGGGCAGATCAACCACAACGACGGCGGCCGCGGCGTCTACTTCACCGACCCGTCCGGCCATTTTCTGGAGGCAATCACCCGCCCCTATGGTTCCGGCACCACTGGTTTCGGCACCACTGGTTTCGGCACCACTGGTTTCGGCACCGCTGGTTTCGGCACCGCCTGAGGCGAACCGCCGTCGTCGTACGCTGGACGCATATCCGCGAGGAGGGACGCTTGGACGCACAGCACGGGATCAGCGGGAACGTCCGCCTCAGCGCGACCGTGAGCGGCCGGGTCCAGGGCGTGGGCTTCCGCTACTGGACTCGAGACCAGGCCGAGCAGCTGGGGCTGGTCGGATCGGCGGTGAACCAGCCCGACGGAACCGTCGGTGTGGTGGCCGAGGGCCCGCAGGATGCAGTCGAGCAGCTGGTGGTGGCACTCGAATCCGGCAACGCGCCGGGCCGGGTCAGGCGCGTTGAGAAAACCTACGCGGCCGCGACGGGCGGGCTCAGCGGCTTCGACGTGGGCTGAGGCTCCGGCCCCTCGGGTACGATCGGGTCATGAATAACCCAGTAGCCGCCGTCCGGACTGCCTTGGTGGAACGTGGTGTTGCGGATACCGTCACGGTGTTCGACGACGCGGTTCCCACCGCGGCCGAAGCGGCCAGGGTGCTGGACTGCGACGTGGCGGCCATCGCCAACAGCTTGGTGTTCGATTCCGGCGGCAGCCCGCTGCTGATCCTGGCCAGCGGAGCAGCACGGGTGGACACGAAGCTGGTAGAGGCCGAGCTGGGACTGGACCGCATCCGGCGGGCCGATGCGGACTTCGTCCTGACGCATACCGGCCAAGCCATCGGCGGGGTGGCACCGGTGGGGCACCCCGCGCCGATCCGCACGGTGCTGGACCGGTCCCTGGCCGGCCATCCCGTGCTGTGGGCCGGCGCCGGTGATCATCGGGCGATGTTCTCGATCGGCTTCGACGACCTGCGCCGGATCACTTCAGCCGTGGTGATGGACGTCAGGGCTGACTGACGCCGGCTTCCCAACGCCAGCAGCCCGGTGTGACGTTTAAATCGGCCAGCCCCGCGGGGTGTTCACGCGGGGCTGGCTCTTGGGGGATTCGCCGGCCCGGTAATGATGGGGGTCCGGAACCGGCTAACGCTGAAAGTATGCCACTCGTCGCGTACAAACTACAGCGTTGTGATTTATGTTACGTATCCGCGTAACAGTCCGGTTTCCCAGTCGGACGGGACACGGACTGGTCACCGGAAGATCAAGGAAACACCGGCGGAAACAGCGCTCCGTAACGGTTTCAGCGTCATCTCGAATCCGCCCGGTCCGGCGCCTAAAAACGCTTCTATCCTGAGGGCATCGCTCCCCCGATGAAAGGCGTGCGCCATGAGGAAGCTCCCCACATGGCTTTCCGTGATCCTGCTGGTCCTGGGCCTGGGATTGGTGGCACCGGGCCCCGCGGCCGCCGCTCCCTACTGCGGGATTTCCTGGGGATCGGGGGCAAAAACCGCGCCCGGGAGCACCACCGCCCCGATCACGAATGTCCGCACTGGACGGCACACCTGCTACGACCGCATGGTCATCAGCATCCGCGGTGATGTTGCCGGCTACTCCGTTCGTTACGGAACGGTGCGGGCGCAGGGCTCCGGCCGCGTGATCCCGCTGCGCGGCGGCGCCGACCTGGCCGTGGTCGTTAATGCGCCGGCTTACAATTCGAGCGGCCACGCCACCTACCGTCCCGCCAACCCGAAGGAACTGGCCAACTTCCGTGGCTACACCACGTTCCGCCAGCTCGCCTGGGGCGGAAGCTTCGAAGGCTATACCACCATCGGCCTGGGCGTGCGCGCCCGGCTGCCGTTCAGGGTTCTTAGCCTGGATGGCCCGGGCAACATGTCCCGGCTGGTGGTCGATGTGGCTCACCGCTGGTAGGCGGTACCGCAGGCGGCGGGCTAGCCGGCAGCGGCTTCCAGGAAGGCCTCGGCCAGCGGGCCGGCCGTCTCGGCGCCGAGCTTGCCGTCCTCCACGAACACCGCAATGGCAAGGTCGCCATGGCCGGCGATCACCCAGGAGTGGGTCTGCGGCGGGTCCTCGGAGCCGTATTCGGCGGTTCCGGTCTTGCCGATCGCGGGCTTGCCGGGCAGGTCCGCCAGATTGGCCAAGTAGCCGTCCACCACGGCCGAGCGCATCATGGTGCGCAGCTGCTCGGCCTCCTTTTCGGTCAGCTTCGGCACGTCCGGAAGCTTGGCTTGGGGATCGTGTCCGTCCACCAAGGTAGGCACCACGGATTCGCCTTTCACCACGGCCGCCATCAGGGTGGCGAGCGACAGCGGCGACGTTTGCACGCGGGACTGGCCGATCATCGAGGCGGCGTGGGCGGTGCCCTCGGAGTCTTCGCGCGGCACAGTGCCCAGGAAGGCCTCGATCCCGGGGTTGGCCGTCATGCCGACGCCCAGGGCACCGGCGGCATCCGCGAGCTGGTCCTGCGAGAGCTCCTCGTGTTCGGAGATGAACGCCGTATTGCAGGAGTGGGCGATGGCCTCGGTCAAAGTGATCTTGCCGGTGAAGGCCGCGGGGTAGCTGTCCGCGTTCTCGAAGGTGCGGCCGTCCACCACCAGGTCCGGGTCGCAGGTGACGGTGGAATCCGGAGTCATGCCGTTGCGCAGCAGGCCCAGAGCAGTGGCGATCTTGAAGGTTGAACCAGGCGCGTACTGACCCAGGAACGCGGTGTTGTAGCCTTCGCTGTCAGGCCCGTTGGCGGCCGCCAGGACTGCACCCGTGGACGGCCTCAACGCGACGATCGAACTCGGCGACTTGGTGTCGGCCAGAATGTCCTCGGCGGCGGACTGCAGGTCAGGCACCAGCGTGGTCTTCAGGTTCGTGCCGTCGGCCGGGTCCTGGTGAAACAGCTGGCGGGTCGGCGCTTCGGCGCCTTCTTCGGCCGGCTGCGCGACGGCGGAGACCGTAGTTCCCGGGGTGCCGGAGAGCTCCTTGTTGAACGCCGCCTGCAGACCGGACGAGCCGACCGTCTCGCCCGCCACCACCTTGCCTTCGGACTTCTCGATGTCCTCTGCCGTGGCCTCCCGGACAGAGCCCAGCACCGGCCCGGCGAAGGTGCGGCTGGGCGCCAGCGGGATCTGGTCGTCCACGGCCAGGGACCCGTCGATGTCCTCCAGCTTCCCCTGGTCCAGTTCCTTGAAGGCGCCCTCGCGAAGGGTAATCGCGTCAACGAAGGCCTCCGGCCCGTAGGCGGCAACCTTTTTCGCGTAGCCTGCGGCGTCAATCTCGACCAGCGCTGCCAGCTCGCGGGCGGAGTCCTCTGCGGTTGATTCGTCCAGCCCGGTCTTGTCGATCCCGACAATCTTGACCGGGCGGTTCTTGACGATCGCTTCGCCGTCGGCGTCGAGGATCTGGCCGCGCTGTGGCTCTTTGGTGGCCAGCACCAGCCGCTCGCCCTCCGCCAGCGAGGGTTCGAGGACCTGCGGTGTCCACCGCACCTGCCAGCGGTCGTCCGCATAATGCAGGTCCGCCGTCGTGGTGTAGCTCCAGCCCTGCTCCGAGTCCGGCACCGGCCAGTCATAGGAAAGGGTGGCCCGGAACAGGTTGGATTCGACTTCTTCGACGCCGGTCACGGTGACGTCGGGCTGCCACGCGTCCATATCCTTGGTCAGCGCGGCTAACTGCTCCTGCACCTGGGCACCGGTGGCATCGGCGAAGGCCACCGCCGAGACGTCTTTGGCGGCCAGCCCTTCGGCCAGCGCCTGGGCGGTTGGGTCCGGCGATTCCCGCTCGGGTGCACAAGCAGCTATCGCCACCGTCAGCAGCAGGGCCATGATGAGTGCAAGTGCGCGCCGAAGCATTCTTCTCCTGGATCCGAGAGTGTCCTGTTCGAACTTATTATCGCCCCGGGGCGATGTCGAGCCGGACCGCGCCCGGCGAATGCTGCTTGAATGGGTTTCGTCGGGTTGCAAGGCCACGGCCGGCCGGACAGGACCCAGGTAAAGGACATCATGACCGAATTCGCCCCCTCAGGCTCCCGCCGTGCCGCGGTGGTCTGGAATCCATCGAAGAAGTTCAGCTTTGATCTAGTGGCGCTGGTCGAAGGCGCGTGCGCCGAAACCGGCTGGCAGCCGCCGCTGTGGCTGGAAACCACGCTGGAGGACCCCGGTGCCGGACAGACGCAGCAGGCGATGGAAGCCGGAGTCGACCTTGTCATCGCGGCCGGCGGCGACGGCACCGTGCGGCGCGTGGCCGGGCGGCTGGCCGGAACGGACACGCCGCTGGGCGTGATCCCGCTGGGCACCGGCAACCTGCTGGCACGCAATCTGGACCTGCCGGTGGACGACCCGGAGACCGCGGTGCGCATCGCGTTGGCCGGCCGCGACCGGCCTATCGACGCGGTGCTGGCCAAGGTGGACGACTCGGGCAGCGGCGCGGTGTTCCTGGTCATGGCCGGACTCGGCTTTGACGCCGCCGTCATTGGCGGCACGGACGACGGGCTCAAGGACCGAATCGGTTGGCTCGCCTACGTGGAAGCCGGTTTGCGCAATCTCCCGGGCAAGCCGGTCCGTGCCACGCTGTCCATCGACGGCGGCAAACCCATCACCCTGCGGATGCGCAGCGTGATGGGCGGTAACTGCGGCAAGATCCAGGGCGGATTCGAGATGTTCCCCGGTGCGCAGATCGATGACGGGCTATTGGACATCATGACCATTTCCCCGCGCGGCCGGCTCGGCTGGCTCGGCGTGCTGGCCGGGCTGGCCAAGCGCGGTCGGAGCGTGGACCCGTCGGTGGACTACTACCAGGGCAAGGAAGTGGAGATCACCGCCGGCCGGCCACAGGAGATGCAGCTGGACGGGGACCATATTGGCTTGGGTTCCCGGCTCTCCATGCGCGTGGATCCGGGCGCACTGCGGGTCCGGGTAGCGGCGGACTGACCGAAGGACGACGGCGGTGCGTACCGCCGGGCGACGGTGCGGCTGCGTGCCGCCGCGTCCCGGGCGGCGTGCGGCTGCTCACAGTATCGACACAGTTCGGAACATATCTTGAGGTCGCGGTTGTTGTACGTGCTAGCGTTCAGCGTCCGCCGGCCACCCCACCGGCAGGCTTACCGTCCTAGACCACAAGGAATTTCCACCATGATTCGTCGTCGTTTGTCCGTACTCGGTGCCGCCGCAGCTGCCGCCCTGGTGCTGGCCGGCTGCAGCACCTCCTCGCCGTCGGAGTCGCAGCCGTCGACCTCCGCCGCAGCCAGCTCGCTTCAGGAGATCCAGGACGCCGGCGTGATCACCGTGGGGACCGAGGGCACCTACCGACCGTTCAGCTTCCACGAGGGTGGCCAAGGCGAACTGACCGGTTACGACGTCGAGATCGTCAAGGCCGTAGCGGATAAGCTCGGCGTGGACGTGAAGTTCGAAGAGACCCAGTGGGACGCCATCTTCGCCGGCTTGGATGCCGGCCGGTTCGACGTGATCGCCAACCAGGTCTCCATCAACGAAGAGCGCGAGGCCAAGTACGACTTCTCCGACCCCTACACGGTGAGCACCGGCGTCGTCGTCGTGAAGAGCGACAACAACGATATTTCCTCGCTGGCCGATCTGAAGGGCAAGACCAGCGCCCAGTCGCTCACCAGCAACTGGTACGAGCTCGCCAAGCAGGCCGGCGCCAAGGTCCAGGCCGTCGAGGGCTGGGCGCAGGCCGTTTCACTGCTGGAGCAGGGCCGCGTGGACGCCACCGTCAACGACAAGCTCACGTACCTGGATTACCAGGCCAGCCATGACAACCAGAACATCAAGGTGGCCGCGGAAACCGATGAAGAGTCGCAGAGCGCCTTCACTTTCCGGAAGGGCAGCGAGGATCTGGTGGAGGCCTTTGACAAGGCGCTCGGGGAGCTGCGCGACGACGGTACGCTGGCCAAAATCTCCGAGAAGTACTTCGGCGCAGACGTCACCAAGTAAACGGACCAAGTAAACGGGCAGGGGCAAGACGCTAACGTAGCCGTATGAACATCGACTGGGAGCTGCTGCGCAGTTCGTTCTGGCCTATCGTCCAGGGCGGGCTGACCGGCACCATCCCGCTGTCGCTGGCCAGTTTCGCCATCGGCTTGGTCCTGGCGCTCCTCCTTGCGTTGATGCGGATCAGCGGCAACCGGATCTTGGCCGGTGCCGCCCGGGCCTATATCTCGGTCATCCGCGGCACTCCTCTGCTGGTGCAGCTGTTCGTGATCTTCTACGGCCTGCCGAGCATCGGTGTGGTGCTCGAACCGTGGCCCAGCGCGATCATCGCGTTCTCGATGAACGTGGGCGGCTATGCGGCAGAGGTGATCAGGGCCGCGATTCTGTCCGTGCCGAAGGGCCAGTGGGAAGCCGGCCACACCATCGGCATGGCCCGCACCACCACGCTCCGGCGCATCGTCCTGCCGCAGGCGGCCCGGGTCTCGGTGCCGCCGCTGTCCAACACCTTCATTTCGCTGGTCAAGGACACGTCGCTCGCCTCGCTGATCCTGGTCACCGAAGCGTTCCGGGTGGCCCAGGAAATCGCTGCCTTCAGCCAGGAGTTCCTGCTGCTGTACATGGAGGCCGCGGTGGTCTACTGGGTGTTCTGCCTGGTCCTGTCCGCCGGACAGACCCGACTGGAAAAGAGGCTGGACCGCTATGTCGCCCACTGAAGTTCCGCCCGCGGCGTCGGCCTCCGGCGTCCCAGCCGATCCCGTGCTCTCCGTCGAGGGCCTGCGCAAGTCCTTCGGCGGCAACCAGGTGCTGACGTCCATCGACCTGTCGGTGCAGACCGGAGGCGTGCTGGCGCTGATCGGCCCCTCCGGTTCCGGCAAGACCACCGTGCTGCGCTGCCTGAACGGCTTGGAGATTCCCGACGGCGGACGGGTCGCCTTCGCAGGCGGACCCGCGGTGGACTTCGGCTCGCCCGTGGGCCGCAAGCAGATCTCCGAGCTGCGGGACCGCAGCGCCATGGTGTTCCAGCACTACAACCTGTTTCCGCACATGACCGTGCTGCAGAACATCATCGAGGGCCCGGTCCAGGTCCAGAAGCGGCCCCGGGCCGAAGCTGTACCTGAGGCCATGTCGCTGCTGGAACGCGTGGGGCTGACCGGCAAGGAAGACCAGTACCCGCACCAGCTCTCCGGCGGACAGCAGCAGCGGGTCGGCATTGTCCGGGCGCTGGCGCTTAAACCCTCGCTGCTGCTCTTCGACGAGCCGACCTCGGCGCTGGACCCCGAGCTGGTGGGCGATGTGTTGCACGTGATCAAGGAACTGGCCGACGAAGGCTGGACCATGGCGCTGGTGACGCACGAGCTGGCGTTCGCCCGGGAAGTGGCCAGCGAGGTGGTGTTCATGGACGGCGGAGTGGTGGTGGAACGAGGCCACCCCGACCAGGTGCTGCGCGAGCCGCAGGAAGAGCGCACCCGGCAGTTCGTCCACCGGCTGCTGAACCCTTTCTAGGGGCGAACCCCACTACCGGCCGGGCTGCGACGGCCCGCGCATCGGCATCGGCGGGATTTCCGTGGTTGGGATTACCGCTCCGTGTGAATAAGGGCGTTCGTGGCCATGAACCGGCGCCGCCGGCAGCGGCGCCGGGTGTGGTGCGGCCGCGATCCCCGGCTGAAGCGTCCGGAACCAGCCGTCGTACCGCTGGTCGGCACGCTTCACGGCGCGCGAAATCCCTACCGTCAGCAGCACAAAGCCGGCGATCGAAACCATCGCGAACAGCACCGCAAAGCCGGTGTAGACGTCCGCGTTCGAGCTGTAGAACACGCTGGTGGCCTCCCGGAAGGACTCGCGGACGGCCGAGGCCGACATCCATCCGCTCATCGCACCTCCAGCAACAAAGAGGACAATGCCCCATACGGTCAGGCCGGCAGCTGGCGGGAAGTAGCGGTAGCTCATGCTTCCCACTATCGGCAACCCGCCCCGGTTACGTCGGTCCCCACTACGTATTCTTGACCACACTCCTCAGCCGCCGATCCCGCCAAATCCGCGCCAGAGCTGCTGAATCGCGAAAGAAGTTACACGGCACGCCGCTTGAAAATTCATCTGATGTCCATTGGAATGGCAGAATGTAAACCTCCATGCACCGTTCCGCATGGCACCACGTTCCGGCCGGAAGCTACCCATCCCGCGCTTTCTCCTCTGCGGCGGCCTCCGGTCACGAAAGGCAGAACCATGGCCACGACTTTGGCTACCAAGTCTTTGACGGCACAGACGGCCTCCGAGGCCCACGACCTCCTCAATGCTGCGGTGGAAGAATTGCAATCAATCGCAGCCATCGACGGCGATTGCGGCATTCTGGTCACCCGCACCGGACCCGGGCAGTTCACTGTGGAACTGAGCGACGACGTGCCCTACGGCATCACCCAGGAATCCGACCTCGACTAGGACCCGCCACGCCGGCTGGGCCCACCAGCACGGGCCGCCGCGGGCCTTGACTCCCGAATCTAGGCTGCTAACCCGTCGGCAAGCAGGACCACCTTGCCGAAGCTTTCCCTCGCCTCCAGCGCGCGGTGCGCCTCGGCCGCCCGCGAGAGCGGGAAGCTGGTGTCCGTCAGCGGGATCCGTGTGCCGTCCGCCGCGCGTTCCAGCGCTTCCGCCTCAAGCGAGCGAAGCCCTCCTACGCGCGCTGTGAGGGCCGGCCCCAACACCGTGACCGCCGTCTTGCCCTCGTGCCGGTACGTGTTTTCCTCACCCGACGACCAGCCGAACACCAGTTGGGTTCCGCCATCGGCCAGCAGCTCGAAGGCGATCCGCCCCACCTCCCCACCCACGCCGTCGTACACCACGGTGGGGCGGCCGAGTTTCCGCAGTTGCTGCTGCCAGCCCCGGACACGGTAATCAACAACGACGCCGGCGCCCGCCTTCAGCGCATGAGCCGCCTTCGCCGGCCCGCCGGCAAGGCCGATAACGGTGGCCCCGGCGTTCCGCGCCACTTGAACCAACAGGATGCCCAGCCCGCCGGCGGCCGACGGAATCAGTACGGTGTCCTCGGCGCTAAGCGTGAGCTGGTCGAGAATGCCGGCGGCGGTCCGGCCGGTGCCGATCGCGGCGACCGCGGTGTCAAAGCCCAGGCCCGCGGTCAGCTCATGCAGCGAGTCCACTGCCGCCAGCGCCTGGTCAGCGTAGCCGCCGCTGGCCATGCCCAGATGAACGGCCACCCGCTTGCCCAGCCATTGCGGGTCCATCCCTGGCCCCACCCGGTCCACCACACCGGCCACTTCCCGGCCCGGAACCATCGGCAGCTCCGGACGGGGCATCGCACCGAAGCTGGTGCCGCTGCGGATGCTGGTGTCGAGCAAGTGCACACCGCTGGCGCTGACGGCAATGCGCACCTGGCCGGCATGGGGAGCAAGATCCGGAAGCTCCTCGTAGACCAAAACCTCGGGGCCGCCGAATTCGCGCTGGACTATTGCGTGCATAGTTTCTCCTTGGGTCTGTTGCCCGCCACTACGGGACTTCCCCAGTGGACAACCTCAACTAGGCTTCACGTCAAGAGGAAGGAGGGCGACCATGACCATGCCCGCGGCAAACTTGAAGGAACTGACCCCGGGCGAGCTGTCCGAGCGCAGCGGGGCTGCCGTTTCAGCACTTCATTTCTATGAACGGGAAGGGCTGATCAGCAGCCGTCGAACGTCCGGAAACCAGCGGCGCTATCCGCGGCACATGCTGCGCCGGGTCGCGTTTATCCGGGTCTCGCAGCAGGTGGGCATTCCGCTGCGGGAGATCAAGGCGGCGCTGGACTCGCTGCCACGGGACAGGGCGCCCACCAAGGCCAACTGGGCGAGGCTGTCTGCGGGATGGCGGGATCATCTGGACGCGCGGATCGATGAGATGCAGCGGCTGCGCGACGATCTCACCGGCTGCATCGGCTGCGGCTGCCTCTCCTTGCGGACCTGCACGCTCATTAATCCGGCCGACCGGCTGGGGCAAACCGGCCCGGGAGCGCGCCGGCTGTTGCCGAAGGGTCCGCTGGTTGGTCCTGCGGACGACCCCGAAGCCAGCACTATTGGCCAGCCCTATGGTTGACCCGCGGACCGGCCCTACCGCCGCCCGGACCGCCTGGCTGCAATAGCCATGCCGGCCAGCACGCCGGCGCCGACCAGCAGCACCACAGACACCGCGATCAGCGGCGGCATCATGTCCAGCCCCATGATGGACGGCATCACGGTCAGACTGACGGCGAAGAGGGCGACGACGGCGGCAGCGAGCCAGAGGGCAACGGCACGGGGGTTGGATCCTTCCACGCCCTCCACTGTATCGGCGTATCGCTCCATCACTCCGGCTTTGTGACGGCGGCCGGACCCCGCCGAATAATGCCCCGGGCTGTCCCGGTGGGATAATTTCGCCCATGGCTCCAGCAATCGCGTATCAAGGTGAACCCGGCTCGAACTCGCATATGGCGTGCCTTGCGGTCCGGCCCGGCTGGGACGCGGTGCCGTGCGCCAGCTTTGAAGACGCCTTCGCCGCAGTCACGAGCGGGGAGGCCGAACTGGCCATGATCCCCATTGACAACTCGATCGCCGGCCGGGTGGCGGACATCCATGCCCTGCTGCCCAGGACCACGTTGCAGATCGTGGAGGAATTCTTCCTGCCCATCCGCTTCAGCCTGCTGGGCATTCCGGGGGCCACGGTGGAACAGGCCCGTGAAGTGCACAGCCACATCCATGCGTTGGGACAGTGCCGCAAGCTGATCCGCCGTTTGGGGCTGACGCCGGTCATCGCGGGTGATACCGCCGGCTCGGCCCGTGAGGTAGCCGAATGGAACGATCCGACCAAGGTCTCGCTCGCGCCCCCTATGGCCGCAGAACTTTATGGCTTGGAAGTCTTCGCCGAGAAAGTGGAAGACGATCCAACGAACACCACCCGGTTCGTGGTGCTCGCCGACCGACGGCCCGTGCCCAGCCGCGAGGAGCTGTCCGGACCCGCGGTGACCAGCTTTGTCTTCCGGGTGCGGAACGTTCCCTCGGCGCTATACAAGGCACTGGGTGGCTTTGCAACCAACGGCATCAACATGACCCGACTGGAGAGCTACATGGTCGGCGGCGAATTCGCGGCCACCATGTTCATGGTGGACGTCGAAGGCCATCCGGAGGACCAGTCAATGGTCCATGCCTTCGAGGAACTGGAATTTTTCACCACCGAAATCCGGATTCTGGGCGTCTATCCCGCCCATCCGTTCCGGCTGAACCGCGGCGCGGAACAGCCGGTCGACGCCTAAGGCAGCGGAGCCCGGTGCCGATGCCTGGCACGCGGAGGTCTAACGGAGTTCTTAACGAACTGTTACCCGCGTTTGACCGGGGCCACGTCCCGCTCTTACCTTGGAAATGAATCACGAGCGCCAACTTCACAGCCCTGGCTGGTTGGCCGGCAACCCTCTACCGTAGCGGGGTGCTCCAGGTGATGATTCGGCCCGCCGGGTTTGTCGGCAGGCAAGTACGCGTATCCTCCGGCAGCAGCGGATGCGCCTGAGCCTCAAGGATGGCCATGTCCCTGCACAACGACTTGACCCCTAACACCCTGCGCTCCGCCTTCGGGCGCTTTCCCTCCGGAATCGCGGCGCTCTGCGCCGTCATCGACGGCAAGCCGCAGGGCATCGTCGCCTCCTCCTTCACCGTGGGCGTTTCGCTGGAGCCTCCGCTGGTGATGTTCGCTGTCCAGAACACCTCCCGGACCTGGCCGCTGGTCCGGCACGCCGGCCGGATCGGCGTTTCGGTGCTGGGCACGGAGCACGACGGCGTCTGCCGCCAGATTGCTTCCAAGAACGGCGACCGCTTCGCCGGGCTGAGCCTGCACCGCACCGACCAGGACGCGCTGTTCCTCAACGACGCAGCGTTGTGGCTGGATTGCTCAGTGCATCAGGAGTTCCCGGCCGGTGACCATCAGGTGGTGCTGCTGGAGGTACACGGACTGAGCACGCACGACGGCGCCCACGAACCGCTGGTCTTCCACGACTCCGCGTTCCGCCGGCTGGTACAGCCCGCGTTCGTCTAGGGCAGCGTTCGTCTAGGGCAGCGTTCGTCTAAGGCAGCGGGCACCCTCGGGCCGCCACCCACAGCGCGTACCATTCCTGCCGGGTCATTGCGGCGCCGATCTCCTCGGCCTGGGCGCAGGCCTTGATCCGATCCGGATTGCTGGTTCCAACGACCGGCCGGATCTGGGCCGGATGGCGCAGCAGCCAACCCAGCACCACCGCTTCCTGCGTGCAGCCCTTGTCCCGGGCCAATTCGGAGACCAGAGCAGCCGTCGCCCCATCCGCGGCTGCCGCACCACCGTCGCCAGCGGTGCCGTCGGCGCCGTCGGCACGCTCCGCCGGCCGGCCGCTGTAGCGGCCCCGCGCCAGCGAGCCCCAGGCCTGCAGCTCCACCGCGTGGGCAGCACAGTACTCCAGGGTGCCGTGCGGGAAGCTGACGGCCGCGCCTTCCGGGTGGTTGACCAGCACGCCTGATTCAAGCCAGTCCCGCCGGTACAGGCTCATTTCCAGCTGGTTCACCGCGAGTGGCTCGTCCAGCGCGGTCTGCAGCCACCGCATCTGCTCGCCGGACATGTTCGAGACACCCAGGCGGCGGACCTTCCCGGCGAGCCTGAGGCCGCTAAACGCCTCGGCAATCTCTTCGGCCGGGGCCAGCGGATCCGGCCGGTGGATCAGCAGCGTGTCCAAGTGATCCGTGTGCAGGCGGCGCAGGCTCTCCTCGGTGCCGGCCACGATCGCCGCGCGGGATGAGTCATACTGGCCGACCAGCCCGGGAACCGGCAGCCGGATGCCGCATTTGCTCTGCAGCTGGATGGTTTGCCGGAGGTCCGGACGCTCGGCCAGCACGCGGCCGAACGCTGCCTCCGCCTTGCCGTGGGCATAGATGTCGGCGTGGTCGAAAATCCTGATGCCGATGTCCAGCGCCGCCTCCACGGCCGTGTGGGCCGCGGCGATGTCGGCTGCCTCCAACGGGCCGCTCCCCCAGCCACCGCCCAAACCCATAGCGCCGAAGATCAGGCGGGATCCGGCGTCGTCCATTGGTGTGTCCCTTCGCTGGGCAGGCTTCCAGCCTACGTCAGCGCCGTGCCGAAAGCCGTGCCGAAATCGGGGGTTGTGCCGCTCCGCGGACGGCAGTACGGTAGCAGTCGCGGGGCGGATAGCGTCCCCAGGCAACCATCATCAGGCCGCCTGCGCCACCCGCACCGCCAGGAAGTTTCACCATGGCAGTTCCTCCCAGCCCGGACCGGGGCCCTCAGCCCTTCGGTCCTTCAACCGCACCGGTTTCCGCGCGCACGGATCAGGACCGGGACCATATCCGGGACCGCCCGGCCACCCCGCAGCCGCGGATCATGGTGGTGTTCCTGGGCCTGATGCTCGCCGTCCTGCTGGCCGCGCTGGACCAGACCATCGTGGCGACCGCGCTGCCCACGATCGTCGGGGATTTGAACGGGCTGGAGCACATCTCCTGGGTGATCACCGCCTACATTCTGGCCGCCACCATCGGGCTGCCGATTTATGGCAAGCTCGGCGACCTGTTCGGGCGCAAGAGCATCTTCATCTTCGCGATCGCGGTGTTCCTGGGCGGCTCCATGCTCTCCGGCATGGCCCAGAGCATGCCGCAGCTGATCGCCTTCCGCGCCATCCAGGGGGTTGGCGGCGGCGGGTTGATGATCGGCGCCCAAGCGATCATCGGCGACCTTGTTTCGCCGCGCGAGCGGGGCAAGTACATGGGCCTGATCGGGGCGGCCTTCGGTCTCGCCTCGGTCAGCGGACCGCTGCTGGGCGGGTTCATCACCGACCATTGGAACTGGCGCTGGATCTTCTACATCAACCTGCCGCTGGGGGCCGCGGCGCTGGCCGTCATCACCACCACCCTGCACCTGCGTAAACCGGACGGTCCGCGGCCCAAGCTGGACTATCTGGGCACCTTCCTGCTGGCGGTCGCCAGTGCGGCCGTCATCCTGTTCACCAGCTGGGGCGGGACCACCTACCCCTGGGACAGCCCGGTGATCATCGTGCTCGGCGCGGTCACGGTGGTCGCCTCGGTGTTGTTCGTGCTGGCCGAACGCCGGGCCGTGGAACCGGTGCTGCCGCTGCGGCTGTTCCGCGACCGGGACTTCACGCTGCCAACGTTGATGGGCGTGTGCGTGGGCATCGCGATGTTCTCCGCGATCGCCTATCTGCCCACGTTCTTGCAGATGGTCAACGGCGCCAGCGCCACCGAGTCCGGCCTGATGATGATCCCCATGACTGCGGGCATGGTGGGAGCCACCACCGCCACCGGGCAACTGGTGACCCGCACCGGCCGTTACAAGATCTTCCCGATCATCGGCACCACACTGATCGCGGCCGGACTGGTCATGCTCTCGCAGATCTCCGACACCACGCCGTACGCGTTCACCGCCGCCGGGATGCTGGTGCTGGGACTGGGGCTGGGCTCCATCATGCAAAACCTGGTGCTGATCGTGCAGAACAGCGTCCGACGCCGGGATCTGGGCACTGCCACCTCGGCCACCAACTACTTCCGCCAGATCGGCGCCACCTTCGGCATTTCGCTGTTCGGCGCTATTTTCATCAGCCGCCTGACCGAGCAATTCTCGACGGCGCCGCACGACCTGGTGTCGACGATTGGTTCCGGCGGTGGCCAAAGCTTCAGTTCGCTCGGCCCCGCTGCGCTCAAATCGCTGCCTGCCCCGACCCAGGAGTTCATCGCGCATGCCTTCGCCCAGGCGCTGCCGCCGATCTACCTTTACGCGGTGCCGATCGTGCTCGCAGCGCTGGTGCTCGCCTGCTTCGTCAAGGAGATCCCGCTCTCGGAGGAAGTGGGCACCCCGGCCAGCCGGGACCGGCCGGAGTGAGCCGAGAGTGAGCCGGCGGCGGGCCGGCAGGAGTGAGCCGGCGGCGGGCCCGCGGCACGGTGCGTCCCCGGACAGATGTAACGTGAAAGCATGACTACGCGAACGATCGGAACGCTCGACGTCGGCAGCATCGGGCTGGGCTGCATGAACCTCAGCCACGCGTACGGGGTCCCGCCGGCCCGCGAGGATGCGGCGAAACTTCTGCTGCATGCCCTGGACGCGGGCGTGCGGCACTTCGACACCGCCGCGCTGTACGGGGCCACCGCAAACGAGGAGCTGATCGGCGAGGTGCTGGGCCCGCGACGGGACGAGTTTTTCCTGGCCAGCAAGTGCGGGATGACCAGTGTGGCCGGCCGGCGGGTCATCGACGGGCGCCCGGAGACGCTCAAAGCAACCTGCGACGCGGCACTGCAACGGCTGCGCACCGACCACATTGACCTCTACTACTTGCACCGCTGGGACAAGACCATCCCCGTCGAGGAGTCGGTCGGCGCGCTGGCCGAGCTGGTCGCTGCCGGCAAGATCGGCGCGATCGGCCTGTCCGAGGTCTCCGCCGCAACCCTGCGACGGGCACACGCGGTGCACCCGATTGCGGCCCTGCAGACCGAATACTCGCTGTGGACGCGCAACCCGGAACTGGGAACGCTGGCAGCCTGTGCGGAACTCGGCACGGCCTTCGTCGCCTTCAGCCCGCTGGCCCGCGGATTCCTCACCGGCACCCTGGATGACCCGTCGGCGCTGCCGGAGAAGGACATCCGCCACGGCATGCCGCGCTTCTGGCCGGAAAACTACCCGCAGAACCTGACGCTGCTCGATGGCTTCCGTGCCATCGCGGACGACGCCGGCTGCTCACCTGCCCAGCTGGCCCTCGCCTGGGTGCTGTCCCGCGGCGAGCACGTGATCGCGCTGCCGGGCACCAGGAGCATCGCCCATTTAGACGAAGACCTGGGCGCCGCGGAGGTGGCACTGGGTGCAGACGTGCTGCAGCGGCTGGAGGCGCTGATCAACCAAGACACCGTCCACGGCCCGCGCTACAACGCAGCCACCCGGGCCGACGTGGACACCGAAGAGTTCGCCGCCGCATAGCAGGGAGGGCGCGGACAGTCAGCCGGTGTGCTGGCGGAGGAAGTGCACGCTGCGCTCCAGCGCCCGCCACGCCGCCTCCAGGTCCAGATTGAACTGGAACTGGTGCCCCAGCCCGGCGGCCGTCTGCGGGAAGAATTCCTCGACCTTCGTGCCGTTCTTCTTCAGCTCCTTGACCAACGCCAGCGAGTGCGGCAGCAGCGGGTCGGTATTGCCCGCGGAGACGAAAGCCGGCGGGAACTTGTCGCTCACATACCGGGCAACCGAGGCCAAGGCGGTGTACGGCCGCTCCAGGTAATCCTTGGCCCCGGTGTAGGACCACAGCACGGTGCGCAGATAGTTCTGGTTCCCGGCTTGGTCCGCCCCGGTTAGCGACAGATCGTAGCCGCCGCAGTGCAACAGCACCGCGCGCAGCCGGTCCGGAGCCGTCGGCGAGGCGATGCCCAGCTTTTGGGCATAGTCCGGGTCGGAGACCACCAGCGCCAACTGCGCCGCGATCTGGGCGCCGGCCGAGTCCCCCGCGAGCACAATCCGCTCGGTATCTATGTGCAGGCGCTGGGCATTGTGCTCCAGATAGCGCAAGGCGGCGGCGCTCTGGCGCACGGGCGCCGGATAGCGGCGCTTGTGCGCTAGCGAGTAGTCCACGCCCACTGTGGTGAAGCCGTAGGAGGCCAGGATCCGAAGGTAATTGGCGACGTCGTTCTTGGTGCCGGAGATCCACGCTCCGCCGTGGATCCAGACGATAGTTGGCAGGCGCAGCGAATCCCGTGCTGCCTCGTCCGGGAAGAACACGTCCAGGTAGGTGTGGCCATGGTCGCTCAGGTACTGCTGGTCCAGGATCTCGCTGACGCCGTCCGGCACATGGCGGGCCATGGCGCGGGCGGTGCGACGGCCGTCCCGCTCGGCCAACACCCGAAGCAAAACCGCCAGCGGCCGAGGGCTGAAGCGCAGCCAGAAGACCACGCCGCCGGCGAGGGCCGCCGGAACCGCGGCAATCATCGCAAGGGCAATCAGCGCGCGGCGGAAACGAACCTTCATGGCTGCCTCCTGATTGGCCGTAGTGAACCAATCGTGAGGCAGCCGTGCGCTCGGGGCAAGCCCCGATTTTTGTCTCCCCGGCATTGTCTTCCCGGTAAGGCCGGGGACAGTCCGTCAGCCGAGGGCGACCGCCAGGCTGAGCATGCCCAGCACCAGGGCCACCGGCGTCATGGTCCACCGCTCGGGCTTGCTCCGCGAGATGGCGTTCATCAGGACGCCCACGAAAAGGTAGGCCGTCAGGACCCAGATCAACACCACAGACACGGTGTGCGGCAGCGCGTCCAAAAGCTGCGCCCGGTCCAGGATGATGACCCCAAAGAAGGCATACAGGACCACCGAGACGGCGCTCCCAATCCGGAACTTGGCCGGCAGGACACGGTGGCTGCCTCCCCACGCGAACCGGCCCAACGGCAGGCCTGCGGCAAGCAGGATCTGGAAGAAGGCCAGCAGGGCAAGGACGCAGCAGGCGGCAACGGCCGCAACAGTGATCACGTGGGCAGTGTAGCCGTGCGCGGGCGCGGCGCCCGGCGTTGTGGCAACGGCTGCAGCGTGTCGCGGTTGGCCGCAGCTGGCCTTGCCGGTCAGGCGTCAGCCGTCAGCCGTCAGCCGTCAGCGGGAGGTGACCTTGCCGGTCAGCGAGGCGATCGGCCGCAGGAAGATCGGCCGGGCCAGGAACCACGCCGCAACCGTGACCGCCAGCGAGGCGGCGAAGATCCAGAAGCCGGCCCAGCCGCCGTCGTCCGATGCCGCATACATGTGGTTGAGGTTGCGCAAGGCGCCGGTGGCCAGCACCAGCGTCACGTGCACCACGATGAACGCCACGAAGTAGATCATGACCGGGAAGTGGATGGCCCGGGCGGCCTCGATCGGGTAGTACTTGTTCACCGCGGCCTTCTTGGGCCAGGCGGCCGAGGTCCGCAGGCCGGAAATGATGGCCAGCGGCGCCGCAATGAAGACGGTGGCGAAGTAGGTCAGCAGCTGCAGCGCGTTGTAGTTCACCCAGCCGTTCTCCAGCGGCCAGTCCAGCGAGGCATATTGCAGGGCCGCGGAGAGCGCGTTTGGGAAGATGTCCCAACTGGTGGGCACAATCCGCATCCAGTGCCCGGTGGCGAAGATCAGCACCATGAACACGATGCCGTTGAGCACCCACAACGCATCCAGCGTCAGGTGGAACCAGAGATTCAGCGTGATCTTGGTCGGCTTGTTCTTGGTCTTGATCAGGCCCTGGTTGTTGCGCGTCCAGTAGGCCGGCGAGCGCGTGCCGGTGCGCACCTGCAGCCCGGTGCGGATGATCAGCACCAGGAAGAAGAAGTTGAGGAAATGCTGCCAACCCAGCCAGGCCGGCAGCCCCACCGGGGCCGACTCGGGAAGTTCGGAGCGGCCCGGGTAGGCGGCCAGGAAGTCCTGCACGCCCGGCATGGTCCGCAACCACTTGGCCAGCAACACCAACAGCAACAGCACGACGACGGCGCCGACCACTGCCGCGGTGATCTTCAGCCACGTCTTGCGCGTGCTTCCTGACGGTTTCGTCGAAGTGGACATTGCCAGCTTTCCTCATTCCTGCTTCCCGTGCGTTCCGGGGTTCGTGATTCAAGGTACCCCGGCCGCGCGGGATCGTGCCACAAGCCCCACCGGTGGCCGGTTGTGGCCTGCCCCATGCGCTCCGCTGAGCGCGCGATATGGTGCGAGACATGGTGCCCGCTTACGGCCGGGCTGCCCGCCGCCGCGGGACTACGGCTTGCGCGGCGGCATCCATTCCAAGCAGTACCGCAGATTGGCGATGACCGTCTGCGCCGCAGCATCAGCATCGCCCGCCTCTATGGCGTCCGCGAGGTCCTCGTGGCCGGCGCGCAGGCACCCGTCGAAGCCGTCGCGCAAACGCTGGGCCATCTTGGTCCCGTGGAACACGTCGCCAAAACTGGAGTACAGCTCGTGCAGCAGCGGGTTCCCGGAGGCCGCGGCCACCGCCTGGTGGAAGTCCCAATCGGCGGCGATCCAGCCCTCCAGATCGTGCTCTTCCCAGGCCTGCCGGCGCCGGGCGAGCATCTCGCGCAGCGCCGCTACGGCGCCGTCGTCCTTGGCAGACGACTCTTGCGCCTGCGCCGCCAGCCGGGCGGCCTGGGTGTCCAGGGCGAAGCGCACCTGCAGCACGTCCTCGTCGTCGTACTCGCGGTAAGCACGGCGGGCGGTGCCGCTGATCTCGCTGGTGGCGCGCACATAGGTTCCGTCGCCGCGCCGGACCTCCAGCATGCCGGCGTGGGCCAGGGCCTTGACCGCCTCGCGCAGCGTGCCGCGGGAGACCCCCAGGCTGGCCACCAGCTCCGGCTCCGGCGGAATCCGTCCGCCCAGCGGCCAGCGCCCCGCCACAATGGACTCGCGCAGCCGCGCGGTGACTTCCTCCGCCAGCGGTGGCCGGTGCAGGGGGCCCTGCCCCGGAACCGCGGTCATTTCCGCCCCTCCCGTACCAGGGAGCTGACGCCGTGCGCCAGCAGTAGCTGCAGCACCGCGCCGGCCACCAGCAGCACCAGCGGAACGGTCCAGTCCGCCAGCGCGTCATGCAGCAGGCCCAGGCCGAACGGTCCCAGCGCGGCGAACAGGTAGCCCACCGATTGGGCCAGCGTGGAGAGCGCGGTGGTCTCCGCAGCGTCCGAACCGGCGCGGCTGATCACCAGCATCAGCAGCGGGAAGACACCGAAGCCCAGGCCGATCAGGACGGCGGGGACCACGGCCAGCTCCGCGGGCAGCACCAGCAGGGCCAGATAGCCGGCCAACGAGGCGGCGCAGGTAAGCATAAAGGCCGGCCGCAGCAGGCCCGGCCGGGCTGCCATCGCCAGCAGCAGGACGACAGCGGGAATGGAGACCACCTGGACCAGCGCCAGCGTCTGCCCGGCCGCCGCCGGGGCCATCCCGCGGGAGATCAGGATGTACGGGAACCAGCCCATCACGGTGTAGACCAGCAGCGCCTGGATGGTGAACAGCCCGGTCAGCAGCAGGCCCTTCCGCGTGCGCAGCAGGGGCCACGGCGACAGGTGGGCGCGGGTCCCGGGAGCCAGTTGGCGCCTGCCCACGAAGGTCATGGGCAGGAAGACCGCCAGCCCGACGACGGCCAGCAGCGCCCAAGCGGCCAGACCGAGCAGCGGCGAATCCAACTGCATGGCCAGCGGCACGCTGACCGCTGCGGCCACGGTTGCTCCGACGGACATGGAGATGGTGTAGGTACCGGTCATCGCTGACGGCCGGTGCGCGAAGTACTTGCGGATGAACGTCGGCATCGCCACGTTGCAGACCGCCAACCCGGACATGGACACCACCGTGCCCGCCAGCAGGAAGCCGACGGACTCGATGCCGCGCAGCCCCAGCCCCGCGGCCAACAGCGCCAGCGCCAGCGCGATGGCCCGTTCCAGCCCCATCCGGCTGCTCAACCAGGCCGTCGCGGCCCCGGCCAGCGCAAAGCACAGCACCGGGACCGTTGGCAGCAGCGCGGCGACCAGCGGCCCATAGCCCAACAACTGCTGCAGGTCGTGGAACAGCGCCGCCGCGCTGGCAATGCCCGCGCGCAGGTTGAGCCCGATGAGGACGACGGCGGCCACCGCCGCCGCGGTCAGCCAGCGGCGGCGGGCAGCGGGAACCGGCTCCGGGGTTTGCTCGTAGGCTACCTCCGGAGCCGGTTCCGGGAGATTCACCTCCGGCGCCAGCGCGTCGGCAAACTCCACTGCCGGGATGTCGGGAGCGCCGTCGTCCTTCACGCTCTCAGAAATCGATGCCTGCGTCCAATCTGATGTCATCCCTAAACATTAGACGTTTGATGTCTGCGCGGTATGCAGACGAGCTAGGCTGGCCCTCGGATCTCAGCGGACCCTGTTGCCGCTCATGACGATGAACATATGGAAGTAGCTTCTAGCGAACGCAGGACCATGGGATGCCGCTGAAAGGGGCGGCATCCCTCGAAGTGAGTGCATTTATTCATGACTCGCGGCGACCAAAACATGACGTTACCGTCATTGTCACTTGTTCAGCAGGCCCAGCCGGTCACGAACAGGTTCAAGGGAATCGCTGAGTTCCTTGCACATCTTGAAGAACAGCAGTTCGTCCACGGACTGCAGCAGAACATCGACTCCGTTCTCGATGAGTTGGCGCGCAGACTCGAGAGAGGAGTCGGGGAACGGTGTGCTCATGATGGCGACGCCTGTTTTCCTGGCCGCTGTTTTCACTCTCTCAAAAGAGTCTTGGACAGCCTGGTCCTCTAGCCCTTGGCCTCCAACCCCAAGTTCCATCCCTAGGTCGCCGGGACCGAACATGATGACCTCGACCCCGTCTGCGGCGCAGATTCCCTCCGCGTCTTCCACTCCGGCGATGCTCTCAATGATAGGGATAACCATCACGTTTTCACGGGACCAACGCGTGTATTCGTCCCAACCGTCTGTATCGTACCGGGAGGCCCGGGTTGCGGGGCACATTCCCCGAATGCCTCCCTGTGGGTACCGTGCAGCTTTTACGGCAGCCGCGGCTTCTTCGGCGGAATCGATCTGGGGGACGATAACTCCTCCGGCGCCTGCCTCGAGCGCTTTCCGGATGCTCACTGGTGACTTGCTGTCCGTTCGGACAAGCGGCATGAGACCAGAAACTTCGGCCGCGCGAATAAGGTGCTCCAGTTGAGTCTGGTCGATCGAGGCATGCTCCGTGTCGAGCATGACGTAGTCGAATCCGGTGTAGCCGAGAATCTCAACGATGGCCGGACTACCTGAAAAGCTCTGCATCCCGATGGGCACTCTGCCTCTTGCGAGTAACTCGCGGATGGTGTTTGCTCGGCGTGTCGGTACAGCCACAGGGGTCTCCTTCTTGTAAGTGATGTTTTTGCTCACGACATTTAGAATGTCTCGGCCGACGGCTCGACCATGTATTTCTTCAGTATGTTGTCTAGCGGAACAGCTTAGGACTGGACTGGTCCAGCCATGTGCAGTTATCCCTAAGGGAACGTTAGAAGCCCCTCCATTCGGGGTGATATTGAAAGTGCCTTGGTCCGTCTTGCGGTAAGGGGCGTGCGGACTAGTCACACTGCAATCGTGTCCACTGCCTTTGTGACCTCGCACGGGCGGGCAACCGGCTCAGCACGAGGGCCTGTGGCAGCGAAACTTCTTCTTGGAAACAGGCTATCTCAACATGATCGGATGCATGGACCAGCCTTCGTTCCGCCAAGTTAGGGGTCTTTATCCAAAGAACGTCTCCTTTCGGTGATGTCTCGTCGACAAAAACGATCTGCTCTTTACCGTTTTTGTGTCGAATAACTATTCGGTCATGCCGTGCGAGTGCAGTCCAATTGCTCACACTCACGAGTTTTGGTGGATGAATCACGTCGTGGCCTTCGAATGTAAGGGAGTCGGATGGCCTAGGCCATCCTCGAGGTTTGTCGCTTCTGCGGCGTGTCGTCAGTTTCAGGGATGCCTATTAATGCCGAGTCCTAGGAACTCTCAGCGATGTCAGAAGCCGACGTTGCGCATTACGGCACGTCCGACGATCTCTCCCCTGGCCAACGCAGCAAAGGTTCGGTTCAGCTCTTCGAGTGAGATCTTGGACGTAACAAGCGACTCCGGTCGAGCATGGCCTCGCGCGATCAAGTTCAAGAGATCGGGCATGTCCTGTCGGGTTCGGGCACCGTAGGAACCGTGAATCGAGACACGTGATCGGACAACCCTGTTGATAGGGACTACCGCGTCCTGCGTGCTCAGTCCCACTGGGACCATGCGGCCACCGTTCGCCACGGAGTCAATTGCCTGCCTAAAGGTCTGAGGTGCTCCCAAGGCTTCGAATGCTACGTCAACTCCTCCCGAAACCAACTGTTTTACAGCGTCGACCGGGTCGTCCTCTAAAGAATTGACAGTGTGAGATGCTCCAGCTTTCTTGGCTGCTTCGAGCTTTGCCGGATTGATGTCGATCGCGATGATCTCCGACGCTCCGTGGGCTTTAGCCATTTGGATGATATTGAGGCCCACCCCGCCGACAGCGAAGACTGCGACGGATTGCCCGACGCGAAGTTCGGCACCGTGTCGGACGGCACCGAATGCGGTAAATGCGGCACAGCCGATAATGCACGATTCTACGAGCGGAAGCGACTCGGGCAATCGGAAGACATTGGTCGCCGGCACAACCGCGTATTCGGCCATACCCGCCATGGAAAACATGGCCAGATTGCTTCCGTCTTGCCGCCGCAATCGGGACCTGCCGTCATACAGCGTGCCGTGCGTTCTGTTCATGCCGAAGAACTTTAAGCACATGTCGTCCCGTCCGCGGGCACATTGCGAACAGGAACCACATGGCATGACGAACGCGCAGACCACGTTTGTCCCGGGAAGGGGGGCCGACTCCGATCCAGGGCCGTGCTCGACCACGATCCCTGAAATCTCATGGCCGATGACACAGGGCCGGGGAAATGTGATGCTGCCGCGGACAACGCTCAGATCGCTGTGGCACACTCCGCAGGCTGCAACGCGAATTAGCACTTCCCCAAAACCGGGCAAGGGGATGGGGATTTGTTCGATGTCGACCTTTTCGGCGTCCGGATTAAGCACCGCCGCACTCATCAACTCAGTCATCTGACTTCTCCTGTCTGGTCCGCGTGGTACCGGCTCACGCCCACCGGGTGCTCACCACTCGCTGCCGGGTGAAGAACCTGACTCCGTCCTTGCCGTACATATGCGAGTCGCCGAAGAGCGACGACTTCCAACCGCCGAACGAGAACCAGCCGACAGGTACAGGAATCGGGACGTTGACTCCGATCATTCCTATGTTCGATTCGGTTTGGAATCGACGGGCTTCGGCGCCTTCCGCAGTGAAGATCGCCGCGCCATTTCCGAACGGGTTTTCTTTGACCAGGGCTAACGCCTCGTCAAGACTGTCAACGCGGACAACTGCCAGAACCGGGCCGAACACCTCATCCTTGTACACTCGCATCGATGCGGTGACGTTATCGACTAGCGATGGGCCGATAAAGTATCCGTCCTGAGAGAAGCTTGCGTGCTCGCGCCCGTCGACCAAGATCTTGGCGCCCTCATCCTCACTGGACTTTAGATAGCCGGCTACTCGGTCACGGTGCTCGCGGGTTATTAGGGGTCCGAAATCCACCTCCGGCTCGGTGCCGGCACCAACCCTGAGTTCAAGCATTCGGTTCTTGATCCCTGCGATCACCGAGTCCGCAACATCGTTTCCGACTGCAACAACTACAGACACCGCCATGCAACGTTCACCCGCGGCACCAAAGGCGGCCCCTACAGCAGCGGCGGCTGCAGCCTCTATGTCTGCCGAAGCGGTGACAACCATGTGGTTCTTGGCGCCGCCGAGCGCCTGCGCGCGCTTCCCGGTGGATGTGGCCACCTCGTAGACGTGTTTGGCCACCGGCGTAGATCCAACAAAGCTCACGGCGTCCACTCCCGGATGCCGAAGCAGCGCATCGGCGGTTGAAGCATCGCCGTTAATCACATTGAGCACTCCAGCGGGAATCCCGGCCTCAGTCATGAGCTGGGCCAGCAGCACGGTGGCACTTGGCGCCTTTTCTGAAGGTTTCAGGACGACGGCATTGCCGCAGGAGAGCGCGTTGGCGATCATCCACAGCGGAACCATCACGGGGAAGTTGAACGGCGTGATGCAAGCAGCCACACCTAGCGGTTCACGGGTGGAATGAACGTCGATACCCGCGGCTACGTTTAAGCTGAAGGCACCTTCAAGGTTTGTCGGCAGTGCGCAGGCATACTCGATGGATTCGAGACCTCGTTTCACCTCCCCGATGGCGTCGGCGTGCGTCTTCCCGTTCTCTTCGACGATCACATCGGCCAGCAAATTAATATTGCTTCGAACTGCCTCTCGAACGTCGTACATCACGGCCGCC
Organism: Arthrobacter sulfonylureivorans; assembly: GCA_004000035.1. Classification (GTDB taxonomy): domain Bacteria; phylum Actinomycetota; class Actinomycetes; order Actinomycetales; family Micrococcaceae; genus Crystallibacter; species Crystallibacter sulfonylureivorans. The sequence continues at coordinate 296,802 of RJAE01000003.1, read as the reverse complement.
CTGGCCGCCAACGTCATCGACCCCCAAGCCGCCTGCGCTAAACGCGCGTTCGTTACTGCCGTGTCCACGTCGGCCGCACTGGCGACTACGACCTCGCGAATCGTCTCTCCTGTCGCCGGATTCTGGACGGGCATCAGCGCACAATCCTTAAGTTCTGCCGTCACCCCCGCGATAAAGTTCCCGGTGCGGCTTCCTACCGCGTAACGCCCGCCGTCACTTACGCGCTTGCCAAGCGCAGGTGCGGCACTGTCGGAAATGGACATCTCGAGCTGCATTTCAGTTTCTCCTCTGGTTACGGTTGCCCTGCCCCGGCCATAAGGCGGATGGCTTCCTCCCACGCTAGGATCTGCAATGAATCACGGACAAGAACCAAAAAGGCCCACTGTCGTGCAATAATGCACAGATGGTTTCAGCTGATGATCTGCAGTACTTCCTCGCCGTAGTCCGAAATCAGCGCTTGGTGCGGGCAGCCGAAGTCCTCCAAGTCGATCACACCACGGTCGGACGGAGAATAAGTGCCCTGGAGCGCGCTCTAGGGCAGCGCTTGTTTGACCGCAAACCTCAAGGGTGGGAGCTCACGGAGTCGGGTTGGCTGCTGCTGGAGCCTGCCGAGAGCGTTGCTGCCGCGCTGGACTCCGCGCAGGAGGCATTGGGGCGAAGAGGAAGTCGGCTCCGGGGTAACGTACGGGTTCTAGCCCCAGATGGATTTGGGACTTTCATATTGGCTCCAGCACTTGCGAGTCTCCAGCAAAGCCACCCCGACCTCACCATCGAATTGGTCACGGCCACGACCCATTTGGGCCAAAGCGTGCGGACATTCGATCTCGCAGTCACCTTGGAGGAACCGGTTTCAGAACGGGTACGGACCCGCGCACTCTCCTCGTACACATTGGGGCTCTACGCTTCCAAGAAGTACATGGAGTCCCATGGGCCCATCGCGTCCGTTGACGCCCTCCAGGACCACACGTTGATCTGGTATGTGGACCAGTTGCTGGACGTTGTTCCATTGCGCCAAATCAATGAAACCCTGCCGAAAATTGCGGCCGTCCAGTCCACCAATGTCATCGCACACTGGCAGGCGGCGGCCGCAGGTGTTGGTATCGCACCGTTGCCGAAGTTCATCGCCCAGCAAGATAACCGACTAACGCAGATACTCAGAGATGTAGAGTTTGAAGGCAGATTCTGGCTTGTCATTCCGCGCGAGCTTACACGTTTAGCTCGAGTGCATGCCGTCGCCGACCTTCTTGATGAGGTGGTTGCCGACCGTCAGGCAGAACTCATGGGCCACATCTAACCGCGCTGCGCCCGATTCCGGGGAGCGCCTTGTTTGCTGCCACGGAACAAGGTGCTTCCTGCCCTGCTCGCCCTTAGGCCCCTGCGCCCGCTGGTCCGTGCTCACCACCCGTAAGGTTCCGGCCGGGGCAGCGGGACGCTTTGGGCTGGGGCCGGGTTCGGCCGCCTCGGCAAGGCGGGCCGCCGATGGAGTCAAAATCACGGTATGAGTGGCTCTAACAGGCCTTGGATTTTTGTAGCTACCAGGGTGGGTGCCATGATTCAGCGCTCTCCTCCCCGCGAGCTCTGTGCAGTTACAGATATTTTCTGAGTCGGCAAAAGAACATTAGATGCTTCGCCCCTGCGGATAGCCACTTTGTCCGTGTAGCCGCCGAGAACAAAGGCAAAAGCCGCGGAGAAGAAGAGGGAGCAGGCCATGATTGTCAGCGTCGTCTGGCTACTGGCAGTGGCATCCTGCAGCACGCCAGACAACCATGGGCCTACAAGACCGCTGATGTTGCCGAGTGAATTCACCACGGCAATGGCGATGGCGGCGAACAGCCCCGAGAACACGATGGATGTCATGGTCCAAAACACTGGAACGACCGACTGCATCCCGGCAGCGCCCAAACTTAGTCCGGCAAGCGCCAACCACGGCGACTGTGTATTTGCAGCCGTGAGAAGACCTAGTCCAGCAACCGCCAATGCAATAAGGAGATGCCATTTCCGGTCACCCGTGCGGGATGTGCTCCACAAAACGAAGATGACGGCCAATGCTGTGAAGGCCCAGGGAATGGATGCGAGTAGGCCGGATTGCGCAGCCTCAACTTCAAAACGTTCTCGCACAATTGTGGGGAGGAAGTACGTCAGTGACCAAAATCCGATGTTGATGGTAAACCACAGCAACGAAAATACCCACACAAAAGGCTTACACAATGCCTGTGGCACATATCGGGCTTCATGGCTGGCTGCCGAACCTTGATTTGCAACTTGGCCTTCCAGATACGCCTGTTCAGCGGGGTCAAGCCACTTCGCCTCACTGGGCCGGGAAGGCAGGAAGAGAAAAATATAGGCGCCCAAGAGGACAGCAGGAAGCCCCTGAAGCAGGAACACCCAGCGCCAGCCTGCCAAACCTGCAACACCATCCATTCCTAACATCCAGGACGTCAGGGCATTGGCCACAGCAAGGGATACTGGAATGCCGATCTGGAGGATCGAGAAGCCCCGATTTGCCACTCGCTGCGGAAACCAAAACGTCAGATAGAGGATCACACCGGGATAAAAACCGGCTTCAGCCGCCCCGAGCAGCATTCTCATGGAGTTAAGACTCCAATCTGTCTGGATCGTGGCCATCGCCATGGTCACGATCCCCCACGTCACCATGATCCTAGCGATCCAGACGCGTGCCCCGAACCGCGCCAAGGCCATGTTGGAGGGAACTTCAAAAAGCAGATATCCGATGTAGAAAAGCCCGGCAGCCAGCCCGAAGGTAGATGCCGTCAGGCCTAGATCATTGGATATTGGTTCGGCGAGAACTCCTATGTTGGCGCGGTCAACGTAGGAGATGAAGAGTCCGAGGAGGAGGACCGGCATGATTCGCCGTCCCACGCGGTTGAGGATCTTCTTTTCCAACGCTGGATTGGGCGCATGCTGGAAGGACATCGTTGATGCAGGCCTTTCTCTCAGTAAGGGCTTGTCCCCTTTCTACTGTGAGCGCTCCCATCTACAAAATCGGCGGATCCATACTTTGTCGTCCAACCTGATTTGGTAGCCACACAAAGATTCTGCTGCAGGATGGCCGTCGCAACCGATATGTGAAGCCATCCAAAAGGCGCGGATCCAGGTCAGCATTCGGGACATTGATAATTCGCCGCCTTCGTCGCAGCAGTTTGTCAAGAGGTAGGCGGGAAAAGGAACGTACCCGCCAGCGAGACGGCCAGAATAGTGACGGTGGAGGCCGCGGCCAGTAGCACAGGCTTACCCCCTACCGTTGCCAGCCCCCGGAAGTGGACGCCCAACCCCAAAGCAAACATGGCGGCGCATAGCAAGGCGGTCTGGACCCACTGCCCTGCTCCTAGGAGGGATGCGGGCAGGAGGCCGGTAGTGCGCAGCAACATCGCTGCTATGAAGCCCAGGACGAACAGAGGGATGATGGGTGGGCGCTTGCCAGCTGTCGCGCCCGCCGATTGTGTGCGCCGGCGGTGCCAGCTAATCCCGGCGATGATGGGTGCCAGCATCAACACACGCGCCAGTTTCACGGTCACAGCCACGGCCAATGCGGACCCGCCCACAGCGCCGGCGGCGGCAACCACCTGTGCCACTTCGTGGGTCGAGCCTCCGATCCACATGCCCAGCGCCTCCTCGGGCATGCCGAATAATGTGCCCAGGAAAGGCACCAGTGGGATCATAAGGGTACCGAACAAGACCACTAGACCGATCGCAGTGACCACTTCCTTCTCTTCGGCTTCTGTGGCGCTTTCGGTAGCCGCGACGGCTGCAGCCCCACAGATCGAAAATCCCGAGGCAATGAGCAATCGCTGAGTCAGACCAATGCCCAGCAGCCGGCCCATGTACAACGTACCGGCGAAGGTAACGCCGACGGCGGCGACGACAACGAGCAGAGCGCCCGCGCCCAGGCCCAGAATCTCCGACATGGATAACTGGAGCCCCAACAATATAATGCCGGCGCGCAACAGCTTCTTCGACGAGAACTGGACTCCGCGTGTCCACGCCACCGGAACTCCGATCAGGTTCCGCCACGTAACGCCAAGAAGGATGGCGATCAACAGTGGGCTGAAACCAGGCAGGAACGGGGCGGCCAACAGTACGGCGGCGGCGGCCATCACGCACGCTACCAACCCCGGCACAAAGCGTTCCCGCTGGCCCGTCGTCCTAAGTTCGGGATCTTTCCGGTCCTTTGCAACGGGGGAAGTGGGCGCGGACTGACTCTGGGGTTTCATGCTGGTAGCGTTTCACGGCCACTAGGGCTCCCAATAGACACAATTTGGTCATTGGGGCATATCATCCTGATATGCCACCCCGAAATCCTCCGACCTACCAGTGGATGCAGTTGCCTGCCGTGCGTTTGCTTGTGGCCGTTGCCGACACTGGAAGCATGAGTGCGGGAGCCCGATTGATCGGCATGGCCCAGTCCAACGCCAGCCGCGCCCTAGCCACACTCGAACGCCGCTTAGGGTACCCATTGCTTACACGCTCAACGCGGGGCGCGCAGCTAACCGCCGAGGGCGCATTAACCGTCGAGTGGGCCCGAGGTGTGCTGGATGCAGTCGAAAGGTTCTCGGCGGGAGCGTCGGCACTAACCGAGGGCGCGGCACCAGAGCTGGTGATTGGGGCCAGCATGACTGTGGCCGAGTATCTTGTACCTGATTGGATCAGCACTTTTCGGCAGGAGTCTTCCGATGTACGGACCACACTGCGCATCAACAACTCACGCCAAGTTATCGACGGAGTCCGATCGGGTGACGTGTCGCTGGGCTTCATCGAAACTCCCGATTTACCGGGAGACATCCGAAGTATCCGCGTCACAACAGACCGACTTCTCGTCGTGGTATCCCCGAACCATCCCTGGGCGGCACGCACCACGCCGCTTACCCTCGGCGAACTAGCCGCCACCCCGCTCGTGGAGCGTGAAGACGGGTCAGGTACCCGCGCTTTTCTGGACGCCGCTATCGGGACGGTGCGGGCACGCCCTATAGCCGAACTAAACAGCAACGCAGCCATCTGCTCCAGCGTCATTGCGGGTCTTGGCCCCGCCGTACTAAGCAACCTAGCCGTGCAAGGCGCGCTCAGGGCAGGACGCCTGCTCCAAGTCCCTCTGCCCACTACAAAGCTCGAGCGCGAACTCCGCGGCATTTGGTTCGGAGGCCAGCGTCCCGTAGGGGCCGCCGGACGCCTCCTAGACATTGCGCTGCAGCCCGCTCTGGCTCAATAGCTGGACGGGCTACAGCCTGGCTCTAGGCACACTAATTCAGCAGACGGACCTCCTGCAAGCGAAGGTCGACCTCGCCCAAACCTACTCTCTGAGGTGAAGATCTTTCAGACCGTCTGGTGAAAATCTAGTCACCGCCTGACGAACGATCAGAGTTTCGCTAGAGCGGCTCACTGATGACGTCGGCTTCTTCCTCGGTGCGCTCTGTGCCTCAACCGCGCCTAACGAATTCCAGCAACCTCAAGGGGCGCTAGTGAACGGATGTAGTTCACTTAGGTGCGAGAGCGCAATGCGCAAAAGTCTTCCTCCCTACGGCAACTTAGCTAGTGGTAGATCCGATGTTTCACCCAACGCCCGTGCAATTATGCACAGCTGTATGCGCTTTTCGCTCTGGATGGTGCATGTTCCGTGGGTTAGCTTCGTAGTCGAGCGTCAGTGTGGTCGCTCGGTGAGGCACTGAAACGGACGGAAGCATTGATACTCCGAATTGTACGGCGAGCATCCCCTTTTTATTCCAGAACAATTTCTCGGAATAGCAGTCATCGAGACTTTCGGTGTTAGTCCGTGGCGGAAACATTTGCCCCGAACCTTTTGAAGCCTCGAGCCCGTCCACTCTCGATGAGGAGATCACCCCATGGAAACACTTCCGAATTCGCCGCCTCCGGGCCCCGTTCATGGAGCCCCACCGAACGAACCCATCAGTCAAGTGACTTCAGGGGAGGACACGCCTCCGGGGAATCAACCGCCCGGGCTTGATCTCTTCTGGTCGTTGCTGTGGATCGCTGGAGGTGCCGGGCTATTCATCCTCACCAGGGCCTTCCCTGCTCCACCGCCCTCCTCACCCGCGCTTTCCCCAGCCTTATTCCCATCGCTCGTCGGTGTGGGGCTCGGATTGCTAGGACTGGTCCTTCTGGTCCGCAGTCTGATCAGAGTGCGACGAGTCGACAATCACTCCAGCGTTCAGCTAAAGCAACATTTTGCCACTGCCCTTCTCTTGGCTGGGGTGCTCGCAGCCGCCGCGCTCATACCCGTTCTCGGACTCATCGTCGCAATCGGGGTTGCGATGCTCTGGGTCGGCAAAGTAATGCACGGCAAGTGGCCGGTCTTAGTCCCTACCACTATCGGAGTATGTGTCTTCATTTATTTGGTTTTCGGGATGCTCCTTCGTGTCCCACTACCGACCGGAATTTTCGGGTTCTGAGAGGAGAGAACTATGCTTGACCACCTTTGGGCTGGCCTTGAGCTCATCATGGATCCGTTCACACTGCTCCTCATTTTGGTGGCTGCGTTCTACGGGCTCTTCATGGGTGCGGTACCCGGGCTCACGGCCACCATGGCGACGGTATTGCTGATTCCATTTACTATGTTTCTGGAGCCGATGCAGGCGATCGCGATGATCATTACGCTTTCGGCACTGGCCATCTATTCGGGAGATCTTCCCGGCGCGCTTTTGAAGATTCCTGGAACCCCCGCGAGCGCGGCCTATGTCGACGACACCTACTTCCTCGCCAAAAAAGGCCACGCGACTGGCATCCTTGGCCTAGGCCTCGTGTCTTCTGCGATTGGCGGCGTAATCGGTGTCCTTGCGCTCATGATCATGGCCCCGGCTCTGGCGGGGTTGGCGCGCAATTTCACCACGTATGAGTACTTCTGGATCGCGGTTCTCGGTGTATCCGCCAGCGTGTTTATCACCCGTGGAAACCAGATTAAGGGCGGCATCTCGTTGCTCCTTGGAGTGGGGCTTTCCACAATCGGCCTGGACATTGTCTCCGGTTATCCCCGATTTACTTTCGGCGCTGATTCTTTGCTTTCAGGACTGAACTTCATCGTCGTCATGGTTGGCGTCTTTGGACTCGCTGAGGTCCTGAACCAAGCACGGCTACGGAAAATCGCTCAATCTCCCATTCCCGTCAGCACCAAGGGCATTCTTCGACGAGGTTGGAGCCTGTCCTTAAAGATGCGCGGAGAGCTATTAAAAGGATCCGTAATCGGAGTTGGAATAGGCGCGCTCCCGGGTGCGGGATCTGACGTCGCGGCTTGGGTAGCCTACGGCACTGGCAAAGCGGGAATCCAACGTTCTAAGCGCCCTGACCTTGAACTTGAAAAGATCGATCTGCGGCCATATACGTCGGCGAGTGCGTCGAACAATAGTTCGCTCGGCACGACGCTCGTTCCTGCGATGGTGCTCGGGATTCCGGGTGATTCCATCACGGCCATTCTCCTCGGGGTCCTTATTACACAAGGTCTTTTGCCGGGCCCGCAACTCTTCCACACCCAGGGAGATCTCGTGGCCGGCATCTACTGGGTTGTCCTGATCGCTAATATCCTCATGCTGTTCTGCGGCGTGCTCGCGATTAAAGCATTCTCGAAAGTGTTGTCTATCCCGAGAGCCGCAATGATGGCCATAATTGTCGCATTTTGCCTGATTGGCGCCTACGCAAGCAACAATGACACTTTTGACATCGGCGTGATGATCATAGCGGGAGCGATCGGATTGGCTATGCAACGATCCGGATACCCAATGGCTCCGCTGGTACTGGGGTTGGTTCTCGGACCAATCATTGAACGCAACTTTATGGCTTCGTTGCAGAAATCTGAATCTTTACTGCCATTTGTCACCCGCCCTGTATCCGTCTTGCTGATTGTGATGTTGATTGCCATTGCAGTGGGCCCCCACCTTTATGGCTGGATAAAGAGCAGGATCAGCCCGGTTCATAAAAAACATGCCCAAAATGTCACAGTTTAAAAAGCGTCATTCACCATAGCCGCCTCACAAAACTACTTTTTACTGCATCCATCACCGAAAGGAAATCAAATGATTAAGATCCCACGACTGGCAGTAGCCGCAGTTACTGGCTCCGTCCTCCTCTCCATGGCGGCTTGCGCGACACCGTCCTCAGGCGATTCGACAGAGCCGGACTACCCAAACCGACCGATCACTCTTATTCAGCCTTTCTCCGCTGGGGGTGGCACCGATGCTATCGCGCGTGCACTCGCGGTTGAGATGGAGGAATCTCTCGGTGTTCCGGTCAACATCGAGGTGCGTGAGGGCGGCGGCGGAGCTATCGGCTTCAGCGCCATGGCGAACGGCAAGGCGGATGGATACACGATCGGCCTCGCGACAGGAGAAATTACAACTCTGGCGCACCTCGGTCAGATGACCACTACTCCTGATCAGATAGTTGGCGTCGCCCAGGTGAATGCTTATCCAACTGCGATCGTCGTCGCGGCCGATGCACCTTGGGAAAACGTCAACGACTTGATTGAAGACGTCCGATCGAAACCCGGAGCGTTCACGGCCTCCGGCGGCGCGCGCGGGAATCTCGGTGACCTGGGACGGGCCGGGATGCTGGACACTGTCGGCCTTCCTGAAACGGCCATTAAATGGGTGGCGACTGACGGAGCAGCGCCAACTTTGCAGGAGGTGCTCGCAGGTGGGCTGGATCTGGCCTTCACTTCCCTGCCGGAGGCCCGTGCGCTCCTTGAATCCGGGGATGTGAGAGCTCTCGCTGTCTTCGCAGAGGACAGAGATCCCCTCCGCCCCGAAGTTCCAACACTCAAGGAGGAGGGCATCGATTGGGCCAGCGGCGGATGGCGTGGAATTGTTGTTCCCGCCGGCACATCTGAAGCCGTTATCGAGAGGCTCGACGCTGCGACTAAGGAAGCACTCGAGACGGCCAAGTACAAAGAATTCGCTGAGACTACGGGGTCCACAGTCGTTTACAGGGAAAATGTCGAATTCCAGACATTCATCGGTGAACAGGAAAAACTCTTCGGATCCCTTATTACTAAACTCGGCATAGCGGTCGACTAATGGCAGGGCGTTAGGGTCGTAATGGGTGATCTCCATCTATTATGACCCTAACGCCTTTATTGATGCAGTCGTTCCTCTTAGCCCCACACGGAGCTGCGTGATGACCGTGATTCAGGGGTGCGAAGCTCATCACTCTGGAGAGAAACCAGATGCCGGCGCCCGCCTCATCTCAAGACTCACCAAGAGTGTTCTTGAAATGAAAACTGTTGCACCCGATGAAACGGATGACCGATCAGATGACAATTTGGGAGCTTTCACGCCGGGTGTGTCTTTCCTGTCCTTGGGGAGCCCTCAGGCACCAGCTACAAAAAGCAAAGCAGCACTCGACTCCGGATCGTCGCTTTCCGACGTCGCCAGTTTTGGCTCCCGAACCGCGCAACGCCGGCTCCTCGGCGAGGTTGAACTCGCCGAGGAGCCGGCGTCGTGCGTGAAGGAGCCTGACGGCTCCGATGAGTTAGTGAAAACGTCCTGCAACTGCCCCATCGGACTCCACAGAGCCACCGAGTCCCCGCCGTCGTGCAGCACGGACGCGGTGCCAGCGTTGTAGTAGGCGTCCGCACCGTTGATGCCTGGACCGGTGGATGCTCCAGGTGCGAAGGGCCTACAGCGCGCCGTCGTTGTAGGCGACGCTGCCGCCAATGATGGTTGCTCCCACTGACATTTCCTTAATCCGGTTCGGATCCACGCTCAACAAATCATCGGAAAGCACCGCAAAGTCAGCCAGCATGCCGCGTCGCAGCCGGCCCTTGGCGGCTCTTCCACTTTTAGCGTGGTTGCAGGTGTTCAGCATGCTTGTTTGGCTGCCGTGTATAACGGCAACCGGAGCCGATATTGGCCATGGTTTCTGTATCCCCGGCCGATGCGTTTGAGGTTCTTGGCGGTCAGATTGGCTGCCTCGCTGCGGGCGTTCGTCACGCGGCTGCGGCAGAAGGTCAGCAATTCGCGGCGCCACATTTTCAAGGTAGCGAACAGTGATGCTGCCTCGCGCATTTTCGTGGCTTTCACCGCGTGCTCCAGCGCTGCCCAGGCCCGCTGGAAGTCATTGGTGTTGCGGGTCCGCAGCAATTGGCGGACGTGTTCCTTGATGCCCCAGACGATTCCTAGTTCGATGTCGGAGGCGATGATTTCCTTCAGCCGCCCCCGCTGGGCCAGGGACATCCTTTCCTGATTGCAGGTGAGCAGCTTCCGGTATTTCCAGGCCGGGTCGCTGGCCGTGCCCCGACGTCCGTGCAGGTCGTGCGAGCGGCGCCGACGTATGTCGGTGATCATCTGGTTCGCCCGCGCCACCACGTGCCAATGATCGACGGTGATCAGCGCTTTCGGCAGCGCGCTCCGCACCGCCCGGCGAAACTCGCTGGACATGTCCATGGCCACGCTTAAGCGCCGGAAGGCTCCCTCCGGGCGCTAGTACCGCCCGATATGCGAAACGACGCCGGCATCGCAGACGAGGTTGAAGCCCCGCTGAGATGCCGGCGTCGTGCACAAGGAAGCCTAGCGGCCCCGATCAGTTGGCGAAGACGTCCTGCAGCTGCCCCTGCGGGCTCCACAGGGCCACCGAGTCGCCGCCGTTGTTCAGCACGGACGCGGTGCCGCCGTTGTAGTAGGCGTCCGCGCTGTTGGTGCCGGGACCGGTGTAGACACGCAGTTCGGCGCCCGGGGCAAGGACGCAGCCGTCGCCGATTTCCAGCACGTTGTTGGCCGCGTCGCGGATGATGTAGCCGCTGACGTCCAGGTTGTGCCCGGTGGCGTTGCGCAGCACCACGTGCTCACCGGTCTCCGGCTGCACGTCATTGCCGGCCGGATCGTTCACGGCACCGGCGATCTCCACGCCGGCGCCGGCCGGGAAGGGCTTCCGCCCGTCCAGGTAGCGGGCGGTCTGGATCGGGAAGTCCCCGGTGACGGCGTCGACACCCAGATCGATGGAATGCTGGACGGCCTCGGGCGAGTTGGCGGTGTACACGCCGATGACCAGGCCAGCGGCCTTGGTGTCGGCCACGTTCTGCGCCGTCAGGGTGCGGTAGTTGGTACCGACAGAATCGGCGAAGCCGGCCCAGGATTCCAGGACGGCCGGACCCGGCACAGTGCTGGAGAGCTGCTGCAGCACAATCTCCGGAGCGATCCGAGCGAAGGTCCGGTTGGAGGCCTCATCGAAGCTGAGGACCTGGATCTTGTCCGCTGCGACGAGCTTCTTCCACTTGGCGTCGGTCCGCAGCTCATCGGCGACGAGCTGCTCGATACCCGGGGAGTTCTTCGGCGACTTGATCTCGATGTACACCCCGGTCTTCACCGTGGCGACCTTCGCGGCGTCGTCCAGATGCGGGATGCGTTCGCCGGCAAACTCGGCACCGAAGTAGGATCCGGCGTCGAGCTGCTGCAGTTCATCCCAGGTGAAGGACGTGACCGGGTCGCCGGCGCGGTCCGGGAAGACCTCTTCCACGTTGGTGGTCCGGGCGGGAGTGTCGTCGTGGAACAGGAACGGCACGCCATCGGCGCTGAGCTGGACGTCGATTTCGAAGAAGTCGGCACCGGAGGCGCGGCCGTCCTTAAACGCGGCCACCGTGTTCTCCGGCGCCGTGCCGGCGGCACCGCGGTGGCCGATCAGCAGCGGAGCTTCTTCCTGCCCGGCTTGGTTGTTCTGTGCGCTGTTCTGCGCGCTGGCCGGAATGGCGGTGAGGGTGGCGCCGACGGCAACGGCCGCGACGGAGCAAGTCAACGTTCTGATCAAGCGAGATGCCATGGGAATGACGCCCTTCGTAGGTGGTGTTCGTGCGGTTCCCCCCTTCGATCGAGCTTCACAGCGGTTGCGAACCTGCTGGCCAACTGGTTGTGAACAGCCGGTGAAAGGAAAAATCACTTCCGTAGGCGGTAGGACGGACGCCTTCTGTCCAGGGGCTCGCATCGTGTCGGCGCTAGACTCGGAAGGGCATGAACACTTCAGCCACAACCCCAAGTTCGGTGCGCGTTGACGCGTGGCTGTGGGCCATCCGCGCCTACAAGACCCGCTCCGCGGCCACCGCAGCCTGCCGCGCCGGACACGTGCGCTTGAACGGCAATCCGGTCAAGGCCTCCCAGTCGGTGGTGCCAGGCGATACCTTGCGGGTGCGGCAGCCCGGTTACGAGCGGATCCTGGAGGTGCGCCGGCTCATCGCCAAGCGCGTGAGCGCCGAGGCAGCCTCGCATTGCTTCACCGACCACACACCGCCGCGTCCGGTGGCTCCGGCCCTGGGCATCCCACAACGCGACCGCGGCACCGGCCGGCCCACCAAGAAGGACCGGCGGGACATGGAGAAGCTGCTCGGCGAACGCTAGGAGCAAAGCTGCCCCGCTAGAAGTGGATCGGTCCGGGTGACTGTGGGGCAGCCGCGCCAGGCACCGAATGCGTGCCCTGGCGCCGGGAGTGCCTCAGTTCGCTGGAACAACCAATAGCTGCCGCAGTCGCACGAGGTCTGATCTCAATCCGCGGCCCAGCTGGAAACCCAAGACCGGCTCAAGCATCCGCAGGGCACCGGCCAGCCTGACTTCGAGGTCCGCCGTCACCTCGGTGCGGTCGCTCAGCGGCCGAACGGTGTAGGCACCGCCGCCCTGCCACGGCCCGCCGGTCAACTGCCATGCCACGTGCCGGCCGGGATCGAAGGAACTGATTCGCCAATCCATCCGGACCTGCTTGCCGCCCATCGAGACTTCGGTATAGCCGTCGGCCCCCACCCCAGCTGATCCTTCACCGATGTACCCGGAGCCGGTAACCGAGTCACGCCAGCTGGTTTCGTTGTGCACTTCGGCAAGGAAAGCGAACACTTCATCCGCGGGCCGGTGGATAACGATGGAGCCGGATCGCTTCATTCCGCACCCCTAGTTCTTGTTGCCTCCCGACGCACCGCCAGCGCGGTCATTTTTCCTCTCATGCCGTGAGCGTAACCCACTTCACAGAACCGGCCGGACGGTACAAGATGGAAGTCGGAGACGGCCACGCAGCCGTCCCTCTGATTCGTCATTATCTGAAGGAGACCAGGGCTGTGACCACCACTTCCCCCGCCGCTTCGTCCACTCAGCCGGGCTACCGGGTCCAAAACCCGTCTACCGGTGAGGTGGTAGCGGAGTTCCCCACCGCCACGGATGCCGAGATCCAAGACGCCATCGCCAAGTCCCAGGCGGCCTACACTTCCTGGCGCGAGGTGCCGATCGCGGACCGCGCCAAGGTGGTGGCCCGCCTGGCTGAGCTTTTCACCGAACGCGCCGACGAGCTCGCTGCGATCATCACCGAGGAGATGGGCAAGCCGCTCTCCGAATCCAAGGGCGAGGCCGAGTTCTGCACGGATATCTTCGACTACTTCGCCACCGAGGGGCCCGCGCTGGCCGCGGAGCAGGAGATCAAGGCCATTGGCGGCGGCCGCGCCATGATCCAGCGGCTGCCGGTCGGTCCGCTGCTGGGCATCATGCCGTGGAACTATCCCTACTACCAGGTGGCCCGCTTCGCCGCGCCGAACCTGGTGCTGGGTAACACCATCGTCCTGAAGCACGCGGAAACCTGCCCCCGCTCGGCGCTGGCCATCCAGCAGATCATGGACGACGCCGGCGTCCCCGAGGGCGTGTACATCACCGTCTTCGCCAGCCACGAACAGATTGCCGACATCATCGCGGATCCGCGTATCCAGGGCGTCTCGCTGACCGGCTCCGAACGGGCCGGCGCGATCATCGGGGAGCTGGCCGGCAAGAACCTGAAGAAGGCCGTGCTTGAACTGGGCGGCTCCGATCCCTACGTGGTGCTGGACACCGACGACGTGAAGGCCACGGCCGCCGCGGCCTGGGCCACCCGCATCGAGAACACCGGCCAGGCCTGCAACTCCAACAAGCGCATGATCGTCATGGAGGACATCTACGACGATTTCGTGGCCGAGCTGACCAATCTGGCCAAGGACCTGAAGCCAGGAAACCCGGCCGAGGAACTCGAGGGCACCTACGCCCCGCTGTCTTCCCGGGCCGCCGCCGAAGGACTGCACGAACAGCTCAAGGATGCGGTCAACAAGGGCGCCACCCTGCACGCCGGCGGCACCCTGCACGACGGGCCCGCGGCCTACCTGGCCCCGGCCGTACTCACCGGCGTCACCCCGGAGATGCGCGCCTACCGCGAAGAGCTCTTCGGCCCGGTGGCCGTGGTCTACAAGGTCTCCAGCGACGAAGAAGCCCTGAAGCTGGCCAACGATACCGACTATGGCCTCGGCGGCGCGGTGTTCTCCACCGACGAGGAACGCGCTCGCAAGATCGCCCAGCGTCTGGAGGTCGGCATGGCCAACGTCAACGGCGTGGGCGAGGCCGCGGACCTGCCCTTCGGCGGGGTAAAGCGCTCCGGCTTCGGCCGCGAACTCGGCCCGCTGGGCATGGACGAATTCGTCAACAAGCGCCTCTTCTACATCGGCGACTAAGCCCCGGCAGATTCACATCCATTACTGAGCAGGCTTCCTTTCCACTCGTGGGAAGGAAGCCTGCTCATCTTTCGTTCCGAACAACGCTTCTCGGGATCCGCGTATGCAAGGCACCCCCTCCCGGGTATCTGCCTGCCGGCACCGCCGTCGGAGTCCCTATCTCCGTATCCGGTGACAAGCTGGTCCAACAGGAGTAGATTCCAGCCAGAGACCGGTGCTCGTGCGATATTTCTGCTGTACCGCCACCGGTTGGTTTCGAGGTATTCCCATGGACCCCCAGCCCGAGTCAGTCGCGCCCAATTTTCCGGCACCGGCCACCGAAGCTCCGGCCGCTAAGCCTCCGAACAATATTGCCGCGGGCTATCTGGCTTTAGCGGAAAAGATCAGACAATCCGGACTGCAGCGACGCCGCCGCTGGTACTACATCACGCTTTTCACGGTCCTGCTGGCCCTGCTTGCCGCGGCCTGGACTGGATTCTCCCTGCTCGGCAACAGCTGGTACCAACTGCTGATTGCGTCGGCGATAGGGGCGCTGTTCACCCAGTTCGCTTTCCTTTCCCACGAGGCGGCGCATCATCAGGTGTTCAAGTCCAAGCGGGTCAATGAATGGGCGGCCCTGCTGGTCGGCACCAGCCTCGTAGGCATCAGTTACGCCATGTGGATGCGCAAGCACACCCGGCATCATGGCTTCCCTAACACCGTGGATAAGGATCCGGACATCAAGACCGGGGCCATCGCGTTCCATCCGGATGCTGCGGCAGGGCGCCGCGGGGCCATGGCCCGCGTCACGCGGCTCCAGGGATATCTGTTGTTCCCGCTGCTGCCGTTCCTGGGCTTCAGCCTCTATCTGGATTCCTTCAAGTACCTGATCCGGCAGGACAAGGTGGAGCACCGCTGGGTGGAGCTGAGCATCCTCGCTGCCCGCGCCGCGTTGCTGCTCGCGGTTGTCTTCTGGTTGCTCCCGTTTGGGCAGGCGTTCGCGTTCATTGGCGTTCAGATGGCGGTTTTCGGCTTCTACATGGGAGCGTCGTTTGCGCCGAACCACAAGGGCATGCCGATCTATCCCCAGTCCAGCCGGCCTGACTTCGTCACCCGCCAGGTCACAGCGTCCCGCAATATCCGCGGCGGCTGGATCATGGATCTGCTGATGGGCGGCCTGAACCGCCAGACCGAGCACCATCTGTTCCCTGACATGCCCCGCCCTTGCTTGAGCAAGGCGGCGCCGATGGTTCGCCAATACTGCCGCGAACATTCCATTCCGTACACGGAGACCAGCCTGCTGGAGTCCTATGCGGCCATAGTCCGCTATCTTGGGGCGGTCGGACTGGCCGCTTCCGACCCGTTTCACTGTCCAGTGGCAGACATCTACCGCCGGGTCTGAGGCCTCCAGACGGGCGGTGCAGACACAGTGCCGGCCATGCCCGCCGGGATTCCTCCCGGTCCCTGAACCTCATCCCTGACCGCGCGGGCATGGACACTGGCTGGGCCAGCACCCAGAATGGGCGCATGGACCTGCCGCTGATGCCGCCCGTACCGCCCATGCTGGCCAAGGGGGTGGCCAAGATCCCCGACAGCGGGATGAAATACGAGCCGAAGTGGGACGGTTTCCGTTCGATCATCTTCCGCGATGGCGACGCCGTGGAGATCGGCAGCCGGAACGAGAAGCCGATGACCCGCTATTTCCCCGAGCTGGTGGAGGCTTTCCGCGAGCAGCTGCCGGAGCGCTGCGTGGTGGACGGGGAGATCATCCTGGTGGGCGAGGGCGGCGACCGGCTGGACTTCGAGATGCTGCAGCAGCGCATCCACCCGGCGGCCAGCCGGGTCAAGCTGCTCTCGGTGCAGACACCGGCCCGGTTCGTGGCGTTCGACCTGCTGGCCCTCGGCGACGAAGACCTGACCTCCCGCCCGTTCGAGGAACGGCGCGCCGCGCTGGAGAAGGCGCTCTCCGCCGTCGTCAATCCCATCCATCTGACCCGGACCACGGATGATCCGGCGCTGGCCGAAAAGTGGTTCCACGAATTCGAGGGCGCCGGGTTGGACGGTGTGGTGGCCAAGCCGCTGGACGGCACCTACCAGCCGGACAAGCGGACCATGTTCAAGATCAAGCACGAGCGCACGGCCGATTGTGTGCTCGCCGGCTACAGGGTGCATAAGAGCGGCCCGGGCCGGGTGGGGTCGCTGCTGCTGGGCATCTACAACGACGGCGGAACACTGGTCCACGTGGGCGTGGCCGGGGCGTTCAGCATGAAGCGCCGCGAGGAGCTGTTCGAGGAGCTGCAACCGCTGATCGCCGATTCGAACGACCATCCCTGGAACCGGGAGCAGCACGAGGCCGGCCAGCGCACGCCGCTCACATCCGAGGGCAGCCGGTGGAGCGGCGGCAAGGACCTGTCGTTCGTGCCGCTGCGGCCGGAGCGGGTGCTGGAGGTCAAATACGACCACATGGAGGGCGAGCGGTTCCGGCACACCACGCAGTTTGTGCGCTGGCGGCCGGACCGCGATCCGGAATCGTGCACCTACGGGCAGCTGGACGAGCCGGTCACCTACGACCTGAACGACGTACTGCTTTAGGTCCACCGCCGTCCGAGCAGATCCGCTACGCAGATCCGGCCCATCAACGCGCGCTCAACGGGCCAGATGTGCGGAATGGTTTCTTCGGGGTCAGCGCCAGCCGGCGGTCGGCGCCACATGCTGCACAATGTTGCCCAGCAGCTTGGCGTTGTAGTCCAGGCCCAGGTAGTTCGGCACGGTCAGCAGCACCGTATCCGCGGCTTGCACGGCCCGGTCGGCGGCCAGGGCCGCGGCGATCTTGTCCGGCTCGCCGATGTAGCTCTTGCCGAACCGTGACCGCGTGCCGTCCAGCATGCCGACCTGATCATGCTGGTCAGTCTGGCCGCGCAGCCCGAAGTACCGGCGGTCCTCGTCGTCGACAACGGGCATCACGCTGCGGCTGACGGACACCCGTGGAGCGTGGGCATGGCCGGCCTTCTGCCACGCTTCGTGGAACAGGTGGATCTGTTCGGCCTGGAGCTGGTCGAACGGCACGCCGGTGTCTTCGATCAGCAGCGTGGAGCTCATCAGGTTCATTCCCTGCTCGGCGGTCCAGACCGCCGTGGCCCGGGACCCCGCGCCCCACCAAATCCTCTCGGGCAGCCCCGGAGAGACCGGCTCCACCGGGAGCATGCCGGTATGCCCGCCCTGCATGTGGTTCGGGTCCGCCGGAACCATTCCCGCACCGGTGATGGCGCGGCGGAACACGGTGGTGTGGCGGCGGGCCATGTCCGCGTCGGTCTCGCCCTCACCCGGCCGGTACCCGAAGGCCGCGGCCCCGTTCAGCGCCGGTTCGGGCGACCCCCGGCTGATGCCCAACTGCAGGCGCCCGCCGCTGATCAGGTCCGTCGCCGCGGCCTCTTCAGCCATGTACAGCGGGTTTTCGTAGCGCATGTCGATAACGCCGGTGCCGATCTCGATCCGACTGGTCCGCGCGGCGATGGCGGCCAGCAGCGGAAAGGGTGAGGACTGCTGGCGGGCAAAGTGGTGCACGCGGAAGTAGGCGCCGTCCACGCCGGCCTCTTCCGCGGCCACCGCCAAATCGATGCTTTGCAGCAGGCCCTCCGCTGCGGTGGGGACGGGCGAGCCGACAGCCGGGCTCCAGTGGCCGAAGGAGAGAAAACCTAGACGCTTCACATTCGGCTCAACACCGCGGGGGCTCCGGTGATTCCGTTGCGCTGATTCCGCCGGGCAGCCCGGCGTCGGACCGCCGCGGGCCCGACGGCTTATCCGTCGACGGCCTGCCATGCGGTGACGGCCACGGCCCCGCCGTTGACGATGTCCAGCAGCACCGGCAGTTTCTCCCGGTCGGTGCCCGCGTATGGTGCCACCAGCACGGCGCCGGCCGGGATGTCGCCGGCCGTGGCCATGGCGTTCCAGCCCAGCAGCGCCCGCGCCGAGGCTCCCGGCTGCAGCATGACCGGTTCCAGCCCGGGGTCGTCGGTCATGAAGGTGCCGCCTCGGAAAACCAGCACGCTCATGGCGGAGCCGCCCTCGTCGTCGAACGCCACGTCCGGATAACGGGCCAGCAGGCAGGCTTCTTCGCCCGTGTTGCTGATGAGCAGTTCCTGCGCGCGGTGTCCCGTCGCCGCATCGCCCCCTCCCAGAACGACGGCGGTGTCCCCGCCGGTGCACCACGGCTCATCTTCGGGGTTGGGTGATTCCGGTGCCCCGGATTCAACAGCTGCCGACACCAGCGGCGATCCGTAGATCACTGGCTCGGGCACCGGTTCGGCAGCCGGCGGCGCGGGTGCTGCAGCATCATTCGCGTTCTGTGCCAGGGGAAAAGCCGCGACCAGCAACACCGCGAACAACGCAGCCGGGACCGACCGGAGCCAGCTCGGAGACTCTGGTTCTCGCCGAGTGGCGGAGGCGACGGGGTTGGCGAAACCGTTCAGGCTGGCTGAGTCGGCTGGGTCTACGGTGCCACCCCACGTTGCGGAGCTGCTCCGGTTGGCGGAGGCCGCTTGCCGCAGCAGCGGGCGTGCCGCCAGGACGGCCGGCAGCCATCCCCAGACCAGCCCCCAATAAGCGGCCGTTGACACCGCTGGCGCTACCGGGCTGGCCAGCTCCAGTAACCGGAGCGGCGGCCAGTTCGCAGCGATCCCGCCGAGTGCTACCAGTCCGCCGGTTGCCGCGGCAGCGAGAACCACGATGAACCACAGCGCCAGGATCAGCGTGCCGCGGCGAAATGTGCCGGCTCGGGTGGTGCCAGCGGTGGCGAGCGGTGCCAGGGCGTAGGCCACGCCGCCGACCACCAGCGCGGAGACCAGCACCGCTGCCAGCGGCCAGGGTGCCTCCGACGATGCCAGCCAGCCTGGCAAGGTGGCCGGAAAGACCAAACCGACCACACTCATCGGAAACGGCCGACCGCTGGCAGTCACCAGGGCAAAGGCACTGGCGGTCAGCAGCCAGACCGCAGAAGAAGCCACACCCAAAACCAGCGCCGCGCGCCGACCGGAAAGGTCCGGACGCCGGGAAGTAGGCGCCGCGCGCCGGGATTCAGTCACGGGGCCAGCGTAGTCGAGGCCGCCGACGACGGCTGTGGGCCAATCAACCGCGGCGGTGGGCCATCAATCGCAGCCGACCGACCGCCGTCGGGCCATGACCTTGGCTAGCTGCCATGCGGGACCACCACGGCCCGGCCGGAGATCTCGCCGGCCTGCAGCTTGCGGTAGGCGTCCAGCGCCTCATCCATGCTGAAGCGATGGACCTCCGGCACAATCTGGCCTGCCTTGTACATGTCCACCACTTCGTGCAGGTCCTCGATGGTGCCCCAGTAGGTGTTGGTCACGACGGACTCGTACGGGTTGGTGAAGAAGCTCCATTCGAGGGTGCCGCCGGCGATCCCTACGACGGTCAGCCGGGATAGCCGGGCCATCGAGGCGGCGGCTGTCTTGACGGTCGGCCCGACGCCCACAAAGTCGAAGGCGGCATCGACGCCGCGGCCGCCCGTGATGTCCCGGATCCTCTGCGCCTGTCCCTCGCCGCCGGGCACCGTCACCGCGCCGGCTTCTTCCGCCTTGCGCATCGCGTCTTCCTTCATGTCAGTGGCAATCACCGTGGCGCCGGTCAGAGCCTTCAGAACCTGCACGGCGATCTGGCCCAAGCCGCCGAGCCCGATCACCAGCGCATACTTGCCGCCGCCGGCCAGGTGAGGCAACGCTTGTTTGATCGCGTGGTACGGGGTGAGCGCGGCGTCGGCCAGCGGCGCCGCGGCAACCGGATCGGCATCGCCCAGCGGCACCAGGTTCCGGGCGGGGACCGAAACATATTCGGCCATCCCGCCGTCGCGCCCCAGGCCGACGCCGAGGTACGGCATCTTGGCGGCGTTCTCGCAGTAGGTGTCCTGGCCGCGCGAACAGGCCTTGCAGTGCCCGCAGCCGATCGGCCCGTAGACCAGGTAGGCGTCGCCGACGTTGAACCCCTCAACACCTTCGCCGAGCTCCTCCACCCAGCCGGAATTCTCGTGCCCCAGCGTGAACGGCGGCGGCACTGCGCCCGGTCCGCCGGCTTCGAAGTCGTTATAGATCGCCACATCGGAATGGCAGGCGCCGGCGCCGGCCACCTTCAGCAGCACCTCACCGGCGCGCGGTTTCGGCCGCTCCACGTCCTTGATCCTGGGGAAGGTCTTGAATTCCTCGAACACTACAGCGCGCATGCTCCACTCCTTCGATCGATTCTGCTGATGCCCCCACCAGCCACCCTACGCACCCCGCCGGAATTAGTCAGCAAGCTGTCTTTTGTGTACCGTGGGCCGTGAGGCCGTCACGAACCCGCAATGGCGGGGCCGGCCCGATTCCAAAGGAGGCAATGAATGCAGACCGTGGAAGAAACCATTGATGTAGCCGTTCCGGTCCGTACCGCGTACGACCAGTGGACGCAGTTCGAGTCCTTTCCCAATTTCATGTCAGGCGTGGAGTCGGTGACCCAGCTGACCGACACCACCAACCACTGGAAGACCAAGATTGGCGGCGTGGAGCGCGAGTTCGATACCGAGATCGTCGAACAGCAGCCGGACCAGCGCATCGCTTGGCGCAGCATCGACGGCAAGTCGCACGCCGGCGTGGTCACGTTCAGCCAGCTCGGAGCCGACAGCACCCAGGTGTCCGTCCGCTTCGAATGGAACCCGGAAACCTTCACCGAGAAGGCCGGTGCGGCCCTGAACCTCGACAACAAGCAAGTGAAGTCGGACATGAAGAAGTTCAAGGAGTTCCTTGAAACCCGCGGCACCCAAACCGGCGCCTGGCGCGGCGAAGTGAGCGACAGCGGCCCTACCGGCACGCAGCTCTAAACCTCGCTACTCCCCATAACGACGGCGGTGGGCCGGCTCTTGGAGCCGGCCCACCGTCGTTTACCCCTGCCAGGAAGCCTTCACGCCCGGGGCAGCGGGAGAATCACGGCCCGGACCGGCCCCAGGACCACAGCGCCGGCTCCGGTAGCTGGCCGTCGTCGCCCGCCGCGGACTGCAGGCCCTCCGCCAGAACCAGCGGCCGGGCAGCGCCCAGATCGTATTTCAAGACTTCGCCCACGAGGAGAACGTGGTCGCCGCCGTCATACACGTTCCACGGTGCGCACACGATCGTGGCGGCGTTGCCGCTCAGGACGGGGACACCGCCGTCGTTCCACCATGCGAGGCCGGAAGCCGACCCGCGGGCAATACGGCGCGCGCCGTCCGCCTGGTCCTGAGAGAGCACGTTGACCGCGAACGTGGAATTGCCCAGCACGCGCCGCGCCGCGGGGCTGCGCCACAGGGTGACTTGGATCAGCGGCGGATCCTGCGACACCGGGCCGGCAGCACTGGCCAAGACGCTGCAGGGCACACCGTCTCCGCCGTTCACCGTCACGACCGTAACCGCACTGCCCCAGCCGGTGAAGGCTTCCATCAGCCCCCGGGCATCAATGGCGGGCAGGGCAGAGCGCGGCGACATGGGGTACTCCTGGCGTCGGGACGGCCGGCTAGGACGCGGGGTCCAGGACGAAGTCGTAGGTGGTCTGCACGCCGGTGCCGGATTCCGCCGGCTTGATGTCAAGCATCAGTTCCGGCTTGACCGCGGTGGCGATGTCGTCCTCGTTGTGCGGGTCACCCGGGAAGTACAGCTGGGCGGTCAGCAGTTCGTGGCCGGGCGCGGAGACCTTCAGATGCAGGTGGGCCGGGCGCCAGGCATGCCAGCCGGCGGCGGCGATCAACTGGCCGCAGGCGCCGTCGGTTGGGATCTGGTACGGCGCCGGCTGCATGGTGTCGATGTGGAAGTTGCCCTGCGCATCGGCAATGAAGCTCCCGCGCAGGTTCCACTCCGGAATGCCCGGAGCGAACTGGGAGTAATAGCCCTCTTCGTCGGCGTGCCACAGCTCGATCTTGGCGTTAGGCAGCGGCGAGCCGTCGGTGGAGCGGACCTGGCCTTGGAAGAGCAGCGGGGTGCCCTTTTCATCCGGGCGCATGCTGATCTTCGCCGGCGACTTCTGCTCCGGGGCTTCGGGGATGTAGTACGGCCCCTCGATGGAGCCCTTGTTCCCATGGCGATGGCTGGTGGCTACATCCTCCACGGAGTGCTCGACCCAGACGTCCAGGAACAGCGGCCATTCGCCGTCCTCGCCCACCTTGATCAGCCACGCCTTGAAGGCGTTGTACTCGTCATACGTCACGCGCTCTTCGAGCACTATGTCGTTGACGGCATTGACCAGTTTGCTGGCCAGCAGGTTCACACGCTCCTGGCTGGCGTGGACCGTGGAGGTCTTGCCCGACTGGCGGAAACGGTCGGTAGCGGCGCTTCCAGAGGCTGCGGCGCTGGCGGTGGATTCGATGGACATGGCGCTCCCTCGTGCAATGTGGTGGATGAGGTGGGGTGTCGGCGAAAGCCGGTGATATGGCTCTCAATTTAGGCCCGCGGCGCCCTCGAGGGAAATACCTATTGGGCCATCATTGGGACCGATTCAATATGAATCGCGCGGCGGTCACTTAATGGAGTTGGGGTGCTTGGCCAGCGGCGTGACCTTGATCTTCATGTAGGGGTACATCGGGAAACCGCTGAGGATTTCGTGGAGCTCGTCGTTCGAGGCCACGTCGAACAGCGAGTAGTTGGCGTACTCCCCCACGACGCGCCAGATGCCGGCGAACCGGCCGTCCCGCTGCAGGCCCTGCGAGTACTCTTTCTCCAGTCCCTGAAGCCGGGTGACCTCCTCCGCGGACAGGTGGGCGGGGAACTGGACTTCCATTCGGGCGAGGAACAGCATCTGTGAATTCTCCTGGGTGTTTGGTGAAGGGTTCAGGACAAGCGGTACTTGGCGAGTTTGCCCTCGTCGATGGCAGCGCCGACGCCGGGCACGTCGCGGACGGAAATGGTTCCGTTTTCAATCCGGATAGGCTCGGCCAGCAGGTCGTCGGCCATGTCCAGGAAGTTGGACAGCTCCCCGGCGCGCCGACTGGTGGCCTCGTGGGCGGCACCGAAAGTGACCGTGGCCAAGGAACCGATCTGGGTGTCGATCTGGTTTCCCATGGTGACGTCCACGCCCAGCCCGGTGCACAGGCCCAGGATCTGCTGCGCCTCGGTGAACCCGCTGCGGGCGGTCTTGATGCAGATTGCGTTACAGCCCCCGGAAAGCAGCTCGCGGGAGACGTCCCCGGCGGTGGGGACGGACTCATCTCCCACAACCGGGATGGGAGATTTCTGCACCAGCCGGCGTCGGCTCATGGCTTCCTTTGCGTCGCACGGCTCCTCCAACAGGCTCAGGCCGAGGCCTTCGGTGCGGCGCAGGACTTCGAGTGCTTCATTCGCGGTCCAGCCGCGGTTGGCATCCAGATAGATGTCGACGTCCTCGCCCAGCCCTTCCCGGAGCACATGGCACGCCTCAATATCCAGGCCCAGCGGCCGGCGTCCTACCTTCAGCTTGAACGTGGTGATCCCGTACTCCTCACCGAACCGCAGGGCCTCGTCCAGCAGCTCCTGGGCCGGACGGAAGCCCAGCATATGACTGACGCGCATGTGGTCCGTGTAACCGCCGAGGAGCTTGTGCACCGGGGTCTCCATGGCCTTGCCCATCAGGTCCCAGAGGGCGATGTCCAGCGCACCTTTGGCCACCTGGTTGTGGATGGTGCGGTTCAGCACCGCATGGATCTTGCCGCGGTCCAGCACGTCCAGCCCGGTCACCTGCGGGGCGAAGACCTGTTCCACGATGGCCACGATCGATGCCTGGGTCTCGCCGTAGGTATACGGGCGCGGTGGCGCATCCGCAACCCCCACCAGCCCGGTGTCCGTGTGCACGCGCAGGAGAACGTGGTCCGCGGTCGTCACCTCGCCGCTGGCGAACTTGAGCGGGTGCGTGTAAGGGATGGCGTAGGGAATGGCTTCAATCCGCTCAATCTTCACGGGTGGTTCCTTCCGGGACAGTGGATGTTTCGAACAGGTCTACGAAGTTCTTGATCAGCGGGGAATCGCTGCCGCGGCGCCAAGCCAGCGCCAAATCCACCGCCGGGGCGTCGCGCAGCGGGCGCAGCACCGTACCCTGGAGGGCGAACACCCGGCGTGTCATCGGCACGAGCGCCAACCCCATGCCCGAGGCCACGAAGGCCAGCAGGGTGGATGTCTCACTGGCTTCCTGCACAATCCGGGGCCGGAAGCCGACCCGGCGGCAGGCGTCCATGAAGATGCCGCACACGGCCGAGGTCCGCGGATAGGAAACGAACTTCTCTCCGGCCAGGTCGGCCAGCTCCAGCGACCCGTGTGACGCCAAGGGATGGTCTTCCGGAAGCGCCACGACGAGTTCGTCCTGCTCCAAGAACCTCAGTTCAAGCTCTCCGGACCGCACGGGCGGACGCAGCACGGCGACGTCGATGCGGTTTTCCTCCAGCGCCTCTTCCAAGGCAGGGGTGAGCATTTCACCCAGCACATGGAGCTTCAATCCCGGCAACCGCCTTCCTGCCGTCTCGACAATGCGCGGCATCAACCGGTAAGTGGCGGATCCAACCACGCCGACCCGCAGCACGCCGCTGGCGCCCTGGCCCACCAGCTTCACGTCCTGCCCCAGCTGGTCGATCTCGGCCAGCAGCCCGCGGGCCCGGACCAGCAGCAGTTCGCCCGCCGGCGTCACCTCCACCTTGCGGGTGGTGCGGACCAGCAGCTGCGTGCCCAGCTGCTCCTCGAGCTGCTTGATCTGGTGCGAGAGCGGCGGCTGGGCCATGTGCAGGCGCAGCGCGGCACGGCCGAAATGGCGTTCCTCGGCCACGGCCACGAAGTATCGCAGCTGGCGGGTCTCCATGCCGGCCTCCAATCCGTTCCGGTCGCAGCCTGGTCGCTGGCTTCTGACCCACTCTAGGCCGGGGAATTAGGCAGGTAAAATACTTAGTTTCCCACTACTGATACATGCTGCATATCAATGCTGCCTCACGTTGTGCCGCGGGTCCCACCCCTCCGTGGCCGCGGCAACACGAGGCCGGGGGCGGACTATGACTCCTGACGTATCAATAAGGCCCAAATAAGTACTTCTGTTGGCCTAGTCACCTGACTACGGTTATGTGGTCCCCGTCGCACAACCAAGGACGATCCATGTCACAGGAAACCCAGAACCGCCCCGAGGCGGCCGAAGCGCGCCCCGGCGGCGACGCTGAACAGACCACAGCCCCCGAGACCCGCACCGGCAGGAAGCTCGTAGCGCTAGTCGCCGGGCCGCTGGCCGGGCTGGCCCTTTTCTTCATCCTGCCGGAGTCGCTGGCGTTCGAAGGCCGCGCCGTCGCGGGCTGTGCGCTCTGGATGGCGATCTGGTGGATGACCGAAGCCGCCCCCATCCCGGTGACCTCGCTGCTGCCGCTGGTCCTCTTCCCGCTGTTCGGGATGGACAGCATGGCCAATGTCGCCGCACCCTACGCCAACCCGGTGGTCTTCCTGGTGATGGGCGGAGTGATCCTGGGCCTGGCCACGGAGAAGAGCAACCTGCACCGGCGCATTGCGCTCCTGACCATCCGAACCGTCGGAACCCGCCCCGCGCAGATCGTCCTCGGTCTGATGGTCGCCTCGGCCATGATCTCTGCCTGGGTGTCCAACACCGCCACGGCCGTGATCATGGTACCCATCGGCGTCTCCATCCTCCAGTTGATCCGCAACATCGACCGAGACGCGGTGGACGCCAAGTTCGCCGCGGCCATGATGCTCGGCATCGCCTACGGCGTCACCATCGGCTCCATGGCCACCCTCATTGGCCAGCCGCCCATGGCACTGATGGCCGCCTACCTCGGTTCTGAACAGAACTACGAGATGCAGTTCGGCCAGTGGATGCTGGTCGGTGTGCCGTTCGCGGCGGTCATGCTGTTCATCGCCTGGTTTGTGCTGACCAAGCTCGTCTTCCGTACCCGGCTGGAGCAGATTCCCGGCGGGGCACAGCTCATCCGCGACGAAATCGCGAAGCTCGGGACCATGACAACCCCCGAGCGGCGCGTCGGCGCGATCTTCCTGGCCGCCATTTTCTGCTGGGTGGCAGTGCCCTTCATCGCCCAAATTCCCGCAGTGGCCCAGGCCCTGCCCTTTCTCGCAACCATCTCGGACACGCAGGTGGCCATGGGCGCTGCCATTGCCTGTTTCCTGGTCCCGGCCAACAAGCGCTCGGCCGGCAAGGGATCGGCACCGCTGCTGCAGTGGTCCTCGGCCCGCGACATCCCGTGGGGCCTGCTCTTGCTGTTCGGTGGCGGCCTCTCGCTCTCTGCCATGTTCACCTCAACGGGCCTGTCAGAATGGATCGGCAATCAGGTCGGCGGGCTGAACGGCATGCCTCCTGTGGTTATCGTGCTGGTCGCCGCCGTGGTCGGTCTGGGCCTCACCGAGCTCACTAGCAACACGGCCACCGCGGCGGCATTCTTCCCGATCATGGGTGCCGTCGCCGTGGGCGTCGGCATCGATCCGCTCCTGATGACCATTGTCATGACCCTCGCTGTCTGTTCGGCCTACATGCTGCCCGTGGCCACGCCGTCGAACGCGGTGGCCTTCGGCTCCGGCGAGGTGTCCATCAAGCAGATGGTGCGGGCCGGCCTCTGGCTGAATCTAGTCTCCTTGGTGCTGATCGTGGTGACGCTCTACACCCTGCTCCCGTTGGTCTTCGGCGTCAGCCTCTAGCCCTCACGCCTCGACAGAACCCGCATGACGACGGCGGTGGGCCGGCTCTCGGAGCCGGCCCACCGTTGCATGTCACGTCCGTCTGCCTGTTCCCCGCACCGGGTAGGGTTCCGGTGAAGCCATAACCGCGCAACCGAAGGAACCGGACAGATGAAGAGGATGATCGGCACGCTGCTGTTGGTGCTGGCCGGACTGCTGGGTGCGGCACCGGCCGCGCACGCCGTGACTCCCACCGAGGTGGTTGTAGAGGATACTGCCGGCGTTCTCGACCAGGCCACGCTCCTGCCCGCGGTGGAGGCTATCGACTTCTACGAGCCGACCAAGGTGGCCATCTACACCTACAACGGCTCTGCCTCTGCCAGCCTCAACGAAGAAGTGCTTCGCTTCGCCCGCGCGGAGCATCCGGAGTGGCTCAGCGCCGACGGCCAGAAGTGGGCGGACGGACTCTTCATTTTCGCGTTGGACCCGGTCGGCCGCTGGGTCGGAACCTATATGGGCGAGGACCGCAAGATCCCGCTGGAGCAGCGCGAGGACATCCAGGAGACTACCAAGGAACTGTTCCGGGACGCCCAGTGGACGGACGGAACCATCGCGGGCATAGAGCGCGGCGCGGAGCTGATCAACCGCCCGTGATACCGCTCCGGGGCCTTCATCGGCAGCCTCTGGGCGGCGGGCATCGCCGTCGTCGGGTTCTTTGGAGTCCGCTTTGGGGTGCGTCGGCAGAATCTAGCCAGAGCACGTCGCGAGATTGAACGCGGGGACCGCAGCTACTCCAACGTGTCCCTGGACCTTGACGCCACGGAGGTCAACGCGAACACCATTCCCCCGACGTCTGAGTACGGCTCGCGGGTGCTGGAAAAATACCGCGGTTTCATGACCGGCTACACCGAAGCCAGCAAGCTCAACGACAGGGTCCACGCGATGAGCGAGAAGGAGCTGAAGTCGGGTAAGAACGTCAAGACGGCCGCCGAGTACGCGCGCATTGCGGCGGAGTTGGATGCACTGGACGACGTCATCGCCGACACCAACACGTTCCTGAACCTGGCCTCCGGATGGGAGCGGGCCTGGGACCGGCAGCTAGCGCCCTTGCGCGAGGACCTGGACGGCATCGATACGCTGATAGAGGAGGGGCCGGAGACCGCCAGGTCTGCGGCAACGGCTGCCGCCCTACGCTCCTTCCGTGACCGTACCCGGGAGGATCTGGAGGACTGGGCCTCCGGCCTCACCGACGGAAGGACCGCACCGGACACGGCCCTGCGTTTGATACAGGACAGCCGGAGCGAATTCACCGACCTACTCAAGGCACACGCGGACACGGTCATCGACGCATACGCAAAAACGTCGTCGGAGAAGGACAAGATGCGCGAGGACATGGACGAAGAACTCCGCAGCGGAGACCGCCGGTCCTCCCCCACGATCCTGGACACTGTGTACCCGCCGTACATGTTCTACTCCGCCTACGCCTTCAACGCCGGCTACAGCTCGGCGCAAAGCAGCGTCGATTCTTCACGCAGCAGCGGCAGCACCACCGGCTACGGCAGCAGCGGCGGGAGCTTCAGCGGATCGGGCAGTTCGTCCAGATTCTAGGACTTGCGGCCGTGTAGCTTGAGCCCTTGACGGCCCCGCTGACAGGAGTATATTTAAGACATAACTTACATAAGGAGTTGCTTACATGGCAGGGGCACCAGATCAGCTAAGCCTGGTCTTTGCCGCCCTGGCGGATCCCACCCGCCGGGCCATCCTGTCCCGATTGCGGCAGGGTTCGGCCACGGCCGGCGAACTGGCAGAACCGTTCCAAATCAGCCGACCAGCCGTTTCACAGCATCTGCGGGTGTTGGAAAAGGCTGGCCTGATTGAGCGGACCGCCTCCGCGCAGTGGCGCAACTGCACGCTCCGCACCGAACCTTTGGACGACGTTTCGGCCTGGATCGACCACCACCGAGGTCTCTGGAACGAGCGCTTTGATTTGTTGGACGAGCGGCTCCGCGAACTCAAGGAGAAAGCCGGAAATGACTGAGCAAACCGCTACACAGGACAAGCAATTCACCATCACCCGCACTTTCGATGCGCCGCGCGAGATCATCTGGCGTGCCTGGACCGACCCGGACGAAGCCGCCCGCTGGTGGCATCCCCGCGAAGTCGCCAGCCCGCGCGAGTTCGTCCGGATCAACGCGAGCGTCGGCGGGACCTATGAATACAAGATGATCGCGCCCGACGGCAGCGAATATCCCACTGCCGGGCAGTATCTCGAAGTGGTGGAACCGGAACGACTCGTCTTCACGTGGGCCTCGCCCGGTGACCGGATCGAAGACTCACCGGTCATCACAGTGCAACTGGCCGAACTTGAAGGTGGCCGCACCGAGATGACCTTCAACCTCCGCGGCTTCGCTGGCTTCGCCGGCGACAACAATGTCTACGACGGCTGGAGCGAGGCGCTGGACATCCTCGCGGAAACTCTCGGCTGATTCCTGCTATTTCGCCCCTATGATGACGGCGGGGTCCGGCCTTTGGTCGGGCACCGCCGATGTAACGATCCGTCGCGCGGAACGACCGGCACAAATTTGTTGTGATTTTCGGTCCATTTTCAAGGAAACCGGTTTACTCTTGGCCGCAGGGGAATTACCGAGAAGGCATGG
This sequence comes from Arthrobacter sulfonylureivorans, assembly GCA_004000035.1. Classification (GTDB taxonomy): domain Bacteria; phylum Actinomycetota; class Actinomycetes; order Actinomycetales; family Micrococcaceae; genus Crystallibacter; species Crystallibacter sulfonylureivorans. Next base: position 267,061 of record RJAE01000003.1, on the reverse strand, counting down.
GGGCAATCATGCGGGAAAATCAGGAACAGCCAGTAGCCAATCCGATCGGTCCGATGGAGCGGATGGGGCGCAAGCCCCTCCACGGCGAGGGCCACGACATCGGCATGCCGAATCTTGCGGCCGCCCAAATACCCGGTCCGGGGACTGCCCATGTTGTCTTCGGCGAGGACCGGCAACTCCCGGACGATGCCGCCGACCCGATGGAGCGGGACGGGCACATCTTCCCGGCACGCCGAGCCCGTCGCTGGATTCCGTGGAGCCGCGGAACCGGCCGGCACCGCCTGGCCTGAACGGGACGGATCCCAAAGACCTGCACGGCACGCCGCGTACCAAGGAGACCGTCATGGCCCGCCCAGTCCACTTTGAGATCCAGGCCGACGACGTCGAGCGTGCCAAGGCCTTCTACGCCACGGCGTTTGGCTGGGCTTTCGAGGATTATTCGCAAGTAGTCGGCACTCCGTATTTCGGCGTACTCACCGGACCGGAAGGCGAGCCGGGTATCAACGGCGGCCTGCTTCGGCGTCCGGCCCCGGCACCCGGCGCCGCACAAGGGACGAACGCGTTTGTGGTGACCATGCAAGTGGATGACTACGACGCGACGGAACGGAAGATACTGGAGGCCGGCGGTCAGACTGCCCTGCCAAAGTACGCTCTGCCCGGCATGGCCTGGCAGGGCTACTATCTGGACACCGAAGGCAACACCATTGGCATTCACCAGCCTGATGAACAGGCGGGGCTCAAGTAGACGGTTAGGTTGCCGCACTCCACCGGCGAAGCTGGGCCTGTAGTGCGTGAAGGGGAAACCGGGCCGTCAGTCCACCGGGCCTTGGCCGAAAGCCTCGAGCCGCGATTGCATCTCCGAATAGGAGGTGGCGGACGGCACCTGCCCGCCGTCGCGCAAGACCGTGGCAATGTTGACGGCCGCGTCCACCGCTGCGCGGTAGGGCAGGGAGCCCGAACTCACTCGCCGGACACCTAGTTCCCCCAGTTGGGCAACGGTCAGCGAGGGATGTGCCAGCACGTTGACCGGCACCCCGATCCCGGCGGTGATGCGCCGGATGTCCTCTGCGGCTGCCAGCCCGGGGACAAAGATTCCGTCCGCGCCGGCGTCAGCGTAGGCATGAGCCCGGAGCAGGACGGCGTCCACCGTTGCTTGCTCGGCAAACCAGAAGTTGTCCACCCGCGCGTTGACGAACACACCCGGGGTGCGTTGTTTGATGGCTTCGACCTTGCTGGCCAAGACTGCTGGCTCCACCAGATGCCCAGCTTTGCTGTCCTCGATGTTGATTCCGGCCATGCCGTGGGCCGCCAGTTCGGCCACGAAGCCGGCAACCTCGTCAGGGTGGTCCGAGTAGCCGTCTTCGATGTCTGCTGTGATGTGGACCGGCAACCGCACCAGCTGCGCCACGAGGGCCGCCGTTGCCGTCTTGCTGGACCCGCCGCCGTCGGGCTGGCCGGCGCTGGCCGCAATGCCAAAGCTGGTGGTGCCGACGGCGGGGAAACCTGCCGCGGCGAAGGCCAGGGCCGAGCCCACGTCCCACGCGTTCGGCAGCAGCAGCGGCGCACCGGTGCGGTGGAGTTCCAGAAAAGTGGCCATCTCAGTCCGTCCCGGCCATCCGTAAGGTAAGTTCCCGTCATCCTACAAGCGCGGTCCGAGGACGCCAACGGCCGTTTTCCGACTCCGCGGATGTCTCGGGCGAAACCTGAGATTCGGGGGCAGTAGGCCAGTCAGGCAGACGGCTGCAATTCTTCTGCGCCCGGCGTTGCATACCCCTTGCCATACATCCACAGGAGAACGTCCAAAATGCGGAGCTGCGACACGTCGCGTCCCACTCCCGCCATCGAACGGATCGCGTCGAGTCGTTCGGGTAGCCCTGAACCATCAGAAAAGACTGCGTGCCAATCGGCCCACTGGGTGTCTGCGTTCTTTTCCCCAACGACTCGACCAATCACGGAATCCCAGATTGGGATGAGCTTCGGACGCTTCCGCGCCATGATTTTGCTGGCTGTGGTCGGTCCAATTCCCCAGCGACCAGAATCCGACCCTCGCAACAAAAGCCAAAGCTCGTGTGCGGGACTACCTCTCCCTAGGATCTCCTGGAATTCTCCACCTGCGAGATCGGCGAGATCCAGCTCAGCCGGAATCGCACTGAGAAATTTAGTGATCTCCTCGACCTTGGTCTCGAGGAGACCGATTGCGGCCAATCCCGGGACTTTGACGGACAAGAACGACACGGCGACGAGGTCATCTGCCGTGATCCTGTTGCGAACCTCGAGTGCGTCTCCACCGCCTGCCCAGTCATCGAATCGGCTACCGGTACGCGGCTGAGCGAACTTGAATCGGTCGTTGTAGTAACGACCAACGATTTTTGCAGCTCCTTCTTCGTGGTTAGGTCCAAGAATTTCCGGCAACTGCATGTGGTCTCCTTAGTAGTTGCCAGGGATAATCCCCGAGCTTCTGCTTGAACCAAGCCAACCATGTGCTTACGACATTTCGGCAGACTCACAGGTAGCGAGTTTTATTGCTTCTCCCACGTTCCACAGCGCGTTGTATTGAAGTCCAGGCCCTTCGACAGTGTTACGGTCGGCCGGCCGCCGCCGGGAATGTCGTTCTGGATGATGTCATCGCCATTTGTCTGGCTGCGGTACATGCCCCAGTAGCAGGTGGAGCCGACGGCCTCCGTGGTTCGGTAGGTGCCAGCCGCGATATCGACACCCACCGTCCACGGACCGTCGTGGATGGTGTTGTCGGCCTTCTCCTTCTCAGCACCGGTCACGGCTTTCTTCCGCTTGGCAACGGCAGCTTCCGCTTCCTTCAGCTCACCCTCGCCTTTCGCTAGGTCCTCGGCACGTGCTTCGATCTCCGCTCCGCAGCCCTCGATCTCGTCGGACAGCGTCTTGTAACCGTCCCCGGAGGTCTCCCCGATCCCAAAAGATTCCGGGGCTTCAAGAATGGCATTCCACGCCGAAGGGAACTCCAAATGCCCCCCGCCCTCATCCCGATGCCTGACCAACGACTCCAAAGACGGGACCATTTCACAACTGCGGTGCCTTGGTCTTTCGAGTCAGATTGTCTGTCCTACTTGTGCAGATTTGTCCGATTTCATCACACGAGGCCTAACTTTTGAATAGATGTCTTGTTCCGTACCTGCGCGGAAACCTCTGTTAACTCTGGTTCATCAAAGTGCGGCAGGAGAATGCGCAAGCTCGGGTAGGCTGTGCTCAGCTCAATTAGGAGGAGATTCGGTGGAAACAACGGCGACAGCACTGCGGCTGTCTCCCTCCAATGTTTGCTTGCCCTCGCGAACGCTGGTAGATGAGGAATCCCCACCCGCCATGCTCCACACCGCCATCCGGCAGCGCACTTTTCCTGAGAGCATCACCGCCCTGCTGAAAAAATTCACAAACCAACGACTGACCTCGGCCGAGGTTATCGCCGAGCTGGTCGAAATCTTCAAGCAAGTCGCCGCCGAAATTAATCGCGGTAAGCTCTTCCCACCGCCGTTGAATGGGGATGAACTAGTGTTCCACGACGCCGTCGCTCTGAACGGCTCAGCGGTCGAGGTCCAACGTGAAGCGATACTCGTCGAGATCTCACGACAAATCGTGGGGCTGGTGCGCCGAGATGCCCGAATCGACTGGGGCGTCCGCGCGGCTGTCCGCGCCAACCTCTGCTCTTCAGTCAAACAGCTTCCAACTCTCAACGACTACCCGCCGGACAAACAGCCCGAAGCCATCAAACTGGTCATCGAGCAGATGGAATCGTTAGCAGTCAGGGTCAATGCGTGAGGGCGAGCTACGATAATTCCAAGGCGAGCAAACCTGGCGTGCGTAGAAGGCGGGAAATGGACCCGATCTTTGGTCGGGCATTAGAAGCAATACGCACTGAAACCAAGCAGGCTATTGCTATACAGGTACGGCCTCGAAGGTTCTGGCTCGCTTGGCTGAGCACACTTCATTTGCGAGCCTCTTCCCGCTGGTCGACGTGGCTGCTTGGCCTGTTAACTGCACTGCTGGTCACCTCAGGAGGGATTTTCCTGATCCTTGGCTCTTACGGTGACGCGTCAGAACGCTCTGCCTTCGAGATTACGCTCGCAGCCGCTACCGCCTTGGGAGTCTCAACAATTGTCGTGTCGAGCATTTCCCTTCCGCACTCCCTCGCAGCATCCATTTCACCCGGCTTCACGGCTTCTGTTAACAATAAGAATTACCCATGGGCCTTGGGAGCAGCGCTTGTTGCCTTGACTGTGGTTCTCTTCATGATTGCCGCGGCACACCCAGATGCAACCGCCGCTACCGGAACCGCCCTATTGGCTTGTGCCGGACTGTCAGCTGCCTGGCTGGTCTCAAAGCTCCTCCTGCTCAATGCTGATTTGCTATCCATTGCTCAGCGCCAGGCCGCACACTTAGAACGGTCAGCTGCAGCCGGGGAACGTTTCTACCTTTCGGCGTTTAAGCATCAACTTCCGAAATCTCTTAGGACGCGCGATTCACTGGGATTACTGCTGGAAGATGACATCGTCGGTGTCTTGAATGGCATGCTGAGGCAAGCGCGTTCCGGGATCCATGCAGCGCAAGCTGCAGGTCATGATCAGATTGTCCCCATCTACTTTGATTCAATGATCCGCATGTTCGCGCGCTTTGCACGCTCACATGATGGTCGCATCGGGACGTTCGACGGCCCTGTGAACACTCTTGCTTCTACTTATCGACACATAGTCGACGAGGGATTGAGCCGACGCGGTGAGGCAGAAGCAAGCGCCGTTTATTGTACCGACCGTCTTCATCAGCTCGACGTGCCGGAGGCAACTGATCCCCAATTTTCCGTCCTTCACCAGCGCCTCCGACCGGTCCTCAATGAATCACTTGAAGCATCTTTCAGCGAAGACTGGTCGCAGTTGCCCAGCGCGATCGTGAACGCTGAGTCCAAACTCTTCGTTGCTTCTCTGAAATCGGGTGCGACCATCGCTGCCAGAGTGTGGCACCAAGCCTTGGAAGCCCACTTTCTCCGCGCTGCTCTCCATTCCCAAGCACCGATTGCCACCCACTGTCTAGCGCGACACATGAATACTATCTCGAACATACTTGCGCTTGAATCGAAACATGATCGCAAGCACTTTTTAATGTCAATCTTTACTTTGTGTACTGCGATAGAAAAGCAAATGCCGGTAGGTGGACACTCGGTAGCACATCAAAGCTTGCAACTGTTTTTTCCAGGTCTAACCATTTCTGGAAGTGGAATTCAATCATCTGTGGCAGGATTGGAACTCTCGCCCAACTTATGCCTAGAGCTCGAGGAGGCGATTTGCATTGCAGCGCAAACCTATTGCACTCAAGCCGAGCTAAGGGAAAGGTTAGATGATCAATACCTAGATGACGCATTGACACTTCTCTACTTTATTTCTGTAGACTACGCGCGTCGCGGGATATCAGCCTCTAAAGCGCTGGAAGTTTCACTTCGGCTCGTCGAACATCGAGTAGAAAAGAATGTTGAGATTTTCCTTTCCGACGACGTCGCAGAACTGATTTGGAGTATCATCTCCGTCCATGGCGCAATGTCGGGAGACGCAAGTGTATTCGCGGAAACGTGCCAACAACTCGTTGATATGCTGCCGAAAATCGAGGAGCTGCAGAATTCCCTCTCTGAATATCAGGCGACATTCATGAGCGGTCTTCTAATCTGTGCAAAGCGGACTGGATGGAATCCGCAACTAAAGCGCGAGTTAATGGAAGATGATTATCACCCAGCTTATGCACATATTAGCGGTTATGCTAACGCTCCCACGATCAATCGAAACAAAGTAATCCATAGTGAAGAGGTTGTGGACGCAGTGAACGCTTGGATCGCAAATCTTGCTCCTAGTATCACCAACGTCTCGAATTGATCCGCCAGCGCCTCAAACGATAGGAAACCTCTCAGGACAGCACGTCTTTGGTGCTGAAGCGGCTGTAGGCGAGGGCGCAGAAGACGGCGATGTAGCCGCCCTGCAGGAGGGCGTTGGCGCCGAACGCGTCCCAGGAGATGGGCTGGCGGAGCAGGTCGGCAAAACTGAGCCAGTAGTGGGTGAACAGCCACGGGTGCAGCCATTCGAGCTGCGGCAGGGCGCCGACGATCTGGGTGACGACGGCGAGCACCGCCGTCGTTGCCATCGCCCCGACGGGGACTTCGGTAAGGGTGGAGATGAAGAGGCCGATGGCGGCCAGACCGGCCAGCGACAGGGCGACGTAGGCGGCAACCAGCAGCAGCCGGACCAGGGATTCGCCGACGCCGATGGTGTCGCCGGAGAGCAGGGTCACCGGCCCGGTGCCGAAGAGGATGGTACCGATGACCGCGCCGGCCACGACGATGGCGAGCGCCGCCGCGACGCAGAAGACGACGGCCGCACCGTACTTGACCGCCAGCAGCCGCAGCCGGCCGGCCGGGGCGGTGAGCAGATAGCGCAGCGTGCCGTGGCCGGCCTCGCCGGCGATGGTATCGCCGGCCACCACGCTGATGGTCAGGGGCAGGAACAACGGGATGGAAACCACCAAGCCGGTCAGCGCGACGAACAAGCCATTCTGCGTGATCTGGTTCAGGAACGGCGGGCCGCCGCCGGGGCCTCCTTCGTCGGCGGCCAGCCGGACAACCACGGCGATGAGCACCGGAACGGCGGCCAGGGCCAGCAGCATGGCCCAGGTCCGAAGCCGCCGGAACAGCACGCTGAGTTCGGAGCCGAAGAGCGCCCAGCCGGCGGACGGCCGGTTGTTCTCAGGCGTGGCCGGGGCCAAGCGGCCGGCCGGACCGGCAACAGGGCGGTCCACGGGACGGTCCACGGACTCGGGACTCTGGCGATCGGCCTCGGCGGGAACAGGCTGCGCGTCACTGGACAACGTCGAACCCCTCCCCCGTCAGCTCCACGTAGCGGTCCTCCAGGCTGCCCGCCTCCACCACGAACCCGCGGAGCCGCACTCCGTCCGCCACCAGCGCGGCGGCGATGTCCTCGGGCAGCAGCTCTGGCCGGTTCATCGGAGTGCTGACCTGCCCGTCGAATGCCGCCTCCGAGCCATCGGGTTCCAAGCCGAGCCGGCGCAACACACCCCAGGCTGCTTCGGCGTCGGGGGTCTGGATGCTCAGGTGGGTCAGGCCTACGCGGCGCAGTTCGTCCAAGGTCCCCTGAGCCACCAGCTTGCCGGCGCTCATCACGGCGGCGTGGCTGCAGATCTGTTCCACCTCGGAGAGCAGGTGGCTGGAAACGAACACCGTGGTTCCTTCGCCGGCCAGCGAGCGCACCAGGCTGCGGACCTCGCGGGTGCCCTGCGGATCCAGCCCGTTGGTCGGTTCGTCCAGCACCAGCAGTTGGCGCGGCATCAGCAACGCGTTGGCGATGCCCAGCCGCTGCTTCATGCCCAGCGAATACGCCCGCACCTTCTTGTTGGCCGCGTGCGTCAGCCCGACCCGCTCCAGCGCCTCGCCGACCCGGCGGCGGCGGGTGGCAGCCGGGGCGTGCCGGTCGGCCGTGTCCAGCCGGTGCAGGTTCGAAGCGCCGGAAAGGAACGGGTAGAACGCCGGGCCCTCGATCAGTGCCCCGACCTGCGGAAGCACACTCCGCAAGTGCCCGGGCATCTCCTGGCCGAAGATCCGGACCCTCCCGCTGCTGGCGCCGGCCAGCCCGAGCATCACCCGGATGGTGGTGGTTTTCCCGGAGCCGTTCGGGCCCAGGAAGCCGAAGACCGAGCCGTGCGGGACGGCCAGGTCAAGGGAGCCCACTGCCGTCTGCCGGCCGAAGCGTTTGGTCAGTCCGGAGGTTTCGATGGCCAGCGCGGCGGAAGTGCCGCTGCCGTTCACCGGCCCTCCGCGGCTGCCTGCAGCTGCCCCAGCGGAACGGAGCCGGCGAACACGCGGCCGTCATCGGTCAGGTAGACGTTGACCAGTGACGTGGAGATCAGCCTGCCGCCGTCCACGGCTTCGGTGGCCTGGCCCAGCAGCGGAGAATCCGCCCAGCCGTCCGGCAGAGCCGCCGCGGGAACTTCCGTGACGGTCTCCCAGCCGGAGCCATGTTTGGTGACCTGATCCCGAACGCCTGCACCGCCGTCGTTGTTGCCCTTGAGCTGTGGCTTCTCAGCCTTCGGGCTGTGCTGCGGCACGGCGTGCTCAGTCACGGTTGCGCCGGCCGGCGGGGTGAAGTCGAACAGCCCGGCGTCCGGTGCCCCAAGGCTCAGCTTGGTGTAGCCCAACTGGAACGCCGGCTCCTGCTGTCCGCGCGCCTGTATTTGGACGTTCAGCGGCAGGCCGGTCTCGGCATCGATGGCCACAACCATGGAACCCACCAGCGTTTCGGTGCTGTTGGGCTCGACCACCAACTGGTATGCACTGCGGCCGGCGACCGAAGTGTCGTCGCCGACGGACACCTTGGATTCCGGGGTGATGCTCTGCAGCAGGTGCTCGGCGAGCCGCTGCGGCGTATACGCCTCGGCCTGTGGCGAAGCACCGCCGTCGGACGAGTCACCCTTGCCGGCAGGCAGGGTCAGGTGGACAGCCTCGTTCTTCTTGGAGCTGTAGAACCACGCCTCGGCGCCGTTGCGGATCAGGTCGCGCTCGGCAAAGCGGTCGAATAGCTGCAGCCGGGCCCGGTCCGGGCCGTCCAGGTAGACGCGGGCGGCGTGGGAGCCGGTGAGCAGCGCGAGCGCGTCGGCCACCTGCCCGCCCTCGCCCGCGGGCTTGTCTTGGGGCAGTTCGGGAAGCCCCAGCGCGGAATCCTGCTCCACGGTCCCGGACAGCTCACGGACGTCGCTGCCCGCCGCCATTTCCAGCAACTGCTGCGGTGTTTTGTCCGGCAAATCGGCCGCGGCGTTGGCCTGCAGCGAACCGGTCAGCACACCGCCGGCTATCACGGCAGGCACGACGGCGGCGGGCAGCCACCGCTTCCAAGTCCGGGCCATGACACATCACCTTCCGATGCTGAAGGGCTCGGTCCCAGACTACGCCAGCGGGAGGCCGCGGTCACTGGTCAAATCACCCGGAACCCTGCACTGCGTCAGCGGAGTGGGCACCGCAGCCAACATCGTGATGCGCACGTGCTTGTCCCTGCACAGGCCCCGTGTTGTAGTTGACCCACGCAATGACATGCGGATGCTCGGTGGCACGGCGGCGAACCCGCCGGTGCTGCGGACGTCCTGAAGCCGGCCCGCACCCAGGCCGGCAGCCGGAGGGGTGAGTGACGATGGTTGTGCAGCGGTTGTTGCCGACGGAGGAAGCGCAGGAACTGCTTGGGCTGGTGCGGGACATCGCCGCCCGCGAATTGATGCCGCAGGCTGCCGCTGCCGAAGAGGCCGAACGGTTTCCGCGCGAGGTCTTCCGGACGCTGGGGGAAGCCGGGCTGCTCAGCCTGCCGTATCCCGAAGAGTTCGGCGGAGGCAGCCAGCCGGCCGAGGTCTATCTGCAGGTCCTCGAGGAACTCGGCGCGGCCTGGAGCAGTGTGGCCGTGGGCGTCAGCGTGCACGCCCTCTCCTGCTTCCCGCTGGTGCACTTCGGCAGCGATACGCAGCGCAAGACCTGGCTGCCGGACATGCTCTCGGGCGACACCCTGGGCGCCTACTGTCTGTCCGAAGCGCACGCCGGCTCCGATCCGGCGGCGATGCGGACCCGGGCCGTGCGGCATGGCGACGGTTACCTGATCCGGGGCGCGAAGGCCTGGACCACCCATGCCGGCCAGGCCGACTTCTATACGGTCATGGCCAGGACTTCCGACGATCCGCGGCGCGGGGTCTCCTGCTTCCTGGTGCCGGCCGACGCCGCCGGGCTGACTGCCGCGCCGCCGGAACACAAGATGGGGCTGACCGGCTCCACCACGGCCACCATGCATTTCGACGACGTGCATGTTGCCGCCGACCGGATGATCGGCGAGGAGGGCCAGGGACTGGCCATTGCTTTCGCTGCGCTCGATTCCGGCCGACTGGGCATTGCCGCCGTGGCCACCGGGTTGGCGCAGGCAGCGCTGGACCTGGCGGCGTCCTACGCCAACGAACGGGAAGCCTTCGGCAAGCGGCTGATCGAGCACGAGGGACTGGCCTTCCTGCTGGCCGACATGGCCGTGGAAACGGAGACCGCGCGTGCTGTGTATCTGTCCGCCGCCCGGTTGAAGGACGCCGGCCTGCCGTACGGCCGGGAGGCCTCCATCGCCAAACTGGTGGCGACCGACAACGCCATGAGCGTGACCACCAACGCGGTGCAGGTGCTGGGCGGGGCCGGCTACACCCGTGACTTCCCGGCCGAACGGTACATGCGCGAGGCGAAGGTGATGCAGATCTTTGAAGGCACCAACCAGATCCAGCGACTGCTGATCTCCCGCCAACTCACGCGGTAGCGCCGCGGCCCTCCTCCCCTGTGCCGGGCTACATCCGGTTCTTGGTCCGGGCGGTGGCCGGCGCCGTCCACGGGTCCTCCGGCCACGGATGCTTCGGGTACCGGCCGCGCATTTCCGCGCGTACCTGCGCATACGGACCGGACCAGAAAGACGCCAGGTCGTCGGTCACGGCCAGCGGCCGGCCGGCGGGCGAGAGCAGGTGGAACAGCACCGGGACCCGCCCGTCCACCAGCCGCGGCGTTTCCGCCCAGCCGAAGCATTCCTGCAGTTTCACCGCCACCACCGGGCGGCCGGTGTCCTCCGGCGCCGGGTAGTCGATCCGCACCCGCGAACCGCTGGGCACCTGGAGACGCTCGGGCACCAACTCATCGAAGCGGGCAGCTTCGGGCCAGGGCAGCAGGCGGCGCAGCGGCTCGGTCAGGTTGACCGACCCGGCCGGCTTGCCGCCGGCCAGCGCCTCCAGTTCCGGCGACAGCCAGTCGGCGAGCCGGGCCAGCAGCGCCGGTTCGGCGACATCGGGCCAGGGCTCCCCCAGTTCGCGGTGCAGCATGGCCAGCCGGCGGCGCAGTGCCTCGGCGGGTTCCGACCAGCCGATGATGCCCAGCCCGCCGGACGCCAGGGCGCGCGCCACTGCTTCCCGGCCTTCGGCGGCCGAGGGTTTCACCGGCGTCGAGGACAGCACAATCGCCCCCAGCCGACGCTCGCGGCGGGCCGCAACCCTGCCGGCTTCGAATCGCGCTTCCACCCGGTCGGTCAGCAGTGTTCCGGCGGCGGCTTCCGCGGTGTCCGCCTCCAGCGGGGCCGCGGCACGGATTACCGCCCCGGTCCCGGCGGCATCGCGGCCCTGCGCCCGGGACACCTCGGCCACGGCCAGCCACTCGTGTCCGGCCAGCGGACTGCCCGCCGGCAAGCCGGCCCGGGTCCCGGACGCCAGCAGGTAGGTCTGGCCCGAAGCTCCGTTGACGCGGCGGGCTACCCGTTCGGGGAAGGCCAGCGCGACAATATGTCCCGCCGTTTCCGCGTTGCCTAGCGGTGCCCCGCTGCGGAAAGGCACGACGGCGGTGCCCTCCTGCCGCGCGATCTCCGCCAGCCGCCGCGCCTCCTCGCGCCAGCGCCGGGCCGCTGGGTCGCCCCGGCCGGCCGCGCGGAGGGACGCCAGCAGTTTGGCCAGGTCGGCACCGGGTGCGCGTTGGTCCCCGGCCACCAGCGCAACAACGTCGGCGGCGCCCTGCGGTCCGGCAACCGCCGCGCCGTCCAACAGCGCCCGGCCCAGCCGTGGGTCGGCCGGCACCCGGGACAGGATCTGCCCCAGCTCGGTGGCACGGCCGTTGTCGTCGATGGCGCCCAGATCATGCAGAGTGCGCAGGGCCTCGTCCATGGCCGCGGCCGGCGGCGTGTCCGGAAGCTGCAGCCCCTCGCCGCCGGGGGCGCCCCAGCAGGCCAGCACCAGGGCGGCGGCGGTGAGGTCGGCGACGGCAATCTCCGGCGTGGGGTGCGCCGGCGCGGCGCCGAAAGTCTTCTGGTCGTAGCAGCGCAGCACGGTGCCCGGCCCCTGGCGGGCGGCCCGGCCGGCGCGCTGGTCGGCGGAGGCCCTCGAGGCGGAGACCGTGACCAAACCTGACATCCCGCGGGCGGCATCCCGCCGCGGCTCGCGTGATAAACCGGAGTCGATGACCAGCCGCACACCGGGCACGGTAAGCGAGGACTCGGCCAAGGAGGTGGAAACGATGACGCGCGGCGCCCCGCCGGGTTCCCGGCCGGAAACGGCGCGGTCCTGCGTGCTGGCATCGGCCTGGCCATGCAGTTCTAGCACCTCGGTGTTCCGGGTTCCGGCCTCCTCCGTGTCGGTGCCGCCGCCGGTGCGCCCGCCGGCGCTGGCGATCATGCTCCGGCCGGCGCTTCGAACCTTGTCCCGGATCAGCGCTGCCACCTGCTGGACCTCCCACGCGCCCGGGACGAAGACCAGGGCATCCACGGCGGGATCGCCGGCGAGCGCTTCGGCATGGGCTGCAACCGCGGTGGAGGCAATGTGGTCCAGGAAACCACGCGCCACGCCCCGCTCATCGAGCCGCGGTCCGGCCGCGGGCGCCCACCGTACCTCCAAGGGGTGCAGGGCGGAAGGGCAGTCGACCACCGGAGCCGGCCCAGCGCCGTCGTCCGCGCCGATCAGGGAGGCGAAACGCGGCGCATCCAGGGTGGCGGACATCGCCACCAGCGTGAGGTCCGCGCGCAGTTGGCGCACCTCGCCGAGCATGCCCAGCAACAGGTCGGTTTCCAGCCCGCGCTCGTGCACCTCGTCCAGGATCACCGCGTCCGTGCCTTCCAGCCCGGGGTCGGCGAGCAGCCGGCGGAGCAGGATCCCCGGCGTGACGAACTCGACCAGGGTCTGCGCGCCGGCTTGGCGCTCGCCGCGGACCGTGTAGCCGACCCGACCGCCCAGGTTGCTGCCGTCGAGGAAGGCCAGCCGCCGCGCCGCCGAACGCGCCGCGACCCGGCGCGGCTGGGTGACCACGATGCGCGGCTGGCGGTTGGCCGCGGTCCCGGCGGCCAGGTTCGCCACGAGCGGCGGCACCAGCGTGGTCTTGCCCGTGCCCGGCGGGGCTTGCACGACGGCGGTGCCGCCTGCGCTGGGCTCCGCTGCGGAAGTGCCGGGGCGGGACTCGTCAGAACCCACCGTCAGCGCCGCGGCCAAATCGTCCAGGGACCGGGCGAAGATCAATCCCGCGCCGATGGCCTCCAGATCGAACGGCCGGTACTGGCTGCGGGGAGGTTGGGTGGTGCGGGAGGCTGGCTGGGTCACCCTTCCATTGTGCCGTGGGCGGATGCGGTGGCCCCGCCGTCGCTCTTCCCTCCACAGGCGCGGTTTGTCCCTTGGCAGGGCCGCGGAACTGTGCCACGTTGAAAGTGGAAACGGAAACAATCCTTGGTGAAGGGACGTGGTCCGATGCCTAAGACGAGCAAGAGCGGCAAGCCGAAGCAGAGCGAGCTGCCGAGTACGCTGCAGCGTTCAGGCAAGAAGGCGCAGGAGACGTTCGCCGAGGCCCATGACTCGGCCGCCGATACGTACGGCGACGAGGAACGCGCACACCGTGTGGCCTATAGCGCGCTCAAGCACACGCATGAAAAAGTGGGCGACCATTGGGAGCCGAAGGATAAGTACGGCCCCTCGGACAAGCAGGCCAAGGGCGGCAAGGACACCTCGCGGGAGACCCAGGGCGGTGTGGATGCGAACGCCTCCAAGGAGCATCTCTACGATCTGGCGAAGAAGCTTGACGTCCCCGGCCGGTCGAAGATGGACAAGTCCGAGCTGGTCGAAGCGCTGCGCAAGGCCAACGACCGGGCGACTCGGAAGTCCCGGTAGTCAGCGGCGCCGTGCCTGCGAGGCGCCGGGGACAGGTCCGATTAGGCTAGGCCGCATGGATCTGGAGAGCGCGGCGCGGGAGCTGTATGCGCTGTTGCCCGGTGAGTTCACCGCTGCCCGCAACGCGAAGGCCAAGGAAGCCACGCAGGACGGAGACAAGGCTTTGGCCGCCCGGTTGCGTAGCCTGCCGAAACCGACGGCGGCGGCGTGGCTGCTCAACATGATGGCGCGCCACCGCCGCGACGAGATCGACGGGGTCATCGAACTGGGGGCGGCGATGAGCCAGGCGCAGCAGGAGCTGGACCCCGGTCAGATGCGTGCGCTGGGCGATCAACGACGCGGACTTCTGTCAGCCATGGCCTCGAGTGGCCGGCAGTTGGCCGACGAACTGGGTCATCCGGTCAGCCCGGCCGTGGCCACCGAAGTGGAGCAGACGCTGCGGGCCGCGATGTCCGACCCTGCCGCCGGGGCTGCGCTGGCCAGTGGCCTACTCACCGAGTCGTTCTCCTCGACCGGATTGGACCCGGTGGACTTGAACGAGATCGTCGCCGTGCCGGAAGCCGTCGGATCGCCCGCGCCCGCTCCCCCGCCCCGCCGCAGTGCAAAGACTCCGGCGCGGGACGAACTCGCCGAACGCCGGACGGCCAGGGCCGAGCGGGCCGCCAAGCAGGAAGCGGAGGAGGCGGAGCGGCGGCGCCGGCTGGCCCGGGCCGAGGTGGACAAAGCCGAGCAGCGCAAAGTTGATGCCGAGGCCAAAGAACAGAAGGTCCTGGACAAGTTGGACCAGCTGCAGAACCGCCGCGATGCACTCGCCGGCGAAGTGACCGAGCTGAAACAGCGCATCGAGGACCTGAAGCGTGAGGTGGCCTCCACCGACCGCAAGATCGAAGCGGCCGAAGAGGATCTGGTGTCTGCGGCCAAGACCGCCGACCGGACACGGAAAGCTGCCGCCGCCGCACAGCGGGAGTTGGACCAGCAGGCTTAGCCCCTACCCGTCACTGCCGGACCCTCGTCCGCTGCCGGCTGCACCGTGCGGGCCATGTAACCTAGGTCTCAAGTCCAGTCAGCTGCCGCGCGCCGGCCAGAATCTCAGGGGGCACCATGTGGAGCATCGATGCGGCGAGGTCCGCACTGTTGATGATCGATATGCAGAACGACTTTGTGCTGGAAGGCGCGCCGATGGAGGTGCCGATGGCACGCAAGCGGTTGCCCGAGATGGTGACCGCCGTCGCCGCTTGCCGGCAGGCCGGCATCCCGGTGATCTACAGCCGGCACGTGCTGCTTGACTCGTTCGATGTGTCGCCGCTGGAGACCACCTACAACCAGCGGCTGCAGACGGTGGGCATGCGCCGTGGAACCGACGGCGTGGAAGTTGTCGAGGAGCTGAAGCCCGAAGCCGACGACTATGTGCTGGACAAGCACCGTTACGACGCTTTCCACAACACCCAGCTCAAGAGTGTGCTGGCCACCATTCGCGGGCTAAATACCGTGGACACGGTGATCATCGCCGGCACGCTGACCGAAGTGTGCTGCGAATCCACTGCCCGAAGCGCCTACATGAACGACTACAAGGTGGCGTTCCTTTCGGACGCTACCGGGGGCCGGTCCGAGGCAGCCCAAGCCGCCACGCTGGACGCCGTCGGAACGTTTTTCGGCCGGGTGCTGAGCACCGCTGACATGGAACGGGAAATCGGCACCACCGCGTAGGGCGCGCTGCTGCCGGTCAGGCGAAGCGGCGTTCCCGCTGCCGGCGGTATTCGTGCCAGGTCAGCACCACAACCAGTGCGTCGAAGACGGTCAGGGCAACCAAACCCGGCGTGGGCGAGACCGCGAGCTGGTAGATCTGGTAGGCGATAAACGCCAGCAGGACCGCGATCATCCATGGATAGGCCCAGAGCTTGTTCAGCAGCACGGCCGTCACCAGCACGACCTTCACTGCACCGTGCACCAACAGGTAGGCGGCCGCGTAGGCTACCGCGCTGCCGGTCAAGCTGCCCGACGCATGCAGCAAATGCGTGGCGATGAAGTCCTTCGGGTCTTCAGCGAGTTCGGGCTGGGTCAGCCGCAGGACAAGGCCGTGGATCTGCGCCGGATCAGCTACCAGCAGCAGCAAGCCGCCGATAATTTCGGCCGCACCGTCCAGTCCCTTGAGGACCACCCCGGCGATGAATAGCCAGTCCCACCAGTCCTTGCCCTCACCCCTCAACAGGCTCACAGTGTGAATGTACAGCTTTCATGCGTAGTGCAGAATGTTTCCATGAGTGAGCTTCTGGAGCACCTGGCTGCCAACGTCCGCCGGTTGCGCGATATCCATGGGATGTCGCTGTCCCAGCTGGGCGAAAAGTCAGGCGTGGCCAAGGGGACCCTGTTCAAGGTGGAGCGGGCCCAAACGAACGCGAACATCGAGACGCTGCAGGCGATCGCGCAGACCTTCGACATCCACGTCACCGAACTGCTGTCACCGCCGCAGGCCCCCGCCGTCGAAATCATGTTGGACGGCGAAGGCGAGGAAATCACCGATGAAGCCGCCGTCGGCCATGTGCTGCGCCGCCAACTGGTCGGCGCCGGAACGGTGGAAATCCACGCCAAGACCTTCCACCACGGGAAAGTACAGCTCTCCGTCTCCCACGGTCCGGGCACGCGCGAGCACGTGTTCATTCGGACCGGCTCCATCCGCCTGGGACCCATCGGACAGGAAGTACTGGTCCACGCCGGCACCTACGTCACCTACCTTGCCGACCAGTCGCACCGCTGGCAGGCCGAGGGCGGCGACTGCACCCTGTGGATCGTGCACACCTTCCCGCGAACGACGGCGCTGAAAGAAGTTCCTGCACCCGAAAACGGCTGAGCCCTCTGCCCTCCCGGCCTGCCCCTGAATGGCCCCGCCGCATCGTGACACGAATGTGATGCAGACCATTTGACCTACGGTGATGCGCACCATATCTTGGTGTGGTCGGTGTTCATTCAACAGTAGTTGGTGTTCATTTGACGGTTACGCCGGGTTCGTGTCCGGCGCTCACCCCCGTTCACTTTTTTGTGCGTCAAAGGAGACACGTATGTCCAAAACGATCGTCGGCGGCATGGACCGCCGCCAGCTGCTCAAGGTCCTGGGCCTGAGCGCCGCCGCGATCGGCGGCGCCTCCACGCTCACGGCCTGCGGCGGCCTCAAAGGTTCGGCGGGCAGCACCAGCGACGTGCTCAAGATCGGCTTCGTCAGCCCGCAGACCGGCCCGCTGGCCAGTTTCGCCAGCGCGGACAACTACGTGGTCAAGCAGGTCCAGCAGGCGCTGGCCAAGGGGTTCACTGCCGGCGGCTCCACCCGGCAGATCGAAATCATTGTCAAGGACACCCAGTCCAACTCCACCCGTGCCACCGCGGTGACCAAGGAACTGATCACCCAGGACCAGGTGGACATTGTGGTGGGCTCCGGCACGCCGGACACCACCAACCCGGTCGCCGACCAGTGTGAAGCGTCCGGCGTCCCGAACATCACCACGATCGCACCGTGGGAGGCCTGGTTCCACGGCCGCAGCGGCGTCTCGGGCGAGGGCTTCAAGTACACCACCCTGTTCTTCTTCGGCATGCAGGAATTCGCCGACTGCTTCACCCCGATGTGGAAGCGCATGGACGTGGCGAACCAGAACGTTGCGGCCCTGTGGCCGGACGACACGGACGCCAATGCCTTCCGCAAGGGCCTGACCCCGCTGGCCGAGGCCCAGGGCTTCAAGATGATCGACGGCGGTGCCTTCCAGAACGGCGCCAGCGACTACAGCTCGCAGATTGCCAAGTTCAAGGGTGAAAACGCCGAGCTGTTCACCTGCACCCCGATTCCGCCGGATTTCCAGACCTTCTGGAAGCAGGCCGCGCAGCAGGACTACCGGCCGAAGCTGGCCACCGTGGCCAAGGTGATGCTGTTCCCGTCCGAGGCCGAGGCGCTGGGCAAGCTCTCCAACAACATCGCCACGGACATCTGGTGGAGCCCGTTCCACCCGTACCAGTCCTCGCTGGACGGCACCACCGCACAGCAGTTGGCCGACGGCTTCGCCGAAGAGACCGGCAACCAGTGGACCCAGGCCCTGGGTTCGGTCTATTCGCTGTTCGAACTGGCAGTGGAAGGCTTCAAGCAGGCCAGCGATCCGAAGGACCGCGACGACGTGGCGGACAAGCTTCGGAACATGAACACCGTGGGCATGTCCGGCCCGCTGGACTTCACCAAGGGACCGGAGCCCGGTATCGCCGTCCAGCATCCGGTGGGCGGCCAGTGGCGCAAGGGCACCAAGTTCGACTGGGACATCACCATTGTGGACAACACGCCCAACCCCGACGTCCCCGTCGGCGGCGATCTGGAAGCGACCAACGCGTGACCCCTTTGCTCCAACTGTCCGGACTGGACAAGCGCTTCGGCCAGGTAGTGGTGGCCGAAGCGCTTGACCTGGCCGTAGCCGAAGGCGAGGCCGTGGGCATCGTCGGCCCCAACGGCGCCGGCAAGTCATCGCTGTTCGCGATGGTTTCCGGGGACCTGAAGCCCGACGCCGGCCGGGTCGCCTTCGACGGCGAGGATGTCACCTCCCGCCCGGCGCACCAACGCTGCCGGGCCGGGATCGGGCGCACCTACCAGGTGCCGCGCCCCTTCGAGGGCATGACCGTTTTCGAGAACGTCCTGGTCTCTGCTTCGCAGGGCGGCGCCCTGCACGGCCGCTCTGCGCAGCAGCAGGCTGCCGAGGTGCTGGCCGAATGCGGGCTGGCCGGCGCGGCGAACCAGCGCGCCGGCTCGTTGTCGCTGCTGCAGCGCAAGCGGCTGGAGGTAGCCCGCGGCCTGGCCACCGGCCCCAAGCTGCTGCTGCTGGACGAGGTAGCCGGCGGGCTGACCGAGCCCGAAGTGCTCGAACTGGTCGAACTGATCGGCCGGGTCAAGGCCCGCGGCGTGGCAGTGGTCTGGATCGAACACGTGGTCCACGCCCTGGTGAAGTCCGTGGACCGGCTGCTCTGCCTGGCCGGCGGCCGCTTCATTGCCGACGGCGACCCCGCCACCGTACTGGCCGATCCGCAGGTGCTGGAACTGTACTTCGGTTCCGGCCCCGAGGCCGTCACCATCCCGGACGAGGAGCCGGCCGGCGGTCCAGCGGAAGGCGGGGCACCGGCGTCGCAATCCCTGCCAGCCGCACCCGGAGAGGAGGCGGCGCGATGACGCTGCTGGAAGTTGAGAATCTGGACGTCCACCACGGCCAGCTGCATGCCGTCCGCGGCTTCAGCCTGGCCGTGGACCCCGGCGCCACCGTGGCCGTGATCGGCGCCAACGGCGCCGGCAAATCCACCCTGATGCGGGCCATCGCCGGCTCGCACCTGCCCACCGCCGGCGCCATCCGCCTCGACGGCAAGGACATCACCCGGCTGCCCGCCCACCGCCGGGTGGCCCAGGGCATCTGCCTGGTGCCCGAGGGCCGCCGGCTGTTCAAGTCGCTGAGCGTGCAGGAGAACCTGGAAACCGGCGCCTACCGTGCCGGCACCGGTCCGTGGAACGTGAACGCGGTGATGGAGTTGTTTCCGTGGATGCGCGAACGCGCCCGGCAGAACTCCGCCTCGCTCTCCGGCGGCCAGCAGCAGGCCGTCGCCATCGGCCGGGCGCTGGTGGCCAACCCCAAGGTGCTGTTGATCGACGAGCTCTCCCTCGGCCTGGCCCCGGCCGTGGTCAAGCAAATGTACGCGCTGCTGCCGCGGATCGTCGAGCGCGGCACCGCCGTGCTGCTGGTCGAACAGGACGTCTCACAGGCCCTGGCCGCCGCCGACCTGGTGCACTGCCTGCTTGAAGGCCGCACCGTGCTCACCGGCAGCCCGCACGATCTCACCTCCGCCCAAGTGGAACAGGCCTACTTCGGCCTGGCCCACGCCGGCGGCGGCCCGGAAGGAAACTGACTACCCCATGGATCTGCTCAATACCCTGGTGCAGGGGCTGATGCTCGGCGGCCTCTACGCCCTGTTCGCCGCCGGCCTGTCCATCATGTTCGGCGTCATGCGCATGGTGAACCTGGCCCACGGCGACCTGGCGGTGGTCGCCGCCTACCTGGTCCTGGTGCTCCTCGGCGGCACCATGTTCCCGCTCTGGCTGGTCGTCGTGGTCACCCTGCCCCTCTTCGCCGTGATCGGCTACGGCATCCACCGCAGCCTGTTCAGCCGCAGCCTCAAGGCCGGCCCGCTCTCCACCCTGCTGGTGACGTTCGGGCTGTCCATCATCATCCAGAACGGACTGCTCGAAGGCTTCTCCGCCGACACCCGCACCATCGACATGGGCGTCCTGAACACCGGCGCGTTCCACCTCAACAACCAACTCTCCATCTCCTACCTGGGCCTGCTCACCCTGGTCCTGGCCGTGGCGGTGATCGCGGGAGTCCAGCTCTTCCTCTCCCGCACCCGGACCGGCAAGATGATGCGCGCGGTCTCCGACGACGCCGACACCGCGTCCCTGGTGGGCGCCAACTCCAAACACCTGTACGCGATCGCCACCGCCATCGCGTTCGGCACGGTGGCACTGGCCGGCATCATGTCCGGCGCACGCTCCTCCTTCGACCCCTCGATCGGACCGGCGCAGCTGATCTTCGCGTTCGAAGCAGTGGTCATCGGCGGACTCGGCTCGCTCTGGGGAACCCTCGCCGGCGGCGCCGTCCTCGGCCTAACCCAGGCGTTCGCCGCGCACCTGGACCCGTCCCTGACCATCCTGGCCGGACACCTGGTCTTCCTGGCCGTGCTCGCCTTCCGCCCGCAGGGCCTGATCCCGCAAAGGACGGTGTGAGCATGGCACACACCCCCCAACCCACCAAAGACGGCACGACGCCGGTGTCGGCCGCCGCAGCTGCCGCCCCGTCGTTCACCGGTGCCCTGGTCACCCGCGCCGGACGCGCCTCCAAAGCCAGCGCCGGACTGCTGGGCCTGGCCGTCCTCGTCCTCGCGGCCCTGCCCTACATCGCGTTCGCCGGCACCACCAGCTCCATGGTCACCTTCTTCGTGCTGCTGATCATGGCCAGCATGTGGAACCTGCTCGCCGGCTTCGGCGGCATGGTCTCGGTCGGCCAGCAGGCCTTCGTCGGCGTCGGCGCCTACACCGTCCTGGCCTTCGCCAACCTGGGCATGAACCCGTTCGTCGCGCTGCCGCTGGCGGCCCTGACCTGCGCGGTGTTCGCCATTCCCACCTCCTGGCTGGCCTTCCGCCTGCGCGGCGACTACTTCGCCGTCGGCACCTGGGTGATCGCCGAGGTCTACCGGCTGATCATCATCCGCTTCGACAGCCTCGGCGGGCCCAGCGGCATGTCCCTGCCCGGCCTGACCGGCATGGACCCGGTACTGCGCGGCGCCCTGACCTACTGGGCCGCCCTCACCCTGGCCGCGCTGACCATCCTGGGCTGCTACCTGCTGATGCGCGGCCGCACCGGGCTGGCCCTGACCGCCGTGCGCGACGACGAAACCGCCGCCCGCGCCAACGGCGTGGACGTCACCTGGTCCAAACGACTGGTCTACCTGGTCTCCGCGGCCGGCTGCGGCGCCGCCGGCGGCATCCTGATCATCGACTCGCTCAGCGTCCAGCCC
Organism: Arthrobacter sulfonylureivorans; assembly: GCA_004000035.1. GTDB lineage: Bacteria > Actinomycetota > Actinomycetes > Actinomycetales > Micrococcaceae > Crystallibacter > Crystallibacter sulfonylureivorans. The sequence continues at coordinate 245,779 of RJAE01000003.1, read as the reverse complement.
AACGCCATCTTCTCCGTCCAGTGGTCCGCCTACATGATCTTCATCGTCATCATCGGTGGCATCGGCTACCTCGAAGGCCCGCTGCTGGGAGCCATCGTCTTCTACGCGCTCCAACAACTGCTCGCCGGCTACGGCTCCTGGTACATGATCATCCTCGGCGCCATCGGCGTCGCCGGAGCCATCTGGCTCCCCCGCGGCCTCTGGGGCACCATCACCAACAAAACCGGCATCCAGCTCTTCCCCGTCGGCTACCGGCTCAACCAACCATGGACGCTGCCGCCGACCCTGCGGTAGACAGGGAAGGCATCCAGCGGACACCGCCGGAACCGGGAGTTTCCCCTGGTGCCGCCACGCCGGGCGGTTTGCACCGCCGTCGCCCGTTGGACTAATGATTGACATATCAACAAAATCTCTCAGGGCTAGGAGCAGGAATATGAAGATCAATGCGCTGGTAGTCGAAGAGAAGAACGCCCCGTTCGCGCCCGAGCAACTGGAGCTGGACGCTCCCGGACCGGGAGAAGTGCTGGTGAAGGTGGCCGCCGTCGGGCTCTGCCACACGGACCTGATCACCCAGGCCGGCGACATGCCGCTGCCGCTGCCGGGCGTGCTGGGCCATGAAGGCTCCGGCGTGGTGGAGGCCATCGGCGCCGGCGTGACCAACGTTGCCGTGGGCGACCACGTGATCATGGGCTGGCCGCACTGCGGCGAGTGCAAGAACTGTCTGCGCGGCGAGCACCGCTATTGCCTGCGGCTGGGCGAGGCGCTGGTCAGCGGCTCCCGGTTCAAGGGGCCTGACGCGGGGAAGTCCGCGTACACCCGGGCCGACGGCAGCAAGATTTCCGGCCACTTCTTCGGGCAGTCCTCCTTCGCGGACTATTCGCTGGCACTGGCGACCTCGCTGGTGAAGGTGGATCAGGACATCCCGCTGGAGCTGGTGGGACCGCTGGCCTGCGGCATCACCACCGGCGCGGGCGCGGTCTTCAACACCGCCAAGCCCGAACCGGGCCAGTCGCTGGTGGTCTACGGTGCCGGCGCGGTGGGCCTGGCCGCCATCATGGCCGCGAAGAACACGCCGGCGGCCACCATCATCGCCATCGACCTGCACGATTCGCGGCTGGAACTGGCGCGCGAACTCGGCGCCACGCACACCATCAACTCCGGCAAGACCAACGCACTGGAAGAAATCGAGCGAATCTGCGGCGGCCCGGCCGACTACGTGCTGGAGTGCACCGGCAACATCAAGGTGCTGGAGGAAGCCGCGGAGGCGGTGGGGATGCTGGGCACGCTGATCCTGATCGGCGGGGCGCCTGCGGAGGCGCGGTTCTCGGTGGACCACCTGCGCACACTCTGGGGCAAGCGGATCATCGGCACGCTGGGCGGCTCCAGCACCTCCGCGCAACTGATCCCCGGCCTGATCGCGCTGTACAAGGCCGGGCGGTTCCCGTTCGACAAGCTGGTGAAGTACTACGACTTCGACCAGATCGACACGGCCGTCGCCGACTCCACCTCCGGCGGCACCATCAAGGCCGTGCTGAAAACTACCTCCTGACCTCATACCCTTGGCCCGCCACGCGGCGGCCGAAACGAACCTACCCATCATTGAAAGGACGGGACATGTCCCTGCTTGATGCCTCCCTGTGGGAGGGCAAAATCTACCTCAACGGCTGGCGCGACGGCGGTGCCGGCACCGCTTCATCCGTGGAACCGGCCACCGGCGACACGCTGGGCACCTACGGCCTGGCTTCGGTCGAGGACGTGCACGAGGCGGCGGCCGTTGCCGCCGCCGCGCAGAAGGACTGGGCCGCCCGCAAACCCGAGGAACGCGCCGCGGTGCTGCGCCGCGCCGGCGCGCTGTGGGAAGAACACGCCGAGGAGATCCAGTCCTGGATCGTCCGCGAATCCGGCGGCATCGGCCCCAAGGCCGGGCTGGAAACCCACATCGCCGCCAACGAATGCTACGAAGCCGCCGCGCTGCCCTCGTTGCCGGCCGGCGACGTACTGACCTCCAACGAGGACCGCTGGTCGTTCGCCCGCCGCCGCCCGGTCGGCGTGGTGAGCGTGATTGCGCCGTTCAACTTCCCGCTGATCCTCTCCATCCGCGCCGTCGCCCCGGCACTGGCGCTGGGCAACGCGGTGCTGCTCAAGCCGGACCCCCGGACCGCAGTCTGCGGCGGCGTCAGCCTGATGCGCATCTTCGAAGAAGCCGGCCTGCCCGCCGGACTGCTGTCCCTGCTGCCCGGCGGCGCGGACATCGGCGCCGCCGTGGTCGAGGCCCCCGAGGTCCGGGTCATCTCCTTCACCGGCTCCACCGCCGCCGGCCGGAAGATCGGCGAATCTGCCGCCCGCAACCTCAAGCGCGCGCACCTGGAACTGGGCGGCAACAACGCCATGATCGTGCTGCCCGGCGCCGACCTGGCCAAGGCCGCATCCGCCGCCGCGTTCGGCTCGTTCATGCACCAGGGTCAGATCTGCATGACCACCGGCCGGCACATCGTCCACGAAGACATCTACGAGGACTACGTCGCCGCCCTCGCCGAGAAGGCCAAGAACCTGCCCGTCGGCGACCCGAAGACCGGCACCGTCGCCCTCGGCCCGATCATCGATGAGAACCAGCTCAAGCGCATCGACTCGATCGTGCAGGACGCGGTCGCCGCCGGCGCCCGGCTGGCCGCCGGCGGCACTAACGAGGGCCCGTTCTACTCCCCCACCGTGCTCGCCGACCTCGACCCGGAGAACACCGCGTGGAAAGACGAGATCTTCGGCCCCGTCGCCCCGGTGATCAAGTTCTCCACCATCGACGAAGCCGTGGAACTGGCCAACGCCAACGAATACGGACTCTCGCTCTCCATCCTCGGCGACGTCGGACTGGCCATGCAGGTCGCCGACCGGGTGGACTCCGGCAAGGTCCACATCAACGAACAAACCGTCTCCGACGAAGCCAACTCCCCGTTCGGCGGCACCAAGAACTCCGGCAACGGCTCCCGGATCGGCGGCCACCAGGCCAACATGGAATCCTTCACCGAAACCCAGTGGCTCACCGTCCGCCCCGAGATCGCCAACTACCCGTTCTAAGCAACACCGCTCGTAAACACCGCTCGTACCGATGGCGGTGCGGTCGGCTGACGCCCGCACCGCGCTGCTCACCAAGTCGACGGCACCCGCGTTCCACAGCTGGAACCCGGGTGCCGTCGTCGTGCTGTCCTACAAGTACGTCGAGAGATCCTACGAATACAGTAGAGTTCCCGTCAGTATCCGAAGTAGTCATTTCCGGGCTGGAGGCCTGACCCGAGAAAGAGCCGATATGCGCATGTCTGCAGCAGCAACCTGGCAGGTGGTCCATTCCGAGAGGCGTCGACTCGCTGCCGATCTCTCCGTCGTGCGAGACGAACAGTGGCTCCTCCCTTCTCTTTGCCCGGGCTGGGATATCCATGATGTCCTTGCCCATCTCGTTGACACGGCGCTCACCAGCAGGCTCTCTTTCGTCCGTGATCTCGTGAAGGCGCGCCTGGACTTTGATCGCGCAAACGAGAATGGCATCGCCCGGGAGAAGCGGCAGGATCCTCAGGATACGATCGCGGCCCTCATGGAAGCGGCGGACCTCACGCGGACACCGCCGGCGCACCTCGCAACACGTCTGGTCGAGGCGATTGTGCACGGAGAGGACATCCGCCGGCCGCTGGGCATTGGCGGAAGCTACCCCGAAGATGCGGTCGCGCAGGCCCTGGCCTACCAATTGCGCACCCCCGTATCCTTCGGAGGAGGACGCGAGCGTGCGGCAGGCCTTCGGCTGATCGACCGGAAGACCGCGGCGGTTTGGGGGCAAGGAGACGCTGTCGAAGCTGATTCCATCGATCTGCTGCTCGCAGTCTCCGGGCGTCAGGTGGACCGGGAACGGCTCAAGGGAAGCGGCGCTTCCCGCCTCGCCGATACAGCAGCGCACACGCCGACGAACCCTGAGTCGCCTCACCGATGAGAAGTGGCGGCGGCGATACGAAGAGCTCGCGGAGCAACCAACTATGGGCGCTGGTGCATGCCGAGCGAGCCGCTTTAGCTGAGGACCTTTCTGGCCTCAAGGCAGAACAGTGGCGGCGCCGCACCCTGTGCGTGCAATGGGACGTCGAGGAGGTCCTCGCCCACCTTACGGCAGCGGCCAGCTTGAACCAGTGGCAGTGGCTTCGAAGCATGCTCGGCGCACGGTTCCGTCCCGACGTACACAATCAGCGCAGGCTGGCCGAGTGCCGCGGTGAAACTCCCGCGGAAACACTGGAGCTTTTCCGCACCATCATCAGGAGCACCACGGCCCCCTCGGGACACACCCCTGCCTATCTTGGCGAAGTCGTCGTGCACGCACAGGACATCCGCCGGCCGCTCGGGCTTCCCCGGAGACCGGCCGTCGACGCGCTGACACCCGTGGCTGAATTCTTCGCCCGGCGCGATTTCACCGTTGCCAGCCGAACGCACGTCACCGGTCTGGAGCTGAGCGCAAACGACGGGCCGTTCGGAGCGGGCAGCGGGCCACTGGTTAAGGGCTCGACCCTCGCCTTGGTGATGAGTATGGCTGGCCGCGAAACCTACCTCGATGAGCTCGACGGACCAGGTGTGTCTGTCCTGCGGTCACGCATCCAGGGCCCGGCGGCTGGAAACGCCGGGGGGCCGCATCAACGGTAAAAGACCTTCGGTCGGTCCGCAGCCCTGGGCCGCGACGTCGTTGTGTGCTGCCGGACCCGGGTCTACGGTTAGTTAAACCGCGCCTCCGGGAGCCGCGTGCCCGCGCTTCCCGTGCCGGCGGACAGGAAGTGCGCACTATGGCGATCGCGGATGACGTTTTCACTTCCCTTGAGCACGGGCTGGAGTGGCAACGGGACCTGTACAAGGAACTGCACCGGAACCCCGAGCTCAGCATGGAAGAACACCGTACAGCGGACCGGATCGAGCAGGAGTTGACCGGCTTCGGTTACCAGGTCCAGCGGATCGGCGGCACCGGCGTCGTCGGCGTCTTGGAGAACGGTTCGGGCCGCACCGTGCTGTCTCGGGCGGACATCGATGCCCTCCCCGTCACCGAGGCCACCGGACTGGACTATGCCTCCGAAAATGAGGGCGTGATGCATGCCTGCGGCCACGACCTGCACATCGCCTCCCTGCTTGGAGCAGCGAAACTGATGGCCGCCCACCGCGACGGCTGGGCCGGCACCCATGTGGCGCTCTTCCAACCCGGCGAGGAAACGGCCGCCGGCGCGCAGGCAATGGTCGACGACGGCCTGGCCGCCAAGCTGCCCAAGCCCGACGTGGCCTTCGGTCAGCATGTGATGCCTTTTGAGGTGGGCACTATTGGCACGACGGCGGGACCGATCCTCTCGGCCGGTGATTCCCTGAAGGTCACCGTCCACGGACGCGGTGCGCACGGCTCCATGCCGCACAACGCCGTGGACCCGGTGGTGTTGGCCGCGTCGATCGTGCTGCGGCTGCAGACCATCGTCTCCCGCGAGACCAAGCCGGGCGAGTTCGCGGTGGTGACCGTCGGTGCGTCCAACGCGGGCACGAAGTCCAACATCATTCCGGACCGCGCGGAACTGCTGCTCAACCTGCGCACCTACAATGCGGCGCTGCGGGAACGGATCATGGCATCGATCGAACGGATTGTCCGGGGCGAGTGCGCGGCGGCCGGATCACCCCGCGACCCGGAGTTCGAGTACTACGACCAGTTCCCGCTAACCAATAACGATGCCGCAACCACCCAGAAGATCACCGGCGCATTCACCGAGCATTTTGGCGGCAGCCAGGTCTTCCACGCCGAACCGGTCACGGCCTCCGAGGACTTCAGCCGGATTCCAGACGCGTTCGGCGTTCCGTACACCTACTGGACGGTGGGCTCCATCCCGGCAGACATGTACCGGAAAGCCGTGGAGAACGGCACTGTCTCCCAAGACATTCCGGCGAATCATTCACCGTTCTTCTCCCCCGCCATCGACCCGACGCTCTCCATCGCCACCCAGGCGCAGATCGTGGCCGCACTAGCCTATTTGGCACAGTAAAGGGTTGTTTCCCATGACCTCATCAACTTCAGTCCCGGTCCGGACCGACTGGAAACCGACCGACAAGTGGCTGCTCGGCATCGTCCTGGCCGTCATCAACTTCTGGCTCTTCGCCCAGACCCTCCTCAACGTCATCCCCGGTATCAAGGACCAACTCGGCGTCGAACAAACGCTGGCCAACCTGGCTGTATCGATCACGTCGCTGTTTTCCGGAATTTTCATCGTGGTCGCCGGCGGACTTGCCGACCGGATCGGTCGCGCCAAGATCATGTACATCGGCATCTACCTGAGCATCCTCGGGTCGCTGCTGATCGCGCTGACGCCGGAAAACCTCGGCGGACTGACGGACTTCATGCTGCTGGGCGGCCGCGCCATCCAAGGTTTGTCCGCGGCGTGCATCATGCCCTCGACCATGGCGCTGATCAAGAGCTATTACGAGGGCAAGGACCGGCAGCGCGCACTCTCGTTCTGGTCCATCGGCTCGTGGGGCGGGTCCGGTTTCTGTGCACTGTTCGGCGGACTGATGGCGTCCTCCTTCCTGGGCTGGCGGTCCATCTTCTGGATCTCGATTGTGCTGTCCGTGCTGGCACTGTTCCTGCTCCGCGGCACGCCGGAATCGCGTGCCGCGGCGGATCCTGACACCGCTGCGCATCACTTCGACTGGGGCGGACTGGCGTGTTTCATCATCATGCTGGTGGCCATCAACGTCTACATTTCGCAAGGCCCCGTTATCGGCTGGTTCAGCGGGGCCGGTCTGGCCCTGGTGGCCGCGTTCGTGGTGTTCGGCCTGCTCTTCCTGCAGATCGAGACGCGCCGCAGCTACTCGTTCGTGGACCTGAAGCTCTTCAGCAACGGCACCTTCACCGGCGCGACGTTGTCCAACTTCCTGCTCAACGGCGCCGCGGGCACCCTGATCGTTGCCCTTGGGCTGGTTCAGGTCGCCGCCGGAATGAATTCGCTGCAGTCGGGCCTGCTGACGCTCGGCTACCTGATCGCCATCCTGGCCACCATCCGCGTGGGTGAGAAGCTGCTGCAGCGGTTCGGTCCGCGGAAGCCGATGCTGTGGGGCAGCATGATCACCGGCATCGGCATCCTGCTGTGCTCCACCACCTTCCTGCGCATCGGCGAGTACATCGTGCTCACCGTCATCGGGTTCACGCTCTTCGGCGTGGGCCTGGGCTTCTACGCCACCCCGTCCACCGATGCCGCCCTGTCCAACGTCCCGGATGCCCAGGTCGGTGCCGCCTCCGGCATCTACAAGATGGCGTCCTCGCTGGGCAACGCCATCGGCGTGGCCATTTCCGCTGCCCTGTACGTGGCGGCCCAGGCGGTGGACCCACAAATCATCCAGTCCTGGGGGCTGTTCCTCGGCCGGCAGGACAACGTGGCGCTGCGCTTCGGCGGGGCGGTCGGGCTGCTGTTCAACGTGTTCATGGTGGTGATCGCGATCGCCTCGATCATCCTCACCGTACCGTCCGAGCGCAGCAAGAAGGAACAAGAAGCACGGCCCGACGAGGTCGCACCGCCTCCCTTCGGCAACTGACGCGCTGACCTTACCGGCGCCGTTGACCCTACCGGCGCCGCGGAGTATTAATGGCCGTTCAGGGCGCCATGCGCCAAACCTTCCAGTGGAGGCACTGCCATGTCGGTCCATGCATCCGGCGGTTCAAGCATTCCGGGCTATGAGTACGGCACGGTGTCCCAATCACCGGTCACTCTGGCCGAGCTCGACGACCTCAAAGCGAGTGTCATGTTCGGAGACGAGGACGCCGCTTCACTGCGCCGTGCCGGCGAGATTTTGGACGATCAGGTGGAGGACGTACTGGACGTCTGGTACCGCTTCATCGCCGGGCAGCCGCATCTGGTGGCCCACTTTTCCCGGCCGGACGGCCCGCCGATCGAGGACTATCTGGCGGCGGTTCGCCTGCGGTTCGGCCAGTGGATCCGGGACACCTGCACCAAGCCCTACGACCAGGAGTGGCTCGACTACCAGAACGAGATCGCCCTGCGCCACACCCCCGAGCATAAGAACGACACCGACCATGTCGGGTCCACCCAGGTTGTCCCGCTCCGGTATCTCATCGCGCTGATCGGGCCCGTGGTTACCACCATGCGGCCTTTCCTGTCCCGCGGCAGCGATTCCGCACAGGACGTGGATGCCATGATGCAGGCCTGGCTGAAGGCCGTGGTCCTGCAGATAGCGTTGTGGTCCCGGCCCTACGCGCTCCCGGGCGAGTGGTGACCGAGGTTACCCGGCGGCTACCGACGGGGCCCGCCGACCGGCAGGAGGCTCAGCGCCGGTGCCGCTCCGGTTCGGCAACGGGCGTCGGCACCCAGCGGCGGGCCGCGGCGATGAGCATGAGTACCAGCAGGACGATCAGGACGCCGTCTGCCGCGATGTAGATGTAGTGGAGGGCGGAACCGCCGTCGTCGGTGCCTGCCAGCACCATATCCGTCCGGCGGTTAAGGAGCGGCCGGATCACCATCACCTTAGCCAACAGCACGACGACGGCGCCGCCCACCAGAGCCCAGAACCTGCGGTCCACGCGCTGCCCAATGAGGGATAACAGCAGCAGCCCGGCGAGGCCCAGTTCCACGATGTTCATTGCGGTGAACACCAACCGGCCGATGCCCAGCCCCAGCGGAATGGTGATGCCGGGAGCCTGGAACTTCAGCGGCGCCTCGATCAGCGAAATTCCGATGATCAGGCCGAGCCAGAGGGCCGGCAGCACCAGCCGAGCCGCAATGCGCAGGCGAACCATGATGGGCCTCCTTATCCGAACCCATCCTACGTTCCGAACGACCTAGCCCGAGATGCCGTCGATCTCTACCAGGAGGTGGGAAGGTCCCCGCAGGAACGGGCTCGGCCGGTATGGAGGCGGATCGTCCACCAGCCTCGGGTTCTCGATTCTGCTGGCGAATCCGGTGAGGGCGATCTGGGCCTCCAGCCGGGCCAGGGGTGCTCCAAAGCAGAGGTGGATGCCGCCGCCGAAGCCCAGATGGCCGTTGTTGGGCCGGTCCGGGATGAAGAGGTCGGGGTCGGTGACGTGGGCGGGGTCGCGGTTGGCGGCGGCCAGGAGCAGCGTGAAGGAGGCCCCTGCCGGGATGGTGGTGCCGCCGATGTCGATATCGTCGAGCGCGGTGCGGAAGGGGACGAAATGCACGGGCGGCTCGTAGCGCAGCAGTTCCTCCACCATGGGGATGGCCAGGTCTGGGTCGTTGCGCAGCCTCTGGAGTTCTTGGGGGTGGCGCAGCAGGGTCAGTGCGCCGTTGGCGATGAGGTTCACGGTGGTTTCGTGTCCGGCGATGAGCAGCAGCAGTCCGGTGCCCACCAGCTGTTCTGCCGGCAAGCTGCCTTCCGGGCTGTCGTCGGTGGCCATCGCCGAGAGCATGTCGTCGCCCGGTGACTTCCGGTGGGATTCGACCAGCTCTTCCATGAAAGCGCGAAGCTCCGCACCGGCTTCCGCCCGCCTTTTCTGCTGGGTTTCGGGATCGAGGCCGGGATCGATGGATTGCAAGGCGATGTCCACCCAGACCCGGAAGCGCTGTCTATCGCTCGGAGGCACACCGAGCAGCTCACAGATCACCGTGACCGGCAGCGGATAGGCCAGCTCATCGACGACGTCGATCCTGCTGCGGCCCGCCATCTTGTCGATCAGTTCGGTGACGATTTCCTCCATCCGGGGCTCCAGCCCGGCGATCCGGCCGGGAGTCGTGGGCGGTCCGAAGTGGCGCATGGTCATCCGGCGAAACTTATCGTGATCCGGCGGATCCATGCTCAGGAACGTAGGCGTCATGTCGGCGCCGTCGCCCTCCTCCGCGGAGACGCCCGCGGCGGCTGCGGCCGGATTGCGGCTGATCTCGGAACTGACCCGCGGATCGTGCAGCAGCGAGGCAATCTCCGCATAGGTGCTGACCAGGTAGGTTCCGTCCGGCAGCCGTGTCACCGGTGACCTGCGGAGTTCAGCGTAAAACGGGTAGGGGTTGGCCCGGTTGGAGTAGTCGAGGACTTGCTCCCAGGAGCTGGCGTGGCTCATGGTGAATGCTCCTTTGATCGCGGGGCGGTTTCCACCGGTCTCCGGGACGGCGTGTCACCGGCGGCGGGATTGGTCAATCTGGCGCGGCGTTCGTTCGGGTCGTGGCCGGTCACCACGACGGTTGCGTCCTGCGTGGGGCTGACCGCCGGCCTGAAGCCGGCCGGTACGGCGTGTCCATCGGCCGACTCGTCCACGTGGTGGAACGAGGGCGGGAAGGGTGCGGCCTGCTCGATCAACGGTTCGTAGAATTCAAGCCACTTGTTCTGGTTGAAGGCGACAGCCGCCACAATGCGGCCCTTGTAGCCGTAGACGGCGAGGAAGCGCCGCTCTGCCACCGATCCCTGGACGATGGCTACCTCATCCGCGGCCGAGGGAACCCCGACGCTCTTGATTTCCGTACCGAATTGGACCGACCAGAATTGCGGCACCGCCAGATGCGGCCACCGATCGGTCTCGCGGCTGACCATATTGTGCGCCGCGACCTCGGCCTGCGAGATGGCGTTGCCCCAATGCTCAACGGCCAGGAACTGGTAGCCGTACATCGGCTGCGGCGCGCGCGCTATGTCCCCGGCGACGAAGACGTCATCGGTGACCAGCCCGTTCGCGTCGAAGGCCCGGCAGCCGGCGTCGCAGGCAACGCCCCACACGCCGCATGCCAGCCCGGAATCTGCGAGCCATTCGACGTTGCGCACGGAGCCCAGCGCGGCGACCGCCACGTCGGCCTCAACCGTTGTCCCGTCGGACAGCACGGCCCGGCGCAGCTGTCCTGCGGAATCACCTTCGAGGGAAGTGACCCGGACGCCGCAGCGCAGATCCACGCCCTTTTCGATGTGCAGCTCACCGGCGATGGCGCCGATCGTGCCGCCGAGGGCAGCGACGAGCGGGGCCGGCCCGGCCTCTGCGACGGTGACCGGCAGGCCGAGCTCGCGGCACACGGACGCGACCTCGCAACCGATGAATCCGGCGCCGATGACCAGCACCCGGCGTGGTCGGCCGGCCAGCAACTGCCGTAGTTTCGAGGCGTCTTCCCGGGTGCGCAACGTTAACACGCCGTCAAGTGCTGCCTCCACAGGGTTCGGCCATGGGCGCGAGCGCAGGCCGGTGGCGATCAACAACTTGTCGAATTCGATCCGGCTGCCGTCGGCGAGCTGGACTTGCTTCGCCGGCAGGTCCAGACCGGTCGCCGCGACTCCCAGCCGCCACGTGGCACCCACGTCCCGGCGGCGCGGCAATGAGGTATCTGCCGAGCGCAGCGACCCGGCCAGGAGCTGTTTGGACAGCGGCGGCCGGTCGTAGGGTTCGTGGGGTTCCTCGCCCACCAGGGTCAGCGAGCCGATGAAGCCTTCCTCGCGCAGCCGTTCCGCCGCGTGCAGCCCCGTCAGGGAGGCTCCAACGATAACGATTCGCCCAGTTTTCTTGAACGCGTTCTCACCGTCCCCGGCGGGGTCAGCCGTCCCCGGCCGCGTCCTCGGCCGCGTATCGGGATGCTGCGATCCGTTCGGCCCGTCCATCTGTTCGAGGGTGATGGCCTGGACCGGACATGCAGCGGCGGCCCGCCGGATCCGGGTGCGCTGCGCACCGTCAGGATCGGGGTCGTACGTCAGCGCCTCGTCCCCCTGGATCCTGAAGACCTCCGGGGCAAGAAAGGCGCACTGGGCATACCCCTGGCATTTAGTGAGATCGACGGCGATCCGCATGCCGCGCTTCTTCCTCTTGCCGGCTTCCGGCCGCGATCCGCCGATCGGCCGGTGCCTCTCAGGAGTGAACGGCCCCCGTCCCGGCAGGTCTGGTGGCCCCGAGGCGGGCCCGGGCAGGGGCCCCAATGTGATTCATGATCAAGTGAATCGAGTCTAGGCCGCACGGACGGGGCGGCGGAAGGGGCCCGCCTGGTGCTTCAGCGGTGTGCGTCTTCTCGCTCCGTGCCGCCCACCGGGTAAAGCGCGGCCTTGCGCCTGCGGCCGGCTCCCGCCGGGTCCTCAATCCGGCGCGGACCGTTGATCATGACCGCCCCCACCAGCATCACCACGATGCAGACGCCCAGCATGGCAAAGGAAGCGGTCCACGAACCGGTGGATTCGTGAACCACCCCAAACAAGAGCGGGGCCACGCTGGCACCGGCGTAACCGATGCCCTGGCTGAAGCCGGACAGCACGGCCGAGCCGTGGGTGGTGCGCGAGCGCAGGTTGACCATCAGCAGCGCGGTGGCGAAGGTGCCCTGGCCCAGCCCGGACAGCGTCACCCACCACCAGGTGCCGGCGTCAGGCGACAGCAGCAGGCCCGCATGCCCGCCAATCCAGCAAGCAGTGAAGATCAGGATGGCGGTGATCGGCTGCTTCAGCCGCGGCACAATCAGTGGCACCAGCAGGCTGACCGGCAGCCCCAGGATGGCGAAGTAGGCCAAAGCCGAACCGGCCGTCGCGGCGTCGACGCCGTGCTCGGTCAGGTACGGCGGCAACCAGGTGAAGTACACGTAGGTCTGCGCGGAGTTGCCGGCCAGGAAAATCGCCAGCCCCCAGGCCACCGGCGAGCGCCACGGATTCAGCTTCCCGGGGGCAGGCGAGGAAGCCGCCGAAGCCGCGGCACCGCCGTCGTACGTCCTGCCCTTCCGGCGGTCGCGCGCCGCCTGCACCGCCCACGGGACCAGCACCACGGCGCTGACCGATGCCCAGAGCGCCAGCGATACCCGCCAGCCGGCGGCTTCCGCCAACGGGACCGAAAACTGCGGGCTCATCGCGGTGCCCACCGCCAGCAGCGTCACATAGCCGGCGGTGACCACCCCGATGCGGTCCGGGAAGTATTTCCGCACCAGCGGAGGCAGCACCACATTGCCGATCCCATACCCGGCCATCACCACCCCGCTGAGGGCCAGGAAGGGCCAGACCCCGTCGACGGCGGCGCGGCCCAGTTGTCCGGCAACCGCCAGCAGCACGGCCGCCACCAGCACTTTTTCCAGCCCGAGCCATCGGATCAGTGCCGGGGTGCACAAGCCCGCCACCGCGAAAACGAGCGGAGGCAGCATGGCCAGCGCACCAATAGTGGTCGCGTCGAAGCCCAGTGCCGGCCCCAGTTCACCCAGCAGCGGACCCACCGCGGAGACCGCAGCGCGCAAGCTCAGCGCCATGGTCAGGATGCCCAGCAGCGCACCGATCCGTCCGGTCCAGGGCTTGCGGAGGAAGGAGTTCACCTGCCTACCCTAGCCGGGGGCCACCCCCGTCACCGGCAGGATACGGATCGCGGCGCAGCAGCCGGGCGGGATGAACGGCATGGCGAGCCGCAGTCGCCGTGGCTTCGGGATTTCGGCAGGTCCTGGAATTCGGGGCCCTGCATCGCCTCCCTCGTGGACCTTTGGGCGGGGTGGGCGGGTGTGCCGGGGCGCAAGGCTGTGCGGGCGGGTGGGTGCCGGGGCGCAAGGCTGCGCGGGCGGCTGGCCCATCCGAAAGCCGGTGCCACATTGCCCATGGATGTTCAGCAATACTTGCGCTCCGTCCTGCGCTTGATCCGGCCGGCCCGGGGACAGCGAGGGCTCAAGCATCAGGTGCCATGGCGCTGGAGAGGTGAATGTGGCGCCGGCTATTCGGCCAGCGCCTGGTCCACGGCTATCCGGCCAAGGACTGGCACCGGCGGCCACCGCCGCCCAAGGAGGCACCGCCGCCCAAGGAGGCCCGCCGCCGTCGTAGTTCCCTCCCGCCGTAACCAACTTACAAAGGGTGACACGCGCCACCGTAAGATGGTGCTGGCGCCCTCCCCATGCGGCGCCGGGACCGCAGCAACGCCCCTCGGGCAAGGTAGGCGGCCGCCCGAGCAACAAGGAAGTGGTGCCACAAGCATGCTTGACCAGTCAACGATTGAGTCCATCGCCGACGAGCTGGTGGAGGCGGGACGGACCCGGACGCCGGTGCAACGGCTGACCGCCCGGTACCCGGAGATGACCATTGAGGACTCCTACAAGGTGCAGAACCTGTGGCGGGAGCGCAGCGAGGCCGCCGGGCGGACCCTGGCCGGCCGCAAGATCGGGCTGACCTCCAAGGCCATGCAGTACGCAACCGGCATCAGCGAACCGGACTACGGGATCATCTTCGACGACATGATCCTGGAAAACGGCTGCACGGTGAAGTGGGACCAGTACACCCACCCGCGCATCGAAGTTGAACTGGCCTTTGTGCTCAACCGCGACGTCAAGGGTCCCAACGCCACCATTTTCGACGTCCTGAACGCCACCGAATACGTGGTTCCCGCGCTGGAGATCCTGGACTCGCGGATCGAGATGGAGGGCCGCACCATCGTGGACACCATCTCGGACAACGCCGCGATGGGCGCCATGGTGATCGGCGGTAACCCGGTCCGCCCGCAGGACGTGGACCTGCGCTGGATCTCGGCCATCCTGTACAAGAACCAGACGGTGGAGGAGACCGGCGTGGCCGCCGGCGTGCTCAACCACCCGGCCGCCGGCGTCTACTGGCTGGCCAACAAGATCGCCCCGCACGGCGACCACCTCAAGGCCGGCGAAACCATTCTCGCCGGCTCCTTCACCCGCCCCATGTGGGTGCACGAAGGGGACACCGTGTTCGCGGACTACGGACAGCTGGGAACCATCACATGCCGTTTCGAGTAGAACCCGATCCGTCCTTCAAGGACGCGCTGGCCGCCGCCGACCGCCCGCTGGCCGGCATCTGGGTCTGCTCCGGCTCGCCGTTGATCGCGGAGCTGTGCGCCGGTGCCGGCTTCGACTGGATCTTCATCGACGCCGAGCACTCCCCCAACGGGCTGGAGTCCGTGCTGGCCCAGCTGCAGGCGGTGCGCGGCTACCCCGGCATCCCGGTGGTCCGGCCCCCGGTCAACGACACGGTGCTGATCAAGCAGTACCTGGACCTGGGCGCGCAGACGCTGATCATCCCGATGGTGCACACCGCCGAGCAGGCCCGGGCGGCCGTGGCAGCCACCCGCTACCCGCCGGCCGGCGTGCGCGGCGTCGGTTCCGCGCTGGCCCGGTCGGCCCGCTGGAACCGGATCCCGGACTACCTCACCCGCGCGGAGGAAACGCTGACGCTGATCGTGCAGATCGAGTCCGCGGAGGCCGTGGAGAACGCTGCCGACATCGCCGCGGTGGACGGCGTGGACGGTGTGTTCATCGGCCCGTCCGATCTCGCCGCATCGATGGGCGTGATCGGACAGCAGGAGCACCCCGAGGTGGTTGCCGGCGTGGAGAAGGCGCTGAAGGCTGCCAAGGCGGCCGGCAAGTTTGTGGGGGTCAACGCCTTCGCCGAGGCCTCGGCCCGCCGCTACATGGAGTGGGGCGCCGACTTTGTGGGTGTCGGCGCCGACGTGGCGCTGCTGGCCCGCGGCTCCGAAGCGCTGGCCGCCAAGTACCTCCCCGCGGCCGGGGACGGCGCGGCCGGGACGCCCGCCAGCTACTGAGCCAACAGACAACGACGGCGGCGCTTCGGTTGGGTTTCGCAGCCCACCGCAGCGCCGCCGTCGTCGTCAACCGCCGCCCGGCGTTCAGGCTGCCCGGCGGCGTTAAGATCGGAGCAAGGAATCTGTGCATGGTCGAGGAGGTTGAAAAGTGGCAGCTGCACGCGGCCGTACACTCGGTCAGCCGGCCATGAATCCCGCTCTGGCACGCACCTCGGCTGAGCCCGGCGGTGTCGGGCTGATGGACCACCCGCTGCGCGCGCCCGGGGCAGACGAGGTGGAGCTGCGGGTCAGCCTCTGCGGGCTGTGCGGATCGGACGTCATCATCTACCGTGCCGACCCGGCGGCGGCGTCGGTTCCGCTCGGCATGGTGCTCGGCCACGAGTCGGTCGGCTCGGTGGTCCGCACTGGGCTGCTGGTGCCGGAATGGCTCGCCCCGGGGACCCGAGTGGTGCCGATTTCCACCGTCGGCTGCGGCCACTGCGAGGCGTGCCGGGCTGACCAGCCGCACCTGTGCGCCAGGCGTTCCGGCCTCGGCCTGACCCAGCACGGCCAGGCAGCCGCACGAGCGCTGGTTCCCTGGCGCAATCTGGTGCCCGTGCCGGAGTCGGTGCCGGATACCACCGCCGTTCTGGCCGAGCCTGCATCCATCGCCTGGCGTGCAGTCTCGACCGTTGCCCGGGTCCAGCCCGGGGAGCGGGTGGCGGTCTCGACCACCCGCAGCATTGGCCTGCTCGCCGGCTTGATGGCACAGCGAGCCGGCGCCACGGTGACGATGATCGGCCGCGAAGGTCCCGGGCACGCGGCTCGAGTCGATTTGGCCGCAAGCCTTGGCTTGGAGAGCACCACCGGGCGGCAGCCCGACACCTACGATGTGTGGATCGAAGCGACCGGTGCGGGAATACATCTGGCACGGGCCGTCCAGGAACTGCGGCCCCTCGGCCGCCTGGTCATGGTGGCGATGTATGCCACCGGAACCGCCCCGGCGCCCGTGGTCCGGACCAGCAAGAACCTTGACGTCCTGCACAGCTTCATCTCCACCCGACAGGATTTCGAACAGGCCCTTGCTTTCCTCGCCACCCTGCCGGATTTGGGCGAGCGCCTGATCACGACCTATCCGATGGACCGGGCCGTGGAAGCGCTGCGGCTCACCGCGGACGGCAGCACCGACGCCGCCGGACGGCCGCTGATCAAAGCCGTGCTGCAGCCCAACCCTTGACTCGGAAAACCCTCGACATGTGACTATATGGTCACCTATCATGGGTCCTATGGATGCCGTGTTCAAAGCGTTGGCGGATCCCACCCGGCGTGAACTGCTGGATGAACTGTTCCGCGAGGACGGGCAGACCCTCACCGCGCTCGAAGCGCACTTCGACATCACGCGCTTCGGCGTCATGAAGCACCTGAAGCAGCTGGAAGCGGCCAACTTGGTGGTCACCCGCCGCCGCGGCCGGGAAAAACTCCACTTCCTCAATCCGGTGCCCATCCGGCTCATCCACGACCGCTGGGTGAGCAAATATGCACAGCCGTGGGCCGCTGAGCTCAGCGACCTCAAATCCCGATTGGAAAATCCGATGGAAAAGATCTTTGAGATCTACATCCGCACCACCCCGGAAAAGCTCTGGGAGGCCATCACGGACAGCGAGATCAGGAGCAAGTACACTTTCGGCAACCGGATCCAGACCGACTGGACACCGGGCTCCGGCTACACGATGACCAACCCCCGGGCGGATGCCCCGCTGGGCGAAGGCGAGAACCTGGAAGTGGACCCGCCGCGCAAATTGGTGCAGACCATGCGCGCGCTCTGGGGCGAGGACGTGATCGCCGAGGGCACATCTCGGGTGACCTGGGAGATTGAGCAGGTGGAGGACTCCTGCCGGCTCACCGTCACGCACGACCAGCTGCGCGAGGGCGCCAATGACCAGCTATACGGCGGCTGGCCCATGATCCTCTCCGGACTGAAGACCTGGCTGGAAACCGGCGAACTGCTCACCACCCCGGGTTCGTTGATGTATACCTGAACCGGGCGGAAGGCATCCCGGACTTTTGGCCCCGCCGACGCTCCCGCGCCTAGTCCCATCGAAGAATCAGCAGGCGCCCTTTTCACAGCTGGAAAGGACGCCTGCTGAATATTCATCCCGGGGTGGGTGTTCCGGGAGCGGGGTTAGGAGAGCTTGGACGCCACCAGTGAGGTCAGGTCCACCAAGCGGTTGGAGTAGCCCCACTCGTTGTCGTACCAGCCAATGACCTTGACCTGGTTGCCCATCACCTTGGTCAGGCCGGAGTCGAAGATGGCCGATGCCGGATCGGTGACGATGTCCGAGGAGACGATCGGATCCTCGGTGTAGGTGAGGATGCCGGCCAGGCGCGGGTCTGCCGCGGCCGCCTTGAACGCGTCGTTGACTTCCTCCACGGTGACCTCGCGGCCCACCGTGACGGTCAGGTCGGTGGCGGAGCCGGTGGGCACCGGCACGCGGATGGCAAAGCCATCCAGCTTGCCCTTCAGCTCCGGCAGCACCTGCCCGATCGCCTTGGCGGCACCCGTGGAGGTGGGGACCATGTTGATGGCGGCGGCGCGGGCACGGCGCAGGTCGCGGTGCGGGCCGTCCTGCAGGTTCTGGTCGGCGGTGTAGGCGTGGATGGTGGTCATCAAGCCCTGCTCGATGCCGAAGTTCTCGTGCAGCACCTTGGCCAGCGGGGCCAGGCAGTTGGTGGTACAGGAGGCGTTGGAGACGATGTGGTGCGCCCCGTCGTCGTACTCCCCGTCGTTGACGCCCATCACCACGCTGAGCACGTCGCCCTTGGCGGGGGCGGAAATCAGCACCTTGCGGGCGCCGGCCACCAAATGCTTTTCCGCATCAGCTGCACTGGTGAAGCGGCCGGTTGATTCGATCACGATGTCCACGCCGAGTTCACGCCACGGCAGGTTGCCGGGATCGCGTTCGGCGAGGACCTTGACAACCCTGCCGTCCACCACCAGGTCGCCGTCGGCAACCGCAACGTCAGCAGCCAGCCGGCCGACCACCGAGTCGTACTTAAGTAGGTGCGCCAGGGTCTCCGGCGAGCCGAGGTCGTTGATGGCCACGATCTCCAGGTCGGAACCCAGTTTTCCCTGTGCCATGGCGGCCCGGAAGTAGTTGCGGCCGATTCGCCCGAAACCGTTGATGCCAACCCGAACTGCCATGGGAACTCCTTTTATTTAGCGTCTAAATTTATGTTCCATTACTATTATCCTGATGCTGCCCAACAAGGTCAAGGGGAACGATGTGAGCACCACAGCCACCACTCCGCAGGTGCTGCGGCTGGCCAACCTGAAAGCCGTGTTGTCCGTGATGCGGGCGAACGGCGCGGTGACCGGCACGGACTTGATCGCGGCCACCGGCCTCACCCGAGCCACGGCCATCGCGGTCTGCGACGACCTGGCGGCCCGGGGCTGGGTCCGCGAGCTGCCGGGTGAACGCCTTGTGGGCACCACGAAGGGCAGACCGGCACGGCGGTTCGAATTCAACCCGGCGGCCGGCTGCGTGCTGGGGATGGACGTGGGCATGGCCACCGCGACCGTACTGGTGGCTGACTTGAAGGGCCGGACGCTAGCCAGGGTGTCCGAGCGGTTCGAGAAGCCGCCGGCCAGCGCAGCCTCGCGCCGTGCCACGATCAAACAGGTTGTCGCCAGGGCGCTGGCTGAGGCCGGGCTGCCGCCGTCAGTCGTGCTGGCCGCCGCCATCGGCGTCTCCACGGTGGTGGATCGTCACGGCAAGGTGGCTGCCGGGCACGAACTGTCCGAGCACTTCGACATCGGCCTGCAGACCGAAGTATTCGCCGACTATGGCTGGCCGGTGCTGCTGGAGAACGATGCGAATCTGGCCGCGCTGGCCGAGCGCTGGAGCGGCGTTGGGACAGGCGTCGACGATTTGGCCGTCATGCTGGCCGGCGAGCGCCTGGGCACCGGGCTGATTGAATCGGGCAGGCTGCTGCACGGCTGCAATGGGGGCGCCGGTGAAGTGGGCACGCTCGAACTGGTGGACGGGGTGGGCAGCCAGGACGGCATCGCCCGGCTCGCCCGCTACTGGGGCAACGAAGCCCTCGCCGCGGATAAGCCAACGCTGATCCGCGAACTGGTCGGGCCGGGAACCAACCGGGTGTCAGCGCGCTTCGTGTTCGAGGCGGCGGCGCGCGGCGACGAGGTGGCCCAGGGGATCCTGGACCGGATCGGCCTGCGGATGGCCCGGGTGATCGCCGTACTGGGGACCTTTTTCAACCCCGAATTGGTGGTGATCGGCGGCGCGGTGGCGGCCTCGGCGTCGGCCCTGCTTCCCACCATCACCCGCGAGCTCCCCCGGCTCACCGCAACCCCTCCGCGCGTGGCCGTGTCCGAGTTCGGCGATGCGATTGTGGCCGCCGGCGCCGTTCGGCTGGCGCTGGACTACGTGGAGGAACACGCCATGGAATTGGCCCCGGCGGACGCACCGGCCTGATCCACAGCACGACGGCGGCGCCGGCACCGCCACCCGCTGGCGCGGTCAGGTCAGGACGTTGACCGGTGCGCCGTCGAGGTAGGCCAGGATGCTCTCGAGCATCTGGGTGTAGCCCAGCCGGTGGGCCTCCACGGTGACGAAACCGATGTGCGGGCTGAGGATCAGGTTGGGCACGCCAAGCAGCGGGCTGTCCTGCGGCAGCGGCTCCACGTCGTAGACATCCAGGGCCGCCCCGGCGATCTTCGCTTCGGCCAGCGCCGCGAGCAAAGCCGCCTCATCCACCAACGGGCCGCGCGAGGTGTTGACCAGCCGGCCTGCCGGACCGAGCAGGTCCAGCTCCGCGGCGCCGACGATCCCCACCGTCGATTCCGCGAGCTTCAGGTGGATGCTGACAATGTCCGAGCGGCGGAACAAGTCCTCCTTGGACACCAACTGCGCCCCGTGCTCCGCGGCGCGTTCGGTGGTCAGGTGCGGACTCCACGCCAGCACCTCCATGCCGAAGGCCGCAGCGTAGCCGGCCATCAGCTGCCCCAACCGGCCGAGTCCAAGCAGCCCGATTGTTGACCCGGCCAGATCGATTCCCATCCGGGCCTGCCAGATTCCGGCACGCACATCCCGGTCATTCTGCGGGATCTCCCGCGCCACCGCCATCACCAGCGCCCAGGCCAGTTCGGCGGGCGCCGCGGTGCCTTTCTGCGTTCCGCACACGGTCACCCCGCGCTCGCGCGCGGCGTCCAGGTCGATCGAGGCGTTGCGCATTCCGGTAGTGGTGACCAGTTTGAGGTCCGGCAGCCGGCCCATCAGCTCGGCGGTAATCGGCGTCCGTTCGCGCATGGTGACCACCACTTGCGCGCCGGCCAGGCGCTCGGCGAGGGCACCGACGTCGTCAACATGGTCAGTAAAACGTTCGACGGCGATGCCCACCGGCAACTGCTCCCACGGCGCGCTGCTGAGCGCTACGTCCTGATAGTCGTCGAGGATCGCGATCTTCACGAGGCCAGCCTAGCGGCAGGCGGGGCCGGCGCCCCGGATCAGGACGCCCTCCGGATCAGGATGGGGCGCCGGATCAGGATGGGGCGCCGGAGCCAACAAGGCGTGATAAACGCCGCAGGCAGGGACCGGACAATGTCCGGACCCTGCCTGCGTGGCGCGGGAACTAGTTGGACGGCAGAACGAAGGCCGAGTCCACCGTGATGGTGACCTTGTCGCCCACCAGCACGCCGCCGGCTTCCAGGGCAGCGTTCCAGGTGATGCCGAATTCCTTGCGGGAAATCTGCGTGCTGGCGGAGAAGCCGGCGCGGGTCGCACCGAACGGGTCAACCGCCATGCCGCCGAACTCGACGTTGAAGACCACGGGCTTGGTGGTGTCCTTGATGGTCAGCTCGCCGGCCAGTTTAAACTCTTCCGGGTTGCCCTCGACACTGGTGGCCTTGAAGGTCATGTCCGGGTACTGCTCCACATTGAAGAAGTCCTCGCCCTTGACGTGGGCATCGCGGTTGTCATCGTTGGAGTCGAACGAGGCAGTCTTCACGACGGCTTCGACAGAGGACGCGGCCAGGCTGTCGCCGACCACCAGGGTGGCGTCGGCATCGGTGAACTGGCCGCGCACCTTGCTGATGCCGGCGTGGCGGACGGAGAAGCCGACCTCGGTGTGGGACTTATCGAGGTTCCAAGTTCCTGGGGTGAGCTGTACGGCCATGTGGTGCCTCCTGGTTGAAGTCTGGGCTGAAGCTCAGGTGAACTTCATGCTTATGCATCTACAATAACACCTGATGGTTGAAGTGTCAACCAATTTTTTCTGAACGGGCCGGAAACTGATTGCCCGGCGCCACATTGACTCCCGCCGCCCAAGCGGAACTCCGCATACTCGGAACGGTGTCTACTTCAGCGCCGCAGTTGCGGAAGCCCACTATGCTGCTGCGCACCAATGTGACGCCCGGTGAACCAATGTGGCGCCCGTGAGCCAGACCGAGATCCGGCGGGGCGGAGAATCAGCCGGGAGTGGTTGTGTTGCGGTCATGTCGGGTAGATGATCGAACCAGGGCCCGAGGTGTCTCTCGTGCGGTGTCTTTCGTGCGGGGATGCCGGGCCTGGAACCGATGGAAGGGCAAGGACCGGCATGGCAGCACCGCCAGTGTCGAAGGCCGCAGTGTTGACGGCGTGGATGCCCGCGATGTTGGCGGGCATCGTGTCAGCTGCCGTGCTTTTTGCCGTGGCGGAACTGGCTGCGGCATTCTTCGGTCCGGCCGCCTCGCCGTTTGGTTCGGTGGGCGCCGCCGTGGTCGAGCTTTCGCCGCCATGGCTGACCGAGTTTGCCATCTCTACGTTCGCGACGGCGGACAAACTGGTCTTGTTCATCTCCATGGGGATCGGCGCAACTATTCTGGCCGCGGGGATCGGCATGCTGGCTCTCCGGAACTGGACCGCGGGCGCACTGGCGGTGGCAGCGCTGGGCGTAGGCATGGTGGTGTGTGTCCTGACCCGCGCCGGGGCCGTCCCCGCGGATGCCATCCCGACCGCGCTGGGCACCGCCGTTGGCCTGTTCTGCCTGCGCTGGCTGATCCGGCTCCTGCCAGGTCCGGCCGCCCCAGCCGCCGGAGCGGGAGCCCATTCGGACGCGGCCACGCAGGATTCGGATCAGGGGCGCCGCACATTCCTCGCGACCGCAGGGCTGATGGCTGGCGCCGCCGTGGTTATGGGGATTGCGGCCGGCGCGGTCTCCGCCGCCCGGAACGGTGCACGGCAGGTGCGAGAGGCCTTGGGTCTGCCGGCGCCGGCGCGGCCGGCGAAGCCGTTGCCGGTAGGGGTGCAGGCCCCGGTGGACGGGGCCATTCCGTTCGTGACGCCAAACGCGCAGTTCTACCGCATCGATACCGCACTGTTCGTCCCGTCGGTGGATCCCGCGGATTGGCAACTGCGCGTCCACGGGCTGGTGGAGGAAGACTTCAGCATCGGCTTCCAGGACTTGCTCGCGGCCGATCTGGAGGAGAGCTACACCACCCTGACCTGCGTTTCGAATGAGGTGGGCGGGGGGCTGGCGGGCAACGCACGCTGGCTGGGCTATCCGCTGCGCGAACTACTGGCGCGTGCGCGGCCGCTGGCGGAGGCCGACATGGTGCTGTCCACCAGCATCGACGGGTTCACGGCTTCCACTCCGCTGGCCGTGCTCACCGATGCGCGGAACGCGCTGCTTGCGATCGGGATGAACGGCGAGCCCCTGCCACTGGAACATGGTTTCCCGGTGCGGATGGTGGTGCCGGGGCTTTACGGGTACGTGTCCGCCACCAAGTGGGTGGTGGACCTGGAAATCACCCGGTTTGCGGACAAGACTGCGTACTGGACCAACCGCGGTTGGTCGGACCATGGACCCATCAAGACCGCCTCGCGAATCGACGTGCCGCGCGCCGGGGCCAGTGTCGCCGCCGGCCGGACGGCCTTCGCGGGAACGGCTTGGGCGCAACACCGAGGCATCTCGAAAGTTCAAGTGCAGTTGGACGACGGCGATTGGGCCGACGCCAAGCTGGCCGCGGAGGCCTCTGTGGACACGTGGCGCCAGTGGTACGTGGTGCGGGACGATGTTTCCGCCGGCCAGCACAGGCTGCGGGTTCGGGCCTGGGATGGCGACGGCAAGCTGCAGACGGAAACTCCGGCGCCTCCGGCCCCGGATGGCGCCAGCGGTTGGCACAGTATTGAATTCACCGCGGATTAACGGCGGGGTCATCTTGATCACAGGGCCGGCATGCCTGGCGCTAGAATCCGCACCGCGGCATCGGGAGGCTCCCAGCTTCGGTTGCTATGCTCAATAGCCCGCCTCCGCAGCGGCAGGCGGCCATCCGCCACAGGCGGGCACCGCCGTCGTTCTCGGCAGACCGATTCACCGACCGTTCATTTTCCCTTCCTTCCAGGAGACCCGTACCCCGATGACCAGCCCGGCAGTATCCGATCAGCACAAGGACCTCATGGACCGCAGGTACGATTCCGGCGTGGCCGACATCAACCGCCTGATTGACGAGCTGCGCGAGCAGAAGCCGGGCACCGAGGTCCCGTATGTTGACCCGATCCACAACGCCGACGAATGCCGGATTGTGTCGCTCTACTCCAACATCGGGCAGGCATCGGACACCGGCTTTATCTGGCCGGGCGATCAGGAGGCTGCGACGCGGATGCTCGGGCTGCAGTGGCAGCTGGGCCTGCGCCCGGAATGCGTCATGCCTTGGAACGTGCACCCGTGGTTCACCCCCGGCGAAGCCAACGGCAAGCTGACTCCGAACCAGATCAGCGCCGGGCTTAAGCCCCTGCTGCGGATGCTGGCACTGGTGCCGCGGGCGTCGGTGCTGGTGGCCCATGGAACCGAGGCCCAACGGCTCGCCGCGCTGCTGCTGAAGACCGAGAACCCGCTGCTCTGGCGGCGCGGCTTCAAGACGTTCAAGGTGCGGGCGCTCAGCGGCCGGGCGTTCGCCGGTTCGCCGGCACGCCAGCAGGAATGGCTGGACGTCATGCATGAGGCCTACGCGGATGCGATGGCGCGCACCGGATTGGGCCGCCCCGGCAAGTAGCGCACCTGCGCCCCCGGCACATAGCGTGCCAGCGCGCCGGCCGGTAGCGAATTACCGGCTCCCCGGGACACCCTCCTGCTTGCGACCCCGCTGCTTCGAGCCGTAGCGATATCGCCACCCCGCCGTTAGCCTGAGCTGGACGGGAGGAGCGCCGATGCCCTTGTGGATGACCGCGTTGGCTTTCGGGTTGCTCGGCGGGGCCGCGCTAGTGATTGGCTGTGCCGTCGCCTGGAAGTGGACCCTTCCCGCCAAGGCCGTTTCCACCATCATGGCGTTCGGCGCCGGCGTCCTGATCTCGGCTCTCGCCTTCGAACTGGTCGATGAAGCGGTAACAACCGGCGGAATCGGCGCTACCATCACAGGCTTTCTCGTCGGCGCCAGCCTCTTTGTGGCCGCCAACGTGCTGCTGGCCCGGAAGGGCGCGCAACATCGAAAGCGGTCGGGCGATCAGCAGCCTGCCGAGGGCGAGAATCCGGGCAGCGGCACGGCGATCGCCGTGGGCGCACTGCTGGATGGGATTCCGGAATCCCTGGTGCTCGGTTTGGGCTTGGTCGCCGGAGGCAGCATCAGCCCGGCGATGCTGGGGGCGGTCTTTATTTCCAATATCCCCGAAGGGCTCTCCAGCACGGCAGGGATGAAGAAAGCAGGACGCAGCGCCCGCTATGTCTTTGGCGTGTGGAGCGGAATTGCTGTTCTGTCCGGCATCAGCGCGCTGGTCGGCTACGTTGCACTCCAAGACGCCCGGGCAGAGACCGTGGCCTTCATCAACGCGCTTGCGGCCGGCGCTATTCTCGCCATGATCGTCGACACCATGATCCCCGAAGCCTTCGAAGAGCATCACCTCCTCACCGGCTTCACCGCGGCGTTGGGTTTCGTCACGGCGCTGGGCCTCGATGCCCTATGACCGCGCCGGAGAAGGTGATCCAGCCATGAAGGCTACGGTGCCCGCCCGCGAGGCGGAGGAGAAGTCGGGCGTCCTGACCGTCATCATCGCCTTTTGCGCCAATGCGCTGGTGGCGGTGGCTAAGTCTGTCGCCGCGGTCCTGACCGGGTCTGCGTCGATGACGGCGGAGGCAGCGCACTCGTGGGCGGATACCGGGAACCAAGTCTTCTTACTGATTGCCGAACGCCGGTCTAACAAGCCGCGGGATGCACGCCACCCGCTCGGCTACGGACGCGAAGCCTATGTCTGGTCGATGTTCGCCGCCTTCGGCTTGTTCACCGCGGGTGCGGTCGTCTCGGTATGGCACGGCATCCAGGTCCTTGCCAACCCCGAACCGGCCAGCGACTTCCTCGTGGCCTATGTGGTGTTGGCGCTGGCGTTTGTGCTGGAAGGGGTTTCCTTTGCGCAGGCGCTGCGCCAGGCCCGGAAGGGCGCCAGGCGCTACCGGCGCCACACGCTGGAGTACGTCGTCATCAGTTCAAACCCCACCTTGCGGGCGGTGTTCGCCGAAGACTTTGCGGCCCTCATCGGCATAGCCATTGCGGCTTCGGGCGTCGCCCTGCATCAAATCACCGGATCCCCGGTCCCGGACGCCATCGGTTCCATCCTGGTGGGCCTGCTGCTCGGCACCATCGCGGTGGTGCTGATCGACCGGAACCGCAAGTTCCTGGTCGGTGAACCCGCGACCGGCGAGGCGCGCACCGCCGTCGTTAATCTGCTGTTGCAGAACCCGGACGTGGACCGGGTGACCTACCTGCACATGGAATTCGTCGGACCCTCCCGGCTGTACCTGGTGGCAGCGGTAGACATGGCCGGCGACCTGCCCGAACACGATGTGGCGGTGGCGCTGCGCCGGGTGGAACGCGCCCTCGAGGAGCACGAGCTGATCGAAGAAGCCGTCCTGACCCTGGCGACACCGGGGGAAGAGCCCCTGCTGGGAGATTGAGGCGACCCGGCAACCGCTCGTGCCCGGCCCATGACGGATCTATACTGTGGGAACGCCCCGCGACAGGGCCTCAAACCGGGGTCCGCCGGCCGGGGCAACTGGAGAATCCGGTGCGTTGGTCGCTTGAACACACGGTCCCGGCCGTGGTGCCGAGACCGGCTCCCCCGCCGCCGCTCCGCCACCCGCTGAGCCGCTGGCTGGTGAAGGAGAAGGTCCCGCCGGTGGGCCGGGAAAGCGCTCCGGGAACCGCGTCCTACCCTTGGTGGAAGGTCGTCTGCCTGACCGGCGTTGACTATTTTTCGACCCTCTCCTACCTTCCCGGAATCGCCCTGATCGCTGTTGGACCGTTGTCGCCGCTGGCCACTCTGCTGATCGTGGGGCTTACCTTGCTGGGCATGCTCCCGCTCTACCGGCGGGTGGCCGTTGAGAGCCCGTATGGACAAGGTTCGGTGGCTATGCTTGACCGGCTGCTGCCGTTCTGGAAGGGCAAGGTGATCATCCTCGTCCTGCTTGGCTTCATCGCTACCTCATGGATCATCACCATCACGCTTTCCGCCGCCGACGCCACCGTCCACGTGCTCGAAAATCCGTATGTCCCCGATTTCCTGCAGGGCGGCGCCGTTCCCGTCACCATCATCCTGCTGCTGGTCCTCGGTGGAATCTTCCTCACGGGCTTCAGCGAGGCGGTGGCCCTTGCCGTACCGCTGGTCTCAGTATTCCTGGTCCTGAACGCCATCGTGATCGCGGCTGGACTGGCGACGATCGTCCAGGAACCTGGTCTGCTCTCCGATTGGACCCAGGCGGTGACGTCGGCGGGCTCGGGCTTTGGCAGCCTGGCCTTGACCCTGCTGCTGGCCTTTCCCCTGCTGGTCCTGGGGCTGTCCGGATTCGAAACGGGCGTGAGCATGATGCCGCTGGTCGCCTCCACCGGAGATACCCGGGCCCAGCGTCTGGCCTCGCGCATCCACAACAGCAGGAAGCTGCTCACCTGTGCGGCGGTGGTGATGAGCGGTTTCCTGCTGGGCAGCAGTTTCGTCACGGCGATCCTGATTCCGCCCGCTGCCTACGCTCCCGGCGGCCCCGCTGACGGCAGGGCGCTCTCCTACCTGGCGCACGGGATGTTTGGCGAAGGAATCGGGACGTTCTATGACGCAGCAACCATCCTGATCCTGTGGTTCGCCGGAGCCTCGGCTATGGCGGGGCTGATCAACATTGTCCCGCGATACCTGCCCCGATTTGGCATGGCACCCGAATGGACCCGGGCCATCCGGCCGGTGGTCCTGGTCTACACCGGCGTCAGCATCCTGATCACCCTGGGTTTCCGAGCCGACGTCAATGCCCAAGCCGGGGCCTACGCCACCGGGATCCTGGCCATGATGGTCTCAGCGACCATCGCGGTGACGTTCACCGTGGCCCGCCGGCAGAAGCGCCGCGCCGCCGCCGGCTATGCCGCGCTGAGCTTGGTCCTGCTGTACGCGCTGCTGGCCAACATTGTGGAAAAGCCGGACGGCATCGCCATCTGCGGGCTCTTCGTCCTCGGCATGGTCACGGTCTCGCTGGTCTCCCGGGTTGCCCGGACCACTGAACTGCGCACCGAACGAATCGAGTTCGACCAGGCTGCCCGGCGATTCATCAGCGATTCACTGGACTACGACGGCGCGCTGGACTTCATTGCCAAACGCCGGCCCGGCAGCCAGGCCGACTACAGCGCCAAAGAGGCGTCCCAACGGTATATGAATGCCGTCCCGGGAACAGCGGACGTCTTGTTCCTCGAGATCGACATTGTTGACCCGTCTGCCTTCACCAAGGTGCTGCGCGTCCGCGGCGTCGACGTCGATGGGTACCGGGTGCTGCGGGCGGACAGTCCCGCTGTACCAAACGCGATCGCGTCCATTCTCCTGGCGGTCCGGGACGCGACCGGCGTCCGGCCGCATGCCTATTTCGAATGGTCCGAGGGCAACCCGCTGGGCCATCTCTTCCGCTATCTGCTCCTGGGGCAGGGGGACACCGCGCCGGTGGTCCGCGAAATTATCCGCCAAAACGAGCCCGATCCGGCCCGCCGCCCCGGAATCCATGTCGGCTGATAGACCCGGGAGGCATAGGTGGCGCCGTTGCGGTCCGACGGGGCGGCGGTTAGATTACTGGCATGTCTCATGAACCAGGAATGGGGGCGCCTGGAGTTCAGGGAACCGGCGATTTGTCCGGCGAACCGGCACGTCCTGCGCCGCCGCGTCCGCCACTGTCCGACCACACACCGGCACCGATCAAAAAGATCCTGACGCCGCCGCCTGCAGTGAAGAGGGTCCGTTTCCTGTGGATCCTGAGTTTCGCTTCCGGGCTGATCGCGGGGATCTTCGCGTTCTTCGCCCGGGACGCGATCCTGGAACACGTGCGGGGCCTCATCAACGGCCTGGAACGGGGCGACGACCAGGAGACCGTGGAGGCCCTCGCGGTGGTGGTCTTTTGGGGGACCCTTGGCCTACTGGCGCTGGTCATCCTGGTTGAAGCAGCTCTGCTGGTTGTCCTGATGCGCCGGCATGGGAAAGTGCGCTTTGTGCTGCTGGCCATGTTGCTGGTCCATGGAGTGGTGACGCTTCTGGCCGATGCCTTCCTGGCGGCCCCCGGCGATCAAGAGCTGGGCATCAGGGTCCTGCTGGTGTTGCAGCTGGCCCTAGCCGGCGCGGCGGTAGTCGCCAGCGTCCTGAACGGGGCCGGCCAATGGTTCCGAGCCGAGAACCAGACGCGCGGCCACCCGGCCACCTGAGGCGGCCTGCATGCCGGCCAGCAGTTCCTCGCAGCTGCGGACAACAGTTTGGCAGGCTTCGGAGACGGCCCGGCCGCGCAGTGGATCAGCCGCTACCGCGTGCCAACGTCGCAGGCACGCCAGGGCGTGTTCCCGCAGCTCGGCTTCGGACGTGTCGCGGGGCAGTCCCAGCCGTTCATGGACAGCAACACCGTCGCCGCCGATCATACGTTCAGCTTCGGCGGCGAGCTGTGGCTCCAGTGGCAGCCCCGTGGTGCGCGCTACGGCCAGCAGACGCAGCTCGCGGAAGGCGTGGGCGCCGGCAAGGAGCCGTTCCAAGGTTGCCGCGACCGCGTCCGTGCCGGAACGTGGATGTTCCTTCAGCAGCTTTTCGACACCGACCAAGGCGGTGCGGGCTTTCAGCTGTCCGGCACGGGCCCGGAACTGCCCGGTCATCACGGCCAGCAGTTCGTCCAGCCCGCTTCGGCGGGCCAGTTCGTGGGCCAGCACGGTCGGATCCGAGATGCCTCCGCGGAGCAGCGCCGCTGCCAGCCGGAGCCCGAAAACCCCGAACCGATCCAGCAAGTCCGCACGCGCTTCCGGCGTCGCCGTCAGCGGCCCCCCGGGGCGGACGAACCGGTCCGCGGACAGCAGGAGGCGCTCCCGCTCCCGTCTGTCCAGGGACGCGAGTTCGGTGAGGATGGAGAACTCCGCCTGCCGCAGGCTGCGGGCCGTCTGCGCCAGCAGGCCCGCAATCGGGACCACCCCCAGCGCCAGCGAGCGCAAGGCGCCATCGCGCCGGTAGCGCGCGGCAATCTCCTGGGCGGAGAGCAGGGCATCGATCCGGCCCGCACCGACCTCGTCCGCGCGGGACAACACCGCCAGCGCGTTCACCGTACCGCTCTGCCCGGCCGCGGTGTCCCGGAACGACTCCAAAAAGCCGAGGTCGGACGCGTGGAGGTGCCGCAGCAGGTAGATGATGGCGTCCGCTTCCGAGGGCGCGTCGGTGGGCGCCAGGAACTCGGTGGAGCGGGCGGACACGTCCCGGGAGAGCGAGGCGATGCCAGGTGTGTCGATCAGCGTGATGTCCCGTAAGGTCCTGGACGGCCAGTCCACCACCAGCCGTGCGACGGCGGCCGGCTCGATCCCGCCGAGCTCGAAGACCAGCCGGCCGTCCGTTCGCCTGATCGGCACGTTCCGTGGCGGTC
This sequence comes from Arthrobacter sulfonylureivorans, assembly GCA_004000035.1. Taxonomy (GTDB): domain Bacteria; phylum Actinomycetota; class Actinomycetes; order Actinomycetales; family Micrococcaceae; genus Crystallibacter; species Crystallibacter sulfonylureivorans. The sequence continues at coordinate 215,427 of RJAE01000003.1, read as the reverse complement.
CAACCAGCGGGTACAGGGTGATCCGCGGAGTGTCGCTGTAGCGATACCAGGTGACCACCCTGGTGCACTCCCCCGTGTCGGTCGGCGCGATCACCTCACCAATGATGGCGTTGAGCAGCGTCGATTTGCCCGCCTTCACCATGCCGGCAATGGCCACCCGCAGGGGCTCGTCGAGCCGGCGCGCATAGTCCTGAAGTACCTGCTGCACGGCCGGGTCGTCGCGGTAGGCGGCGATCGCCTCCCGGACCAGCCCGCGGGCCGCTTCTAGGTCCGCTCCCGCTCCGTTCATGCCTGTGCCGCCAGCTGCGGCGCCGGATCCAGCGCCACAGCCTGTTTCCGCAGCGATTCCACCAGGGCGAGCGACGCCTTGATCTCCCGAATCCGCACGTCGCGTTCCTGGTTGAAATGGCTCGCTGCCTTCTGTGCGGCCAGCACCGAATCGGCCAGCGAGCGGTGGTGCTCTTCGGCCAGCGCGGTGAAATGGTCGCGGGTGGCCCGCTGGACCATCCGGAGCCGGTCCTTGAGCTGCTTGCCCACTTGGAACACCACCTCGTCAACCTGTTTCCGGACCAACGCCTTGGCTTCCTGCTGGCGCCGCTTCAGCCGGGCTTCCTTATCTTCCCGGTACGCCTTGCCGCCGAGCAGCAGGCCGGCGCCGACCGAGATCGGGTTAATCAACGCCATCCCCATGATTCCGGTCAACAGGCCGAACATCAGCACTCCGCCGTACGAGCCGCGCATGCCGATCAGGATTTTCTGGACCGGCCCCATCCGGCCGGGATCCAGGCCCGGGATCCCCTCCACCGGATCCAGCACGTTCTCCGTGGAGTCCACTTGCAGCAACGGCAGTGTCACCTCGTCCCGGTTGAAGTGCTCGGCGACGTTTTCCGCCAGCCACAGCGACCGTTCGTTCGTCCATACAAAGGTGTCCGATACGGCCGAAGCGACCCGCTGCTCCAGCCAGTGCGCGAACTGCTCCCACTGCGGCCCCGGATCGCCTGCATCGATGGACTGCTCCGCATCCCGCATAATGCTGCGCAGCCGGTCACGTAGGTCATGTTCCATGTCTGAGATGAGATCGCTCATGCCGTCGTTGAGCGTGGCCTGCCAGCGGGAAGAACGACGGCGGAGCTCATCTGCGCGTTCCTTGGCCGCTTCCAGTTCGGCGAGCATTTCCGGCGTGCCGTCCGGATTTTCCAGCGCGCTCAGTTCGGACCTCAGCGAGAGCCGCAAATGATCGGTCGCCGAGACCAGATCCTGCGCCACCGACCGCCGCTGGAGCCGCTCGCTCTGGGCCAGGATGTTGTTGCGCAGGTATGCCACCAGCTCCGGAAAGCCTGATTCGGCATTCAGTTCACTGTCGCGCAGGGCGGCGGCCTGCAGGCGCAGTTCCGAGGAGATCGGGATCAGCGGCATGTCCGCCCCGATCTGCTGCAGATGGCCCCGGTCCAGATCCGCCACCTTCCGCCACCGCGGATACAAGTCGGTCTTGGACAGGACACCGGCCACATTCGGGCAGATCCGCTGGGCCTGCCGGAGAAACCGGAGTTCCGGTTCGGTGAACTCCTGCGATGCATCGGAGACCAGCAGCATGGCGTCCACCGTCGGCAGTGCGGTCAGCGTGGTCAGGGAGTGCGCCGAGTCCAGTCCGCCGACGCCCGGGGAGTCCACCAGGGCCAGCCCGCCGTCCAAGACCTTGCGCGGCAGCATGACTTCCGCGGCTGCCAATCGGCGCTCATTGCCCGGGTTGCCCCGTTCCGAAACGTGCTGGGCGAGCTCCTCGAGAGCGATCGGACGACGTTCCAGTTCCGCTTCCCCGTCCGCGGATTCGCTGCCGTCCTTCGGCACCAGGATCACGGCCGAGGCGGGATCCCCCTGCTTCACCACGGTAGGCACGGAGGTGGCGACGTCGTCGTCGATAGGACAAACGGGCGCATGCACCAGCGCGTTGATCAACTGGCTCTTGCCCTGCTTGAATTCGCCGACGACGATCACTCTGGTGGTCGGGTCCTTCAGACGCTTGCGGGTTTGTTCAAGGCGCCGCTGCAAGTCTGCGCGTTCGCCCCTCTTGGCCAGTTCCAGGCCCTGTTCCACCAGCTTGACGAGCTCGGCCACCGTATCCCTCCCATTTTCCGGCCCTAGCCGGACCGTGACGCTGTCCAGCAGGAGGTCCCCCGGCCTCCTGCTGGACAGTTGATCCGTCGTGCAGGAGGTCCCCCGGCCTCCTGCACGGCAGCTGATTTATCGTGATTCAGTTGTCAGATCGGTTATTCGACCACAACATCTGCATCGACCACGTCGTTATCGGTCAGCAGATCGTTGTTGTCGTTGTCCGCGATGATGACTGAGTCGTTGACCGACTCGTCAATCCCGGTGAACTCGGCGTCGATGTCTCCGATGGTGGTGGAGTTGTCTTCGTTGCCGACCGCGACCACATTGTCCTGGACGATGAGATCGTTGTCCTCGTTGCCGATAGCATTGCCGTCATTACCGATGGCGTTGCCGTCGTTATCAATCGCGTTGCCGTTGCCGACGTTGTCCAAGGAGTTGTCGTTGCCGACGTTCTCCTGGGAGGAAGCATCAACGGCGATGTCGCCCGTGGTGACGTCGATACCATCGTTGTCCTGGGAGGCATCGATAGCGACGTCACCAACGGTGAAGTCGTTGTCTTCGTTGCCGACTGCGTTGTTATCGCCATCGATGCCGTCGTTGTCGTTGAACGAATCCTCCACGTCGACGTCCAGGTCGAGATCCGTGTTGTAGGAGTCCTCGACGGAGTGGTCGTCGTTGTAGGAGTCCTCAATGGAGTGGTCCGAGTTGCCGATCGCGACGCCGCCGCCGAGGTCGCCCGTCGTCAGGTTGATCGAGTGGTTGTTTTCGTCGCCGGTGGAATTGTCCACATCGTCGCCGGCCGCGGTCGAGTGGTCGCCCGACGCCACCACGGCGTCGTTGTCGAACCACTGAGTGACGTCGCCGTCGGCCCAGATGTTCTGGTTCACGGACTGGTCGGTGATGGTGTCCCGATCGTCCACGACGGAGGTGTAGGAGTAGTTGTTGACGATGTGCGTCAACTGCTGCACCGCGTGGTCATGGTCGTCATCGCCATTGTCGTCCCGGCCACGCCCGCGGTCATCATCGTCGTCGTCCCGGCCCCGTCCGCCGCCGTCGCGGTCGTCATCGTCCCGGCCGCCGCGGTCATCGTCATCATCCCGGCCACGCCCGTGGCCGCGGTCATCATCGTCGTCCCGGCCCCGTCCATGCCCATGGCCGTCATCGTCGTCCTCGTCGCGTCCGTGGCCCCAGCCGCTGTTGTCGCTTGACCAATCGCCGGAGTTGCCACCGTGGTTGCCACCGGTGTTGTACTCGCGGTCGAAGGACGACCCGGAACCAACCGGGGCGTAGTCCAGGATGACAGGCATGATCGCGTCCACATCATCCGAGCACACGTTGGACAGGCCGGCGCTGGCCAAGGCTGCGTCCGGGTTTTCGTTGAATTCGTCGGCCGCGCGCGGATCCCGGAGCAGGTTCATGATGAATTCGAGAAGTGAGCTAGCAAGCGTAGGCATTATGTTGATTCCCCAATCTAGGTCCTACTGGATGTGGCCAAAACTATGGATGGTGGCCCGCCGAGCTAGGTTGCTTGGCTTGATTCAAAGCTACGGTCGGGGTGCCGCTGCCGGCATCGGGGCTTCCTCCCCCGCTCCCCGGCCCCCTGAGGGGGATTGCGGCTTCCGGGGACTAGGTACGGCGGGTCCAGATCCCGCTACGACGCGGAACTACGGGCCTTGGGAGCCGTCTTCGCCCAGCGCAAGCCGCAGCTGGGTCAACAGCTCGGAACGGTTGGAAGCCCCTAACCGCCGGCGGATCCGTGCGATGTGATGTTCGGCGGTCCGCGGCGAAATGAAGATCGCGGCGCCGATCTCCCGGTAGGTCTTGCCCTCCAGAACCAGCCGGGCCACTTCGCGCTCCCGCTCGCTCAAGGCTGCGCCCTCCGGAGCAGCTGCTTTTCCGGTGGTCACGGTCATCCGCGGCTCGCACTGGGCGGCGGTGGACTGGGATGGATGGTTGGGCTCCGTTGTGGTTGTGCCTCGCGTCCCTGGGTGCAGGTCCCGGGCGCAGGCCAAGAGGCGGCTCATGTCCTTGCGCTCTTCGGCGTGCGCTGCCGCATGCCCGGCCAGCCGGGCCCCGTCCCAGGTCAGGCCGACGGCTGCGAGCGCACGGGTTGATTCTTCCACGGCCCGCGGTTCGATCCTGCCCGCGAGGACGGATACCCAGGACCGGCCGGCTGCCGCAAGCACGGCGGCCAAGCGATACTTTCCCGACGCGCGCACCAGCGCCGAGGCGTGGGGTGCCAGCTCGGTAGGCTTCTCCGCCAGGATGGCCGCCTGAACGGCGTACCAGCGCAGCGGCGTGGACCACAACGCAGGTTCGTCCAGCCTTTCCAACAACGCCCACGCGTCTGCCAAATGCGGCCGAAGCCGTTCGGAATCGCGCAGGCGGGCGGCGGCCACCGCCAGTTCGCCCAGCGGCAACAGGTTGTAGAGGTCGACGGCGACGTGCAGCAGCCGTCCCCGCGCCCGTTCCCAGGCACGCACCAAGCCAGCCATGTCATCGGTCCGGCGGGCCAGGCCCACATGCAAAGCGTCCAGCAACAATTCGTCGCGCGGAGTAGGACAGGTTCCGCCGGCGGTCGCCTCCGCTATCGCAGCCCCGGCGTTATCCGGATGATCCTGCAGCATGGCAACCCACGCGCGCAGGAGCAGCAACCGGAGCCGTCCTGCCGGCCCGCCCTGGCCTCCGCGCAGCGCATCGTCGAGCACCGATTCGGCCACCGAAAGCTCCCCGCTGTGCAGTGCCACCAGTGCGGCAAGTGCCGCCGGGCTGTCCGGCAGCGGGATCGCGGCGCCGGAGGCAGTCAGCATGTCGGAAGCACGGACCAGGGCTGGAAGTGCGCGCTCGGTGTGTTCACCAACGGACTCCGCGACACCTTGTCCCATGAGTGAAACGGCCACGTTCGTCAGCGTTGGTGATTCTTCCAGCCGGTCGGCGGCGAGCAGGCTGCGGGCGGCGTCGCGATCACCGGTACCGATCATCACGACGGCGGCGAGAGCCTTGGAGGCATCCGCGGCAGGGGCGCCAACCCAGCGGTAGACCTGGGCACTCCGCGCCAGCATGCCCCGCTGGGCCCACAACGACGCTGCCACATCCGCGCCCCGTTGCTTGTCTGGTGCCTCGGGTTGCGACAGGAGCGGGTCCACAAGCCGACCGGCGCCTTCAAGGTCTCCGGTGGCCAAGGCTGCTTGGGCGCGGCGCGCCGCAGTCGATACTCCCGGCGCACCGGCAGCGGTCGCTTCCTCGTAGAGTGTTGCAGCCAAGTGCGGCTCCGTTGCCAGAGCACTATCACCGGCCGATTGGAGAGTGCTGGCCACCCGCGGATCCTGGAGTCCGCTCTGGGCCAGACCACGGGCCACGTCAGTGGGATCCGGGGTCTCTCCGGTGGACAGGAGGCCGGCCAAGGCATGCTGGGCCGTCCGCACGTGATGCAGCGGGGTGGTCTGAAGAAGGACGCTGCGCATCAGCGGGGGAAGGCTGCCCTCCGGCAGGATCAATCCCGCCGCCGCCGCCTGAGACATCAGCGGGTCGATGCCGCCCAGCGTGTCCTCCACCTCGGCCGGCATAGGCCCGGCTGGATCGAAACCGACCGCCAGTGCCAGCAGCAATTCGCGAAGGTCCGGCGCCAACCGTTCCAGTTCATAGCCCACCTGATCGACTACTCCGCCGAACTCCAGCGGATCGTTCGGCAGCGTGCGGCCCCTATCGCTCATCGCTTCCAAAGCATGCTGGACCAACCACGGCATGCCACCCGTGAGCTCGAAGATCCGATCAACGACGGGACCGGGAAGCGGTTCGCCATGGGTAGCTGCGGTGTGGGCGGCGACCTCGTCCCGGTTCCACGGTCCCAGCAGGATTGGCCGGCGGTGGGTCTCAAGGGTTGTCGTCAGCCGTTTCAAAGCCGGCAGCTGGGGCCACATGCGATACGCGACGACGACGTTGACAGGCTGCCCGTCGACCAGCCGGTGGATGCGCTCCAGTTCAGGGTCGTTCCACTGGTGTGCATCGTCGATCAGCACGGTGGTGCCCTCGTCCACTGCGCCTTGCTGCAGCACTTGCCTTCCCGTACGGACGGGGATTCCTGCCTCGCTGTAGACAAGCGCCAGGTTCTCCAGCAGGGTGCTCTTGCCTGAGCCGCCCGGTCCTGACACGCTGGCCAGCAATTGCGACCGAGGATCTGTCGAGGCCTCGGTCAACAATTGCGCCGCCTTCCGGTTTACCAGCCGTCGCCCAGCGGCCACGTGGACGGTTCTCGCAGCCGTCATGCCGGCACCGAGGGAGTCGACTCGGCGGCCGGAGCGAGCGGTTGTTCGGTGCCGGTCGAAGCCGGTGATGTCGGGGCGTCGGCTGGCGGAGCTTCGACGGCGGCTGTCTCTGACGGCGTCGGCTCCGGCGCAGAGGTTGTCTCCGCCGGCAGAGGTTCTGGTTCGGTTGTCGGTGCGGGAGTAACAATCGGGGCCGGCGCGGGAGTGGACGGTGCCGGCGCAGGACTCGGCTGTGTTGGTTGGGTCGGCACCGGAGTTCCAGGCTGTGCCGGAGCAGGAGAGCCGGTGCCGGGGGTGCCAGGCGGTGTGCTGCCGGTACCTGTGGTGGGCGTGCCGCCCGGAACAGTCCCCGGTGTGCCGTTCGGCGCCGTCGTTGATGTTCGCGCCGCCTTATCCTGCGGGGTGTTCCCGGTGGTGCCGGACTTGGGCGTGCCCTCGGCGCTCTGGCCAGACTTGTCGGCCGCCTTTGCGTCCGGGGTATCCCACGAAACAACAGGACTCATACCGGGCGGGGGTGTCTCGGCGGCCAGCACGGAATTTGCCGGACCGGCGTCTTCGCTTTGCTGGGGAGCACTTCCGGGCATATAGCTGTTCCGTTCTGCGGCGCTGCCTTGCGCGATGCCCGGCAATGAGCCGAACAGACCGAAATCTTGGGGACTTTGAGCGGCCGTTGCGGTCAATGCGGTCAGGGCGGCCACCGCCACCGTCACAGCGGCGGCGCGCATGGTGAAGGCGGGTTTCCGGGCGGCACCCGCGCCGTCGTTAGCCGACGCTACGTCAGCAGGAAGACCGAAGGACGGAACCTTCCGTTCGTCCGCCATCTTCGTGCTGGCTGCTCCCGCTTCCGCACTGTGCTTGTGGGCCAGGGCGTGCTCGCGGGCCAGGGCGTGCTCGCGGGCCAAGGCCAGACGGTTCCGGGCCACGTAGTAGGCGGCGCCCAAGCTGATCGAAGCCTTCGGATCCGCGTCTATGGCGATGGGACGCCCCAACTCGGCGGATAGCATTTGGGCGACCAACGGGATCCGGGACGAGCCGCCAGTCAGCAGGACCGCGGTCAGGTCGGCGGCGGCAACCTCCGCCGCCTCAAGTGCCCTGGCCAGGGAACCTACCGTATCGCGCACCAGAGACTCGACCAGGCCTTCGAAATCTGTCCGCACCAGGCGGATTCCAGTCTGCACGTGCGGCAGCAAAACGGGGATCGTCGCCTCGGAGTCCGCAGAGAGGGCTTCCTTGGCTTCGACGCACTCGCGCCTGATTCGCTCCAGGGCCAGCCGCGTCTGCGGCGCGCTGGGGTCTATACCGCTCAGCCCGCCGTCCAGGTTTGCAGCCACGTGGGAAAAGACAAGATCGTCGACGTCCGCTCCACCCACCCGCTCGAGCCCTTCGGGCCTGCCCAGCAAGGTGAATGAGGATGTGTCGTCCTTGCGCAAAACGGCAGCATCAAAGGTGCCGCCGCCGAAGTCATAGACCGCGATCAGGCTTCCGGCCGGCACCCGTGTCTGCGAGGCGTAGTGCAAGGCGGCAGCTTCAGGCTCGCTCAGCGGCACCACGTCAGCCAGTCCGACGGCGGCCAGGGCGTCCCGGATCAGTCCCGCCTTGTAGTCGCCCCAGCTAGCCGGGTGGGAGACCACCACGCTCTCCGGGGCTTCGCCTTCGCGTTCCTGCGTCCGGTCGACAACCCACCGGACTACCGTGGCGAAGATGCTCTCGGGGGTAACGAACAGGTCCCCCACCATGATCGGCACGGAATCGCCGATCCGCCGCTTGAATTCGCGAACCACGCGCTCAGGGGAACTTGTTCCGCGCCTCTCGGCGGCCTCACCGACCAGGACGGTACCGTCATCACCTAGATAGATGACTGATGGCACCGCTGCCGCACGCGAACCCAAAACAACAGCCTGCGGCTGCTGAGCGTCAAGATCCCCTTCCCCGTATCGGACAGTCGCTGCTGCCGTGAAACTTGTGCCGACATCGACACTCAGTACATAGGCCATGAATCCCCCATTGGACGTCCAGCGAGGAACGTCCCCCCACCGCTCTTCAGACTGTTTCCAGAGCCCCGCTCTGCTTCCCCCGCGGCCCGCCCGCGTCCATGTGCAGTCACTGCGAATGACACCCGCAACCGCGTGCCCCAAAAGTGAATCCGGCACCCTTCGCGATGCCGTTCCAACATTGATTAGCGTAGGAGTGCTTCAGAGCTAAGACAAGGGAAGATTTCGGCCCGGAGTGACTGATCCGGTCGTTCCGAAATTGGTTAATGGTTCACTCGGAATGTGGTTAATGGTTACCGCCTACCGCACTAACTCCCCGGACAGTACAACGCTCCTTTGATACATATGCCGTTCTTTGCATCTGCAGGCCGTCAACTGTTCACCCGGCCATCCGGTCAACCGATTACACCTGCCGCATACAACGAAAAACCGACCCGTCCGCGACGCTCAGGGGAGAATGAAAATATGTCTGTCATAACCCGGCCTGCGCACACCTTTGCGATCTTCCTGCGCGGCATCAATGTCGGCGGAATTCGGATTGCCATGAAGGATTTGAGTCAGGTCCTCGCCGAATCCGGCTTCGCGGAGGTGCAGACGGTCCTGGCGTCGGGCAACGTAGTACTCCGCACCGAGACGGATGCTCCGGCAGCCGTCAAGGAAAGCGTCCAAGACACCTTGCGCGCAGCCTTCGGCTACGACGCCTGGGTGATCGTCAAGAGCAGGGAACAAGTAGCCGCCATCATCGACGGCTACCCTTTTACGCCGGCCGACGACGGAGTCCCCCGGCATGCCTACGCGGTGATGACCACCGGCCAGGACGTAGTGAAACAGTTGCTTGCGGACTGCCCCGGGCTTTCACCCGAAGAGCGTGCGGCTGCTGGCGGGGACATCTTGTACTGGGAGGTGCCCAAAGGCAGCACGTTGGAGTCGAAACTTTCCAAGCATCTAGCCAAGGCGAAGTACAAGCCGCTGACCACCACCAGGAACCTCAACACGATGCACAAGGTGCTGGCCAAGTTTCCGCCGCAGAACTAACGGGTCTCCGGCGGCACGTGCTACCCCGGGTGGAGAGGACCAGCACCGAAATTCATCCTCTCGGAGGATAGCCCGCCGCAAGGTGGCGCTTCTAGACTCGTAACAGGCAGTCCATGAGCCGGCGCGGCCGGCTTGAGGGCTATTCAGGGAGGGGGGCCTTTGCTGTTCGACTCAGTCACGTGGATATCAGCGCTTGTCTGTGCCGGCCCGTTTGCCCTTCTCTTGGCAGCCGGAGCGCTGGTCAGCATTTGGCGCAGCAACCGGCAGCGCACAGCTAAGTCGGGCTGGTCCCTGGTGGTGCTGGCACTTCCACTCCTCGGCCCGTTGGTCTGGTTCCTGACCGCGTCGCGCTGGGCGGCCGCCAATTTGCCCCGACCCGACATTACTCCCGCAGAGCAGGCCACAAAGCCTTCGCCCTCCTGATGGTCCTTCCAGGACAAGCGTCCCCCTACCTGGACATCCGAGACAGGCCTAATGGCCACGATGTCTCCATCGTCAAGGGTGGCTAAAAGACCTCGGCCGCGACGATGGCCTGGTTCGTCCGCCGCTGCTGTCGAACCTGGCGGACAAGGATATTTCCCATCTGTCAGCCCTGATCCACGACGAAGTCAGCAGGCAGGCTGATACTGTCCTGCAGAACGCCTAGTTTCCGTGCCCGAAGCGGCCCCCGATACGGGCTTCCTCATTCCGACCCCCAGCAGCCGCATTCGGCCACCCGCAGTAAAGAAGCAGTAAAGAAGGAGCATCCGATGCCCACCACGCAGACCACTTTGACAGGCCATTCGATCATTGCCGGCGAATCCGTCACCGGCACCGGCGGTACCGTCAACGGCTTCGACCCTGCCACCAACGAAGTCCTCGAACCGGCCTACAGCCTCATTGATGCAGCCCAGCTCGCCACCGCCACCGCTGCAGCCGAGGAAGCGTTCGACTCCTTCAACTCGCTGGATCCGGAAACGCACGCCGCGTTCCTGGACAAGATCGCGGACAACATCGAAGCCGTCGGCGCCGAGCTGGTCGAGCGCGCGATGGCCGAAACCGGACTCCCCGCTGCTCGGCTGAACGGCGAACGCGGCCGCACCACCGGCCAACTCCGTCTCTTTGCGTCGGTAGTGCGCCAGGGCGACCACCGCGGCGTCCGCATTGATCCGGCCCAGCCGGACCGCCAGCCGATGCCGCGGGCAGACATCCGGCAGCGCAAGGTTCCGCTGGGCCCGGTCGCCGTCTTCGGCGCGAGCAACTTCCCGCTGGCCTTCTCCACTGCCGGCGGCGACACGGCCTCGGCGCTGGCGGCCGGCTGCCCGGTGGTCTTCAAGGCCCACAACGCCCACCCGGGCACCAGCGAAATCGTCGGCCATGCCATTGCCAAGGCAGTACGCGACTCCGGCCTGCACCCGGGCGTGTTCTCGTTGATCTACGGCCCTGGCGCCAGCATCGGCCAGGCCCTTGTCTCCGATCCGGCGATCAAGGCCGTCGGGTTCACCGGGTCCCGCTCCGGCGGCACCGCCCTGGTGGCCACCGCCGCAGCCCGTCCCGACCCCATCCCGGTCTACGCCGAGATGAGCTCGATCAACCCGGTCTTCTTCTTCGACGGTGCGCTCAAGGGCGACTTGGACGCGCTGGCCTCGGCCTACGTCGGTTCGGTCACCGGGTCCAGCGGCCAGCTCTGCACGGCGCCGGGCCTGGTCTTCGTTCCGGCCGGCGAAACCGGAGACGCTTTCGCGGCTGCCGTGACCCGCGCGATGGCTCCGGCCGCCGGACAGACCATGCTGACCCGCGGAATCGCCGACTCCTTGACCGCCGGCGTCGATTCGCTGGGCCAGCAGGATGGCGTGGAGCTGGTGGCCCGCGGCCAGGACGGAGCCACCGAGAATGCCCCGGCCCCGGCCGTGTTCGGCACCGACGTTCGCACCTTCCTGACCAACAACGTGCTGCACGAGGAAATCTTCGGTGCCGCATCGCTGATGGTCCGCTACACGTCCACCGACGATCTGCTGGCGGCGGCCAAGCGGCTGGAAGGCCAGCTGACCGCCACCCTGCACATGACGCACGAGGACCAGGCGACGGTGGCGCCATTGCTGCCGGTGCTGGAGCGCAAGGTGGGTCGCATCCTGGCCAACGGCTGGCCGACCGGCGTCGAAGTGGGACACGCCATGGTCCATGGCGGCCCCTTCCCTGCCACCTCGGATACCCGCACCACCTCGGTGGGCACGCTGGCGATCGAGCGGTTCCTCCGACCGGTGGCGTACCAGAACATCCCGGACGCCCTGCTGCCGGCACCCCTGCAGCAGTCCAACCCGTGGCAGCTTAACCGACGCATCGACGGCACCATGGAAGGCGCGGGAGAGTAAAGCATGAACAACCGACCCACCATTGCCGCCGTCGAGGTGGTCCCGGTTGCCGGGAACGAGCATGGCCTCGGCGCGCGCGACGACGCCGTCTCCATGCAGTACCTGGTGCAGGGTTGGGAATTCGATCCCAAGCGCCCCTGCTTGGTCCGCTAGGACCTTCCGCCCGCTCCGCGCCCCGCGGGGCGGGCGGATTTTTGTGTTTTACCGTGTGATGCTCTGTCCGGTCGGCCGTTTCTGGCCGACCGGACATTGCCGTGACTTCAGGAGGTTCCGTGGAAGGAGTGCTGCTCGGCTTCGGCGTAGTGCTGGTGATCGTGGCGGTGGGCTTCTTGGCCGCAGCCATCTTGCCGCAGAAGGCGCCGGACATGCAGCGCGGGCTCACGCCGGTGATCTTCTACATCACCAATCCGGCGCTGATGCTGGTGTTGCTCGCGGACACGGACCTGGCGTCGGTGGTCGGCATGTACACCCCGATCGCTCTTGTCACTGCCGCTGTTGCCGGCGCGGCCTATGCGCTGTTCAGCCGCTTTGTGCTGCGGCGTTCGGCCGCGCAAACGGCCGGCGGCGCCATGGCCTCCACCTACGTGAACGCCGGGAACATCGGTGTGCCCATCGCCCTCTACGCGGTGGGCAGCGCAGACCCGGTGGTCTCGGTCCTGCTGGCCCAACTGCTGGTCATCGCGCCGATCTACTTGTCCATCTTCGCGTGGTGCCAGCGGAAGGCTGAGGCCGTGAAACCCCGTCATCCCGACGGCGGTGCTCCCGCTACTGTGCCGCTGTGGCGCACCGTGGTGAGGTCCATCCTCAACCCCGTCACCGTTGCCACCGCCGTCGGCGCCCTGATGTCATTGACTGGGCTGCACTTTCCGGAGGTGCTCTGGGCACCGATAGAAATGGTGGGCAACGCTTCCATTCCCCTGCTGCTGATGCTGTTCGGCATGAGCCTGTACGGGCAAAAGCCGCTGACCCAGCGGAGCCTGCGTGCGGATGTGGCACTGGGCACCGTAGTGAAGCTCATCCTGATGCCGGCCCTCGCGTGGGCGATCGGGCATTTCCTCTTCCAACTGGACGGCGTCCCGCTGCTGGGCGTTGTGGTCATGGCCGCCTTGCCCACCGCGCAGAACGTCTTCCTGTTCGCCAGCCAGTTCAGGATGCAGTCCACCCTGGTGCGGGACATCATCTTCCTCAGCTCAATGCTCTCGCTCCCCGCAGTCCTGCTTGTTGCCCTGCTGCTGGGCTAGCCGGTGGTCCGAGAGCGAAGCGGCCCGCGGCGTCGATGACACCGCGGGCCGCATTGGACTCACCGCATTTATCAGTTCGCCGGGCTGACCGCAGCCAGGCGCAATTCGTCCCCGGTAGCCGAATTCGGCTCATAGGCCACGCCCGCGCCCTTCGCCAGCACACCGGTCATCCGCGCGATATAGGCAAACTGCACCACCTCGTTCCGTTCGTACGCGAAGGCGTCGGCAAAGGCTTGCTGCCGTTCCTCGCCAGTCTGTGCCGAGGCTTGGGACAGGACTTCATCGAACGCTTCCGTACCGAACATGCTCATCTGGCCGTCGGTAGTCATGTAGGAGTCGACGCTGAAGGACGCGTCGCCGGCCTGGTTGCCGTGCTGGACGACCATCGCGATGGCTCCTTCGTTCAGGATGAACGGACGCACTTGGTACTGCAGCCCCGTAGAGGTTTCGACGACCTTGGCTTCGGCGTTGAGGCCAATCTGCTTTAACTGTTCCTGCAGCACTTCAGTCAACTGGTCGATCTTGGGGAACTGTCCGCTCCGGGCAACGATGGTGATTTTCTGGTCCACGGGCACACCGTCCGCTTTTGCTGCCGCGACCAGTTCCTTGGCCTTTTGCAGGTTGAACTCCCACGGTTCAAGACCGTCGTTGTAGCCAACTACGCCCGGCGGAATGATCTGCGAGGCCGGCTCGCTCTTGCCCGCGTAGAGAGACTGGGTGATGCCGGTCTTGTCGATGGCAAAGTTGATGGCCTGCCGGACCCGGATGTCATCCAAGGGCGCGATATCGCCGCTGAACCGCAGCGCAACCGTCTCGTTGTTCGGATAGTCGATGCCCAGTTCTCCCGCGCCGTCGTCGGCGCTCAAGCCCATCGCAACGTCGGCTTCGTTTCCAGTGACCATCGCGGCCCGGACGGTGCCCTCCGACCGCCATTGGTACTCGGCACGTTGGTAAGCGGGAGCGTCGCCCCAGTAGTCCTCGTTCCGCTGCAGCGTGATCTTGAGTCCCGCATCCCAGCTGTCGATGGCGTAAGGACCGGTGCCGATGGGTTCGCGCACTTTGGCTTCGGCGTCTGTCGGAGCGCCGATCTCGATGAAGGAAAGGCGAAGCGGCAGAACGGGGTCCGGGTCAGGAGTGCTGACCTTGAGGGTCAGGCTGTCCGCCGCTTCGACGACCAGATCCGCGTCGCCAAAAATCTGTCCTTCGACGTCACAGCTGAGGTCACCATTGACGGCGCGGTCGATCGCGAATGCAGCCGCGTCGGCATCGAAGGGCGTCCCGTCCTGGAAGCTGACGCCCTCGCGCAGCGTAAAGGTCCATTCGGTGTCTCCGGTTGCTTCCCAGCTGGTTGCGAGCAGGGGATGGAGTTCGCCGCTGGTCGGATCCCGCTCGATGAGTGGTTCCGTGATGTTGGAGCGGACGACGACGCCGGTGGAGGCCAGCGACGAGTCACACGGCTCAAGCGTCGTCGGTTCCATCGGCAGGACCAGCCTCAGCGCCTGCCCGCTGGCTGCAGTATCGGCCTCCGAATTGGCCACGGAACATCCGCTTAAAGTGAGTGCCGCCGCAGCAGCGATGACGATCGTGGCACGGAACGAACCGCGCCTCGTGTTGTGTTCATCAGAAGAAAACATCGTTGATTCCTTAGGAAGATCGGAAAGATATGGAAGCCGGTCGGCCGGGCCGGTCCGGGAGATCATGAGCGGTGGTCGGCGCCTCGACTCGGGAAAGGTGAACTAAGCTGACCTGCATGACCTCGTTGCCGGACGCTGTTTCCTTGTCCCCGTTGCCCGCTTTGGGGCCGGCACCGACCCGCTCCGGCCTGATCGTCGAGTCCCTGAAGAGCGCCATTTTCTCCGGCAAGCTGAGTCCCGGTGAAACCCTCGTGGAGCGAAGGATTGCCGACCAGTTGGGCGTTTCCAAGACCCCGGTCCGGGAAGCGCTGATCGTCCTGGAACGGTCCGGCTTGGTGGCCACGTTCAACCGGCGCATCGAAGTCCGTCGGCTGAGCTTTACCGATGTCCGCCATATCTACGAGCAGCGGGTCCTGCTTGAGCCGTGGGCCATCGAGGATGCAGCCCGGATCGATCCAGGTTTTGCCGCTGCGCGCCAGGCTCTGGATGATGCCCGGCAGCACGCCAAGGACGGGAATACCGCCGGCCAGGCTCTGGCAAACCGCCGGTTCCACCGCGGAATGTACTCGAGCTGCGAGAACGACTTCGTGGTCAAGGCCTTGGACAGCCTCCAAGACCTCACTGCCCTGGCCGTCGTCGGGGTGCTCTGGGAACGGTGGCCGCGCGGTGCTGCCGAGGCGGCCGAACACGAGGCGATCTACGAGGCTGCACACCGAGGGGATGCCAAGGCGGCCGCTGCCATGATGCGTGACCACATCACGGCCTCCATAGACCTTGTCAGGCGTCACGAGCGCCGCTCGGATGGTCATTCCGCGGAGCGCGACAGCTTGTCCCGGTAAGCCTGGCGCACCTGCTCGTTGGGCGGATAGGTTCCGCGCAACGGCTTTCCGCCTTCAATCTGTTCCAGGATGAACTCTTCAAGCCGTTCTTGCTCCAGGGCGTCCCGGGCAACTTCTTCCGCGAGATGTCGCGGTATACAAACGACGCCGTCCCTATCTCCGACCATAATGTCGCCTGGGTAGATCGGCACCTCGGCACAGCCAATGGGCACTTGGACGTCAACCACGTGGTGCTGCGCCAGATTGGTTGTCGGTGATGCGCCGGCGGAGAAGGTCGGCAGGTCCAGCTCCTCGAACCCTGCCATGTCCCGGAAAGCGCCGTCTGTGACAATCCCCTCGGCTCCTTTGACCTTCAGCCGCGTGGCCAGGATGTGCCCCAGCGACGCCGCCCGCTTGCGCCCGCGTGAATCGACGACCAGAACCTGGCCGGGCTGCACAGATTCGACGCCGGTACGCTGCGGATGATCGTAGTCCTGGAAGATTTCGGGAATGTCGATGTCTTCCCGCGCAGGAATGCACCGCATGGTGAAGGCTTCGCCCACCATGCGCTGACGGGACGGATTCGAGAACGCCAGACCCTCGAGGTAAGTGTTGCGGTAACCGCGGGACATCAGTTGCGTGGTGATGGTCGCAGTACTGACGCGGAACAACGCCTCCCGCACTGTCGAACTCAGCGGGGCGTGAATTTGCTCCCCCTCTGCCGGAGCAGCTGGGGCAAGACCTAGGGACATGGACGTTTCCTCTCACAATCGATATCTTGGTATACCAAGATATCGAGGAGCCTAGCGCAGAAGTGGAAGGAACGGAATGCCCACGGGATCGAGCGGCTGGGCCTTCCTCGTCGGAAGGGCCCGACCGCTCACGCTGCGCGGAGGCACTCCCCCAAGGAACGCTCCCCGAGCACTACGCTGAGATCAAGGTGGATGCTCTCTTTCGATGCCAAGGTATCCTCCAGATACTCCGCCAGCGCACGGTCGGTGACTAAACGACGATCGGCGATGATCTCCCCTTGCAAAACCGCCTGTGTGCCGCCGACTTCAAGCGGTATGAAACTGGCACCCCCAACGCCATTTTCCACAACCAGTTCGATGCTGTTGAGGAATACCTGTTCGCCACCTTTGTGAGGTGACGCTGTCATGGTGAAGACAATCTTGTTCTGAGTCACACTTTTCTCCTTAATCAGTGCTCGGCGCGTCTTTATGCGGACCGCGCCAGTCATACTGTCGTTAGCGCCTTTCCGGCTCTTCCCGGCTTTTGTTCCGCGTGCCGCCCTGAGGGTTTTCAAGAAGTGAATTGCTGAGAACTCCGTAGACTCCGGCCGCGGCGAGAATGAATCCTGTGAGGGCGACCACCGCAAGCTTGGCAGCGATACCCACGGGCAGGGCCATGATCACAATCGGCAGCATCAACGGCACCCAGACATTTCGCACATTGCTCGAAGAGGCATGAGGTCCCGACCGCAGTTTCTGTGCAAAATCAGGGTCATCCAGGCTGAGGTAGTGCTCTATGGCCTCGAGCTGTTTTTGTTCTTCAGGGGATAAGGGCATCCACATCTCCTCAGGAGCTGCACCACCGAGAGCTTCCGTCGTCGTGGTGGTCTTGAGTGTTCGCCGCGACAAAACGGTCTCACAGAGCTTCATCACGACGTCAGGTGGGTCTTTCCTGAATTTTATTTCTGGATCTGCGCCGGAATCCACGGAATTTTGCCACCTACTCGGATTGTATCCAGCGAAATACTTTAAGGCCAATATTCGGTTTACTGTGGGCGAATAAAAAATTGAAGAAAGCCTATTCGCATTTGTTCAATAGTTCGAGAAGCATTCTTTTCTCTGCCATCCGCACGGATGACCCTACGGGGGGACGAGCCATTAAACGCCGGCGGCGCCCGGGCTGGTCAAGACCAGAACCCGGGCGCCGCCGTCATTGTTGAACTGGTGGCTCAGCCCCAGGGGATCGCGCCGAGCAGGATGCCGACCGCCAGCATGACCAGCGAGACAATGGCCGCGCGCCAGAGCACCTTCTTGTGGTGGTCGCCCAGTTCCACGCTGGCCAGCGAGACCAGCAGCAGGATGGCCGGAACCAGCGGGCTCTGCATGTGCACCGGCTGGCCCGTGATCGATGCCCGCGCCATTTCGGCGGGGGCAATGCCGAAGTGGGCGGCGGTCTCGCTCAGCACCGGCAACACACCGAAGTAGAACGCGTCGTTGCTCATGAAGAAGGTCATCGGGATGCTGAGCAAGCCGGTAATCACGGCCATGAACGGGCCCATGGAATCCGGAATGATGTCCACCAGCCAGGCCGCCATGGCGTCCACCATGCCGGTGCCGTTGAGCACACCGGTCAGCACGCCTGCTGCCATCACCATGGAGACGACGGCGACGATGCTCTTGCCGTGCGCCACCAGCTGGTTGGCCTGCTCCTTGACGTTCGGGAAATTGACCACCAAGGCGATGGCGGCGCCCACCATGAAGACGTAGGCCAGCGGGACGATGTCCAGCACCAGGATCACCATGACGGCTACGGTCAGGACCAGGTTGAACCAGAACAGGTGCGGGCGCAGGGTGGAGCGGTTGGGGTCCAGGGCCGAATCGGTCAGCGAGCCGCCGGCGGTGTCCTCCTCGGCGGTCGCCTCCAGGACCGCCACCGAGCCGCCGGCCGGAGAAGTGTCGGGAACCGGCTTGCCAGCGCCGCGGCTGCCGCGGCCACCGCCGAAGACTGAGCCAGCCTTTCCGCGGGAGGTGCCGGCGCCGCCGTCGTTGTTCTCCGCAGCCTCGGCCCACAGGTCGGGCTTACCCTTGGCCGTGGCCTTCGGGTTGCCGCCGGCCAGGCGCTTGCGCTCGCTCAGGCCAAGTGTCCAGGCGAACACCATCACAATGATCATGCCGGCCAGCAGCGAGGGAATCATCGGAACGAAGACATCTGTCGGCGAGACATCCAGCGCCGCGGCAGCGCGCGCCGTCGGGCCGCCCCAGGGAACAATGTTCATGGTGCCATTGGCCAGGCCGGCCACGCAGGTCAGCACCACCGGGCTCATGCCCAGCCGCAGGTAGATCGGCAGCATGGCTGCCGTGGTCAGAATGAAGGTGGTGGAACCATCGCCGTCCAGCGAGACGACGGCGGCCAGCACCGCGGTACCCAACACCACCTTGGCCGGGTCATTGCCCAGGGTGCGCAGGATGAAACGCACCAGCGGGTCGAACAGTCCGACGTCGATCATCAGGCCGAAGAAGATGATGGCGAACATCAGCAGGGCTGCTGTGGACGTCAACGACTTCATCGACTCGAGGACCATGTCGCCCAGACCAAGGCCTGCCCCGGCGAAGAGGCCGAAGATCGTCGGCACAATAATCAGGGCCAAAACGGGTGTCAGTTTCTTGGTCATGATCAGCGCCATAAAGACCGCGATCATTGCGAAGCCGAGAAATACCAGCACAGCAACTCCTTTGTTTTAACGCAGCCGGTGTGACCGGCCCTACAGACATTAGGGTGGCGCGGGTCACGGATGGCGGTTTAGCCCCCTTCAGGTGCATACTGCTTATTGCGCACGTTTTGCTCATTTAGCTCACAGTCGGTGGAAGCCGCACCCGGGAGGCACCATGGAGAACGGGGGCGGCCGCCGTCCGCGGATGGGCTTCTCCGGCCGCATGCTGCTCCTCCAAGTAGCCGTTGTGGCCGTGGTGCTGCTGCTTTCCGCCGTCGTGCTGGGCTGGCTCACCTACCAGCGGCTGGGCGAAGATGCCGAGGGCCAGGCCCTCGCCGTGGCCCGCACCGTCGCGGCCTCAGATGCGGTTCGGGCCGGGACCGCCGCGCTGGCGGACGCCGGGCCTGAACAGCTTTCCGGCAAGGCCCTGGCCGGCGGGCCGCTGCAGGAGTTGGCCGAAGATATCCGGCTGCGGACCGGCGCGCTGTTCGTGGTGATCACCGATGATTCCGGCCTGCGGTTGGCGCACCCCAATCCGGCGGAGCTGGGCCGGATGGTCAGCACCGACCCCTCCGAAGCGCTGGCCGGACACGAGGTCACCGAGCAGGAACAGGGCACCCTGGGCCATTCGGCACGCGCCAAGGTACCCGTGTATGCCCCGGGTTCCGCAGCCGTGGTGGGCGAGGTCAGCGTGGGCTTCTCCAGCGAGGACGTCCTGCAGTCCCTGGCCAGCAGCATCCTGCCCATCGCCGCCACCACTGCGGGAGCGCTGGCACTGGGCCTGGGGGCATCGCTGCTGCTGGGCCGGCGGCTCAAGCGGCTGACGCTTGGACTCGAACCCGAGGAGATTGCCGCCCTCACCCAGGACCAGGAGGCGGTGCTGCGCGGCGTGGACGAGGGCGTCATCGGCGTTTCCGCCGACCGCAGGATCACCGTCTTCAACCGCGAAGCCAAGCGGTTGCTGGGGTTCGCCATTGATGCCGAGCTGGTCGGCAGTCCGCTGGCGGCGCTGCAGCTGCCCGGCCTGGAGGAATCCGCCCTGCCGGATGCGCTGGGACATCTGCTGGATGACGCCGACCCGCAGTCCCCGACGGTGGAACTGGTGGTCGGTTCCCGCGTGCTGATCCTCTCCGCCCGGGAGGTGCAGGCCAGCCGAACTCCAGGCCGGCGCGGCTACCGCCCCGGGACGGGCACCGGCGCGGTTGTTCCGCGTGCCCCCGAGCTGGGCTGGGTGATCATGTTGCGCGACCGCACCGCTGTCCAGTCCCTGACCCGCCAGTTGGATGCCGTGGGCGCGCTGAGCACCGCGCTGCGCGCGCAACGACACGAGTTCGCCAACCGACTGCACACGATTTCCGGCCTGCTGGCCACCGGGAATCCCGACCAGGCGCAGGACTACCTCACCTCGATCATGCAGACCGGCCCGCTGAACTACCCCGCCGAACAGGCCGAACTGCTGCAGGATGCGTACCTGCAGGCCTTCATCGGTGCCAAGAGCATGGAGGCGGCCGAACGCGGAGTGACGCTCCGGGTGGGCCCGGAAACGCTGGTCCGCGGCCGGGTCACCGATCCGCAGGACGTGACCACCGTGATCGGCAACCTGGTGGACAACGCGGTCCGGGCGGCGGTGCACGGGAGCGATCCGGACCGGTGGGTGGAGGTGGAGATCATGGACGAACTGACCGACGGCGGCGGAACGCTGCACCTGGTGGTCGCCGACTCCGGGGACGGGCTGCCCGGGCTCGCCGACGGCACGGCCGCAGGCGACGGCGGCTCCGGGCCTGAGCGGATCTTCGCCGAAGGCTATTCGACGGCGGGCGGCGGCTCCCGGAACGGTCCTGCGGAGGCGTCGGCGGACGCGGCGGTGGCGGAGACCGATCCGGCCGGGCTGCCGGACATCCACGGCCAGGGCTTCGGTTTGTCGCTGATCCGCAGGCTCGCGCGCCGCCGGGGCGGGGACGTCTGGGTGGCGGATCCCGGGCGTCCGGGCGGCCCCGGAGCCGTATTCTGCGCCCGGCTGCCGGGCACCGTTGAACCCGCATCACCAGGAGCAAACCATGACTGACCTTCAGGTACTGATTGTGGACGACGACTTTCACGTGGGGCGTCTGCACGCCGGCTATGTGGATTCCGTCCCGGGCTTCAGCGCGCTGGCGCCGGTCGGAACGGCGGAGCAGGCTTTGCGCACCGTGCACGGGCATGAGCCGGACCTGATGCTGCTGGACGTTTACCTGCCGGATGCGCTCGGGCTGGACTTGCTGCGCAAGGTCGACGTGGACACCATCATGCTGACCGCCGCCGCGGATGCCCCGTCGGTCCGCAAGGCCCTACGCCGCGGGGCGCTCGGTTACCTGATCAAGCCGTTCACGGCCGAGGCGCTGGCGCGGAAGCTGCGCGCCTACGCCCGCTACCGGCGGCTGTTGGCCGAGCAGCCTGCCGTGGATCAGGACACGGTCGATCGGGCGCTGCATGCGCTGCATCCGGCCGAGGCTGCGGTGGCTGCCCGCACCCGGTCGGCCACCGAGGCCGCAGTGCTGGAAGCGCTGGCATCCGGGCTGCAGCGTTCGGCGGCGGAGGTGGCCCAGTCGGTCGGCGTCTCGCGGGCCACCGCGCAACGCTACTTGTCCGCCTTGGCCGACGACGGCGCGGTGGAGATCCATCTGCGCTATGGCACCACCGGGCGGCCCGAGCACCGCTACGGGCGGGCCGGCTGACGGCGTACGGGCAACCCTGCGGTGCACCGCCATGCTGATCGGGCGGCGGCACCGCGGCGTGAACGGGAGCGAAGAATGATTGGATGGCAGGCATGACCATCGGCTTGGTACTGGACCTCTTCGGCACCTTCTTCTTTGCCATGTCCGGTTGCATCCTGGCGGCCCGCCGGAAGTTCGACATTATCGGATCGCTGTTCCTGGGCACGCTGGCAGGTTTGGGCGGCGGAATCATCCGGGACCTGATCCTGGGCACCGTCCCCAGTGCCTTCAACAATCCGCTGTATTTCGTCCCGCCGGTGCTGGCCGCGCTGCTGGTGTTCTTCCTGTTCCACAGCGTGCAACGGTTCCAGCGTCCGCTGTTGATCTTCGACGCCGGCGGGCTGGCCCTGTTCTGCATCACCGGAACCGTTAAGGCCCTGAGCCTGGGCATGAACCCGGTTGCTTCGGCGCTGCTGGGGCTGACCACAGCCGTAGGCGGCGGGGTGCTGCGCGACGTCGTCGCCAACCGGGTGCCGCAACTGTTCAATCCGGACGACCTCTACGCCGTGCCGGCCATGCTGGGCTCGGCGCTGGTGGTGGTGTTGTGGTCCGCCGGGATCTACGGAACGGCGGCCGCCATGTGCGTGGCCGCCGTGGTGTTCGGGCTGCGTGTCGTCTCCCTGCATTACGGCTGGCACATTCCGCACGCCGCGCCGGCGCGGTATACGGACCGGAACGACTGACGGGGATCCCCTGCCCGGCACCGCCGCGAGCGGTGCTCAGGCCCGGTTTTGCCGGTGGATCTCCTCGATGACGCGGATGGCATCGAGGGCATCCGCCGGCTCCACCGGAACGGGCGCGCCGTCGTTGATGGCCTCGGCCAGTTGCCGGTAGAACTCCGGGTAGGCGCCGCGCTCGGACGGGACCTTGCGGGTGTCGCCCGGTGTGCCGAGGGTGCCCCACCGCTCTTCGGGTTCCACGCCGTAGCTGTCTTTCCCGGGCACGGCGCCCGCGTTCAGTGCGGCCTCCTGGCCGTCTGTGCCCCAGGATGTGAAGGCCGCGGCCGAGCCAAGGACGCGGAACCGCGGCGCCGGCAGCGCGGAGATCAGGTTCATCCACAACCGCGAGCGCACGCCGGATTCATGCAGCAGCGAGACAAACGCATCCTCGTCCGCGCCGGACCCGGCCGTCGATCGGGGTTCGCCTCCCGCAGTCGCGGTGTGTTGGGCGGTCTCGCCGTAGACGGTGGCGGCCGGGCCGAAGAGCGTGAGCGCCTGATCGATCAGGTGCACACCCAGGTCGAACAGGATGCCTCCGCCCGCGGCGGTGTCCGCCGAGGCCTTCCACGCCCGCAGCCCCTCCGGCTTCCACCGCTCAAAGCGTGATTCGAACGTGTGCACCCGGCCCAGTTCGCCGCCGCCGATCAGCTTCTTCAGGGTCAGGAAATCCGCGTCCCAGCGCCGGTTCTGGTAGACGGAAAGCACCACGCCGGCCTGCCGGGCCTTGGCGATGAGGTCCTCGCCCTGGGTGGAAACCGGGACAAAGGGCTTGTCCACCACCACATGCAGGCCGCGGTCCAGCGCCGCCGCGGCAAGCGGAGAGTGGCTGGCCGGCGGAGTCGCCACCACCACCAGATCCAGCAGCTCCGGGGCCGCGAACAGCTCTTCCGCCGTCGCCACAATCCGCGCCCGGGGGTGCACGGCGGCAGCCTGCGCCGCCCGCTCCGGACTCGACGTCACGATGGCGTCCAGCGAATAGCCGCTCGAGGCTTCCAGGAACGGCGCATGGAAGACCCGGCCGGAGAGGCCAAAGCCGATCACGGCGGTGCGCAGCGGCCGGTGTTCGGCCATGGGTACTCCTCGCGTGCTCCCGATGCCACCCGGAGGTGGCGGCTGTGTCCGAGCCTACCGCTGCTGGCTGCCGGCTGCGTACGAGCTACCGGCCGGCGTGCGGCTGCTCGCGCAGCTTCTGCGTGAGCTTGTGCGCTTCCTCGAGCAGCAGCTTGCCCAGGAACTCCTGCCGGTCGGGGCGGAAGCGCTGTTCGATGCCGGTCAGCGACAGCGCCCAGGCCGGCCGGCCCTGCCGGTCGAAGACGGCGGCGCCCATCCCCCAGCTGCCTTCCAGGATCAGTCCGGGATTGACCGTGTAGCCGCGCTCCCGGGTCGCCGCCAAGTTGTTGCGGATCTGTTCCGGCGCATGGGCCGGTCCGAACCGCTGCAGCCGGGCACCGCCGTCGTCAAGCAACCGGTCAATCTCCTCAGCCTCCAGGAAGGCCATAATGGCCAGCCCCGCGGAGGCGATGCCCAG
This sequence comes from Arthrobacter sulfonylureivorans, assembly GCA_004000035.1. Lineage (GTDB taxonomy): Bacteria > Actinomycetota > Actinomycetes > Actinomycetales > Micrococcaceae > Crystallibacter > Crystallibacter sulfonylureivorans. The sequence continues at coordinate 191,538 of RJAE01000003.1, read as the reverse complement.
CGGGAAACGGACGCCTTCGTGCAGCACGAAGGAGCGCACCGGGAAGCTGCCCTCCACCCGGACCAGGCAGACGGTCTCGTCGCCGCGGCGGATGGAGAGGAACGCGCTCTCGCCGGTCTCGTCCGCCAACCGCTGCAGGCTCGGCCGGGCCAGGTCTTCGATGGCGAACCGGCTGGCGGCCACCGAGCCGAGCACGTAGAGCTCCGGTCCCAGATGCCAGCTGCCGGTCTCGGCGTGGTGGTCCAGCAGGCCTTCGGCGGCGAGCGAGTTCAGCAACCGGTAGACGGTGGGCCGGGTCAGGCCTGACGCCTGCACAATGTCGCCGAGGGCGGCCCCGGTCTCCGGCGCGCGGCCCACGATCCGCAGCAGCCTGGCCACCCGGCTGACCACCTGGGCGCCTTGCACTTGTTTGTCCGGCATCATGTTCCCTTCTCGACCGGCGGGTGCTCGCTAGCAGCCCTTTACCGGCAGCAATCCACAATGTGGACAGTCTATCCGGCGCTGTCCACAGTGTGAATGGGGCAGCAATGGCCTCGTTGACGTGACCTACGAAACACCTTTAGGCTGCGGGGTAGACGCTGTCCACAAGATGGACAGCACGGCAAGAACCAGTGGACCCACCGCAGGGGAAAGCACTCAACGAGGAGGAAGCAGATGTCCAAACTGACCGCAGGACCCGCCGCCGCGCTGGCAGGCGTGCTGCATGACGGCATGACCATTGCGGTGGGAGGGTTCGGGCTCTCCGGCATCCCCGCGGACCTGATCGACGCGGTGCGTGATTCCGGCGTCAAGGACCTGACCGTGGTGTCCAACAACATGGGCATCGACGGCAAGGGCCTCGGCGTACTGATCGAAGCCGGGCAGGTCCGCAAGGTGCTGGCCTCCTACGTGGGCGAAAACAAGCTGTTCGCCCAGCAGTTCCTGGCCGGCACCCTGGAGGTCGAGTTCAACCCGCAGGGCACGCTGGCCGAACGGCTCCGCGCCGGCGGCGCCGGCATCGCGGCCTTCTACACCAAGACCGGCGTCGGCACGGTGATCGCCGAGGGCAAGCCGCACCAGGAGTTCGACGGTGAGCTGTACGTGCAGGAGCGGGGCATCGTGGCCGACCTGTCGCTGGTCCATGCGCACACCGCGGATACCGAGGGCAACCTGATCTACCGCCACACCGCCCGCAACTTCAACCCGGTGGTGGCCACCGCCGGCCGCGTCACCATTGCCGAGGCCGAGGTGATCGTGGAACCGGGCCAGCTGGACCCGAACCACATCGTCACCCCGAGCGTGTACGTGCAGCGGCTGGTGCAGGCGTCCGGCCGCGTCAAGGACATCGAGCAGCGCACCGTCCGCCCCCGCCCCGCCGTCGTCGGCGCCTGAAGACAAACCCCTGAAGGAGAGAACCATGGCCTGGACACGAGATGAAATGGCGGCCATCGCCGCCAGCGAACTGAACGACGGTGACTACGTCAACCTAGGCATCGGCATTCCCACGCTGGTGGCCAACAACCTGCCCGACGGCGTGCGGGTGGTGCTGCAGAGTGAGAACGGGCTGCTGGGCATGGGCCCGTTCCCGTACGACGGCGACGAGGACGCAGACCTGATCAATGCCGGCAAGCAGACCGTCACGGTGCTGCCCGGCGGCTCCATCTTCGATTCGGCCACCAGCTTCGGCATGATCCGCGGCGGCCACGTGAAGATCGCCGTGCTGGGCGCCATGCAGGTGTCCGCCACCGGCGACCTGGCCAACTGGACCATCCCGGGCAAGATGGTCAAGGGCATGGGCGGCGCGATGGACCTGGTGGCCGGCACCCCGCGCGTGCTGGTTCTGACCGAGCATGTTGCCAAGGACGGCACCCCCAAGATCGTCAACGAGTGCTCGCTGCCGCTGACCGGCGTGCGGGTGGTGGACCGGATCATCACGGACCTGGCGGTCTTCGATATTGAGAACGACGGCGGTGCCCCCTCGCTGCGCTTGGTTCGCCTTGCGCCCGGGGTCACCGTGGCAGAGGTGCGGGAGAAGACCGAGCCGGACTTCGCCGTCGCGCCCGAGCTGGAGGAGGCCGCCGGGACCGGGCGGGCCGGAGCCGAGACCGCACCCGTCGGGGCGCGGGAAGCCGCATTGGAAGGCCCCCTGGAAGGAGCATACCGATGAGCCTGAAGGAACAATTCGGCAAGGACATCCTGCTCACCGGCTGGGGGCACTCCCCGTTCGGCAAGCTGGCAGATGAGACGTTGGAGTCGCTGATTGTTGGCGTGGCCCGGGAGGCCATCGCCAACGCTGGGCTGGAGCCGGGCCAGATCGACGAGGTCTACCTGGGCCAGTTCAACTCGGGCATGGTGCCGCTGGGCTTCGCGTCCTCGCTGGCACTGCAGGTCTCCGATGAGCTGGCCAACGTGCCGGCCACGCGGGTGGAGAACGCCTGTGCGTCCGGCTCCGCCGCTGTGCAGCAGGGTGCCAAGTCGCTGCTGGCCGGGACCGCCCGCAACGTGCTGGTGATCGGCGCGGAGAAGATGACCCACGCCGGTGCCGATGTGGTGGGTGCCGCCCTGCTAGGCGCCGATTATGAGGCGGCGGGCAAGCCGAGTTCCACCGGCTTTGCCGGGCTGTTTGCCGAAACCGCCAAGCACTACCAGAAGCGCTACGGCGACGTGGGCGACGTGCTCGGCTCGATCGCGGCGAAGAACCACCGCAACGGCGTGGCCAACCCCTACGCCCAGCTGCGCAAGGACCTGGGCGAGGAGTTCTGCCAGACCATATCGGAGAAGAACCCGGTGGTCGCCGAGCCGCTGCGCCGGACCGACTGCTCGCCGGTCTCGGACGGCGCCGCCGCGGTGGTGCTCAGCACGGAAACGCCGCGTTCGGGTGCCGCAGCCGCCGCCGTGAGGCTGGCCGGCTTCGGCCATGCCAACGACTTCATGCCGGCCGAGAAGCGCGATCCCACGGCCTTCGCCGGCAGCCGGGCTGCTTGGCAGCGGGCGCTGGGCATGGCCGGTGTGGGCTTGGAGGATCTGGACCTGGCCGAGGTGCATGACTGCTTCACCATCGCCGAACTGATCATGTACGAGGTCATGGGCCTGACCGCTGCCGGCGAGGGCCGCCGGGCCATCGAGGAGGGCATGGTGTACCGCGGCGGCAAGCTGCCGGTGAACCTGTCCGGCGGGCTCAAGGCCAAGGGGCACCCGGTCGGCGCCACCGGTGTCTCGCAGCACGTGGTCACGGCCATGCAGCTCTCCGGCACCGCCGGGGACATGCAACTGGCGGGTGCGCGGCGAGCCGCCGTGCACAACATGGGCGGGCTGGCGATCGCCAACTACGTCAGCGTGCTCGAAGCCCTCTAGCCCGACCCGCAGTCCACCATCCATCGACCGTACCGATCTGGCCCCTCCTGAATGTCTGGCAAGGACCAGATGGGTACGGTCGTTTTTGGCGCAACCCCGGCGCCCGCTTTTTCTATCGCAACGCCTATCGCAGCGCACGCATATACCGCCTGCGCGCCATGCGCTGAGCGATCAGAAGCAGTGGGTAGAGAGTCCGCCACGGCTGTTGCGGCGCTGCCCGGGTCAGCGAGCGCACCGTGAAATGCACTTCCTCGCCGTCCCGGTGCACCATGAACGCTTCCTCACCATTGACCGGATGACCCCGCCGGGTGCGGTAGGCGAAGCCCACCCGGCGGGCGGTTTCGACAACGGCCACGACTTCAACCGGCTCCAAGATTCTCACTCCGAGCAGGCTGGCCGTGATGAGAACCCGATCGCCTTGGCGCACCGGTTCCGCAGAGGACACTGAGAACCCGCTCGCGGTTTTCACCTTCCAGCACAGCACCTCCTTGGTGGCCCGGTCCCAGAGGTCATCGCCGCTTCCCAATACCGTTGAAACTTCCGCCCGGCGGAACGCGGGGTTGGACGGTGGCCACGCCGGAAGCTGCGGGCTGGTCATTCCGCACGCCCGGGGCCGCAGCTACGAATGGTCATTGGTTCCTCCGGATAACGCCGGCGTCCAGCAGGTCCTGTAGGCCTTGCCGGAAAAGTTCCTTGCCGCCGTGGGCGGGGTGGCGGATCTTGGGCACTTGTAGCCCGCTGGCGGTTACGCTCCGGTGCGCGATGTTCCCCACCGCGACGACGGAGTCGATACCGAACAGCCGGGCCAGGTCCTGCCAGAAGATCGTGCCGTCCGCGATCTCCGGCGTCGACGGCGTGCGGTTGGACTGCGGCCGCCCGGGCTGGTGGGGATGGAACGGATAGGAGCTCCACAGCAGCGGCAGGAAGTCCAGTTCGGCCAGCACGTTCCACATCACCGTGGCGGTGGGCTCTGCCGGCACGGTCAGCACCTCCGGGGGCATCGCGTACCCGTTGGACGGGCCGAACATGCCGAAAGGGTCGTTGCCGGAGATCAGCGCCTTGTTCGTGAACGGGACGCCGGTAACGGTCATGCCGCGGTAGCCCGGGGCCTCCCCGACCAGCAGGACGGTCGGCCGGCGTTCCAGCATCTGCTCAAAGTAGCGGGTGACGTTGTGCCTGCGGGACGCGTTCTCTGGTAACTCTGTGGAGAAGAAGTTGCGGCTGGCCGGGCCTGTCTCAAACTCACCCAGCCGCTCCACGAACTCCCGGATCCCTTGGCGCGTCGTCACATTCCCAACGTATCCGATCCGCTTCGCAGAACAAGCGAGCCGCAGCTGACCCGGAGTCTGTCTCCGGGATTGTCAGCAATCCAGTGGCGGAAAAACGCAGCGAAATGGCCCTGTTATGGCGTGTTCGGTGCATCTTTTCGCCACTCGATGAGAACCCGCGAGAACGCACGGCCCCTCGGCGGACTCCGCGGGAGATCCGGCCTCGTCGCTTCAGTTCGGCGAACGCCTCCGGAGACCAAATGGGCCTGTCCCTAGCTCGGCGGGCGCTGCTCGATCGTATCCGATGGAGTGGGCAAGAAAACGCCATCCCGGACGTGCACAGATGCCATCTTCTTGCCACTCGTTGCGCGGGGTGGCATGCGCGCACAACAAACGCCGGCGCCCAAGGCGAGGAAGAATCCCCGCGTGGGCACCGGCGTCGTGCTGTGAAGTTGTCAGGCTGCAGCGGGCGCGAAGCCTGCTGCCCACACGCTAGGCGCGGGCGGAATCCTTCGGCAGCCGGTTGGCCAGCTTCCACGCGGCGGGCATGGCCGCGGCCGCGATCAAGGACTTCACGATGCCGCCGATGATGAACGGGTACAGGCCCCACTCCAGCGTCTGCTGCAGATCGGCGCCCAGCGAGATGGACAGCCAGACCATGCCGAAGACGAAAGTGATCACGGTGCCGGCGAGGAAGGAGACCGTGGCGCCCAGGAACTTCTTGTCCCAGTTGCGCTTGGCCAGCCAGCCGGTCAGGCCTGCGGCCGCAACGAAGCCCACCAGGTAGCCGCCGGTCGGGCCGACGGCAGCGGCCAGGCCGGAAGACGCCTCGGAGAACACCGGCATGCCGGCGACACCGGCAACCCAGTACAACGCCATCGCCAACATCCCGCGCACCGGGCCCAGGGTGCTGCCGACCAGCAGCACGGCCAGGGTCTGGCCGGTGATCGGGACCGGCCACAGCGGCACGGCCAGCTGCGCCATCACGGCGGTCAGGCCGGCGCCGCCGACCACCAGCGCGGTGTTGGCCAGGGCGGTGCTGGGAACGAGGGCATCGGCCAGAACACCCTGGCGTGCGACGACGGCTGTACTCATGTTTGCTCCTTCTCGAGGGGTCTATCCCTGCGAAACTCCGGATCCGGATCTGGCACCACTGTACCGGCAGCCCCGATTGGCATCGCGGTTTATGGCTCAGATTACGCCATCTCCACCGGCGCAGAGGCAGCCGCCCCCCATCGGCTCAGGCGGCAAGGCCTGCGGCCTGCGCGGTCAGCTCCAGGGCACGCAGCCGCTGCGCGACGGTCGGGGCCTGGAACGCCACGATCAGCTCGTCGGCATCGGCGTGCTTGGCGAATCCCTCCAGGTAATCCGTCACGGCATCGGGTGTACCGACGGCCGAGTACTTGACCATCTGCTCCACGTGCTGGCCCTGCGGCGAGTCCAGGATCAGGTCGGCTTCCTCGTCCGTAAACGTCCGGTCGCGGCCGAACAGCAGCGAGACCCGGCTGCGCCGGACAATCCGGAACTGCTCCTGCGCTTCCTCGTTGGTGTCCGCCGCGATGGCATTCGCCCCGGCAATCACGTACGGTTCCGCGAGCTGCTCCGAGGGCTGGAATTCGCGGCGGTAGACGGCCACCGCGTCCTGCAGCGCGTTCGGCGCGAAGTGCGAGGCGAACGAGTACGGCAGCCCCAGCGCGGCGGCCAGCTTGGCGCCGAACAATGAGGAGCCCAGGATGTACAGCGGCACATTGGTGCCCTTGCCCGGTGTCGCATCCACGCCCTTGATCCGGGTTTGTCCGGTGAGATAGCCCTGCAGCTCCAGCACGTCCTGCGGGAAGGAATCGGCGCTCATCGGATCGCGGCGCAGCGCCCGCAGGGTGTTCTGGTCGCTGCCCGGCGCGCGTCCCAGACCAAGATCGATCCGGCCCGGGTGCAGCGCTTCCAGGGTGCCGAACTGCTCGGCGATGGTCAGCGGCGCATGGTTGGGCAGCATGATGCCGCCGGCGCCCAGCCGGATGGTGCTGGTGTTCGCGGCCACGTGGGCGATCAGCACGCTGGTGGCGGAGGACGCGATCGACGCCATGTTGTGGTGCTCGGCGTACCAGACGCGCCGGTATCCCAGTTCCTCGGCCCGCTGCGCCAGCGCCACGCTGCCGGCCAGGCTTTCGCCCACGGTCTCGTTGGTGCCGATGGTTGCCAGGTCAAGGATGGACAGAGGTACGTTCACGCCGGCGGGCCTTTCGTTGCGGGATGACCCACGGTAGTTGCCGCGGGCACACGGTCGGCATAACGACGGCGGTGCCCGCCTTATTTCTTCCCCCCTCCCCTCGGCGGGTCGTGGCTGGCGGCCGGACCGTTCTGCGCGGAGGCGTGCCAGCGTAAAGTCTTCAGGCATGGAACATCGCCATCAAGGCCATGCGGAGGATCCCGACGAGTTCTGGGAATCCTTTTACGCGGAGCGGGACCAGATCTGGAGCGGCCGGCCCAACGCCATGCTGGTCCGCGAACTCTCCGGACTGACCCCCGGCACGGCGCTGGAACTGGGATGCGGCGAGGGCGCGGATGCCATCTGGCTCGCCGAACAAGGCTGGCAGGTCACGGGCCTGGACATGTCCGGGCTCGCGCTGCAGCGGGCGGCACTGCATGCCGAAGAAGCCGGCGTCGCGGACCGGGTCCAATGGCATCGGCAGGACCTGGCCGGCTGGGCAGCCGGCGAGCAGTACGATCTGGTCTGTGCGCAGTTCCTCCACTCACCGGTCGAGCTGCCGCGGAACGCGATCCTCGCAGCGGGAGCTCGCGCTGTGTCCCCCGGCGGCCAGCTGCTGATCGTCGGCCACGAATCGTTTCCGCCGTGGTCCAGGCATCCTGAGCCGGAGGAGGCGCTACCCACCGCGGCCGAGCTGGCCGCAGAGCTTGGGCTCGACGGTTCGGCCTGGATTCTGGAGACAGTGGACTCGATTGAGCGCGACGTCACGGGCCCCGACGGTGAACCGGGCACGCTAACCGACAGCGTTCTGCGCGCCCGCCGGCTGGTTCTTTAGCCAGACAGGGCGCTTGGCCTGCGCCGGGCACCTTAACCGGGCAGCGCACGTGTATCCGGGCATCGCGTTGGCCTTCGGCGCGCGCTTACCTGGCAGCGCTTACTTAGCAGCGTGCTCGATGCTGCAGTCGGTGCCTGGGAAGACCACGCTCTCGTGTCCGTCGTCGAATCTGACGAAGTAAGGCGGGGCGCCGCCGGCGCCGCGGACCTCGATGACTTCACCGTGCCGATCCGCGGATTCCACCGTCTTTCCCCTGATGACGATGCGGTCTCCGGGTGCTGCGATCATGACCGCTCACCTCCCTCCCCCATAGCGTAGGGCAACGAGGTGCCGCCGACCAGAGTCAGCGCACCCAGCGGTGCGGAGCCGGACGGCGGGTGCTGGGCAGCGCGTTGTTCTCCCGCCATTCATGCAGCCATTCGGGCAGCACCAGATCGGCCGGCGGTTGCTGGCCGGTTGCCGTGAAGATCTCCTCGTTAGCGACCGGCCCCTGCGCAGACACCAGCCGGGTGGCGATGTAGGCGCGGGCGTAGATCTCGCCGTCGGAAACCATGCGCTGCTCAAAATAGATGGCCCGGTCGTCGAAGCCGATGATCCGGGTTTCAATGTTGTACCGCTGGCCCAGTGTGAGCGACTTGCGGAAGGCTATGGTCTCCGCACTGACCACCGGCGACCAGCCCTTGCGGCGGAAGACGTCCCAGACGCCGGCGCGCACCATCAGCTCGAAGCGCCCGAGGTCCATCAGCGAGAAGTACATCCCGTTGTTGACGTGCATGGCGATGTCGATGTCGGTGGGCAGCACGCGCAAGGGCAGAGAGGACGAATCCCAAATACCCAGCGCGGGCCGGCGGCGCGCCGTGACAAGCAGCAACAGGGTCCGAATGATCAGGTGCATGCCGTCATGCTACCCGGTGGTAACTTAGCTGCCCAGCACCCGAACCTGTCGCTTGGGGCGGCGGGCCTGCGGTGGCAGTCCGGGGGCTCGCGGAAGGTGGACCCAACTTCTGCTGTGCAGAACATGAACATCGTGAAGAAGCCCGGCTACGCCGTGGACTCCGTCGACCGGGCACTGCAGTTGATCATGCTTCTCCAGGAGCGGGACTGGCTGCGGATCACCGACGCGGCCAACGCGCTGGACGTGGCTCCGTCCACTGCGCACCGACTCATGGCCATGCTGGTGTACCGGGGCTTTGCTCTGCAGGATGATCAGCGGCGCTACTGCGCTGGCCCTGCCCTGCGGGCCGACACGGCCGCTGGCCCTGCCCGGACCGCCGTCTCGATTGCCCGCCCGCACCTTGTGACGCTGGCCCTCTCGGTTCGTGAAACCGTGAACCTCGTCGAACGGGTCGGCGTCACCGCCCGTTATCTGTTCACGGCTGAGGGTCCGCAGTTGCTCCGGGTAGGCAACCGCACCGGCACGGTTCTTCCGGCGCATCTCTCCTCCGGCGGCAAAGCCATCCTGGCCACGCTTCCGGAGCCGACGGTTGCGCAGCTCTACACCGGCAGGCAGGCACAACAAAGCGGCAGCGGCCTCGCGGTGGCGGAACTGGAGGGTCTGCAGCGCGAACTGGCGGAAACGCGGACGCAGGGATATGCCGTCAACCTCGGGCGCACCGAAGCGGACCTCGCCGCCGTCGGCGCACCGCTGGCAACCGCAGGCCGGCCCACCGCCTTGGCCATATCAATCAGCTCTCCATTGTCCCGCGCCGGCGATATCCAGCAGCCGGAGGTCATCCAGGCCCTCCATGCCACCTGCGAAGCTGTGTTGCGCGAACTTCACCCCGACGGCGTACTGCCCGCCGCCTAGTATTCTGCTGGACAGAATCTCTTGGCTGATCATTGGCGCCGATCACTACGATGTGATGCGACGCGACAACACCCGGGCCCGGACAAGGCCTGACAGACCACCAGGAGCATCATGCAGTTTTATCTAGACGGCTACCATCCAGGCGATCCTGAACTCCGGCCGGCTGCTGAAGGCCGCCCGGACAGCCAGGGCGCAATGCCGGAAGAAGTGGATGTCCTGGTGGTCGGCACCGGACCGGCCGGGGTGGTGCTGGCCGCCCAGCTGGCCGAGTTCCCGGGCATCACCACCCGTGTAGTCGAACGGCGGGAAGGCCCGCTGGCGCTGGGGCAGGCCGACGGCGTGGCCTGCCGGACGGTCGAAATGTTCAACGCCTTCGGCCTGGCCGAGCGCTTGGTCCGCGAAGGCTACTGGGTCAACGAAACGGTGTTCTGGCGGCCGGATGACCAGGACCGCTCACGGATTGTTCGCAGCGGACGGGTCCAGGACGTTGCGGACGGGCTGTCCGAGTATCCGCACGTGATCGTCAACCAGGCCCGGATGCAGGACTACCTGCTGGAGCACATGCGCAAGTCCCCCAGCCGGCTGGAACCGGACTACGGTCTGGAAGTCACCGGTGTCGAGGTCGAAGGGTCGGGCGACTACCCGGTGCGGGTGACGATGCGCCGGACCGACGCGGAAAACCCGTCGGAAGAGGTGACCGTCCGCGCCAAGTACGTGGTGGGATGCGACGGCGCCCGCAGCGCGGTCCGGAGATCGATGGGCTTGGAACTGCGCGGCGACGCCCGCAACCATGCCTGGGGCGTGGCGGACGTCCTGGCCGTCACGGATTTCCCCGACGTCCGCTTCAAGGCCGCCATCCAGTCGGCCCAGGATGGCAACATCCTGCTGATCCCGCGCGAGGGCGGCTACCTGATCCGGCTCTACGTGGACTTGGGCGATCTTGACCCGGCCGACCGCGAGGCCAGGCAGCGGTTCACTTCCGACATGATCATCGAGGCGGCCCAGCGGATCCTGCACCCCTACACGCTGGAGGTCAAGGACATCGCCTGGTGGTCGGTCTACGAGGTGGGCCAGCGCATCGCCGACCGGTTCGACGACGTCGTGCCGGAGGAGCGTGGCCGGCGCACCCCGCGCGTCTTCATCGCCGGCGACGCGTGCCACACACACAGCGCCAAGGCGGGCCAGGGCATGAACGTCTCGATGCAGGACGGCTTCAACCTGGGCTGGAAGCTCGCGGCTGTCTTGGAAGGCCGCAGCCCCGAGTCCCTGCTGGACACCTACTCCGGCGAGCGCCACGCCGTGGCCAAGGAACTAATCGATTTCGACATCCGCTGGTCCAAGACCGTGAGTTCCCGCCCGAAGGACCCGAACCGGCCCGACGACGAAGGCCTGGAACCAGCCGAGTTGGAACGGCAGTTCGTTGAGGCCGGCCGCTTTACCGCTGGCTTCGCCACCGATTACACGCCGTCGATGATCACTGGTGAGGACACCAGACTCCCGGCTGGCCGAACTGTGCCGTTTCCTGGCCGAATCCGAAGACTCTCCGGTCCGGCGCTACACGCCCGCCGGAGCCGACGCCGATGCCATTTTTGATGTCCGCGCCGTCTTCCAGCAGGGCCACCGGGAACTGGATGCCAACGACGTGCCATCCTTCCTGTTTCCGCAGAAGGCTCCCTTTGGCCTGAAGGACTACGAGAAAGTCTTCACTCCCGACCTGAAGGCGGGCGAGGACATCTTCGACTCGCGCGGCATCGACCGCCGGCAAGGCGCCATGGTGGTGGTCCGCCCAGATCAGTACGTCGCCCACATCCTGCCGCTCGACGCGCATCGGGAACTGGCTGGCTTCTTCGCCGGGATCATGCTCGGTTAGCCTTCACGGCCAACAACCTGAAGCAAGGGGGCGGGGCCGGCGACCATTCGCCGACCCCGTCCCGTCTTACTTACCTACGCATGGTGCCCGTGTTTCCTACCGTCGCCGGTGTCTTCCGGCAGGCCACCCTTGGGATGGTCCGTGCTGCCGGAACCGTCGATGCGTTTTGTTCGGTCGACGTCGACCACCTCGATTTCGGAGGTCGTCGGCACCGCAAACGGCGCGGTGGTGGGCACACTGACCGCGCCGCGCACCGGCCCCATCCGCCGCTGCCGCAACGGATCCCGACGCAGGTCCACGTAAAGCGAGACGCACAACCCGATGATGATCAGCACGAACGGTGTCGAGGCCAGGATGGTGAAAGTCTGCAGGGCATTCAGTCCGCCGACGAACAACAGTACAGCCGCCACCGCGCCGGTGAGCACGGCCCAGAGAATGACCAACGGCGTCCACGGCTCTTTGCGGCCGCGGGAGGATAGTGTTCCGAGCACCACGGCGCCGGCGTCCGCACCACTGACAAAGAACACCGCGGTCAACACCATCACGACGATGGCGGCACCGATGAAGAAGGGATAGTGCTGCAGCGTAGCAAAGAAGGCGGCCGCCTCGTTCCCGGCCCCGGCAATGTCTTCTCCGCCCAGCTGCAGGTAGATGCCGGCGCCGCCGAAGATGGAAAACCAGATCACGCTCACCGAGGTGGGGACCAACAGCACGCCCAGGACGAACTCCTTGATCGTCCGGCCGCGGGAAATCTTGGCAATGAAGGTGCCTACGAAGGGCGTCCAGGAGATCCACCAGGCCCAGTAGAAGATGGTCCAGCTGGCCAGCCATTCGGTACCGCCGAAGACGGCCGAGTGGAAACTCATGGGCACCAGGTTGGCCAGGTAGTCACCGATCGAAGCGGGCACCAGGTCAAGGATAAAGACGGTCGGGCCGAGGACGAAAACAAACACGAGCAGGACGGCGGCCAGCACCATGTTCGTGTTGCTGAGCCATTTGATGCCGCGCGAGACGCCGCTCGCAGCCGAAATCACCACGCCCACGGTCAGCACACAAATGATCAGGATGGGGGCAGCCGCTCCCGGGTTTTCCTGGAACTGGCCGGTCCTCAGCAGCGCCAGGCCAGCGGCGATCTGCAGTGCGCCAAGCCCCAGCGAGGTCGCTGAACCGAACTTTGTGCAGATGATCGCCAGGATATCGATCGGCTTCCCCCAGCCCTTTTTCTCGATCCTTTCCTTGCCGAACAGCGCTTGGAACGGCGAGCTCATCAGGTTGCCCCGGCCCATTCGGTAGGTGGAATAAGCGAGCGCCAGGCCCACCACCGAGTAGATGGCCCATGGATGCAGGCCCCAATGGAAGAGGGTGTAGGCCATGGCGCTGTTCGCCGCCTCGGGCGATCCGGGGGCAGCATCCACAAAAGGAGGCGGCGAGGCCAGATGTGTAACCGGCTCATAGACACCGAAGAACATCAGGCCGATGCCCATGCCCGCACTGAACATCATGGCGATCCATGACAGGGTGGAAAACTCGGTCGTCTCCCCCTCGCGCGAGAGCGGGATATTGCCGTACCGGCCAAAGGCGAGGACCAGCGAAAACAGCACAAAGCCCGTTGCCCCGAGGATGAACAGCCAGCCGAAGGTGCCGGTCACCCATCCGAGAAGGGCCCCGGCGACTTCGGTCACCTGCTCCGTAAAGAAAATGCCCAGCAGGCAAACGACGACAATGATGCCGCCCGAAACAAAGAAAACCGTCTTGTCGACGGTTTGCCAGCCCCGCCTCCCGTCGTCCGATTCCTCGGAGACCGTCGGCAAGGGGCCGGTGTATTCGCTGCTCATCATGGTCCTCACTCTTGTCACCGGGGCGTTGCGCAGCCCCGGGCTTCCTGTGGCTCTTCGATGTGAAACGTCTCGTAAGTATAGTTGCAGGCATGAATGAACGTGGCGAATTTGCAGCGGACAACCAGGCGGAACCCGACCATTATGGTGACTCCGGCCGCACCTTGTTCGGCAGTCACGGCGAGGTGTCGAAGAACGACCTGAGGGTGATCGGGCACGCCGAGGTGGACGCGGCCAACGCCGCCGTAGCGGTGGCCATGGCGGGCGGTGGGCTGCCCCCCGAGGTCAACGCGATGCTGGTCAGCGTGCAGAACGACCTGTTCGACCTGATGGCCGACCTGCAGGTGCCGTATCCCAGCGACCTCCCGGTGGACGCCCGCATCATCCCGGAGCATGCGGAGCGGCTGGAACGCGCCATGGAACACTTTAGGCAGGAAGCCGGCGATCTCAGCGGAATGCTTTTGCCCGGCGGAACGCTTTCCGCCGCCCTGCTCTACCAGGCCCGGACGGCCGTGCGGCGGGCCGAACGCACGGTGTGGGCGGCGCTGGACGAACACGGCGACGTGGTCAACCGCGAGACCGCGGTCTACCTCAACCGGCTTTCGGGTCTGTTGTTCGTGATGGGCCGGGCGGCGAACGCAGAACACGGGGACGTGATGTGGGTTCCGGGGTCCTCCGTGCGGGGCGTACTTGAGGACCAAACCGGCACCGACTGACGGCGCTACGCACGGTGTAACGAGCATCACGGTCAGGTGGCCGGCCGGGTATCCTCTTCAGTGATGACCATCACCAGCGAGCCCGCTCTCCGGGCCGGCACCGAGACCTCCGTGCGCACTTTGGCGCGCGGACTGTCCGTGCTGAGCGTGTTCGACCACGGCAATCCGTCCATGCGTGCCGCCGACGTGGCTGCCCGGGCCGGGCTGAACAGGGCGGCCACCGCAAGGGTGCTGCGGACGCTGGTCCAGTTGGGCTACGTGCGCTGCCACGGGGAGAAGTTCGCGCTGACCCACCAGGCTCTGGAGCTGGGCTACGGCTACCTGTCCGGCTCCCCCTTGGTACTGGCCTCCCGCCAGGGCGTCGAATGGTTAACCGGCGAGTTCGAGGAACCGTGCACCGCCGGCGTGCTGGCCGACGGCGACGTCATCTGCATCGCGGCCACCCGGGTTCCCGGCATGATCCGCGCGGGGCTGACCGTCGGCGCCCGCATTCCGGCCCACGCTTCCTCCATGGGCAAGGTCTTGATGGCCGGACTCAGCGAAGATGAATTCCGCGCCGCCCTGGACGGCAGCCAATTCAGCCGGCTGACCGAGCAGACCATCGACAGCACCGAACGCTTCCGGCTGGAGATCGAGCAGGTCCGCCGGCAAGGCTATGCGGTCAACGACAGCGAACTACAGTCCGGCCACCGCACCGTCTCCGTGCCGGTCAGGGACGCTGCCGGAGCGGTGGTCGCCGCCGTCGGCGTCAACATGCTGGCCACTCCGGACACCCTCCTGGCGGCGACCGCTGCCCATCTTCCGCTGCTCCGCCGTGCCGCCGAGCGGATCGCCGAAGGCTGCACCCCCGTTTAACGGACGACGGCGGCGCCGAAGGTGGGATGCGAATCCTCACCCGGGCACCGCCGTCGTTATCCGGTGGTTCAGCGCATCAGGACACCGGATCCGCTGCCGCCGCGAACTGGGACATGTAGAGCCGGTAGTAAGGGCCTTCGGCGGCCAGCAGCGTGGCGTGGTTGCCCTGCTCCACGATCTTGCCGTCCTCCATCACCAGGATCACGTCCGCGTCCCGGATGGTGGAGAGCCGGTGCGCAATCACAAAACTGGTCCTGTCGCTGCGCAGCGCGGCCATCGCGTGCTGGACCAGCAGCTCGGTGCGTGTGTCCACCGAGCTGGTGGCCTCGTCCAAGATCAGCAGCGACGGGTTGGCCAGGAACGCCCGGGCGATGGTGATCAGCTGCTTCTCGCCGGCGGAGACGTTGTTGCCCTCTTCGTCGATCACCGTGTCATAGCCGTCCGGCAGCGCCCGGACAAAGCGGTCCACGTAGGTGGCCTTGGCCGCCGCCATGACTTCTTCCTCGGTGGCATCCAGGTTGCCGTAGCGGATGTTGTCGAAGATGGAGCCGCCGAACAGCCACGCGTCCTGCAGCACCATGCCCACCTTGGAACGCAGTTCGGCCCGGCTGAGCGCGGTGATGTCTACGCCGTCCAGCGTGATCCGGCCGGCGTCCAGTTCGTAGAACCGCATCACCAGGTTCACCAGCGTGGTCTTGCCCGCGCCCGTCGGCCCCACGATGGCCACCGTTTGCCCGGGGGCCGCCGAGAAGGAGAGGTCCTCGATCAGCGGCTTGTCCGCGGTGTAGCTGAAGCTGACGTTGTGGAACTCCACGTGCCCGTCGGTCTTGGCCGGCAGTGTCTCGGTGGCCGTGTCCGGCTCCTGCTCTTCGGCGTCGAGCAGTTCGAAAACCCGCTCCGCGGAGGCAACGCCGGACTGCAGCATGTTGGCCATGCCCGCCATCTGGCTCAGCGGCTGGTTGAATTCGCGCGAGTACTGGATGAACGCGGTGGCGTCGCCCAGGGTCATGGACCCCGACGCCACCCGCAGGCCGCCGACCACGGCGATGCCCACGTAGCTCAGGTAGGAGATGAACTGCATCACCGGCATGATCATGCCGGAGACGAACTGCGCACCGAACGAGGCCTTGTACAGCTCATCGTTCTTCTCGTCGAACTGTTCCACCGACTGCTGTTCGCGGCCGAAGGCGCGGACCAGATCGTGTCCGCTGAAGGACTCCTCGATGTGTCCGTTCAGCGCACCGGTGTGCTTCCACTGTGCGGTGAACAGTTTCTGGCTGCGGGTGCCGATCAGGCCGGCGCCGACGGCGGACAGCGGCAGCGCGATCAACGCGATCAGGGCCAACTGCCAGGACACGATGAACATCATGATGGTGATGCCCAGCAGGCTCAGCGCTGACATGATCAGCTGTGCGAAGGCCTGCTGCAGTGCCTGCTGGATATTGTCGACATCGTTGGTCACCCGGGAGAGCATGTCGCCGCGCTGGCGGGTGTCGAAATAGTTCAGCGGAAGCCGGTTCAGCTTGGCTTCCACATCCCGGCGCAGGCCGAAGACCACCCGCATCACGATCTGGTTCAGCAACCAGCCCTGCAGCCACATGAACAGCGACGAGACCACGTACATCCCCAGCACCAGCAGGATCAGGTTGCCCAGCAGCTGGAAGTCGATGCCCACGCCGGGCACCAGTTCCATGCCGGAGAGCAGGTCCGCGAACTGGTCCTGGCCCTGCGCCCGGAGCCCGGCGATGACTTCCGCCTGGCTGGCACCGGCCGGCAGGTTCATGCCGATCGCGCCGTTGAAGATGACGTCCATGGCATTGCCCAGCACCTTGGGCGCAATCACGTTGAGCACCACGGCCACCACCACCATGGCCAGCACCAGGGCGATGCTGGCCTTCTCCGGCTTCAGCAACCCGAACAGGCGTTTGGCGGACGGCCAGAAGTGCTGCGCCTTGCGGACCGGGGTCCCGGTCATGAAGTCCTGGTCCGCCTCGCCCGGCTGGAACTGCTCCTCCAGGATCTCGGCCTCGGCCTCCGCGGCAGCGGCCGGGGTGGGCGCTGTCACCGGGTCGGGCCCGGCGGCCAGTTCGGACTGGGTTTCTCTGTCCGGGCTCATGCCACTTCCTCCACCGCGGTCTGCGAATTGACAATTTCCTGGTAGGTTTCGGAACTTTCCAACAGCTGCTCGTGGGTGCCGCGGGCCACAATCTGGCCGTGCTCCATCACCAGGATCTGGTCCGCCTCGATGATCGTGGCCACGCGCTGGGCCACGATGATCACGGTCGCGTCCTTGGTGGTCCCCTTCAGCGCGGCCCGCAGCCTGGCGTCGGTTGCCACGTCCAGCGCAGAGAACGAGTCGTCGAAAAGGTAGACCTTGGGCTGGGCCACCAGCGCGCGGGCAATGCACAGCCGCTGGCGCTGGCCACCCGAGACGTTGGTGCCGCCCTGCGAAACCACTGACTCGAGCCCGTGGTCCTTGGCGCGGACAAAGCCGTCGCCCTGGGCCACTCGCAACGCCTCCCAGAGCTCAGCGTCCGTCGCGTCCGGATTGCCGAAGCGCAGGTTATGTGCCACCGTGCCGGAGAAAAGGTACGGCCGCTGCGGCACCAGGGCAACCCGGTCGGTGATGTCGGTCCGGGCCATCCGGGTGACCGGAACGCCGTCGATCAACACGTCGCCGCTGCCGGCGTCGAACAAGCGCGGCAGCATGCTGATCAGCGTGCTCTTGCCGGCGCCGGTACTGCCAATGATCGCCGTCGTCTGACCGGGCCGGGCGGTGAAGCTGACATCGCGCAGCACCGGCACTTCGGCGCCGGGATAGGCGAAGGTCACGTTGCGGAACTCGACCACGCCGGCGGGCTCGCGCGCCGCCTCCGGCTTGGCGGGTTCATGCACCGAGGGCTCGACGTCGAGTACCTCACCGATGCGTTCCGCACAGACCGAGGCGCGCGGGATCATCATCGCCATGAAGGTGCCCATCATCACCGCCATCAGAATCTGCAGCAGGTACTGCAGGAAGGCTGTCAAAGCACCAACCTGGATGTCCCCGGCATCCACGCGCAGGCCGCCGAACCACAGCACCGCGGCCGTGGCCAGATGCAGGATCATGCCGATCGAGGGGAACATCAGCACGAACAGGTTGCCGACCGAGAGCGAGACGTCGGTCAGTTCACGGTTGGCCTTTTCGAAGCGCTTGGCCTCGTACGGCTCGCGGACGAAGGCCCGGACTACGCGGATACCGGTGATCTGCTCGCGGAGCACGCCGTTGATGCCGTCGATCTTCTCCTGCATGGTGCGGAAGAGCGGCATCAGCTTCCAGACCAGCAGGCCGACCACCACGAACAGCAGCGGAACCGAGACCCACACCAGCCAGGACAATTGCAGGTCTTCGCGAACGGCCATGATGATGCCGCCCACGCACATGATGGGAGCCATCACCATGAAGTTCAGGCCCATCAGCACCAGCATCTGCACTTGCTGCACATCGTTGGTGCCGCGGGTGATCAGGCTGGGAGCGCCGAACTGGCCAACCTCGCGGGCGGAAAACCCGGTGACCTTGTGGAAGATACCGCGGCGCAGGTCGCGGCCCATCGCCATCGCGGCCTTGGAACCGAAGTAGACGCCGGCGATCGCGGCAGCCACTTGGACAAAGCTGACGGTCAGCATCACGCCGCCGGTGCTCCAGATGTAGTCGGTATCGCCACGGGCTACGCCCTCGTCGATGATCTGGGCATTCAGGCTGGGCAGATACAACGCCGCGATGGTGGCAATCAACTGCAGCACCACCACGGCAAACACGAGGGGAAGATAGGGGCGGCCATAATGGCGAATTACACGGAGCAGCATCTGGATGTGACGCAACTTTCGGGCAAAGGGTTGAAGTGAGGCCAGATAGAGGCTACACCTTTTCACTGATTGGCGAAACTCAATCGGAGGGTGGGATTCAGCGCCCTCGCGCCTCGCGTGATTAAACGATTTTGCCATGAATCGGGCGGCGGACGGCACTGTGGCTGGTGTCATATGTACGCGTGCTGGAATACTGGGCCGCACCAAACCGCTACTTGGGGAGGACCCAATCTTGGACGACCAGATTTTCCAGATCATCGCGATGCTGATCTATATGGCAGGCATGCTGGCCATCGGCTGGTGGGCCTATCGGCGCACCAGCGATCTTGACGACTACATGCTGGCCGGCCGCGGGCTCAAGCCGGGCGTCGCGGCATTGAGCGCCGGCGCCTCGGACATGTCCGGCTGGCTGCTGATGGGGCTGCCGGGCGCGCTCTACGTCGGCGGCCTGTTCGAGGCGTGGATTGCGATCGGCCTGACCATCGGCGCCTGGCTCAACTGGAAGTTCGTGGCCCCGCGGTTGCGTTCCTAAGTATCCAATGACTCGATCACCGTTCCCAGCTTCCTGGAGAACCGACTGAAGGACCGGTCGCACCTGCTGCGGGTTGTCTCCGGCGTGATCATTCTGGTGTTCTTCACCTTCTACGTTTCCTCCGGCATGGTGGCCGGCGGCATCTTCTTCGAATCGTCCTTCGGTTCTTCCTATGAGGTCGGCATGCTGGTGGTTGGCGGCGTCACGGTGCTGTACACCTTGTTCGGCGGCTTCCTCGGCGCGAGCTACACCGACGTCGCCCAGGGTCTGCTGATGTTCGCCGCCCTGCTGCTGGTGCCGATCGTGGGAGTCTCCGCCACCGGCGGCCTCGGCGCCACCATCGAATCCATCCGGCAGGTGGACCCGAACCACCTGAGCCTGTTCACCGGCGGTGCCGTCGCCGGCATCTCGGCTGCCGCGTGGGGGCTGGGCTACTTCGGACAGCCGCACATCATCGTCCGCTTCATGGCGCTTCGCACGCCCGGCGAGGCGAAAGCCGCCCGGCGGATCGGCATCGGCTGGATGCTCCTGACCGTCCTGGGTGCCGTGGCCACCGCGCTGGTTGGCGTGGCCTACTTCCAGCAGAACCCGGGCGTGGTCCTCACGGACGCCAAGTCGGCCGAGTCGGTCTTCCTGGACCTGTCCCAGATCCTGTTCCACCCGTTCATCGCAGGTTTTGTGCTGGCGGCCGTACTGGCGGCGATCATGAGCACCGTCTCCTCGCAGCTGATCGTCTGCTCCTCGGCCTTGGTGGAGGACCTGTACAAGATCTTCGCGCGAACGCATGCACCGGCGAAGACCCAGGTGATGCTCGGCCGGATGGGCGTGCTGGTAGTCGCGATTGTGGCCGGCATCCTGGCCTGGGCCCGCAACGACACCATCTTGGGTTTGGTGGCCTTCGCTTGGGCAGGGTTCGGCGCCTCGTTCGGCCCGACCATCATCCTGTCCCTGTTCTGGCGGAAGCTCACCGTGGCCGGCGCGCTCTCCGGCATGGTGGCCGGTGCGGCAACGGTCTTCGTCTGGGGCACGTCGGCGCTGTCCGACACCATGTACGAGATTGTTCCGGGCTTCATCCTCAACGTGGTCGTCGCCGTCGTCGTCAGCCTCCTGACGCACAAGCCCACGCCGGAGATCGAGACGGAGTTCAACGAGGCCGTCCGCCGGGTCCATGCGCCCGAAGCTCCGGTGGTTGCCGCCGAGCGCTGACCCGTCCCTTGCCGTCCACACAGGCGCCCTGCCCTGCGACCGCCACTGGCGACGTCGGGAAGGGCGCCTGTCGCGTTGGTGGGGATTCAGCCGTCCGGGACGGGGCGCCCCGGGTCTCGTCCGGGACGGGCGCGCCAAGTCTCCGGACTATCCGTCGCCCGGACGGTCGCGTCTACCGGTGCGTGTAGGTCAGGCAGTCGGCGTTATCGGCGCCGGGACCCACGTGGACCGCCGGGGCCTGGCACATGAGGTGGTCGTTGTGCGTGCATTCGGCGCGCTGGCAAGCGCCCACTCCGGCCAAAACCTGAGGCAAGCCGCCGTGCACTCCGGTGTCGATGAACGTGGCGCAGGCAGCGTGGTTTTCGCCTCCGGCAACAGTGATGGCCCCGGCATTGCACTCGGTGTGGTCATTGAAAGAGCAGTTGGTGACGCTGCAATCGGTTACGTGAGCTGTTGTGGTCATGGCGGTTCCTCCATGCTTCTGTCGCCCTAGACGGGCGTCCTGGACAAACTGGCTCATGTCCACGCTATGCCTGTTGTGGCCAATCAAAAAGGCAGATTTTCGTGCCGTATTTCCCGGCCGGCAAATTTTGCCCGGGTAAAAACCGTCGACATACCTACCTCCATAGTTATATGGTCGAGGTGTCTTGGGATTGTGCACTGCATCACAATCCAGCCGCCATCGAGGAGGACAAGTACCCATGAGCGCAAAGAACCTCCAGGAAGTCCTGGACCAAACCGGCAACACCGTCGAGATGCTGCGGAACTCGCAGCTGGGCGCCTACATCTACCCCGTCGTCGCCCCTGAATTCACCAACTGGCGCAGCGAGCAGCGCGCCTGGCGTGAGAGCGCCGTGCTGTTCGACCAGTCGCACCACATGGACAACCTGTTCATCAAGGGCAAGGACGCCCTGAAACTGATTTCGGATACGGCCATTAACTCGGTGGCCAACTTCCCCGTTAACAAAGCCAAGCAGTACGTTCCCACCACACCGGCCGGACACGTGATCGGCGACGGCATCCTGTTCCACGAGGCCGAGGGCGAATACGTCTACGTGGGCCGCTCCCCTGCGGCCAACTGGCTGATCTACCACGGTGAAACCGGCGGCTACGACGTGGATATCGAGGTGGACCGCCGGTCCCCGTCGCGGCCCATGGGCCAGCCCGTGAAGCGCAAGTACTGGCGCTTTCAGATCCAGGGCCCCAACGCCTGGAAGATCATCGAGAAGGTCAACGGCGGCCCGGTGGAGCAGCTGAAGTTCTTCAACATGGACCACATGCAGGTGGCCGGCCGCCAGGTCCATACCCTGCGCCACGGCATGGCCGGTGCACCGGGGCTGGAGATCTGGGGGCCGTATGAGACCTATGACCAGATCCGCGACACCATCCTGGAGGCGGGCCAGGAGTTCGACATGCTCGCCGTCGGCTCCCGTGCCTACCCGTCCAACACGCTGGAATCCGGCTGGATCCCGTCGCCGCTGCCGGCCATCTACACCGGCGAGGAGCTGCGCCCCTACCGCGAGTGGCTCGGCGCCGACAGCTACGAGGCGGTCAACGCCGTGGCGGGCAGCTTTGTCTCAGACAAGATCGAGGACTACTACCTGAACCCGTGGGAGCTCGGCTACGGCCACATGGTGAAGTTCGACCACGACTTCATTGGCCGCGAGGCACTCGAGAAGATCGATCCGGCAACGCAGCGCAAGAAGGTCACGCTCGAGTGGAACGCCGAGGACCTGGCCAAGATCTTCGCCTCGCTCTTCGACGCCGACGGCACGTCGTACAAGTACTTCGACCTGCCGCTGGCCAACTACGGCTCGTCGAACTACGACGCCGTGCTGGACGCCGCGGGCGAGACGATCGGCCTGTCCATGTTCACCGGCTACTCCGCGAACGAGAAGAAGGGACTGTCCTTGGCAACCGTGGACGCGGACGTGCCGGAGGGCACCGAAGTCACCGTGGTCTGGGGCGAACCCGACGGCGGGTCCCGCAAGACCACCGTGGAGCCGCACCAGCAGCTGAACGTGCGCGCCATCGTCAGCCCGGTGCCGTACTCCTCGGCGGTCCGCCAGGACTACCCGGGCGGCTGGCGCTCCGGCAAGCAGGCCTGACGTCAGGCTTGCTCCTCAGTGGGCACGACGACGAGCGGCGGGGAGGGTGCCTCTGGGCACCCTCCCCGCCGCTTCAGTTAATGGGCCGCGGGCCGGCGTCTCCGGCGGGCGCATCAGCTGGCCGTTCGTTGACCCGCGTCGCCGGCGGGCGCATCAGCGATGAACTGGCGGTTGGCCCGCGTCGCCGGCAACCGGACGCGTCTGTCAGTCGCCATCCTCCGGCAGGACCGTCTCCTCGACGTACCGCTCGCCCGACTCGGTCTCGCGGACGCTGTAGTGCTGTTCCATGTGCTCAATGGCGGCAGCGTCCTCGGGGCCAGGCGCGCTGACGGGGTCATCGATGGCGGTCCGATCGGCGTCGCCGTAGACGTTGGCCAGGCCCTGTTTGGCGTCCGGGGGTATTTCACCCGGCGCCAGCACCTCTTCGTCCCGAGACGTTTCGCCCGCGCTCTCGTCCCGGTCCTTCCGATCGTAGCGGTCCGGATTGTTGATTTGCTCGCTCATGGAACTCCTCCTGTCAGGCGCCCGTGCGCCTTAACTTCACCTAATCACAGAGCCGCCACGTGCAACAGGGCCGGGATCCGCGCATCACGCCCTCTCGGAGCCCATCCGGCCGGCCGGAGCGGGGCCATCGGGTGACCTAATCCGCCCTCAACGCCAGTCCAATCCGCCCTCAACTCCGGCGAGCGCCGCCAAAGAGCGGCGCTGTCCATGTCTTGTGACCGGCTCAAGCATCGCCCCTTGTCAGGGCGTCACGGTGCACCAAAAGATGGACAAATCCGCCTGAACGTGGACAGTTCCGCGGCGACAACCCGTCACCGTCCGCCCGCGAAAGCCCGTCACCGTCCGCCCGCGGAAAACCCGTAACCGTCCGCCCGTCACCGCCCGCCACGGAAAGCCCGTCACCGTCCACCGCGGAAGCCCTCGACCCATTCCGCGGTGGCCTTCATCCCGCCGAAGGTGTAGAAGTGCAGCTTCACCGTGCCATGGACGGCGGGGTTGTAGCGGCTGGCGAATTCCTCCAGAAACTTGTCCGGCCCGGCGGTGCCCAGCAAGTTGGTCAGCGAGAACCCGTACTTGTGCACAATCCCGGCCGAGGAGGCCACACCGAAGCGCTTGGCATAGTTCAGCAGCCGCTTAACCCCGGCCGGCCCCGGGACGCCGATCCGCACCGGCGCATTGATCCCGCGGCGGCGGACCTCCGCCAGCCACTCGAACACCGGATCGGCGTCGAAGCCGAACTGGGTGATGATGACCGACTCCAGGTTCTGCTGCTGCAATTCGGCGTATTTGTCCTCCAGCGCCTTCCACAGCACGTCGTCGGAAATATCCGGGTGGCCTTCCGGATAACCGCTGATGCCCACCCGGCGGATGCCGTACTTGGGCAGCAATCCGCTGCGGATCACTTCCAGCGAGTCCGCAAAGGGGCCCATCGGTTCCGCCGGATCCCCGCCAACCACAAAAACATCCTCGGGGGCAGCGTCGGCGGACAAGGCCCGCAGAAAATCCTCCAGCTCCGCCTGCGACGCCAACCGTCGGGCGGACACGTGCGGCACCGGCACGAAGCCGTGCCGCTTCACCGCAGCGGCCGCGGAAACTCGCATGGGCAGGTCCTCGTTCCCCAGGAACGTCACGTTGATCAGCGTGCCCGGAGGAATCGTGCCGGCCGCGTCTTCCAGTGCCGGAACATCCTTACCGGTCATCTCCAGCGAGAAGTCGTCGAGCAACGCACGGGCAGCGTCCGATACAGCGTGTTTCGGGTCGGCCATGATCTAAGTCCTTCCACCTGTGGTGCCGGTCACTTCTGTCCGGCCTGCTGCGAGTCTAGCCGCAAACCCACTACGGACATAGAGGGTTGGGAGTGATTTGCTTTTCTCAATCACTGGGCGGATACTGTTGAGGCCTTCCCTTCTAACTACAGGAACCACCATGTCCACGCCCCGCGTGCTGAGGCCCTTCGCCCACCGCAACTACCGGGTCCTCATTTCGGCCCTGGCCATCTCGGTATTCGGCACTGGCATGTGGGCCGTGGCCATGGTCTACCAGGTCATTGCGCTGGGCGGCGGCCCCATCCAGCTCTCGCTCGTCGCCACCTGCTCTAGCATCGGACTGCTGGCCTTCGTGCTGATGGGCGGCATCGCG
The DNA here is from genome assembly GCA_004000035.1 of Arthrobacter sulfonylureivorans. Classification (GTDB taxonomy): domain Bacteria; phylum Actinomycetota; class Actinomycetes; order Actinomycetales; family Micrococcaceae; genus Crystallibacter; species Crystallibacter sulfonylureivorans. The sequence continues at coordinate 166,979 of RJAE01000003.1, read as the reverse complement.
GCCGACAGGCTTCCGCGCCGCCGCCTGATCATCAGCGTCGAGGCCGCCAACCTGGTGGCCATCGCTGCCGTGACGTTGCTTGCCGTGACCGGGCTGCTGCAGCTGTGGCATCTGGCCGCGGCGGCTTTCCTGCTGGGTGTGGGAGCAGCCTTCTTCTTCCCCGCCTACTCGGCCATCCTGCCCAGGATCCTGCCAGCCGAGGACCTGCTGGCAGCCAACGGCATGGAAGGCACCATGCGTCCGCTGCTGCAGCAGGCCGCGGGCCCTGCCGTAGCGGGAATGGTCGTCGCGTCCTTCTCGCCCGGGGCAGCCATCGGCTGGATCTCGCTGTGCCATCTGGCCGCGCTGGTCATCCTGAACTTCCTGGGCCAGGAGCTGGTTCCGGATCAGGGCACCGCCGCGTCCGTCTCCGCTGAGGACGAGCCCACGGCCAAGCGAAGCTCCGTCCTGGCCGACCTGCGCGAGGGCGTGTCCTACACCCTGAAGACTCCCTGGCTGCTGTGGACGCTGCTGTGGGCCGTCGTGAGCGTGCTCATTTTCATCGGCCCGATCGAGGTGCTGCTGCCTTTCGCCGTCGCCGACCAATTGGGCGGGGACTCGAAAACCTTCGGATTCCTGCTCGGTATCTTCGGTATCGGCGGTGCGGTGGGGGCCTTGATCACCGCGTCCCTGCGGCTGCCCAGGCGCTACCTCTCCGTGATGCTGTTGTGCTGGGGCGCGGGCGCCTTGCCCATCGCGGTCATTGGCTTCACCGACAGCTTCTGGGTGATGGCCGTGGCGCTGTTCGTGGTCGGGGCCACCGGCAGCGCGGGCCAGGTGATCTGGGGAACGTTGCTGCAGCGCAGGGTGCCGTCGCACCTGCTCGGCCGCATTTCCAGCCTCGATTTCTTCGTCTCGCTCGCCCTGATGCCGGTGTCCATGGCGCTGGCCGGCCCGCTGGGCGAAGTGGTGCCGATCTGGCTGATCTTCCTGCTGGTGGGCCTGGCCCTGCCGCTCCTGGCGGTGCTGGCGCTCACCTTCGGCGGCATGTTGAAGGACGAGATCGAGCACCCGCTGGAACGCAAACTGGAACCGGTGGAGCCGGCCAGCGCCTAGCGGCAAACCGCAGCACCCAACGACGACGGCGCGCTCTCCTGGGTGCCGCCGTTACCCTCGGCGCTACAGGCCTCCCCTCCTTGCCCCGAGCCCGCGGCACTCCGAGCGCTACGCTTGAGCAAGGGGACAGGACCTTTTTGGGACAGTAGCGGAATCCGAACCGACAGGCGCGGCCCGTGCGAGCGGGCGGCGCCGCCACCTTTGCAGGAGAGACGATGGTTGCACGCCAGGACCTCACCCAGGACCCGGACCTCAGGAGCGCGCTGCTCACAGCCCGCCGCGGCACCGCCTTTTTCGGCCGCAAGCTCAACGAGCTCTCCGACCACGACCTCGACGCGCCATCGCTGCTGCCCGGCTGGACCCGCCGTCACGTCATCGCCCATATCGGCTACAACGCCCGCGCCATCGCACGGTTGATCGAGTGGGCCAACACCGGTGTGGAAACACCGATGTATTCCTCCTGGCAGGCCCGGAACGAGGAAATCGACTATGGTGCCACGCTCTCTCCCATCGAGTTGCGCAACCTCTATGAACACTCCGCCACAGACCTCAGTGCCAAATGGCGGGACACAGCGCAAGAAGCGTGGCGGCATGAGGTCAAAACCGCCCAGGGCCGCACCGTCCCGGCCTCCGAAACCGTGTGGATGCGGACCCGGGAAGTCTGGATCCACGCCGTCGACCTCGACAACGGCGCCAGCTTCGACGACGTGCCCGCCGATGTCCTCGAACGCCTGCTCCGAGACATCACCGGAGCCTGGCACCATCGTGGCGACGACAGAGACCTTCGTCTGGAAGTCCTGGGCTCAGGCGGCGTTACGCAACTCGGCGACACCGCGGCGGCAGACCCGGAAATCATTACCGGCACCCTGCCGGACATCACCGGCTGGGCTGCCGGTCGGTCCACGCACGGCATCACCTCGAACAGGACGGACGTGCCCCAAGCACCGCGCTGGATTTAGGTCGGGCGGCAGTGGCCATTCGGCCGGATCGCCACGCAGGCGCAAGCGCCCGGTTGTCGACCAAGCGAAGCGCGTGGCGACACTATCGCCGCGGATCTCCACGCAGGCGCAAGCGCCTTTGGTCGATCACCGGCGGTTAGGACACGTCGATGGTGACGACGGCCGGGCCGCGGCCGGGGACGGCGTCGGATTGCGCGCCGGTGCCGGAGGTGACGGCCCGGGAGACGCAGCAGCACATCTTTTCCGCTGCATGCTGCTGGCGTTCGCTGTAGAAGACGTCCCGGTGGTCGATCGCGCCGGCCAGGGCCAGGACACGCACTTCGCAGAGCCCGCACTCGCCCTTGCGGCAGTCGAACATCATGTCCGCGCCGGCCTCTTCGAGGGCCTCGAGCATCGAGCGGCCCTGACCGACCGTGGCCTCGATGCCCAGCCGCGGGATCCTCACCACGAACTCCTCCGGGTCGTACCAGCCGCTGTTGCCGAAGGTCTCGTAGCGCAGGTTCGCCACCGGCAGTTCGCGTTCCGTCCAGGCCCGGCGGACCGCGTCCATCAGGCGGATCGGCCCGCACATGTATAGCTCGGTATCCATGTCCGCGCCGGCCACCAGTTCGCCCACCTGCAGCGACGTGGCTTCATCGTCCACGTGGACCTGCAACCGGTCCCCGTGCTCCTCGCGCAGCCGGTCCAGATAGGCCATCGCATCACGGCTGCGGCCGGCATACACCATCCGGTAATCGGCCTTCACGGCCTTGAGCACACGGGCCATGTTGATCATCGCGGTCACGCCGATGCCGCCGGCCAACAGGATGTACTGCTCGGCCCCGACCCGCAGCGGGAAGTTCTGCAGCGGCTGGGTGACCTCCAGCGTGTCGCCGGCGGCCAGCGTGTGCATAAATTCCGATCCACCCCGGGAAGCCGGGGCCTTCAGCACGCTCAGTGCGAGGCGGCGTCCGCCGTCGGCCGAGTCCACGATGGAGTAGGACCGTCTATCCTCCTGGCCGGCAATCCGCACCTTCAGGTCGATGTGCGCTCCCGGTTCTGCGGTCTTTGGCAGGGCCGGTTCCAGCACGATGCGGCGGATGCCGGCCGCCACGTCCTGCACGTCCACCACGGTGGCGTGCTGCCAGACTTCTACGTTTGTTGCTGCCATGTTGCCGTCTACACCTTCCTTCAGATGCCGGCCTGGACGGCGGAAGCCATCCGGCCTTCGGCCACCAACATCCGCTCGATCAGCCGGCGCACCCACATGCCGCCGGCGTCGATGTTCAGGTTGTAGAACTCGTAGTCCGGATTGGCGTCGATGGCCTGCTGCTGCGCCTTGAGCATCTCCTCATCCTCGCCGAACACGCCGTGTACGCCGTCCCGCAGCTGGGTGGTGATCAGTTGGCTGTCCAACCGGTAGTTGCGCATGAACGCCCAGAAATAGTGGCAGGACCTGTCGGTTTCCGGCGAGATCGTGTTCATCACGAAACCGTTCACTCCCTGGCTGCGGTCCCCCTCCGGCGCACCGGTGCCGGCCTTGGCCACGCCGACGTCGATGCAGATGGTGGACGGGGCCTGGAAGGTGATGATCTGCCAACGGTCCACCTTGCCTTCGAATCCGGGAAACTTATCCCGCATGTTCTTCAGCCAGAACGGCGGCGCGTCAATGTTGTGCATCCAGCGCGTCACGGTGACGGTGTTGCCCTCATGGGAAACCACGAAGTCGGACTCGCTGAGCTCCTCCTGCCCGATGGAGGACGAGTGCACGAACTCTTCGTGGGTCAGATCCATCAGGTTGTCCAGCACCAACTGGTAATTGCAGTCGGCGTGGATGGTCTCGCCGTCGCCCGCCCATTCGGGCGAGTCCATCTGGTGCATGTCCGGGACCAGATCCGGATCGGCCCGCGTCGGGTCGCCCAGCCACACCCAGACGTACCGGTGGCGCTCCACCACCGGAAAGGACGGCACCGTGGCCGAGGGGTTGATGGTCTCCTGCGCCGGCATCGAGACGCACCGCCCGGCCGAGTTGTAGACGATGCCGTGGTACGGACACTGGATCCCGTCCTTGCCCATGGTCTTGCCCATGGAGAGCGGCGCCAGCCGGTGCCAGCAGGCGTCGGCGAGCGCCACGGCCTTGCCGTCCTCGGTGCGGTACAGCGCCAGCGGCCGGTTGGCGATCCGCCGGGCCATCGGCTTGCGGGTGACCTCGTGGTCCCAGCCCGCCACGTACCACGCATTCAGCGGGTGGCCCATGACCTTATGGGTGGTGGAGCTGGCGGTCTGCACAGCAGCAGTCACAACTGTTCCTTCCGGTAGCGCGAGCCGACATCAGCAGTGACGCAGGCTCAGTTATATTTGCCCGATGGCGGTGCCGTCTCCGGGCCGACCAACTAACTATCAACATAGATAGTGGCGTGAATCTCAGACTATCGATGGATATAGTGATTGGCAACACAGTCGACAAGAAAGTTGGATCAATGAGTCTCCGCTACGCCTTGCTGGCGCTGCTCAGCGTTGAACCCATGACCGGCTACGACCTCTACAAGGAATTCGAGTCCTCGGTGGGGCACGTGTGGCACGCTCCGGACTCGCAGATCTACCCGGAGCTGCGGCGGATGGAGAAGGAAGGCCTGCTCGAGGGCGAGGAGGTCACTTGGGGCCAGCGCGGTAAGAAGCGCCGATACCACATCACCGATGCCGGCGTGGAGGCGTTCCGGGGCTGGATGAACACCACCCTCGAGTACACCCGGGTGCGGGATCCAGCTCACCTGAAGGCCGCCTACCTTGAATGGGCCGCGCCCGAAGCGGCGCGTGAGCAGATGCGCGCGCACATTGAACACCACACGGGCCTGCGCCAGCAATGGGAGCAGCGGATCCGGGAGATCGACCAGGACCGCAGCGAAATGCTCAACCGCCGCCTGGCCGGCACGCCCGAAGCCGACCGCGACCGGGTCAAGGCCTTCAAACGCTTCACGTATGAAGGCCTGGTGGCCCGGGCCGACCAGGAGATCGCTTGGGCCCAGCACGGGCTGAACCTGATCGACCAGCTCTACGCGAACCGGCCGGGCTCCCGGCAGGCGGCCGGCGCCAAGAAGTAGCCCGCTGCCCGGTTCCGGAAGAGCCGAAGCCGGGCACCGCCGTCGTCAGCCGCAGGACGGAGCCGGGCACCGCCGTCGTCAGCCGCAGCGGGTACGAGCCGCGGCACCCGGCCACCGGCAGGCTAGTTGGAGTATTCCTTGCGCAGGTCGGCCTTGCGGATCTTGCCGCTGGCCGTCCGCGGCAGGTCCTCCACAATCACCACGGACTTGGGGATCTTGTAGCGGGCCAGCCGCCCGTCCAGATGCTGCTGGATATCCTCGGCGGTCACCGCAAAGCCTTCGCGGACGGTCACCACCGCGCGCGGGACTTCGCCCCACTTTTCGTCCGGAACACCGATCACGGCCGCACTGCTGACCGCCTCCAGCTCCAGGATGACCTGCTCCACTTCGGCCGGATAAATGTTCTCGCCGCCGGAGATGATCATGTCCTTGAGCCGGTCGGAAATGAACAGAAAGCCGTCTTCGTCCACGTAGCCCATGTCGCCGGACTTGAACCAGACGCCGTCGGCATAGCTTTCGGCCGTGGCATCGGGCCGGTTCCAGTACCCGCGGATCACGTTCGGACCGGAAATCTGGACCTCGCCCACTTCGCGCGCCGGCAGCACATCGCCCATCGGGTCGGCAATCCGGATGTCGGTGAAGAAGTGCGGAAGTCCCGCGGACCCGGCCTTCGGGCGCGACTTCTCCGCGGCCAGCGTGGTGGCGCCGGGCGCTGTCTCCGTCATGCCGTAGCCGTTGGTGAAGGACAGCCCGCGGGCCTCGTAGGCCTCCAGCACCCGCATCGGCACCGCGGAGCCGCCGCAGGTCAGCTTGTTCAGCGAACTGATGTCGGTCTTGTCCCAGTCGGGGTGCTCGCACAGCAGTTGATAGGTGGTGGGCACGCCGCTGATGCTGGTGGCCTTGTACTTCTCGATCAGCATCAAGGTCCGGCCGGGTTCAAACTTCGGCTCGAGCACCACGGTGGCACCCTTGAGCAGTGCCGGCAGCACGCCCATGCCCAGCGACGCCACGTGGAACATCGGCGCGATCATCAGCGCCACGTCGGTGCTGGCCATGTCGAAATCCACCAGCACATTGATGCTGTTCCAGGTCATGTTGCCGTGCGTGAGCAGCGCGCCCTTTGGCCGGCCGGTGGTGCCGGAGGTGTAGAGGATCATGGCCGGATCATCGAGCGAGACGGCCACGTCCCGGCGCTCCTCGCTGCCGGATCCAATAACCTCTTCCAACAGCTCGACGGCGGTGCCCTGCCCGCCTGCCTCCGTTGCGTTTCCGGCGGGACCACCGTTCCCGTTTCCCGCGGGACCGTCCTCGACCACGATCCGGTGAGTGATGCCCAGCAGGGAGCTGCCGCGCACGGCCAGCGGCTCCAACGTGCGGGCATGGATGAGGATGCTGCTGCCGGAGTCCTGCAGGGCGAACTGGACTTCGGGCGGCGCCAAGCGGGTGTTCAGCGGAACGAAAATCGCGCCCAGGGTGCCGCAGGCAAAGAAAGTCTCCAAAAAGGCCGGGTGGTTCTCGCCCAGGTAGGCCACCCGGTCACCCTGGGCGATGCCGCGGTCCGCCAGCGCATTGGCCAGCCGATCGACGCGCTCGGCAAATGCGCCGTAGCTCATCTCGCCCGCCGTGCTAATGATCGCGGTCTTGGCCGCGGACTTCATGCGGCGCTTGTGGATCCAGGCACCGAGCCCCTGATTCTGCATCGTTCAAACCCTTTCGACGTACCCGGCGCCCGGGCTACCCAGCGGAGCCGCCGTGAAGCGCATCACAGCAGCACCCCTTCAACCTAATGCGTTTTAGTTGAAAAAGTCAATAGTTGAGATTGCCTTGCCACAATTCCGGGATGGCCGCAGACAACGATGATGCCCCTTCCGCCAGGGAAGAGGCATCATCGTTGCTTTGGTGCGGGTCCTACTGCTGCGGCAGCAGCGCCTTCATATCCGGAATTTCTTCGATCAGCCCGTTCTTCAGCGAGATGTCGGCGATCTCCTGGATCGAGTCGGCGTTCACTTCCTGCGGGAACTTCGGCAGGGTCAGCTTCTCAATGGTGGCCGGATCCAGCTTCGTGTACGTGGGCAGGATCTCGCGGACCTTGTCAGGATTCTCATCGGCGAAGGCCAGCGACTTCTTCATGGCGCGGACAAACGCTTCGGTGACTTCCGGCTTCTCCTGCGCGTTCTTGTCCGAGGTGAAGTAGGCAGCGACGGTCAGGTCCTTGACCGGATACGCATAGTTGGAGAAGACCGGCACGGCGCCGTCGCCTGCCACAATGGTCGCGAACGGCTCGACGGCGGCAATCGCGTCCACCTGGTCGTTCGCCAGGGCCGCCGGCATGTCCGGGAACGGCATTTCCACGAAGTTCAGGTTGGACGAATCGCCACCGGACTGCTCAACAGCCTCCCGGATAGTGGAATCGCTGATGTTATTGAGCGTGTTAACACCGATCCGCTTGCCCACGAGGTCGGGGATGTCTTTGATGCCACTGTCCGGCTTCACCATGACAGCGGCGAAATCCTTATCCCGGTCGCCCGTTGTCGCGACGCCGTTGGCAACCATCTTCATGTCCAGCCCTTTAGAGCGGGCGATGACCAAAGAGGTGACGTTGCTGAAGCCGAAGTCCATCTGGCCGCTGGTGATGGCCGGAATGATGGCCGCACCACCCTGCGCCAAGGTCAGCTCCAGGTCCAGCCCCTCCTCTTCGAAGAAGCCCTCCTCTTTACCCAGGTAGATCGGTGCTACGTCCACGATGGGGATGACGCCCACGTTGATTTTCGTCATTCCGCCGGACGCTTCGCCGCCGCCCGCGGGAGCTGTTTCCCCGCCACCGCCCGACGGGCTTCCACCGCCGCACGCCGTCAATGCCAGCACCGCCGCCAGTGCCACTGCTGCCCTGATTTTCTTCACGGATTCCCTCTCCATCACTCCAGTATGCACGAATGTGCCCCAGCTCACTCACAGTATCTACGTCCATAGTGGTAGACGTCAACGGCGCATCCGGATTGTTATCAACGGCGCGCCTACCGCCGGCGGCTCGACGTGGCATGGCCGGTGCGGCCGACTCGTGCGCCTAGCAGCCGGCGGAACCGACAACTGCTGCTATGGCATCACTGGGTTCCTGCCGGCAGCAGGGCGTCGAGGTCTACTTCATTGTCGACGGTGCCGTACTTCAGCGTCGCTTCCGCAAGCGTCTGGGCGGCGTCCCGGTCGAACTCCGGGTCGAAGCGCGGCAGCACAATTTCCTCCAGCAGCGCCGGATCGGTCTTGGTGTAAGTGCCGATGATCTTCCGGACCTCGTCCGGGTTCTCTTGTGCATAGTTCATCGACTTGGTCATCGCCGCGGTGAACTTCTCCACCAATTCCGGATCCTGCTTGATCTTGTCCGCGGAGGTGAAGTAGCCGCCAATATCCAGGTTGGGGTGGGTTTCCCGGTACGGCCAGGACACTACCCGCGCCCCGCTCTTGATCGCTGAGGTCAGGAACGGCTCCAGGATGAGTGCGGCGTCCACCTGGCCGTTCTCCACGGCGGCCAGCGCGTCAGGGAAGGCCACTTCCACAAACTTCAGGCTGGAGCCGTCGCCGCCGGCCTTGTCCACGGCGGTCCGGACGGTGGTGTCGCCGATATTGGCCAGATTGTTGGAGGAGACAGTCTTGCCTTCCAGATCGGTGGCCGTTTGGATGTCCGAATCCTCTGCCACCACTACTCCAGCGAAGTCGACGGCATCCTCGTTGGAGGCACGGGTTCCGTTAACCACGTACTTCAGATCCAGCCCCTGGTCGCGGGCCACCATCAGCGAGACGGTGTTGCCGAAGGCGAAGTCGAAACTGCCGCTCACCACACCGGGGACAGAGACGGCACCGCCGGTGGTGTTCTCGATGGTCAGGTCGAGTCCTTCCTCTTCGAAGAACCCTTTGGCCTTGCCCAGGTGGATGGGAGCCACGTCGGCGATCGGAATCGCACCCACTGTCACTGCGGTCAGCCCCTGTGCCGGCGAACCGGCGTCGTCAGTTGCCACCGACTGCCCGGACGGCGATCCTCCGCCGCAGGCCGCCAGCAGTGCCGCGACGGCGGCGGCACAGACCATGGTGACAAGTCGCTTCATAATGCACTCCCTCGTGTGGTTTCACGGCTTCTTGGGAGTCTAGGCAGCGGCCTTCTGTCAGGCCACCGTATGGGCTGACCAGCCCCGTCAAATGCAGCTAATTCTTCGAGGGCCGCCCGGCCCCTCCGTGCCCCCCATGGCATCGCACGCCGCAGGGGCGGCCCCTGGAATACCGGGAACCGCCCCTGCTCAATGCTGAATCGAACTACTGCACAACCATGGCCGGCACATCCGGCTGGTTGTCCACGTACTTGTACTTGACCATCAGCTCGCCCATGTCGCTGAGTACGTCGACGGGGACTTCGCCGTCGAACGTTTCCATCTTCAGGTTTTTCGCAACTTCTTCGGGCATGCCCATGAATTCCGGCAGGACAGCGCGGACGCCGGCCGGATCCGCTTCCGCGGCAGTCAGGGTTTCCGAAACGGCCGCCTTGAAGTCGGCCACGATCTCCGCATTCTGGTCCGCATAGCTGCCGCTGGTGAAGGTGACCATGGTCGGCAGGCCCGGCAGTGCCTTCTGGTTCGGGTAGCCCAGCAGCTTGTAGTCCTTGTTAGCCAGGGCCTTCGACTGGAACGGTTCCGGCACCCAGATGGCGTCGACGTTGCCGCGCTCCAGCTGGGCTTCCATGTCAGGGAAAGGCATTTCACTGAACTTCAGCTTGGACGGGTCTCCCCCGTCGATTGCAGCCGATTCCATGATGGTCAGGTCGCCCTGGGTCTTGAGCGTGTTGACGGAGGTGGTCTTGCCTTCCAGATCCGAGAAGTCCTCGATGCCGGAATCAGCCTTGACGATGACCGCGTTGATGTCGTCGCCCTCGGCCTTGGAGTTGCTGTAGCCGGTGACGATGTTCATGTCCAGGCCCTTGTCCACTGCGGTCATCACCGACAGCGGGTTACCCACGGCGAAGTTCATCGTGCCGGTGGAAACGGCCGGCAGCATTGCCGCGCCGCCCTGCCCCGTCTGGAGCTCGACGTCGAGCCCGTGCTTTTCAAAGATGCCTTCATCGATGCCGTATTGCATGGCGGCGGACGGGGCAATCGGCAGGACACCTACGGTGATCTTGGTCAGACCGCTGTCGGCGGCGCCGGACTCGGCGGCCGGGGCTTCGTTGGACCCGGACGGAGAGCCGGATCCGCAACCGGTCAGCGCCAATGCCGCGATGGCGCCGCCAGCCAGAAGTTTAGCCAAATGCTTCTTCATGAATGCTCCTTGTGTTCCGTGGTGCCGTCCCCCGACCATCGGGAGCTGACTGTGACCAGCACCACAGCTAAGTACAACGTAGATACAATAGTTGAATAAATCAATAGTTGTGGCCTGTTTGTAATACTCGCCCTGCTGCGCGGCCGGACGCGGCCTAACTATCAGACGTAGAAGCGCGCAAGGAACTCGGCGATGACCGCGGGACGTTCCTCGCCCTCGATCTCGATGGTGTTGTTGGTCTTGATCTGCACGCCGCCCTTGACTTCGGTGACCTCGGAGATCGTGGAGTGCATGCGGACCTTGGAACCGGCCTTGACCGGATTCGTGAAGCGCACACGGTCCAGCCCGTAATTGACCTTGGTCTTGACGCCTTCGACGTCGAACAGTTCGCTCCACAGCGGGATGACCAGGGACAGGGTCAGGAAGCCGTGGGCGATCGGCGCACCGAAGGGGCCTTCTTTGGCCTTCTCCACGTCAGTATGAATCCACTGGTGGTCATCGGTAGCGTCCGCGAAGGTGTTGATCTGGTCCTGGGTGATCTCGCGGTAGTCGGTGTAACCGAGGTCCTTGCCGACCAGGCCGGGCAGATCTTCGAAGTTGACGACGGTGTTGCTCATGATTGCTCCTTAGGGAAGGTGTTGCTGATGTGGTCTAGCGGAATGCGCCGGTGCCGGTGATGGCCCGGCCGACGATCAGGGCGTTAATCTCGTGCGTGCCCTCGTAGGAATAGACGGCCTCTGCATCGGCGTGGAAGCGCGCGACGTCGGTGTCCAGCGTGATGCCGTTGCCTCCGACGACTTCGCGCGCCAGGGCGACGGTTTCGCGCATCCGGGCGCTGCAGAACATCTTGGCCAAGGCGGAATTCTCGTCCTTGTAGATGCCTTCCTCCTGCTGCTGGGTCAGCCGCACCGCCATGCCGAGCGACGCGGTGACATTCCCGAGCATGGTGGCGAGCTTCTCCTGGATCAGCTGGAAGCCGGCCAGCGGCTTGCCGAACTGCTTCCGCTCCTTGACGTAACGCAGCGCGGCCTCGTAGGCGCCCGCCTGGACGCCGGTGGCGATCCAGGCCACGTCCGAGCGCATGTTCCGCAGCAGCGAGGCCACGTCGGCGAACGAGTTCACATTCTGCAGCCGGGCCGCGTCCGGGACGCGCACGCCGGCCAGCGTGATGTCCGCGTTCTGCATCATCCGCAGCGACGTCTTCCGCAGGATTTTGGAAAGCTCGACGCCGGCGGCATCGGTCGGCACCAGGAAGCACTTGACCTGCCCGTCGGCCTGGTCGCGGGCGAAGATGGCCAGCACGTCTGCGGTAACCGCACCGCCGATCCAGCGCTTGGCGCCGTCGATAACCCACTCATCACCGTCGCGCCGGGCACTTGTCTCCAGGCCGCCGGCGATGTCAGACCCATGTTCCGGTTCGGTCAGCGCGAAAACGCCCTTGAATTCAAAGCTGCGGATCTTCGGGTCCAGCTGGGCCGCCTGCTCGGCGCTGCCGCCCAGGTTGACTGCCGTGCGGAACAGCCCTGACTGTGCGTTGTAGAACGTGGCAACAGACGCGTCCGTCCGGGCGAGTTCGAAGTTGCGGAAGCCCGCATACAGCCCGGACGGCTTGGCGCCGCCTTCGGTCAGCTCCGCCGGAGCCATCAGGTCCAGGTCGTAGAGCGGCTGGGCAATCTGGTACGGAAACTCGCCCTGTTCCCAGTAGTCGGCCAGCAGCGGGTGGACCTGCTCCTCAAGCACCGCGCGCAGCCGGCTGAGGACGCTGCGCTCGGCGTCGGTCAGCAGCGTGGCGTAGCCGTACTGGTCGGACGGGTAGAACTGTTCGGCCATGGTCCCGGCCCTTTCTTCGGCGACGGCGCTCATCACTGCGCCCCGTCCAGCCCGAGCAGACGCACGGCGTTGTCCTTGAGGATCTTCGGACGCACCTCGTCCTTCAGCGGCAGGTCCGCGAAGGCACCCAGCCACTTCTGCGGGGTGATCAGCGGGTAGTCGGTGCCGAAGAGCACCTTGTCCTGCAGCACGGAGTTGGACAGCTTCACCAGTGATTCCGGGAAGTACTTGGGCGACCAGCCGGACAGGTCGATGAACACGTTCGACTTGTGCGTGGCGATCGAGTTGGCCTCGTCCTGCCACGGCACCGACGGGTGCGCCATGATGATCTGGAACTGGGGGAAGTCCGCGGCGATCTCGTCCAGCAGCAGCGGGTTGGAGTAACCCAGCTTGATCCCGGATCCCCCAGGTGTGCCGGCCCCCATGCCATTCTGCCCGGTGTGGAACACCGCCGGCAGGCCGAGCGACTGCAGCGCCTCCCACAGCGGGTAATACCGTTCATCGGACGGGTTGAACCCCTGCAGGCTCGGATGGAACTTGAACCCGCGGACCCCGTAGTCCTCGACCAGCTGTTTGGCCCGGTCGATCGCTTCGGCACCGGTGAGCGGATCAACCGAGCCGAACGGGATCAGCACGTCGTTGTTCCGGGCCGCGCCCTCGGCAATGTCCTCGATGCTGTTCGGCTGGTGCTTCAATCGGGTCCGGGCGTCCACCGTGAACACCACGGCCGCCATCTTGAGCTCCCGGTAAGTCGCCGCGATCGCATCGAGCGACGGGGTCCGCTCCTCGGCCTTGAAGTACTTGCTCGAGGCGTCCATCAGGTCCTGCGGCAGCGAGACGTGCCCGTGGCCGTCGATCTCGATATGCACATGCATGTCGATCGCGGTCAGCGAGGCGACGTCCAGGCCCAGTTCGTAGCGCGTGGGTGCCATGGCTACTTCGCCGCCGGCTCGGGCTGCAGTTCGGCCGGCAGCTCGGGGAATTCCTCGCCCACGCTCTGCAGCCGGCCGCCGAACAGGTCCTCGAAGCGCTCGCTCAGGGCTTCGTAGGTCCAGCCGCCGTCCAGGAACTCGGTGGCCACGGCCTCCGGGTGGGACCACAGCTGCAGCCGGTCGCCACCCACGCCGATCGCCTGGCCGGTCACCTTGGCGGCCGCGTCGGAGGCGAGGTAGGCAACCAGGCCGGCAACGTCGTCGGCCGTGCCAAAGCCCAGGTCCTTGCGGAAGAATTCCGGCATGGCCTCGCCGCGCTCGTCCGCCTCGACAGCCTTCTGAAAGAACGGCACGGTCTTGGTCATGGCCGTTGCAGCCACCGGGATGATGGCGTTGGCGGTGACGCCGGCCTTCTTCATCTCCAGCGCCCAGGTGCGGACCATACCCACAATGCCGGCCTTCGCGGCGGCGTAGTTGGTCTGGCCGAAGTTGCCGCGCTGGCCGGTGGGCGAGCCGATGGTGATGATCCGGCCGGCCACGCCGTTTTCCTTGAAGTACGCGTAGGCCTCGCGGACGCAGGTGAAGGTGCCGCGCAGGTGCACGTTGATCACCAGGTCGAAGTCCTCATCCGTCATCTTCAGCAGCGACTTGTCCCGCAGCACGCCGGCGTTGGTCACCAGAATGTCCAGGCCGCCAAAGGCCTCGACGGCGGTGCTCACCAGCTGCTTGGCGGTTTCGGTGGAGCCCACCGGAGCGACGACGGCGGTGGCCTTGCCACCGGCGGCCGTGATGCTGGCGACGGCCTCCTCGGCCACCTGTGCGTCAACATCATTGACCACGACGGCGGCGCCCTGGCGGGCAAGCTCCTGGGCGTAGGCCAGGCCAAGGCCGCGGCCGCTTCCGGTAACGATGGCTACTTTTCCGGCCAGTGACATTTGATGCTCCTTGTTCCTGCCCCAGAGGGGTGCATGGGTTTATGCTGGTCTAAAACCTATGAAAACCCATATGATTGAAAAAGTCAATCATATTTTCCGGTATCAAGACGTAGCGAGGGAACATGCCCGCACCAACCACGGCCGAGGCGACCGCCTCCAGCCAGCCCACGGCAGGAAACGGGCTCGAGCGGCTGTACACCACGGACCTGGCCAGCGAGATCGAATTCCTCACCGCACGGGCGCGGTCGCTTGGCTCCGGTCGCGCCAACAACATGCTGGCCGAACTTGACTTGAAGGTGCGGTCCTACTCGGTCCTCTCGCTGGCCTGCAGCGGACAGAACCCGTCGCAGCGCGAACTGGCAGATTTCCTGAGCCTGGACCCCAGCCAGATTGTGGCGCTGGTGGACCAGTTGGAGAAGCGCGGAGCCGTGACGCGGGAAGCCGATCCGCGCGACCGCCGGTCCAAGGTCATCGCCCCCACGGCCGCCGGCCGCCGGCTCTTCAAGCGGGCCGAAGCAATCATCCGCCAGGCCTCCGACCAATCCCTGGCCCAGCTGAACGACCAGGAGCGCGAGACGCTGCGCGACCTGCTCCGCCGCATCGCCTTCTGATCCCGCTCCAGCTACCCCTGCCTGGGCTCCACCCCCTCCCCGCCTCCAAACGCACCTCCCCGAACTCTCACCCCCACCCCCACCCCCAACGACTGTGCAGATAACGCCCTTTTCAGCGCTGAAAAGGGCGTTACCTGCGTACTCGATCTCAGAGGTGTCACCGGGGCCGGGGCGCCGGTCAAAGATAAGGAGCCGGCCACCTCCGCGAAGGAAGTGGCCGGCCCCGGCGCGTATCGAACCGTGGCTAGCTTGCGCTGCCGGCCTGCGTGGCGGCGGCGGGGCGGTGGCCCTGCTTGGCCCGCTGGATCTGCTCGTACACGTGGTGGCGCAGCTCGGTGAACCGCGGCAGCGCACGGGTGTTGAGCTGGTCACGCTCGTCCGGCAGGTCAATCTCCAGGTCTTCCTGGATCACGGTCGGCGAGGAGGACAGGATGATCACTCGCTGGCCCAGATACACCGATTCGTCGATGTCATGGGTGACGAACAGGACTGTGACGCCCAGTTTCTTCCAGACCGTGCGGATCAGGTCCTCCAGGTCGGCGCGGGTCTGCGCGTCGACGGCGGCGAAGGGCTCGTCCATCAGCAGCACCTCGGGCTGGTAGGCCACCGCACGGGCGATCGCCACACGCTGCTGCATACCGCCGGAGAGCTGCCACGGGTAGGACTGCGGCACGTGGTCCAGGCCCACGGCCTCCAGCGCCTCGTCCACCAGCTTGTCGCGCTCGGCCTTGCCCATGCCGGCGTTCTTCAGCGGCAGCTCCACGTTCTCGCGCACCCGCATCCACGGGAACAGCGAGCGGCCGTATTCCTGGAACACCACCGCCATCTTCTTCGGCGGGCCGGTCACCCGGGCCCCGTCCAGCAGCACCTCGCCCTCGGTCGGGGCCAGCAGGCCGGAGATGCACTTGAGCAAGGTGGTCTTGCCCGAACCGGACGGGCCCACCAAGCAGGCCAGCTCCCCCGCTTTCAGGTCGAAGGTCAGGTTGCGCACCGCCTCGATGTCGCCGCCGTCGGTGTGATAGACCTTCTTGACACCGCGGACCGAGAGCATCGCCTGGCCCTCGGGCAGGGTCCTGCCGGTCGAAACGGGAGTGGTTTCAGGCTGCATTTTCTACCTCTCGCAGGCCGTGGTACCAGCGCAGGATCCTGCGCTCGGTCCATTGGAAGATGAATGACATGGCAACACCGATCAGGCCCAGCACCACAATGCCGGACCACATCTCCGGAATCGCAAAGGAACGCTGGAACTGCACGATGGTAAAGCCCAGCCCCGAGGACGAGGCGAACATTTCGGAAATAACCATCAGGATCAAACCGATCGACAGGCACTGGCGGACACCGGCCATGATCTGCGGGCCGGCCGAAGGCAGCACCAGGTAACGCACCCGGGCCCAACCGCCGATCCCGTAGGTGTGGGCCGAATCGGAGAGCACCGAATCAATCGCCCGCACACCCTCGATCGTGTTCAGCAGCACCGGCCAGATGCAGCCGGAGATGATGACCACAACCTTCATCGAGTCGGTGATGCCCATCAGCAGCATCAGGACCGGAATCAGCACCGGCGGCGGGATCGCGCGGAAGAACTCCAGCACCGGCTCGGTGAAGTCACGCAGCCACTTGACCGAACCGATCAGCAGGCCGGCGGCAATACCGATCACGATCGCGGCAACCACACCGATCAGCAGGCGGCCGATCGAGGGCAACACGTCGGAGACAATCCGCTCACCGAACCAGGTCTCGGCGAAGGCTTCCGCCAGCGTTGCCGGGGTCGGCACAAAGAAGTTGGTCGTGCCCAGCGTGGAGGCCCACCAGATCAGGACCAGGATGACCGGCAGCGCCAGCCCGTAGGCAAAGCCTTTCAGGATTTTCACACGATCACCTCGGAACGGATGGAGGAATGCCAGGACAACGTCTTGCGCTCAATGAAGCGCATCAGCAGGTTGATCAGCACACCGATCAAACCGGTGGCCAATACCAGCGCATACATCCCGGAAATCGCTCCGCCGGACTGCGCCAGCGCGATCTCCCGGCCCAGGCCCGGAGAACCGATCACCAGTTCGGCCGTGATCGCTAGGATCAGCGCGACCGCAGCCGCCAACCGCACCCCGGTCATCAAATACGGCAACGCCGTGGGGAACACCACGTAACGGACCCGGGCGAACCGGCCCAGGCCGTAGGACTTCGCGGTCTGCATGGCCACGTTGTCCACATCGGCCACCCCGTAGAGCACCTGGATGAAGACCTGCCAGAACGATGCGTACACAATCAGCATCAGCGAGGACTCGATCTTCACGCCGAACAGCAGCACGGCCAACGGAATCAGCGCCACCGACGGAATCGGCCGCAGGAACTCCACCGTGGAGTTAGTGATCTTCCGCAGGAAGCTGGAGGAACCGATGATGAAACCAAGCACCACCGCCAGAACCACGGCCATCAACAAGCCCAGGAACCACGCCAGCATGGTCTCGCCCACCGCCAACCAAAAAGCGGTCAAGCCGAAATCGTTGAACAGCATCGCGATGACCTCGGATGCCGGCGGCAGGAACCGCGCTTCAACAATCCCCACCCGCGGCACTAGTTCCCACACCAGCAAAAAAGCCAGAATCCCGGCCAACCCCAGCAACTGCTTGGTCGGCCGCTTCTTCGCCGGGCGCCTGCGCGACCGGCTGGCCGCGGCCCCCCGGCCGTCTGTTGTCACCGCCGGAGCGCTCATGGCAGCAGCTCATCCTGGTGCGGCGCTTTATTCAGCGCACATTTCATTTCCACTCCTTCTGCCCCGAGGAGAACGGGGATACAGACCGCGCTTGTTCGCTGACCGAACACGCGTTCACTATTTCAAGTGTGGTCGATGCCACTCAGTGACGTCAAACACTCTAGGGCATCGTTACGCAGCCGAAACCCCAAGACAGTGTTTGACGGTGTTTAACCCTCGTAGATTGAAATAGTCAACGATTTGTGGTTAGAGATTCAGCGCTTCCGGCCGAAGACGAAGTAGGCCACTGGGCCGATGAAATTAATGAAGGATGCCGCGAACCACGCTGGCTTCGGCCCGTTGACCAGGGCCGCCGGCCGCTTCTTCAGGTCCCTCAGCGCGGCGGTCTGCAAGGCAATCTGCACAGCGGCCGTCACGGCAACGCGCAGCTTCTGCCCCCCGCTCAGATCCTTGAAGGACTTTTTCTTCGTGGCCCTCTTCAGTGCGTTCTTCATGGCGGTCTCCCGGTCTATGCAGGCAGCAGGTGCCACAAGTCTAGGCGCGCAACCGCGGAGGGAGTAGGGGTTCAGTGATCCCGTTCGTACTGCCACGGGAGCGAACCGGTGGAGAGCCGATGCCTGGCCCCGGCGGAAGCAGCCGGCCCGGGACCGGGGTAGGCCTCGTCGCCCGCCCAAACGATGGACCGGCCGGTGACCGGATCATCGATCACGTAGCTCTCAAAGTCGAAGGGCCGCGCCCCGCGAGCTGCAGCCAAGGCATCGGCCACGGTGGTGAAGCCGCTCAGCTCGTGCAGCGTGACCCAGGTCGGCGGGACCAGTTGCATGCGACCGGACTGGTGCAGGCGGAGCGCTTCGGCTGGCGACAGCCACGCGTAGCCGGCCAGCTCGCCGTCGTTCAGCTGAACCTCTCCGGCCGGCGCTGCTGCCACGAAAAACCATGTTTGGAAGCGGCGGACCAGGCTGTGCCGGGGCACCCAGTTGGACAGATGAACCAGCTCCCGCCCGGCGATCCGCAGGCCGGTTTCTTCAAACGTCTCGCGGACGCCGGCAGTCCTCGCCGCCGCCAACTGCTTGGCAAGGTCCTTGACGACGGCGGTGCCCGCCGCTGCGGGCACGCCGGCTTCCGCTTCGGCCTCCAGATAGTCGTCCGGGTCCACCTTGCCGCCGGGGAATACCCAGGCCCCGGCGAAGGTTCCCTTGCCGGGCCGTTCCAGCATCAGGACCTCGAGTCCGTCCGCACTGTCGCGCAACAAAACGACTGTTGCCGCCAGCTCCGCTTGGTTCGCCTGACTGTCCACCGCGTTGTTCACGTCCCCTAGCTTAGGTCCGTGGCCGAAATCGTTGGTTCCAGTCGACCGCTTCACCCCACGAGAGGACTTCCAGATGAAGATTGCCGTCTACGGCGCCACCGGCATGGTCGGCAGCCAGATCACCGCGGAGGCACTGCGCCGCGACCATCAGGTCACCGCGATTTCGCGCAGCGGGACAGCGATGGACGGCGCCACGGCCCGGGCGGCCGAGCTATCAGATGTGAAGACCTACAAGCAGCTTGCCGGCGAGCACGACGTCGTCGTTCTTTCCATTCCGCCGTCGCGCACGGGAGAACCGCACGCGCCGTTCGTGGACGCGCACGAGGCGATCTCCGAGACCCTCATCCCGGCGCGGCTGTTCGTGGTGGGCGGCGCCGGTGCCACCGAGGTAGACGGTGTGCAGCTGAAGGATCTGCCCGGCTTCCCGGAGGACTACAAGCCCGAAGCCACCACCATGGCCGAAGTTTTGGAACTGTACCGCTCCGCGTCCGGTCTGGAGTGGACCATGCTGGCTCCCGCGCCGCAGATCGCGCCCGGCGAGCGCACCGGCACCTACAAGCTGGGTGCCGACTCACCCGTCGGCGAGAGCGTCTCCACCCAGGATTTTGCCGTGGCCGTGCTGGACGAACTGGAGAACCCGCAGCATGAAAACCGGCGTTTCACGGTAGCCAACTAGGACCGCCCCGTGGCCAGGGTGCGGGCACTGCGCAGTGCCCGCACCCTGGCCACGCCTATTTGCGGGACAACAGGCGTGTGACCCGGGGCTTTACCTCGGCGGCCAGCAACGTGATGGATTCGAGCAGGTGTTCGTGCGGCAGCCCGCCGATGTCGGTCTGGAGGAAGTGCCGCATGTGCCCCAGATGGCCGTGCAGATGGACGATGCGCTCGGCCACTTCATCCGGGTCACCCACGTAGTAAGCGCCGGGGGCATCCGCCTGGGCCAGGAAGGCCCGCTTGTCCGGCGCGGGCCAGCCGCGCAGCCGCCCCATTTCTACGTTGAGGTTGCGCCAGCCGGGGTAGAACCGCTCGAGCGCTTCCTGCTTGGTTGGCGCCACCAGCCCCAGGGCGGCCACCGACACCTGGATCTCCGGACCCGCATGGCCTGCCTGGGCAGCGCTGCGCCGGTACAGCTCGGCCAGCGGCGCGAACCGGTGCGGAGCACCGCCGATGATCCCGAAGGAGACGGGCAGTCCCAGCTGTCCGGCCCGGGCCGATGAACCGGCGTTCCCTCCGGTGGCCAGCCAGATGGGCAGCCGTCCGGAGGCAGGGCGCGGCACCACGGCCAGGTCCGCGATGGCCGGCCGCCGGGAGCCACTCCAAGTCACTTCGGGCGCGGCGCTGTTGTTGATGGTCATCAGCAGGTCCAGCTTCTGCGCATACAGTTCGTCGTAGTCGCCCAGGTCATAGCCGAAGAGCGGGAAGGTTTCGACCGAGGAACCGCGGCCCGCGGTGATCTCGATCCGGCCCCCGCCGGAGATCGCGTCGGCCGTGGCGAACTGTTGGAAGACGCGGACGGGGTCGTCGGTGGAAATGATGCTGGCGGCGCTGCCGAGCTTGATCTGCTTCGTCGCGGCGGCTGCTGCTGCGACGATCGCGCCGGGTGAGGACGCGGGCATGCTGGTGGTGTGGTGTTCGCCGATCCCGAAATAATCCAGACCGGCCACGTCAGCGTGGACGATCGCCTCGAAGAGGTTGCGGACCGCCTCGGACGTCTCGCGCTGCGAGCCGTCCGGATTCAGCTGCGTGTCGCCGAAGCTGTAGGCACCGATTTCCATGGTGGTTCCTGTTCTGCCCGATGACGTCGTCAGGGAAGGGCTGGTTCGTTGGCCTCGGCCAAGAGGCCGCGGAGCTGTTCGGCGGTGTGGGCCGCGTTGAAGATGGCGGTCCCGGGCTGGAAGAGGCGGCCGGCCGACAGCGGGCCGGCATCTATCGGGTCATAGCCGAGCCGGTCGATGAATCCGGCGACCTTGGCCTTGGCGTCGTCGTCATCCGAGGCAAGCGCCAGGGCCCGGCGATCGGCGGAGCCGGCTTCGCGGCCGTCCACTTCAAGCTCCCGATAGCCAATGTGGTTCAGCGATTTCACCAGCCGCGCGCCGGCGAGGAACTCCTGAATGACCTCGCTGCTGCCGCGCGCGTCGTCGTCGAAGTCGGCAATCACACCATCGGTCTGCGCCCAGTAGTTCATCGCGTCGACGACGGTCCTTCCGGCCAACAGGTCCGGACGCAGCGTGCGGTACTTGTGCAGAGGAACGGCCACGACGACGAGGTCCGCGGCCGCGGCTTCGGCCGCATCGACCGCTTCTGCGCCCGGCGTGATGATCTCGGCCAGCAAGGCGATCTCGTCCGCCGACTTGGCCGTGGCGATCCTCACCCGATATCCGGCTTTGAGCGCCTGCCGGGCCACAGCTGTGCCCACCCGTCCCGCTCCCAGAATGCCAATCACGCCAAGCTCCATGCCAACTCCAGTTGAGAAAAAATATGTTGCTGGACAGACTATATTGTCAACAGATTATCTGCGCAACTTCGTGTAACCGGATATGATGGGTGGCATGACAGGAGCACCCGCAGCGGCCGCCGCCCGGACGCATGGCCAGATCCCCGGCGATCTCGGCTGGAACCTGGGCATGGTGTTGCGCGGCTACCAGTCCAGGTTCGAGGAGGCCGTCGCCGACATGCCCGAGGGGATCCGCGGCTATCAGGTCCTCTCCGCCGTCGTCCACCGGGATCCGCCGAACCAGCAGGCGCTGGGCTCGCATCTGGCCATCGACCGCACGGTGCTCACGTACCTCTTGGACAAACTCGTTGCTGCCCGACTGGTGGAACGCGTTCCCGCGGCCAACGACCGGCGCGCGCGGAAGATCATCCCGACCACGCAAGGGCGCAGGGCGCTCTCGACGTACGAGGTCCGCGTGGCCGCTGCCGAGCAGAGCCTGCTTTCCGGCCTGGCGCAGGAGGAGGTCGCCTTGTTGTCCGGACTCATCCAGCGGCTCGCCATGGAGGTCCATCGAGCCCAGCCGAACTCCAACCCGTGCGAGGCGATGGACCACCTGCCCTAGACTCGTCCGCATGTGGATCGGTTGGATTGAGTTCGACCTGCTCCTGGGCGATGTCCATTCGCTGAAGGAAAAACGATCCGTGCTGCGGCCGATCATCGCCGAGGTGCATAAACGGTTCGATGTTTCCGTGGCCGAGGTCGGCCAGCAAAGCCTCTACCGGCGGGCGGAACTGGGCATCGGCCTGGTCGGCGCCGATCGGGCCCATGTGGTGCAGGTGCTGGACACGGCCGAAAACTACATCGCCTACCGGCCGGGTGTCGACCTGCTGAGCACCAGGCGGAAGGTTCTCTCCAGCGAAGACTGATGTCCGACAGCGGGGCTCCAAGGGGCCGCGGGGCGCATTGTCCGAGGCCGATGTTGGTAGCGTGGGTCACGCCAATGATCCATGCCACGTCCGGGAGGACCCCGTTGACCACCCCCGCCGCCAACGCGCAGTTTGCCACGGTCGAAGACCTTGTCCGCCACCGTTACGCGTCCGACAAAGCATCGCAGCACCTTGGCATTGAGGTGCTCGAAGCCGAAGAAGGCCGGGTGGTCATGGCAATGGCCGTCCAGGACTACATGCTGAACGGCCACCACATTCTGCACGGCGGATACTTGTTCACCTTGGGCGACACGTGCTTCGCGTTTGTGTGCGAGTCGCTGGGCCGCCCGTCCGTCTCCCGGCAGGCCGAAATCACCTATATCGCCCCCGGGGCGGCGGATTCACGGCTGGTCGCCACCGGCATCGAGCGCACCCGCTTCGGCCGCAACAACATTGTGGATATTTCCATCCACGACCAGGACGGGCAGCATCTGGCCGAACTGCGCGTGTTCGGCGTGCTGGTCCCGAAGAAGTAGTTCCGCACCCCCTGCACGAAGGAGCATCCCATGGTCACTGTGCCCACGATCGACCTCAACAACGGCGTCGCCATCCCGCAGCTTGGCTTCGGCGTTTTCCAGGTGCCGCCGGCCGAAACGCAGCAGGCTGTCGAAGCTGCACTTGAAGCGGGCTACCGCCACATCGACACGGCCGCCGCCTACCGGAACGAGTCCGGCGTTGGCGCGGCCATTAAGTCCAGCGGAATCGCGCGTGAGGATCTGTTCATCACCACCAAGCTCCGCAACGGCGAACAGGCCGACGCCCGCCGGGCTTTTGACAACAGCCTGCGCGAACTCGGCTTGGACTTCGTGGACCTGTATTTGATCCACTGGCCGGTGCCGTCGCAGAACCTGTATGTGCAGGCGTGGCGAGCGCTCGAAGAGATCTATACCGAAGGCCTCAGCCGCGCGATCGGCGTCTCGAACTTCCTGGCCGAGCATCTGGAGAACCTGCTGGCCGCCGGGGGCACGGTGCCGGCGGTCAACCAGATCGAGATCCACCCGACCTTCCAGCAGCGCGACGTGGCGGAGAGCAGCCGCCGGCACGGCATCGCCGTCGAGGCCTACAGCCCTCTGGGCCAGGGCGCTGATTTGGAGAGCCGGACGGTCACCTCCATCGCGGCAAAGTATCTGGCCACCCCGGCCCAGGTGGTGCTCGCCTGGCATCTGGCGAACGGCAACATTGTGATCCCCAAGTCCGCCAATCCAGACCGGATGGCGAAAAACCTGGCCGCAGCCCGGCTCACGCTCGATGCGGAGGACCTAGCCGCCATCACTGCGCTCGACGCCGGCGGCCGCGTGGGCGCCGATCCGGCCACGGCCGACTTCACCCAGCTCTAGAAACGACGGTTGCCGGTGTCCGCGTTGGACACCGGCAACCGTCGGGAACCTGCTGAGCGCTAGAGACTGAGGGCTAGAGCCGGCGGTACTCGGCCACCATCGGGCAGTCGAACGGATCCCGGGCGGAGAGTCCCACCTTGTTCAGGTACTGCACCACAATTCCGTAGGACTTGGGCAGCGACGTTTCCGTGTACGGGATCTTGTGGGTGGCGCAGTATTCGCGCACGATCTCGGCGGCCTTGGCCAGATTGGGCCGCGGCATGCTGGGGAAGAGGTGGTGCTCCACCTGGTAGTTCAGCCCGCCCATCAAGGCGTTGATGGAGCCGCTTCCAAACCGGGTACGGCCGATGATGTTACGGCTGGTCAGGACCTGCCGGCTGAGGAAGTCCACCTTGGAATCCTTGGGGATCAACGGCATGCCCTTGTGGTTCGGCGCAAAGGACGCACCCATGTAGACGCCGAAGACGGCCAACTGGACCCCGATGAAAGCGAACGCCATACCGGTGGGCAGGAAGATGAAAATCGCTGCGATGTACAGCGACAACCGGGCGAAGAGGATAGCTAGTTCTCGCTTGCGGCCCTTGACCTGACCGCGGGCAAACAACGATTTGATCGACGTGGCGTGCAGGTTGAGGCCCTCGAGCATCAGCAGCGGGAAGAAAAGGTAGCCCTGGCGGCGGGTGAACCAGGCCATCAGGCCCTTGCGCTCGGCCGCCTGCTCCGGCAGGAAGGAAATGGTGTCCTGTTCGATGTCAGGATCTTTGCCAATAGTGTTCGGGTTGCCATGATGGCGGCTGTGCTTGTTCATCCACCACTGGAAGCTGATTCCCACAACAGCGTTGGCCAGGAACCTTCCGGCACGGTCGTTAGCGGGACCGGACTCGAAGACCTGCCTGTGGGCCGCCTCGTGGGCTAGGAACGCCAACTGCGTGAACAGGATTCCGAGCGCTGCGGCAATCAGTAGCTGGAACCAACTGTCGCCCAGCAGCACGAACCCGGTCACCGCGCCGCCGAGTCCCAGCGCCAGCGCAACGAACAGGCTGATGTAGAAGCCGCTGCGCTTCCTGAGCAGGCCGGCATCCCGGACCGTGTTCAGCAGTTGGGAGTAGCCGGTGGCAGCCGACGAACCGCGCTTGCTGCGGGTGGAGGTTGCTGGTGGAGATACAGATATGCTCATGCGGCCTTCAGTGGATCGAGTCCGACTTCCCAGCCGCTTCAGTAGGGCGGATACCCCGTAGATGAAGATCACTCTACTCGGACATGCTGAACGCACGCTGAACGCCGCACGGCCGTGGTACTGCCATTCGGCATCCCGGCCGCTATCCTGTACAGTGAATCTTGTAGTTGTTGTGTTGCGCATTTGATTTTGAGCAACAGGTCCTTCACCGAAGGACTTGTGCTTCTCTGAACGGCGGACGAAAAACACCGCTGCAAGCGATTCGTGAAGTCCGCGGATTGTGAATTACTCGGAGGAGTACAAAAAATGGCAACTGGAACCGTCAAGTGGTTTAACTCTGAAAAGGGCTTCGGCTTCATCGCTCCGGACGACGGCTCGGCCGACGTTTTCGCTCACTACTCGGCCATCGAGAACAGTGGCGGATACCGCGAACTGCGTGAAGACCAGAAGGTTGAATTCGAAACCGTGCAGGGCCCCAAGGGCCTGCAGGCTGCTAACATCCGCGGCCTCTAAGACGGCAGCGGCAACGCCGCACTAGTCTTTCCAATGGAGCCGGTTCCCGCACGGGAACCGGCTCCATTGTTGTGCCGTCGCTTTCCTGTTTGCCGGCGACTTTCCCTCCCACTGGCAGGAATCGGGTATCCGGGGGCAAACTTAAGGCATGCCCTTGACCCCAGCGACCGCCAGTTCCGGATCCTTCCTGGCCGACATGGTCCTGCAGATCCTCTTGTTTACCGGCATCACCATGCTGTGCGTCGGCACTGCTGCGGCCGTGGGCCTGTGGCTGGTGATTCGCAGGATCCGGCGCTCCCGCAGGCTCCGGAACGGGCTGCGCAGGGGAACCCTGACTGTGCACAGCTATACCAAGGACGACGCCGGCCGCCGCCTTGCGCGACATCGGCTCGGCCTGCAGCGCTCGGCCGAAGCGACGGAACGTGCGTTGGCCGCTGCCTTCGCGGAGGGCCGCCCCGTCGGCGAACTGCCGCTGGTGGCGGGCAGGCTGCAGGCCGCGTCCCGGTCCTTGGATGAACAGTTGAAGCTGGCCGAGGGAGAGCCCGATCCAGGGGTTAAGCGCTCGCTGGCCGCCAGCTTGACCGGCCGTACGGAACAGCTGAACAGACTCTCCGGCGAGCTGCGCCAGCATCTGATGGAGGCAGGTTATTCCGCCGACGCCGAACAGTTGGAACTGGCCGGCAGGCACTTGTCCCGCGAGGTCGAAGCGTTGCAAGCGTGGTCTTCGTCGTACCGAGGCACCCCTGGCGGCCACGGCACCATTGTCCCGCCACACGGTTGGCTGTACGTCCAGCCGCGCCGCCAGTCCGCTCCGGCGCAGCGCCGGTCCAACCCCACCAGGAGCTAATGTGTCCATTAAACGCCGCATCGGACGCATTATCCGTGCCAACCGTACGGCCAAAGAGGCACCGGTGGATCCCTTGGCCACCATCGCGGCCAGCCAGCAACAACAGTATGAAGCCGTGGACCAAGCCCGACGCAGCGTTGCCGACATCGCCGCTGACTGCCGCCGGATCGAGCTGCTGCTGGACGAGGCCAAGGCAGAGCAGTCCTACTGCGACCGCTACGCCGAAGAGTGCGTAGCCAGGGGCGACGACGACGGTGCCCGCGAGGCCCTGCACCGCAGCATCACCGCGTCCAAACGGGTGCAAGCGCTCTCCCGGCAGTATGAGCGCATGGCCGATCAGTGGCGCCAACTGAACGGCGAGCTGGGCCGGCTGTCTCTTCGGATCGACGAAAGTCGGATGCAATTCCAGGCCCTTCAAGCCCGCCACAGCGTGGCCCAAGCCACGCTCGGCATGCAACAGGCCGCGTCGGCGGCAGCCGGCAGCGCAACCGGCATCCAGTCGGCTGCCCGGGATGCCGAGCGGGAGACCCGCCGAATCGAGGCCGAGGCAGCTGCCCGTAATGAAATTGCCTGGTCGGATCCGGACTCGCCCCAGGTACAGGCCGCCTTCGAATGGCTCGAGGCCAGCGCGGAAGTCGAGGGCCAGCTGGGAGAACTCAAGACCAAGGGCAACCAGCCGCCCCGCCCGTGAAACTCTAGGTGCCGAAGAGCTCCGGGCTGTCCTGTTCTTGGCTGGCCGGCCAGCGGATACCCTATGACTCATGCCCGCAGAATCTGCCAACAGCAACCGGATGCTTGACCGCATCACGGCGATCCTCGACGCCGTCGACGGGGGCGCCGCTTCCGCCACCGAGTTGGCGCACCGCACTTCCCTCTCTGTTTCAACGGCGCACCGCCTCGCCCAGGCCATGGCCAACTATGACTATCTGGCCCGCACCCCGTCCGGTGACTTCCGGCTCGGCCCCCGGTTCATCCGCTCGCCGCTTCTGGCCATTGCCGAACCGGCACTTGCCGAGCTGCGCGACGAGACGGGCGAGACGGCGCAGCTCTGGGTCCGCCGCGGATCGCAGCGAGTCTGCCAAGTGAGCGCCGACAGCCGCAGCGAGCTGAGGGTCACCCTGGCACGGGGCAGCAGCCTCCCCCTCCCCGCCGGTTCAAGCGGCCGAATCCTCGCCGGCCTGCCGGAAGCGCTCCAAGCCATTGACGAAAACGGCTGGGATGAAACGGACAGCGAACGCACTCCGGGGCTGGCGTCGGTCAGCGCTCCCGTCCGGGCCGAGGGCGCCATCGTAGCCACGGTCTGCCTTGCCGTTCCAGTGTCACGAATCCGAACCACTGTTGGCCAAGATTACGGCCCCCAGGTGGGTGAAGCCGCGCGCCGCATTACCGAAGCCCTCGCGATTTAACCACGAGATACATTCCGCGTTGGGCGTACTTCCTATATGTTGATAATGTGATTCCCGTCTCGTGGGATTTCGCAAGCGCTTCCCCCACGATTTCATCTTGGCTGCGTTGGGAAGAACGACTTCCTGCGCCTTCTCGTAGAGGAATGACCTTGAAAACCACTGTTTCCGGCTTGGTGGCCCAGTCCGTGGCCAAGCATGTTTCACATGCTTTCGCACTCATGGGCAATGGCAACGCCTGGTTCCTTGACGCGCTAGCCAAGACTCAGGTGGAAGTCACGGCGGTCCGGCATGAGGCGGGGACGGTGGCAGCCGCCGATGCGTACCACCGGGTGTCGGGCAAACTCGCAGTGGCCACAACCACCTACGGCCCAGGGTTCACCAATGCCATCACCCCGTTGGCCGAGGCGGCCCAGGCCCGCACCCCCCTGGTTCTGGTCACCGGGGATGCACCGACGCCGGGCCCGCGAGCCTGGGATGTGGACCAGGCCGCGATTGCGGCCGCCGTTGGAGTTCCTACCTTCTCCGTGGATGCCTCCTCTGCAGGGAAGGTAACCGTTGAGGCCATCCACCATGCGCTGGCCCACCGGACGCCTGTTGTCCTGGCCATTCCCTACGATCTGGCACCTCAGGCGGTCGAGTCGGAGGCCATCCCCGATCTCCCGGCCCTGCCGGCGCCGCTGGCACCGGAGCCAGAGGCCGTGGCGCGTGCTGCCGCCGTGTTGACCTCCGCCCGGCGCCCCCTGGTTCTTGCCGGCCGCGGTGCCAAAGCGGCGGCGGCCGAGTTGCACGGTCTGGTCGGCAAGCTGCGCGCGCTGACTGCCTCCACGGCTCCCGCCCGCGGCTTGTTCGCCGGACAGCCGTGGGACTTGGGCGGAGCCGGAGGCTTCGCGTCGGAAGCATCCGGCTCCCTCATCAAGCAGGCCGACGCCGTCTTGGTGGTGGGGGCAGGACTGAACCAGTTCACGACTGCTTTCGGGCATGCGTTCGCTCCGGATGCAGCGATCATTCAGGTGGACATCGCCGAAGCTCGCACGAACCCGCTCGTGACGGATTTTGTCCGCGGCGATGCGCTGCTGGCCGTCAAGGCGCTGGCCGAGGCGCTCGGAGAGCCGGTTTCGTCCCGTGAGCCTTGGCAGGGAACCGTGTCCGAAGCGAAGAACAGCCGGCACCACTTCGACCGGGAGCCAGGCGAGGTGGCTGCGCCGGACGGCCGGTTGGACCCGCGTAGTGCGATGCGGCAGCTGAACGATATCCTGCCGACAAACCGGGTTGTCGCCTCCGACGGCGGCCACTTCATCGGATGGGCCAACACCTATTTTGACCTGCATGCCGCCGACAGCATCACGCTGGTCGGCACCGCTTACCAGTCCATCGGTCTTGGCCTGCCGTCCGCCGTCGGCGCCGCCGTCGCCCGGCCGGACGCTACGGTTGTCGCCGTGACCGGGGACGGCGGAGGCCTCATGGCTTTGCCGGACCTGGATTCGCTCATCCGAACAGCCCGCAGCGCCGTCGTGCTGGTCTTCAACGACGCCGCCTACGGCGCCGAGGTACACCAGTACGGGTCGCAGGGCCTGGACCAGGAGATCATGCGAATCAACCAAGTGGATTTTGCTTTGGCCGGCGCATCCTTCGGCGCCCAGTCCGCCGTCATCCAGACACTTGACGACCTGGCTGCTGTACAGGCATGGGTCGACGGCGGCGCCAGCGGCACCTTCGTCGCCGACCTCCGGGTCTCCGGGGGCGTTGTGGCCCCGTACATCCTGGAGATCATCGAAGCGACCTTGAAGAAGCAGTAGCCGGGGCGCCGCTCCGGCGGGCCTCGAGGCGGCGCCCCCGGCCACAACGGAACCGCTGACTCCTCTAGGATGGTCACGGCCACCGGGGCCAAGGCAGCGCGGCAACGGAAAGATGGATGATGGCTGAGATGCGGGAGACCTTACTGAAACGCGAAGCCCTTGAGCCCAGTGCTGCGGAGAGCGCCTGATGGCTGCCGACAAGCCGGTGGTCGCTGTCCTGTACAAAGACAATCTCCCGCCGGGCATGGCGGACGTGGAGGCTGCCGCCGAGGTACGGTATGCCACCGCGGACCAACTGGCCGAGGCACTCGATGGTGCGCAGGTGCTGTTGCTCTGGGACTTCTTCTCCTCCGCGCTGGAGGATGCCTGGCATGCCGCCGGCTCGCTGGAGTGGCTCCATGTGGCCGCCGCCGGCGTAGACAAGCTCCTGTTCGAGGACCTGCGGGAATCCGGCGTGGTGGTGACCAACGCCCGCGGCATCTTCGACCGGCCGATGGCCGAATTCGTGCTCACCGGGATGCTGGCCTTCGCCAAGAACCTGCCCGGCCTGCTGTCCCTGCAACGGGAGCGGACCTGGCAGCATAGGGAGACCGAGCGGCTGGAATCCAGCCGTGCGCTGATCGTCGGCACCGGAGCCATCGGACGTGAAATCGCCCGCGTCCTCAGAGCCGTGGGCCTGCGCGTCGCCGGGGCCGGGCGAACGGCACGCAGCGGTGATGCGGATTTCGGCGACGTCTACGCATCGTCGGAACTGGCCGCCGTCGTCGATGGTTTTGACTGGGTGGTGGTGGCGGCACCGCTGACCGAGCAGACCCGGCATCTGGTCGACGCGCCCGTGCTGAAGGCCATGAAACCCACCGCCCGGCTGATCAACGTGGGCCGCGGTGCCAGTGTGCATACCGAGGCGTTGGTGTCGGCGCTGCAGGCCGGCGCCATCGCCGGCGCGGCCCTGGACGTGTTTGAAGTCGAGCCGCTGCCGGCCGACCACCCGTTGTGGACGATGGACAACGTGATCATCTCCCCGCACCTGAGCGGCGACGCCCGGGGCTGGCTGCCGCAGCTCGCCGGCCAGTTCGCGGACAACTTCGGCCGCTACGTCCGGCAGCAGCCGCTGGAGAACGTGATCGACAAAAAGCTGGGCTTCGCCGCACCGTCCTAACCGTGGTTACAGCGACGACGACCGAGATGGCTGCCGCCTGCCAGAGCATCTGGATGGACGGCACCCGCGGCGAAGTACTCGGGTTCAGCCGGCATTCGGAGGAGCAGTAACCCGCCGCTCTGAGGATTCTGGTCCGGAGGTTCCCGACACCGCGCCGCCCATCCTGCCAAGCAGTTCCGCGGCGACCGCCACGGCGATGGCGGCCGGGGCCTTGCCGCCGATGCCGGGCAGGCCAATCGGGCAGCGGATGGAGTCGACGTCCTCATGCCCTTCCACGCGCAGCCGCTGGCGGAACCGAGCCCACTTAGCCGTCGAGCCGATCAGGCCAACGTCCAATCCGCCGCGGCGCAGCGCGGCGTCGCACAGCAGGAAATCCTCGGCGTGGTCATGAGTCATGATGTAGACATGCGAACCGGCCGGCAAGGCCTGCAGCACTGTCTCCGGTGCCGGCGTGTGGTGGACCGTGACGGTGGCGCTGCCGGCGGTCACGTCGGCCAGCCGGAGCAGATCGAGCTGCCCGGTCCGGCTGTCGATCAGGTACAGGCGCAGGCGCAGCCGGGAGAGAATCCGGGCCAACTCGAACCCCACGTGCCCGACGCCGAAGATCGCCACTACAGGATCATTGCGCAGCGGCTCCAGGAGGACCTGAACCTCGCCGCCGCAGCACTGACGTCCGTGCTGGTTTGCCGCGTGCTCGTTGAGGGCAAATGTCAGGGTTTCGGGCGCGCCGGACGCCTCGTCAATCATGCGGCGGGCACGATCGATCACCTCGGCCTCAAGGTTGCCGCCGCCGATGCTGTCCCACAGGCCGTCGGCGGCGATGACCATCTTGGCGCCGGCCTCCCGCGGTGCATGGCCCCGCACGGAGACCACGGTGGCGAGCACGCCGGGGCGTCCGTCGTCGCGCAGATTCTGCACTGCAGAGAGCCAGTCCATCATCAGCCCGCTCCCGATGCGGCCGGCGTCGTCGCGGGTACTGCGCGCCCTCCGGCGGCAGCCCGGGCGTCCTGGACAGCCCAAAACACGGCTTCCGGCGTCGCCGGGCTGGGCAGTTCGAGCGGACGGCCTGCCGGCCCGAAGGCAGCAGCGGCTGCGCGCAGGGCTTCGCGCACGCTGAAGGCAAGCATCAACGGCGGCTCCCCCACCGCCTTGGACCCGTACACCACACCGCTTTCGGTGGCCCGCTCGTACAGGTGGACGTTGAACTCCTCGGGCATCTCGGAGAAGCTGGGGATCTTGTACGTGCTGGCGGCCTGCGTTTCCAGCCGGCCCCGGCCGGGCCCGGCAGACGTGTCCCAGCGCAGTTCCTCCAGGGTCAGCCAGCCGGTGCCCTGGACGAAGCCGCCTTCGATCTGGCCCAGGTCGATCAGCGGGGACAGGCTGTCGCCCACGTCGTGCACTATGTCGGTGCGCAGGAACCGGTAGGCGCCGGTGAAGCCGTCCACCTCCACCTCGGAGACCGCGGCGCCGTAGGAGAAGTACTTGAAGGGCTCCCCCTGCATATTTGCGGCGTCCCAATGGATGCCCTCGGTCCGGTAGAAGCCGGCGGCGAAGAGCGGTGTGCGCTGGAAGTACGCCGTGTGCACCAGCTCGGCAAAGGACAGGCTCTCGGTTGAGCCCAGGCTGGTCACGCGGCCGTCGACGAAGCGCACGTTGTAGGGCTGGGTGTCCAGCTTGCGCGCCGCTACTTCGGCCAGTTGCTCGCGGATCTGCTCGCAGGCGTGCTTCACCGCCCCGCCGTTGAGATCGGCGCCCGAACTCGCTGCCGTGGCCGACGTATTGGGCACCTTGTCCGTCCGCGTCGGGGCCAGCCGCACGAAGTCCAGCGGCACGCCCAGGGCGGTGGCGGCCACCTGGCGCATCTTGGTATGCAGGCCCTGGCCCATCTCCGTGCCGCCGTGGTTGACCAGCACCGAACCGTCCTTGTAGACGTGCACCAGCGCTCCGGCCTGGTTGAAGGCGGTGAAGTTGAAGGAGATGCCGAACTTCACCGGCGTCATTGCCAGCCCGCGTTTGCTGTGCTCGTGGGTGGCGTTGAAGTGCTCCACAGCTGCCCGGCGCCGCTCGACGTCCGCCCGCGATGACAGCTGTGCCCAGATGTCATGCAGCCGTTCGGCGTGCCGGACCGGTTGGCCGTATGGAGTGCTCTGGCCCGGTGCGTACAAATTGCGGCGGCGCAGCTCGGCCGGATCGATGCCCAGTGCCGGGGCGCAGCGACCCAGGATGTCCTCGATGACCAGCATGCCCTGCGGGCCGCCGAACCCGCGGAACGCCGTCTGCGAGGTCTTGTTGGTCTTGGCGATCCGGCCGTGGACCTCGACGTCGGGGATGAAATAGGCGTTGTCGATGTGGCAGAGGGCGCGGGCCAGGACGGGCTCGGAGAGATCCAGGCTCCACCCGCCGTCGGACGTGATGGTGGCGCGCAGCGCGAGGAGGCGCCCGTCGTCGTCGAACCCCACTTCCCAGCTGGCGCACATCGGATGCCGCTTGCCGGTCAGGGTCATGTCCTGGGTGCGGTTCAGCCGCAGCCGGACTGGCCGCCCGGTGAGCACCGCGCCGAGCGCGGCGACGGCAGCCAGCCCGTGCGGCTGCATTTCCTTGCCGCCGAACCCGCCGCCCATCCGCAGGCACTGGACGGTGACCTCGCTGTTGGACAGGCCCAGCACGTGGGCGACGATCTCCTGGGTCTCCGAGGGGTGCTGGGTGGAAGACTGCACGAAGACCTGCCCGGACTCGTCAACGTGGGCCAGCGAGGCGTGGGTCTCCAGATAGAAGTGCTCTTGGCCGCCGAACTCGAACGTTCCGCTGAACCGGCGCGGCGCGCGCTGCAGCCCGGCCTCGGCGTCGCCGCGCGCAACCACGGGCTGGTGTCCCTGGTAGCTGGCCGCGTCGATGGCCTCGGTGAGGGTCAGCAGCGACGGCAGTTCCTCGTAGTCGACCTCCACGGCTGCTGCCCCCAGCCGCGCGGCCTCGGCGGTTTCGCCCAGCACCCAGCAGACGGCGTGGCCGTGGTACATCACTTCGCGGGGAAAGAGCGGTTCGTCGTCCTTGGCGCCGGCGTCGTTGACGCCGGGCACGTCAGCGGCCGTCAGGACCCGGACCACACCCGGAATGGCCGACGCCGGCTGGGTGCGCAGCGCCGTCACGTAGGCGTGGGCGTGGGGTGCTTGGACGGGCCACGCATGCAGGCATCCGCGCATGCGGCCGACCAGGTCGTCCGTGTACAGGGCGGTTCCGGTCACATGCAGCGCCGCGCTCTCGTGTGACACCGTCTGGCCCACGGCGGGATTGGCTGGCCGGTCGGCAAGCGCGCTCACCGGATCACCTCCAGCTCCGGGGCGCTTTCAGCGTAGAAGCGCAGCATCGCCTGCTCCAGCATCGCGGTGCGGTAGCGGGCGCTGGCCCGGTGGTCGTCCATCGGCGTGCCTTCGCCTGCCAGGATGCCGGCAGCTTCCGCCGCGCTCTCCGCGGTCAGTTCCGTGCCGGTCAGCGCGTCCTCGGCGGCCCGGGCTCGCAGCGGCGTCGCGGCCACGCCGCCCAGTCCAATCTTCAGCTCGGTCAGCACGGCGCCGTCGAACCGGGCCGCGAAGGCGACCGCCACGGAGGAGATGTCGTCGAAGCGCCGCTTGGCCACCTTGTGGAAGGCGGTGCTCGGGGCCAGCGGCAGCGGCAGCCGAACGGCGCGGATAATCTCGTCCGGTTCCCGGACGCTCCGGCGGTAACCGGTGAAGTAGTCGGCGAGCGCCACTGGCCGGTCGCCGCGTCTTGAGGTCAGCACCAGGGTGGCGTCGAGGGCCAGCAGGACCGGCGCGGCGTCGCCGATGGGAGATCCGGTCCCGAGGTTTCCCCCGAGCGTGGCGCTGTTCCGGATCAGCCGGGAAGCGAACTGCGGGAAGAGTTTGTTCAGCAGCGGCACCCGTCCGCCCAGTCCCTGCTCCACCTCGGTGAGCGTGAGGGCAGCCCCGATATCCACGTAGTCGGTTCCCACGTCCAGGCGCCGCAGTTCCTCCATCCGGTCGATGGCCAGGACCAACCGCGGGCGGCTGTGCCGCAGGTTCCGTTCAACCCCGACGTCGGTGGCCCCAGCCACGAGGACGGCGTCGGGCTCCTGCTCTAACCGATCCAGGAGTTCCTGCAGCGTCCCGGGACGGATAAATTCCGCCCGCTCGGAGACGAAACGGGTCAACCGGACGGTCGGCGCCGGCGCCTCCCGCCGGGCGGCCAACTGATCCCCGTCCGCCGGCGCACCTAGGGCATACGCGGCGTCGCGGATGGGTCGGTAGCCGGTGCAGCGGCACAGGTTTCCGCTCAGCGCATGCAGGTCGAACCCGTTGGGGCCCTGGTCGGGAGCAGGCTCGCCGGCGGCGACGGGCCGCCGTTCGGGACGGTAGTACTCGGCCGCCATGGCGCAGACAAAGCCAGGCGTGCAGTAGCCGCACTGGGAGCCGCCGCGGTCCGCCATTTCGCGCTGGACCGGGTGGAGCTCCTCGGCAGTGCAGGCGCCCGGGGCGCGTCCGAACCCTTCGGACGTGACAACTTCCCCGCCGTCGAAAGCCAGCGCCGGCGGCAGGCAGGAATTGACCGCGGTCCAGCGGGTGCGGTCCGGACCATCGGCGCGCGCCACCAAAACGGCGCAGGCGCCGCATTCCCCTTCCGCGCAGCCTTCCTTGGCCCCGGTCAGGCCCTGGCCACGCAGCCAGTCAAGCAAGCTGACCTGCGGCCCGGCGGCTAACACCCGCGGCACGCCGTTGACCTTCACCTGATGCGGCTCCATTGCCTCACGCTCCTCCGCCGTCGGAACATGGGGCTGGATCTCAGCAATCTCCGGTCGGCTCGTCGCAGTAACTGCCTCATGATAAAACGTGAACACCTGCATTGGAATGGCTGCCCGGAAACACTTGCTTCAGAGCACGACGGCGGCACGCCGGCTTCCGCCCGCTGCCGCCAGGCGTGGGCCGTTGCCGTCGCGCCACAAGCTTCAGCGGATTTGCCTCGTGAAGACCTGGGAACAGCTGTTACCGTCGAAGCCGAAAGACGCGCCCAGATGGGACTATCCAGCGAAGGCAGGATCATGGACGAGAACGCGCACAGGGTCGATCGGGGAAGCCTGCTGATCAGCGCGCCGCCGTCAACGATCTACGGGGCCATGACCGACCCCGAAAGCCTCGAAAAGTGGTTGCCTCCGGAGGGTATGGCGGCCCGCGTGGAGCAGTTCACGTCGGGGGTCGGCGGAGGTTTCCGCATGGTCCTGACCTACCTGGACGCCTCGGGCAACGGCAAGACCTCCGACACGACGGACGTCACCAACGTCGAATTCGTTGAACTGGTCCCGGACCAGAAAATCGTGCAGCAGGTCAGATTCACGTCCGACGACGCCGGCTTCGCCGGAACGATGATCATGACGTGGGAGCTGCAGCCGCACCCGGGGGGAACACTGGTGAGCGTTGCCGCTACCCATGTTCCGTTAGGCATTTCAGCAACCGACCATGAAGCCGGACTGGCTTCGTCGCTGGCGAACCTCGCCGCCCATGTGGAGCAAGAAGCCAGCGCCAGCTAGTCCCGCCCTCGGGGCTAGCCGAGGGCCTTGGCGATCTTCTCGGCTGTAGTGTGCAGGTGCTCCACGATGCTGGGCAGGCGGCCGGACTTCATCCGCTGGTCCGGCCCCGTCGCGGTAAGTCCGCCGAGGAGGAATCCATCGGCATCCCGGACGGCGACGGCTACGGCAAACAGGCCTTCCTCGAGTTCGTTGTCGAGGACGGAATACCCGTTCCGCCGGACCTCGTGGATCTCCTGCAGCAGGACACCGCGGTCGGTGATGGTCCGCCGAGTGATCGGGGTCAGTGTTTCGGGCAGCAGTTGGATGATCTTCTCGTCGTCCAGATCAGCTAGCAGGATTTTGCCTGTCGCACTCGCATACAGCGGGTATTGGCGATGCACATAAAGCTGCGAAACGCTGAGAATCCTCGATGCTGAGGCCTCGGCTATGAGGTCGTACTCCGTGGCGCTTTTGTTCAGTGCGAACGTGACGGTTTCGTTGATCTCCTGGGCGAACCGTTCAAGGATCGGCTGGACCTTCGCGCCCACGCCAGCCGTCGGGTCGGCGAGCCGGCCGAGCCGCGCCATTTCCCAGCCGAGCGTGTAGTTGTTGTCGGACCGGTCGACGAACCCGACCTGCTCCATGCTCAACAGCAGGCGGAAGGCCGTGGGACGCGTCAGGCCTACGTTCTGCGCCAGTTCGGTGACAGTGATCCCCTGGGGGTGGCGGCCCAGCTCGCGCAGCAACGTCATGGCTTTGACGACGGACTTATTGGTGAGGTCCGGCATCTCAGCGCCCTCTGCGACCGAATCTGTCTCCGGCATGGTCATGCATTCCTCTCGGCCGTG
Source organism: Arthrobacter sulfonylureivorans (assembly GCA_004000035.1). GTDB lineage: Bacteria > Actinomycetota > Actinomycetes > Actinomycetales > Micrococcaceae > Crystallibacter > Crystallibacter sulfonylureivorans. The sequence continues at coordinate 130,178 of RJAE01000003.1, read as the reverse complement.
CGGGCCCGTGTTGTGGCGGTCACTACTACCCTATGTCGGGAAGAGGCAGCTCCACGTTCACCTACCGAACGTCGTGTTCGACCGACGGCCTCGGCCTTGGCAGACAACATGAGCCAACACCATTGACACTACCCTCACCCATCGCTAAATTGAACGTCACGTTCACAAATTGAACATACAGCTCTCCTCTTTCCAACGGTGCAAGGAAGTGTCGCTGCTATGAAAGACCAACCCCTGAGCCTCTTCGCCTTCGATACCAACTCCCCGGCTCATCTGACCGCGGGCTCGTGGCGCCACGAGGCGGACCAGGGTCACCGCTACAAGGACTTGTCGTACTGGAAGGACCTTGCCCGGATGCTCGAAACCGCTGGGTTCGACGGGATCTTCCTCGCCGACACCATCGGTTACCACGACGTCTACGAAGGCCGGCCGGACGCGGCACTGCGCGATGCTGCACAGTTCCCCGTCAACGATCCAATGCTGCTGATCAGCGGGATGGCGGCCGTGACCGAGAGGCTCACCTTCGGCGTCACGTCCTCGCTGACCTACGAGCCGCCGTACCTGATGGCGCGGCGCTTCAGCACACTGGACCATCTGACCGGCGGACGCGTGGGCTGGAATATCGTCACTTCATATTCGGAGTCCGCGGCCCGCAACGTGGGGATGTCGCAGCAGCTTGAGCACGATGAGCGCTACGAACTGGCCGAAGAGTACATGGAGGTCCTGTACAAGCTGTGGGAGCAGTCATGGGAGCCCGGCGCCGTCGTGCGTGACCAAAAGGGCGCCACCTTCGTCGATCCGGCCCGCGTCCACCCGATCGAGCACAGCGGCAAGTACTTCACCGTCCCGGGCATCCATCTGTGCGAACCTTCCCCGCAAAGAACTCCCGTGCTGTTCCAAGCCGGCTCCTCACCGCGTGGGATGGCCTTCGCAGGGCGCCACGCCGAGGCCGTGTTTATCAACGCCGTCTCGGTGGAACAAGCCCGCCGCAGCGTCGAGAAGATCCGGCAGGCCGCCGTCGAAAACGGCCGCGACCCCTACGACATCAAGGTGGTGGTCCTGCTGACGGTCATCGTCGCGCCGACCGATGCAGAGGCCGAGGCCCTGCACCAACAGGCCCGCGCCAACGTCAGCGTCGAGGGTGCCCTGGCCCGATTCGCCGGCTGGACCGGCATCGACCTGTCAGCCGCCGATCTCGACGCGCCGCTGCAGCACGTCAAGACACGCGGCGTGCAGTCGATCGTGGACATGTTCTCCAAGGCCGACCCGGACCGCGAGTGGACACCGCGCGCCGTCGCCGAGTTCCTCGGGATCGGCGGCACCGGAAGCACCATTGTGGGCTCGCCCGGTACTGTCGCCGCCGAAATCAGGCGCTGGCGCGACGAAGCGGACGTGGACGGAATCAACCTCAGCTACGCCACCAAGCCCGACAGCTGGAAACGCTTCATCGAGCACGCCCTGCCCGAACTGCGCCGCCAGGGGCTCGCCGCAGAAGCTCCCGAGTCCACCGACGCGCCGCTGACGCTGCGCGAAAAGCTGTACGGCCCCGGACATCAGTACACACTTCCGGGACATCCGGCCACCGGACATCGCGCGGGCGCCGCCGTCGCGATCGCCTCCTAATCCGGCCCCGGCACGACCCACAAACAGACCAAGCAGGAGAACCACAGATGACTGAAACAACCGATGTCGTCGTTGTCGGCGCCGGATTCGCCGGACTTATCACGGCCCGCGAACTAACGCGCCAGGGCCTGAACGTCGTGGTCTTGGAGGCCCGGGACCGGATCGGCGGCCGCACCTGGACCGACCACCGGCTCGGCCACGACCTGGAGATGGGCGGCACCTGGCTGCACTGGACGCAGCCGCATTCCTGGGCCGAGGTCACCCGCTACGGTCTGGAGGTGACCCGCGGCCCCCGCTCCGAGGAGACCTTTTGGTTGGCAGGCAGCCAGGTGCGTCGCGGCAACCTTGAGGACTTCATGAAGCTCATCGACCCGGGCATGACCCGCCTGCTCGAAGACACCATGAAGTGGATCCCACGCCCGGACATGCCGCTGACGGCGCCCGGGATCGAGGAGGTCGACCAGTTCAACCTGCAGGAGATGCTCGACCAGCTGGATCTCTCGGTGGATGAGCGCAATGCCAACGAAGCGGCCTGGGTTGGCCACTTCAACGCCCCGCTGGAAAGGTGCGCCTATACCAACGCCCTCCGCTGGACGGCCGCTACGGCCGGTTCCTGGCATCTCATGCACGAGGCGTCGGCCATCTTCCGCCTCGCCGGCGGCACCCGCAGCCTTGTCGACGCCATTGCCCGCGACTCGGGCGCCGATATCCGGCTCGACTCCCCCGTCCTCTCGATAGAGCACGACGCCGAGTCCGCCCTGGTCAGCTACGGTGCCGGGCGCAGCATCTCGGCATCCCGAGTCGTCCTCACCGTCCCGCAGAACACCCTGCACCAGCTCGACGTGGCACCCGCCCTGCCGGACGGCAAGATCCGGCCGAGCATCGAGAAGACCGCGTCGCAGGGAGTCAAAGCCTGGATCCGGGTCCGCGGCCCGATCAAACCATTCTTCGCCTACTCCTCCCAGCACCACCCGCTCTCGGTGGTTCGCACGGAATTCATCAGCGAAACCGACGCAGTGCTGGTCGCTTTCGGCGCCGACGCCACACGGCTCGACGTCAACGACATCCAGGCCGTCCGCAGCGCGCTGAAGGTGTGGCGCAATGACCTCGAAGTCCTGGAGACCACCGGCCACGACTGGATGGCGGACCAGTACTCGCAGGAAACCTGGCTGATCCAGCAGCCGGGCCAGCTGACCCGGTATCTCACCGCCCAGCAGGAAAACACCGGCGTGCTGTATTTCGCCAGCAGCGACTACGCCAACATCTGGGCCGGCTTCATCGACGGCGCCATCGAAAGCGGCCTGCGCGCGGCGCGGGACGTCCAGGCCAGCATCACCACAACCACCGCCGAACTCGCCCCCACGAGCTAAGGAAGAGCCATGAGCCTCGCGGCCGTCACCCCGGCAATCCAGCCCGATCAATACCGCGCCGTTATGCGCCACTTCCCCACCGGCGTCGCAGCGATCTGCTCCGCGGATCAGGCCACCGGCAGACCCTGCGGTTTGATCGTGGGAACATTCCAGGCCCTCTCGCTGGACCCGGCGCTGGTCACCTTCAGCATCGCCCGCACGTCCACCAGTTGGCCGAAGATCCGCCGCACCGTCATGTTCAGCGTCAATCTGCTCGCCGACGGACAGCAGCCGGTCTGCAGGGCACTCGCGGGCAAGGCCGAGGACAAGTTCGCGGCCATCGAGTGGAAACACTCCGCGTACGGCACCCCGCACATCGCCGGCTCCCTGGGCTGGATCGATTGCACCATCCAGCAGGAGCTCGACGGCGGCGACCACGTCCTGATCATCGCCAAAGTCCTGGAGATGGCGGCCGACGACGGCGACCCGCTGGTTTTCCACGGCGGCCGGCTCGGCGGCTTCCGCGAAAGCACCGCGGCCTGAGGCCGGACCGCAACCTGACGGACCCGCAATGCGGAGTCGGCCGCGAGACAACTCCGGCGCCTGTCCCTAGACTGATGCCGTATGCCCCGAGCGATCAGGAGTAGGACTTTGGCCGAAAACCCGACCTTTCAGAATGTCACCTTCGAGTCCGCAGGCGGCGAGGCCCACGGTTATCTGGCCCTGCCGGAGTCCGGGTCCGGCCCCGGCGTCATTGTCATCCAGGAGTGGTGGGGTCTGGTGGACCACATCCGCGACGTGGCTGACCGTTTGGCGGCCGAAGGCTTCGTGGCGCTGGCTCCGGACCTGTTCGGCGGGCGCATCGCCCACGACGGCAAGGAAGCGGGGCAGATGATGTCCAAGCTGCCCGAGGCGGAAGGCGCGCGCCTGCTGGCCGGCGCCGTGGACTACCTGCTGGCCCACGAGGCGGTCACCAGTTCCACCGTGGGCACCATCGGCTTCTGCATGGGCGGCGGTTTTGTGCTCGCGCTGGCCGCGCAGCAAGGCGAACGGATCAGCGCCGCCGTTCCGTTCTACGGCGTGGGTCAGGCCGTTCCCAAGTCTTATGAAGGTGTCCGCGCAGCCATCCAGGGCCACTACGGCGAGCGGGACACCTCGTACCCGGCGGAGAAGGCCAAGGCGCAGGAGGAGCAGATCCGCCGCGAATCCGGCGCGGAAGTGAACTACTACTTCTATGACGCCCCGCACGCCTTCCACAATGACGAAAACCCGCAGGGCAACTACCGGCCTGAGGCGGCCAAGCTGGCCTGGAGCCGCGCGGTGCAGTTCCTCAAGGACAAGGTGAAGTAGTCTCCCCGACCGAAAGGTACGACGTCGGTGCTTACCCGAGCGCCGACGTCGTCCTTGCGTGGCTCGGACGTGGGTATGCTGCAGAAGACCCTGGGTATCGACGATCAGTGTCTTGAGACGGAAGAAGAGCCCGTGACAGCTGAAACCAATCCTCCGGGTGCCGAGCAGAGCCCGGACGACGGTCAGGCGTGGCCCCGCAGCATCGCCGTGATCGGTGCTGCCGGGCTCATCGGGTCGGGCGTGGTGTACCAACTCGCACTGGCCGGCGTGGGCAACACGATCCATCTGGTTGATGTGAAAGAGAACGTCGCGCGCGCCCATGCCATCGACATTTCCGAGGCCCAGATCCTGGCCGGCGTCAGGGCACCCCGACTGAGCGTTGTTGATCCAGCAGCTACGGACTCCTGGGACGAAGTTGACGTGGTCATCGTGGCCGCGTCTGCCCCGGAAGTGCCAGGTGGGGACCGGCGCGACTTCTTGGCCGCAAATCTGCGGTTACTCAGGCTACTGGCCCCCACGATTGAGAAGCTGTCTGGCAACGACGGCATAGTCCTGCTGCTATCCAACCCAGTCGACGTCCTCGCCGAGTGCCTGCACCGGATCACCGACATAGCCCCAGACCGGATCCTGGGTTACAGCATCAACGACTCGGTGCGGTTCCAGGCCGCAGTAGCCAGGGAAATCGGAGTAGAACCGCATCGAGTCCGCGCCCAGGTCCTGGGAGAGCATGGCAAGGGACAGGTGCCGTGCTTCAGTTCGGTGCTCATCGACGGCGCACCGGTCACCCTGACCGCTTCCCAGCAGGAACAGATCCGCGAGGACATCGATGGCTGGTTTCAACGCTGGTCTGCCCTGGAGCCGGGCCGGAGTTCGGGCTGGACCACCCCGCTCGGTGTGGTCCGCATGATCTCCATGATGGCCCGCGGCGAAACCTTTCCCGCAGCTGCATGGACCGCGGGAGCTCAAGGGCTTGAGGAGGCCTTCATCGCTCTGCCGGTCACAATGAGCTCCGGCAAGGTCAAAAGGACCGATTGGCACGGCTCCCCCGAGGAGCAGGCTGCCCTGGTCAAAGCTGCAGCGTCTGTGCGTGAGGCAGCCGCAGTCAATCTTTCGCAGGAGCTTTCTCAAGCGCCGGGCCGCCCCGGCCAACCAACGCAGTAACCGCAACCAACGAAAAGACTAGGAAGGCAGACCAGTGGCGAGCATAAAGAAGACGGTACTGGAGACGACCTTGGATGTGTTCCGTGCGCACGGGATGACCACCATCTTCGGCAACCCCGGGTCCAACGAGCTCCCCTTCCTGGCCGGCCTGACCGAAGAATTCGACTTCATCCTGGGCCTGCACGAGCAGGTGGTGGTGGGGATGGCCGAGGGCTACGCGCGAGCCACCGGCAGGCCGGCCCTGGTGAACCTCCACGCCGCCTCCGGGTCGGGCAACGCTATGGGCGCGCTGACCAACGCCCACTACGGCCACATCCCGATGGTCATCCTGGCCGGTCAGCAGGTCCGCCGCACCGTTGGCCAGGAGACGATGCTGGCCAGCGCAGACGCCTCGATGCTGCCGGCACCACTGGTCAAGTACTCGCACGAGCCGCTGGCCGCCGCGGACGTGCCGCGCACGCTCTCCCAGGCCGTGTTCGAGACCTCCGCCCAGCCGCGCGGGCCGGTCTACGTTTCGGTCCCGCTCGATGACTGGGCTGAACCCGCCCTCGACGACGACGCCCTGCTCACCGAGCGATCGGTGGTCACCGCAGGCGGCCTCACCGATGCCCTGGCGCGGGAACTCATCACGGCAGTCGACGGCGCGAAAAGGCTCGCACTCGTTGTCGGCCCGCAAGTGGACGCCGCCGCCGTCGACGATCCCAGCGTGTTCGACTCCGTCGTGTCACTGGCGGAGAAAACCGGCGCCTCCGTCTTCGTCGCGCCCTCGCCCTCGCGCGGCCCCTTCCCCACCACCCACCCGAACTTTGAGGGCGTCATCGTCCCGGGCATCCAGTCGGTGCGCGACCGCCTCGCCGGCCACGACGTTGTGCTGGTCCTCGGTGCCGCCGTCTTCCGGTATCACCGCTGGGAGCCGAGCAACTACCTCGAGGCCGGGACCCAAGTCATCCAGCTGACCCAGGACCCCCGCGAGGCGACCCGCGCGCCGTTCGGCCGGTCCGTCGTCGCCGACGTGGCAGGCGCGGCGAAGACCCTGGCCCAGGGCGTGAGGGACCGGGGCCAGCGGCGCGGCGACCCCGGCAGCCGGGAGCTGCCGGCGGCCAAGACCTCGCCGGACGGCATGACCGGCACCGAAATCCTTGAAGTACTCAATACCCACGTCAATGACACGGTCGCCTACGTCAATGAGACCACCACGCTGGATCTGGACTACCTCGAGCGCATCGCCATCGACCGCCCGGGCATGTACAACTTCCCGGCCTCGGGCGGCCTGGGCTTCGGCCTGCCGGTGGCGGTCGGCATGTCCCTCGGCGATCCCGGAAAGACCATCGTGGCGACCGTCGGCGACGGCTCCGCGAACTACGGCATCACCGCGCTCTACACCGCGGCCCAGCGGCAGACGCGGACGGTGTTCGTCATCGTCAACAACTCGAGCTACGGCGCCCTAGCCGGCTTCGCGCAGCGGATGGGTGTGCCGGACGTGCCCGGCCTCAAGCTCGGCGGCATCGATTTCGTCTCCATCGCCGAGGGCTACGGAGTGCCCGCCCAGCGGACCAGCACCCGCGAGGAGTTCGACGCGGCCTACCAGAAGGCGCTGCAAGGCACCGGTCCGGTGCTCATCGACGCGCAAGTCGTCGGCGGCTGATCCCTGACAGCGCCTTGCGCGCTTGAGAGGACGACGTCGGTGCCCACCCGGGTGCCGACGTCGTCCTTGTGGTTTCCCCACCATTTCTGCCGCCCACCGCTCACGGTCGGTGTTGTTCGGTCCGGGCGGCCGCTACTCTGTTCCCCATGGACCCCGAGACGGTGCCACTCGACTGGATGCGCGACTCCGACCCGGCCCTGCGCTGGCAGGTCGAACGGGACCTCGCCCACGCGCCGCCCGAGCAGTGGATGGCAACCAGGGCCCGCGTGGCAACCGAGGGATTCGGGGCGCAGCTGCTGGCGCATCAGGACGCCGACGGCCAGTGGGCCGGCGGCGCCTACTTCCCGGCCGACTTCGACTTTCTGGGCCCGGAAGCAGCCGAGGACGCCGGGCAGCCGTGGACGGCCACCACCTGGACACTGAAAACGCTGCGCGATTGGGGGCTCGATGCGGCCGCGCTCGACGGCACCGCCGAACGGCTCGCCGCCAACAGCCGCTGGGAGTATGACAACTTGCCGTACTGGGACGGCGAAGTGGACTGCTGCATCAACGCGTTCACGCTCGCCAACGGCGCCTGGCTCGGAGCCGATGTCAGCGGAATCGCCGCCTGGTTCCTTGAGCACCAATTGCCTGACGGCGGCTGGAACTGCGAGTGGGTCGAGGGCTCCACTCGCTCCTCGTTCCACTCCACGCTCAACACGCTGAAGGGCCTGCTGTATTACGAGTCCGCCACCGGCGGATCCGACGAACTCCGCGCCGCCCGCCACACAGGCGAGGAGTACCTGCTGGAACGCCGCCTGCTCTACACCAAGTCCACCGGAGAACTCGTCGGGCCGTGGGCCACCCACTTCGCCTACCCGTTCCGGTTCATCCACAGCGCACTGCACGCAGTGGACTATTTCAGGTCTTCCAACTTGCGCGACGGCGGCGCACCCGACCCCCGGCTGGCCGATCCAGTGGAAGTGATCCGCTCCGCCCGCCGGCCCGACGGGACGTGGCTGCAGGAACGCCGCCACCCCGGACGCGTCTGGTTCGAGGTCGACGTGCCGCCCGGCGAGCCGTCCAAATGGCTCACGTTCTACGGCACCCGCGTTTTGGCGTGGTGGGACCAACCTGCTCAGATGTCGGCGTAGAAATGGAGCCGGCCAACCCTCAGCAAAACATCGCCCGGGCAGACCAACAGGATGGCCGTACCGGAGATTCTGATATACCGTGCAGCGATACCTCTCGGAAGGCAGCCGCAGATCTACCGGCAGGGACGAGGACATCATGGATGACGCACAGAACCGCCAGGACCTGACTCGGCAAATCGACGAGCGGCGTGATGACATCAGGGCCTTTCTCCGCCACGCGCGTCCCCGACGCAACCGTTTGACCACCGTCAGCATCGTCGCCAGCGCCGTCGTCGCCGCGTTGACGGCCGGGCCCGGTTTCGGTCAGGACAGTTTCAACGCAGCCGTGGCTGGCATTTTTTCGCTGTCCAGCCCTTCGGTCGTCTGGCAGGTCATCTGCATCCTTGCTTCGATCCTCTCCCTGGTCGCTGCAATAGCGTCCAGCCTTGCCAACTCACGCAACAGCGCAGAGCAGATCTCAACGGCAGAATCGGCCAGCGCGCAGCTCGACGGGCTGCTGACCGCCTTGAAGTACGGCGAGCTGCCGCTGGGCGATGCGGCCAGGCTCTATCAGGAGTACAGCTCGAAGGCCGCCTTCATCGACTAGCCGCGTCCGACCACGATCCAATCGGTTTGCATGCAGCTCATCGTGCTCATCGGAAAAAACCGAGGGCTGGTACGTTCTGTCAGCCGCAGTCGCCGCCGCCGCCACCGCCGTCTCCTCCGTAGACGGTGGCGCCAAAGCCTGCCGTGCTGGCCGCCTCCGTGTTCACGGGACCCCGGGCACCCTTTGCGCGTCGGCGGTCAGCGCGGGCACCCAGAACCACCCAGGCGATGCACGCCGCAAGAAGGATCGCAATGATGATGGCGAATTCCACGTCTGTCTCCTGTCGTTGAGCTGAGGGTATGGGCGGAGCTGATCAGGGAGTCACCAGCAGGTTCTCGTGCAGCTGGCGCCAGCCTTCCGCCAATTCCTTGCTGGCGTCGTAGTCATCGACAACCAGCTTCGCTTTCACGCCAGCGGCGCCCAGTTCGACACTGGGAAGGTCGCCACAGCCCGCAGAAGCCGTGTCGGCTTTCAGGTTCTCGACGACGACACAGATATCGCCTTTATCGGGATCGTTCGGTATTGCGGCATAGAACGCACGGTCGTCGTCCTTGACCAGCAGCCGTGCACTGTCTGCCTTGACGCCGAATAGATGCTTGGCGTCGGCGGTCAAAGTGTCGGACGGTTCTTCCGGAGCGTCGAGGACCGCCATCCGGGGTTGCGGATCATTCTGGCCGCGCACCAGCAGGTTCTTGTGCAGGTAGCGCCAACCTTCGGCCACTTCCTTGCCAGCGTTGTAGCCATCGAATACCAGCTTCGCTTCCAGAAGGCCGGGATTTCCGTCGACCTCCCAGCCCATGTAGGGGGTGGGCCCGCTGCATCCAACAGCTTCCTGCGTCCCCTTCTGGATGACGACGCACAGGCTGCCGCCGCTTCTCTCGGCGCTGCCCGCCACTGGCACCAAGGAGTAGAACTTGAAATCGCCCTCTTCCGCCAGCAACTGCTTGTTGGATGATTGCACGGGCAACTTCTTGGAATCGCCGGCGGGTGCGTCGTGTCTTCCCGCCGAGACCTCCGAATCGGATGACGCCGAGTTTGGCCCGCTGGTGCAGCCTGCCAGCGTCAGGACTACCGCAGCACCGGCTGCCAGTCTGGTCAAAGTGCGCATCACGTCCCTGTCTGAAGGGGTATTTGCCGCCTCACCGCGTATTTGGCTTCGTGGCAAGGTTTGTCTCAGGCTAACCGCGGGTCGGCTGGCGCGCGAGAGTTCCGATGTTGCGAAGCAATAACTTCCTCAATGAGAGCAGCCATGCTGACTTCGTCTTTAGGTCAGACGTCGGATGCATCCCGGGCGGTGCTGGACGTAGATAGGCAGGGCCAGCTGGATGTGAGTAGTTCCGACCGGCTCGTCCAGCAAGTCGTTGATCGAGGTCTGCCCTTCCAGCTCGACGATGCGACTCTTCTCCATGAATCGAGCCTACGTGCGGATGGGCCGGCCGAATCCTAGACACGCGATGCCTCCCTCTGATTCCGCACACGGGAACGAATGACGGCGATCTGTCTGGGAGCGTAACCAGCAGGGGACCCGATCGGCGATCGAAGAGAAAAGCGGTGGCCCTCAGTATCCTTGCGGTGGCCTAAGCTTCTTGGCTTAGCCTTGCGGTAGGACGCGATCTGCGGGCTGTTCGCCCACATTGGCCAAATAAAAGCTATCCGTAACAGGCCATCCTGAGAATACTGGTCCCATGAGCCTCTTTCGGACCAAGTCAATCGAACAGTCCATGGCGGATTCAGAGGAGCCAGGACGGCAACTTAAACGCACGCTGAGCACCTTCGACCTCATGATCCTCGGCGTGGCGGTTGCCGTCGGGGCCGGTATCTTCTCCGTGGGGGCGAAGGCTGCCGGCAGCTTTGCCGGCCCGGCCGTGACCTTGTCCTTCGTGCTGGCGGCCGTCACCTGCGCGCTGGCCATCATGTGCTATGCCGAGTTCGCTTCAGCCATCCCGGTGGCAGGCAGCGCCTATACCTACACTTACGCGACCTTGGGCGAGTTGCTGGCGTGGATCATCGGGTGGGACCTGATCTTGGAGCTGTTCACGGCAGGGGCGGTCATCGCCAAGTACTGGGGGATTTATCTCAGCAATGTTTTCCTGCTCTTCGACATGGATGTCCCCTCCACGGTCAGTATTTTCGGCCTGGAGCTAACCTGGGGCCCGCTGCTGATCGTTGCCATCTTCACCACCCTTTTGGTGCTCGGCACCGAACTATCGGCCCGGGTGAACAACGTTTTTACCATCATCAAAGTGGCCATTGTCCTGTTCGTGATCGTCATCGGCTTCACGTACGTGCGGGCGGAGAACTACACGCCGTTCGTACCGGATCCGGTTCCCACCGCGAGCACCGGGGGAAGCGTCTGGACCCAGTCGTTGTTCTCCTTCCTCAGCGGTGCTGAGCCTCAGCAGTACGGTGTACTGGGCATTCTGGCAGGCGCGGCGCTGGTGTTCTTCGCCTTTATCGGTTTCGACGTCGTGGCCACCAGCGCGGAAGAGGTGCGCAACCCGCAGAAGACGCTTCCGCGGGGCATCTTCGGCGGCCTGGCCATCGTGACCGTCCTGTACATCCTGGTAGCCCTGGCCCTGACCGGAATGGTTTCCTATAAGGATCTGGCCGAGGCTGATGAGGCCTCCCTGGCCACCGCGTTCATCGACGTCGGGGCAGACTGGGCCGCGCAGGTCATCTCGGTTGGCATCCTGATCGGGCTCACCACTGTCATCATGGTCCTGCTGATGGGCCTCGCCCGGGTTGCCTTCGCGATGAGCCGCGACGGCCTGCTGCCGCGCTGGCTGAGCCACACCACCGAGCATCAAAAAACCCCGGCCCGGGTGCAAATCCTGTCTGGAGCACTGGTGGCCTTGGTCGCCGGCTTCACCAACGTGGACGTGCTGGAAGAGATGATCAACATCGGCACCCTCTCCGCCTTCATTCTGGTGAGCATCGGCGTCGTTGTGCTGAGGAAGAAGCGGCCGGACTTGCCGCGCGCCTACCGCGTGCCGGGCTCGCCGGTGGTGCCGATCCTGGCCGCGGTGCTGTGTTTCTGGCTGATGCTGAACCTGACCACGCTCACTTGGCTGCGCTTTGCGGTTTGGCTGGTCATCGGCCTGGCCATCTACTTCCTGTACGGCCGCCAGCATTCGCGGCTGAACCATCCGGAGCTGATCCCGGTGGAACACGAGCGCGAGGAACATCACCGGCTGGAGCACGAGCAGCGCGTCCGTGAACGAAAGGAACACCGGCGCCCCCCGGAGCAGTAGCCGGTCAAGCGGTGACGATGCCTTCCAGCACTTCAGAGGCGTAGTCCATCACCGCCTGCGCCCGCGCACTCAGGGCCATCCCGTTGGGCCACACTGCGACGACCGAAGTTCCTCCTGCCCGCGGCAGCAGCGGCCGGGAAACGATGGGGAGGCCTTCGGTGGTGACCGGGACTTGGTTGGGCCTGGACATCAGCAGGCTGTATCCCAGGCCGCGGCCCACCAGTGCCCGGACCAGGTCAATCTGCGGCACCTGGGCCGTCAGCGTCGGGGTGAGGCCGCGTTCCGCGAACATGAGTTGGGTGTAGCCGGTGCTGGGGACCGATTCCAGCATGATGAGCGGTTCGGGCGCCAAATCGGCCAGGTCGAGTTCCGGCTTGGCGGCCAGCGGATGCGACTCGGCCAGTACGGCCATCACTTCTGTTTGATAGATCGCCTGGCGCTGCAACCCCGCCGGCAGGCCGATGTCGTACACGATGGCCGCGTCCAGGGCACCGGTCTCAAGCCGGGGCAGCAGGTCCCCGTGATCGCCTACGGTAATGCCAATGTCCACGCCTGGCTGCAGCTTGCCGAAGCCCTCCAGCACCGATGGCAGGACATTGCTGGCCAGACCGATGTAGCAGCCCAGTGCCACCGGCCCCCTCAGCACTCCTCCGACACCGGCCAATTCGCTGACCAGCCCGTCGGTTTCTTTCAAGATGGTCCGCGCCCTGCCGGCAAGATATTGTCCGGCCTGAGTCAGCCGCATGCCCCGGGCCTTGCGCCGTACGCACAACTGCTCCCCCACGGCCGCCTCCAGCTCACTCAGAGCATGAGAGAGCGCCGACTCGGAAATATGCAGCGCCGATGCCGCAGAGCTCAGCGTGGGATGGTCGGGCAGCGCGGCGAAGAGTTCCAACTGACGCAAGGTGAACTTGGGCATCTAAACCTACAGAATCGAAGAAGTTGTACGAATATCCACAGTTTACTAGGAGAAGCTGGCGGGTGACACTGGTCTCACTAGTCTTGTTTGATTCCAGGAGGACACATGTCTGCCACCGTCGAAGGCCGCTGCCCGTTCGGCTTCGGAGGAGACTCCGATAGCACCAGCGTCATGACGCCGTCGCAAAACCTAGGCACCCAGGCCATGGCGCCCGCAGCCCTGCCGGCTACGGAGTCAGCAGCTAGGGTTCCCTATCCCGTAGCCGACTGGGTTGATCCCGCGGCGCTGATATCCGACCCCTATCCGACCTATGAGCGCCTGCGGCGGGAGGCTCCGGTCGCTTGGGTTCCGGCGCTCAAAAAGTTCCTCGTCACAAGCTACGCCGGCTGCCACGCGGTGGAATTGGATCAGGAAATTTTCAGTGCCAACGTCAGCGGCGCAACCATGAACCGTGCACTCGGAGCCCAGCCAATGCTGCGCAAGGACGACCCGGACCATGCCGCTGACAGGGCTGCCATCAACCCGGTACTGCGGCCCAAGAACATCAAGGAAGCCTGGGCTCCGGTCTTCGAACGCAACGCCCGGATGTACCTCGACGTCCTCGAGGAAAAGGGCCCCGGCCAAGCGGATCTCAACCGTGATTACGCCGCCCCCGTGGCCTCGCAGAACCTGATCGACCTACTCGGGCTGAAAGATGTCAGGGTGGAGCAGATGCGCCGCTGGTCGCACGACTTCATCGCCGGCGCCGGGAACGTACTCGACGACCAGGCCATCTGGGATCGCTGTGAGGCGTCGCGGGCCGAGCTGGACGCGATCCTGGACGAGCTCATCCCGTTCTATCAGCAGCATCCCAACGCGTCGATGACGTCTGCCCTGGCCAACAGCGGACTGCCGTTCGACAACGTTGCCGCCAACGTCAAGCTCACCATCTCCGGCGGCATGAACGAGCCGCAGCACATGGTCACCAACATCGTGTGGGCACTGAGCCGGCATACCGAACAGCTCGACAAGGTGCTCCATGACGATGCCCTCTGGCCGGCCGTGTTCGACGAAACCGTCCGGTGGCTCTCCCCCATCGGCATGTACCCGCGGGAGACCACCCAGGAGACCACGCTCGGCGGAGTGCGCCTGCCGGCGGGCGCGGGCATCGGCGTCGTTGTGGCATCCGCCAACCGGGACGTGGACCATTTCGGCCCCACGGCCGGCGAATTCGACATCTTCCGGCCCAAAACATCCCATCTTGCCTTCGGCAGCGGCGTGCATCTGTGCGCCGGGCACTGGGCCGCGAAGACCTCCATCGGCCAGATCGCCGTCCCCCTGGCTTATCAGCGCTTCCCCGGACTGCGCACCGACGAGACCCGGCCCGAGACTTGGGACGGCTGGGTCTTCCGCGGCATCACCAGCCTTCCCGTTACCTGGAACTAGGAAAGAAGAACCATGGCAAAGATCAGTTTCCACCACTCCGACGGCAACGTTGACGTCTTGGACGTGGACCCCGGAACCTCGCTCATGCGGGCCGCGGTCACCAACGGCGTGGACGGGATTGTCGGCGAATGCGGAGGCCAGGCGATGTGCGCCACCTGCCACGTCTACGTGCGGCCCGAATACCTCGACGCGCTGCCGGAGATCGGCGAGGATGAGGAAGAGATGCTTGAGTGCACCGCCGGCCCGCGCGACGAGACCCGTAGCCGGCTCGGTTGCCAGATCACGGTTGGCGACGGTCTGGAGCAGATCGAAGTCGACGTTCCGGACGACCAGATCTAAGGGCAGGGGCTGAACGCGATGAGTACTCCTGAAAATGTGGTTGTTGTTGGCAACGGCCAGGCCGGCATCCAGCTGGTGGATTCGCTGCGCAAGGAAGGCTACACCGGCGCGATCACGCTGCTCGGCGAAGAGCGGCACCACCCGTACCAGCGCCCGCCGCTGTCCAAGGACTACCTCGCCGCCGGCAAGGACCCGGTCCCGCTGCCGCTGCGCCCGGAAAAGTTCTTCACCACCAACGACGTCGATGCCCGCCTCGGCGTGCGCGTCACCTCCATCGACCGGACGGCCAGGACCGTCGCCCTCGACGACGGCACCACCCTGGCCTATACGAAGCTGGTGCTGGCCACCGGCGCCGCCAACCGCGAACTCACCGTGCCCGGCGCCGCACTGTCCGGCATCCACGGCCTGCGCACCCTCACCGACGCCCAGGCCCTGCACGCCCGCCTCGATGCGGTGCGCTCCGTCGTCGTCATCGGCGCCGGCTTCATCGGCCTGGAGTTCGCCGCCGCCGCCCGCGCCCGCGGCCTGGACGTCACCGTGCTCGAATACGCCGACCGGCCGATGGGCCGCGCCCTGACCCCGGTGACGAGCGGCTTCTTCGCCGACGCCCACCAACGCCTCGGCGTCACGCTGCGCCTGGGCGAGGGCATTGCCTCCTTCGACAGCAACGACGACGGGCACGTTACCGCCGCGGTCAGCACCACCGGTGAACGCTACCCGGCGGACCTGGTCCTGGTCGGGGTCGGCGTCACCCCGCGCACCGAACTCGCCCAGGCAGCCGGCCTGGAGGTGGATAACGGCATCGTGGTGGACGGCAGCCTGCGCACGTCTGACCCGGATATTTACGCCCTGGGCGACTGCGCGTCCTTCCCGAACGCCCACGCCGGAGCCCGCACCCGCCTGGAATCAGTGCAGAACGCCACCGACCAGGCCCGCCACGCCGCCGCCGCGATGCTCGGCGCCGGCCCCGGCGCCGGCCCCGGCTCCGGCCCCCGCGGCGAGACCGGCGGCTACGCCGACCTGCCATGGTTCTGGTCCAACCAAGGCCACCTGCGCCTGCAGATTGCCGGCCTGTCAGCCCCCGGCGACCAGACCGTGCTCCGCGGGAACCCGGCGGAGGAGAAGTTCTCCGTGTTCTGCTTCCGCAACAACACCCTCACCGCCGTCGAATCCGTCAACCAGCCCGCCGACCACATGGCCGCCCGCCGCCTGCTCTCCGCCGGCCGCACCCTCACCCCGGAACAGGCCGCCGACCCAGACTTCGACCTCAAGGCCTACTCCAAACAACAACCCGCAGCGGTGTAGTTCGGGTCTTTTGGGGAGCCCATGCTCTTGCCGGCTAGCTCGGTGCCGGCGGCGCGGCAGGAGTAGGGAGCCCGGCAGACGTCAGGGGCTGATCTTTGAATCTTGTCCGGGCATACTGGTCTCATGGTCGCCACACAGGGTTCGTTCTCGAAGGAAGATGAGGATTCTGTCGCGAGAATGCGACCCTCCGAGCTTCTACTGAAGACAATGAGCCGGGGGTCACATCGGTTCACACCACCCATTGGACGCCCGTCCTCAGCATCTCCCTGAAAAGAGCAGCTCATGATGCCAGATCAAGAGCATCCCGTTCTAGAACTCGATTCAACCGACTCGTGGAACCTGCTGGCTGGGTCCGAACTGGGGCGAATTGCCGTCTCTGTGGGCGATGTGCCCGAGATCTTTCCCATCAATTACCTCGCACACGAGGGCGTTGTTCTTTTCTGCACGGCGGAGGGGAGCAAGCTGGTAAACCTGACCATCAACCGTCACGTGGCGTTTGAAACCGACGGGTTCACCGAGGATTTCGCATGGAGCGTTATTGTTCACGGCACGGCGGAAATCCTGCCTAATGGGGCACAGACGGAAGCCGCAGACAAGCTGCTGCAACATTCGTGGATTCCTACGGTGAAATACGTCTTCGTGGCCATCACCCCTGAGCAGGTCACCGGGCGTCGCTTCGCCCGGGGCCCTGCCCCTGATCGCTGGTAATCGCGTAGACGCTAAGCGGCGCGGCAGCCTAACACCAACCGCCACGTTGAGCGCCGAGGGCGTCAGGACGAAACCTTCCATTTCGGCGCCCTCTGACCGCCGCGGGGCGGGAATTATGCGTCCTCCCGTACGGGACAATGGCAGGCACGGGTGGGAAAATGACCCTATGAGCATCAACGTGTCATCCCACGAACCGGCACGGGGAAACTCGCCGGACCCGACACTGCGGCTGACGTCCGTGGTTGCGGTTTCGCGGGAACTCTACGGTGCTGATGCCCCGGCCAGATACACGGTTTCGGCTGCGTTTTCCCGGCGTGTTCTTCCAGCCGAAGCGCGCCTGATACAGGGACCGGCGTCTCACGAGCGGCTCAGGGAGCAGGGTTACGGCCACATCAGCCTGGTGATCACCGATGCGCGGCTGGAGATCGTGAACACCAGCTTGGAAGAGCTGAAAGCCGGCCTGGCCTCCGTCATCGGTTCCCTGATCCGGGAAATCAGCGATCAGACACGCCGAGAGCAGGAACAACTGGATGAAGATGCGCTGTCAAAGCGCCTAGCCCATGAGGCTCGGCGGCAAGAAATCGAGACCCTGGCCCACGAAATTTCCTTCGACTAGCCCTTCCGTAGGGCAGTCCCCCACTTCTCCGGCGGCTGCAGAAGGGGCTCTAACCGCATTGGTCCCATCTCCTGCCGTGGTTGTTGGCTCAACGGCCTCTTCCCGGGATCTGCCGACGCGTTGAGGCAGCTGCTGCCTTGCGCTCGGCGATATGTGACTTCCACAGTGCTCGGGACTTGCCCTTCGTTCCGACGCGGTCCGGCCCAGTGTCGGTCATTGGTTGGGTCCAGATTTGGATAACCGCCCAAGTCACCGCCGCCAGCGGCACCGCCAGCAACGCGCCGATGATTCCGGCGAGGATGACACCGGCTGCCAGGGCCAGGAGGATGACGAGGCCGTGCAGGCGCAGCGACCTCCCCATCACAATCGGCTGCAGGATATGGCCGTCGAGCTGGTTGATTCCGATGACGATGGCCACGACTATCAGCGCAACAACGGGCCCGTTGGCAACTAGTGCGACCAGGGCGGCAAGTATCCCGGCCACCGCCGCCCCAACCATGGGTATGTAGGCCCCGAGGAAAACGATGACGGCCAGCGGAAGGGCCAGGGGCACCCTCAGAATGAAGAGAGCCACACCGATGACCACAGCCTCGATCAGAGCGATGATCGTCGTACCCCGCACATACTGGCCCAGCACCACAAGCGTCCTCGCTCCGGAGCTGCGCAGTCTACGCCGGCGTTCACCGTGAAAGGGCCGGAGGAAGAAGTCCCAGATCCGCCCGCCGTCTTTGAGGAAGTAGAAAAGTACAACTGCGCTGAGCAAAACACCCGTGATGACCTCCGCCGCCGTCGAAATCCCAACCAGCGCACCGGCCCCGAATTGGCTGCTAGTGGCAAATGCGGTCACGGCGTCGATGCCCCTGTCAAGCGTTTCCTGGTCCAGCGGTAGGGGCCCGGAAACGACGAACTTCTGGAGCTCCTTGAACCCGTTGACGGCGGCCGTGCCCAATTCGTTCCACTCGCTGCGGACAGCAAAGACGACGCCGGTAACTATGCCTCCGAACACGACGATGGCGGACAGCAAAGTAATCCAGGTCGCCAGTGCACCGGGAAGTCCTTTGCCGCGCAGGAAGGCGACGACCGGATTAAGCGCTGCGGCCAAGATGAGGGCCACCATGAGCGGGATCACGATGAGCTTAAGCTGTATCAGCCCGTAGATCGCAACGGACACGGCGATCAGGAGCAATATGAATTGCGCGGCACGAGTACCTGCCCGACCGAAGCCATCGGCCCACAGGCCGCGGATCTGGAAGGCGCCGCCGGTAGACGATGTTGTTGCCATAGAAACCATCCCCTCATCTCGTGCTGCACTGGTTCTTTCAGGATGCGCCTCCCAACTCGGCCCGCCAAGAACCCGTCCAGTGGGATGAACGGCTGCCCCGGAACCAGGCGGCATCTCGCAGACTGCCAGGTCCCGGCCCAAGTTTCTTTCCCCAGATCGGTTTACCTCCTTTATTCCGGGCTAGTGTGAAAGAGCCGGTGACAATGCCGGCAGTCAGCAGGGATAGCACAATGAATATGGATATCTCCAGCTCCGCACAATTCACCCAACATTTAAAGAGCGTCGGCGGCGACGCCACGGCGTTGAAGAATTTCAGCTATGTCCCCGCGGACGACGAGACGGTGGAAGATGTAGCGCTACAGCTGCGCACTGAAAATATCTCGCATGGAAGGCCTGCCGGAGATCAGTTCACGCTCCACGCCCTGGCAGAGATACTGATCAGCATCAGAGACGAGAAAGCCCCCTCGTTGCCTCCGGACCGGTCCCGGCCCGGGGAGTATCACCTGGAAATCTACCTCGCTGCCGGTTCAGGGACCCGCACCCCCGTGCCTCGGACGGACCTCAACGACGCCAAACTGTGGGCCCAGAAACGGATCGACGCCGTCGGAGCGTCCTTCGGCGCCATCTATTTTCCCACCGGCGGCAGCGACCGCCGCGGCACGGGATCTCTCGTCTCCAGATATGACCGGAACGTCGGCTGGTACGAATAACCCGCACCGTGCGGCTTCTCAAACCCTCTGCTCACAATTCACACACTCCGGCTCAAACCCGCAGGGCAGCGTGACTTCCCATCGATTAGTGAGGTGAGCAATATGCAGAGATCTTTCGCGTCCGGCGGGGAAGGGCGCAAAGTCGACGCCTCGGTAATGGCCTACATCATGAACACGCTGGTTGGTAAAGGCCACTTGTTGCAGATGAACAGAATCGGAGCGATCACCGCCGTCACGGCGGAGCTCAACGCAGGCGCATTTCAGACGGTCGTTTGGGACTGGCGTGCCCAGCAGGACCCGGACGTCGGGTGGATCGTTGCCGAATTTGAGACCTTGGAGCCGGCCGAGGGCTTCCACTTCGCCCTGACCGAATCGCTGTACCACGGAGAGTTCGGCAGCAGCATGCGCGACGAAGCCGCGCGGTTCCCTGCGGCGGGAACGATCCTGCCGGAGTAATCCGCACTGTGTTCAGGCGCCACTCGGACCGGCCGTGGCTATCATCGGAAGAGTTCATCAGGCTGCAGAGTGGAGTAACCCCGTGGAACTCGGCGCATTTTCGGTCAGCCTCGCCGTCAAGGACATCGCGGCTTCCGCTGCGTTCTACAAGAAGCTCGGTTTTCACGATCACGGCGGTGATATCGCGCAGAACTGGTTGATCCTGAAGAACGGCGAGACCGTCATCGGGCTCTTTCAGGGCATGTTCGAGAAGAACGCGTTGACCTTCAACCCGGGCTGGAACCAAAACGCCCAAGCGCTCGATTCATTCACGGATGCGCGCGAGCTCCAGCGGAATCTGAAGGCGGCGGGCGTGGAATTTCTGTCGGAAGCAGACGAGGCATCGACGGGTCCCGCGAGCTTCATGGTGCTGGACCCGGACGGCAACCCGATTATCGTGGACCAGCACGTTTAACAAACGTTGCACGACTACGCCCCCGGACCACAGGGTCCGGGGGCGTAGTTCGTTTCAGATAGTTAGAGCGTGCGGATGTTTTCGGCCTGTAGGCCCTTGGGGCCTTGAACCACGTCGAATTCCACCCGCTGGTTTTCCTCCAGGGAGCGGTAGCCGCCGGAGGAGATGGCCGAAAAGTGCGCGAACACGTCCGGTCCATCGTCATCCTGGCTAATGAAGCCGAAACCCTTTTCTGCGTTGAACCACTTGACGGTGCCTGTTGCCATGCTGATTATCCTTCTTGGCCGCACCGCCGGCTCCCGGTCGGGAACCTATCCCCGCAGGCGTCCACCTCCAACCTAGGGGCGTCGAGCACCGGCGGCAATACCCCAGTGGACCTCGACGGAGGCTGCGCACCATTTGTGGGGCGACGTGAGCCGGCCCTCGCAGACACCGGATGCAACGTTCAGCCGGCGTCGGAGCGCCTGTAGATGTTGATCAGGATTCCGGACGGCAACGCGCGGGACTCGGCCAGGCTGAGCCTGCTAAACGGGAAACCGTCGCCGAACAGCTTCTTGCCGGTGCCCAGCACCAGCGGGTAAACAACCAGTCGGTACTCATCGATCAGGTCGTGCTCGGCCAGCGTCCTGACCAGCTGGGTACTCCCCCATACGCGAATCTCGCCGCCCGGCTCGGAACGCAACTGCTTCACTGCGGCCGGCACGTCGGGGCCGAGGAGCTGCGAGTTCTTCCAGCCGAGCTCGGTCAGCGTGCGCGATGCTACGTACTTGGGGATGCGGTTATATCTGCGGGTCAGCTCACCCAGCAGGCCTTCGGCATTCTCGTCCCACACTCCCCAGGAGCGGGCGAAGATCTCGTACGTCTTGCGGCCCAGCAGCAGTGCCTCGGTCCTGCTCTCCCACTCGCTGACGATGTCCCCGTCGTCGTAGCCGGCCTGCCAGCCGCCGTGCTCGAAGCCGCCGTCGCGGTCCTCATCCGGTCCGCCGCCCGCCTGCACGACACCGTCCAGAGTGATGAACGCCTGCACCACAACCGTACTCATGCTCTCTTCTCCTGGTCTGCTCCGGGCTCTACCCTCCACGGGCACAGCTTTGAGACCGAGTCGACCCCGGAATCAGCACCCTGTCAAGGGTGCTGCCACCCACCAAAGGGCGACGTCGGTGCCCAGCTGAGCACCGACGTCGCCCTTTGGGTTGTGGTTGAGGTGGGGAACGAACCTCAGGCGTTAGCTGTCTTCGGCGGCCTTGCGGGAGCCGAGCTGCTCGTCCAGGCGCAGCAGGCCGGGGCCGTCGTCGTTGACCAGCTTGACGCGGCCGATGATCTCGCCGACGGTGGCTTCTTCTTCGAGCTGCTCTTCGACGAACCCGTTGAGCAGCGGGATCGAGTCGATGTCGCCCTCCTGCTGCGCCAGCCGGTACAGGTCGCGGATGGATTCGGAGACCTTCTTCTCGTGCGCCAGCGAGGCTTCGAACGCCTGCAGCACGGTCCCGGCGGAGACAGTGGGAGCGGTGATCGCCTGGATCTTCGGGTGCGCGCCGCGGTCCATCATGTGGTCGATGAACTTGTTGGCGTGGACCACCTCTTCCTCGGCCTGGGCGCGGAACCACCCGGCGATACCGGGCAGGTCGACGGCATCCATTTCAATGGCGAGCTGGCGGTAGACCACGGAGGCCTGAAGTTCCAGCGTGACCTGGTTGTTAAACGCTTCTGCAAGTTTTCCTGTGAGTCCCATGCTTCCCAGATTATGCGCCGGTTTGTATCACCGCCACCAAGGTAAGGCAAGCCAAGCTGAGGGAAGCCTGCGCTATCCGTGCGCTCAGCTTCCGGAGGCGTGGACCGGCACGGCAGGCTTGGCCAGGCCATCAATAACGACGGCGTGGGGCAGCTTGGCCAGTTCCTGCGGCTTGAGCAGCAGCTTGCTGGTGCGGTTGCCGCCGCCCATCACCACGCGCTCGCGCGCCAGCACCGCTGCGTCGATGTAGATGGTGTGGACCGAGGTGCCGATGGCGGTCACTCCGCCGATCTCCATCCCGGTCACCGCTTGGGTGGTTTCCGCATCGGCGAAGGAGGCCCGTTTGACTCCCAGCAGCTCACGGACCGATTTGTTCACGTCCAGCCGGGTGGTTCCCAACACCACGCAGACCGCGTATTGGGCCGGCTCCACTTTCTTGGACGTCACCAGGATGGTGTTCGCCGACTGGTCCAGCGAGAAGCCGTAGTGGTCGCAGAACGCAGCGGTGTCCGCCAGATCCGGATCACAGGCCAGGACCTCGTAGGTCAGGCCGTGCTCGACGAGCGCCGCCTCAACGGCGGGCAACAGGGTGGCAGTGCTCATGATGCCTGTGTTGCCCCCGCTGTCTTGGTGACTGCGGCCAGAATGGCCGCGCCCAGTTCGGCGGGCTTGGTGAATTGCGGCCAGTGGCCGGTGGGCAGGTGGACGTATTCCACGTCCTTGATATTGACCAGTTCCACCACCTGCGGGGCACCGGCGTCGATCCAGCCTTGGAGCTGTTCCGGCGTGAACTCACAGGTGATGATGGTGGCCGGGACGTTAAACCGGCGCTCGTCGGAGAGGTGCTGCGGGTCTTGGGCGACGCCCCTCGGCTGCGGAATGGCGCGGGCGCGGAAGGCAGCCCGGAGCCCATCGTCCAGATCGGTCAGGTCTTCTTCCCCGAAGAGGCTCCAGTCCGGCAGCGGCACCTCGTCCCCGTCGGCGGGCAGCTCGTCGTTGATCACGCCGCCTTCGCCCAACGGGCCGCTGTCCACGTAGATGGCGCGAAGAATGCGGTCCGGGCGCTGGTCCACCACGCCGTGGATGATGGCTCCGCCGCCCGAATGTCCCACCAGGATCACCGGCCCGCCCAGCTCGTCCACTGCTTTCAGCGTGGCATCAATGTGGTCCCGTAGGCCGATGCCTGCCCGTGGGGCATCCACGGACTCCAGCCCGGGCAACGTCAGGGGGTAGACCCGATGTCCTGCGGCTTCCAGCGGCGGAGTCACCTCCGACCACGACGACGCGTCCAACCAGAATCCGGGTACCAAGATGATGTCCATGTCAGGTGACTCTAGTGCCCGGACCGTGGCCCGGGACACCCCTCGGGCCGAATTCAGGACAGCTTCCGTCCTAAGACTTCCGTACCGGCGGGCTGAGGCCGGGTGACGCTGCCGAGGAGCCCTAGGCTGGGTTGTGACAACATCGCTGAGCCGACCCGGAGGACCGCAGTGGGAATCATGAACGACCTGCTGGGTCCGTCCGCGGTGACGCAACTGCGCACGTCGCTGGCCGTGGCAGCCGACCAGCCTGCCTGGCCGGGCCTCGTGGAAGCCGCCGACCGGCTCGAACCACTGGCCCTGCGGGCCCGGGCCGGCCTGCTGGCAGCCGCGCTGATCGACGACTTGGATGCAGGCTACGAGCGGGCCGCTTCGGTTTTCCGCACCGCCTTCGCCGATGACGGCTTCACCGGCTGGATCCTGTGGCCGGTGGGCGAGGCCGCGGTCACCCTGGCGCTCCAGGATGGAGGCCAGCGGGCGTTCGATGACGCGTTGGCCCTGCTCGCGGAACTGACTCCGCGGATGAGCAGCGAGTTCGCCATCCGGCGGCTGCTCATCCAGGACCTGGACCGGGCGCTGGGAGCCATCCGCGGTTGGACGGCACACCCGGACGAACAGGTTCGGCGGTTGGCCAGCGAAGGCACCCGGCCGTATCTGCCGTGGGCCGTCCGCGTACCCGGCATCATCGCCCGGCCGGCGGGGACGCTGCCGATCCTCGACGAGCTGTACCTGGACGACAGCGACACCGTCCGGCGCTCGGTGGCCAACCACCTGAACGACATATCCCGGCACGCCCCGTCCGAAACGGTGGCCACCGCCGAACGCTGGAGCACGACGCCGGACGACCGCGCGGTCTGGGTAGTCCGGCACGGGCTGCGCACCCTGGTGAAGAAGGCAGATCCCGGCGCCCTCGCCACGCTGGGCTTTACCTCCGGAGCAGTGGCGGTGTCCGCTCCCCAACTGGACCAGAGCATCGTCCGCCTGCCCGGGGAACTGGGCTTCGCCGTCGAACTCCGCAATGAAGCTGCGGTGCCGGCACGCGTTGCGGTGGACTACGTGGTGCACTACGTCAAGGCCAACGGTTCGCTGGCCCCTAAGGTGTTCAAGCTGGCGGTGGCTGATCTGGCACCGGGCGAGATGCGCCGGTTCCGCACGTCGCACGGCTTCCGGCAGATGACCACCCGCGTCCATTACCCGGGCCGACATTTGGTCCAAGTCCAGGCCAACGGGACGCTGTCTCCTCAGGCGGGCTTCGACGTCGTGACCTGACAGTGGCAGCCGGCGGACTGCCGAGTTCGCTGAGCGCATGATCGGGCGCTGATCGAGGTTTTCGGCAGTCGCCATTCGGTAACCTTTCTGCAACCTGTTTTTGTTATGCCAGCGGATACACCGCCTCCGGCGGATGCGACAAGTACCGATGAAGGAACGTGTCATGAACTTTGACCTGCCCCCGCCACCGCCAATGGGCACCGCGCAACGCCCCCTCCGTCCCGGATTCGCGAAACTGACGTGGCTCCCATGAGCGCCACGGTCGATCAGCAACGCAAGCTGCACATTTCGCACCACGACGCCGCGGAGATCGGGACCGTGGCCGCAGATTTGGTCGCTGGGCTCGTCGTAGACCTGCCCCGGGCCGTCATCGGACTGGCCACCGGGTCCTCGCCTCTGCCGCTGTACCAATCCTTGGCACGCCGCCGCCTGGACCTGACCGCTGTCCGCTGGTTCGCCCTGGACGAATACATCGGGCTGCCCGCCGGCCATCCCGAGAGTTACGCCGCGGTCATCGAGCGCGAAGTCATCACGCCGCTGGGCCTCGACCCCGCGACGGTCCTGCTGCCGGACGCCGGCCAGCCGGATGTGGATCAAGCGGCCACGGACTACGAGGCGGCCATTGCCTCCGCCGGCGGCATCGACCTGCAGATCCTGGGCATCGGCCACAACGGCCATCTTGCCTTCAACGAGCCCGGTTCGGCCTTGGATTCGCGCACCCGGGTGGAAGTGCTGACCCAGAGCACGCGTCAGGCCAATGCGCGCTTCTTCGACTGCCTCGACGACGTCCCCACCCGGTGCATCACCCAGGGCCTCGGCACCATCCTGGCCGCCAAGCGGCTGCTGCTGCTGGTCCAGGGCCGGGATAAGGCCGAAGCGCTCAGCCGGGCCCTGACCGGCCCCGTCCACCCGGACTGCCCGGCCTCCGTGCTCCAACTGCACCCGGACGTCACCGTCCTCACCGACGTGGCGGCGGCCTCACTGCTGCCGGCCGGGGCGTCATCGGCGCGGTGAATTTCGGCCGACGGAATAGCCGCCGGCTAGCCATGTTGTGACTGGTATGCAGCTGCCGTCGATTCCCCTCTCCATCTTGGACCGCGCCAATGCCCGCGCAGGCAACTCGGCGTCTGAGGCCCTGGCCGCTACCGTCCGGCGGGCGCAGCATGCCGAGCAGCTGGGCTACCACCGGTTCTGGGTGGCCGAGCATCACGGCGTGCCCGGGATCGCCGGTTCGGCCCCGGCGGTGCTGATGGCGGCGGTGGCCGCGCAGACCGAGCGGATCCGCGTCGGCTCCGGCGGAGTGATGCTGCCCAACCACCAGCCGTTGGTGGTGGCCGAACAAGCCGCCACCCTGCAGGCGCTCTTCCCCGGCCGGATCGATCTCGGGATCGGGCGCTCCGTGGGCTTCACGCCCGCTGTCCGCTCGGCGCTGCGGCAGGACAAGGACGCCGCGGACCGCTTTGCGGAGGACCTCGCCGAGCTGCTGTCCTACCTCGGCGGCACCGCCGCCATCACTGCCCGCCCGTACGACGGCGGCGCAACGCCGCCTTTTGTGCTGGCCACCGGCAAAGGCGCGGAGATCGCTGCGAAGGCGGGCCTCGCCGTCGTTGTTGGTGGGCCGGCGTTCACCGGGCGCAAGCCGGAGTTGGCCCGCGGCGTGCTGGAGCGCTACCGGAAGAACTTCCGGCCCTCCGCTTATTACGCGGAGCCGTACGTGATCGCGTCGGCGAACGTGGCGGTGGCCGCATCAGCCGAAGCGGCGCGGGACTTGCTGCTGCCCGAGGCGTGGGCGATGGCGCAATCACGCACCCGCGGCGAGTTCCCGCCGCTCGAACCGGTGGACTCCATTCGGGCCTTGCCGGTGACGGAGCGGCAGCAGGCGCTCGTATCCGAGACCCTCGCGGCTGCAGTGCACGGGACCGCAGACCAGGTGGCCGAGCGGCTCGGCCGGCTGCTCGAGGCCACCGGCGCCGACGAACTCATGGTCACCACCAACACCTTCGACACCGCCGCCCTCGCCGACACCGATCGTCGGCTGGCCGGCCTCTTCGGGCTGCCCGGCAAGACGCGCTGAGCGGGCATCAGCGGGCCTTCCGCGGGACGGCGCCCCGCACTAGCCTGAGACCGTTCGGTGGACCATGGTTGAGGGCGGCGCGCATGCGGGTGCTGATCGTCGGGGCAGGGATTGCGGGTCCCACGCTGGCCTACTGGCTGCGGCGGGCGGGACACGAGCCGGTGCTCGTTGAGCACGCTCCCCGGCTGCGTCAAGGCGGCTACCTAGTGGACTTCTGGGGATCCGGGTTCGATGTGGCCGAACGGATGGGCATCGTCCCCCGGCTGATGGCCGAGGGCTATCGGGTGCGCAAGCTGCGTGAAGTGTCCGCCACCGGCCGGCAGATCGCTCATCTGGATCCGCGCAACGTCATCGGCGGGGTCGGCGACCGGTATGTCAGCATCGGCCGCTCCGATCTGGGGGCTGTGCTCTTCGAAGCGCTGAACGGCGAGGTCGAAACGATCTTCGGCGACACTGTCCAGGCGCTCGACGACGACGGCGGGCGCGTGCGCGTCGAGTTTGCCCACGGCGCTCCGCGGGAGTTTGACCTCGTTGTCGGGGCCGACGGCCTGCACTCCCGGGTCCGGTCGCTGACCTTCGGGCCCGGGGAGGAGTTCGAGCGCTACCTCGGCATCACGGTGGCCGCCTTCGACGTGGAAGGCTACGGTCCGCGTGACGAGTTGGTCGCAGTGACGCATACCGAGGTGGGCGTGCAGGCGCTCCGCTTCTCGCTGCGCGACGGTGCGACTATGTTCTGTTTTACCTTTCGCTATGACGGGGACGTGCCGGTGGAGGATGTGGCAGCCCAGCAGGAGTTGCTCCGTTCGCGTCTGCGCGGCGTAGGCTGGGAAGTTCCGGAGATGCTGCGGCGGATGCCCGAGGCCCGGACCTTCTACCTTGATCGGGCAAGCCAGATCCGGATGCCGGCGTGGTCGCGCGGCAGGGTGGCGCTTATCGGCGACGCCGCCGCGTGCCCGTCGTTTTTGGCCGGTCAGGGCTCCGCGCTCGCCATGGTGGAGGCCTACGTCCTGGCGGCCGAACTGCAGCTCTCTGGCGGGGAGCATTCCACAGCGTTCGCTTCGTACGAGCGCCAGTTGGCGTCGCTGGTGCGCGTGAAGCAGGATGCGGCGATCGGGCTCGGCGCAGCGTTCGCACCACGCAACCGCGGGCAACTGCTGTTGCGCAACACCGTGCTGGGCCTGATGGGAATCCCGCTGGTCGCCAAGCTCGCGATGGGACGGAGCCTGCGCGATCCGATCGAGCTTCCTCCGCCGCCGAGAGATTGAGACCCCGTGTTGCGCCGTGGATCCGCATTTGGCCGCTAGAATCCGATTGCGGTGAGTCGTAGCCTGCCCAGTCCGGATGCCTCTACGCACCTTTCCTCGTCAGCATCCGGAAGAAGAGGCTATGTTCGCACGTCTGATCGTCGCCCTTGCATCGGCCGCCGCCGCGGTTGGCCTCATGGTCTTCGCCGGACAGCCGGCCGCCGCTGCGGAACCCGTGACGATTCCCGCTGCCCCAGCCTATGAGGCGCCCGTCCTCTACGGATCCTCCTTGGACAGCTATCGCTGGGAGCCGTCCAAGAAGTTCACGGTCTGGCATGATCCATGGGCGTCCACGTACCGGATTGCCCTGCAGTTGAAGAGCGGAACGAGCTGGAAGACGGTCGGCTCCAAGGCGCCGGGCAAGCAAGGCAAGACGACGCTCGGCTACAAGATGGCCAAAGAGGGCACCGTCCACATGCGCATCGCAGCTACCGAGGGCGGCAGGACGCTCGCCTCAAGCCCGGCCCAGAAGGTCACCTGGAAGCGTGACCGGTCCGACATCCACCACCGCTACTCGAACTACACAAAGCCGTTCGCGGAGGCCGAAGGCAAGGAGGCCGCGGGCGATCAAGCCCGGCACGGCGTCTACGTCTGGACCGGCAGATCTGCCCGCATCGGTGCCCTGCAAATGCACAAGAACGGTCAATGGGTCACGGTGCAGAAGCTCGTCTGGAAGAAGAAGAGCAGCGGCACGCCGCCCTTGGCAATTGCGAAGACACCCAAGACGCAGTCCAACGTCACCCGGAAATACCGAATTGTCGTGAACGCCTCGGCGTATGAAAAAGGATGGACTTCCAAGACCGGCACCGTCCGTCACGAGAACCCACGGAGCTACACCGGGTACCGCAAGCTTTCCTATGACTACATGAAGAAGTACTGCCCCAACCAGATCATCACCGTGAAGAAGGGAGGGTCAGCAAGTACCGCCCACTCCGGCTCGCTTCGGATTGAAATGGCACCGGGATACCAGGGCAGCCAGCACAAGGCGATCGCGCTGCACGAGTGCGCCCATATCATCACCTTCCGCCTCTACGGCAACGGCTTGGAGGCGATGGACAGCCGGTTGAACAAGATCTTCAAGTCCAGCAACGGGGTCGAGATGGTGGCCGACTGTATGGCCTACCGCATGGGTGCCGACCCGAAGGCAGCGGTCAACTGGTACACGCAAGACTGCAAGGGATCCCGCGGAACGGCTGCAAAAAACATCTTGGCCGGCAAGAAACCCTGACCGGGAGGCCGATGGCCGTAGGGCGGCCAGCGCGGCCCTGAGGCTCAGCGCGACCGTGGCTGCTCCATACGGACGCCGTGAGGAAGTGCGCTCGGAGTGGTGATAATCGCCTGGTCCTGGATCTCGGCGGTTCCGTCGCTCTCACGCCCGACTCCACGGGCGGCTGGCTGCCCTGCGCTGCGCCCAAGGCGGGGTCAAGCCTCCCACGGCGATAGGCCGCGTTAGCCGGCCAACGAGGACGGGCAGCCTGACGCCGTCCGGCGGGATAGCCGGGTTCCACCCGGACCTCATTTCTGTGGCTGCCGCCGGGTGTTCCGGTCGACGAGTGCATGGGGCTCGACGGTGCAAGGAGCAGGGTGACACAGATAGGGCGGCCTTGTCCGCATCGTTAAGCACGTCGGACCCTAAATTCACCTAAATTTCCTCTTCGTTTGCGAGTGCCCGAGCCCTGATGTAACGGTTAAACCGCAACATTCCCACAAAGAATTGGAGCAAAAAATGACGTTTCGAATTGCCAAGACCGGCCGTCTCGCAGCAGCTGTAGTTACCGCAGGAGTGGTGACCACTGCAGGAGCAGGAATCGCCTCGGCCGCCGAGGACCCGACCGTTGCGGAAGCAGGGGTCACTTCGTCCGTCAACGAAACGCAAGACTCGTTGGTGTCCATCACCGCCGAGAACGTGTACATCTCGCCAAATCTGATTGTCGCCAATCAGCTCGCACCGGTTGAAGAAGCACCCGCCGAGGACGCGCTCGAAGCGCCGGTTGAGGATGCACCGATGGAAGAGCTGCCCGTGACACCGGTTGATGAGGCTCCCGTCGAGGAAGCACCGGCTGAAGAGGCACCCGCCAACGAAGCACCGGCTGAAGAGGCACCCGCCAACGAAGCACCGGCTGAAGAGGCACCCGCCAACGAAGCACCGGCTGAAGAGGCACCCGCCAACGAAGCACCGGCTGAAGAGGCACCCGCATTTGGTTGGAAGGCCGTCAAGGCCGAAGCAGATGCTGCTTGGAAGGCCGCTAAGGCCCAGGGTCAAGCTGACTGGAAGGAAATCAAGGCCGAAGGCAAGGCTGATTGGAAGGCCGCCAATGCCGCCGAAAAGGTTGGCCTACAGGGCAACTGACCCCTCGGTTTTGCCTGTTAGGGGCGGCCTCCCATCCGGGAGGCCGCCCCTTCCGTGGAAGGGGATGGATAGAGCCCCTACTCCTGCGCAGCTTGGGCCGCTCCTCAGATAAACACTTCGTGTTTCCAGCTCAACTTCGATATCAACAACTTCATCAGGACTCGCAGCCGACCCCGTCGCCGTCGCGGTCGAACTTGGTGTCCCAGCCCGGATCACCGGCCCTGATGGGTGCAGCGCCGGCGTCCTTTACGGCGGTGCAGTTTTGGTAGAAGACATTGCCGCCGGCCGGGGCCCGTGCGGGACCCTCCTTGACCGGGGCAGGCTTGGGCTTTGGTGTCGGGGCCGGAGCTACGGAGACCGGCACAACCGCTCCCCCGCCGGCCGGGACGGGCTGGTCCGGGCACGAGGTGCTGAGGACGTTCTTGATCGCCTCCCGCTCCGCCTTGGTCATCCACAGCCCGTACTTGGCTTTCACCGCGGTCTGCAATGCCACATACTCGCAACGGAACGACTTGTTCGGCGGCAGCCAGGTGGCCGCATCGCTATCGGACTTGGCCCCGTTAGTAGGGCCGTCGACGGCCAACAGGTTCAACGGGTCGTTGGCAAACGCTTCACGCTGGTTCGGGGCCAACTGCTGCGCGCCCTTCTGCCATCCGTCCGAGAGGGCGACGACGTGGTCGATCTGCACAGCGCCGCTGGTGGTGTTTCCGCGGACGAAGTCGATGGTCGCCGCAGTGAACGGATCGGCCAGCACCCCGGAGGTCACCACGCAGCCGCCTGCCTTGAGCACAGCGTGGTCCAGATCGCGTTGAAGGACGTCGTTGCGCGCGTCGCAGCCGTTGCGGTCTGGATCCTTCCAGCCCTTGCCGAACTGTTCCCGGGAGTACCCAGTCTTCGGCGCCCGGCCCTTCACCTCAATGGTGGCCAGCTGCTCCAGCGCCGTGCCGGCAGCGGGTCCCTGTTCAGCTTTGGGCTCAGGCGCCTCGGACTTCTTTTGGACACTGGGCTCCGGCGTCACCGGCGAAGCGGTTCCAGACGGTGATTCGGTGACAACGGGGGCTTCAAGGACCGGGGTGCTGCAGGCAGTCAGTCCGGTCAGCAGCACGGCGGCGAAGGCAAGGCGAAGGCGTTTCATATCCCTTCATGTGTACGGCAAGTCCATGCCCAGGTGCTGGCGGACACACCGTTGTGCCGCCCACATACCAGCACCCTCGGCCTGTGCGTAGGCCCTTGGGTGTCCTCTTCGCACCCTAGGTCTATGGGACTATGAGCCGATCCGCAGACCGTTCCAGCCGCCGACGCCGACGGTAACGCGCTTCTGGATCTTCTTTGAGGAAACCGGGTAAAAGTGCAGGTTGCCCTTCTTATCGCGGGCCAGGATTCCCGGCTGGCCGGTTGTCAGGTGCCCTTCGGCCGTGGACAGGTGCGTCATGGCCTTCCAGCTTGAACCGCCGACCACCTTGCGGGTTTCTTTGATGAGCTGGCCCTTGCCGTTAGAACGGTAGAGCTTCAGCTGCCCGGCAGCATTGCGGGCGACCAGGTCCATCTTGGTGTTACCGTCGAAGTCCATGGCCATCATCTGGAGGCTCTTCCAGTTGCCCGAGCTGAGCAGTTTCCGCGGCCCGGGTTTTGCTCCGTCCTTGTTTGCGTATGAGTACAGTTTGCCGTCGCGGTTCTTGGCAATGATGCTGGGGAATTTGTCGGCGGTCTTCCATTGGGTAACGAGGATGGTGTTGCGCTGCCAGCCGCTCGTGCCCAGCGTGGAGCGTTTGAAGCCGCCGTTCTTCAGCCCGTAGTCGACGGTGAGCCGGCCGTCCTTCCAGTTGGCAATCAGGTCTTGGACGCCGTCGGCGTTCCAGTCGGCGATCTCCACGGTCAGGGATGTTCCCCAGCCGGCGGAAACGTAACGGCGTTTGTTCAAATCCCTGCCCCTGGCGGACGGGTAGATGTAAAGCTTGCCGGCGGAGTCCACGGCTACGACGTCGCCTGATTTGGCCTTGGGCGGGGCGATGGCGGCCGGCATGGCTTTCAGTTCGTTGGCCAGCAGTTTCGGCATGTCGTAGGTGTAATGCGTAACGCCCGGCAGGACGGTCATCTTCGTGCTGGTGAACCCGAGGGCCTTGTATTTTTTCTCCGCGCGCTTGGCGGTGTCCAGGGCAGACCAGGTCTTCAAGCTGGTGCCGCCCTTGCCGTCGCGACTGCCGCTGATCCAGTGCAGCTTCATTTTCTTCACGGCCGCAGTAGGTGCGGTCTGCATGCCGTCGTAGCCGCCGCCGCCGACGATGGTGGCCCCGCCGCCCTTGATCCATTCCTGGCGGTCCGCGAGGAGCTCATAGGTGATGAACTCGGCGCCGCCAGAGTAGCCGTGGAACCAGATCCGGCGGGAGTCAAGTTTGTATTTGGCGATCAAGCTCGTCGCCAACGAGCGAAACCAGTCCCCATTTCGGTCGGCGTCCTCCCACCAGGTGATGCCGCCCTTTTTGTCCGGGGTGATGACGGGGACCATGATCATGTTCTTCTTGGCAGCCTCGGCCGCCATCTTCTTCATGACGGAGCCCTTGGTGTGGTGGACGTAGGACTGTTTCGGCTGGGAGTAGTCGCCGTGGAAGACAAACAGGACGCCCACGGGTTTCTTCGTATCGATGCCGTTGGCGTAGACGTGGTATTTGCTGCTGAGACCGTTGGGCGCGGTATAGGTCTGATAGGTCGCGTTGTGCGGTGCCGCGGCCTCGGCCGGGATGCTGACAACCAGTGCTGACGCGAGCAGGGACGATCCGAGGGCCGCTCCGAGAAGTGCGCGGATGAGGGACTTCATCAAACTGGATCCGTTCGTAGTGACGCCGACTGCGGGAATGCGGGCACGGGTGTCAAGGGATGCAATCGGACGTCAGGGCGCATGCGTAAGGGAATCTCCGGAAAACCTCACAGGTCCCCGCGGGTGGGCGGACTTGGCTGGGTGATTCAGGGCCTAAGTGGCGAAGCGGCAGGACTCCCTCATGCCAAGAGCCGGTAGTGATGCCGGGTCTTAACGTCAAGACAGCAAAAGGCCCCCACTTCCCTTTGTTTAGAAGGAAGTAGGGGCCTTCGATGTGTGGAGCTTAGGGGAATCGAACCCCTGACCTTTTCATTGCGAACGAAACGCTCTACCAACTGAGCTAAAGCCCCGTGCCACTGCGTTCGATCATAAGTCTGCGGCGCGCAGATCGCCAAGCTGAAAGGATGCAGTGTTGCGCGCCAGACACGCTGCCGTGGCGCCCGGCACAACCAATGCCCCACCGCAGTTCACCCACTCTTGTAACGAATGTGCAGCGTTCACTGGCGTCCGCGCAGGCAAGTCGAACCCGCGCCATAAACTCTTGCCATGGACAATAAAGTTCTCAAGGCCGTCTACACGGTCTTCTTGGGGGTCATCATCGCGCTCTTCGTGGGGCTGGGCATCCGCACGTTCTATGCTCCACCGGAGGCGCCGCAGTTTCCGGTGGAGACGATCTTCGAGAAGACGAACCCGACGGATAAGGAGCTAGCGGAGCAGCGCGAGATCCAGATGCAGCAAGAAGCAGCTTTCCGCGAGTACGACGAAGCATCTGAGATCTACAACCGCAATGTCACCATTTCGGCACTCATCAGCTCGGTTGCCCTGCTCGGCCTGAGCCTGGTGGTGGAGAAGCGCAACCGGGTGCTGGCCAATGGCGTCATGCTCGGCAGCCTGTTCACCCTGATTTACAGCATCGCGCGGAGCTTCATGTCCGGGAGCACCACGCTCTCGTTCATAGTGGTGACCGTGGGCCTGGCCGTGGTGCTTTTCCTCGGTTACAAGCGGTTCTTCCAACCACGCGAGAAGCCGAACACTCCCCCGCTCAACGGCAACACTCCGGCGAATGCCGCCTGAGTCAGCGCAGTAAATCCAGCAGCGCCCCCTGACCCCACAAACAGCGAGACCCCTGGCGATCCGGAATCCGGACTGGCAGGGGTCTTCGGCTGTGTGAACAACAAGGTCCGGGCTTCGCGGGCCCGCAGACACTGTCCCTGCGTCGTGAGCTTGGACGGTGTACCTCAGCGGGCTACGGCTTGTGGCTTCGCCCGATCTGATAGCCATTCCAGCAGCATGGCTACAATCCGTGCAAGAGGCAGGCTTATACTTGATCAGAGTGTTCAAGTACCCGGCGAGCTATCGGCAGGAAGTGGTCAAATTGCAGCAACTGGACGCCACCGACCGGAGGATCCTGCTGGCGCTGGACGAGGACCCGCGGGTCCCGGTGATGATGTTGGCGCAGCGGCTCGGCCTGGCGCGAGGCACCGTCCACTCCAGGCTGGAACGTCTCGCCGCCTCGGGCTGTCTGCGCACCCACTCGGCCCGGGTGCTTCCGCAGGCTTTGGACCGCGGGGTGATGGCGATGGTGAGCGCCGAACTGGACCAGAGCAAGCTCAACGATGCAGTGGAAGCGCTGCGGAAGATCCCCGAAGTGCTCGAATGCCATGCCCCGGCCGGCGATACCGACCTGCTGATCCGTGTGGTGGCACACAGCCCGGACGACCTGTACCGGGTGAGCGAGGAGATCCGGTTCTGCCCCGGCATCACACGCACGTCCACGCAGATGTTCCTGCGTGAAGTCATCCCCTACCGGACCACCGGGCTGCTCAAGCAGGACTGATTTCTAGACGAACTGCACCAGCACGCCGACCACCCAGACGGCCCCGGCCGCGAACGCACAGCCCAACTCCACCAGCATGCCGAGGCCCACGGCCTTGAGCGCTGCCCAACTGGCCCCGACTGCCTGGCCGAAGTGCCGCCGTCGGGCGTATTCGCTGAGCAGCAGGCCTGCCGCAAACCCGATGAACAGCCCCACCACGGGAATCACGAACATTCCAACGACGCCCGTCAGCACGGCAACCAGGATGGACCAGTTGGGCACCTGCCGCTGCTTCAGCCGCCGGCCGGTGAGCACCAGACTGGCCAGCATGCCGGCGGCCACGAACACCATGCCGATGGCGAAGACCACCCAGCCCACCATGTTCTGCAGGGCAATGGCCCATACCAGCAGGCTGATGCCAATGGTGATGGTGCCGGGCAAAACGGGCACGACGATGCCGGCAATTCCAACGGCGATGAGCAGACCGCAGACGACGGTCGCAAGAATCTGGGCTTCCACCCACAACACACTAATAGGGATACCCCGGCTTTCCGCGGTCGGCCGACGATCGGCGCCGCTGAGACGGTCGCAAGGCGAGCGGGAAACGTGACGCGTGGACTGCCGCCAAGGACGCCAACTGCAGCCCTGCGCGCCGGGGTCTTGACGGCACTGCACGGCGAGGTTGTAGACTGCGCCCACGTTCTGGAAGGGCTCTAGGCTATCCGGTTCGCCGGTGCCGGGAAATCGGAGGTGGATGCCGTGAACTTCGGGGAATCATTTTGGGACACGATCTGGTGGTTCTTTTGGGCTTTCGCTTTCATCGCCTACCTCTTCGTGCTGTTCGGAATCATCACTGACCTGTTCCGTGACA
This sequence comes from Arthrobacter sulfonylureivorans, assembly GCA_004000035.1. Classification (GTDB taxonomy): domain Bacteria; phylum Actinomycetota; class Actinomycetes; order Actinomycetales; family Micrococcaceae; genus Crystallibacter; species Crystallibacter sulfonylureivorans. Next base: position 94,316 of record RJAE01000003.1, on the reverse strand, counting down.
GGTCGCTGAACGGGTGGCTGAAGGCAGTATGGCTGATCTTCCTTCTTTTCCTGCCCTTCCTGACTTCGCTGATCTATCTGATAGCTCGCGGCAGGGGAATGGCCGAGCGCAGCCACGCAGCGTCGCAAGCGATGCGCATGGATACCGAGTCGTACATCCGCGGGGTGGCTGGCGCGAGTCCGAGTGAGGAGATAGCCAAAGCCAAGGAGCTGCTGGACTCCGGCGCGATCAACCAGCAAGAGTTCGAACACGTCAAGGCGCGGGCCCTCCGGTTAGAGCAACCAAGCTCACCGGGCGCAACACCGGGCGGCGCAACACCAACGAATCCTGGTGCTGACTGGTAACTCGGGCTTGTTGCTTACCGGCCGGCGGGGCCACTGTCGGAGGGGTCGCCGTCGCCGGGTGCGGGCCCATCGGCCCCAGCGGGGTCTCCTTCGTCGCCGCCGTGTCGAGGCTCGTCGGCCTCGGCGTGACCGCCGCGACTGTCCGCGGAGTTCTTGAGGCCAATCTGCACCGCGCCCAGGAAAGCCTTGATCACCAGACCAAGAAGTATCAGCCCGGTGACCATCTGCACGGTGACAGCGATTCGTGCGGCCTGCGATACCGGAGTGATATCACCAAATCCCACCGTGGCCAGCGTGGTGATGGTGAAGTACAAAGCGTCGGTCCGGTCCATCGCTTCCGTGAAAGCACCCGAGTCCCAAATGGACGTAGTGACGTACGAGGCTGCGAACAGGACAATGTACAGCGGGATCGAAGTGGCCAACGCCTCGATGGCACGCAGCCGCGGCGACGGCGACGTCGTCACCGCCCTTATCTGCCAGGCGACCAGCGCACCCAGCGCACCGAGGCCAACCAAAAGCGCTGGCAGGGAGCCATCCCGGTTAAGCGGCATCGTGTAATAAACCACCAGCAGGGCGACGCCGGTCAGGGCGGGACGCAGCAGCACCCACAGGCGCTGCCCACGCCGCCGAGCGGAACTATCGTGGACGGTGCTCATCGCGCACCATTATCCTCCGCGCGCACCTTTGGGCCATCGCCCGCAGCGGGTGACGCCTGGGGCGGAATCCTCCGGCTCGGCCCAGGGAACGGGGCAGTGTACATCCGATGACGGACGGTGCCGCAATGGGCCAAGGCCGCGATCACCGTCGGCTTGCGCCGCCCGTTCCGCTCACCGAATCCGCAGGCCCGTCGGTAGAGCCGCAGAGTGGTGGTCCGTGAAAGCCGGCAGCCGCTCGACCGGACTTTCCGGCCCAACCGGAGCACCGCCGTCGTCCACCATCTGCTGATGGCGCTTGGCGCGCCGCCGCTTCACCAACAGAATGACGACGACGGCGATGGCCACCGCTGCGCCTGCCGCCGCCCACGGGGACGCGAGGATGAGGGCGAACCAGGCCGCGATCGCGGCCAACCCCACCGTGGCGTAGACGACGGCCCAGATCAGGCTGCCAGCGATGACTGCGGGCAGGAAGCGGCGCAGCGGCATGCGGGCGATGCCCGAACTGCCGATCACGGCGGTCTGCAGGCCGACGGTCAGGAAGCATAGCGTCACCGCGAACGGACCGAACCTGGCCGCCATCGCTTCCGCCCGGCGCATCAGCGGCCCGTTCACATGCTTCTCCAGTCGGGTGTGGCGGCAGCCAGCGGCAACGCCGCGGCCCAGCCAGTACGTGGCGTTGGACCGGAGCATCGCACCGCCGAAGAGCGCGGCGATCGCCCAGCCCAGCGGCAGCCCGAGGAAGAAGTCCATGAACGTCCTTTCACTGGCGAGCGGACCGGACAAGTCAATTCTACGCTCTGTAGAAACACTTGGGGTTGCGCGAAAGAACCGTTGACATCTGTACCCAGGGCAAGCTGGACACCCCAACACCTTCGACTCGGTTACGGCATCACGTCCCCGCTGTTGGGGCCCAGAGTCTGCCCGGTGTAGAGGTCTCCGCCGGGCGAGGAGGCCAGCAGCAAGGCCGTGGGCGCCACCTCATGGACCTGTCCGAAGCGGCCGATGGGAAGCTCCGCCTGTTTGGCGGCCTTCCACTCCTCGGAGAGTCCCTCGATCAACGGAGTAAAGATGGGCCCCGGGGCGATCGCATTGACGAGGATGTGGTGCTCGGCCAACTCCAGTGCCATCGCTTTGGTCATCCCGATCACCCCTGCCTTGGCGGCCACGTAGTGAGTCAAGCCGACCCCGCCTTTGAGCCCGAGCTGCGAGGCGATGTTGATGATCCGGCCTCCGCCGCGCTCCACCATGTGGGGCGCTGCCCAACGCGCAGCCAGGAACACGCCCTTGAGGTCCACGGCGAGGGTCTTATCGAACGTCGCTTCGCTCATTTCCAGCAGCGGCGTCTCGTCGAGAATGCCAGCGGCACTGACCAGGATGTCAATGCCGCCGAACGTTGCAGCGACGTGGTCCATCACCCGCCGCACTGCTTCGCCGTCGGTGACGTCCACAGCGAGGGCTGCGGTGCGGCCGCCGAAGGTGCCGGCCTCGGCTGCAACGGCCGCGGCGCTCTGTTCGTCCCGGTCCAGCAGCACCACATCGGCGCCCTCCTGGGCAAAGAGCAGAGCGATGGCTGCACCGATCCCGCTGCCGCCGCCGGAAATGACGGCGATCTTGTCTGCGAGCTGTCGTTCCATCTCAACTCCTGTCCGACACTCAGCTCGGCCAGCGGACGGTCAGCCCGCCGTCGACAATGAGCTGTTGTCCCGTGATGTAGGCCGAGTCGTCGCTGGTGAGGAAGCGGACTGCGCGGGCGGCCTCGTCCACGTTGCCTACCCTGCCCCACGGGATGATGGATCCGGCGGCGTCGAGGCCTTCCCTGCCCAGCGAGTTCACCGGATCCAGGGACTGCGGGCTCTCGATGAGCCCCGGGATAATGGCGTTGACCCGGATCCGGCGCGGGGCCAGCTCAACGGCCAAGGACCGGCACAGGCCAAGCAGGCCGGATTTGGCGGCGGCATAATGGCTGTGCTCTTCCCAACCGTAAACGCCGCCGGCGATCGAGGACGTGGCGACCATCGCCCCGCCGCGGTCCATCCGCATGCTGCACGAGCGGAAGACGCGCAGGACGCCGGAAAGGTCGACAGCCATCATGCCGTCCCACGCCTCGTCGGTCATGTCAGCCAGTGGCGCCCGGCGCAGAATACCCGCCGCGGCCACCGAGATGTCCAGCCGGCCGAACTCGTCCAGCGCGGCCTGGGCTAGCTTCTCCGTGTCCTCGAAACGGCGAACGTCCATCGGGACGGCGACGCAGCGACCGGCGGCATCCTCGACGGCATGGACCGTGTCCGTCGCGTCGTGGGGATCCGAAGGGAGGTAGCCGATCACACTGTGGGCGCCGGCCCGGGCGTAGGCTACGGCGAGCGCCCGGCCGATCCCGCTGCCACCGCCGGAGATCACGGCGACCTTGCCCTCGAGTCCGTCGTCGCGGTTCACGCGGGCACCGTCCTTCTGCTGTTCTTGCAGTTGGCGTTGGTGGTCATGCGATCACCGTCGTCTTCTGATGGGCATCGTGGATGGTGCGCGTGCCGGCCATGCACAGTGCCGAGATGAACAGCCCGCCGGTGCCGGTGATGATCGCCGCCCAGCCGGTATCCACTCCGGCGGCGAGCAGGATGGACAACAGACCGGAGCCGGCGATGCCGCCGACCGGCGCCATCACGTGGGCCACGTTGGTGCCCATGCCGCGCACATGGGCGGGGAAGGACTCGCCCATGTAGAACAGCAGCGCCGCGTAGGGGCCGGTGAGGAAGAACAGGGTCAGCGCGTACAGCGGGATGATGATTGCCGGGATCCCCGGGCCCAGCAGCATGATCAGGCTGACGATGCCGCCCGCCAGCCAGCCGAGGACGACGGTGCGCTTCCGGCTGATTTTGTCACCGAGCCAGCCGTGGAAGACGTACCCTACGAAGCCCACCGCGTTAGCCAGAACCAGAATGACCAGGGAGTTCTCGAAGGAAACGCCCTTGGCCTCGACCAGAATCGTGGTTCCAAGGACGGAGAAGATCATGATGGAGATCCAGTTGAAGAACCACGACAGGGACAGCAGGATGGTGTGCCGACGCAACTCGGGGGTGAAGACATCCTTTACGCCGGTGGCATGGTGGGCTGCCTCCTCGAGGTCGTGTTCGTCCGCCAGCCGGTGCGCGCCGTCGACGTCGCCGCTGGCACGGCGGCGTTTGACCTCCTGCATGGCGGCAAAGGTGGGCGATTCGGGCAGCCGGAGGGCCAAGGCCACCACGACCAGGGACAGGACGGCGGCCACCACGAAGGTCCAGCGCCAGCCGATGATCGGCAGCAGAAGCGCCGAGAGGCCCGCAGAAATAAGGGCCCCAACCGGCCAACCGCCCTGCACCAGGGAGTACATCAGGCCCCGGCTTTTGGCCTCCTTGTAGATCTCGTTCAGGTAGACCGCGTTGACGACCTCCTCGGACATGGAGAACCCGGTGAAGGAGCGGATGATGACCAGGCTGACGGCGCCGGCGGCGAGTCCGGTCAGGCCGGAAGCCACCGCCCCGCCAAGCATGAGGATGATCAGCGCTCTCTTGCGGCCCATCCGGTCGAGGATGGTGCCGACGAGCAGGGAAACGATGAAAACGCCGATCGTGGCGAAGGTGTTGACGGCAGTCGCTTGCGCGGGTGTCCAGCCGAACTCCTCGGCGATGACAGGCAGCAGGGTGCCGAAGAGGGTGTAGTCATAGACCGAGGCGACCCAGGCGATAAAGCAGACGACTGAGACCTGCGTGATTGTCTTCTTGGTGATGGGGACATTCCACGGCTCGACGGAGCGGCCGCCGGGGGAACGAAGCGATGACATGGCAGTTGCTTTCCTAGACGCAAGGACTCTCAGGAGTCCTTTCGGGGGTTGCGGGCGGCGAAGTCCCGCGCGAGGTCTTCCATGAAGGCGAACTCAACGCCGTCATGCTGTTGGATGTGGTCGAACAGCCGCTCGAGCATGAGCAGGTTCTGCGGCTTGCCCGAGACATCGGGGTGGATGGTGATCGGGAAGACGGCGTAGTCCATCTCGCGGTACACCCAGTCAAACTGGTCTTTCCAGAGCTGCTCGATGTCCCAGGGGCTGACGAAACCGTGGCTGTTGGGGCTGGACTTGATGAACATCATCGGCGGCAGATCATCGAGATACCACGACGCCGCCACTTCAATGAGATCGGTTTCCCGGCCGCGTACCAGCGGCTTCATCCATTCCCGGGCCGACTCGGCTTCGTAGTCGATTTTGGTCCAGCTGTCCCCAACCCGCACGTAGTACGGGGTGAAGTCGTCATGCATCAACGAGTGGTCATAGAGGAAGCCGCGCTCAAGCAGGATCTCATTGGTCACCGGAGAGAACTCCCACCAGGGAGCCACATACCCAACTGGCTTGCGCCCGGAACGTTTCTCGATCAGGTTGGTGCAGTAGTCAAGAACCTCGGTCTCCTGCTTGCGGGTCATGGCGATGGGGTTTTCATGGCTATAGCCATGCACCCCGATCTCGTGGCCGGCAGCAACCACGGCGTCGAACTGCTCTGGAAACGTCTCGACGGAGTGGCCCGGCCAGAACCAGGTCACTGGCATCTGACGGCGCTGGGCAAGCTGAAGCAGCCGGGGCACACCGACCTCGCCAGCGAATAGCCCGCGGGAGATGTCGCCCGGGGAGTCCTCTCCACCGTAGGAACCCAACCAGCCGCCGACAGCGTCGACGTCGATACCGACCGAGACGTAAATTCTCTTGGACATAATGTCTCCTCTGGTGGCGGTGGATGTACTTAGAGGTAGCTTTCAAACACAGCTGGGAATTCTTCTGGCGGTTCGCCGTAGGAAAGCAGGACGGCGGTGAGGATGCGAGCCTGGAAGGGGTTGAGGTCCGCCGAGGGGATGGCGCCGGCTTCTACCAAATCGATGCCGCCGCCATCGCCATAGGTCGGGACCACAGGCCCCCACGGCGCCCGGGTGCTGAGCACAACGATGCAGCCGTTACCCGTCGCCCGCTTGACAGCCTCGGCGAACCCCGGCCCCGCGTTGCCAACCCCGGTACCGGCCAGCACGACGGCGCGGCTCCCGAGCTGCACGGCGTGGTCCAACAACTCCGGCGTCGCGCCGGGGTAGGCAGTGATGATTTCCACCCGGGTGTTATCGAATGCGGTCGGCGGGGTCGGCAGCGGCGGGTAGCGGCGGGGTGTAGCTGTCACTACGAGCTGGTTGCCCGCCATGTGCGCCACTTCGGTGCCACCGCCGAAAGGGCTGCCCGCGGTGGTGTGTACCTTGCGGGCGCCCCGGGCGGAACGGACTGTTCCGTTAAAACAGATCAGCGCTCCGGCCCCGCGCAAACGCTCGTCGGCCGCCGCCCGGACCGCCTCTGCGACGTTGCGTGGCCCATCCGCGTCGGGACTATCGGCAGTCCGCTGGGCACCGGTGACCACCACTGGCTTGGGCGAAGCATGCACGAGGTCGAGCAGGAAGGCCGTTTCCTCCAGCGTGTCCGTTCCGTGGGTGACCACCACGCCGTCGGTGTCTGGATCCGCGAGGGCCTGCCCGACCGCCTCAGCAATCCGGCGCAGGTCGGCCAGTTCCAGCCGGTAGCTGCCGATGGTCAGTATGTCGCGGGCGCGGACCGTGACATCGCCGTACTGCTTAGGGACCAGCGCGGATGAGGCCTCTGTAGCAACAGCTCCCCGCGTGCCTTGGCTGCGCGAGGCGATAGTACCGCCGGTGCCCAGCAGTTGGATATGGGCCATCGTGCGCCTCCTTCTCGAGCGAGAAGCCGGCTCCGAAGGGTCGGACTGTCGATGCAAAAGCAAGCTGCAACGGCACCAGAATATGACGCAGATGACACAAAGAAAAGGCAAGGGGGCGGCGACGGCGGCGGATGTGGGTTAAGTGCTGGGTTCCTGCCGCATAGGATCTCTCCGGCTCAGGCGGTCACGGCGACGAAACTGGGTGATTGAAGCCCCGCAGATTCCCTGCGGGGCTTCAATGGATATGTACGGTTTCGGCTACAACGCCCGGTCTCTGGCCGGTTCGTCGGCTGGGGACTTATCCAGGAAAGCCTTCACTTCGGAGTCATCGGACTTCGTCCAGGTCTCGCCCTTGGTGCCCTGGTCTTCCCGGCGGGTTTCCGGCGTGCGCTCGTCTTCCTTCCTGAAGCGCCAACCGAAATCCCTGTTCGAGGAGTAGCACATCACAAACCTCCTTCACCTCGATCCTTTAATCGTCCTCCCGTCAACGGCGGAAACCAAGGGTCCTGATGGTGACTGTTCAGCTTGGAGTGCTTAACGAGTGAGGCTCGGATGCGCCGGCGGTCGTCCTGCACCGGCCGGCAGATGGAGAAGGGTGAGGAGTTCCTCGAAACTGTCGAGGTGGTGGTCGGCGCCCGCGGCGGCCAACCTGTCCGGGTGTTGGTACCCGCCGCCTATTGAGATGGGCACGTAGCCGGCTTCCTGGGCGCAGATCATGTCGTACGCGGTATCGCCCACGTAGTAGGCAGCCGTTCCCAGATGCCGAAGTGACGCCAGACATTCGGCTTTGTTGCTGACCGATGCGCGCAGATGATCGAACATTCCGGTCAACCGGTTGTGCCGGATGTCGTGTTCGAGGACGGTCTCGTCCGCAGCAGTCACCACTCCCGTGACCACACTTCCTTGCCGGAGCAGAGTGAGGGTTTCGGCAACGTTGGCGCGGACCGGTGCGAGGGTCTTCATGGACTCGTTCCAGCGTTTCTCGACTTCGCCGGTGTCGCCGTCGGCGATCCCCATGCCCTGGAACCAGGTATTCATCGGGAGCGTGAAGGAGTTCTGGAAGGCGGCGCGGTCCATCACGGGAAGCCCGCGTCCTGCGGTGGCATCGTTTGTGGCTGCGACGGCGCGGTCCACGTCGTCCATGACGGTGCCGTTCCAATCCAGCAGGACAAGTGTGTGGGCAACGGTAGTCACCAGAGAATCTCCTATGTTCGACGAGGGCTACGCCGCTCCTGTCCATGCCCGCTCAGGGGCTCGAGTGGACAGGGGACGTTGGGTCAACAGTGGCACATGGGGCTTGAAAGAATCTTTCAAAACTTTGGGTTGCCTGAAAACTTCATTCACCGTTCATGGTTGGTGAATCGTTGGTTCATGCCGGCTCCTTAGGTTGACTGACATGACCGATAACAAGCCAGGTGGTGTCCAGACCGATGTTCGCCAGCTCATCAGGGGGCATCTGACATCGTTCTCCCCGGCCGAGCGCCGGGTGGCCGACGTTGTGCTGGCGGGTTCGCTGGAGCTGCTGGAGACGTCGGTGACGGAACTGGCGGAACGTGCGAACACCTCCGCGGCCAGCGTGGTGCGCATGTGCACCAGCATCGGCCTTCGAGGCTTCCAGGAACTCAAAACCAGGCTGGCCATCGAGCATGTGCCGGCGGCCCATTTCGACGCCGGGGCGGTGGGCGACGGCGCAGAACTCGCCGTCAGGATTTTGCGCGATTTCGCGTCGGCACTGAAGGATACCGCCGCCGTCCTTGACGTTGGTTCCGTCAGCGGCGTCGTCGGAGAGCTGTTGACAGCCCGCCGCATCCATTTCGCAGCAGTCGGGACGTCGGCGATGATCGCCAGTGACTGCGCCTTCCGGCTGAGCACGCTGGGGTTGAACGTGCTGTTCGTCGCCGATGTCCATGCACAGCACATTCAGGCTCGGATGCTAGGCCGCGGCGATGTCCTGTTCGCGATCAGCCACACGGGCTCGACGTTCGAGACGCTGGCCGCGGCCCGCGCGGCGAAGTCAGCCGGGGCCAGCGTCATGGCTTTGACGAGCTTCACCCGGTCACCGCTGACCGAGCTCTGTGATCACACCATCATTGCCGGCAGTGCAGAGACCCGGGTCCGGGTGGAAGCAGTGACCAGCAGGCTGGTTCATCTGGCCGTACTCGACGCGCTCTACATCATGCTCAAGCAGCAACTGCCGGACGCGGACAGGCATCTGCGTGCCGCCTCCGAAGTCCTGGCCGAACACCGGTTCTGACTTTTACTCCCACTCCCACAAAAGCAAGGTGCAATGAACATGCATGGAATCGTCCGCGGGCCCGATCAACGCGGCCTGCCCGGCGTCGTCGTCTCCAACGGCCAGGATGCGGTGCAGACCGATGCCAGCGGAAATTACACGCTTCCGGACAGGGGCCGGTTCGTGCTCCTCTCCCGCCCGGAGGGCTATACCGCCCGGCGCTGGTGGTCGCCGGCCGGCTCCGAGCCCATCGATTTTGACCTCATCGAGCAGCCCCAGAGTCTCCCCTTCGAATTCGTACACCTCTCCGACACCCATTTAAGTGTCCCCGGCGGCCTGGCTGAGAGCAGCGAACGGCGTGCTGCAGCGCTGTACCCGGAGGGCGGCCTGCCCGACCAGTTCGAGAGTTTCCTCGCCGGCCTGCCGCGAACCGCACCGGACGTGCAGGCTGTCTTCCTGACCGGGGACCTTGTTGATCACGGCTTGGCCGATGAGTACCAGGCCCTGATTGAGATCCTGGACGGCAGCCCGCTGCCCGTCCACACGATCGCCGGGAACCACGACCATATGGACGGCCGGCACGAATCGGTGATCTCCGCGAACAACTACCTGACCAACAGTGCAGACCCGGCGGCTTACGAAAAATATCTGGGTCCCCGCTGGTACAGCTTCGACATCCCCGGACTGCACGTTGTGGCGATGGACTGGCACACCCACGAACTCGGCATCGATAACACGATCCAGGAAGAGTGGCTGCGCAACGACCTTGCGCTGGTTCCCCAAGAGACTCCATGGATCCTGCTCTTCCACGACCAGCCGGGCGAGTCCCTGCTGGCGAATGTCCCCCGCCCGCCGCTGGCCACCTTCTCCGGCCACTGGCACACATCACGGGTGGTTTCCGTGGACGGGACGCTGCACGTGAACACCCCGCCGGCCTTTTTCGCGGGGCTGGACTACAGCCCGCCGTCCTGGCGGCGGGTGACTTGGAACGGACAAAACTTCACCCTCAATACCGTTGCCCTGCATGCTCCTGCGGAGGATGCCCTCACTCCGGTGCTGGCCAAGTCCACCATCGCTTCTACCCCTCACACCATCAGTTCTCCGGACGTTCTCTGGCGGACCTTCCTTGCGGGGTCGGGACACCGGCAGGGGGTTGCCATCGGCGGCGACCGAATCTTTGCCGGTTCCCAATTCGAAGACACCCCCGGCGGAGCCGTGCAGGCCCTCGACCCGGCTACCGGCCGGATCCTCTGGACCTCCCGCACGGACTCCGCGGTCAAGACGGCCCCGGCTTTGGTCGGAGACGTCGTCATCAGCGCCGAAGTGACCGGGGACGTAAGCGCCTACAGCCAAGAGACCGGGGACCTGCTCTGGGTCTGTCCGTCCCCGGACCCGCTGCGGCGCTTCGCCTGGGGCGCACCGGCACCTGCCGCAGGCTGCGTTGTTGTCGGCGACCAGGCCGACCTGCGCCGCATCGACGCCGCCACGGGCAAGGTCATTTGGCGCCGTACGGACCTGGCCCCGCACCACAACCTGGTCAACCATGCGGCGCCGTTGATTGCCGGCGACCTGGTGGCGGTCGGTTACTGGCCTAGCCCTAAATACCCCATCGGCCTGAATCTGGAAACAGGAGAGGACCAATGGCCGCCCTCAGCCGACGAATCCGCAGCAGATTTCCGGGAGATCAAACGCCTGCTCGTCATGGGCACAGCTGCCTTGGACGCGTCCACCGGATCCATCCTGCTTCCGGGCTACTCCAGCACCATCTCCATCGACTCCGCTTCCGGGGCGCTGAACTGGATTGCGGAACACGAAGGCAACTTCAGCCCGTCCGCCCCCGTCGTCACGGACCGAGGAATCATAACCACCGTCGGCGGCCGCGGACTGGAGCTGCTCGACCGCTCCGACGGCCGCAAGCTGTGGGAAGCCGGCGTGGACGACTCGGCGCCCTTCCCGCTCCAGCCCTACGCCAAACAAGCACACCCGGTGCTTGCACCGCCGACCGTGCTGGGCGACCGGATCATCCTGCCCTGCCTTGACGGTGAGGTACGGGTCTTCTCCCTCGAGGGTGAGCTCCTGCACCGGGTCGTGCTCGGAGTCCCGGTCGCCGCGCCGCTGGCCAATGCCGGAAACGTCCTGATCGGCGTAGGGGTCGACGGCGGCGTCTTCGCCCTGGATAAGAAAGGACTGTTGTGACCATCTCGCTCGCACCAAGTACCAGGGAGGAGGCTGCAACAGCCCCGCCTCCGGACCTCAAACCCGCAGCTGGCACCGGCGCGACACGCTGGCGTCGCTGGGCGCCGGTTGTGCTGGTCTCGCCGATGGCCATCTTGGCATTCATCTTCATTTTCCTGCCCGCGGTTCTAACGTTCATCGGCAGTTGGTTCACCATCCCGCTGGCAGGCGGATCATGGAGCTTCGTCGGGCTGGACAACTACCGGGAAATTTTCAGCAATGGACCCGTGCAGCGATCCATTGTCAACACCGTCATCTACTCGCTCGCCACGATCGTCCCCAGCCTGGTGCTGGGCCTGATGATGGCCCTCGCCGCCGACTCGCTGACACGGGGCAAGGCGCTGGTGCGCACGCTGCTCTTCCTGCCGATGACCGCGAACATGGTCGCGATGGCAGTGGTCTTCACCTACATTTTTGATTTCCGCGGCGGCATCGCGAACACCCTGTTGGGAATGATTGGTGCCGCCCCGGTCAACTGGCTCGGCAGCACCGACTATTCGCTGCTCACCGTTGCCCTGGTCGGCATCTGGCGCACCGCCTCGTTCACCATGATGATCTTCTTCGCCGGACTGGCGACCGTTCCCGGCACCATGCACGAGGCGGCGCGAATGGAAGGCATCAGCGGCTGGACCCGACTGGTGAAAATTACGCTGCCGGTGATGAAACCATCGGTGGTCTTCGCCGTCGTCATGGCCATCATCCAGTCCGTCCAGGCGTTCGACACCGTGCGGGTTATGACCGATGGCGGTCCACAGTATTCCTCCGAGCTGATCCAGACGATGGCCTGGCGCATGGGATTCCAGTATTTCGATCTCGGTGCAGCTTCGGCGCTCTCATTCCTGATGATCGCGGCGCTGCTCGCGGTCGGTCTCTGGCAGCGCCGGGTCCTGGCCGGAAGCGGGGACAAATGAGAGCCACCATCCGCATCGGTAAATGGCTGTTCCTCGCCGCAGCCCTCGTGATCTCCTTCTTCCCCTTCTACTGGATGGCGCGCACCTCCGTCGCCGGCCATGACGAAGTATTTAGCGCCGAGTTTTCGTTCCTGCCCGAGAGCATCACCTTCGAGGCCTATGCCAGGGCCTGGACCGATGGGGCCCTAGGCAACGCCATGCTCGTCGGCCTGCTCGTCACCTTCGCGATCCTGGCCTTGCAGCTACTGACGTGCATCCCGGCCGCCTACGTTTTGGCGATGCACAGGCGACGGTGGACCGGAAAACTCTTCGGCTTCGTCTTGCTGTGCCTGCTCATCCCCGGTCAAGTGACCATGATTCCGCTGTTTATCGGCATCAACCAGTTCAGGCTCGGGGACACTCTGGCGGCGCTGATCCTGCCGTTCGCCACGTCGGTGCTCGGTACGTTCATGATCCGGAACCAGATGATGTCCATTCCCCGGGCGCTCATGGAGGCCAGCGAAATGGACGGCCTGGGACCGGTCAGGACCATGATCAGCGTGGTCGTTCCCATGGCCAAGCCGGGAATCGCCGCCTTCAGCGTGTACTCCATCTTTGTGCACTGGAATGACTACATGTGGCCGCTGCTCGCAGCCCGGAGTCCCGAAATCCAGACTCCGCCGCTGGCTCTGGCCATCTTCCAGGACGCAGCCACCGGATTCGATTATCCGGCGCTGGCTGCCGGCGCCGCGATTGTCACGGTCCCGATCATCATCGTCTTCCTCGTGGCCCAAAGGCACTTTGTCCGGGGCATGAGCGGCACCGAAATCACCGGCTAAGTTGCCGGCCCCCCTTCCAACCCACTGCACCAATCCCAACCCCAACCAAATCAGCAGGAGCTTTAGAACCATGCGTTTCATCAGCCGTGCCATCATTGGCACCACCGCAGCCACCCTCACGCTCAGCCTTGCCGCCTGCGGCAGCAGTAGCAGCACCGGCGTGGCAAACCAGCCCGCCGACGGCGCATCCGTCGCTGCCGCCACGGACATCAGCCAGTGCACCGCCGAAGGAACCACCATCGACGTCGCCTTCAACTCTCTGGCCAAAGAGCCCATGGAAGCCGCGGTGAAGGTGATCGAAGACCGGTACCCGGGCCTGAGCATCAACGCGGTACCGTCGGTCTCGACCGATTACGGCGAACTGACCCAGCAGATTGTTGCGGACATCGCCGTCGGCAAGCGCCCCGATGTCATCATGACGGGCCTAGGCCAGATGCAGTTCTGGGTCGATACCTACAACCCGGTCCCGTTGGATAAGGGCGTTCTGCCCGAAACCTACCAGACCCAGTTCCTCGGCGCCGGCACTGCACGGGACGGCGTAACCTACTTGGCGCCAGCCCAGATCTCGGCGCCGGTCATGGCCGTCAACCAGGACCTGCTCGACGCCGCAGGCGCCGGAAAAGCCGAAGACATCAAGACCTACGAGGACCTTCTGGACGTCGCGCGCCAGGTCAGTGATCACACCGGCAAGCCATCGGTCTCCATTGCCCCCTCCGGACTTCCCGAGTGGTACACCCAGGGACTGGTCCAGAATTCCGGTGGCACTTTGGTGAACGAAGACGGCACCGCCGCCTTCGGCGACGCCGCCGGAATCGCCGCGCTGGATATCTGGTCCGAGCTCGGCCGGGACGGCTTGGAAGCAGGAATCCCTGCCGCCAGTGAGGCGGTGGATATCTTTACCTCCGGAACGCTTCCCGTCACGATGATCACCACCTCCAACATCGCTAGCATCAGCCAGGGTGTGGGAGACAAGTTCGACTGGATGCCCATCAAGCTGCCCAGCATCGACGGCGTGCAGGACCGTGCACTGCCGGCCGGCGGAAACGGCTACATGGTCCTCTCGGACGATTCCTGCCGGGCGGCGTTCTCCGGCGAACTCATCGGCCAGATCCTCACCCCCGAATCCGTCATGCAGGCCTCCGGGACCCAGCGAAGCTACATCCCCGTCGATACCATCGCCCGGGACGAACTTCTGGCCTCCGACCAGGCGAGCCCGCAGATGACCTTCGCCTGGACGTTTGACAACAAGCTGACCCAGTGGGGCGGCGGATTCCCCGGTGCCCACACGGCCAAAATCTACGACGCCATTGAATTGATGGACCAGCAGCTCCAGACCGGCGCCGAAACCGCCACCGCCGTGCAGGATGCGGTAGCCACCATTGATGCGATCGTTCTGGGCGAAAATTCATGACCGCAGTCCACATTTCGAACGTCAACAAAAACTTCGGCCAGGTCAAGGCACTCGAAGACATCAACCTTGAGGTCCAGTCTGGTGAGAACATCGCCATCCTCGGCCCCTCAGGATCCGGCAAGTCCACCCTCCTGCGCACCATCGCGGGGCTGGAAACCGTCGATACCGGAGAAATCCGCTTCGGCGGTGAACTCCAAAACCGCATTCCTCCCGAGGCGCGGGACGTAGCAATCGTCTTCCAAAGCTACGCCCTCTACCCGCACCTGAGCAGCCGGGAAAACATCACCCTGGGCTTGCGGCACGGAAAGAAACTCAGCCGCGCCAAAGCCGATGCGCGGGCGACGGATATAGCCACCCGGATGCAGGTCGAACACCTTCTCGACCGCAAACCCCGCCAGATGTCCGGGGGCCAGCGCCAACGCATCGCGCTGGCCCGGGCATTGGCCCGACGCAGCAGCATCGTGCTGCTCGACGAACCGCTCTCCGGGCTGGACGCGCAGCTGCACGCGTCGCTGCGAGTCGAAATCGCCGGCCTGCTCCAGAGCGTCGGAGCTACCGGCATCAACGTCACGCATGATCAGGCAGATGCCATGGCCATGGCCTCCCGCATCGCCGTGATCAACAAGGGACGCATCGAACAGTTGGGCACTCCGGAGGAGCTTTACCGGCAACCTCAGACCCTCTTCGTCGCAGGGTTCGTCGGCACACCCCCGATGAATCTCTTCGCCGTCGACCCCGCAACCCGCGCCTCCCCTTTCGGCGCACACGTCGGCGGCGGAGACGAGCCCGTCACCCTGGGTGTCCGGCCGGAACGGTTCCACGCCGGCGAGGGCGACCCCAGATCACCGGAAGTATGGAGAACCGGGGGAACGGTCGTTTTGATCGAACCCACCGGCAGGGAACGAATCGTGCACCTCCAGCTTCCCTCGCGGGAATCATTCGCACTCCTGATGGACAGCGACTCGGTACCCGCCATCGGTGAACACCTGTCAGTATGGTGCGAACGTAGCCACGTGCACGTGTACTCCAACACCACTGAACAGAGACTGGGCAACGCCCGCGAACGAGGAGTGTCACTGCACGAACACGCGCTGGTCAGCAGCATGTAGTCCCGTCAGACGGACGCGGCTGAACTGGTGGGGCCCTCCCGGGAGCTCGACGGTATAGAAAGGGGTGACGGCTTGGTGTACTCCAAGCCGCCGCCCCTTTCGCGTTCCCCAGCGGGAAGAACGCCCACGGCCATCGGACTGGACGCTGGGGCCAGGAAGCCTCGAAACGGGACCGATGGCAGCGCATCTGTCGGGGCCCATCCGAGTGACCCCTCAGGAAAAGTTGACACGTCAACTAAATGAGCTAATATAAATGCATCTGCATATACTGCGGCCGGGCAGGTAGATACCAGCGGTCCGTAGTGGCCGTCTCGCTTCGGCCGCACTGCAGCCGAGGGGATCCGGGTATTTCATTATTCAAAACGCAGAGGAGTATGGCGTGGCGACGGAATCAACAAGGACATTCCTGCCGGCATCCGGTTCAGTCTTAAACGGCCGATTCCAGCTGAAGGGAGTCTTGGGGAGCGGCACCGAAGCAGTGGTTTACCGGGCGACGGACAGCCGCGGGGGAAGGCCTGCTGCTCTGAAAGTCTTCCGCAAGCCGGCAGAGAACGGCGGACAGCGGCGTGAAATCCTGATCCAACGCAAGATCCGGCATCGGGGCATCGTGGCCCTGCGGGATTATTCACACCCCGCCGACGCGGAGGGCCGGCCTGAGTTTGCGGTCTTGGAGCTCGTGGAGGGCTCTAGCCTCAAGAAAATTCTGTCCGCCGGTGCCGCCGAACCCACACTTGTCATGTCGTGGGCCGAGAGCCTACTGAAGTCCCTGGCATATATTCACAGTCGGGGAATCATGCACCACGACATCAAACCATCGAATATCCTGATCCCCCAGCTTCCGGCCGGCCGGTTTTCGACGGAGGCCAAGCTGACCGATTTTGGCATAGCGAGCAGCTCCGCCATCCCCTGCACGTCATCCGGCTATGGGACGGCGCACTACATGAGCCCGGAGCAAGCAGACGGCGGCGTGGCAGGGTCCGCAGGAGACATTTATGCGCTCGGACTTGTACTCATGGAGAGCCTGACCGGCACCAGGCCGTTTCCCGGCGGCGCGATCGAATCCTTGCTGGCACGCACCCTTCGCCGCCCCACCATCCCCGCCGTCCTGGGCAGGCGATGGGTCGCCCTCATCGCGGCCATGACGGCCGTAGAGCCTTCGGAGCGCGCAACTGCACGACAGGCCCTGCACCTTCTTCGCCGCGTCCAGCATGGGCATTTCCGCGGCCACCTGCCGGACAGCGTGCGCGATATAGGGCAGGACCGTCGTCGGCGCTCACTTGCACCAAACGGACCGGCCGTCGCTGAAACGGTCGCCGCCTGAATCTTCGGACATCCCGCGACAGGGCTACCGCACGCCCTTGATCTTGACCACGAAGACCGCCCCTAGCAGTCCAATGACGGCTGACAGGGCGAATAGTGATGTGTAGCCGCCGAGGTAGAGCACCGTGGGCGCAGCGATCAGCGGGGCAATGACCTGAGGCGACGAGGCCGCGATGTTGATGACGCCCATGTCCTTGCCGCGGTCGGCGGCGCTGGGCAGGACCTCCGTCAGCAGGGCGAAGTCCACGGCCAGGAACATGCCGAAGCCGGCACCGAGGACCATAGCCGCCGCGATTACTGCCGGCCATGCAGGAGTAACAGCCACGATGATGGAGGCGGTCGCGATGGTCACCGAGGACGCGATCACGAATGGCTTGCGCCGCCCCACTCGGTCGCTCAGTGGCCCGCCGAGCAAGGCCATCAGCACCACCATGGCGGCGTAGATACCGGTCAGCAGGAGCACGCCGGCGGCGGGGTTCGGATGTCCCACGGCGTCCTGCAGGAAGAAAAACAGGTAGAGGGTGAAGATGTTGTTTCCCAAGTTGACTAGGAACCGGGTCAGCCATGCCCAGCCGAAATCGGGGTTTTTGGCCGGGGAGATCCAAAAGCCCTTCAGGAAAGTGGGCCAAGCGAAGGCCGGGCGCTCTTTCTTATCCAGCGGCGTGTCACGGCCGGCAATCACGAACGGAATGATGCTGGCCAGCAGGAACAGCGCACAGTAGATGTAACCGGCGGCAAAACCGCCTGCAACGTTTGCCAACACGGCACCCATCACAATGCCCAGCGTCTGGCCGATGGCTGCCAGCCCGCCGATCTGGCCGCGCTGCCGCCGGGGCACGCGGTCCGGAATACTGGCGGAGACGGCCGCGTAAGCGCCGTTGCAACCGGCCTGCACCAGGCACCAGCCGATCACCATCACGGCAATGTTGGGCGCGCCGGACAGCAGCAGCAGCGCCGCGAAGCCCAGGATGCCGCCGGCGAGCGCCCACGGCACCCGTCGTCCGAACCGAGACGTGGTGCGGTCGCTCAGCGCGCCGAAAATCGGATTCGCGACCAGTGACACCGCAGCGCCGAATCCGGTGGCCAGCGCGAGGACGGCCTCCTTGTTCACCGCATCGAACGTCTGCGATTGCTGAGCCAGCAAGACCTGCAGCGGGCCGAAGAACGCTGCGTTGATGCCGAGATTGGTGAGTACGACGGCGGTCACCCAGCCGGGGCGGACCTTGGCGACGGGTTCTTGGAACGCCGCCGGAACAGCGAGCGCCGGCACCGGCTCGCGCGGTTCCTGGACTGTCATGGCGGCGGCCTCCTCACCGACGACGCGGCATGACCGCAAACCTGTAGTTGTGGCAACAGCGTACAGCCGCTGCCGAACAAGCAGGCACGTTCTAACACCGTTTATAGGTGCGTGGTCGGCAAACGGCAGGTCTGCAGCGGCAACCGGTGCGCTCATCAGCCAGCCGAGGCGGCAGAACGCTGTCTGGCAAGCTTTTTCAAACCGCGCGATACGCGTACCGGTTCCGGCCAGCGCGGCGGCAGGTTGTCTCCCAGGGTGACGCCTTTAAACTTTCGCCCGAACATCGGAATCACCCACTCCTGCAGCCAATCGCGTTCGCGACGGACCGCCTGCCGCCAGCCGGCTGGCACTAGGGGCTCCGGCTGCTTGAGCCGGAGCGTGTGGTCGACGCCGAGGGCCTCGAGAACTCGGGCTGCCATGTATCTGTGCCCGAGCGAGGACATGTGCAGCCGGTCTGTGTCCCACATCCGGCGGTCCTGGTATCGATCGAATGCCCAGTGGTCCACCAGCACGGCATCGTAGCGGCGGGATAGTTCCCGGACTACCTCGTTGAACGCCCAGTTTCGACGCCGCATCGGTTCCAGCACCGGCGGCAGCATCACTTCGAATCCGGTGAAAAGGATCAATCTCGCGCCGGTTTCAGACAGTTGCCTGATCGCCGATTCGTACTCGGCCATGAGCTCCGGCATGCTGCGCTTGAACTCCAGGATGTCGTTGCCGCCGGCGTAGAAGGAGACGAGTGTGGGCTCCATGGCGATGGCCGGTTCCAGCTGATCGGCAATGATTTGGTGCAGCCGCTTGCTGCGCACCGCAAGGTTGGCGTAGCGGAAGTCCGGGTCCTGTTTGCCCAGTTGCTTGGCCACCCGGTCCGCCCAACCGCGGACACCGTTCGGGAAATTCGGATTGTAGTCCCCGACGCCCTCGGTAAAGCTGTCGCCCAACGCTACGAAGAGTCCGCCCACGCGCTCACGCTAGCGCGGACCGGGAAAGCCAAGGCAAACTCCAAGTGAAGGTGGAGGTCATTCCAGTGACATGTCTCCGCGGGCAGGCCCAGGGGGTCTCATCGCTACAGATGGGGCGGAAGGTCAGCCGCGGGAGAGTGCCACCTGCGGCGGGTCGAAGATCCACGGCTCCAGCGGCAGGGCGTCCGGCCGGAATTTGGCAGCCAACTGGTCCAGCGGCGCGTCCGGCAGGCGCAGCGACTCAAGCAGCATGCGGCGCACGGCAGCGGCGTTGAACCCGGCCATTGCCAGGGCATCCAGCGTCACCGCACCATCGCGCTTGGCCAGGCGCCGCCGTCGTTCATTGAGGACCAGCGGCACGTGGGCGTATTCCACCGGCGGCAACCCCAGCAGCTGCGCGAGATACGCCTGCCGCGGGGCGGAGGACAGCAGATCGTCGCCGCGCACCACTTGGTCCACGCCCTGGGCCGCGTCGTCCACCACCACCGCGAGGTTGTAGGCGGGCACGCCGTCGTTGCGCCGCAGCACGAAGTCGTCCACGACCCCGGTGTAGTCGCCGTGCAGCCGATCGGCAACCGTATAGCTGGCGGTGTCCGCACGCAGCCGCAGCGCGGCGGCACGGTTCTGGCGGCGCTCCTCGCGTTCGGTGTCGGTCAGGGTGCGGCAGGTTCCGGGGTAGGCGCCTTCCGGGGCGTGCGGTGCACTGGGCGCTTCGGCAATTTCCCGCCGGGTACAGAAGCATTCGTAGACCAGGCCGGCCTCGGCCAACTGCTCGAGGGCCCGCTGGTAGATTGGCCCGCGCTCAGTCTGCCGCACCACCTCGCCGTCCCAGTCGAGTCCGATGGCGGCCAGAGCATCGAGCTGCTGGGCCTCGAAACCGGCGCGCGCCCGGTCCAGGTCCTCCACCCGGATGAGGAAGCGGCGGCCGCTGCTGCGCGCGAAGAGCCATGCCAGCACGGCGGTGCGCAGGTTGCCAATGTGCAGTTCACCGGAGGGACTGGGAGCGAACCGACCGGCGGCGCCCAGCGGACCGGTGGGACTCTGAACTGCTGGCACGTCCCCACGGTAGCAGGCCCCGCGGGTGTTGCCGCGGGCTAATATGCTGTAGCCATGAGCGCACCCGACTCCCCCGCGGAAACCCCGATTGCCATCACCGGATCCACTGGCCAACTGGGCGGGATGGTGGCCGGCATGCTGGCGGAGCAGAACCTGCCGCTGCGGCTGATCCTTCGCGATCCCTCTCGAGCGCCGCAACTGCCGGGAACGACGACGGCGCGCGCCAGCTACGGCGACAAGGCCGCGGTGGCGGCGGCGCTGCAGGGCGTCGGGACCCTGTTCATGGTCTCCGCGGCCGAAGCCGAGGACCGGCTTCAGCAGCACTTCACCTTCATCGACGCCGCTATCGACGCCGGCGTGGAACACATTGTCTACACCTCGTTCATCGGCGCGGCCGAGGACGCCACCTTCACCTTGGCACGCGACCACTTTGCCACCGAGGAGAAACTGCGCGGGTCCGGCCTGAAGCACACGCTGCTGCGCAACAACTTCTACGCGGACATCCTGCCGCTCTTCGCCGACGAGGCCGGAGTGATCCGCGGGCCGGCTGGCGAGGGCAAGGCGGGGTTTGTGGCCCGCGAAGATGTGGCCCGGGCCGCCGCCGCCATCTTGGCCGAACCCATGCCCCACGCGGCGTTCACCTACGAGCTGACCGGTCCGGAATCGGTGACCCTGGCCGAAGCCGCAGCGGCCATTGCTGAGGCAACCGGCCGTCCGACGTCGTTCCTCAACGAAACGGTGGAGGAGGCGTACGCCAGCCGGGCGCACTACGGCGCCCCGGACTGGCAGGTAGACGCCTGGGTCAGCACCTACACGGCGATCGCCGCCGGGGAGCTGGACCGGGTAACCCATGACGTGGACCTGCTGACCGGGCGTCCGGCGCTCAGCCTGCGCGAGCTGTTCGCCCGGGACTGACCCGGGCCCAGCGCCCTACGCGTTCCAGAGGCCGTAGGAATCCGCCAGCGAGGAGATCTTCTCGGCGCGGGCGAGGCGCGGCAGGTAGGAGCCATCGCCCACCACGGCACCGGCCGCGTGCGCGTCCAGCAGCTCGTGCGCCCACTTGATCTCCGAGTCGCTGGGCGAAAGCCCCTTGTTGATGGTGTCGGCAGCATCCGCGAGCAAGCAGAGCTTGCCGGTCATGCCCATGGACGCCGTCACCTTGCAGGCTTCGAGCAGTTCCTCGCCGAGCGCGCCGACGGTCGGACCGTCGATCGGGCCGGGCAGTTGCCCCACGCGGGAGGCAACCACCAGCCGGGAGCGGGCGTAGGCCAGTGCCATCGGTGAATCACTGGCGCCGGTGTCGCGGCGGAAGTCGCCCACGCCAAAGGCCAGCCGGAAGGTGCCCGGCGCGCGGGCGATATCGGTGGCGTTCTCGATGCCGATGGCAGATTCGATCAGCGCCAGGACCGGGGTGCCGGCCTGCAGGCGCATGGCGGTGTGGGTGACCTGCTCGGGCTTCTCCGTCATCGCCAGCATGACGCCGCGCAGGCCCGGTGCCTTGGACAGGGCGGCCAGGTCGTCGGCCCAGTAGTCCGTTTCAATGCCGTTCACGCGGACCCAGGCAGTCATGCCGGTGGACAGCGCCTCCACCACGCGTTCCCGTGCCGCGGCTTTGCCCGCGGCGGGTACGGCGTCTTCCATGTCGAAAATGACCGAGTCTGCTTCAGAGGCGAGCGCCGGCCCGAAATTCGCTTTGTCCGCCGCCGAGGCCAGCAGCCAGGAGCGGGAAAGTTTGGCGGGGAGGGCAGCGGCACGACGGTTTCTGAAAGCGGGCATACCCCTAGCCTAATGTTTCCGCTGCCGGAGCCACCAACGGCGGGAGGAATACCGACTGAGGCGTCTGCCACGTGGTCCGTGCCAACGGCTCCGGCGCATCAGGCGGAGGCCTGGTCCCGCTGCCGACGACGCTTGGCCAGCACGATTCCAACCACCACTGCAACTGCCAGAAGCACCACGACGGCGATCCCCACCGGGGAGCCGGCGGTCGCGGCGAGCCAGGCTTCCAGTGCCGCCAGCCCGACGGTGGCATAAAGCACCGCCCACAGCACCGAGCCGATCACCACTGCCGGCAGATATCGGCGCAGCGGCATCCGGCCCAACCCCGCAGTGGCATTGACCGCCGTCTGGATGCCCACGGTGAGGAAACACAGCGCGACGGCCGGGGCTCCCCAGCGCGCGATGATCGCCTCCGCGCGGCGCATCGGCGGTGAATCCAACTGGCGCGCCAGGCGGGTGTGCCTGCCGCCGGCGGCCACTGCCCTGCCGGCCCAATAAGTGGCGTTGGCGCGCAGCATGACGATGCCAAACAAGGTGAGTGCGGCAAGCCCGAACGGGAGCCTGGCAATCTGCTCCATCAGGTCCGGCTCAGCGAACACGTCTGCCGCACGATGTCCTCCTGTGGGTGAGCGGGTGGCGTGGGGAGGCGGTGCCATGCCGGAAGGGGATTCTAGGAGCACCTAACATCATCGCCGGAAGGAATGTCAACGGCCGCCGGAGGATGCGTCGAAGCCTGACAACGACGGCGGGGCACCCCTTCCGCCGTCGGGCGGGGGAAGTGTCCTACGCTAGGTTCATGGCCCAGCTGACGCCCCGCACCGCCGACGCCCTTCCCGCTGCCCAGGCGCAGCGGCTGCAGCGCGCGCTCGACGAAAGCGCCGATGTCACCGTGTTCGTCAATGGCACGGCGGTGAAGCTGCCCGCCCAGGCGGCGGACGCCGTCGTCGACATGCTCCGGAGGTTTGCCCACGGCGACGCGGTGATGGTCAGCTCCTCGGTTGAACTGCTGAACACGTCGCAGGCCGCCGAAGTCGCCGGCGTCTCGCTGACCTACATGCGGCGCTTGACCGATGCCGGCACCATTCCGGTTCAGTACCGCGGGACGCACCGGCGGATCCGGCTCTCGGATGTGCTGGCTTGGCTGGAGACCCGCACCGCGGCTCCGGACCCGGGCACGCCCGAGGCATCGCCGGAAGCATCCGGCGATTCATCTGCACCCGCCCGCCGGTAGCACAGCACAACTCTCTTCCCACGTTCCGGCAGGGGCAGCCGCTGCCGGGGTGCACAGCCGACGCTATCGCCCTTAGGCTGGGTGCCACTGGCCCGGAGGTCGGGCCGGAAGGACAACCAGAGGAGACTCTCATCGTGGCCGACCTGCTTGCTCCGCTCGTGACCCTGCGCAATGGGGCCAAAATGCCGTTGATCGGGCTGGGGACCTGGCCGCTGGACAATGCCGAAGTTGCCCAGACTGTCGAAACGGCCCTCGGACTGGGCTACCGGCTGATCGACACGGCGGAAAACTACCAGAACGAAGAGGGCGTGGGCGAAGGGTTGCGGCGCAGCGGACTGGACAGGTCCGACGTCTTCATCACCACCAAGTTCAACAAGGAGTGGCACAGCGTCGACGGCGCGCGGGCGGCTTTCGAGGCCAGCGCCCGGCGGCTGGGCGTTGACTACGTGGATTTGCTGCTGATCCACTGGCCGAATCCCGCGCAGGACCGCTACGTGGAGGCGTTCCAGGGACTGGCCCGACTGCTGGCGGACGGGAGCGTGCGGGCCATCGGCACGTCCAACTTCAAGCCCTCGCACCTGCAGCAGCTGTTCGACGCCGGGCTGGTACCCGAGGTCAACCAGATCCAATTGGATCCGCGGCACACCCGCAGCGATCTGGTGGAGATCCACCGCGAACACGGTATCGTGACGGAGTCGTGGAGCCCGCTGGGACGCGGCGGGGACCTGCTCCGCGAACCTGCAGTCCAGTCCTTGTCCGAGAAGTACAGCAAGACTCCGGCCCAGGTGGTGCTTCGTTGGCACACCCAGTCGGGGCACGTGCCGATCCCCAAGTCTTCGCACCCGGATCGGCTGGCGGAGAACTTCGCCATTTTCGACTTCATGATGGAGGCCGAAGAACTAAACCAGCTTTCGGCCTTGGACCGCGGCACCAAGGACATCGCCGACGCCGACGTCTTCGGACATTAGGCAGCCTTCGGCCCTGGTGTCAGCGGTCTCCGGACCCTGTGCCGGACAGGCCTGTCCGGACGCGCAGCGGGCGCCCCTCCGGTGGGAGGAGCGCCCGCAACGTCACTTCGGGTCTTAGCGGCTTTCGGCCAGGACTCCCGGCTGTGCGGCTTCCGGCTGGGCGGCGGCCGGGGCCACCGGCGACGCCGGCTTGCGCAGCACCATCAGTGCAACCGCACCCAGCACCAGCGGCAGCACGAACACAAAGTAGATGTTGCCCGGGATCCAGCCGGCATCCACCAGCGCTCCGGCCAAGATCGGCGAGATGATCCCGCCGCAGCGGCCGATGCCGCCGATCAGCCCCACCGCAGTGGCGCGCATCGAGGCGTCATAGTAGACCGGGCCGATGGTGAACATGCCGGCAATGGACGCATTAGTGAGCATGCCGAGCAACACCGCCCCCATGAGCGCCGGGTTGAGGGCGTCGGCCAGCAGAGCGAAGACGGCAAAGGACGCGGCCGCCATGATGAAGAAAACGGTCAGCGTGCGCTTGAGCTCGAAGCGGGCGCCGGCCCAGGCGAAGACCAGCGCCCCGATGATGGCGCCGACGCTGAACAGCACGCCGGCCGTGATGCCCTGGTTCGCCGAAAATCCGGATTCGGTCAGCAGTCGCGGGGTCCAGGAGTTGGCGAAGTAGAAGCTGCCCATGATCATCATGAAGGCGAAGGCCAGCAACACCGTCTTCTTGGCCTGGCCGTTGGCGAAGACCGCCACCAGGTTGTTCTTCGGCCGCCCGGTGCTGACCGGAGCGGCAGGAAGCGCCTCGAGCTTGGGCTGCTCCAGCCGGACCAGGACCTTGTTGATCTCCTCCAGGGCGTTCGCCGGCCGCTTGGCATTGAGGTAGTCGATGGACTCGGGCAGCCACTTGATCACAATGGGGAGCATGGCCAGCGTGATCACGCCGCCGAAAATGAACCCGGAGTGCCATTCGAAGTGCGTCAGGAGCGCGGCCACGATGATGCCGCCTAGCACGCCGCCGATCGGCTGGCCGGCGGCGTAGATGCTCACCGCGGTGGCCCGGCGCCGGGCATTGGCGTATTCGGCCACCATCACGTTCAGGCTGGTTTGCATGGTTCCCACAGCGATGCCGGTGATGATGCGCAGCACCAACAGGACCTCGTAGGACGGCGCCAGCGCGGAGGCGAACATCCCGAGCGTGATCACGGAGGTGGACAGGATGATGGTCTTCCGGCGACCGATCTTGTCCGCGATCTGCGCCACGAAGATCGCGCCGATTGTCATGCCGGCCAGCGCGGAGCTGAGCAGGATGCCCAGGTCCGACCCGCTCAGCCCCCAGGCTTCGGTAATCGCCGTCGCACTGAAGGCCATGACCAGGACGTCGTAGCCGTCGATGAAGTTCAGGGCCAGACAGATGGCAACGATGCCGACCTGCGCCTTCGTCATCGGTGACGCTTCGATGCGTGCCTTGATGTCCATACTGCCCACTTCTCTTCTGAATCTGGTGCCAGGAGCGCCTGCTTCCAACCCCGACGGCGGTGTGTGGCTTCGCTGCGCCCCGCACCGACCGAACGTTCGGAAACTTCGTCCGTATACGGAGGGTTAGCCTACGTGGCCTCCAGTGGAGATCACAATTTGACCTTCGTCACACATTAAGCAATTGATGTAGACGTGAACATGTCCCCTGCCACTGTGGCGCCCGCGGAGGATTCCCTAGACCGCGAACGCTACCGCAGCTTCAAGCTCCGGCGCGCTTTGCAGTTCCATGGCGCCTTGTGGCAGCAGGAAGTGTCCACCGATGTATCTTCGGTGGCCTACGGAGTGCTGCTGGCGCTGCGGTCGGAGCCGGGCATCGGGCAACGCGAATTGGGCCAGCTTGCACAGCTGGACAAGTCCACCCTGGCCGAGCTCCTGAAGCGCTTGGAGCAGTCAGGCTTCATCAGCACCTGCCGCGATGAATCCGACCGGCGGCGCAAGAGCGTGACGCTGGAAGATGCCGGGGAGGAGCTGCTCCGGGACCTGATGCCGCGTGCGCTGCGCGTCAACGAGCTGATGGCGGAAGCGCTGGATCCGGAGGAAGCGGCACAGCTGGATGCGCTGCTGGACAAACTGTTGGCCTCACCCGAGGCCGGAACCGATACCGGCGGCTGACATGCGCTGCGCTCCTTCTGCGTCCCGGGCTTCAGCCATCGCTGCTGTTGCCCTGCTTCTCGGCGGATGCAGCGGGCCGTCCGGGCCGGTTGCTGAGCCGGGCAGTCATATGTACCGCGGAACGCCGCCGGGGTCGGCCTCAGAACTGCAGGAGCCCGGCGCCCTAGCAGATCCCGGACTCACCATCCAGGTGGTTCTCCTCGAGGGCGGCACCGAATTCGCCGTCGTCACTTACGGGTCGTCGTCGTGCCCGGTGGTCAGTACTGGCAGTACAATCATGTCGCCGAACCACGTCGCCATCGACGCCGTCGATACCTATGACGATCCACGCTCAGAGGTCTGCACGGACGATCTCGCGCCCATGACGCACGTTTTCGACGTCCCGCCGGACGTCGACCACCGAAAGCCGTTGACCATAACCATCCTGGGGCAGGACCGGCGGCTCTCCTGGAACGAGCCCAGTCCTGGAGCCCCACAAAAGTAGGGTCCCGCAAAAGAAGGATCAGGCCGGAGCGTTGGGGGAGGCTCCGGCCTGATCCTATTGGGGGGGGAGGATGGCTTGGTGGCCGGCGTATGCCGGCGGGTTTTTCTCTTATTGCCAGGCCTGGTCTGCCCACGCGGCGTCACGCAAGTAATTGCTGCCGGTGAGGTTCCAGAGATCGTCATCCTGACCGTGCGCACCCAGGACGCCGACCTGGTCCAAATCAGCTGATGTTCTTTCGTTCGGGACTTCCGGCACCCTGGATTCGGGTCCGATCGACGAGAAACCGAACGGGCTCATTTTGTCCTCTTTTCCAACAGTGAGGATTCGACCTCAGGCGACCATGCTCTGGCATAGACGCCCAGTGCGGCTTCCTCCCAGGTAGTAAAACCCAGCCGGTTCATCAACAGGTGGGCCTGGCAGAACGTCAGTTGCTGGGCGCTGCGGCTCACGCGGGCCCGATCAGCCCGGTAGAGATACGAGTCAAGGGTCCTGATCCATCGGCGACGCCAGTTCTGTACGCTGCTCTCGTCCGCGGTGGCTGCCATCAACCGGTGCATTGGTGCTGTGCGGGCGACTAACCCGGCGGTGAGACTATGCCGAGCCTTCGGCGCCGAGCGGCCCAACTCGGCCGTGGATACCCTCAGGTGGTTGTCCCAGCAATACTCCCAGGAAAGCCGGCTGCGGTCAGGCCACTGCTGCGCTTTCGGCCCGTACACCATGGCCCAGGCGGCATCGCAGAGGAGCAAGGAGGCCAGCGCCGAACGGCCTTGCGACTTACTGAAGCGCTGCGTGGCCCACATGGCCAGCTCGGAGGAAAGTTCGAACACCTCCTCCGCCAGTTCCAATCCGTCCGGTCCGCCGAAGCGATCCAGGTCGGCTTCCGGCACGGGGACAACTGCGTCGCCCGGGGAAGTCTGGATGAAGTCCTCGCTGCCGGAAGGCAGGACGAAGTTCTCCTGGGTGGTCACGTCGGGGAGGATGTCGAGGACCCGGTCCCGGGCCGCCAGCTCAAACCTTTGGAGGCTATCGAGGATTGGACGGCGACCCAGGAACCGGACCTTCAAATGAGGCCCCATCTGGTCGGCGCTGTGGCTGAAGTACCAGCGGCCCACGCCTTCGCGGCGAGCGTGGGCGACCAGCGGCGTAACCAGTTCTCCTATGACGGCGTCGACTACGTCCTGCCTACCCGTGTAAATAGACAGAACCCACCAGTACGGTTTGACGTTCACCGAACTTGTCGGGCGGATGGCTGTCAGCTGGCTCATGCGCTTCTCCTGGTTCGATGTCCTGGTGGTTTGGGGAGGGATAGTCGTCGTCATCCTGGTTGCGAATTCAGCTCAGTGCCGATGAGATGGGGCGGCTTTTTACCAGTCCCAGATAAGGGCGGAAGTAGAGACGTTGACTGACTTTACTGACTGAGGAACCGGACCTAGATCGGCGGCTACTGCCGGGGTGGCCGCGGAGACCGCCCCCAATGCAACCAGCAGCCCTGCCGCGATGCTTGCGATCTTCTTGAACATGTCATTCCCTTCACATGGCTTCGGTTCGTACGGTGGCTAATCCAGCCGAACTGTTCGGCCCGACAACTCCAAGAGTTCCGTGCTAGCGCTCCGCCTGTCCAGCCAATCCACTTGCAACATCCGGACATGCCCTGATCGTGCCTCGAGGCTTGCACTGACAGGTTCCGGACACGGCGTGGAGGGCGTACTTCTCCCCGTAAAACCGCGGAAATCAGGCGGTTAGGCGGTTGGCCGGACAAACACCGGGAGCGGGTGGCATAATGTGGCCATGGCAGCAAGTAGCAGCCTTCGGTCAGCGCAGGATCGACCCAAGAAGTGCCCTAGACTGGCCAAAGGGCCGCCAAACAGCGGCTGTAATAGCAAGCCCTGCGTGATACATAAATGGATCAACCGGAGGAGCGCCCCATGCTGAGCGGGACGGCATTCGAGGTCTATGAATTCGCCGTGGCCCACCCCGGCTGGACCAAGGAAACGGTGTCCACGGCCCTTGGCTACACCATCCGCGACCTCAATATTGCCATCGGGGAACTGGTCAGCCGGCAGTTGCTGCAGCAGCCGGCACCGGACGTGGAGTCCTATGTTGCCATTTCCCCCGACGTTGCGCTGTCGCAGTTGGTGGACTCCGACGAGCGGCTACTGATCGACCTGCGCACCAAGATCAGCGGACACCGTGCCGATATGGCCGCCCTGGTGCCCACGTATTTGGCGGCCCGGAAGCGCGTCTCGCTCGATTCCTCCGTAGAAGTGCTCGAAGACCCCGGCGTGATCCGCAAACTGCTGGTGGACTATGGCCGCGACGTCGCCGAGCAGGTACTCATCAGCCAGCCCGGCTCCGGCTCCTCGGCCGATGTCCATGAAGAGGGCATCCAGAAGGACCTCGAACTACTCAACCGCGGGGTGGTCCGCAAAAATATCAGCCACGCCAGCACCTTGGACCATGTACCCACGCGCAAAGCGGTCGCCGCAATCTCCCCGGCCGGCGGCGAATACCGCACATTGCCCTACGTGCCGCTGAAGATCATGATCTTCGACCGGAACCTCGCTTTGATCGGCCGCCAACTGCACCCGGAAGACCGTGGCGCCCTGGTAGTTCGCGACTTCAACCTCATTCAGGTCTTCATCAACCTGTTCCACGTCGCGTGGGAGTTGGCGGACCCCTATGTGCTCGACGGGCAGGACGGCGACGCGTCCGCCCTCAACGGCATCCAGCATTCCATCCTCAACGCCATGGCAGCCGGGTACTCGGATGAGGTAATTGCCCGGAGACTGGACATCAGCGTCCGCACTTGCAGGCGGCACATCGCCTGGATGCTGGAACAGCTTGGCGCGGACAGCCGTTTCCAGGCCGCGCTGAGGGCTCGGGACGCCGGCTGGCTCTGAGCCGAAGCAGCACTAATAGAAAACTTCTGTTTCCTGTTCTTCAACTTGTCGCGTTATCCTGTGTGAGTGACTTCACAGGATGCAGACGTGGCCCTGCCAGCCGAAACGGAAGTAGCACTGGAACGCGCGACGGCGGCGCACCGGCACCAACATCTCTTCTCGCAGCGGTCGGCCAACATCAAGCAATCGGCCGTCCGCGACGTCTTCGACGTCTCGATGCGGCCCGGCCTGGTCTCGTTGGCAGGCGGCAACCCTTACCTGCAGTCCCTGCCGCTGGAGAAGATCGCCGACATGGCCCAGCGACTGATCGCCGAGCATGGGATGGCCGCCCTCCAGTACGGCGGCGGACAGGGCACCGAAGAGCTGCGACGCGCCATCTGCGACGTGATGGAGCACGAAGGCATCACGGGCGCAGACCCGGCGAATGTGGTGATCACGGCCGGATCCCAGTCAGCCCAGGATGTGGCCGCCAAGGTCTTCTGTAATCCCGGGGACGTGGTGCTCTGCGAGGATCCGACGTACGTGGGTGCGCTCAACACCTTCGAGGCCTATGAGGTCCAGGTGGAACCGGTGGCCATGGACGAGCACGGCCTGATCCCGTCCGAACTCCAGCGCCGCATCGAAGAACTGCAGGGTGAAGGCCGCGGCATCAAGTTCCTGTACACCATTCCCAGTTTCAACAATCCCTCCGGCATCACGCTGGCTGCCGAGCGCCGGCAGCACGTCGTGGACATCTGCCGCAAGGCAGGCATCCTGGTCCTCGAAGACAACCCCTACGGCCTGCTCCGCTTCGACGGCCAGCCGCTCCGGCCGCTGCGTGCGGACAACCCCGACGACGTGATTTATTTGGGCTCGTTCTCCAAGATCCTGGCGCCGGGACTGCGGATCGGCTGGGCGCTGCTGCCCGATCATCTGCAGCGGAGTTTCTATCTGGCCAACGAGGCGGTCACCCTGTGTCCGCCCACGCTGAACCAGATGCTGATCACCACCTACCTGGCCGAACATGACTGGCTGGGCCAGATCAATACCTACCGGCAGCTGTACGCCGAGCGGTGCGCCGCCATGCTGGCCGCCCTGAAGGAGTACATGCCGGACGGGGCCAGCTGGACCGAGCCGGAGGGCGGCTTCTTTGTCTGGGTGACCCTGCCGGAGGGCGTGGACACCTACCCGCTGCTCTACGACGCGATCGATGCCGGAGTGGTCTTCATCCCCGGCGCGGCGTTCAGCCCCTCGGACAAGCCGTCGAATCAGCTGCGGCTGGCCTTTAGCGCAGTGCCTGAGGAGGCCATCCGGGAGGGCGTTCGGAGACTTGCCCCGGTCCTTGGGAAAGCTATGGCCGGCGCCGGTTCTTGATGTAGCGGTAGTACGCGTAGCGGCCCGCGAAATACAGCCCGATCACGATGATGATGCGCAGGACCGGATGCAGGCCGGGCACTAGCCAGATCATCACATAGCTGAGCAGGAAGACGGCAGCCATAGCCCACAGGGTGCCCTTCCAGTCGATCCTGGGCACGCCTGAGTCATTGCGTCGACCCGAGGGCCTGTTGTTACTCATGCGCCCAGTCTTTCACAGGCCGTCCGCTCCCCGCGTCTTCCCATGACAGGTCGGGACGATACCTCAGGAAGCGCTGGAAACTGCACCATCTGGGCGGATTTCCTGGATGACCCAGCGATTCCCGTCCGGATCACCGAAATAGGCGAAGAGGAATCCGCCGAGATCCTGCGGTGCACTGATGTCTGCGCCGCGCCGCAAAAGATCGGACCTCGTTGACTCCATGTCCGGGACAACAAGCTGCAGTCCTTCCAGGCTGCCGGGTTGCATGCTGGTCATTCCGGTGCCGATGACGATGGACGCCGAGGATCCGGGCGGCGTGAGCTGGACAACCCGCATGCCCGGGATGTGTTCCACGTCGTGATCGAGGACGAAGCCCATCTGCTCGGTATAGAACTCTTTTGCCCGGTCTACATCCGAGACCGGAACTTGGACGACCTCAAGGCGCAGTTCCATTTCACGGACATTAGCACCCCTACCGTCCCGGCCCGGCGTCCACGAGGATGCCGTCCAGGTCCGCGTGGACCATTGCACCGGGCCGGAACACTACTCCCCCGATCTCGACGGGCACGTTCGTTTCGCCGCTGCTCTCTTTGGCGCTCTTGCGCGGGTTGCTGCCGAGGGCTTTGACGCCGAGCGGCAATTGCGCGAGGGCAGTCCGGTCCCGGACCGCTCCGTTGATGATCACGCCGGACCAGCCATTGGCCACGGCGGCGGCAGCGATCATGTCCCCCATCAGCGCCGTCTCCAGGGACCCGCCGCCGTCCACCACCAGTACCGCGCCGTGGCCAGGGGAGTTGAGCACCGACTTCACCAGGCCGTTGTCCTGAAAGCACCTGATGGTCCGGACCGGTCCGCTGAAGGCGTCCCGGCCGCCGAAGTTGCCGAACTGGAGCGCTACCGAGGCCAGCTCGTCACCGCGTTCGTCGTACAGGTCGGCGGTGGGCGTCACCGCGGGTTCGACGGCGGTGCTTGCCTTGGCATTGCCTGCTGGATTGGTCACGTGATGGTGCTCCTCCTCGCCACACGGCGATCCTAGCAAGCGCGGTGCGGGCGGGCATCAACGCGCCGCGACGAAACAGCTCGCCGCCGCGGCGCCAGCGTCAGTCGAGCAGCAGCGCCGGTTCTTCCATGATGGCGGCGACGTCGGCCATGAACCGGGCGGAGAGGTCTCCGTCCACCACGCGGTGGTCAAACGATCCGCCCAGCGTGGTGATCCAGCGCGGGATGACTTCGCCGGACACCACCCAGGGCTTCTGCCGGATGGTGCCGAAGGCGACAATGGCGACTTCGCCCGGGTTGATGATCGGCGTGCCGATATCGATGCCGAGGGCACCGATATTGGTGATGGACAGGGTGCCGTGCTGCATGTCCGCGGGCTTGGTCTTGCCCGCGCGGGCCGTGGTGGCCAGTTCGTTGAGGGAAGCCGCGAGTTCCTTGAGCGAGAGGTTCTGCGCGTCCTTGATGTTCGGGACCAGCAGGCCGCGCGGGGTGGCGGCGGCAATGCCCAGGTTCATGAAGTGCTTGACGTGGATCTCGTCGCCGGACTCCGTCTCCACCCAGCTGGCATTGACACTGGGGTTGCGGGCGGCTGCCCAAATGACCGCTTTGGCCAGGATGAGCAGCGGAGATACCTTGACTCCTTCGAAGTCGCGGGACTTCTTTAACCGCTGCACAAACTCCATGGTCCGAGAGGCGTCCACGTCCACGAAGATGCTCACGTGCGGAGCGCTGAAGGCGGACTCGACCATCGCCTTGGCGGTGGCCTTGCGCACGCCCTTGACCGGGATGCGTTCGATCCGGTTGTCCAGGAGGCCCTTCCGCGGCGTCCAGAACGTGGGGGCGGCCGCTTGTTCCGCCTCGCGCTGGGCCTGGTAGCTGAGCAGGTCCTGCTTGGTAACCTCGCCGCCCTTGCCGGTGGGAGTGATGTCGGCCAGATTTATGCCCAGATCCTTGGCGGCCTTGCGGACCGGAGGCTTGGCCAGCACGCGCGTCAGCAGCCGGGAGACGGCCGCCTGGACTGCTTCGCCCCGGTGTCCGCTGGGGACCGCACCGGGAACGGCTGCGTCGTCGTCGGCGGGAACGGGCGGCACGTGCTGTGCTTGGCCCTGCGGTTCGGGCAAATGCATGGCGGCAGGCGGGGTCGCCTTGCCGGACGGGACCGCGGAGCCATCCCCCGCCGTCGTTCTTGTTCCGGCAGTTGAAGTGGCGCTGCCGCGCCGCAGCCGGCGCCTGACCGGATCGGCCTTCGGGCCGGAACCGACCAGCGGGCCGGCCTCGGGGGTAGCATTCGGCACCGGCTGCTCTGGCGCCGGCGCGGCGGCTTGCGCTCCGGCGGTGGGCTGCGGCGATGCGGCAGCGGGCTCGGCGCCTTCGTGAGCCACGGCGATGATCGGCGTGCCGACCTCCACGGTCTGGCCCTCCGGCACCAGCAGTTCGGACACCACGCCGGCGTACGGGCTGGGCAGCTCGACCAGGGACTTGGCGGTCTCAATCTCGACGATCACGTCGTTGACCGCCACGGTATCTCCGGCCTTGACCTTCCAGGACACGATCTCGGCTTCGACCAGTCCCTCGCCGACGTCGGGGAGGTTGAAAATCTGCGTATTCGACATGGAATCTCCGATATCAGTAGGCGAGCGAACGGTCGAGGGCCTCGAGCAGGCGGTCGATGTCCGGCAGGTACTGTT
Source organism: Arthrobacter sulfonylureivorans (assembly GCA_004000035.1). Lineage (GTDB taxonomy): Bacteria > Actinomycetota > Actinomycetes > Actinomycetales > Micrococcaceae > Crystallibacter > Crystallibacter sulfonylureivorans. Next base: position 60,486 of record RJAE01000003.1, on the reverse strand, counting down.
CCTCCACCTTGGCCAGTGGGTAGGGCATGTGGAAGCCGCCGACGCGCAGCACCGGGGCCTCCAGGCTCAGGAACGCGCGTTCGGCCACCCGTGCGGCGATTTCGCCGCCGATGCCGCCGAAGGTCGGGGCCTCGTGCGTGACGATCAGCCGGCCGGTCTTCTCGACAGATGCCGTGACGGTGTCGAAATCGATCGGCGAGATGGAGCGCAGGTCGATCACCTCGACGCTGTTGCCGTCCTCTTCGGCCGCCATCGCGGCGGCCAGGGCGACCGGGACCAACGGGCCGTAGGCCACAATGGTGGCGTCCGTCCCTTCCCGGACCACCTGCGCGCTGAAGGCATCGCGGCCGGCCGACTCGGTGTCCACCTCGCCCTTGAGCCAGTAGCGGCGTTTGGGCTCGAAGATGATCACCGGGTCCTCGCTGGCCACGGCCTGCTGGGTCATCCAGTAGGCGTCGTGCGCGTTGGAAGGCGTGATGATGCGCAGTCCGGGGGTATGCGCGAAGAGCGCTTCCGGGGATTCCGAATGGTGCTCGATGGATCCGATGCCGCCGCCGTAGGGAATGCGGATGACGACGGGGGCGGACAGCATGCCGGAGCTGCGGGAGCGGATCTTGGCCAACTGCGTGGTGATCTGGTTGAACGCCGGGAAGACAAACCCGTCGAACTGGATCTCGCAGATGGGCCGGTAGCCGCGGAGGCACAACCCGATCGCGGTGCCGAGGATGCCCGACTCGGCCAGCGGGGTGTCGACCACCCGGTCGGCACCGAATTCGGCCTGTAGCCCTTCGGTGACGCGGTAGACACCGCCGAGCTTGCCGATGTCCTCGCCCATGATGAGCGTCTTCGGGTCGTCGGCCAGGACGGCGCGGAGGCCGCTGGTAATTGCCTTGGCAATGGTCATGGTGGCCATCAACGTGCCTCCCCTTCAGCCCGTCCGGCGTTGTCCTCGGCGAAGCCGGCCTGGTACTGCCGGTGCCACTCCAGCTCCTCTTGGACCAAGGGGTGCGGATCTCCGTACACGTTGGCGAAGTGGTCCTCGAAGTCCGGGGCCTCCATTGCCAGCACATCGGCGCGCGTGCTGGCCGCGAGCTTGTCCGCCTCCACGGTGACCTGGTCGAAGAAGTCCTGTCCGGCGGTGTTGGTGCTGCGCAGATACCGTTCCAACCGCAGCAGCGGATCGCGTTCGCGCCACTTCTCTTCTTCGACGGCCTCGCGGTATTTGGTCGGATCGTCCGCGGTGGTGTGGGCGCTCATCCGGTAAGTAAAGGCCTCGATCAGCACCGGGCCCTTGCCCGAACGCGCCCGCTCCAGCGCCCAGCGCGTCACTGCGTGGACGGCCACCACGTCATTGCCGTCCACCCGGATGCCCGGGAAGCCGTAGCCGGAGGCACGATTGGACAGCGGTATCCGCGACTGGACTTCCGTGGGGACTGAGATGGCCCAGTGGTTGTTCTGGCAGAAAAAGACCACCGGTGACTGGTTGGAGGCGGCAAACACCATCGACTCGTGGACATCGCCTTCCGAGCTGGCTCCGTCGCCGAAGTATGCGACCGTCACCGCATCGTCGCCGTCGCGTTGGACACCCATGGCGTAGCCGACCGCGTGCAGCGATTGGGCGGCCAGTACCAGCGTATAGAGGTGGAAGTTGCTTTCCCGCGGGTCCCAGCCACCGTTGCTGACGCCGCGGAAGAGCCGCAGCACCTTGGACAGTTCCAACCCGCGGGTGAGCGCAACTCCGTGCTCGCGGTAGGTCGGGAACACGTAGTCCTGGGGTTTCAGCGCGCTGCCCGAGCCGATTTGAGCCGCTTCCTGCCCGAGCAGGGGCGGCCACAGGAGCAGTTGACCCTGCCGCTGCAGCGCGGTGGCCTCTTGGTCGAAGCGGCGGACCAGGGCCATGTCCCGGTACATGGCGCGGAGCGCGTCGCCGTCGAGGTGGGCTGCATACTGGCCGTACTTGGCATCCTCGCGGACGCTCCCGTCGGGTGCCATCAACTGCACCAGCGGTGGCGCGGCAGCGGGGTCGCTGGTCACCAAGGACTGCTCGAGTTCTTCGATATCGAATTCCGAGGCGGGCAAGTGCTCAGCGCCCATATGAACTCCTCGCCGATCCGCCGGCATCCGGCGATCTTCGCTGTTCATATATGCCGGGCCGGGAATGCATTCCAGACCCGGCATATATCGGTCGTTTGTCTCGTCCTAGCCTAACGGCAGCGGCCCCGGGGACCCGTGCTATTACCGTCAGGAAACGCCGGGGCCGTTTGTATAGTTCTCACAGAGCGTCAGGAAACGGGTGTTGGCCTCGACCTCGCCGATGCTGACCCGGACGCCGTCGCCGGCGAAGGCCCTGACGGACAGCGCTTGCTTCCCGGCCAGTTCGGCAAACTCCTGCGCCCTCTCTCCCAGCGGCAGCCACACGAAATTGCCCTGGGTCTGCGGAATCTTCCAACCCAGCATGGCGAGCCCGGCGACCACACGGTCACGTTCGTCGACCAGACTTTGTACCCTTTCTACAACTTCGTCGTAGTGGCGCAGCGACGTGATGGCCGCATGCTCGGCCAGGCTGGAGACCGCAAACGGCGTTGCCGCTACTCGCAGGTGCTGGGTGATCTGCGGCTGCGAGATCGAATAGCCCACACGCAGGCCGGCCAGGCCGTGCGCCTTGGAGAACGTACGCAGCACCACCACATTCGGGTACTTCCGGTACATCGTGACACCGTCGACCACCTCCGGGTCGCGGACGAACTCCGTGTAGGCCTCGTCGATGACCACGATGATGTCGTCCCGGACTGCGCGGACAAAGTTTTCCACGTCGGCTGCCTTCAGGGCCGGGCCCGTCGGGTTGTTCGGCGTGCACAGCAGAATGACTTTCGTCCGCTCGGTGACGGCATCCAGCATGGCTTCGAGGTCGTGCGTACCGTCGGAGCGGTTGGGGATCTGGACGCTCCGGGCGCCGGAGAGTCCCACCATGATCGGGTAGGCCTCGAACGACCGCCAGGGGTAGACGACTTCGTCTTCGCTGCCGTCCTCGTGCTGTCCGGCAAACGTCTGCAGGATCTGCACCAGGGCGCCCAGGCTTCCCGCACCGGTGACAATGTCGTCGGCCGGGACGTCCAGGAAGTGGCCCAGTTCGGTCCGCAGCGCGGTGCACAACGGGTCGGGGTAGCGCATGATGTCCGTCTGGGCGTTCACGGCTTCCAGCACGGCAGGCAGCGGCGGCAAGGGGTTTTCGTTGGAGGACAATTTGTAGGACTGCAGTCCCTCGATGGATGTCGGCGGTTTGCCGGCAGCATACTTAGGCAGCCTGTCGAGGACCGGACGCGGGTGTATCCGGTCTGACGTTCCTGCTGCCTGAACCGCAGCTTCCTTGATGGGGTTCTCAGGAGAAATCATGCCTTTAAGGATACGTGTGCCCCGGCACATCTCATTCAGGGCGGCGACGGCGGGGGTGTGGCAGCATAAGCGCATGGGAAAGTTCGTTGTGCGGGTCATCATCAATGCGCTGGCACTCTGGGTGGCCAGTTGGATCCTGCCCGGCATGGACATCCACGGATCCGCCGCGGCCGACGCGGTTGGCAATGAAATGGTCGGCACGGTGCTGGGTTATCTGTTCATCGGGCTGGTCTTTGGCCTGGTCAACGCGATCGTCCGTCCAATCGTTTCCTTCCTTTCGATTCCCGTGACGATCCTGACACTGGGACTGTTCACCATCGTGATCAACGCGCTGATGCTGGTGCTGACCGCTTGGCTGTCCAGCTTCACCCCGGTGGAGTTCGTCGTCGATTCGTTCTTCTGGACCGCGATCCTCGGCTCGCTGATCATCAGCGTGGTTTCTCTGATTGCCGGCACCTTGACCCGCAGCCGCTGAGTCAGGGCCGTGCTGTCCCGCACCCGCCGGCGCCGGCCCGCTGCTGCGCTGTGCGGCCGGCTGGTGAACCCGTCCGGGGCGGCCGTCCACCATCCGGTTGGGAGCGGCGGAGCGTGAACAGATGCTGCCGGGCGGCGCCGCCGGCGAGCGCTGCGCCCAGGTACGCTGCCGCATCCTGCACCGAAGGATCCGCGCTCGCATCCATCGCCCGGGCACCCTGCACGTAGTTCTGCAGATCGTGGCCGGGCCCCAGCCCGACGCCTGCGCCCGCAGGAGTGGCCACGGGATCGGTCAGCGTCACGGTGACCTGTTCGCGCCGGTCCGGATTGGGACCGGCATCCGCCCCGGGAACCCAGTCCTGGACATGCTCCAGGTGGACGCTGCGGACGCCGGGGCCGGCCACGATGCCGGCCACCGGCGATCCGGCCGTCAGCACGAATCCCACGTTATGCTCCGCCAGGAAAGCGGGATCCGCGGCGAGGTTCATGGCGTGGATGCCGCCCTGGCTGTAGCCGGTCAGCACCACCAGATCGTCCGCGTCGGCGCCCGCCTCCCGGAGTGCTCGCGACACGGCGTCCGCAACAAACGGGCTGCCGGCGGCGACGGCCTCGGCAACCCCGGACTCGTCGAACGGATTCGCCGTCGGCTGGGCCGTGCCCGCGGCCTGCGTGCCCGGAAGCGCGACCACCCAGCGCTTCTGCCCCCCGGACTCCACCTCAAGGACCTCCATGGTTCCGTCACCGGCTTCGGCTGCGATGGCGGTCCGTTCCAGCAGCCCGGACAGCGAGGCCGGTGACGGTTCGATTTCTTCGACTACCGAGTCCCCGCGCTCGACCTCGATGCGGGAGCCGTGGAGCAGACCGGCACGGCGGCCCGCCGCGCCTAGCAAAACCGCCAAGTGCCGACTCACGGGCTGGTTCCCCCGGCCGCCGTGCCGGCCGTCCCACAGCAGCACTCCCGCCGCCGGTCCGCCCAGCGCCCCGGCGAGCACGGCCGGCCCCTGGTTCAGCAGCCGCTCGCCTCCGGCCAGCGTGGGCCGGCCCTCGTTGGCGGCCATGCCCGCTGGGACCGTGAACCACCACGTCGCAGCATCAACGGCCTGCATCCCGCTGGCGGCTGCCTGCTCCGCGGCCAGGTAGGTGCCGCGAGCCAGCCGCACCTTTGCCGCCAATCCACCGCAGGCGTCGGCGAGTTCGGCCAGCGATCCCACTGCGGCCTGCACGGCTGCTTCGGCCGCCATTCGCTCCGGCAGCAGGGCCCAGCTCGGATCGGCCAGCAGCAGTTGCACTCCTAGCACCTGCTGCCACAGGTGGCCGATGGTTGAAGCGGCAGCTTCGAGTCCGGTCGCGGCCGACGCCAGCTCCTGCCATTCAAACGCAATGCCGCCAACGCCGCCGGCCACCCGGTAGCCGTCATAGCTTCGGTACCCGGCCCCGCCTTCCCACCACCGCGCACCAGTGGGCAGCCAGCCTTCCTCAACCGCCGTCGGCGATCCGGGCAGCCAGTCCGCCTCAGCCACCTTCGGGAGTCCGGCGAACGAAGAAGAGTTTTCCGGTCATCACGGGAGGCGGCCGTAGCGCATAGCGGTCTGCGCAGCGACGTCGGCGGTATTGATGGCACGCGCGGCGTCGCGCAGCAGTTCCGCCGCCTCGGACATCCGGTAGCGGTGCTCATACAGTCGATCCCTGAACGCCTTGCCGGCAGGCGAGACCCACGCCTGAGCGGCGGCCGCCAAATCCGCGCGCACGCCCAGCAGCTCCTGCTCGCAGGAAAGGAGCTTGCCGGGAGCCAGCCCCCATCCCGGGTCGGGCGGCCCGCCCCACCCGGCCTCCGCCGTCGTTGTTTGCCAAAACATCACCCAGACCTCCTTTGCGCCTCCACCATCGACGCTAGGCCCGGCGCTATCCTCGGCGGCGAAGGCAATCCGGCGTTGTGCACGGCGTCGGACGGAGCACCGCTGTGGAGGCGAAGTCACGCAGGAAACGGCGACGTTGAACGTGGAAGAATAAGGGCCATGGCTGAAACTCACCGCGTCCCCTTGGCAGAAGTCACCCCCGCTATCGCGCTCGGTCCGCTGGACGGGCGGTACCACCACGCGGTCGCGCCGCTGGTGGACCACCTCTCGGAAGCTGCGCTGAACCGCGACCGGGTCCATGTGGAGGTGGAATGGCTGATCCACCTGACCAGCCAGTCCGTGCTGCCCGGCGCGGGGCCGCTGACCGAGGACCAGCAGGCTGCCCTGCGCAAGATCGTCACCGACTTCGACGGCAATGCCGTGCGCGAACTGGCCGAGATCGAAGCCGTCACCGTCCATGATGTGAAGGCCGTGGAGTACTTCATCGGCCGCCGGCTCGGCGGGATCGGCATCGAGCACCTCACCTCAATGGTGCACTTCGGCTGCACCTCCGAGGACATTAACAACCTGGCCTACGCGGTGGGCGTCAAGGGAGCCGTGGAGGAGGTCTGGCTCCCCGCTGCCCGCGCCCTGGTGGAGCAGTTCGCGGCGATGGCGCGCGAGCACCGCGATGTGCCGATGCTCTCGCGCACCCACGGACAGCCCGCCACCCCGACCACCTTGGGCAAGGAGCTGGCGGTCATTACGCACCGCCTGAACCGCCAGCTGGACCGGATCGCCAAGACCGAGTACCTGGGGAAGATCAACGGCGCCACCGGCACCTACGCGGCACACTACGCCTCGGTGCCGACGGCCGACTGGCAGGCCGTGTCCAGGTCCTTCATCGAGGGCCTCGGGCTGACCTGGAACCCGTTGACCACGCAGATCGAATCGCACGATTGGCAGGCCGAACTGTATGCGGACATGGCCCGCTTCAACCGGATCCTGCACAACGCCTGCACCGACATTTGGAGCTACATCTCCATCGGCTACTTCGCGCAGATCCCCGTGGAGGGCGCCACCGGCTCGTCCACCATGCCGCACAAGGTGAACCCGATCCGGTTCGAGAACGCCGAAGCCAACCTGGAGATCTCCAACGGGCTGCTGGACACGCTGGCTGCCACCCTGGTCACTTCCCGCTGGCAGCGCGACCTCACGGACTCGTCGTCGCAGCGCAACATCGGCGTGGCCTTCGGGCACTCGCTGCTGGCCATCTCCAACGTGGCCAAGGGACTGGACCGGCTCAGCGTGCCGGCCGACGTGCTGGCCGCCGATCTGGACCAGAACTGGGAGGTGCTCGGCGAGGCCATCCAGATGGTCATGCGCGCCGAGGCCATCGCGGGCGTGGAAGGTATGGAGAACCCGTACGAGCGGCTCAAGGAACTCACCCGCGGCCACCGGGTGGACGCCGAGCGGATGAAGGAATTCGTTTCCGGTCTGGGGCTCTCCCACGACGCCGAAGCCCGCCTGCTGGCGCTGACCCCGGGCAACTACAACGGCATTGCCGGCAAGCTGGTGGACCACCTCAAGTAGTCCTCCACAGGTTCTGCCGACGACGGCGGCCGCGCACCTTCCACGGGAAGGCGCCCGGCCGCCGTCGTGCTTAAAGACAGAGGGTTTCGGCGCTCACCGTGACGCGCCTCACCAAATTCGTCGTTTGGTCACTTGGGGGTCTACAGTCGTTAATACGCCGCGGGGTGGAGCAGTTCGGTAGCTCGCCGGGCTCATAACCCGGAGGTCGTAGGTTCAAATCCTACCCCCGCAACTCCACGATAGAACCCCAGCCCGGGCACCGGGCCGGGGTTCTATTTTTTGTGCGCGCTGCCTGCAGCGGACCGCCCATCGGCATCGACCGACAGCGATGAGACGACGCCACACGGCTTGTGGCGCAGGTCGATGAGCAGCCCCGAGAGTGCTGAATGAGCACCGCCAGGCTTCCTCGCTCCGGCATGTCTGGAGCGTCGGCCCAGGTCCGAGTACCGTGCCTCTTACGGGGCGGTGCGTCCGGCCCCGTGATAGAAGGAGATCGTTATGGCCAAGGCCGAAGACGCATCCACACCGGAGAATGAGACCCCGAAGCCGCTGGTGGAACGCAGCCGCTTCGGCGCGGTGGAACGACGCAAACCCGTGGACGCCGAGGTTGAAGCCCGGCGTCCACCGATTTCCAGCACGGAGCTGAGCAAGGGGCCCACCGAACTAGCCGAACACCGCGGCCCCCGCGTCAACTGGCGGGTGTTCATCATCTCCTCCGCAATCATCCTGGCGTTCTCCATCTGGGCGATGATCGCCCCGGGCAACGCGGCCGGCGTCATGCATACCGCCGTCATCTGGATCGCCACCAATCTGGGCTGGTTCTACGTTGTGACCGTCACGTTGGTGATCCTCTTCGTCCTGTGGGTGGCCCTCTCCAAGGAGGGCAGCGTCCGGCTAGGCCCGGACCATTCACGCCCCCAGTACAACCTCTTCACCTGGGTCGCCATGCTCTTCGCCGCAGGCGTGGGCATCGATATGCTTTTCTACTCCGTGACCGGCCCCATCACGCAGTTCATCTCTCCCCCTACTGCCACCCCGGAATCTGCGGCAGCCGCCCAGGACGCGGTCGTCTGGACCATGTTCCACTACGGTGTGGCCGGCTGGGCGGTATACGCGCTGCTTGGCATGGCGATGGGCTACTTCGCCTACCGGTGGGGAATGCCGCTGTCCATTCGGGCAGCCCTCTACCCGCTGCTGGGCAAGCGGGTGCGCGGGGCGACCGGCGATGTGATCGACATCTTCGCTTTGGTGGGCACTGTCTTCGGCGTGGCCACCTCGATGGGCATCGGCGTCGTCCTGCTCAACGTGGGCTTCAGTTGGCTGTTCGGTCTGCCGGAGGGACTGGCACTGCAGATCGCCCTCGTGCTGGTCGCCGTCGTGATGACGGTCGCCGCCTGCACTTCCGGTGTGGACAAGGGGATCCGGTGGATTTCCGAGCTCAATCTGTGGTCGGCCGGAGCGATGATGCTCTACATCCTCGTCACGGGCAAGACGTCCTTCCTGCTTAATGCCATGGTCGAGAACATCGGCCGCTTCGTCTTCACGCTGCCGGAGCGCACCCTGCAGACCCTGGCTTATGAAGAGGACGGATCATCGTGGATGGCCGGTTGGACTCTCTTCTTCTGGGCCTTCTGGCTGGCGTGGGGACCGTTCGTCGGACTCTTCCTGGCACGGATCTCGCGCGGCAGGACGTTGCGCGAGTTCGTCATCGCCGCGATCACCGCTCCGGTTCTCTGCGACTTCTTCATCGTCTCGATTTTCGGCAACAGCGCCATGAGCGAGGTGCTCGGCGGGAATAAGGAATTCGCACAACTCGCCGTCGATAGCCCCGAGCATGGGTGGTATGCGTTGCTCGAGATGTTCCCGGGCGCGCCGTTCCTGATCGGGCTGGCCACGCTGTCGGGCATGTTGTTCTACCTCACCAGCGCCAATTCCGGTGCGATGGTGATGTCCAACTTCTCCTCCTCGATCCCCGATCCGGCCATGGATGGGGCCAAGTGGCTGCGTATTTTCTGGGCCCTGGTCACCGCCTTCCTCACGGTGGCCATGCTGGTGGCCGGCGGTGTGACCACGATGGAATACGCCACCTTGATCTTCGCCCTGCCGGTAACGATCATCGCGTATCTGGTGATGGCCTCGTTCTCGAAAGTGCTCCGGATGGAGCGCGCGGAGCGGGAGGGTCAGGTGCGGCGCCGGCGTTCGGCTGCTGCGCACGGCGGCCAGGTTCCGGAGAAGACCTGGCGGCAGCGCCTGGCCCGCCTGCGCTCCTACCCGTCGAAGAAGGCTGTGGCGCAGTTCGCCGAACGGACCGTGCTGCCGGCCCTGCAGGAAGTGGCCAGGGAGTTCACCAGCCTTGGCTACGAGGCAGAGCTGACCACCACGCCGAACGCGGAAGCCGGCATCGACGAGCACACGCTGGTGGTGAACATGGACGACCACCGTAACTTCCACTACCAAGTAGCCGCGGTCGAGGCACCGGTGCCGACGTTTGGCGGCCGCAGCATGCCGCGGGAGATCGACACCTACTATCGGCTGGAGGTGTTTACCCAAACGGGGACCGAGGGCTACGACCTGATGGGCCTGACCCAGCAACAGGTCATCAACGATGTGCTCGACCGGTACGAGGCGCACCTGGGCTTCCTCAACTACTCCAGTGAACACGACTATGCTTCGGTGCTCACGCCCCGGGTGCCGCCGACAACCGAATCGATACCGCTGGTGCCCAAGAAGGCCGACGACGTCGAGAAAGTCGACGAGTGACGACTGCTGCCGCCCGCAGCTGCGGATCCGCTGTGCCCCCGATGCAGGGTCCGCCGGCCGACGTCGGCTAGGGTCGTTCCATGGAGAACGGCGATATCACGTTCCACACCCGCAAGTGGGTGCGGCCCGAAGACCTCAATGCCAACGGCACGCTGTTTGGCGGCAGTCTGCTGCGTTGGATCGATGAAGAGGCGGCGATCTACGCCATCGTCCAGCTGGGCAACGGTATGGCGGTGACCAAGTACATGTCGGAGATCAACTTCGTCAGCTCCGCGCAGCAGGGCGACCTGATTGAAATGGGGCTGACGGCGACGCACTTCGGCCGGACTTCGCTGACCATGCGCGCCGAGGTGCGGAACATGTTCACCCGTCAGTCCATCCTGACCATCGAGAAGATCGTGTTCGTCAACCTGGGCGAGGACGGCCAGCCGGCCCCGCACGGCTTCACCGAGATCACCTACAGCCGCGACCGGGTGCCGCGGCAACATCTGGACGCTGTCCGCCGGAGTGCCGAGCAGGCCTAAGCCTTCAAGCCCAGAGGCGCTTCACGCCATGCGCCCCGGCGGGGCGGTTGTTTCCTTCGCGGAGCCAGTTATCGCACGCGGCCGTGGGACCTCGGACCACCTCCTTGCACCAGGGCACACCATCCACTGGCCGATGGCATGCACAGTAGGCGGTGGGATCCCATTCGGGCGGATTCGGACGATGTGCCGAGAAAACGACCGAACGGTCGTCGGTGAAACCTGCGGCGCGCAATCTGTCCTCCAGCCGCACATCTGCCTTTGCAGCGAATTCCCGGTACAACGCCACCAGCTCCAGCCCATCCCCGCCACCGAACTTCTTCCACATCCGGAAGACGTAGCACACCAAGCATTCCCGCTGCCGGGGAACTTTCTCCGCCAACGGAAGCTCTGCCAATATCTCCCGGAATCCGGTCACGGGCGATTCCACACTGTTTTTGTCCATGTCACACCGTCCTTTCGACTTCCACCGTCCCAGCCAGGGGTGCCGGAAAAAATGACGTGGGCTGCGGTTGTGAATGGAAGCGCCTAAAAGCGAGGTGTGGAGGGACAGACACCGGGAGGCTCTATCGAGCCTGACGGGTGTTGCCGAGACAGGGTATGACAGGACCTCCCTGGCCCGATCGGCCGCGCGTAGCCTTCAAACATGAGCGTTACGAACTTGACCTTGAACAACGGGATCGAACTGCCTGCGCTGGGCTTCGGCGTCTTCCAATCCGCGCCAGAGGAGACAGGCGCTGCAGTGAAGGAGGCATTAAAGGTCGGCTACCGGCACATCGACACTGCCGCGGCTTACATGAACGAGCGCGAGGTCGGGCGGGCCATCACCGAATCGGGCATCGCCCGCGACGAGCTGTTCATCGAAACGAAGGTCTGGATCAGCGACTACGGCTACGACCAGACGCTGCACGCCTTCGACAAGTCCGCCGGCAAACTCGGCGTCGAGCAGATCGACCTATTGATCCTGCATCAACCGCTGCCGACAGAGTGGGACCGCACGCTCGAGGCCTACCGCGCGCTGGAAAAGCTGTATTCCGACGGCAAGGTCCGCGCCATCGGTGTCAGCAACTTCATGCCAGAGCATCTCACTGATCTGCTGAAGGTGGCCGAGGTCGTACCGTCAGTGAACCAGATCGAGATCCATCCGTACTTCCAGCAGCGGGAGCTGATCGCCCTGGACTCCGAGCACGGGATCTTGAACCAGGCCTGGTCCCCCATCGGGGGCATCACGTTCTACTACGAAGGCAGTGGCGGCAGCACCCTCGACGACCCGACCATCGCCTCAATCGCCGCTTCGCACGCCAAAACGCCGGCACAGGTGATGTTGCGCTGGCACGTTCAGGAGTGCCGCTCGGCGATTCCGAAGTCGGTGAAGCCGCATCGGATCGCCGAGAACTTCGACGTCTTCGATTTCGAGCTCACCGTCGAGGAGATGTCCCGGATCGACGCCCTCGACCAAGGTGTGCGCCGTGGCCCCGAACCGGAAACGCTCACGCTCGAATCCCACGGACGGACCATCCCTGAGGCCTGACATGGGCCACAACCGAACGGAGACCTGCTATGGAATACCGCAAGCTCGGACGGACCGGAGTGGCCGTCAGCCCCCTCTGTCTTGGCACGATGATGTTCGGGGCATGGGGAAACCAGAACCGGCAGGATTCCATCCGGATCATCCACCGTGCCCTCGACTCCGGCATCAACTTCGTCGACTCAGCCGATGTCTACTCCGACGGCGAGTCCGAAGAGATTGTTGGCGAGGCCCTCAAGGGGCGCCGCGATGATGTTGTGCTGGCCACGAAGTTCTTTATGCCGATGGACGGGCAGCCCAACCACGGGGGCGGATCCCGCAAATGGATCATGCAGGAGGTCGAGAACTCTTTGCGTCGGCTCGGCACCGACTACATCGACCTGTACCAGATGCACCGCCCCAGCCCAGACACCGACGTCGAAGAGACACTTTCCGCGCTCACCGATCTGGTCCGGCAGGGCAAGGTCCGCTATCTTGGCTCGTCGTCGTACTCCGGCAGCCAGATCGTGGAGGCGCAGTGGGCAGCCCGCGAGCGCAACCTCGAGCGGTTCGCGACCGAGCAGCCGCCCTATTCCCTCCTGGTGCGCGGCATCGAGGAAGACGTCCTTCCTACGGTGTTGCGGCACGGCATGGGAACACTGACCTACAGCCCGCTCGCCGGTGGGTGGCTCTCGGGCCGCTGGCGCAAGGGCGCCGCAGGTACGCCGACATCCGCTGCTCGGCCAAGCGCCCGGTTCGACATGTCCAGCCCGGCCAACCAGCGCAAGCTCGACGCCGTCGAGCAGCTGGCGCAACTCGCCGAGCAGTCCGGCATGCCCCTTATCCAGCTCGCCATCGCCTTCGCCATTAGGCACCCCGGCGTCACCTCGGCGATCATCGGGCCGCGCACCATGGACCAGCTTGAGTCGCAGCTGCCGGCCGCGGACATCACGCTCAGCAGCGAGACCCTCGACCGGATCGATGACATCGTCGCGCCCGGCGTGACCATCAACCCCGACGACAACAGCTACGGGACCACCGAACTCACGTCCGAGGCCCGCCGTCGACCGTGAACAACCCCTCGAGGAGCACGTGGTCATCATCGAGCGGAAGACCGCCCTCGTCTCGCGCCACAGGTTGTCCAGCCGACGTCATAGTTGTGCTGCGCGGCGATTGCCGCCATAGGCCGGCAGCCCAGCCTGATCGGGCGAGATTCGGGCACGCCGCGAGCTCAGGAACTCCCGGACCTCGTTGCGCACATCACCCATTCCTCAACGGTAAACCGCATCAGCGCCGCGTGGGAGGCCCTGCCATTACCTGTTTGCCCGCGCGGAACGGGGCAGAATCCGGACACCACGTGCCAGCCTGGCTGCGATCAGCGACGCGGGTCTCCACGGGTCTCCACGCGCTCGCTAGCGCTCGCTTGGTCGACCACCGGGTGGGCAGCCGTCGTCGTTGTCTGAGGGAGGTTACTCTGCTGCCGCGAGCTGGCCGCAGGCGCCGTCAATCTCCTTGCCGCGGGTGTCGCGCAGCGTGGTGGGGATGCCGGCGTCGTTCAACCGGTTGACGAACTCGCGGGTGACGGCGGGATCGGACGAGGTCCAGATCGAGCCGGGCGTCGGGTTCAGCGGGATCGGGTTGACGTGCACCCAGCCGCGGCCGCGCTTGTTGAGCTTCTTGGCCAGCAGGTCGGCCCGCCAGGCGTGGTCGTTCATGTCCTTGATCAGCGCATATTCAATGGAGACTCGGCGCCCGGTCGCCTGGAAGTAGCCGTACGCGGCGTCGAGGGCCTCGTCCACCTTCCAGCGGGAGTTCACCGGGATCAGCTCGTCGCGCAGCTCGTCGTCGGGTGCGTGCAGGCTCAGCGCGAAGGTGAAGGGGAGGTTCTCGCCGGCCAGCTTGTTGATGGCCGGCACCAGGCCAACGGTGGAGACGGTGATGCCGCGGGCGCTCATGCCCAGGCCCTCGGGCGCCTCGTCCACCATGCGGTGCACGGCGTTCATCACGCGCTTGTAGTTGGCCAGCGGCTCGCCCATGCCCATGAAGACGATGTTGGTGACGCGCTCGGCGTCGTGGCCGGCGTCCTTCCGCTTGCCGCCCAGGCCGCCCTCGGCGATCACGCGGTTGGCCTGGACAATCTGGTCCAGGATCTCCGCGGTGGACATGTTACGGGTCAGGCCGGCCTGACCGGTGGCGCAGAACGGGCAGTTCATGCCGCAGCCGCACTGGCTGGAAACGCAGAGCGTGATCCGGCCGGGGTAGCGCATCAGCACCGACTCGACCAAGGAGCCGTCGAAGAGCCGCCAGAGGAACTTGACCGTGTCGCCGTTGTCCGTCTTCAGCCGCTTGACCTCGGTCAGCAGGGTGGGGAAAAAGGTCTCCGCCAACTCCGCACGGCGCTCCTTGGGCAGGTCGCTCATCCGCTCGGGGTCGGTGGTGTAGTGCTGGAAGTAGTGCGTGGAGAGCTGCTTGGCGCGGAACGCCGGCAGCCCCAGCTCCTTCATCTTTTCCTGCCGCTCGGCCAGCGTCATGTCGGCCAGATGCACCGGCGGCTGCTTGACCCGCGGGGACTTGAACTGCAGCAGCGGCCGACCCTCGGTGGTGACGGCTTGATCCCAGCCCTCGGCGGCGGGGCGCACCTGGGGACGGTCGGAAGTTTTTTGGGGAGAAGAAATCTGCGAAGACATTGCCACCTATTGTCGCACAGACAAGATATAGTTCTCCCTTCGCCCGCCAATTGCCCGTCCGGCGGCCGCAGGCGGCCTGTTAAGGCTCCGCCGCAGCATCCGCCCCGGAGGCAGTGGTGTGCCTATTCTGGATCGATGCGTATCTGGAGCCTGCACCCCCGGTTGCTCGACAGCAAAGGCCTGGTGGCGTGCTGGCGGGAGACTTTGCTGGCCCAGAAAGTGCTCGCCGGAGAGACCAAGGGCTACCGGAACCACCCGCAGCTGCAGCGCTTCCGTGCCGCTCCGGACCCGATGGCCGCGATCGGCGCCTACCTCTGCGGCATGGAGGCCGAAGCGCTGAACCGCGGCTACACGTTCAACGCCGGCCTGATCCGGGTGAAACCCGAGCTGGCCGCGGGGTGTGCGCCCGGCTCGTTGGCCCCTCCCCTGCCGGTCACCACGGGACAGCTGCGCTACGAATTCGAGCACCTGATGGCCAAGGTCGCCATCCGGGACCCTGCGCACGCGCTGGCCTTGACGGGCGGAACGGAGTCGCCCCGCATCACCTCGGATCCGGCGTACGTGCCGGAGCCGCACCCCCTGTTCACGTTGGTCGACGGGCCGGTGGAGGCCTGGGAGCGGGCCTGACCCGGACCGGGCGGCCTGACCTCCCGGAGATCAGCCCTTCGCGGCGCGGTTGGTCTGGAACCGGATGATCCGTTCCACTGCTGCGGCCACTGCTTCCGCGCCGGCGGCGAAGGACAGCCGGACGGAGCGGGTGCCGTTGACCGCGTCGAAATCGGCGCCGGGCACCAGTGCCACGCCCTCTTCTTCCAGCAGCGCCCGGCAGTAGTCCGCCGAATCCGCGAAGCCGCTCAGCTGGTCCCCGAGGTCGGCGTACAGGTAGAACGCGCCGTCGGCCGGTGCCGCCGTGCCCCACTGCAGCCGGTCAAGGTTCTGCAGCAGCACCGCGCGCACCTCGGCGAAGGCGGCCACCGCAGCATCGGCCTGCTCGTAGGATTCCTCGCCGAACGCCGCCAGCGCAGCCAGCTGGGCCGGCGCCGGCGGGCACAGCGCCACGTTCCCGGCGAGCGCCTCGATCGCAGGGGCAAGATCGGCGGGCATCAGCGCCCAGCCCAGCCGCCACCCCGTCATCCCCCAGTACTTCGAAAAAGAGGAAATAACGACGCCGGTGCGGTCCAGTTCCCAGGCGCAGGTTCCGCGGGCGTCGGGTTCCGCGGGGTCTGCCGGGTAGGTGATGCCGTGATAGATCTCGTCGCTGACCAGTCGGACGCCGTGCTCGGCGCACCAGGCGGTGAGGGCGGCCAGTTCGCTGCGCGACACCATGGTGCCGGTGGGGTTGGCGGGCGAGGCCAGCACCAGTCCCGACAGCGGCCCATGGGCGGCAGCCGCAGTGTTCAGCAGCTCCGGCGTGGGCTGGTAGCGGACCTCGGGCCCGCAGTCGATCTCCACCACCTCGCAGCCGAGCGCGCGCAGGATGTTCCGGTAGGCCGGGTAACCGGGCCGTGCCAGCGCCACCCGGTCCCCCGCGTTGAACGCGGAAAGGAACGCCAGCAGGAAGCCGCCGGATGACCCGGTGGTCACGGCCACTTCCTCCGGCGCCACCTCGAGCCCGTACCAGCGCCGGTAGTGCCCGGCGATCGCCGTCCGCAGCTCGTGGATCCCCAGCGCGCTGGTGTAGGTCAACGCCAAGCCGGAGGCATGGATCCGGGCGGCCTGCTCGGACACGGCCCGCGGTGCGCCGCCCGAGGGCTCGCCGGCGCACAGCGAGATCACGTCCCGGCCCGCGGCGCGCATCTGCGCCACCCGGTCCAGGATGTTCATCACCTGGAACGGCGGAACCTGGGCCCGGCCGGATACCTGCAGTTCACTCACGTCCCGGCGCCCGCTAGGCGGTCTTGGCGATGTACACGTCGCAGGACGCCTTGTGCGTGACCGAGCTGGCCACGCTGCCGAGCACCCGACCCAGCCCCTGCATCCCGACGTTGCCCACCACGATCAGGCGGGCGTTGACCCGTTCGGCCTCGGCCACCAGCGCGTCCTGGGGCTTGCCGAGCACGGCTGTGAAACTGGTCCGCAGCCCTTCCGCGCCCAGCTCCGTCGCGACGTCGCGGGCCACCTTCTCGGCCTTTTCCGACTCGTGGATGAACCACTTGTCGTTGCCGATCTCCACGACTTCGGTCGTATCGGACTCATGGGCGGTAACCACCCGGAGTTCGGCGCCCATGGACGCGGCGAGCTTCGCCGCAGTGCGCGCCGCCTTCATGGCGGTTTCGCTGCCGTCTACTCCTACGATGATGATGCCGGCCATCGGGCCACCCCTTCGAGCACGTCGTCTGGCGGCCACGTGGGCCGTTTCACACCAACTTACCCGCCCCGGGGCCGTTCCGCCGGAAGTGGCGGACCGCCGTCGTCGTTATCAGTCAACGAACTCGGACTGGGTCTCGATAAACTCCCAGTCCTCTTCCGGCAGCGTGGCCTCCTTCAGGTCCGGCCCGCCGGCCTCGTAGACCGCAGCGGCCGCATCGGGATCCACGACGTCGGCGTTCAGGTTCTCCCGGAACCACTGCTTGTGCACCGTCGGCAGCTTCAGCCACCACTGTTCAATCCGCAATTCCGCCATCTCACGCATCCTCTGCCTCGCCGTACTTCCACCGTAGGTCCGTCGGCCCCAGCGGACAAGGGACGTTCGGTCAAGCGTCGACCGGCGGACGCCGCGGACCACTACCTCCGCCGATAGCCGTTGGCGGGAACCGGCCGGGATGCCAAGGTGGAGACCGTCCGCAACCACCCGCCCGCCAACAGATCCGGCGGCCTTTTGAGAAGGACCCCTATGGACCGCATGGTTTTCATCAACCTCCCCGTCAGCGACCTGAAGAAGTCCACCGACTTCTACACCGGCTTGGGCTACACGCTGAATCCGGCATTCTCCTCGCCGGACGCCTCGTCGCTGGTCATCTCCGACACCATCATGGTGATGCTGCTGACCCGGGAGCATTTCGGCAAATTCCTGCGCAACGGCACCCCGCATCTCGGCTCGGACGCCAAGGAAGTACTGGTGGCCCTCAGCGCCGACTCGACCGAGGAAGTGGACCGGTTCGTGGCCAACGCGACTTCCGGCGGCGGCACCACCTACCGGCCGGCCCAAGAAGAGATGCCTGGCATGTACGGGGCCGCCATTGCTGACCCGGACGGACATGTCTGGGAGATCATGCACATGTCGCCGGAGGCGTTGCAGGGGGTAGCGGAGGAAAACGCCGCTGCCACGGACAGCGGCGCCGGCATCTAGTTCCGCCCGCGCAGGCCGGTGACCTAACGGTGGCCGCCGCTTTCGGCGCGCCAAGAGCGGGGGCTAGCGGCCGGTCAAGTCCTGCTGCAGGCCGCGCACCTTGGCGGCGATCTGGTCGCGGACCAGGCGCATCCGCTCCTCGCCGTGGATCCCGCGCAGGCTCGGTTCCTCGATCTCCCAGCGCTCGTACCGGGTGCCGGGGAGTTCCTCCAGCTGCGCGTTGCTGCCCAAGATGACCACGACGTCGGCGCTTCGCTGCGCTTCGTCGGTCACCGCCGTCGGGACTTGGCTGGAGATGTCGATGCCCAGTTCTGCCAAGGAGGCCGCGGACTCCGGGTTGACGGTTTCACCAGGCTTGGTGCCACAGGAGTGGACGTCAACCGTGCCGGCCGCGGCGGCTTCCATCAGTCCGGCGGCCATCGGCGATTTTCCGCTGTTGCTGGAGCAGACGAACAGGACGCTGGGCTTCTCGGCTTTGTACCTCATGCCTGCCATTATCTCCGGGCGAACCCTTTGGGTCTGCCCGAACTTCTGGCACAGTAAAGGGAGCAGCCGGCGCCGGCAGCGGTGGCCGGGAGCCGATCGACGCGAAGGGCCGCCATGATTGCCGCAACCACAGGCTCCAGCCGTCCCACTGTCCTGTTCGTGAGTGTGCGCGACGCCGGCCGCTCCCACATGGCCGCCGCATACCTGTCCCAGCTCGCCGACGGCGCCCTCAACGCGCGCTCGGCCGGAATCCGGCCCGCCAAACGGCTGGACTCCGCCGTGGTTGAGGCGATGGCGGAAGACGGCATCGATCTGTCCTCGGCGCGGCCGGCGGAAGTGACCGTCGAGTCGATCAACAACGCCCAGATGGTGGTGACCTTGGGCTCCGGCGGCGAATGCCCGGTGATTCCCGGCCGGCGCTACGAAGACTGGGATGTGGACGACCCTGCCGGCCAGCATCCGGACGGTGTCCGCGCGGTCCGCGACGACATCAAGCACCGCGTGCAGCAACTGATGTCCGAGCTGCAGCCGGCCCTGCACCCGGACGCTCAGTAGACCTGCCCACGCTCTGGAGGAGCTCAGGATGAACAGCGAGAAGCTCATCATTGTCGGTTCCGGCCCGGCCGGTTACACCGCGGCCATCTACGCCGCCCGGGCCGGACTGGCGCCGCGGGTCCTGGCCGGCTCGGTCACCGCCGGCGGCGCGCTGATGAACACGACGGACGTGGAAAACTTCCCCGGTTTCCCGGATGGGATCCAGGGGCCGGATCTGATGGAGGAACTCCGGAAGCAGGCGGAAAAGTTCGGCGCAGCGGTGGGGTACGACGACGTGGCCTCCGTTGAACTCTCGGGTCACTTCAAGAGCGTGGTCACGATGGCTGGCGACGAATACCAGGCACCGGCAGTCATCCTCGCCACCGGCTCGGCTTATAAAGAACTCGGGCTGCCTGACGAGAAGCGGCTGTCCGGCCACGGCGTGTCCTGGTGCGCCACCTGCGACGGGTTTTTCTTCCGCGAACAGGACATTATCGTCGTCGGCGGTGGTGATTCGGCGATGGAAGAGGCACTCTTCCTGACCCGCTTCGGGAAGTCCGTGACCGTCGTCGTCCGTCGGGACACCCTGCGGGCTTCCAAGATCATGGCTCAGCGGGCCAAGGACAACCCCAAGATCCGTTTCGAGTGGAACAGCGCCGTCGCCGCGATCCACGGAGACAGCAAGGTCACCGGCCTAACTCTCGCGGACACCGCCACCGGCCGGACCCGCGAACTTCCTGCCGCCGGCATTTTTGTAGCCATCGGCCACCTGCCGCGCACCGAACTGGTCAAGGGACAGGTGGATCTCGACGACGCGGGCTACATCAAGGTTGATTCACCCACCACCGTGACCAACATCAGCGGGGTATTTGCCTGCGGCGATGCGGTGGACCACCGCTACCGCCAAGCCGTCAGTGCCGCGGGCACCGGTTGCTCCGCCGCCCTGGACGCCGAACGCTACCTGGCCGCACTCGAGGATTCGGACAGCATCGCCACCGCGCTGGTGGAAGACGAGACGCACGGTTGATCCGAGGCGTCCTTGGGCTATGAGGCTTCCGGGGCCTCCGTCGAGCGCGCATAGGTCGCCGAGACGCGGCGGTAGACCGGGGTCAGAAAAGCCAGCAGCGCGGCCACGATCATAATGATCCCCGCCGCTAGGAACACCAGGGCGATGCCGCGGGACGTGCCCTCGCCCAGCAGCGGGGCCAGCTGGGCGGCGCCCTCGGCGGACCGGGCGTACGGGATGATCCATACCTGGGCAATCGGCGCGATCAGGAAAGCGGTGATCGGTGCCGCCGCCGACTCAAACGCCATGGCAAAACCGAACACCCGGCCCTGCCGCTGCAGGGGCACTACCTGCTGGATGACCGTCTGTTCGGCCGCCTCCACGAACGGCACCAGGACCAGGTACAGCCAGATCCCGGCGATGTACAGCCAGGCCCACTCCCGCAGCGTGAACACCGCGCCGAGGACGCCCATCAGGACCACCGCGATGAGCATGGTCCGCAGCGGGTTGCGCCCCAGTCCGAACTTGCTGATCAGCCAGCCGCCCACGATGAACCCGGTGGCGCCGAGCGCGAAGTACGTCCCCCACAGCTCCACAGGGAACATCTCCAGACCGTAGGGGTCCATCAGTGCCATGTAGACGCCACCGATGAAGTTGTTGAACGTGGAGAACAGGATCAGCGCGAACAGGCCGGTAATGGCCAGCACGGCCGCGATGGAGCCGCGCAGGTCGAATCCGCCGTGCGCGTCAGTGGCGGCCGCGCGCACCTCCTCGGGCATGCGCAGGGTGAGCAGGTGCGCGAAGGCCAGCGCCGTAAGCACCAGCGCGACGACGATCGTCCCGCCAATGCCGAGCAGGCCGACAGACAGGCCGGAGAGCACCGAGGTGACGATGAACATCAGCCCCTGCACCATGCCCACCAGCCCGTTGGCATTGGCCCGCCGGTCCGGCTCGATCAGGATGGTGACCGTGGTGGACAGGGCGATGTTGCGCATGTTCTCCACCACCGCGCCGGTCAGGATGATGACGGCGAAGATCCAGAACCAGGGCTGGGTCAGGTCCACCAGCGAGGTCTCGGGTGTCAGCAGGAACATGACCCCGGACAAGAGGAACATCACTAGGGTGAAGCCGGCCGCAAAGCGCATCACCGCCAGCTTGCGGTAGCGGTCCACGAAGGTGCCGAAGCTGATGCTGGAAAGTGCTATCAACAGCATGTACGCCCCGCCGATCACGCCGGTGGCAATCACGTTGCGCGTCTCGAGGTAGACCCAGAACGTCAGGGCGAACCACAGGTAGCTGGTGGTGATGTTGGCCAATGCCGTGTTCACCAGGATCCCCATGAACGTGCGGGATCGCTGCGCAGGGCTGCGCAAGGTCGTATCGACTGCATCCGGATCGGCCAGGCTTGAGGCGGTGCCATCCTCGACCGACGCGGCTGTCGCCGCCGGGTCCGCTGGGAGGCCCGCGCCGCCGTCGTACGCCGCTGCGGCCCGGGGCTGGACCGGTTCCTCCTCGGTCATGCGCCCCAGTCTACTGACTACCGTCGAGTGACGACACAGGTCCTGCCGGTCGGGAATGGCTGCCGAATTCGAATTCGACCTCATTCGCGCCCGCACTTGGGAAGGCAAGGTCGCCAAGGCAAAAGGCCGGCTCAGCGGCAAGCAGCCCGAACTCTCCAAGAGTCAGGAAGCGCCCACCTCGACTCCCTATACATGGGAGGACAACACACCACTACCGAGATCACCTAACTGTTCAACATCGCCCGCAGCACGATTTACCGCATCGCTCAACGAACGAAGCGGGGAGGGAGGACCTGAATTTGGGCTAGGCGTAGGGTGGAATTCAAACGATAGGAGCACTTCATGAAGAAAATCCTCATGGTACTGACCAGCGTTTCCAAGATCGGCGATACCGGAGAGAAGACCGGCTACAACGTGGCCGAAGCTGCACATCCCTGGAAGGTCTTCAAGGATTCCGGGCATTTCGTCGACTTCGCGTCCATTCAGGGCGGCCAGCCCCCGCGCGACGAGGTGGACTCAGAAGATCCCATCCAGGTCGCCTTCACGAAGGACGAGACCACGCGCGCCGGTCTCTACAACACTGCCCGCGTCGACGTCGTCGATCCCGACCAGTACGACGCCGTCTTCCTCGTGGGCGGCCACGGCACCATGTGGGACTTCCCGGAGAGCGAAGCCTTGCAGAATCTGGTGGCCAGCGTCTACAACGCCGGCGGTTTGGTGGGCGCGGTCTGCCACGGACCGGCTGGCCTGCTGAACGTGGAATTGGAGAACGGGCTTCGCCTCGTCGAGGGCCGGAAGATTGCTGCCTTCACCAACGACGAGGAGGTTGCCGCAGGGAAAGACAAGGTCATCCCGTTCTTTTTGGCAGACCGACTTGAGGAACAGGGCGCCACACACGTCTCCTCTGATGTCTTTGAGGAAAAGGTGGTGGTTGACGAACGGCTAGTAACCGGCCAGAACCCGGCTTCAGCCGCCGGCGTGGCCAAGGAGATGGAGAAGCTCTTCGCAGAGGTCATCCACCATGAAAAAGCCGAGGAACAGCACGAGACGGAGACTCTGCGCGCCGAAAAGGACGCCCAGAAAAACGCCAAGAAGGCTGCCGAAGAAGCAGAGCACTGACACCAACAGCGCACTGAAACTGACGGCCAACCGGACGACGGGGCGGCCGCCAGTCGGTGCACGTGCGCCGTCTACCAGAGACAGGCCGAACATATCGGGTGCCCGGGCTCTGATTGGATGGCGCCGTATCTTGACCGTCTCGATAAACGACCCTTTGCTGAGACAGCGAATGTCGAGGCCGGGTTGTGAAGGCCGCCACCGGCGAGTACCGGCTTGGCACTGCGTTTCGCTGGGGATTTCATTGGCGGCAACGCAGGCTGGAGGCGCTCCGCGTAAGCAGCCCGTGTCCTGCGCGTCGATTCCGGCCGTGGTGGCCAAGGCGCGATTACCAATCATCCGGCGGCTAGTAAGCATCGCAGGCCTGGCGCATCAGTTCGTCACGGGCGCATAGACGTCAGTGCTCTTCGCTAAATATTAACGGCTGAAGTCCCGTAGTGCTCGGAACTTGGCATTGTTCAGTCCGCCCGGGGCGTAGACGAGATGAACCGCGTTGGCCGGCCGGTCGTCGGCTATCGGCTTGTAGACGAGCTCGTCTCCTCGGTATGAACGGCCGCCGATCGGGCGCCCCATGATCACTGAGTACGCCAAGCCTCGCCCGACAACTGACCGTATCGTCTCAAGGTTGCGAGACCGCCACCGAATGTTCGGTCGGAATCCTGCTTCCTCGATCATGGCGATTACCAGATCGGGAGCAGGTTTGAGGGCGAGCAGGATCGCGGGCTCGTCTTTCAATTGCGCGAACTGAACGAAGGTTAATTCGTGCAACTTAGGGGGAGCCATGTTCTCTGCCGCTCGATGGCGGCGGAAATTCTTAGGAGGCGGAACCGGGCGGGACATCGGCAAACGCGGTGACCTGCCCGCCCCGCCGGCGTGCGGAGCGGATCAGGATGCTGACGCCAAGGGCCGTGATCCATAACCCCCAGCCGGTGCTGCCGAGCAGGCCGGCCAGGTCCCAGACGGGGAAGCCGGGAACGGCAGTGGCAAGAATGTCGCCCTGATTCAAAAAGTAGATGATGCTGACAAGGAGCCCGACGGCGCCGAGCCAGCGCGGAAGGATTTCTCCGCGCAGGATGATCAGGCTAAGCGTGACCGACCAGCCGATGACGAATAATTGGCCCAGATGCTCTCCCAACAGCGCCCCGCCGAACTGGTGCTGCGCTGTCCAGGCAGCGTCGGCAGCCGCCCGGGCGGTGGCATCACCTGCGATGTAGGAGCGGGCCAGGGGTGGAACCACGAACACCCAGCGCAGGAATCCGATAAGAGAAAGCAATACCGAGGCCGCTCCCGCATAAGTAGCAACCCGTAGGACCGGATCGTCGCGGAGTCCGAGCGCCGCGGGCAACAGCAGAATCGGCACTGCCAGGAGCCCGTATGCCCATGCTGTCGCAAACCAGATCCAGATCAGCCCGGGCACGCCGGCTGAGAAGGCGGGCAAGACAACGCTTGCGGGTTCCCGCAAGATGTCCGGCCAGTCAAATGTCACCGACAGGATTGTGGCTGCAGCGGCGAACGCAAGGGCACTGACGACGAACAATGCGCCCGTGACCCGCTGAAGGCCGACGTCTGAATCAGGTGAGCGCATATCCATAGCGGGCCTCGAATTCTGCACGCCCGGCAACGGGAGCACGCTGAACATACTGGACGCCGCGCTGAAGGCTGTCAAGAAGGAGGCGAGCGCTGACCACACGCAAATCCAGCAAGCACCTCCGGGGTCCGGTCTCGCTGCTCGTGGTCATGCAGTTGCCTATGATCTTGTCGCGGTTGAACTCGAAGTAGACTCCGTTGTCACATGACGGCGACCGCATGGCCCGCGAGAGAATACTCCTAGATGAGTTGGAGGAACCGTTGGGGCCCTCCGGATGCCGCGAGCGGGAGGAGACCTTGGATTGTCGAACATGCCCGACCCAACTGGAACGGTGCAAGAAGCGCTTGGACGGGTCCTGCTCGTCGGTTGCGGGAAGCTTGGTACGCGCCTGGGTGAACGCCTTGTAAGTGCCGGGGCGGAGGTGTTCGCGCTCCGCCGCAACACGGCAGGCCTGCCTGGCGCATTCTCTGCCCTGCCTGTGGACCTCCGGGAACCGGTCCAGCGTGAATTGCCGAGAGTGGATGCGATGGTGCTCACCCTTACTCCCGATATTCAAGAGGCCGCGGACCGGTCTAATGGCTACCTCGCCGCGCTCAGGAACCTCGCCACGGCACTGCCGAGTAGGCCGCGACGAGTAGTGTTTGTCTCCTCCACCAGGGTCTTCGAAGGGCGAACAGATTACCGGGCCCTCACAGAAGTGGATACACCCGCTCCGGTGACTCCACGAGGCAGGAGCCTTCGTGACGGTGAACTTCTCGCGTCTGAACTCTTCGACGCGCATATCGTCAGGCCTGCAGGGATCTACGGGCCAGGGAGGGAGATGCTTCTGAGGAAAGTCATCGAGGGCACGCCGGTCCAGTACGCGAAGCGCACGAACCGAATCCATGAGACCGACTTGGTCCGCACCCTGCAAACACTTCTGTTCGCGGAGAATCCGCCACCTATCCTCCACGCCGTCGATCAGACCCCCGCCGCGCTGGGTGAGGTCGTCACTTACATCGCGCAGCGGCTGGAGCTCCCACCACCCCCGAGGATCGAGCCTGACGTGGCCAGCGGAACCATCCTCAGCGGCGCACTGCTCCTCTCGTTACTTAGAACCTTGCAGTACCCAACGTTCGAAGCAGGGTACGACCACGTCATTGCCACACGGCGGCGACCTGTTCAATCAGCAGGAACGTGAGCACGCCCCCGGTCAGGAGTAATGAGTTGCGCGTGCCCGGAGGGGAAACCATGGACGAGTGTGTAATCGCCTTTGATTGCTGAGGGATTTCCTTGCCGTGCGCAGCAACAGGAACGACTAATGGGCTCCGAAAAGGCTCACGCGTCCCGGGAATGGCCACCAAAGTCTCCCACTCACTTTGTTCCGAAGAAGGTACGTGTGCCAGCTTCGAACATTTGGTTGAGCGTGATCCTGCCCGCGGCACAACGTGCGGTCGTTTCCGTTGCCGTCGAAATTGAGCACTCGCGGACGACGAAGGCGGCCCTTTTTCCAACTTCGTTTGCAGGAATTGGGCTAAAAATTCTCGGTGGACAACCCACCTGCCAAGGAGTTGCAGCAAACCCCTAACTGCCTGCTCGGAGGATAGCCTTGCAAATCATCGCCGCTGCTCCTCGCCCTGGGAATAATCTTGACGCCATTGGTCAGTGCCATGCACCGATGAGGTGTCGATGGGTCTTCAGTGTAATTTGATTTTTATTTATGGTGATTCCCAGCGAGCTGATTCTCCATGCTCCACAGAGTACGAGAGAATCCGATACAACAATGGAAAGCCGCCCGTTCCTGCTTTGCTCATCCGCGCGGTCAATAACACCGCATGGCTAAGCGTCGGCGCCAACTGCTATTACTCTGTTACTAACTGATTGCCCGCGTCGTTTCTTCACTCGTTTGCGACACCAGTCGGGTATCAATACATCAAGAGGGGGAACATTGCATAAGCAAGGAATGTGGCGTGCAGTCTTGACCGCCACAGCCATCGCTGTCGGACTGATCCTGCCGGCGGCACCCGTGGCCGTTGCGGCTGATCGGCCGGTGGACGTCACGAAGTACTCAGTCTCGGACTATGTGTTCGACCGCGGTGGGTGCAAAAAAGAGACCGTGAAGGTATCCCGGAGTGTCAGTCCGGACGTTGAATATTTGTCGCTGAGCGCGGACGTGACATTCCGTGGTTCCATTGCGAGCTGGGTTTACTTTTCGGGCGATTCGGTGTCGACACGATTGCAGCTCTGTCCGTTCGAGGAGCGGGGGGCCTACAAGATTGGCCCAACCGAGGTCAGCGGCTCTACCCAAGACGGCGTGTACTTCGATTACTTGGACAGCACATCGAAGACCTTTACGTCCGCGGTAAGGCAAAGGCCCATCTGAAGGCTTCACGCAGTGGCAGCAAGGTCACTCTGACGGCGACGGCGAAGTATTTCAACCCGAAGACCTACGACTACAGCAGGTACTCGCCCCAGAAAGCGAAGTTCCAGGTCAAGTCCGGCTCGAAGTGGAAGACCATCAAGACCGTGAACTTCAAGTCCGGCAAGTCGAGCTACACGTTCAGGAAGCCGTCGAAAGCCACATACCGGGTCACGTTCAGCAAGACGTCCAAGGTGACCGCTGCGACGTCATCCTCGATTCGGAAGTAGCTGGAGGCCCGCGGGGCACGCCGCCGGTGCGGGAACCGCCAACTAGCTATGAAACCAAGAGCCGGTGCGTCCCCGGGAAGGGGTCGCACCGGCTCCTGGCCAAGAGGCTGGGAAGGTCAGCTGCAGGTGTAGGTGACGCCATCAACGAAGTGGGTGCCCGGCCCAAGGTTGCCACAGACCTCCACCATGTAGGCGATGCCTGCGATCGTGATGATGGTGAACAGGATCAACAGCACGGTGCCCACGGCACCGATGATGATGCCGGCCAGTGCGAAGCCGTTCTTGGCGTTGGCACGCTTGGACTGCACCATGCCGATGATGCTGACGATCAGGCCGGCCACGGTCAGCGGACCGAGCAGGGACAGGACAAAGCCGACAATCCCCATGGTCTTGCCGGGAACGGGCTGTCCGGGAGCGGGCTGGCCCGGGTAGCCGTACGGGGCGTTCTGCTGCGGATAGCCCTGCTGCCCTGGACCCGACTGGGGGTAGGCAGGGTAGGCGCCCTGCGGCGACTGCGGCTGGCCGGACGTGGTGGGTTCGGGGTATTCCCCGGGACCATTAGGGGTGGACATGGGTTCCTCTCATCGTGCGGTGCGGTGCGGTGCGGTGCGTGATTATACGATTCATCCTTACGCACGGAACCAGCTAAGCCCAAAACGACGGCACGAATCAGCCCCGCCCCACCAACGCGTCGACTTGTTGCAGCAGGGCTTCCATCTCGCCGTCGGCCATCTGGTTCTGCTGGGCATCCGGCGAAAAGAACGTCGCACTGAAGTACAGGCCGTCGCCGATCAGCTTCACGGCCTGTGCCACCGGCCGGCTGCCCAGGGCCAGCTCCAACGTGTCCAGCCAGAGTTCCTGGATCCGCGCGAACGTCCGGGCGGCGGCTGGGTGGCCCTGCTGGACCAGCCGGGCCAGGGCTACGATCGCGCGGTCTAAGGGTGAGTCGACGTAGTTGGAGGTGCGCACGTAGTAGCGGGCCGCACCCTCCGGCGCATTGCTGATCCGCTCCGCATCCTCGGCCGACAGTTCAGCGAGCCGGTCACACAGCCCCTGAACCATCGCCTCCTTGGAGGGGAAGTGGTAGAGCAGCCCGCCTTTGGAGACCCCGGCTGCCGCCGCGACGGCATCCATGGTGGCGGCTCGCTCGCCCTCTTTGATCAGGATGTCCTCGAAGTTGTCGAGGATCCGGTCTTTCGCACTGGCCATCCACCCATCCTAGGACGCAGTTCTTCCGCTGCGCGGGCATTCCGCAGCCGCCTTGCTCATGTACCGTCCAGACGGTATAGTTGAAGGATCATCCAAACACCTGTTCCCGAAAGATGCACCATGCTTACCGTCACCCAGCGCGCCGGCCGCAAGGAATGGACTGCCCTGGCCGTATTGATGCTGCCGGTCCTGCTGGTCGCCGTCGACAACACCGTGCTGAGCTTTGCCGTGCCGGCCATCTCGTTGGCCTTTAGCACCAGCGGCACCACGCTCCTGTGGATCATCGACATCTACCCGCTGGTGCTCGCCGGCCTGCTGGTGGCGATGGGCAGCTTGGGCGACCGCTTCGGCCGTCGCAGGATGCTGATGATCGGCGCCGCAGGCTTCGCCGCGCTCTCCGCTCTGGCCGCATTCTCGCCGAGCGCCGAACTGCTGGTTGCCGCCCGCGCCGGGCTGGGAATCTTCGGGGCCATGCTCATGCCGGCCACGCTGTCCCTGATCCGGAACATCTTCACTGACCGGACCCAGCGGCGCTTGGCGGTGGCCATCTGGGCCGCTGGATTCTCGGCCGGCGCCGCACTCGGCCCCCTGCTGGGCGGCGTACTGCTGGAGCACTTCTGGTGGGGTTCGGTCTTCCTGCTGGCGGTTCCCATGCTGCTGCCGATGCTGGTGCTGACACCGATGTTTGTGCCGGAGTCCCGCGACCCTGAGCCGGGACCGGTGGACGTGGCCAGCATCCTGCTTTCGGTCGCCGCGCTCTTGCCGGTGGTGTTCGCCATTAAACAGTTGGCCGCCGGCGGAGACCTTCCTGCCATCGTGGCAGCCGCAGCCGTCGGCGTCCTGGCCGGCTGGGCGTTTGTCCGCCGCCAGCTGCAGCGCTCGAACCCCATGCTGGATGTCCGATTGTTCCGCTACCGCCCGTTCACCGGCGCCGTGCTGGTGAACCTCCTGGCCGTCTTCTCCCTGGTGGGCTTCCTGTACTTCGTCTCCCAGCACCTCCAGCTGGTCCTCGGGCTCAGCCCGCTGCGGGCTGGCCTGGTACTGCTGCCCGGCCTGGTGGTCACCATCATCGCCGGATTGCTAGCGGTGCCGCTGGTCCGACGGATCTCACCGCACCTGGTGGTGGCCGGGGCCCTGCTGCTGTCCGCGGC
Organism: Arthrobacter sulfonylureivorans; assembly: GCA_004000035.1. Lineage (GTDB taxonomy): Bacteria > Actinomycetota > Actinomycetes > Actinomycetales > Micrococcaceae > Crystallibacter > Crystallibacter sulfonylureivorans. The sequence continues at coordinate 31,189 of RJAE01000003.1, read as the reverse complement.
GGCGTACTGGCTGGCGGCGTCCACCCCGGACGCGTCGGCAATGACCTTGATGGCTGCGTTCGCACTGCTCGGCGCGGGCGTCGGCGCTTCGGAAACGCTCTCTAACGACCTGATCCTCTCCAGCGTTCCGGCGGCCAAGGCCGGTGCAGCCTCCGCCGTGTCGGAGACCGCCTACGAAGTAGGCTCGGTTTTTGGTACCGCAGTGCTCGGCAGCATCCTGGTCGGCGCGTACCGGCAGCACATCGACCTGCCCTCCGGCCTGACCCCGGAGCAGCAGCACGCCGCCGGCGAGACCCTGGGCGGCGCCATCACCGTCGCGGAGCAGTTGCCGGAACGCACCGCGGCCGCCTTGCTCGATTCCGCAGTCCACGCCTTCGACAGCGGCGTTACCGTTACCGCCGGACTGGCCGCCGCCCTGATGGTGGCCTCCGCCTGGCTGGCCTTCCGGACACTGCGCACGCCGCAGCACCAGTAAGCCCGCGGGCGCCCGGACGGCCGGGCGGCCGGGCCGACCCTGGCCCGCCACACCCTCCCCAGGCGGCGACACCGCCGTCGGCTCCGCCCCCCGCCATGGGATCCGTCACAAACCCTTGCGTTATACCCCTAGGGGGTATAACTTGGTCATGTAGTCCCCGGAATGAGGAAGCCATGAACCACACCGTCATGCCCAGCGACACTGACTCTGCTGTCGCCCCCGTCGACGAGCACATCGGCCACGCCTACACCTCGGACAAGGACGCCTACCTGCGCCGACTGAAGCGCGTGGAAGGCCAGGTCCGCGGCATCGCCCGCATGGTGGAAGAGGACAAGTACTGCATCGACATCCTCACCCAGGTGGCCGCCGTCAACAAGGCCCTGCATGCGGTGAGCGTCGGCCTGCTCGAAGAGCACATTCAACACTGTGTGGTCGGTGCCGCCAAGGAATCCGAGCTCAGCGGCGATCCGCGGATCGTGCAGGACAAGGTCAAGGAAGCCTCGGATGCCATCGGTCGACTGCTGCGCTGACGCCGCCCTCCCCCGAACGCCCACCCCCCAGGAGATTTCTATGAGCACCACCACCATCAGCATCGACGGCATGACCTGCAGCCACTGCGTGGACGCCGTCACCGAAGAACTCAAGGCCCTCGCCGGGGTCCACGACGTCAGGATCAATCTGAACAAGGGCGGCATATCCACCGCCACCGTCAATTCCGACGCCCAACTGGACCCCGAACAGATCGGCGAAGCAGTCGCCGAAGCCGGCTACACCGTCGTCGCAAACATCGCTTAACGCGTACGACGGCGGTGCCTCCCCGCCGCTGTCAGTCACCTTTATCTGCCATCCACCTAATGCGCCGCATCCATCCGCGGCCCGCCCACCGAGAATCGAGATGACCAGCTGATGGCCTCCCATCCCGCTGCCCAGGACCCTGTAGTCGACCCGGCTCCGGCCAGGACCGTAGAACTGGCGATCGACGGTATGACCTGCGCCTCCTGCGTGAACCGCGTGGAGCGTAAGCTCGGCAGGATCGAGGGAGTCGAGGCGAGCGTGAACCTGCCGCTGGAATCCGCCGTGGTCAACGTCCCGCACGGTGTCACCGACCAGCAGTTGCTGGAGGCGGTGAACGCTACCGGCTACAAGGCGCGGGTGAAGCAACAGCCGGGTTCCGGCCACGCGCCCGCACAAGGGCATGACGGAACCGGTCACGGTGGGCGCGCTGCAACGAATCACGCGGCCGGCCACTCCGGGCAGGAGCATCTGGCCGAGCAGGCGGAAGGCCACGCCGGGGCCGGAGAGCACGGCGAGCACGAGGACCACATGGCGCACGGCGGCACCGCCGACGAGCTGCGGCCGCGCCTGTGGACGGCCGCCATCCTCACCGTCCCGGTTTTTGTCATCTCGATGATTCCCGGCGCGCAGTTCCCGCACTGGGGCTGGGTCGCCTTCGCGCTCAGCATCCCGGTGGTTTTCTGGGCGGCCTGGCCGTTCCACCGCGCGGCCGCTGTGAATGCGCGGCATTTGGCCTCCACCATGGACACGCTGGTGTCGCTTGGCGTGCTGGCTGCCTTCTTCTTCTCCGCCTGGCAGCTGTTCATGGATCCGATGCTGACCGAGCACGTGCACGGCAACATGGCCGCGCACGCGCTCTACTTCGAAGTTGCGGTCGTCGTAGTCACTTTCCTACTGCTGGGCCGGTATCTGGAAGCCAATGCCAAGCAGAGGGCCGGCGACGCACTGAAGTCCCTACTCAACCTGGGCGCGAAGGACGCCACCGTGCTGAGGGACGGCACCGAGGTGAAGGTAGCGGCCGCCGATCTGGTCCCCGGCGACATCATGGTGGTCCGGCCGGGCGAGAAAATCCCCACCGACGGCTATGTGGTGGACGGTCACTCCGCCGTCGACACCTCGTTGCTGACCGGTGAATCCGTTCCGGTCGAGGTGGACGTGGACGACACCGTCACCGGCGCGACCATCAACACCTCCGGCCGGCTGCTGGTCCGCGCCACCCGGGTCGGCTCGGACACCACACTCGCCCAGATGGGCCGGCTGGTCAGCCAAGCCCAGGCGGGCAAGGCCCCGATCGCCCGGCTGGCGGACCGGATCAGCTCCGTCTTCGTCCCGATTGTGCTGGTCATCGCCATCATCACTTTCAGCCTCTGGATGGTCTTCACCGGCGACCTGCAGGCGGCGTTCACCGCAGCCGTGACCGTGCTGGTCATTGCCTGCCCGTGTGCCCTCGGGCTCGCCACGCCCACCGCGCTGCTGACCGGCACCGGCCGGGCATCGCAGCTGGGCATCCTGATCAAGGGCCCGCAGATCCTCGAAGACACCCGTCACGTGGACACCATCGTGCTGGACAAGACCGGCACCGTGACCACCGGCCGGCAGGCCGTCGAGGGCGTCGTGGCGCTGGCGGACCGCAGTGAAGACGACGTTCTGCTGCTGGCCGGCGCTGTAGAGGCCGGCTCGGAGCACCCGATCGCTCTGGCCATCGTGGAGGCGGCCCGGGATGTGGCCGCGCGCACGGCAACACCGGTCGACGGCGGCACCGGCGCCTCGGGCGGCAAAGCCGACCCTGAGCTACCGGCCCTTTCCAACTTCCACAGCACGGCGGGCGGCGGCGTCCGCGGCACCATCACCGAACCTGATGGCAGCACCAGCACAGTGGTGGTGGGCCGCAATAACTGGATGGACGAAAACGCCATTGCCCTCTCCGCCGACCACCGCCGGATCCTGCTGGAGCAGCAACAGGCCGGTTCTACAGCGGTGTGGGTCGCCGTGGATGGAACGGTCGCCGGGATCGTCAATCTCCAGGACACCGTCAAGGAGCACTCGGCAGCTGCGATCGCCCGGTTCAAGGAACTCGGACTGCACCCCATCCTGCTCACCGGCGACAACGCCGCCGTCGCAGCCGAGGTGGCGGCCGAAGTCGGCATCGCACCCCAAGATGTCTTCGCCGACGTGCTCCCGGAGGACAAGGTGGCAGCGATCAAGCGGCTGCAAGCACAAGGTAAGACCGTGGCCATGGTGGGTGACGGCGTGAACGACGCCGCGGCGCTGGCCCAGGCCGATCTTGGCATCGCGATGGGCGCCGGCACCGACGTGGCCATCGAGGCCGCGGACCTGACTGTGATGGGCAGCGATCTTGTCCAGGTGGTGCAGTCCATCGAGCTGAGCCGCAAGACGCTCTCCACCATCAAGACGAACCTTTTCTGGGCCTTCGCCTACAACACGCTGGGCATCCCGGTGGCGGCCTTCGGCCTGCTCAACCCGATGATCGCCGGCGCCGCGATGGCCGCCAGCTCGGTGCTGGTGGTGGCCAACTCGCTGCGGCTCCGCCGCTTCGGCCGGTAGGCGGTGGGACTGCCGCCGCTTTGACCGGCTTCCCCTCCGCTTCGGACTCTGGCGAATCCCGCCCTGACCTGCGCAAACGTCGGCCACGCAGCGTGGCGTCATCCCCGTGGGTTCCCGCCACGAAGAGTAGAGCCGGAGTGGATGACAAGTGGGGCTTCGCTGCCGTCCCGCTGGCTAATGTTGAGAAAACCCCGCTCACCCAACCGTAACGGAGCCACAGATGACGCTTGGAGAAAAACTCAGGGCCGCCCGGAAGAAGGCAGGACTCTCCCAAGAAGAGCTCGCGCAGAAACTATGTGTCTCCCGCCAGGCGATCACCAAGTGGGAGAACGACAAGGGCATCCCGGATGTAGCGAACCTCAAGGCGCTGTCGGCCCTGTTCGATGTCAGTGTCGACTACCTGCTGCGCGATGGCCACGCGTTTTCTGCGCAGATCATCCGCGAGCCGATCGACATTACCCAGTACAAGAAGTCAGGCAAGGAACGCGGAAGGTTCGATGCCGTCGTGCGTGCCAAGTACCCGAGCGCCGAGGTCATCTACCCGCTGACCCGGCGCAGAAAACTCACTACGTGGGAATCGATCGTCGACTTCGTGGTCCAGCCGGGCACGCTCAACGCGGCCGACTCGCTGCGTGACCTCTCCGGCTACTACGTGGTGGATCTGGGCGACCGGCACCTCTTGGTCAACGTCAGCAAGGAATTCGTGGAAAGCCGCGAGCTCACCGCCAAATTCGACAAGCGGAAAAAGGTCATCGGCGACAACGTCTTCACCAAGGCCCCCTACACGCTCTAAGGTCCGGGCTAGACGGCCGTGCCGTAGCGCACGGCCGCGCGGGCACGGGCCTTGGCTGCTTCTTCCTCGCGGTTCTTCGGCGGCGCCACCGTCACCAGGTCGTCGAGCAGGTGCGCGGTGATGTGCGCGATTTCGTGCACCGCACGATTGAACGCTTCCTCGTTGGCCTTCGATGGCTTGTTGCTGCCGCTGACCTTGCGCACGTACTGCAAAGCGGCAGCCTCGATTTCGGCATTCGTCGCCGCGGGTTCGAAATTGTGGAGCTGGCGGATATTCCGGCACATGGCAGGCCTCCGGTGTGCGTCGTGGATGCTGGCTGGTTCTAGTCTGCTCCACCGCCGCGGCATCGCACCACCCCTTCACACCGCTGCCTCAGTGCGCGCCGACGATCTCCACGAGGGCGAACGAGAGACCGAAACCTACGGCGATCGCGATGCCGGTGGCCGCGCCGGCGTCCCGGATGCCCTCCGGCACCATCCGGACCGTCACGTTCGTCAGGACGCCGCCGCCGGCAAAGGCGAGCACGAAGGCAACCACCTGCGGCGGCACGAGCGTGAGCAGCAACGTGAACACGGCCACGGATAGGCCGCAGAGGATCGTCATGGTGATCCAGGCGGTCATGACGTGGCGGCGGGTCAGGCCGGCCTTGCGCAGCGGTCCGGTGTCCGCCATGGCCTCGGGCACGCCGCAGAGGAAGACCGCGGCAAGCATAGCGGCGCTGATGCCGTAGCCACTGACCAGGCCACCGGAAATGATGATGGATTCGGCGACAACGGACAGCCCGATCACCAGGAACCGGGGCTCGTGGAGCGGTGGCGCGGACAGCCGCGTGTCCCGTCTGGCCCCGTTCACCACCCACGACGTCGCCACCGCACCGCCGACCAGCCCGGCTCCGACGAAACCGCTCCCGCCGGCCAGCCGGCCGGCTTCGTCGATGAGCTTGTAGGCGACGGCCGATAACAGGGCGCCGGCGCCGAGGCCCGTCAGCACACCCAGCAGCACGCTGTTGATCCGCCACCGCAGGGCAAACAATCCGCCCAGGAAGTAGGAGGAGCCAGCAAGCAGGCCCCAGCCAAATGCCTGCAGCATCGGCGTCCCTTTCGGCTTAGGCGCTAAAGCACCGCGCCTAGGCATCATCCCCGAACCGGTCAGGGGATGGCAAGGGCTACGCGCGTGGCAGGCACCTGCGCACAGTACGACGGCGGGGCTCGGCAGTGTGCCGAGCCCCGCCGTCGTTATGGGGTTCTGAGAGAGGACCGCAGGTGGCTAGCGCTTGCCGGCCGATTCCTGCTCGCGGGCCGTTTCGCTCCTCGGTGCGACCGATGCCAGCACCGGCTTGCCCAGCATCGAGATCACCACGGCGCCGATCAGCATCGGGATGATGAACAGGAAGTAGAGGTCGGTGGGCTGCCAGCCGCCGTCCATCAGAGCGCCGGCGATGATTGGCGACGCGATCGCGCCGACGCGGCCCATGCCGATGACCAGGCCCAGTGCGGTGCCGCGCACCTCGGAGGTGTAGTAGGTGGGGCTGATGGCCAGCATGCCGGCGATCGGGGCGTTGGAGCCGAAGCCCACCAGGGCGGCGGCGAACAGCGCGCCGGCCAGCGATCCGGTGGAGAGCGAGAACGCGCCGAAGGTCAGGCCGCCGATAACGAAGAACACCGCGAGGACCTTGCGCATCGGGAAGCGGGCGCCGAAGGCGCCCAGCACGACGGCGCCGATGATCGCGCCGACGCTGAAGAGCACGCCGGCGGTGATGCCGTCCTGCTGGCTGAAGCCGCTGGCGGTGACCAGCTTGGGAGTCCAGGAGTTGGCGAAGTAGAAGCTGGCCATCAGGATGAAGTACGCCAGCGAGATCAGGATGGTGCGGCGGGCGTTGACGCCGGTCAGCACGTCGGCAAAGCGGGACTTCTTCTTGGCCGGGGCCTCGGGCAGGGCGGGCAGCTCGGCGACCACCGGCTGGTCGATCCGGCGCAGCACCTTGTTGATGCGCTGCAGGGCATTCTCCGGGCGGCGCACCAGCAGGAAGTCCACCGACTCAGGGACGGCCTTCATGATGAACGGGATCATGACCACGGTGATGACGGCGCCGAAGAGGAAGGCGGAGCGCCAGCCGAAAGCGGTGATCAGGGCGCCGGTGGCCATGCCGCCGAGCACCCCGCCGATCGGCTGTCCGATGCTGACCAGGGCCAGCGCGGTGGAACGGCGCTTGGCGTTGGAGAACTCGGACGCCAGGACGTTGGCGGTCGCCTGCAGCGTGCCCACGGCCAAACCGGTGATGAAGCGCAGCACCACCAGCACTCCGTAGCCGGGCGCGAAGGCCGAGACCAGCATCCCCACCGCGACGATTGCCGCACCGATCACCAGCGTCTTCTGCCGGCCAATCACGTCCGCGACGCTGGAGACGAAGATGGAGCCAATTGCCATGCCGATCAGCGCGGAGCTCAGCAGCACGCCCAGTTGGCTGGCGCTCAGGCCCCAGTCCTCCATCACTGCGTTGGCGCTGAACGCCATCACCAGGACGTCGAAACCGTCGATCATGTACAGCGCCATACAGATGGCGATGACGCCAACCTGCGTGCGCTTCATGGGAGCCGCCTCGATGCGGGCCTTGATATCCATAGCGGGGCCTAACTTGTTGCTGGCGCGGCCGCTGTGAGCGACCTCGTGTCTAACTGAACGTCCGGTAAGTTCGTTGAGCCATCAACTATATGACCTGAGCGACCCGCCCCTGTGCCACACGCCATAGATATGTGAGCAAGCTCTCGTGGCGGGCATTACAGCTCCTGCCCTGGCTTTTCTCGTCCGGGCTGGCCTGCCTCCCGTGGGAGGAGCACAGTGAGTGGTGAAGGCGTCCAGATTCGACCGGGGCAACCCCGAACCGAACAGGAGAAGATCATGAAAGCAGCAGTCCTCGGAACCGGCAGGGTCGGCCGGACCATCGCAGCACGCCTAGCCGAGCTCGGCCACACCGTCACCATCGGAACCCGCGATCCTGAAACTACGCTGTCCCGGACCGCGGCAGACGCCATGGGCACTCCGCCCTTGACTGCCTGGGCCGCCGACAACCCCGACATCGATGTTGCCCGATTCGCCGACGCCGCAGCCGGCGCCGAGCTGATCGTCAACGCAACCAACGGCGGCGCCTCCCTGGACGCCCTAGCCCAGGCCGGCGCGGAAAACCTCGACGGCAAAGTCATCCTCGACATCGCCAACCCCTTGGACTTCAGTCACGGAGTGCCGCCGACCCTCTTGGTCAAGGACACTGACTCCCTCGGGGAGCAGATCCAGCGGGCCTTCCCCGCGGCGCGCGTGGTGAAGGCTCTCAACACCCTCACAGCCGACCTCCAAGCCCGCCCAGGACTGCTTTCCGACACCGGCACGGTCTTCGTTTCCGGTAACGACGCCGACGCCAAGAACACAGTCACCGAGCTCCTGAAGGACTTCGGTCACCAGGACGTCATCGACCTCGGCGACATCACCACCGCCCGTGGAGTCGAAATGCTCCTGCCAGTCTGGCTCCGCCTCTATTCCGCGCTCGGCACGCCCCAATTCAACTTCAAAATTGTCCGCTGACATCTTGAAGGTCAGCGTGCCGGACCGGCAGATCAACCGACTTCTCTCGACCTTGTGCGTTTCCGCCAGAAGCCCCGGCCGTTCCGCCTGCGAGGATCAACTTCGGCCCCCCTCTGGCCCCGCCCCTCGCGGCCCGTTGAATTCTTGCAGGGGCTGGCCTTAGAGTCGCATGAATAATGCTTTGCCCGTCTGGTGATGGGGTCAATGATGGATAGCGCAGAGCAGGCTGCACCACGTCCAGTCGGCATCGTCATCGATCTGGCCGACGTGGATGCGGGCATGTTGCCAGAGGTCGGGGGCAAGGCCGCCAACCTCGGTGTGCTCTTGGCTGCAGGATTCCCCATCCCGGACGGCTTCTGCGTCCGCACCGCTGCCTACCGGCAGGCAGCGGCCACTGCAGGGCTGGGCCCTGCAGTTGAGGCGCTGCAGGCGTCTGCCGACAGGCCGGGCGCGGAAACCGGACAGACGGCGTCCAATCCGGGGGAACCGGTCCTGGCCGGGTTCGCGGAGCAGATACGCACCAGGCTCGAAGCCACCCCGATACCCGAGGACATCGCCGAAGCCATCCTTGCCGCCTACGCCCGTCTGGGCGAGGACACTCCGGTGGCTGTGCGGTCCTCCTCCACGGCAGAGGACCTGCCTGAAGCCAGCTTCGCCGGCCAGCTGACCTCTTATCTCAACGTCATCGGCCCGGACGCGCTCCTGGCCGCGGTCCGCGGATGCTGGGTCTCCCTGTGGACGGAACGGGCGGTGGCCTACCGTGCGGATCACGGGATTGCCCAGGACTCTGTCGGCATCGCCGTCGTTGTTCAGAAAATGGTCGATGCCGCCGTGTCCGGGGTGTTGTTCACGGCCAACCCGCTGACCGGACGGCGCCAGGAGACCGTGGTCGATGCGGCGCCCGGACTCGGCGAGGCACTGGTCAGCGGGGCCGTGAACCCGGACCAGTTCAGGGTCGATGCAGCTACCGGTGAAATCCTTGAGCGCAGGTTCGGGGACAAACGCATCGAAATCCGGGCCACCTCCGGTGGCGGCACCCGGCGTCTGCAGCTGCAGGACGGCCAGCAGCAGGCGTGCCTGACCGACGAGCAGGTTCAAGACCTTTCCAGGCTCGGCACCCTCGCAGAGGAACACTTTGGCGAGCCGCAGGATCTGGAGTGGGCCATCGAAACGGACGGCGAAGTGCGGGTGGTGCAATCCCGTCCGATCACCACGCTGTATCCGCTGCCCGAGCCATACGACCGCGACGACGGTGCCCGCGCCTACCTGTGTGTCAGCCTGCTGCAAGGGCTGACCCGGCCGATGACGCCCATGGGCATGGCATCCTTCGACTTGATCGCGAGCAGCAACCGGGCCGCGTGGACAAACTACGGCGAGGCTGTCTACCGGTTTGCCCAAGTCGGAATGCGCATTTATCTCGACGTCACCCCGCTAGTGCGTAGCAAGGGCGGCCGCAGCGGCATACTGCGCTTGATGAAAGCGGCGGATGCCAGGTCAGTGGACGTGTTGCGGCATCTGGCGGCCGACCCCCGGTTCTCGCTCATCAGGGAGTCCCGGCTGGCGTCGCTGAAAACAACCTTCCGCGCCTTCCCGCAACTGCGCCTGCTTCCCCAGGTCCTGCGTGCGATGGCCAACCCCGCCGCAGCGATGGAACGGGCCGGGGCGTCGCGCCGCGATTTCGAACGGATGCTGGTGCTGCCGGAGCCAGCCTCCAGTGCCCGGCGCCTGGACTTCGTGGAGCGCGTCCTGGCCAAGGACGTCACCTCCGTCCTGGTCCGCGAATTGCCGCCGCCCGCGGCCGGGTACATCTGGCTGGGTCTGGCCCGTTTGGCGCTGGGCCGGCTGGCGCAGCCCGGCGACCTGCAGACGGTCCTGCGCGGCCTGCCGCACAATGTGACCACTCAGATGGATCTGGACCTCTGGCGCACCGCCAGTGTGATCCGCGAGGACGCTCAGTCGGTCCGTACACTCACGGAGGAAGACCCCCAGTTACTGGCCCGCCGCTATCGTGAGGGCGCGCTGCCCGCCGTCTGCCAGAACGAACTGCGCGATTTCCTCGCCACCTACGGTCACCGCTCCGTGGCCGAGATTGACCTCGGCATCCCCCGATGGTCCGAGGACCCGGCCCATATCATCAACGTCTTGGCCAACTATTTGAAACTGACGGACCCGGAGCTCGCGCCGGACCGGCTATTCAAGCGAGCCGCAGAAACGGCCGAAGCCAAAGCAGCCGAGCTGGCCGCGCGGGTCCGCGGCAGGTCCAGACTGCGCGGAATCATCGTGGCCCACAGCCTCCGACGCGCACGCGCCACCGCCGGCATGCGCGAGTCCCCCAAGTTCCGACTTATCGCCACCCTCGCTGCCCTCCGCCGGCAGCTTCAACTGGTGGGCGAGGAACTCGCCGACGCCGGCCGCATCACGGCCCCCGACGACATCTTCTTCCTCGACTTCACCGAAGCCCGCGTGGGTCTGCGCGGCGCGGACCTGCGCGGACCCATCGCCGAACGCCGCCGAAACTACCAGCGCGAAATGCGGCGCAGGCACATCCCCCGGCTACTGCTTTCCGACGGCACCGACGTCGAAGCCGCGATCGCTGCGCAAACCCGCGCGGTATCGCCGGGGGACGGGCAGCTGAGCCCGGGAACCCTGGTCGGGGCGCCGGCCTCCGCCGGCACGGTGACAGGCAAGGCCAGAGTCATCCTGGACCCGGTGAGCGCGCGACTGGAACCCGGCGAAATCCTCGTTGCCCCGTCGACGGACCCGGGATGGACACCCCTATTCATGACCGCCGGAGCACTGGTGATGGAAATGGGCGGGCCCATTTCCCACGGAGCCGTCGTCGCCCGCGAGTACGGAATACCCGCCGTCGTCGGAGTCCCCGATGCAACCACCCGAATCAAGACCGGCGACACCCTCTCCGTGGACGGCGCCGCGGGAACGATCGTCGTGGAAGCATGACCCGGCGCATCACTGCCCTTTCACCGGCGGTGCAGGTTCTGGCCGTCGCCTCGCGAGCTTGGGGCCGCGCAGCTCGTCGGAGCGGACCAGCACGACGCCGGCCACGATCAGGACGCCGCCGAGCAGTTGGATGATGGCGGGGAGCTCGCCCAGCAGCAGCCAGGCCCAGATCACGGCGAACAGCACCTCGGTCAGCGAGACGAAGGAAGCCACCTTGGAGCCGAGCGCCCGTGCGGCCATGATGCCGGTGACATAGGACAGCACCGTGGACAGCAGCACCAGGCCGGCCAGCGGAACCCACCACTGGGTATTCCAGCCGGCCAGCTGCACATCGGCCGCGCTGAAGGTCATGGGCAAGATCTGCACCGCGCCCAGGACCACAATGGCGGCACCGCCCACCAGCAGGCCGCCGGCGGCCAGGACCAGCGGGGGGAGCGAATCGTTCTGTTTGGCGGTGATGAAGAAGTAGACCACCAGGCACACCGCTGCGCCGAGCCCCCAGAGGACGCCGGCCAAATCAAGCTTCACCGGCCCGAACACATCGAGGACCAGCATCAGCCCGGCCACCGCCAGCACCGCTCCGGCGATAGTTGCCGGGCGGGGCATGCGGCGGCTGGTCAGCCAGAGCCAGAGGACAATCAGCACCGGCGCCAGGAACTCCAGCAGCAGCGCGACACCCACGGACAGGGTGGCCACGGCGTTGAAATAGAACAGCTGACAGCCGGCCACACCGATCAATCCGAAGAGCACAATGGTCTTCCAGTTCTTCTGCAACTGGTGCCACCGGCCGCGCAGCATGATCGCGGCGGGCAGGGACAACACCAGCGCCGCGGCCACCATGCGCACGGCCACTGCGGAGGCGGGTGTCCAGCCGGATTCCAGCAGGGCCTTGGCAAAAGATCCCGAGAGCCCGAAGACCGCGGAGGACGCCAAGGCAATGCCGACGCCGGCCGCGGCGGAGCCGGGGCGTGGCAGGGCTGTCTGGGTGCGCTGCTCGGCGGTGGTGGAAGCCATGGGTGGTCCTTCAGGGATGTGCGGTTCTCCCGGCGCAGCGTGGGCCTGTCAGGAGTCATAAGAGGTATACTCCTTACAATAATACCGCTAAGGTTCAGGAGTCAAGATGGTTTTTGCTCATGACACGCAGCATTCGCTGGTGGACGCGGCGCGGCTGGTCAACACGGCCGAGGTCCATCCGGACAGCCTGGCCAGCGTGGCGGAGCTGGACGCGCTGGTCGACGAGTTCGGACTGACCGGCTCGCGCACGCATTCCGACGAGGAACTTCAGGCGGTCCGCTCGCTGCGCCTGGTGCTCAAGGAGGCCTGGTCAGCGCCGGAGGACCGCGCCGTCGCCATGGTGAACAAGATTCTGGCCGACGCCGGTGCCATCCCGCAGCTGATCAAGCACGACCAGTGGGACTACCACCTGCACGCCACCAGCCCCGCTGCACCGCTGGACGTGCGGATTGCGGTGGAAGTTGCGATGGCGCTGGTGGACGTGATCCGCGAGAAGCAGCTGGACCGGCTCCGGACCTGCGCCGCCGACGACTGCTCCGCGGTACTCGTGGACCTGTCGAAGAACAGATCGAAGCTTTTCTGCGATACCGGCAACTGCGCCAACCGAACGCATGTGGCCGCTTACCGGGCGCGGAAGTCGGCTGCCGCGAGCTGACTACCCGGCGTGCTGCGGGCCAAGCGCCCGCTCCCCCACGGCTGGCCTACCGGTTGCCGGCCGAAAAGGGCGTGCCCGGGTCCAGATCGATCACGGTGCGCAGCGGCGGCAGCACCGAATCTTCCCAGGTGGCGGTGAACTTCATTCCCTCCGGGCCGTTCAGCTGGGCCTTGGACTGGATCACCGGCCCGTGCTCGTAGAGGTAGGCAGCCACGTTGAAGGCCAGTTCCACCAGCACGTTCGGGTCTATGTCCCGAAAATGCACCTGCACGTCCGGCAGGCCCAGCTGGTACATGCCCAGGCTGTCCACCACCATGGCGCCTTCGTCGTTGCTGACCAGGAAGAACCGCATGTTGACGGGGCCGGCCAGCGGGTGGGCGGCCTCCAGTTCGTCCGGGCTGCGCCAGTGGGAGTTGTGCAGCCAGCGGATGGCAGCCGGGCTGGTCTCCGCGGCCAGCAGGCGCAGCACCCGCTGGAAGGACTCCACGCGCGGTTTCGGTTCGAAGCCGCTGGCCACCACTTCCGTGACCAGGATCCGGTGGCTGCAGCCGGGCACCTCCTGCTCCGCATCCGGCCAGGACCAGCTTTGGTCGGTGGGCGTGGCTTCCAGTGCTTCGGCGGAGGGCAGCTGCGCGCGCGGAACGGCCAGACCCGTGCTCAGGTGGACGGTCTGCACACCGGCGGAACCGTTGATGTCGAAGGAATGCTCCGCGTGCGGCAGCAAGGCCACGCCGTCGGAAAACGTGGCGCCGGGAAATTCGACCAACAGCCGGTTCCGGAGCTCATCGCTGAAGAGTCCGGGATCGGCGCGATACCACAGCTCCGCCGCCAAGGTGGTCTTCGCTTCCGGGGCTTGCTCGGATTTCGCGGCGGCGGTGTCGCCGGGGTCGGCCGGGAAGGGATGGTGCGCGGAAGGCTCGCCGGAAGTCATGCTGCCAGCTTGTCAGGCTCGGGCGGGCCAGCGCCAGCGCATCAGCGGGTGGCGCCGGCGCCGTCGCCGTCGCCGTCGCCGTCGTCGTCGTTGCCCGAGAGACGGTTAGTAGCCTGGCCAGGATTCGCGCGGTCTTCCGCTGCCTGCTGTTCTTCCACCTGCGCCCGGCTTTGCGGCGTACCCGGGGCCGGCACGGTACCCGCGCCGCCGGGGATCTTGGATGAGACCCGATGGATCCCGGAGCCTTCGCTGAGGTGGCTGGGGTTCTCCTTGGTAGACATGGTCAGCACCGCCACCACCAGCAGGGAGGCGATGAAGGCAATGCCCGCAGCCGTCACGCCGAGGTCCCAGCGGAGCAGGTTGCCGGACCCGCCGGTGGCGAAAACCATGGTGAGGAAACCCGCGATCACGGCCAGCACCGCCGAAAAGATCAGCGGGCCCTTGACGGACATCCGCCGTTCGTCCGGACGTCCAGACGCGTTCTTGCCCACGATGATTCCTCCTGCTGACGGGGTAGAGCCATATCCAGTCTACCGGCCGTAGAAGTTCTCCGGGTGGTGCCGGTGGCCGGCGCCACACTGGTGCCGGCCGGGCAGCGCAGTCTCAGCGGGATGTGGGTTGCCGTGCGTCGTGGCGCAGGCTCAACGCGGCGATCAGCAGCACGACGGCGGTGATGATCGCCGCCCCGCCCAGCACGCCCAGCAAAGCGTGCGGGCCAAGGTACGCGAAGAACGGCAGGGCAAGGCCGAAGCCCACGGACACCGCACCGGTGATCAGCCAGTCGCGGGCCAGCACCGACCCGGCGCCGCCGGGGGCGGATGCGGAGCCGGGGGCGGATGCAGAGCCGGCGCCTGCTGCCGGCCGGCCCTTCGCCGCACCGGGCGGCCGGTTGCTCCAGCCGAGCATCAGCTCCGCGCCGCCGGAGACCAGCAGCGCCGCGGTGGCCAGCACGGTGAACATCGGCACTGTCTGGAACACACAGGCGAGGAGGCCGGTCACGGCCAGCACGGCGGCCTGCAGGAGCAGCAGTTGGCGGTGCGCCGCGGCGGCCGGCTGGCGGGCCAGCAGCCAGACCGCCCCGCCGCTGAGCAGCAGGAAGAGTCCTCCGGCCACCGCCATCACGGTTCGGCCGGGCTCTTGCCAGAAGATGGTGATGGCGCCGAAGGCAGCGGCCACCAGGGCACGGATCAGGACCGGCTGCCAGAACGCGGCGGCCTGGGTAGTACTCGGGATCGTCACGGCTTCCAGCCTAATGCGCCCCGGTGATCATCCACGCATCGTTGCGCACCCGCCAGCCCAGCGTCGCGGCGCGGGCCGCCGTGTAGCCGAGCGCGAACGCCGCCCACAGCCACAGCAGACCCTCGGTGCCGGTCAGCCCGGCCCAGTCCACCCACACCAGCAGCGGCGCATAAACGGCCAGATTCACGACGCCGGCGATCGCCAAATACCGTGCGTCACCGGCGCCGATCAGCACCCCGTCCAGCACGAACACGAACCCGCAGATGGGCTGGCTCAACGCCAGCACCCAGATCGCCGCGGTGAAGGCCTGGTGCACGGCCGGATCGGAGGTGAAGACCCAGCCGAGCACCGGAGCAACCGCGGCCAGCAGCAGGCCGGTCACCGCACCGAACCCGATGCCCCAGACGATCATCCGCCGGGTCAGCGAGTGGGCCAGCGCCTTGTTCGACGCGCCCAACTCCTTGCCGATCAGGGCCTGGGCGGCGATCGCAATCGCGTCCAGCGCGAAGGCCAGGAAGCTGTACATGGTCATCACCAGCTGATGCCCGGCCAGGCTGACCGGGCCCTGCGAGGTGGCCACAAAAACGGTGGCGAGCAGCGCAATCCGCATGCTCAGGGTCCGGAGCATCAGCCAGGACCCCACATGCGTGGTGGCCTTCAGCCCCGCCCAGGTGGGCCGCAAGGGCACAGAGTATTTGACCGCCCCGCGGTAGACGATGACCAGGTAGACCGCAGCCATGCCCCACTGCACCATGCTGGTGCCCATCGCCGAACCGGCCACGGAAAGTCCCATGCCGTAGACCAGCAGGAAGTTCAGGCCGATGTTGACCAGGAAGCCGACGCCGGCCACCAGCAGCGGGGTCTTGGTATCCTGCAGCCCGCGCAGCACGCCGGTGGCCGCCAGCACAATCAGCATGCCCGGCAGGCCCGGCATCGACCAGCGCAAATAGTCCACGGCAAAGTCCTGCACCGGTCCGGTGGCGCCCATCGCAGCGAGCAGTCCGGGCGCGGCCATCCAGCCGGCGACGGCCATCACCACGCCGACGATCAGCGCCAGCCAGATCCCGTCGCGGCCGACGGCGTAGGCCTCCGCCAGCCGGCCCGCGCCCAGCAGCCGTGCCACCGCGGGCGTGGTGGAGTAGGCCAGGAAGATCATCAGTCCGACCACGGTCTGCACCACGGTGGCGGCCAGCCCCATGCCGGCCAGCTCCGCCACGCCAAGGTGTCCCACGATGGCCGAATCGGCAGCGAGGAACAGCGGCTCGGCGATCAAGGCCCCGAACGCGGGGATGGCCAGCGCAAGGATGCGCCGGTTCAGGCCCTGTCCCTGCTGCTTTGCAGCCGTCTTCACCGGATTCACGCCTTCCAGCTTAGGCCTCCGGCCGAGTGGATTCCGGCGTGACGAACCGGCACCGCGGACCCGGAGCATTCGCCAAGCGGACATCTCGAGTGGCCAACGGAAGATCCAGCTGTTCGGCAAGCGCTACATAGGCGGCATCATAGGCAGTGATAGAGTGCCTCAGCTCCCAGATTCGTCCCGCCAGCAGGCCGAACGGCCATGTCTGGAGGGGCCACTGCTGCAGCTCAGCGAAGGCAGCTGCCGCACGAATGCCCGTGAGTCGCCCCGTCAGCTCTTTTCGGCGCAGAACGTTCGCCGCTTCGAACAACGCCAGTTCGGGCGCATGATTCTGGTTTGACTTCAGAAGATTGTGCGTCCACGCGCGTTCCGCAGGAGCTCCCACCAACGCTGCCAGCATGACTGAGGCATCTACGACGAGGCCACTTGGAGAAGTCACCGACGATCTGTGTCCAGGGCTTCAAGTATCTCGTCGGTGGTCAAGCCATCATCTGCGTTCAGTTCGACATTCGCTTCGAGCCCTCGGACGAAATCTGCCGGAGTGGGACGGACCGCCAACTGCGCCAATTCCGCCTTGAGGTACTCCTGCAACGATTTGCCCGACCGGCTAGCCTTGACAGCCAATTGATCCCTGACCTCTTGGGGCACATGGCGGATGGTGATGGAGACCGACATGATGTAAGTCTACGCCGGTGCATGCATTTTGCAGGCACACCTTTCACCTGTTGACCGTCGGCAGAGCAAGACTCCAAACGTCACGCGCTGGTGCCCGCTCGGCGCAGGGCGAGCACCGCCGTCGTGCCCGCGATGGCTGCGAGCGCGGCGGTGAAGGCTGCGACGCCGGTCCAGCCGAACTGGCCGAAGAAGAGGCCGCCGACCCAGCCGAACAGGCTGGAGCCTGCGTAGTAGAACAGGTTGTAGAGGCTGGAGGCCTGGGCCGCGCCTACCGTGGCGAGCCGTGGCGTCCAGCCGGACGCGATCGAATGGGCGGCGAAGAATCCCGCCGTGAAGAGCAGCAACCCGAGCACGATCAGCGGCAGCGAATCGGCCAGCGTGACCGCCAGCCCGGCAATGCTGACCACGACCCCGCCCAGCAGGACCGGCAGGCGGCCGGTCCGCACCGTCAGCCCGCCGGCCACCCGGGAGCTCACCGTTCCGGCCAGGTAGGCCAGGAACAGCAGCGACGCCAGCGAAGCGGGCAGGAAGAACGGCGGGCCTTCCAGCCGGAAGCCCAGGTAGTTGTAGACGGCCACGAAGCCGCCCATCAGCAGGAACCCCTGCGCGTACAGCGCCAGCAAAGGCACCGAGCGCAGGTTGGCCAGGATCCGCTGCCCGAGCCCGGGGCCCTGCCCGCGCCGCAGGGGACGGAAGCCGCGCGGGGACGGAGCCAGCCGGACGAACAGCACCGCGGCCAGCGCGGCCGCGAGGCTGACCGCCAGCACGCCCGCGCGCCAGTCGGCCCACTCCCCCACCGGTCCGGCGATCAGGCGCCCGGCCAGGCCGCCGACGGTGGTGCCCGCGACGTAGGTGCCGGCGGCCACGGCCGCGTGCAGCCGCTGCACCTCCTCATTCAGATAGACCAGTGCGACGGCGGGGATCCCGCCCAGCGCGGCACCCTCCAGAAGGCGCAGTGCCAGCAGGGCCGGGAAGTTCGGCGCCAGCGGCAGCAGCAGGCCCAGCACCACGGCGGCGCTGATCGCCCAGGTCATGGTGCGCTTGCGGCCCGCACGGTCTGCCACCGCCGACCACGGAATCACCGCGAGCGCCAGGCCGATGGTGGCGGCGGAGACGGTGAGCGCCGCGTCGGCCGGGCTGACGTTGAAGCTGCGGGCGATGCCTGGCAGGACGGCCTGCACCGAGTACAACTGGGCGAACGTGGCGAAACCGCCGAACAGCAGGGCCAGCAGCATGTTGCGGTAGCCCCGGCTGCCTTTCGGGTGGCCCGCCCAGGGTTGCTCCGCACTACTCACGGATCCGATGCTAGGCCAGAAGCCCCCGCCGGCCGGAATCGGGTGGCCAGGTCTGGCGCCGCCGGTTCGGGCTTCGGGTGGCCGCCGCTGGCGCCGCCGGTTCGGGCTTCGGGTGGCCGCCGCTGGCGCCGCCGGGTTCCGGCGCCGGACCTCCTCAGTGCCGGCAGCGCCGCAGCAGCCGTCCGCCGGGCACGTCATCGGTGACCGGGAGGCCGCGCAGGAAGGTGTGCCGGATGACCCCTGCGAGGGTCTTGCCGTCGTAGGGACAGACCGGGTTCTTGTGCCATAGCGCCGCCGCGTCCACGACGAAGGCCTCCTCGCCGGCGAAGACGGCGAAATCGGCGTCGGCGCCGATGGCAATCCGGCCCTTGCGCTCCAGGCCAGCGATGGCGGCCGGCCGGGCGGACATCCAGTCCACCACCCGTTCCAGTGCCACGCCCCGTCTGCGCGCCTCGGTCCAGACCAGCGGCAGGCCCAGTTGCAGCGAAGCGACCCCGCCCCAGGCGGTGCCGAAGTCGCCGTGCTCCAGATCCTTCAGGTCCACGGGGCTGGGCGAGTGGTCGGAGACGATGCAGTCGATCGTCCCGTCGGCCAGGCCGGCCCAGAGCAACTCACGGTTGGCTTCCCCGCGGATAGGCGGACAGCATTTGAACGCAGTGGCTCCATCCGGAATGTCCTCCGCCGTCAGCGTCAGATAGTGCGGGCAGGTCTCCGCGGTCAGCCGGATCCCCGCGGCCTTGGCCTCGGCGATCTCCGCCAGGGCGTCGGCGGAGGACAAATGCACTATGTGGACGCGTGCCCCGGTGCTGCGGGCCAGGTCGATCACCTCCGCTATCGCCTCCGTTTCCGCGCTGCCCGGCCGCGAGGCCAGAAAGGACGCATAGCTGGTCCCGGCAGGATGAGGCGCCCGGTCGATGGTCGCCGCATCCTCGGCGTGCACCAGCATCAGCGAGCCGAAGGCTGCCAGTTCGGCCAGGTCCTTCTCCAGCTCCGCCCGGCCCAGCGGCGGGAACTCGTCCACGCCGGAGTGGATCAGGAAGCACTTAAAGCCGAAGACCCCCGCGTCATGGAGCGGCCGCAGGTCTGTGCCGTTGCCCGGCACCGCGCCGCCCCAGAAACCGACATCCACGAAGGCCTGTTCGACGGCGGCGGCCCGTTTCTCCTCCAGCGCGGGCACGGTCACGGTGGGCGGGATGCTGTTCAGCGGCATGTCCAGGATGGTGGTCACACCGCCGGCCGCTGCAGCGCGGGTGGCGGAGGCAAACCCTTCCCACTCGGTTCGCCCCGGCTCATTGACGTGGACGTGCGTATCCACCAGGCCGGGGATCAACGTCTCGTCGGCTGCAAGTTCGAGCGTGCTGGCGCCCCGCAGCCCTGAACCCAGTGGCGCAACTGCCACGATGGTCCCGGCCCGAACACCGATCTCCCGTGGCCCTGTTCCGTCCGGAGTCATGACCCGGGCGCCCCGCACCACAAGGTCGTAGGCCTGTTCCTCGTCTTCGGTCAACGGACTTGCTCCTGTCTCGAATCGCGGCCGTATCCCTAGAGCATGATCTGGCGGTTGACATCCTTGTACAGCAGGTAACGGAAATTGCTCGGACCGCCGGCGTAGCAAGCCTGCGGGCAGAACGCCCGGAGCGACAGAAAGTCGCCTTCCTGCACCTCCACCCAATCGCCGTTGAGCCGGTACACCCCCTTGCCTTCGAGCACGTAAAGACCGTGTTCCATCACGTGCGTTTCGGTGAAGGGGATCGATCCGCCCGGCTCGAACGTGACCACGTTGACGTGCATGTCGTAGGCCAGGTCATCCGCGGGCAGCATCCGGGTGGTGCGCCACCTGTTGTCCGTATCCGGCATCGGCACGGGTTCAATGTCCTGCTCGTTGCCGAAGACCGGCTTCGCGCTATGGCCCTCCAGCGGCTGGTAAGCCTTGCGGATCCAGATGAATTGCACGGGCGCATCGCCGTCGTTCATCACTGCCCATGCGACACCCGCCGGGGCGTAGGCAAATCCGCCCGGGAGCAACTGGCGACGCTCGCCCTCGATCATCACGGACAGCTCGCCGCTGACCACGAAGATGAAACCCTGCACGGTCGGTTGCTCTTCCGGCCGCCCCGATCCCCCGCCAGGGTCTACCTCCATCAGGTACTGCGCGAACGTGCTGGCGCCTCCCGGGACCGGCCGGTTGAGGACCCAGGTGCGCGTACCGGCCCAGCCGGGCAGCGCGCTGGTAACGATGTCGCGGAGCACGCCGCGCGGAATCACCGTGTAGGCCTCGGTCACGATAGCGCGGTCGGTGAGCAGGTCGGTTTGCGGCGGCAGCCCGGCGGGATTCGAGTAGTAGTGCGGTGTGGTCATGCTGCTCCCTCCGGCGCGGAGCCTCTGGGTGGGTAAGCCAGCGAACGGAGCCGCGCCACCGGGACGTCCGTCAGGTGGAGGAACTCGGCCTCCTCCACCGCGCCGCAGGTCAGCGCGCGGTCGATGAAGCGCGCGAGGGCGCGGGCGGTGGCGGGTTCATCCAGGACCGTGCCCTCGATCCCGTGCACGTAGTTCTTCAGCCGCGTGGCCGCGGCCTCCAGCCCGTCGCGGTAGAAGTCATAGGTGGCAAGGAATCGGGTGGCGAGCTGGGCCGGGTGCAGGTCCCAGCCTTGATAGATGCCGCGTTCCAAGTGCCGGCGGACCAGCCGGGCATGCAGCGCCCAGGCCGTCCTGACGTTCCCGGCGTCGCCGACCGGAAGGATGTTGGTGGACCCGTCGGAGAGGCGCACTCCGGTTCCCGCCACGGCAACCTGCATCACGCTCTTGGCGTGGTCGGCCGCCGGATGCTCCATCGATTGGTAGCCGGCGGCGATTCCCAGCGAGGCGCTGTAGTCGTAGGTTCCGTAGTGCAGGGCCGACACCCGCCCGGCGCCCTCGTGGATCAGCCGGGCCACGGGCACCGTGCCGTTCGCGGCGAGGATCAGCTGGGGCGTCTCCACCTGGACTTCGAAGCGCAGCCGCCCCGGTGTGAGGCCGTGCGCGCGCTCCAGTTGCTCGCAGGCGTACACCATGGCCCGGACCTGGTCCACGGTGCTGACCTTGGGCAGGGTGAGAACCAGCCCGTCGGGCAGGCCGCGTCCGCCGGCACGTTCGGTCAGGCACGCAATGAACAGGTCCAGCGTACGCAGTCCGCGGGCGCGGGTGGCCGCCTCCAAACTCTTGAACCGGATGCCGATGAACGGCGGCGCGGTGCCTTCGGCGGCGGTCCCGGCCACCAGTTCGCCGGCCCGCAGCGCCGCGGCGTCTTCCTCCTCGTCGTCCCGTTGGCCGTAGCCGTCCTCGAAGTCCAGACGCAGGTCTTCGATCGGCTCGGTCTCCAGTTTGCGCCGGACCAGCTCCGCCAGTTGTTCAGGTTCGGCCAGCTCCAGGGACACCGCCAGCTGTTCCAGCCCGCCGTGGGCTTTGACAGCCGCCAGCGCCTCGGCCCCCCACCGTGCGGGCAGCTCCGGTACGTATGCGTCGGCGGGAATATAGACGGTGTGGACTGGCTGGCGGCCCGCGGTCTCGCCCGGATAATGGGTGGCGAGAAGGCGGTCGGTGGCAGCGAGCTCGGCGTCGATTTGGGCCAGCGCGTCCGGCCCCAAGGCTAGGCGGCGGGCCATCAGGACACCAGCTCATAGGCCGGCAGGGTCAGGAAGTCCACAAACTCCGCACCGGTTGCCAGCTCACCGATCAGCCTGCTGGCAGGCAGGTAATGGCGCTCAAAGTCTTCCGGAGCCACTTCCCCGCGCAGCCGCTCGGTTTCTTCGGCCAGCAGCGTGTCCACCAGCTCGGTGCTGACCGTGTTTCCGGTGTCCGCCAGCACCACCTTGTTGTGCAGCTGCTGCCAGATCTGCGAGCGCGAGATCTCGGCGGTGGCGGCGTCCTCCATCAGGTTGTGGATGGCCACCGCCCCGTTGCCGGATAGCCAGACGGCGGTGTAGGCCACCGCCACGTAGAGGTTCAGCCGGAGGCCCGCCTCGGTGACCTTGCCGCCGGCGGAGGGAATGTCCAGCAGCTGGTCCGGCGTGACCTGTACATCGTCGCGCAGCCGGTCCAGCTGGTTCGGCCTGTCGCCCAGCACGGCATCGAACACTTCCTGGCAGATCGGCACCAGGTCCGGGTGCGCCACCCAGGAACCATCGAAGCCGTCGGCGGCCTCCCGGGTCTTGTCCGCGCGGACCTTCTCCACCGCCCGGGCGGTGGTGTCCGGTTCGCGCCGGTTCGGGATGAACGCGGCCATCCCGCCCATCGCGAAGGCGCCCCGGCGGTGGCAGGTCTTGACCAGCAGCTCGGTGTAGGCCCGCATGAACGGTGCCGTCATCGACACGCTCGCGCGGTCCGGCAGGACAAAGTCCGCGCCGGCGTCGCGGAAGTACTTGATGATGCTGAACAGGTAGTCCCAGCGGCCGGCGTTCAAACCGGAGGCATGGTCGCGGAGTTCGTAGAGGATTTCCTCCATCTGGAAAGCCGCCGGGATGGTCTCGATCAGCACCGTGGCCCGGACGGTCCCCCGCGGGATGCCCAGCGCGTCCTGCGCAGCGGTGAACACCTCGTTCCAGAGCCTCGCCTCCAGGTGGCTCTCCATCTTGGGCAGGTAGTAGAACGGGCCTTGGCCGGTGGCGGCTAGATGCGCCGCGTTGTGGAAGAAGTGCAGGCCGAAGTCCACCAGCGCTCCGATGGCGGGCGCGCCGTCTATCAGCACATGCTTTTCCGGCAGGTGCCAGCCGCGCGGGCGGACCACCACGGTGGCCAGCGGCGCGTCGGTGCGCAGCGTGTACTCTTTGCCCTCGGCGGAGGTGTGCGAGAGTTCGCCCCGGGCGGCACCGTAGAGGTTGAGCTGGGCATCAATCACGTTGTGCCAAGTCGGCGCGCAGGCATCTTCCAGGTCCGCCAGCCAGACCTTGGCCCCCGAGTTCAGCGCGTTGATCGCCATCTTGGCGGGCGACGCGGGCCCGGTCATCTCCACCCTGCGGTCCTGCAATGCCGGCGGAGCCGCGGCAACGCTCCAGTCGCCGGTGCGGATGGGTTCGGTTTCCGGCAGGAAATCCAGCCTCCCGGATTGCGCTGCGGCGCGGCGGTGCTCGGCACGCTCGGCCAGCAGCGCGTCCCGGGTGCCGGCGAACCTGCGGTGCAGCTCCTCGATGAAGGCCAGGGCCTCCGGCGTGAGGATCTTCTCGGCGCCGGCCACCGGCGGCTGGTCCGTTATCGCGATCGTCATCGTGTTCCTCCTGGGGGATCGGTCTTTGGGTGAGCCATCGCCGTCGGGCTAGCAGAATCCCGGCATGGTGGCCCAAATCCTGTGGCTGGCCGGGCTCCCCTCGCGCTGGATGGCCGCTTCGATCAGCCCGTACGGCCGGTCGGCGGCGAAGAACACCTCGTTCGGGTTGTCTAGGCCGAACGGCTGCAAGTCCACGGCGAAGTGGTGCTTGTTGGGCAAGGACATCCTGATCTCCTCGATCTCCGGCTGCGCCTCCAGGACCAGCCGTCCCATCTGGAACATGGTCTGCTGCAGGGCCAACGAGCGAGTCTCGGCGAAGCCCTTGAGCAGCAGCGACCGGACACTGGCGTAGACCGCATCGAAGTCCACCTCGGTGGTCCGGTAGCGCCAGCGCGCCGTGACGTCCGTGGCAAGGATGCGGTCGGTGGTTTCCTGCAGCGTGGTGTATCTGTCCCGCGGGAAACCGTGGAACTCGCTGCCGGTGGACTTGAGCACCGTCAGGCCTTGGAGACCGGCCACCACGGTGGCCCCCGTTTCTGAGATACCGACGACGGCGGTGCGCACCTCGCTCTTATTGCGCGAGAAGGCATGGTCATGGTCATTGATCCGGTCCCAGAAGTACTGCTCGGCGGCCCAACGCCCTCCGGTGACCCAGTCGAACCTGCCGGTGAAATACCGTCCCAGCCGGAGCAGGAAATCCTCGGGGGTTCCCACCCTGTCCCGGGCAAGGGCGTAGATGGTGTTCTTCTGCGTATCCGTGGCGACCACGTGCGCATTGTCACCGGCGACGTGTGCCTGCTCGAAGTCTCCGTGCAGTTGGGAGGTGACGTTGAGGTCCTGGATCTGGTGCCGGTCGGTCTCCCGGGTAATTTTGACCAGGCGGACTTCCGCCTTGCCGTACTGGTTAGGGCCCAAAACCACCCGGGTGGACTCTACGTTGTTGGCTGTGGCGCTCATCCTGGCTAGCTCCCTCGGTAGGTTGAGTAAGCAAACGGACTGATCAAAAGCGGCACGTGGTAGTGCTGGGCCGGATCCTTGATCTCGAAGGTCACCTCCACGGACGGAAAGAACGTCTCCGTTCCCGCCGCCGCGAAGTACGGTCCCGTCTCGAACCTGATCCGATAGACGCCGGTATCGACTGCCTCGGGGCCGAGGTTCTTGATCCGGCCGTCGCTGTCGGTCAGCGCCGCGGTGACTTCCCGCCAGCCCGACGACGATTGCGCCTCCAGCACGGCCTTCACGCCGGCCGCGGGCCTCCCGGTGCCGGTGTCGAGGATGTGGGTGGTGATATGGCTGACGCTCACTGTTCGATCACTCCCTCGAGCCGCAGGAGGGCGATCTCACGCAGCTGCCGGCCCACCTCCGCGATCTCCTCCTCCGGCGAATTATCCAGCCGGCTGGCGAGCTGCTTGAGGATGTCTTCCGTGCTGCGACCAGCGGCGCGGATCAGGAAGACGCGCCCGAACTTTTCTTCATAAGCGAGGTTCTGCTGGCGCAATTCCGCCTGAACCGCGGCGTCACGCGACACCCCGGCCTGCTCAACGCGGGACATTCCGGCTTCGGCGATGGCGCCCTCCGCACGTTCGCCGATGCGCGGATGCCGGGCAAGCGCAGCGTCGATCTCGGCCTCGCTCCACGGCTCCGCAGCGGTGGCCGCCGCGGACATCAATGGCTCCTTGCCAGAGAACGGGCGGGCAGCCACCAACTCCGCCACCCAGCGGTCAATGTCCACGCAAGGACGCAGCAGCGCGGCCGCCTCGGATGCCGGAAGGGAGTTGAAGGACGATAACTTCATGGCAGGCGTCAGCTCTTTCGTCAGTTTCCACCCCAGCGCTGAACACCCTTGACCATCGCCAAAAGCGACTTGATTCGATGTTTAAATGGTGGAACTCGTCAGGTGGGCCTCAGTCTAGGCCAAGCCGCCACCCTTGTGAACAGCATGGATGCAACGGCTGCCACTCCCCTCCCGGGCACAGACATCGCCAACACCGTTGATCTGGCAGCTACTTGTCATAGCGTCGGTTACCGGTGATGCAGAATATGC
Organism: Arthrobacter sulfonylureivorans; assembly: GCA_004000035.1. Lineage (GTDB taxonomy): Bacteria > Actinomycetota > Actinomycetes > Actinomycetales > Micrococcaceae > Crystallibacter > Crystallibacter sulfonylureivorans. The sequence goes on along the minus strand of RJAE01000003.1, from coordinate 5,578 downwards.
CGGGCGACGTCGGTCGGTTCAGCTATGGCCTCCGTTGCCAGCTGCTCTGTTCCGATGCGGGCGGCTACCCGGCGCGACGGTGGATGACGTACTCGGCCACGGCTACGTTGATGAGCGCGGCCGCTCCCGTGATCAGAACCTGGAACCTGATGCCAGGCGGGCCGGCCAGGATCTCGGATCCGATGATGATGAGAGCCTCAGTGCCGGCGGCTGCGCCAATTGCGTATGCACGAGTCATCCAGGCGCTGTGTCGGACGAGATCGCGTCGACGAATCGCGTAGAACAACCCCAGGACAATGCTCGACACCATCGAAAAGCCGATGACCAACCGCAGAATGAGCAGGACGGCACCGCTATCTGCCGAGTGGCTATAGAAGGCGGCCATCCACAGGCCAGAAAGCGCAGCGGCCAGCCCGGCAGGCACGAGAATGCGCCCACCGACCCGGTGCCATCTCCGCCCCCGCAGTGCCGGGACGAACTGGAACGCGCCGAGCAGCGAGTACACCGTGGCACTGATGATATGGAGGGACACCTGGACAGGAGATTCGAAGAACCGCTCGTTGTGCGGTGTGATCTCCGCACCGCCAGCCACCTCGGTGAGACGCATCGCCCCGCCCAGTATCGGGGTGAGGCTGAGCAGTATCAGCCCGGTAGGCACACCCCAAGGCGCGGGCTTGCGCCGGGTTCGACCGCGCCTCGTTTCGGTTTTCAATTGGTTGCGCGACTCATTCGGGACTGGATGTGAAGCTGTGGTTATCATCGCCAGGCATCTCCCCGTGCGCTGACGTAGCGCCGCCAGCTGTATCCCCATGGAATGACTGCGATGATGCCGATGACAAAAAGGCAGCTGAAGAGGAGCTCGCCGGCAGCGGCGTCCAGATTGTCGGAGAGCACGAGGGGGAGGGCGACGGCGGCGAACCAGATGAGTTTCCATGCCACTTCGAACAGCAGGATCGGGAGCATTTTGACCGGGTACCTGAGGCCTAGGAATGCCAGGAGCGACATGGCCGTCAGCACGCAGGCGACTACGCCCTCCATCAGCGGAAGGGAGTGGACGCCTTGGACGAACAGCGGCCACTTGACGATGGCTAGTCCCACGCCCATGAACGCATAGCCCAAGCGCATGACGTTCAGACGGCGGGTGGTCAGTCCGTCGGTGCCGCCGTGCTGGCCGGCGGCGGTGGTTGTTGTATCAACGGTAGTACCGTCGACGATTCGGGCAGTGGGCATGATGGCCTCCTGGGGTGATGGCACGGCCGGGACCGGAATCGCCGAGCGGCCGCAGTGTCGATTGGATGTTCGTTTCCCTGCTTCGGCGTGAAGCGGGGGATCCGACCGCCCCCGTCCGGTCGGGACCGTGGGAGCGATTACCAACGTAGGCGGGACGGACGCTCGGGGAATCAGTGGAACGACGGAGACGGTACTGAATCGGACTCCGGGCGCTCAGTTGGCGTTGGCGGCCACCCACGCTGCTATCTGGGCCCGTTTGCTGAAGCCGAGCTTGTTGAGCGTGTTCCGCACGTGGCTCTCCACCGTTCGTTCGGAGAGGAAGAGACGGGCACCGATTTCCTTGTTGGTGCCGCCTTCCGCGACGAGCCGGGCGACTTCCAGCTCACGGGGGCCCAGGGGCGTCGAACCGGTGGTCGAAACCGAAGGTTCGGGGGATGGAGTATTTTCTCCCAGGGCTAGCTGCACCGCCGCGGCGCGCCCGAGCGACCGGCCGGCCGCGGTTTCGGAGGCGAATCGAGAAGCCCCCAGTGCCGCTGCAGTGGTCGCTGTGGCCGGGGCCAGGGCGCGACAGATCCCGGCATTCAGGGTAACCCCGGCTTCCTCGCGCAGCGTCTCCATGGCGCCGAAGAGCCGGGCGGCCAGCCGTGGCTGGCGGCGTCTTGAGGCGCAGCATCCCAGGCAGCCCAGCAGGTAGCACTGGGCCACCCGGTCGTCGAGGTCCCGTGCGATGGTGAGCGCCTCGAGGAAGTGGTGCTCGGACTCAAGGGTCTTTCCGAGCTGCAGGGTGCCGAGTCCAAGGTTCATCAGCATCATTACCAGGCTGTACTGGTCGCCGAGCTCCCGGCTCAGGGCAGCCCCTGACGTGGCCGAGGCTATGACCGTCGATGGGCGGCCGTCGAGGACGCCGTTCAGCGCGGACGCCTGGTGCACCATGAGGGTGGCACCTACCTCGTCGACGTCCGCGGCGATGGCCGTGGCCTCTTCGAGCTGACGGCGTGCAGCATCTGGGTCTGCCGACATGGTTGATGCAATAGAGGCCATCGCCAGCAGCCGAGCGAGTAAAGCGTCCGGCCCTTCCACGCGGGCGGTCGCGATTCCCATGGACAGGCTGCGGGCGGCAACCTCCGGGTCGTTCTGAAGCACGGCCAGGAAGCCGCGCACGTAGTGCGCCACCGGGTGGTTTCCGCCGTCGCTGCTGTCGAGGAGTCGATCGAAGCGCCGGGCACCTTCGCTTGTTGCCCGGGTGATCCAGAAGTACATCAGACTGGCGGCCATGTTTACGGCCGCCGGGTCGCGGGCGAGGGTAAGCCGGTCGAGAACGGCACGGACGTTGTCGGCTTCGAGCTCCATCCAGGACAGCCACGGCAGGAGCCGGTGGCGGCCTTCTGCAGCGAACTGGCCGCACCTGCGGGTGAAGTGGCCGGCCAGGCGCTCGTGCATCAGGTGGATTTCACCAGCCTTGACCAGATGGAGGTGGCTGAACTCGCGCATGGACTCGTGGAGGCGGTAGCAGGGCGTGCCCGCTGCGGTATCACGGAAGACCAGCGATTTATCGACCAGTGAGGACAGCAGGTCGGTGGCCGCGGACGCGATGCCGTCCTCGAGGCAAACCATCTCCACGTCGTCGATCTGGAATCGGCCGGCGAACGCGCTGAGCCGGCGCAGCAGTTGGGCTTCCTGCTCATTCAGCAGTTCGTAGCTCCACTCGATTGCCGCCTGGAGCGTTTGGTGCCGTGGAAGGGCTGCAGGTGACCCTCCGCTTAGCAGCGAGAACCGCTGCCCGAGCCGCCCACAGATCTGTTCGGGTGTTAGGGCCCGGGTCCTGACCGCGGCCAGCTCGATCGCCAGGGGTATCCCGTCCAGCCGGCGGCAGAGCTGCACGACCGACGACCGGTTGTCACCTGTGAGCTCGAAGTCGCCGGAGGCGGCCGCGGCGCGTTCCACGAAGAGCTTGACAGCCTCGTTCAGCCGGAGCCTCCCCAGGTCTTCGATGTCGAGGGGCGGCAGGTCCAGGGGTGGCAGCGGGACGACATGTTCCTCGATCAAACCCAACGGTTCCCGACTGGTGGCCAGTATGCATACCCCGGCCCCCGCCTTGAGCACCCTGCTCGCCAGCTTGGCGGCTTGTAGAACCAGGTGCTCGCAGTTATCCAGCACAAGCAGCAGGCGCTTGTCCTTCACCTGCGCGCACAAAGCCGCAACCGGGTCACCCGTGCCGTGCTCGCGCAGGCCCAAGGCAGCGAGTGCCGTGCTGGCTATGAGCGTACGGTCACGGACCTCAGCGAGCTCGACGAACCAGACGCCGTCCGGGAAGTTCCGGCTTAGCTGTCCGGCGAGACGAATGGACAGCCGCGTTTTCCCCACGCCTCCCGGGCCCACCAAGGAAACCAGGCGGGCGGTCTGGAACTTGTTCTTGGCCTCACCGAGTTCCCGCCGCCGCCCGACAAAGCTGGTGGTCTCCGCCGGCAGGTTTCCCGCGGGCCCGCTCTGCCTCGCCATTCGCTGACAGTACCACCGGCACCCCAACGACGGGCGGTTCCCTGCTCTTTCAGTGGCAGTTCAGTCATTACCCGCATCCGCTGGCCTGCTGCAGAACATATCGTCCACAAAATGAATGAGAAAGCAGGCATCTCCCGGGTCGAAATCCACCTCACCAGAACGCCACCAGCCACGCGTCTGACCCGGACCGCCGGGGTAAGCGAAGTCAACGTTTCGGGGACAGTCCTCACCTGCCTGGTATCCGGCAGCTTCCAGCCGCTGCTGGAATCCCTGCAAGGATACGAGGTGGTCCGCCTGTGGTCCTCACCTGGGTCCCTCACGCAGCCCAAACACTGACGTTCGCGCAAGATGAAGCTGCCACGGCAGTGGCGGCCAGCTGTGAGAATCCTGGTGTGGGGGTCGAAGAATGAACATACCGTCTTCTATGCACTTGACGGGCGCGGGTCAGCCGCTGGCCGTCGCCTCATACACGTACGACTCGCTGCCGAAGGCGGAACAGCAGGTACTGCCGTGGCCCGAAGCCTTCGCCACAGCATGGGAAGCAGAACCCGACGAGTGAACGATGCAGGCAATTGTGCAGACACTCTCTGCACGGCTGCCTGAGGCAACTACCTGCGTGGATTATCGGCGACGAGGGAGGGAGTGTATTCCTTTAACAGTTCCGCCCAAGCTTAATTTCTGCTTTGAAAAGGGACTTTCACGGCCTGTGGATTGTTGACAGCACTACTCGCAAATTCCGCAGCAGACCGGGGAGACGCCGATTCCAAACCTGTGGATAGCGCACCATCCAACTTGGCCTTTGCCGTCTTTTCCCCGTCGCGCATACCGGTCCCCCACCGCGACAAAGATGAGCGAGGGCTTACGCAAGTGCCTGGATAACGCCGGTGCGTCGTGTTCCGGCTGCATCCGGGTTCATTACTGTCTCTATTGAGCATTCTTCATCGAGACGCCTGTCCGCACATACTCACGGTTATCGGCGTTAGTGATCCTCTGGCCCAACATAGATGTATCAGGGTGCGAGGTTCGGCGAGGAAATGAACTTCAACTGCGGCTAGCCTCCGTAATAGGTTTCCGCAGCTACGTATTCGACCCCCAGGTCAGCCAAGACCGGTCGTAGCCCATAGCGGTCCAACCCGAGTTCACCTTTCCTAAATGCTTCGCGCGCGGCTTCTTCCTTATGGAGTCGGGCTTTCGACGCGGCGATGGCGGTGGAGACTTCAGATCGCGGCACACACAGGACCCCGTCATCGTCGGCCACAATGACATCGCCAGGACGAACAACCACTCGCCCTAGCGTGACAGGAACATTCACCGATCCGGCACTGGCCTTCACGGTGCCCTGGGAGTGCACCGCTGCGGACCAAGCCGGGAAATTCATTGCCCTCAGCTCCGCAAGATCACGAATACCACTCGTGGTCACCACACCCCTTACTCCGCGCCGCTGCAAGGCTGTGGCGAACAGCTCACCAAACATGCCATCGGTTGAGTCGGACGTCGTCGTGACCACGAGCATGTCTCCAGGACGGCATTGCTCGATGGCAGCGTGGATCATCAAATTATCGCCCGGCCAAGACAAGACGGTGACAGCAGTTCCCGCTATCCGCGCACCTTGTTGCGACGGGCGCAGCTCCGGACCACCGAGCCCGACCCGCCCCATGGCTTCATGAACAGTAGCGACGCCCAGCTCCGCCAGAGTATCGACATCCACGAGGTCCGCGCGAGGTGGATCAGTGACAATAACGTGGCTCATGCCAGTTCCTTGGTTACCTGGGGGTAGTGGCGCATGTAGGCCTCTCCCATGGTTTCGGTGATGAATCCCAGGTTGGGGCCTGCGTTGCGTTTTACCTGT
>RJAE01000029.1 GCA_004000035.1 Arthrobacter sulfonylureivorans | reverse complement strand
CTTTATTGGGATGACATACACATGGCTTTATACGCGCCCCGAGCCCCCTCCCACGCCGTCGTCGTTGCCTCCGTCGCGGTCTCCATCCGGCCGCGGCGCGGGTGGGAGGGGCGAGGGTCACACCCCCATCTCCGACGTGAAGGCGCACACGCACTGCCGGATGTGGTCGCCGTACGCGGACTCCGTCACCTCCATGCCGCGCGCCTGCGCCGCCACGGCCGCGGCGCAGACGCGCGGCGAGGGCCCCAGGTCGACGGTGGAGACGCGCAGCGGCAGCAGCTTGGCCACGAGCGCGTCCATCGCCCACGCGTGCACCTCGAGCGGGCGCCCGCGCCGGTCGCAGAGCTCGGGCGCCTTGTACGCGCCGAAGAGGGTGTCCTGGAGCTCGGGGTCGTCGCGCGGGCGGCAGAGCTCGTTGAGCGCGAGGCAGTCGCGCACGGTCTGGTCGAAGCGCGGCGCGCGCCCCCAGTCGTCGCGCCAGCGGCGCCCCGAGCTCAGGTAGCGCGACGTGTTGACCAGCATGGCGTAGACGTTGCGCAGGGCCGTGAGCAGGCGCGCGTCCACGTGCTCCCCGGCGCGCGCGCGGGCGCGCAGGCGCCGCAGGTGCTCGTCCGGGTCCAGCGAGGCCACCACCAGGTTGCCGCCGGGGGGCTCCCCGGGCAGCGTGGCCGCCAGGCCCACGAAGGCCGCCGCGCTGATGTCCCCGACGATGAAGCGCGCCAGCGGGAAGCACACCGTCGCGGCCACCGGGTGGCGGTCAAAGACGACCGTCATCTCGGGCGGGCCCTCGACCGCGGGCCCGAAGAGCGGGACCAGGCGCGTGTGCAGCAGCAGGTACGGCGTCGCGAAGGCGGCCTGGTGCTGCGCCGTGACGAGGGCCGCGTCCTCCTCGCTCAGGCTGCCGTTCTGCTTCCGGGTCTGCGCATCGTAAATACCGGCCACCGTGTCCGTGTCGAACAGAGTGCGCCAGTACGCCATCGGCTCGGGCACGTACAGCGCCCCGCCGAGCGCCATCACCCGGGCCGTGGTGCTCTTGCCGGTGCCGTAGGCGCCGTCGAGGTAGATCCGGAGGATGCGCATCCCGGCGCGCTTCCGGGCGGGGATCCGCTGCCACAACCGCTTCTACGAACGCCTGCGACGCGACCCGTCCGCGTACGGCGAGAGTCTCTTCGGGCTTCCCCGAGAGACGCTTAAGAAGGCGTCCTTGACCCTGGCCTTTGAAGTCAACCTCGGGGTGCGCCGCCCCGACTGCGTGTGCGTGGTGCGGCTGGGGGCGGGCCCGCACCTGTGCTTCCTCATCGAGCTCAAGACGTGCCGCTTCCCCCGGAACCTCAACACGCCCAGCAAGCGCGGGCAGCGGCACGAGGGGCTGTGCCAGCTGCGCGACTCGGCGCGCCTCCTCGCCGCCGCCGTGCCCCCGGGCGGCGAGGAGATCACGCTCGTGCCCCTGCTGGTGTTTGTGGCCCAGCGGAGCTTTTTTAATTATTTTTAATTCATCGAGATCCACCCCCACGTCTCGGTGGACCGGTTGCGGCGCAGCTACCAACAGGCGCATCCGCGG
>RJAE01000028.1 GCA_004000035.1 Arthrobacter sulfonylureivorans | reverse complement strand
TGCTCCTGTTGTTTGAGAACTCAATAGTGTGCCAAGTTTGTTGATACCAATTATTTATTGGTTGAAGTGCCGTGGCGTGCCGCCCCTGTGGTGTGTCGCGGTTTTATCAGCCTGGTTTGAATTTAGTGCAGTGTCTTTGGTCGTTTTCCCGGCCTTTGGTGCTGTGTCTGTTTGAAACATTAACGGAGAGTTTGATCCTGGCTCAGGACGAACGCTGGCGGCGTGCTTAACACATGCAAGTCGAACGATGATCCGGTGCTTGCACCGGGGATTAGTGGCGAACGGGTGAGTAACACGTGAGTAACCTGCCCTTGACTCTGGGATAAGCCTGGGAAACCGGGTCTAATACCGGATATGACCTGTCACCGCATGGTGGTGGGTGGAAAGATTTTTTGGTCTTGGATGGACTCGCGGCCTATCAGCTTGTTGGTGGGGTAATGGCCTACCAAGGCGACGACGGGTAGCCGGCCTGAGAGGGTGACCGGCCACACTGGGACTGAGACACGGCCCAGACTCCTACGGGAGGCAGCAGTGGGGAATATTGCACAATGGGCGCAAGCCTGATGCAGCGACGCCGCGTGAGGGATGAATGCCTTCGGGTTGTAAACCTCTTTCAGCAGGGAAGAAGCGAAAGTGACGGTACCTGCAGAAGAAGCGCCGGCTAACTACGTGCCAGCAGCCGCGGTAATACGTAGGGCGCAAGCGTTGTCCGGAATTATTGGGCGTAAAGAGCTCGTAGGCGGTTTGTCGCGTCTGCTGTGAAAGCCCGGGGCTCAACCCCGGGTCTGCAGTGGGTACGGGCAGACTAGAGTGCAGTAGGGGAGACTGGAATTCCTGGTGTAGCGGTGAAATGCGCAGATATCAGGAGGAACACCGATGGCGAAGGCAGGTCTCTGGGCTGTAACTGACGCTGAGGAGCGAAAGCATGGGGAGCGAACAGGATTAGATACCCTGGTAGTCCATGCCGTAAACGTTGGGCACTAGGTGTGGGGGACATTCCACGTTTTCCGCGCCGTAGCTAACGCATTAAGTGCCCCGCCTGGGGAGTACGGCCGCAAGGCTAAAACTCAAAGGAATTGACGGGGGCCCGCACAAGCGGCGGAGCATGCGGATTAATTCGATGCAACGCGAAGAACCTTACCAAGGCTTGACATGGGCCGGACCGGGCTGGAAACAGTCCTTCCCTTCGGGGCCGGTTCACAGGTGGTGCATGGTTGTCGTCAGCTCGTGTCGTGAGATGTTGGGTTAAGTCCCGCAACGAGCGCAACCCTCGTTCCATGTTGCCAGCGCGTAATGGCGGGGACTCATGGGAGACTGCCGGGGTCAACTCGGAGGAAGGTGGGGACGACGTCAAATCATCATGCCCCTTATGTCTTGGGCTTCACGCATGCTACAATGGCCGGTACAATGGGTTGCGATACTGTGAGGTGGAGCTAATCCCAAAAAGCCGGTCTCAGTTCGGATTGGGGTCTGCAACTCGACCCCATGAAGTCGGAGTCGCTAGTAATCGCAGATCAGCAACGCTGCGGTGAATACGTTCCCGGGCCTTGTACACACCGCCCGTCAAGTCACGAAAGTTGGTAACACCCGAAGCCGGTGGCCTAACCCCTTGTGGGAGGGAGCCGTCGAAGGTGGGACCGGCGATTGGGACTAAGTCGTAACAAGGTAGCCGTACCGGAAGGTGCGGCTGGATCACCTCCTTTCTAAGGAGCTTCCTCGAACCGTTCCCAACACGCCACTGTGCGGGTTGGGTGGTTTGCAGGGCAAGCCCGTTGCGGACACGCAAGTTGTCCGGCGGGTGCTCATGGGTGGAATATCAACGGATTCGGTGTTGTCCGCGGTTCTCCGCATGCC
>RJAE01000027.1 GCA_004000035.1 Arthrobacter sulfonylureivorans | reverse complement strand
TGTCAAGGGCCAGTATTTTCTGCCCACTGGCGGCCAGGTTAAGTGCCCGCCGGTGGCCAGCTAAACTGCCCGGTGGTGGCCAGCTAATCTGCCCACGTCGTGTTCTGCGGGGCTGGCCGTCACCGGTGCGGGTTAGTTCAGGGCGTTGACTCCTTTCCCGGCGAGGGCCTGGGTCAGGCGGATGGATTTACCGCTGGTCTGGCAGACGTGGGCGTGGTGCAGGAGCCGGTCCACGGTCGCGGTGGCGAGAGTTTTGGGCATGAGCTCGTCGAAGCCGGCGGGGTGCAGGTTGGAGGAGACCGCGACGGAGCGTTTCTCGTAGGCGGCGTCCACGACGCGGTAGAGGCCTTCGGCGGCGTCCGTGGCAACCGGAAGCAGGCCGATGTCGTCGATCACGACGAGTTCGGCGCGCAGGATCCGGGTGACGGCTTTGGTGACGCTGTCATCGGCGCGGTGGGCGCGGATCAGGGTGCCGAGGTCTTCGAGCGTGAACCAGGCGACGCGCATCCCGGCTTCGACGGCCTGCTGGCCGAGGGCTTCGAGGAAGAACGTTTTCCCGGTGCCGGAGGGGCCGCAGACGACCAGGTTTTCCTTGCGGTGGATCCATTCCAGGGTGCGCAGGGACTGCTGGGTCGGTGCCGGGATCGAGGACGCGTCGGGGTCCCAGGCGTCGAAGGTTTTCCCGGTCGGGAAGCCGGCGGCTTTGCGCCGGGTGGCGAGCATGGAGCGGGCGCGTCCGGCTGTTTCCTCGGCGAAGAGGGCTTTGACGATTTCGGCCGGTTCCCAGCGCTGGGCGCGGGCGGTGGCCAGCAGTTCCGGGGCCAGCGCGCGGGCGTGGGGCATTTTCAGTTGCCGCATCAGCTGCTCGAGGTCTGCCGGCAGCGGCGGGGCGGTGGTTGTGGGCACGGGGTTCATTCGGTGTCTTCCTTCGCGGTGGGTGCGCCCAGCGCGGACCATGCTGCGGTGCCCTGGGTCAGGGAGCGGGTTTCGCCGGCGGCGTGGGTGATGGTCCGGCGGGCGCCGGCGTTGAGGATGGAGGCCAGGTCGCCGTGGGCGAAGCGCCCGTTGACGGCGGCGTTGCCCAGGGCCCGGTCGACTGCGGCGGTGCCGGCGATTTTGGCCAGGGTCACGGCCTCGGCCATTTTCACGTTCATCCGGGCCGTTCCGGCCGCGGCGGCTTCGAGGAGCCAGGTCCGGGCGCCGTCGCCGATGGCGAGGAACTCGGCCTCCGCGGCGGTGCGGGCCGTGACCGTGTAGTCGCCGGGGATCTTCTCGCCGCTGCCGGGGAAATGCTCGTCAATGATCGCCGGGCTGCCCGGCCGGGCCCGGCGGTGGCGGGCGACCTCGACCGGCCCCGCCGGGCCGTGGTGGACGATGATGACCTGCTCATCGACGCCGGTGCCGTGGGTGCGCACGAACACGCGGGCGCCGAGCAGGTGCGCCGGCACGGAGTACTGGCCGTTTTCGAACGTGACCATCGGCGTGTTCGCAGGGACCGTGCGGGAGAGCCCGAACGCGACGGTATGCGCGGCGTCCGGGATCCGGTGGAGCCGGGGCTGTTCCTCGGCGAGCATCGCCGAGGGCTTGCGCCGGGTCACCCGGTGCTCACGGTGGTTGACCAGGTCCATGAACGCCTCGCATGCCGCTTCCAGTGCGGCGAACGTGGCGTACTCGGCCAGGAGGTTGGTATCGGTGGGCACGATGTCGGCCTTGGCCAGTTTCACCGACGCTTCGACGCCGCCCTTCGTTGCAGGGTCGGCCGGCTGGCAGGTCAGCACGCTCACCCCGTAATGCCGGGCGAAGTCCAGGGTCTGCTGGTTGCGCACCGGCACCCCGGCAACATGCATCGTGGTGACGGTCTTCTCGTTATCCGTCAGCACATACGTCGGAGCCCCGCCGATGAGGCGGAAACAGCGGTCCAAGGCAGCGAAGACGCTGGGTGCGGTCCGGTCCCGCAGCGGGATCACGATCCGGAACCGGGACCAGGCCAGCCAGGCGACGAACAGGATGGTCTTGACCCCGCCGATACGCGGCCCATCACCGAAGTCATACTGCAGCCACATGCCCGGCTCGGTAATCCAGGGCCGGTGGATTCGGGTATGGCCGAGCCGCCAGGCCGCTTTGACCTGCCCGACGGCGCGTCGGGTGGACCGCTCAGAGCCCTCATAGCCGAGCAGGCACAGGGTTTCGTGGACCTTATCGGCCCGGATCCGGCCCCTGGAACGCTCAACGAGTTCTTCGATCTTCGGCAGGAACGCATCGGTGATCCGCTCTCGGACCGCGCGTTCGGCGATCGGGCGGCCGGCATCCCGGGCAGCAACATGCTTGGCCACCGTATGGTGTGAACACCCCGACATCTCCGCTGCGGCACGCAGCGACCCGGTCAGGTCGTAGGCAGCAAGAATTTCCATGATTTCTCCGTCAGACTTCATACAGGGCCTCTTCCTGGTTCGGTTTTGGTGCGCTTAGACACCGTCATCAAACCCCAGGGAGAGGCCCCCACCGCTTAAGACGCGGTCGGTTCAGTAAGGAAGTGGGCAGATTTCATGGCCGCGAATGGGCAGTTTTACTGGCCGCCAGCGGGCACTTTCGTGGCCATCTATGGGCAGTTTTTCATGGCCGCTGACA
>RJAE01000026.1 GCA_004000035.1 Arthrobacter sulfonylureivorans | reverse complement strand
TGGGGTGTGGCTGTCCTGGTTCTCTCGAATAGCTGATTTTGATCTTTGTGGTCAAGTTTTTAAGAGCACACGGTGGATGCCTTGGCATCAGGAGCCGAAGAAGGACGTGGGAATCTGCGATAAGCCTGGGGGAGTTGATAACCGAACGGTGATCCCAGGATGTCCGAATGGGGAAACCCCGCCCGGCGCGCGAGTGACCGGGTGACCCGTACCTGAACACATAGGGTGCGTGGAGGGAACGCGGGGAAGTGAAACATCTCAGTACCCGCAGGAAGAGAAAACAACAGTGATTCCGTTAGTAGTGGCGAGCGAACGCGGAAGAGGCCAAACCGGTCCATGTGTGATAGCCGGCGGGCGTTGCATGGCCGGGGTTGCGGGACTTTCCGCTGCTGTTCTGCCGGACAGCGAAAGTGAGTGCGTGCGTATAGGTGAACGGTCTTGAAAGGCCGGCCGGAGAAGGTGTAAGCCCTGTAACCGTAATGCGTGACGCCGCTTGGAGAGTATCCCAAGTAGCACGGGGCCCGAGAAATCCCGTGCGAATCTGCCAGGACCACCTGGTAAGCCTGAATACTACCTGATGACCGATAGCGGACAAGTACCGTGAGGGAAAGGTGAAAAGTACCCCGGGAGGGGAGTGAAACAGTACCTGAAACCGTGTGCTTACAATCCGTCGGAGCAGCCTTGTAGCTGTGACGGCGTGCCTTTTGAAGAATGAGCCTGCGAGTTAGTGTTACGTCGCGAGGTTAACCCGTGTGGGGAAGCCGTAGCGAAAGCGAGTCTGAATAGGGCGATGCAGTGGCGTGATCTAGACCCGAAGCGGAGTGATCTACCCATGGCCAGGTTGAAGCGCGTGTAAGAGCGCGTGGAGGACCGAACCCACTTCAGTTGAAAATGGAGGGGATGAGCTGTGGGTAGGGGTGAAAGGCCAATCAAACTCCGTGATAGCTGGTTCTCCCCGAAATGCATTTAGGTGCAGCGTTGCGTGTTTCTTGCCGGAGGTAGAGCTACTGGATGGCCGATGGGCCCTACAAGGTTACTGACGTCAGCCAAACTCCGAATGCCGGCAAGTGAGAGCGCAGCAGTGAGACTGTGGGGGATAAGCTTCATAGTCGAGAGGGAAACAGCCCAGACCACCAACTAAGGCCCCTAAGCGTGTGCTAAGTGGGAAAGGATGTGGAGTTGCCCAGACAACCAGGAGGTTGGCTTAGAAGCAGCCACCCTTGAAAGAGTGCGTAATAGCTCACTGGTCAAGTGATTCCGCGCCGACAATGTAGCGGGGCTCAAGTACACCGCCGAAGTTGTGGCATCAGCGTATATATCCAAGCCTTCGTGGTTCAGGAGCGCTGGTGGGTAGGGGAGCGTCGTGTGGGCAGTGAAGCTGCGGCGGAAGCCAGTGGTGGAGCCTACACGAGTGAGAATGCAGGCATGAGTAGCGAAAGACGGGTGGGAAACCCGTCCGCCGAATGATCAAGGGTTCCAGGGTCAAGCTAATCTGCCCTGGGTAAGTCGGGACCTAAGGCGAGGCCGACAGGCGTAGTCGATGGACAACGGGTTGATATTCCCGTACCGGCGAAAAACCGCCCATGCCAATCCGGTGATGCTAACCGCCCTAACCGTTCATCCGTGCCCTTCGGGGCCAGTATGGGCGGGGCGCGCGGGACCCGATCCGGGGAGGTAAGCGTATTAACAGGTGTGACGCAGGAAGGTAGCCGAGCCGGGCGATGGTAGTCCCGGTCCAAGGATGTAGGGTGAACGGTTGGCAAATCCGCCGTTCGACAAGCCTGAGACCTGACGGGACCCCCGTATGGGGGGATTCGGTGATCCTATGCTGCCGAGAAAAGCATCGACGCGAGGTTTTAGCCGCCCGTACCCCAAACCGACACAGGTGATCAGGTAGAGAATACCAAGGCGATCGAGAGAATTATGGTTAAGGAACTCGGCAAAATGCCCCCGTAACTTCGGGAGAAGGGGGGCCCGGACCGTGAAGAAGCCTTGCGCTTCGGGAGCGGGTAAGGGCCGCAGAGACCAGGGGGAAGCGACTGTTTACTAAAAACACAGGTCCGTGCGAAGTCGCAAGACGATGTATACGGACTGACTCCTGCCCGGTGCTGGAAGGTTAAGAGGACCTGTTAGCCCCCTCGGGGGCGAAGCGGAGAATTTAAGCCCCAGTAAACGGCGGTGGTAACTATAACCATCCTAAGGTAGCGAAATTCCTTGTCGGGTAAGTTCCGACCTGCACGAATGGAGTAACGACTTCCCCGCTGTCTCAACCATAAACTCGGCGAAATTGCACTACGAGTAAAGATGCTCGTTACGCGCAGCAGGACGGAAAGACCCCGAGACCTTTACTATAGTTTGGTATTGGTGTTCGGTGTGGCTTGTGTAGGATAGGTGGGAGACTGTGAAGCCCGGACGCCAGTTCGGGTGGAGTCATCGTTGAAATACCACTCTGGTCACTCTGGACATCTAACTTCGGCCCGTAATCCGGGTCAGGGACAGTGCCTGATGGGTAGTTTAACTGGGGCGGTTGCCTCCTAAAGAGTAACGGAGGCGCCCAAAGGTTCCCTCAGCCTGGTTGGCAATCAGGTGGCGAGTGTAAGTGCACAAGGGAGCTTGACTGTGAGAGCGACAGCTCGAGCAGGGACGAAAGTCGGGACTAGTGATCCGGCGGCACATTGTGGAATGGCCGTCGCTCAACGGATAAAAGGTACCTCGGGGATAACAGGCTGATCTTGCCCAAGAGTCCATATCGACGGCATGGTTTGGCACCTCGATGTCGGCTCGTCGCATCCTGGGGCTGGAGTAGGTCCCAAGGGTTGGGCTGTTCGCCCATTAAAGCGGTACGCGAGCTGGGTTTAGAACGTCGTGAGACAGTTCGGTCCCTATCCGCTGCGCGCGCAGGAAATTTGAGAAGGTCTGTCCTTAGTACGAGAGGACCGGGACGGACGAACCTCTGGTGTGTCAGTTGTACTGCCAAGTGCACCGCTGATTAGCTACGTTCGGATTGGATAACCGCTGAAAGCATCTAAGCGGGAAGCCGGCTTCAAGATGAGATTTCCATCCCCTTCGGGGGGAGAGGACCCCAGCCAGACCACTGGGTTGATAGGCCGGATGTGGAAGCGAGGACGAAAGACTCGTGGAGCTGACCGGTACTAATAGTCCGACAACTTACACCACACCACCCCCCTGCGGGGTGGGTGATCAAAAAGCATGCTACGCGTCCGCTATGTGGTTCCCAGACAACAACCCGTTGTCCCCAGGGGAACAAAACACAACTGAATACAAGTTCCAAGCACAAGCTTGTAACCACAGATTTGCCGCCACACACCCCCAGGGGTGCCGGGCGTGCACGAAGGGTTACGGCGGTCATAGCGTGGGGGAAACGCCCGGTCCCATTCCGAACCCGGAAGCTAAGGCCCACAGCGCCGATGGTACTGCACTCGGGAGGGTGTGGGAGAGTAGGTCACCGCCGGACATTCTTTCAA
>RJAE01000025.1 GCA_004000035.1 Arthrobacter sulfonylureivorans | reverse complement strand
TCATAGCGTGGGGGAAACGCCCGGTCCCATTCCGAACCCGGAAGCTAAGGCCCACAGCGCCGATGGTACTGCACTCGGGAGGGTGTGGGAGAGTAGGTCACCGCCGGACATTCTTTCAACAGGGAAGGCCCCGCCAACGACGGCGGGGCCTTCCCCCGTTAACACACCAAACCACCCCAGCCTCCTGGGCGGCACGGCCGGGCGAGGCCCCGGCCCCCGACTCAAGGGCCAAGTCCCAGGTTCCGACCCCGCCTTGCCGGGGCGTGGCCTGGTTCCGGCCCTGGCCGCTGCAGGCCCAAGCCGGCGCACTGATCCCGACGTACACAGGCTTCGCTTCGGCTCCGGCAGCAGAACGCAGTGGTCCAGGGCCACGCCTCGCGGGGTGGTGGGCACTGAGGTTGTTCTCATGCTTGTTTGCCGCTGTCGACGGAGGCTATGCCAGACTGCACATCCGATGGTTCGTTGGCCATGACCCTTCCTGCAGATAGCGGCGTTCGCCTGATTATGACTTGTGTTGGCTGCACTAAGGGGCGATTCGGCCGCGCCGGCATCCGCGGATTGTCCTTGAGTAGATCCGATATCCTCGGCTCCACGGTGCCGGATAGCCGACGTATCCCGCACTGCCCGCTGATACTTCGGCGGCCCCTCTTCCTGGAAATCCCCAACCGCTCCGCTATCGACCTCATCGACTCACCCTCGGCCAGATGCAACCGTCGAATCAGCGCCTAATCCTCCCCTGTGATCACCCATCCAATCGTTTGGAACAGGTGGCTCAGTTTTCAAGCGTCACAATGGCTCACTTTTCGACCGTCACCGACCGCAAGGCTGATTTCGGACACTCTCGTGGTCCGGGTCAGCGCCGCTGGGTAAGGTGGGCTCCAATCTTAGGAGTCGAATGTGGCGTGGAGTACACGTGAGCTCGCCAACCTGGCGGGGACGACGGTGAACACTATCCGGCACTATCACCGGCTAGGTTTGCTCGACGTGCCGGAGCGTGAGTACAACGGCTATAAGCAGTACGAGGTGCGGCATCTGGTGCGCCTTCTGCGTATCCGACGTCTGGTGAGCCTGGGCGTGCCGCTTTCGCAGATCGGAGAGGTCTCCGCGGGTGGTGACACCACGACGGACGCCTTGGTGGAGGTCGACGCGGAACTGGCTGCGCGGATCGAAGGCCTACAGCGGGCGCGATCGGACATCGCGGCCGTCCTTCGCGACAGTGCGCCAGCCGACACACCCGCTGGGTTCGAGTCCGTGGCATCACGGCTGTCTGAGGCCGACAGTTCGATCATCCACATCTACAGGCAGTTGTATGACGAGGACGCCATCGCTGATCTGAGGAATATGGTGGACGCCGACACCGACGCCGTCGGCAACGAGATCGCCGCGCTCCCGGCAAATGCGGACGAGATAGCCCGGCAGCAGCTTGCCAACCGGCTCGCGCCGGTTCTCGCGCGGAACATGATCGACTATCCTTGGCTGACCAATCCAGCGGCGCACCTATCCAAGAGCCCGCACGTCACGCAGCAGACGTTCATCGAAGCGATGGTGGAACTCTACAACCCTGCTCAGCTCGATGTTCTTGTCCGTGCGAGCGTCCTCGCCCACGAGCAGCTCCGTGACCCGAATGATGAGAACGGAGTCGGTCGCTGAAGCCAATCAGCTCACCGGACTTGACCATGTTCTGAGAACACGGCTTCTCATGGGGACCGTCGAGACAGATCTCGACATCCAACATCTCGGCAAGGAGTCGTCCCCATGAATCCCATCGAGGAACTCGTCAACAACTTCCAGCATCTCGTGGCCCAGGTCCCCGAGGTCATCCAGCCGTTCATCGTCATGCTCGCTGGCGCTATCCCCTTCATCGATGGCGAAGTAGCGACCATCATCGGCGTCGTCGGCGGTATCAACCCGATCATCGCTGCGATCGCCGCAGCCGCGGGCAACTTCCTCAGCGTGGTCCTCGTCGTCCTTCTCAGCTCCCGCGCCCGCACCGCGGTCAAGAACCGCAAGAGCGGCCATACCGCAGCCGCTGTGGGCGCGGCAGGAACCGTGATCACGATGGAGGCCCCGCCGGCGAAGCCGGAGTCGAAGGGGCGTCTGCGTTTCAAGAAGTGGCTCGCTCGATACGGTGTCCCCGGCGCCAGCGTCCTCGGTCCCTTGGCGATCCCCGCCCAGTTCACCTCCGCCATCCTCGTCGTCGGCGGGACGCCTCGAGCATGGGTGCTGCTCTGGCAGGCGATCGCCATTGCTTTGTGGACCACGGTCGCCACCATCTCGGTCTGGCTCGCGCTCCAGGTCGTCGTGCTGATCTGAGCCGCTCGAATCCAAAGCAGATAGGAACCATACATGACTACTCCACAGCGTGAAGAGCCGCGCTCAGGTATCAAAGCCGCCACCCTTGCGGAGGATCTCCTTCTCATCCTGTTCCAACCCGACTCCGGCACGATCGCCGGCGAGAACACCCTATCAATGTGCTCGCCGGCGCAGTGCTTGCCGACCTCGCCCTAGGCGGACATGTGAAGACCAGCCCTAACGCGCAGGTGACCTCCGTCGAGAATCACTTGCCGTCGGACGACCTTCTCCGCTCCGCATGGGACTACGTTTTCGAAAAGCCGCGAGGGGTCCAGACCATCCTCCCCGCGATCGGACCGACACTGCGTGGCCCGTTGTTGGAACGGCTCATCGAGCGCGGAGACATCCGCCGGGAAAGGCGCAAGGCGCTCGGACGGTCAGATATGGCTGTCCTCGAGGATGGAAAACGGGCGCAGAGCCAGCCTCGTGGCGGACGTCCGCAGGGCGCTCGTCGACGGCGCAGAACCGAGACCACCCTTCGCCGCACTCGCGGCCCTCCTCTCCGCCAGCGGCACACCGCCCCAGGTCGACCGTGAGATCCCGTGGTCATCACCAGTCATCACCCGTGCCAAGGAACTCGAGCAGGGAAACTGGGGAGCCGAGGCGGCCGCCGACGCGGTTGCCCGCACGACGACGGCGATCATCGTCAACCACGTCATCATCGCCGCCGCCATCCTGCCCCGGGCCTGACGCTGATCGGGACGCCCGGTGCCGATATTCAGGATCCGGAGCGTTTCTGCGGTGCGACACACTTCCGCACGCTCCGTCCGGCTTCGCCAAGTTGTGCAGGGGGTGGCGGGCCGGACCCGTGGATCAGGTCCAGACCATCGCCTACAAGGAGCGCCGCGGGCAGCTCGGAGTGGGTACGTTGGGACGAAGTCTTTGTGTCGACTCCCTCCAGTGTGTGCTTGCCTTGCGCACAAAGTCGCCGCGGATAGACGCCCACGTCGGGGAGGCCTCCGTTTTGTGAGCGGCTGCACATGGCGGTGTGTGCGCCTGGCGGGGTGCCGGGTGGTTGGGCGGGGTGGTGCTGGGGGTGTGGGTGACTCGTGGTTGCGGGGTTTTTGGGCCCGGCGGCCGGGTGGTTTGGGGGTGTTTGGGCCGGTGGTTGGGGGCGATTTGCGGGGATGCGGGGAGGGGTGTATTGTTTTCTGAGTCGCTGCTGCTGAAGCAGACAAAACAGCGGCCAAACCCCTTCAAAATACGCCAGGTTTTGGTGCGTTTTACGCGCCTCTGGGGTGGTTGTGGGGGCCGGGATTCGGACCTGAATCCGCCGGGAACGGCGATTTGCAAAGGTCGCGGGAACCGGGTAAGTTAGAAAAGTTGCTCCGGAGCGATGGAGGGCCTGTGAGGGTCGTCTTGGTGCCGGGTGCTCCTGTTGTTTGAGAACTCAATAGTGTGCCAAGTTTGTTGATACCAATTATTTATTGGTTGAAGTGCCGTGGCGTGCCGCCCCTGTGGTGTGTCGCGGTTTTATCAGCCTGGTTTG
>RJAE01000024.1 GCA_004000035.1 Arthrobacter sulfonylureivorans | reverse complement strand
CTTTGGCGGCCATGATGGCGCGCAGCCCGGTCAGGCGGCGTTCGAACTCTGCATCGGAGAACGTCAGTTGCTGCTTTTCTCCGTTGTGCAGGACCTTCAACCGCTCGAGTTCGGAAACGCTGTTGGCTGAGCTGGGGGCGATGGTCATGAATTCTCCTTTAGTGCAGTTGATACAAGAGGTCGTGGTGGTCTTAAGAAGGGGTGGGCGCAGTCGCCCGATTCTTGGGAGCGGGAGGAATGCCGGTGCCGACAGACTCTGCATCTTCCGCCAAGGCTGTTTCGCAGCTTCCGTGGTTCTCC
The DNA here is from genome assembly GCA_004000035.1 of Arthrobacter sulfonylureivorans. Lineage (GTDB taxonomy): Bacteria > Actinomycetota > Actinomycetes > Actinomycetales > Micrococcaceae > Crystallibacter > Crystallibacter sulfonylureivorans. The sequence continues at coordinate 4,468 of RJAE01000024.1, read as the reverse complement.
AGGAACTCCTCGTCCGAGCTGCTTTCCTTGAGGCCCAGCGGGATGCCGGCGGCGATGCGCGACCGGAACCGAGGGTAACCGAGGATGAAGTAGACCGCAGCAGCCGTCACCGATCCGCCCAGCCAAGAGAAGTCGATGCCTCCGACGGCTCTGGCAAGCGGTCCCTGCAGGACGGGGACCGAGCCGTACATGCACATCCAGGTCATGAAGATGCCGGCAAAGAAAGCGATAAAGGCGGACGGGTTGAAGGCCTTGAGTTGGGTGTCTTCAACTGAACGGAACAGGTAGCTGAAGTTCTTGTGGCGACGCTCGAACACGAAGTAGTGCACGGCCATGATCCCGCCCCAGGTAGCAACCCATGCTGCGATCGCGATGATCCAGTTGTGCAGCAGGTGGGCAAAGTCGGTCGCAAACATGAACCCGATGACCGCCGTCATGGCGAGGCAACCAACCAGAATGGAGAGCTTCTTTCGGGAGACCTTGATGTCCAGCGCTTGCGTGGCGACGCTGAAGGTATACATGTTGATGATGTTCGTGGCGATAGGGCCGTGGATGACCAAGAGGATGACCGGAATCGCGAAGGCACCGTAGTTTTCGACGATCAGTTGGCCGGGATCGGCGCTGCCATTCTTCGTTGCCAGGCTTGCACCAAGCACGCCGAGCCAGACCACCGGGAGGAACTGGCCCAAGACGCTGACGATGTAGAGCTTGGACGGCCGGATCTTCTTGCTGACGAAGCGGGAGTAATCAGGAGCGTAGGTGAACCAGCCGATACCCCAGCCGATGCCGATGGCGGTCATGATGGACGACATGGCGGCGATCCGCGGCATTCCGGTGAGCACCTCGCCGACCGGGCCCTGGTAGGACCAGTCAATATCGAGTTGGGTCCAGGCCACGATGGACATGGCGATCAGCACCAGCACCGTCGGTGGCATGGTGATGCGCTCGAATCGGGCGATGGCCCGATAGCCGCGGTAGCAAATGGCCACCTGGATTCCCATGATCACGGCCGCCGTGACGATCCGCCAGCCGAGGTTCGATTGCGCCGGGTCCACCCAGCCAATCATTCCGAAGAGGGCCATGATGAGATCCAGGATCACCCAGGTGTTGACTGCCGACCAGCCAATGGCGATCACGGCTTGGATGGCCGCCGGCAAGTAGGCGCCGCGGCGGCCAAAAGCCCCACGGGCCAGGAGCATTCCGGTGGCGCCCGTGCGTTGTCCCAGAATGACGAAGAAGCCAAACCCGAGCATGCCGATGACATTGCCGGCGATCAGCACGGTGAGCGTATCGGCCAAGCTGAGGCCCAGGCTGATGCCAAGCGCGCCGAGGATCCAGTTGATCGGCGCGACGTTGGCGCCTGCCCAGATCCAGAACTGGCCGGAGAGCTTGGTGGTGCGGGCCGATTCGGGAACCGGCTGAAGGATGTCTTCTACGTTTTGGGTGCTTTGCTCGGATTTAGTGGCGGATCGCTGGCTCATGGCTGTTCTCCTAGTGAAATGGAACGGGAGGCGGAGCAGGCCTGAATCCAGAGTAGAGGTGATGCAGCTCACAGCGTATATTCGGATAGTAACCAGTTGAGGGCCCTTCTGGTGACACTCTGTCGCTGCGATTCGGCCCCCCAATTCCTAGGGTGAAAGTTATCTATGGTCGTAAAGTTGTCCGATCTACTGGAGCTTGAAGTGATGAAGCGCGCCAGTCCGCTGGTGCGAGCCGGCGAGGCGTTGATTCCCAGTGGCACGGTGAGATGGGTCCATTCGAGTGAAGTCCTCGAGATAGCGCCGCTCCTGCGTGGTCAGGAACTGCTTCTCAGCGGCGGGGATGCCCTGCTGAACCTCAAGCCTGCCGCGCAGCACGAGTACATCCGGAGCTTGGCTGCGCGGCATGTGACGGCCTTGGCGATTCAAACGGCGGGTTCTGGCCGTTCCCTGTCCGCCGAACTCGTCGAGGCGGCCGAGGAAGTCGGGCTGCCGCTGATCGAGTTGCGGCGCGTCGTCCCCTTTGTGGAGATTGCCGAGGAAGTCAACCGGAAAGTCGTGTCCGAACACGTCACGGCGCTGCAGACCGCGGACTCCCTCTCGCAGCACTTGGCGGAACACCTCACTTCGTCAGGGCCCGCACTGCGCCCCCTGATAGAAATCGTCTCGCAGGCGTTGCGGATCGAGGTGGCGCTGCTGGATCCCAGTGGAAGCGTCCTGGAGTTCGCCGGCGGCTTCCCTCCCGATTCGAGCTCGGTCAACGTGGAGTCCGACATTTTTGTTGGCAGCCTGGTATCCGCCCGGTTGCGCCTGCAAAGTCGGCAGGATGTTCCGCCGGAATTGTTGAAGACGGTGGGGGAGCGGATCGGCAGCATTCTGGCGCTGGCTGTATCCCAGCAGCACCGGCCAACGGCGCGGCAGATTGCACATACGGCTCTGATGCGGGCTGTTGTCAGCGGGACCAGTGCTTCACAGATTCACGCATTGTGCGCAGCGGCAGGCGTATCGACGGCCCAGCCGACCTTCGTCATGGTGTTTCACCGGATCGGGCTCAGTAGCGTGCGGGGAGTCGCAGAAAAGATAATCCGGACCCGGTGTCCCGATGCCCTGAACTATTTGGACGGTGAAAGCCTCTGGGTCATGGTCCAGCTCAGTGTCAGCGGGACGCGTCAGGAGCGGCGGGAACTTCTGGAAGGGTTGCGTGCCGACCTTCGCGGTCTGGCGGTGGCGGGCGCCATGGGGCCAACAATGGCCACTCCGCTGCATGCCCACTAGTCGCTGGTTGAAGCCCGTCTTACCCAAGCCGTTGGGGCTCCCGACGATCTGGAATCCAACTTCCGCGACTGTGAGGATTTCCTCCTCGAGCGATTGGAAGCACATGAGCTTTCCGGGCCGGTGGGCGGACGCATCACCCAGGAACTGCTGGGCGAACTGCTGGACTATGACCGCAGGCGGGGAACGCGGCTGCTCGATACGCTCGACGCTTGGCTGATCAGCGGATGCAATTCTGCCGAAGCTGCCCGTGTCCTCTTCATCGAGCGCCAGACCTTGCACAAGCGGCTGCGCAAAATTTTCGAGCTGATTGGCGGCGACCCACGCGGCAGTGCGAAATTGCCAGGACTCTACCTGGCAGTCCACTTGGCGAAGAATCCGTCGCCGGTAGGAGTGGGCGTCTAAGCGGGGCGGGGCTGCAGCACCGCGCGGCTCGTTCTTCGAAACAGGCGGTGTGATCCAAGGCGAGCCTTCGTGGTGCCGCCGGCGTCGCGTCGAGGATTAAATCCAGAAGTTCGACCTGCTCAGTGATGTGGCCGACGACTGAAGGCACCGTGTCCCGTACCCGGCACCCGATCCGGTGACAGGTTGTCCAGCCGGATCAGCGCGACCTCTTAAGCGCTGCTACCGCCGCGTGCCGGCACTTGTTCCGTTCGTAGTCAGCGTCTGCACTCATGGCGGTCAGGCCCCGGGTTGTCCGCCGAGGCGAACTGTCACGTCGGATGCAGCACGCCTGCAAGCCTTGCTGAGAGTGCTCAGTACTTCTTCAGAGATGCGGAACCGGGGTGCCGCGAGCATGACGCAGGCGGCGAGATCCCCTCTGTGGTCAAAGACGGGGGCGGCCACGCCGACTTCTTCGGCTGATGTTTCGCCGTAATTGACAGCTAAGCCTTGGGCGGACACGTCACTGAGCCGGTGGGCATAAGCGTCCAGAGTGGCTGGAGTGGTGTCCGCCAGGATGACCGTTCCCTCGGAAATCATGCTTCGGGCGGCGTCGATGCCGGCTTGAGCCAGGAAGATCTGGACCGAGGAGCTGAGTGCGGTGTTGTACCGGGTGCCCAGCGGCGTGGTGTGTTTGACCTGTTGCGGGCTGGCGATCTGTTCGACACAGACGGCTTGGTTGCCGTTCCAGACCATCAGCGCGCTGGTTTCGCCGGTGCGGTCGGTGAGTTCCTGCAGCACGGGGTACGCTGCTCGGCGCACGTCGAGGTCGGCGAGCAAGGGTCCGGTGACCGCGATCAATCCCAGGCCGAGCTTGAAACGACGGCTGGAGGGATCGCGCTCCACCAGGTCTTCCTGTTCCAAGGTGGCCAGGATGCGGGAGACGGTGCTTTTGTGCAGGCCCACCCGGGAGGCGATCTCGGTGACGCCGAGCAACGGAGTCTCGACGCTGAAGCAGCGCATGACCTCGATGGCGTTGAGGATCACGGAGGCTCCGCGGGCATCGGAGGCACCCTCATTGGTCTTTCGGCGGGCGCTGTCTGCGGTGTCACTCATGGTGAGTTCCATTCTGGCCGAAATAAACGGGTAGTGCGGCAATAAATGGGATGTGCGGCGCAACCCGTTCCGGTCGCGCCGCACATCCCTTGTGACTGTCCTGCTGGCAGGAAGTGCGGTTAGGCCGGGATGATGTTGTTTTCCGGGCCGAAGCCGAATTTGGTGATGTTTTCGACGCTGTTTTCGCCGATGACGAGGATGTCGTGTTCGCGGTAGCCGCC
>RJAE01000023.1 GCA_004000035.1 Arthrobacter sulfonylureivorans | reverse complement strand
CCCGACACCGGCCAAAGCCACCAAACTGACCCCGAGCAGGATCCAAAGTCTCCTTCGCAGGGCCGGCCGGAGCCGTGGCCTTGAAACCGAAGCGCGGCGTCTGCACCGGATCCTGACCAAAGACTTCTGCCCCTGAGCCTCCACTGGGCGGTGAAACAAATTCATTTCGGCTACTCCCAACTAGCATGTCGCGACACAACAAACATTGGAACGTTGCGGCCTCTACCCAAAAGTAGTAAATGCGTCTGCACCCGACCTATCTGAGCAATGCTCAGATAGGTCGGTAAATTTGCTCAGATAGGGCGGGATCTCACAACGACTGTGAGACCGAGGCCTAGTTGGCGGCTTCCGCCACATGCGAAACGCCAAGTATCCGCGGTTGGGAACATCCTCGTAAGTAACATCAGCCCGGACCTAGTTGGCGAACGAGAGGGAGACCGTGCTGACTCGGCCGCTCACGCCTTTGGAACACGCTGGTGCATCTATGGCGAAGCCTGGCGACTTATGTCACACCTGGCACTTCTGCGACGGATGGATGCGCATTGGCGGCTCGCTCGGCACTACGGGATTACAAACATGCTGATCTTTCACAAGCTCACGGACCTCGAGAATGTCGGGGCTCAAGGCTCAGCAATGCGTGCGCTGACAAACAGCCTGTTGGCTAACGCCGAAACCCGGATCTTCTACCGACAGGGGTCTAACCAGCTCGGAGTCACAGCCGGAGCGCTGGGACTCACCGGAACCGAACAGGAGCTACTCCCCGGGCTTGGCGTGGGCCAGGGCCTCCTATGGCGCATCAAGGATAGCTCGTTCGTGTGCCAGCACCAGCTGCACCCCGGCGACCTGGAGCTCTTCGACACTACTAGACGGATGGTGGGCAGCCGCCATGCCCTCTGCGATTCATGACGTTTTCGCGGACCCTGATCGTTCGCGTTAGGACGCCACCGACCGACCAAACACGCCGATGGAACAGTCATCCTTCGTCGCGTTGCGCACTCTAACGTCGATGAACTTCCGCCACTGCTTCTTGTGTTTTGAGTTCTGACTCAGTCTGGCGGGCGCAGCCCCGACAGCCACAATAAGCTTCTCGCAGGCCGCCGCCAGCTGACGCGTGCGAGCGTTAAAGAGGCTGTCACCAGCGCCGTCACTCATGAGAATGAATCCGGTCACCCCCTGCAGCGAGCCCCGAAAGAGTCGCATCGACCCGGCGGCACCGTGAGAAGTCACGAAGGTGGTCTGATTGGCGAACTCGCTGTTATCCGGAGCGGAGATGACACGCATGTCACCGTCCTTGAGGTATCCAATTACGCCGTCGCCAACATGTGCGCCAAGAAACTTGTCGCCAGAAACCGCAACGCCGAGGAAGGTCGAGGCAAAATCGTGAACGTCACGACCGTGTCGTTCGGCGAGCATGTTGACCTTGGTGAGAAGTCGCTCTAGTAGCTCGATCTTGATCTGGCCGCCGTCGACGCTCGCGACAAGCTGTTCGAACTGCTCGACCAGCGCGGCGCATCCTTCGTCTGCCACCGCTTGCGCGCCAAATTCGGAATGCGAAGCGGACCCAGCGCCGTCAGCTAGACAGATCGCTTGAACGCCGCCGCGTGAAAGGTACTGAGTCCGATCCTGACCGCGCGTTCCGTCAAGCTCGTGCCCTCGGCCACGCACCTGATGATGGAACTCATTGAACACTTACAACTCCGCCCAGCCAGCCAAGCCCTCAAGATCAAGCTTGACCGTGTCTCCAGGGGTGGACCTGGAGACACGGGAAACAGACTTCGACAGCCACTCGAAGAACTCCCTAAAGCTCAAACCTTGGAGCCGAAGCGGCGGACGGTTCGGGCTGAATCGGGCCAGCACATTCATGTCGACATCAGCCCCGATCCCGATCGGGAATACTGTGAGCTTCTTCTGGGCGACAAGTTCCGTCACGCGATGGACTGCGCGTTCGAGTTCGTCAGGACGCCCGTTCGGCTTACCGTCGGTCATCAGAACGAGCCAGGGCTGGTAGTACAGGACACCAGCGTTGGAATAAGTGGACTTGCGCTTCTCGAGCGTGTCGAGGGCGAGGTTCACCCCCTCGCCGAGGGCCGTGCCGCCCGTCGCATCGATGGCATCGATTCGGTTTAGTCGCTCGATACTAGCGAAGTCCTGAATCAGGCTCACAGCAGAGTTGAACTCGACGATGCTCACTTCGGCGGCGTCGTGGGCGTCGTCATCTTCGTCAATCGCGTCGTAGAACAGGTTGACGCCCTTGACAAGCTCGCAGATCTTGTCTCCCATCATCGATCCGCTCGTGTCGAGGCAAAGCGCGACGGGGACGCGCGGAGTCGGGTTCTCGACGAGGTCGTCGGCGCCGATGTTGAGTGCCATGGGATTACCTTTCATTTGATGTGATCGCTTAATAGTGGATCAGGAGCTCAGCCACGTGACGAGGCGCTGCCAGAAGCTCTTCTTCGGCGGCACGGCTGAGTTAGCGGAGGAGGGCGACGATCTCGGGGCTGTGCGCGGCGGGCGCGAAGAAGTCGAGCGCGGTGGACAAGGTTTCTTTGTCGCGGTCTGATGAGACTTTGGAATATCGAGCCCCTTGGATCGGAACCACCGCTCATGAGCGAAAGTGATGAAGGGCTGGTGGCACTCGGCACAAAGCCGCGCCGGGTTGAGTTCCGCTGCCTTCTTGACGCACGCAGCGCAGCGCCCGTAAGAGAGTTCGGTCTTCGCAGTCAACGTCTTACAGTCCTTGCACGGAACCGGTTGACAGTTTGAGCATCGACCATCGAGCAGGTACGTCCGGGCAACTTCCCTGTCGCAGTTCTCGCAGGTCGCGTAGTTGCGCTTGCGGTTGCAGTCCCAGCAGCGACTTTCCTTCAGTGCGTCAGCAGGCCTTGGTTTGCCGCAGTCCGCGCATCTCGATTTGCTCTGATTGCAGTCGTAGCAAAGGCTGGGTTCGTAGTAGGACTGGCTCTCTTCGTCCCACCTGCCGACGATTGCGCTCGGCCGCTTACACTGCGGACAGTCGTGGATAGGTGTGTCAGGACGGAATGCACGGAATCGAAAAGGGTAGACATCGTTCGACATAGGGTCGAAGTCGTCGTTGCCACCGAAGAAGTCGCGGTATTCGCGGAATGCCGCGAGCCACTCGTTCGCTGTCGGGCGCCGATCATAGCGTGAGCCGCCCTGGCGCTGAAATGTGTGCCAGAACAGGCGCTTGATTTGAAAAGGGAGGTGGCTCCACATGAACTTCCAGTTCCCCTCGGGCTGGTCCTGGTCGGACGCTCCCTGGAACTGGAACGCGAACTTTCCTTCCTTGATTAGGGCAGCAAAGTCGCCACCATCAGCTCCGGCGCGTGCGTAGGGGAACTGACCAGTGATGAGAATCATGAAGAGCATCGTTGCGATCGCGAAACGTTCCTCCTCGACGGTGCGCAGCGCGTCAGCGTAGTCGCCCGTGATCGTAGACGCGGTGAACATCGCCGTCCCCACGGGGCAGGGGTACCCTTCTACCTGCCATGAGTCGGCATCGATGATCCAAACGTTCTTATGCTCGTCAACCATGAGATTCTTCGGATTGATATCACCGAGGAGTATGTTCAGCGAATGTAGGTAGGCAACCTTTTCCAGGAATGAGACGCAAACATCTACGAGGTCTGCTTTGGTCCAAGTCGGATACATCCTTTTGAAGCGAGCAGGACGCATAATCGTCGCCTGGAGATCCTTCCCAGTCGCTCGCGGCATGGCGTAGCCAACGAAGTCACCGTCACCATTCGTGATGATGTGCGAGGGAAACCCAATGCCTGGCGTTTCAAGCTCGTGCGATAGAAGGAGCTCGAGCTTTGCCTTGCGATGTTCGGTTCGATGGTCCCTGTCGAAGATCTTGACTACCTGGCTGGGATTGCCTCGCACGGCATAGACCGAACCCTCACCGCCCTCGCCAACCAGATCGCCCAAGATGAGCGCGTGACGCGAATGTAGTGACACTGCGATCACCTGGTCACCGGAGATGGGGATGGCTGCATCTTCAAGCAGCTGATCCTTCGGCTTGAGCGTCGTCACACGCTTGAAAGCTCCGTCCGCTCGTTGCGGAGCAGGCCTCGTTGCCGCACTGGTGTCGCGCCTGCCTTCAGGCCTCGCGTCGACGTCGGCGACGCCAAACGTGCGCTTGAACTTGTCCAGCAGAGGTGCCAGCGTCTCCACTTCGGCATAGTCTTTGGCCTTCGCAAGCCCCTCATCGACCTGCCGCGTCATGCGCGCGAGCTTTCTAGCGCCACGCTGGTACAAGTCCTGGTCGGAATCTACTGCAATCCGGCCATCCACATCTACTGTGCCGGCCACGAGCTGACACTTCGCCTCGGCCGCGAGCATTCGGATGCGCAGCCGCAATGTGATGTCGTTGGTCAGCAGGCTCATGTCGTACCGGCCGCTGAAGTGCGTGAAGAGATCGACGAATAGGTCGTCTGCATAAGGGTTCGATCCGTCACCAAGGTCCTTGCGAATGAGTCCGTGTGCTGCCGCGGACTCCAACGCCGTGAGCCACTGGCCAGCACGACGCACTGCGGCCGCGCGCTCCTCAGTGAACAGCGAGACGTCCAGGCCGCTCTGCTTGGAGAGTTCATCGATAACCTTGGACGGGACCACGATGCCGTTGCCATTGCGGATGGCGACATCCTTGCAACGCTCGAAGAGCCTCTTCAGACCTGCTGAGCGTGCAGTATCTGTGTCCATGAAGACGTTCGTATCGATGAAGAGTCGGCGGCCGGTCTCGACAAAATCCTCAGGCGCAAGAATGGATGCAACGAGGTGTTCCACAGAGCGTCGAGTCGGGGTGTCACCAATTGGCGGGCGTGGTGTTGGCATAGGTCCTGTCGCAGGCACCAGTGGCCGTTGATTCGCCACCTCACTCCTCCCCTTGAACGGGAGCGCGGAACGTAACGTTGCTATGGAAGCCGGCGGCCGAACGAGAAGAGAACTCGGTGAGCAGCTCTGAGGCCCTTTCCTGGCTCACCTGGCGGGCACGCTGGAACGCAACCAATTCGTCGGCAGGGATGCGGTGGTGCGTCCCGACTTTCACAGCTTCGATGCTGCCTGATTCGATGAGCTTCATGAGCGTTGCCCGAGAGACACCGAGCAATTTCGAAGCTTCTGTGGTCGTGTATTGCTCCTTAACGGGAACGACGACGGCACCTGATCCATGCTCCGATTCAAGGAGTCGCAGAACGTTCTCTGCGCTCCTGCGCGAGAGCGTGAGCGTTACTTGCACGTGACCGCTAGCTTCTCGGAGCGCGCGGCGTAGCACGTCTACCGAGTCTTCTTCTTGCCCGGCCATGCCGCCTCCATTGCCCCAACTGTCCTTAACTGCTGTAACTGTAACATATGTGTTGCATCTACAGACGATGCAACGAGAAAAGTCTGTGAAGCATCGCGACGGTGTCCGAGGAGTGGATTGGCGAGAGTCTCATGTTCGCGCAGTTCGAACTCGACGAGCACGAAGAGTGGGTGCGCGGTCTGATGGCACAGGATCCGTTCAACTAGCTAGTGTTCCGGCACGGAAGGTGCCGACATGGGAATTTCCGCACGAGGGGCTAGGAAACTCGGACTTGGAACGAACAACCGGATTTGAGCGCCTTCCACCGAGCGGCGGCTGACCTATCTGGCGGGTTCAACGGCCTTAGTCTGCACCGAACATCCACACTTGAGTTTGAGGACTATGGTTCACACGTTCCACAAACGCCGGCCGGAGTGAGGGCCACAAAACACTCGCCGCAAACGCCTTGAGGCGTTTCTGCTTGTCTGGCGTCCAGGAGGCCCAGGTTCTCAGCCAGCTGCTTCGCTTCAGCAATGGGTTGTTTGAAAGGGCCGTGGCTGACCCTGAACCGTCCGTCCTCATGAGACCGTATTGCTGCGAGAATCAGGTTCAGCCCTTGCAGGGACCGGTAGTGGACCCAGCGGGCTGGATCGTCGGGTTCAATGCAATAAAGGTCGGGGGCGGACCAAAGCACGATGGCTGACTTGCCCGTCGTGGTTGACGTGGCTCGGATTCCTGCTAGCTCTTTCGCTGCGGGCACTATTTTCAAGGCCGCTTGAAGGGGGTCCCTTGACCTCACGGACAGCTGCAGGCTGTTGGGGCCCAACACTTCGGCATCATAGCCGTGGCCTTCAGCTGCCATGATGACCGCGTCCAGTAGAGGGTGTGCGGCGAAGGTCTGGAGCTCATCGTAGACTTCCGCGGCTTCCAAGGGGCGGCCGCCTATCGTGGACAGGCATTGTGTGTATTCAGTGACGAGTGGAAGCGAAACAGCTCCCAGTTCGAGCTGGCTGCATCGTTCGTGGAGCTTGTTCGCTTCTTGGGTGGCGGGCGTGGTTGCTGTGTAGTCGACTCTGCGGCGCACACAGGTCAGAGCTACCGCGGCCAATGCATTCGCTTCATCGCGCAGACTGACGCTATCTGCTCGGTCGAGCGCCTTTGAGAGGAAGGACGTGATGAGCCGGATTGGCTCCGCGTCGCGTTCTTCCCAGTTTCCTGCGCAGTAGAAGCACAGTGCAAGGCGGGTCAGACCCAGATAGGAGATAGTGCTGAGGTCGGCGCTCATTTCGGCGAAAGATCTAATGCGGTCGCGCCTGGCTTTTTTCAGCTTCTCCGGGCTGTTGGCATGAGATAGGGGTGCATCCGGCTCCAGAATCTCCGTGGACGCCGCACCGGCATGGTCATCGTCGTACAGATCGGACCCGTCGGCGTCCAGTTCACCCGTTTCGTCTGAATCGAAACTTTCCCACCCCGATGAAACGACCGGCGCAGGCAGCCCGAGGGCGAAGCCTGAAAAGGTGGGACCGTGCAGGCGTTGCGCAGATTGCTCATGTTCCCATAGCCACGGGGCTGGTGCTTCGTCTAACCAGGCATCGCGTGCAGCGACAGGCGCCGGGCTCCTGAGGGGAGGACGGGTTGACAGATTTCTCAGAGCCGCGACATCATCGTGGATCTGTGACAGCTGGCTTGCGAACGCGGCGAGATAGCGCAGATCGTCTCCAAGAAGGTCATCGCGCGTCCTAATCCGCAGACTACCGGCTCTAGGCCCCGCCGTGGGACGCATGCGGAGCCGTTCCGGCACGGAAGCAGGCACGGCCGGGCCGACTCCAGGGAGCGCGTGGTCACTTACCGCCCAATTGAGCCGCAGCAATGCGTTGTCCCCCAGTCCGCCCGCAGGCAATGTTGCGCTGCGCTCCCCTGCGATGATCGTCCCTATAAGTTTCCACGCATCGTTGAGCGGATTATTGGTGTAGTGGACCTCGACGGTGAATAGGATTGGATATGCCAGTTCGACCACTAACTCATTGCCGGACAGCACCGCGCTTAGCAGCTGGGGCAGAGCAGGATCTGTGCTCCCTGAGTCACGTAAACCGATTCGTACCGCTGGAACCTCATTAACGTTCTCTAGATGCACGCAGTGATCGAGGTCGAGCTGGGGGTCCGGCCACAACGATGCGTCAATGGTTGTGAGGAGCCCGAGCTCGACGTTGCCACCCCGCTCTACCGTGTTCAGCATGGCCGCGGCTGACAGGTTTGCACTCCCGGTCAGTGCCTGGCGGTCTGGTCCGCGACGCCACTCTACCAATTTCGCATGGCGGTAACGCCGCGAGTTGTCGGCCACTATTCTCAGGTCCCTATGGCCGCTGAGAACACTCGCCAGCGCGTGAGGTTCGACCACGGTCAATCCTGGCTGGGTCACGAGGGTGAGCTTTGAAGTTGGGAAGTGTTCCACCAGTGCACGGACAGCTCGTGCCTGACCGTCGATGAACGGCGCGGACAAGGTCAGCTCGTCGACTGGCCCCGCCGGGAGCTGCGACAGAACGGATCGGTCGAGGTTGGTGATCAGTTGTGCTCCGTCATCAACCGGAATGAAGCGATCGAGCGTGGAGCGGAGCCGGGCCGCGACTCGAGTCAGTGCGCCAGCGTGATCAGATGCGAAACGAACGCCGACGGGCAGAAGTTCGAGCCATTCGGCTAACGCGAAAAGGGCCTGTGGTGCTTGCCCGTCCTCGGCGCGAAGAACACTCCACAATTCGGAGTTGTGCTGCCATCCTCCCATCGTGAGATTGCCTGACCCAACCAGGGCCAAAACCCGGTCCTCGCCGACAAGTAGGGCTAGTTTGGGGTGGAAGGCGCCACGATGCGCTGCGAGGCCAACGAGGTATTCGGTGCCGGCACCCTTCATAGTGAGGGGGTCGGGGTGCCACATTCCGGCGTCCGCGATAACCGTTACCCGTGCCCCCATGGACCGGCACAGCCCTAGGACGCCGCGCTCAAAGAACCCCACGTCCGCGTTGAACGTCAGAAACAGCGCTTCTTCGACGTCCCAGTCACCGCTGGCCTCCAGATCACGGAATAGTGCCTGCACGTTCAGGGGGGCAGCCGCCGCGCTCACAGCCCGTGCCCACTCTGCACGAGCGTCCATCGGTCAGTTGCGTTCGCTGGGTCAGCAGGCACACGCTTCACCATGCCGAGACCGCACATAACCTGGGTAAGCTGATCCCAGCGCAGTGACACCGGTCCCCCTCCTTCATTGGTTTCCCGGAAGGCGTAGCCGTCCCGCACACTCAGTCTCGTCGGAACCCGCCATCGTCCGTTCGTGAAGGTTGATTTGCTCAGCGCGACGCGTTGAGACCGGGCCAAGAGCACTCCTGTGAGTTCGACGGCGACATCGCGCACTGCGCGATCGTTCCGCCGGTCCATGAAATCTTTCATCCATGTGGGGGTCAGTTCGTAGTTTCGCCGTTCGCGTCCGTTGCTTTCGAAGTAAGGGGCCACGTGATCAGAGAGCCGGCCGACGCGGTCGGCTCCGATCATGAGCCAGGCCAGGTTTTTCGCTCCGGTTCCCAGGATAGCTTTGAGGGCCGATCGGGTTGTCTCTCCGGGCTGGATGCCCCCAAACCTACGCCAAAAACAGCTACGAGCGTGCCGACCTGATTTCAGGGACGCTGCGTTGGCTGAGGGCTCTGGTCAGTGATGAGACGCTGACGCTGAGCCGCTGGGCGGTCTCCTTCAGACATTGCCCGGCTGCAGGTAGGTCCAAGCACTCTATCCACCGCGCTCGGGCCTGCGTTGCCCCGGAAGCGTGTCCCTGGAATACGCGGACCGCGCCGGCCGACACCAGTGCATCAACTTGGAATCCAAAGACTGCCCCCGGGTGCTGACCCTCGCATAGCCAATCACGTTGCCCTACACGTTTGACCGGCTTTCTTTTCGGAAACCAGTTCTGACCAACACTATTGATAGATTCGCATCTGTTTCGGAGGCTTGTCGTGAGGATGTCAGATCAGAGGTATGTTGACTCAATGTCAGTCCAAGCCCCCGATCTGCGCCTTCTAGTTAAGCGCATCCTGGTGCAGCAAAGAGCAACTGTCGCGACAGCCGCGACGCAAGCGCTCGACATTCTTGGAAGTCCTCCTGCCGGTTCACCGGCGTCGCGTGATCAGGAGTGGGCCCGTCAGCATGAACATCCTGACACGGTGGTGGCAGCATTTGCCGAGTCGGTGGCAACGGTGGCCTCGCTTGTCAAGGGCCAGTATTTTCTGCCCACTGGCGGCCAGGTTAAGTGCCCGCCGGTGGCCAGCTAAACTGCCCGGTGGTGGCCAGCTAATCTGCCCACGTCGTGTTCTGCGGGGCTGGCCG
>RJAE01000022.1 GCA_004000035.1 Arthrobacter sulfonylureivorans | reverse complement strand
CCGGTTTGTTTTCACTCATCAGTACACCATCCATTTCATCCAGCAGATGACTATTGATCTGCTCTGTAAGGGGGCAGCTGCGTATCAGGGCTAAATCAATCATGCGGCCCATCACATTGTCAACATTTTTGTTGGCGAAATAGTTCCAAGGTGGTGGGTTAGCTGCTCGCTTCGCCGATCGATCATCGAAATATGCCAGACCTGATCCTCTAGCCCGTTTTGCCGACCAAAGAAACCCTCGCGGCCTCTGGAGTCGAAGTTGGACTGGGCCGCTATTGAACGACAGCCGATCAGTTCTTCCGTTCAACGGAAGCATGGTTTCTTCGTCTACTGCTTTGTTGTTCCATGGTCGAAGACAGCTTCAAATTGTCACCAACCAGTCCGAACTGATCGATCACTCGGTGAGCGATTGGTAAGGCCGACAGTCAAGTTCGGTATTCGAAAGTCGAACAAAGAATAAGCAGTGCCACTCGAATCTGAGAATGAGGATGTAGACATGCTCGATGAAATCTCGAATCAAAAAATCACGCGCATCGGCCCTGGAGAGCCGATGGGGGAACTTCTCCGTCGTTATTGGCAGCCCGCCCTCCTGAGCGAGGAAATCGGCGAACCAGATAGCGAACCGAAACCGCTCAGGCTATTGGGCGAAGATTTGGTGGCATTCCGAGATACCAATGGAGAGGTCGGCATTCTCGATCAACGATGCGCACATCGTCGAGCATCACTTCTCTACGCCCGTAACGAAGAATGCGGGCTCCGCTGCCTCTATCACGGCTGGAAGTTCGACGTCCGAGGAAAAGTCGTGGACATGCCCAACGACGCAGCCGACAGCCAGTTCAAAGAACGAGTTCACATAAAGAGCTACCGCGTGAAAGAAGTAGGCGGAATCGTCTGGGTATACATGGGCCCGGATGAGGAGCCGCCCGCACTGCCGGTGGAGCACTGGGTCGAGCAAGGCCACTTCGCCGCGACTCGCGTCCTTCTAGACTGCAACTACGTCCAGGGCATCGAAGGCGGAATCGATTCTTCACATGCAGGCGTCCTGCATGAATCCACCGTCGGTGAGGCCGTAAACCATCCGGTGCAGCGATCACCTCTTTTCGGCATCGAGTCAAAAAACAACGCACCACGTCTCGAAGTTGAACAGGAACCTTCAGGCTTGCGTTGTGCGGCCATCCGCACCCTGGACGGGAGCGACGAAGTGTACCTGCGTGTAACAGCATATGTTTTTCCGCAGTTTGCCTCCGTCCCGTGGCCCGAAGGTGTCCCCCGGATGTGCAACGCTTTCGTTCCCATCGACGACCACCAAACCTGGGTCTGGTACATGTGGCACGACGCCGAAAAACCGCTCGACCTCCCAGTGCTAAAGGAGTACTCGGGTCTAGATGATCTCACCGACGAGTACCACTCCCCACGCAATCTGGAGAACAGGCACAACCAGGACCGGGAGAAAATGAAGGCCGGCCACTTCACCGGCATTCGTGGAATCAGTTCCGAAGACGGTGCCATGCAGGAAAGCCAAGGCTCCATCGCCGACCGAAGTGCAGAGCACCTTTGCAGAGCCGATCTTGCGATCGCACGCATGCGGCGGCTGCTTCTTGAAAGGATCGACCTTTTCGAACGTCTAGGCATTGCGTCGCAGGACGGCTGGGATCTGCCGCTCTCGCACGACCAGAGCCTAGCCACACTCATCAGTCCTGAGACCTCTTGGACGTCCCTTGTTGGCGTCGAATAATTCAGCGGCAGTGCTGGGCGTCAACCAAGCTCATGGAGGCCTAAATGGGTACACATAATCAAGTGACCGGAATTAGCCAGACGGTCTGCCTTAGGTTGCAGGGAAGCAACGATATCCGAAGTGTCTGGAGAGACGAACACCAACCGTTGCTGCGACACCCTTCGATTGCTGGCGCGGCGCTCTATGAAGCCCTTGAAGGAGGAGCGGCTGTAGGTGAACCCGCCCCGCCCCTCTACCCGTTCTACGCACTATACGATTTTAGAGGCAGAGATTGGAAAGCCTCTTGGGAAAAGATTCTCATTCAATGGCACCAGTCGGTGCCGGACCTCGAATACTCGGTCACTGTATACGATCCTATTTTCGAATCACCGGACGCAGAGGCAGTTGGAGAGAATTACGAGTATTTGTTCTTTTTCGAAAATCTGGTGCGACTGGCAGTGCCTAATCCACAGATCAGCCCGCTCACCGAAGCATTCAACAAATGGTACAACGATGTGCACGTCGTGAAAGAAGTGCCTATGGGGCTTACCCGTGCCCGGCGCTTCCGAGCCACGTATGAGGCGTGGCGCTACCTGGCGGTTTATGAACTCGAAAGTCCCGAGTGCCTGTACACGGAAGCGAATCGGACCGTCCGAGGACTTGGACCGTATCGCCATCTAAGCGGACAGATCGAGCGGTGCATTGGCAAAAAAGTCGGCGGATACAGGGACAGCAACCCGGACAGCGTATTGATGTGATCATATGAACGGAGAGTCAAGCTATGAACTCCCTTGGAAAACTACACCTTAGGATTGAGCAAATCAGGCGAGAGGCCGACGGTGTCTTGTCTTTTGAGCTTGTTGCACCAGATAGCTCGGAGTTGCCACCCTGGGAACCGGGGGCACACATAGATGTGAAAGTTTCAGACACACTGACCCGTCAGTACTCTCTGTGTGGTTTCACCGGAAATCAACACGTCTACAAAATTGGTGTCCTGGAAGCTCCAAACAGCCGTGGCGGATCACGCCATATCCACCAGAACTGGCGTGTAGGCGACATCATAGAGGCCAGTAGGCCGAGAAATAATTTTGAATTAGCCGGCTCATCGTCGTCCTACACGTTCCTCGCAGGCGGTATCGGCATAACGCCCATGCTGCCGATGGTCCGGCTTCTAGCAAGCAAACGGATTCCATGGACGCTTGCCTACGGCGGGAGATCCCGCGACTCGATGGCATTTCTGTCAGAAATCGAGCAGCTTCAAGGCGGGAACGTCCAGATCGTAGAACAGGACTCAAGTGGAGTACTTGACCTTCGTTCGATCATCTCGGCGACACCGGAGTTTGGCCATATTTACTGCTGCGGGCCTCAACCGATGATTGAGGCCGCCGAAGCGATCGTGCAAGATTTGCCGGAAGAGCGTTGGTTAAGGGTTGAGCGGTTCAGTGTAAGCAAGGCTTCCATTGCCCCGAACATCTCGCCACCACTGGAAAAAGTGCACGTCGAACTGCGGAAATCGAATCTTGAAGTTGACCTCACAGCTGGGACGACTCTATTGGAGGCGGTCAGGTCAGTGCTTCCCAGTGTTGACTTCTCCTGTCAGGAAGGCATCTGCGGGAGCTGTGAAGTGAGGGTCCTGTGCGGAGAAGTGGACCACCGTGACCACATTCTGACTGCCGATCAAAGAGCGAAGTCCGAAAGCATGATGATGTGTGTTAGTCGTCCGACTTCTAAAACATTGGTACTAGACCTCTAGCTGCAACTGCCACCGCAAGATGAAAGGTCGAAGATGCTAGGACCGCCGAGAGCACGAGGAACATCAATGAGACCCTCTGGGACACCAGGCATTGCTGATGCGGATAGGGGGGACATAGAGCGTCAAGGTCGTCTCAGCGGGACGGTTTCCATAGTTACTGGTGCAGCAGGCGGTCTAGGGTCCGCGATTGTGGACCGATTAGTATCCGAGGGTAGCCAAGTCGCCGCTCTGGACATCAGGCAGCGGTCCGCGGGGCTCCTCGCGGAAGGAGTGGCGCAGTGGCGTTGTGATGTCACAGACCAGGCGCAAATCGGCGAGGTCGTCAACAAGGTCGTAAGTAGGTTCGGCGGCGTAGACATTCTGGTCAACGCTGCCGGATTACTTAGCGGACGTGCCAGCCTACTTGAAGCCTCCGCTGAAGAGCTCCACCGCTTCTTCTCAGTCAACGCCGTCGGTGTCCTATCAATGGTGCAGGCCTGTCATCAATATCTGAAGCACAGCCGGCATCGCGGCAGGATTATCAACGTTGCTTCAAGGACTTTCTTCACGGGAAGCCCTGGACAACTAGCGTACGTTGCAAGCAAAGGGGCGCTAATCGGCATGACGAAAGTGATGGCTCGGGAATTAGGTCCGGACCGTATAACGGCGAACGCGGTACTGCCAGCACAGATCGCTACTAAGGGCACCCTTGCCCATGCCACGAAAGAGGTCTTCGCTGCAACCATGTCGCAGCAGGCAATTCAAGAACCCGTCAGTCCCGAAGATGTCGCAGGCTTGGTCGCGTATCTGGCCTCCCCCGATGGAAGTATGGTCACCGGGCAGTCCCTGGTGTGTGATGGAGGCGGACTCCTGCGCTGACCTTTCTGGGTCTTCGCACGTGTTGTTGGCCTGCTGTAGGTGAGTGATCATACTGCCGTCCGAACCGTGCTTGTCCATAGAACATGCGATCAATAGTTTCCTGTGTCGCGGTAGCCCGCGCCGACATGTTTTCCGGCTTTGATGGTGACGTTGTTTGGTTCGACTTGGCGCACGCGCTCCAGGCGGTCTGGAAGGTCAAGGAACAGCTCAGGGCCCTGCTCCGCACAGGCTCCCTGCAAGACGCCGTTGCAGCGAAGACCGAACTCGAGGAACTGGTCAAAGGAGCCGGACGGCCCGAGACAAACAGGCTCTTCCGCACTGTCTGCCGATGGTGGAATTTCTCTTGAGAAGTGCCGTCCGGACGGCGGCATGACGCTCATCCCGGGAATTCATTTCCCCAGAACCACGAAGAGCCGGTTTTGCTTAAAACCAAGCGCCGCTCGCACGATCAGCACGGCCGCTGCGGAAGCGCGAGCGATCTGGTGTGGATGTGGATATACCGGAGACTGCTCATCTGGAATCAGGAAACAAGTCCTTGACTTAGCGTGAGCGGTTGAAGGAAATCATCACCTCCAACGCCAAGGGCGGGAAACTGTCGCCCCTGTCCTGGCGTCTTTCCCCTCGTGCCCCGCCCCCGAGATTCTCTCGGACAGTTTGCGCGCGGAAGTCAGCGATTCTGGCCTAATTCGACACCGTTTCGGTATCCCGCGATCCGCTGGGTGAGCTCATTGACGCCGTTGGAAGCGCCGTCGGTCACCACCCATAGGCTACGGATGCTACTCCCCGTGGGCCGAGCACCGCCCTATCGGTAGAAACCGACCAACGGGTTTTTGACCGTGACCACTACCAAAGTCTGTACCGGCACTCTCCCCATGCAGCGGACGAGACCTACTGATCGCCGGCCCGGCTGGAGAACCTACGCAGCTCGGCCGGCGGCCCATCCTGGTGTGTATCCATGTACTCGATCCAATCCCGGGAGTCAGCAGCATTCAGTTAGCAGGCGACTAGCCCAGCGAGCCATTCGGATCATGCTGCCGGCACGGTCAAGCCTGAAGCTGGAGTTCAGGTAGGGGTCCGAGTCGCGCGGCTGCAACCGCCGACCTTATGTGTTCAAGCTTGTACATCCCGAGAACGACGCTGCTGAGAGTATCCACCCCGAGCACGAAGCGGAGCGCCCCCTCAGCGAAACTCGTTATCACACCTTCTTCCACGAGTTTGTCTATCTGTTCGTGAACCGCATTCGGAACACTCACCGGAGCACGGCTCCCCCCGGCAAGCGGTCTGATGGAGAACATTCCGACTCCCCGCTTTACCGCCAAAGAGATGATGCTCTCGTGATCGCATGACGGATCTATGCCTCCGCATCGGATGCAGTCACGCAATTTACTCTGATCGCGGACATTAAACTCGACATCTGTCGCATCGAACCCTCCATGATCAAGCAATTCGGTCATGGCCTGAACCTCGCCACCAAAACTGGTAAAGGCGATAGTTTCAACTAGCCCTTCTGATTTCAGTTTATGAAACGCTTCAAGTACGCCGCGGTGCCCGAGCATGTGTTCTAGACCGAGTCGCGGTCCAGGCGCTTCAGGAAGGTCCCTTTCGGTGTTGAGACCAATGTGGTTGTGGATTTGCAGGAGTGCGACTCGAGGCATTCCGAGTCGATCTAGACTCGCCAGCAACTCTCTCTTGCTGGCATTGTAAATGTCGTCCAGATCGCCCCATTGAAGAGCAATCTTGGTGCCGACTGTGACTTCATCCTTGACACCCCTCAGTGCTAGCCCCAAGTTTTTTTCGGCGAGACCATCCCCATAGACAGAAGCAACGTCAAAGAAGCTAATTCCCTCATTTACTGCATACTCGATGACTTGTCGCTGCAGGTCAGTGTCGTTACCCGTCATGAGGCCGGCGCCTGTACCGCATCCGAAACCGATTCGGGAAATGCGGAGTGGTGTCTCGCCCAGCGGTCTTTTTTCAATCATTTGACGAACTCCTCTTCCCGGACTGCTTCGACAATTTTTGCTATCTCCTCCTGAGCTCGTCGCGACGAGTAAGCTTCAATGCGAATTTGGCAATTCATTCCCATCGCGAGTTCACGGACCACTACGTGCCGAGCGGGCCGGTCTGACTCGTTCGGGAACCATTTCACCCATCGGCGGTTGACTTCACTCCGAAGATGATCGTCATCGATTAGTACTTCGATGAAGGTGATTTCTTCCAGACCCACACCCGCGAGTTTGAGCAATGCTTCACCATTGGCAAACGCCAGAGCAACTTGCCGATTCCGATCTGGGGGCATCAGCCCGGTTTCGGGATCGCGGCCCATCACACAACTGGAGCGAAAGGACGGACCTACCATGGATCCCATGGGGACCGGATTGTCGCCATGGGAGAGCCCTGGTAGATAATATGTCTCACGCATGCGAGTTACCATAGAATTCCCTTTGTCCGAAAGCTTGTAGGATTTTTCTTCTGCACATTATTTGTCTGCCAGGACCACCATGCCGGCCGCGGTGTTGGAAGCGGGCACATGGTATGCGGAGTGCACCTTCTCCACGTTCGGGCCGAGAGCTCCGCGCATGATTAACCACATAATGAGCTCTGCTCCTTCTGAACCAGCTTCACGGATATAATCAGACACACTCATCGCGGCCAAAGAATCAGGATCGGATGATATCTTGTCCAAAAACATGCGGTCAAATGGTGTGTTGATTAGTCCTGCTCGCGCGCCCTGGAGTTGATGGGACATCCCACCTGTTCCGACCATCAAAATCTTGGAATCGCCTTGGACGGAGGAAACAGCGTTACGAATTGCGCGCCCAAGGGCTAAGCAGCGTTGCGGCGAGGGCAACGGGTATTGAATGACGTTTACTGCTATGGGAATCACTTTGACCGGCCATGATTCCGGTTGTCCCCAGAGAATTGAAAGTGGGACGGTCAGTCCATGGTCAACATCGAGTTGCTGACAGACGGTGATGTCGAATCCGGACTCGACCAGGGACTCCACCATTCCCCAGGAGAGGTCGGGATCTCCCTTTAAGGTTGGTATAGGCCGAGGCCCCCAGCCTTCGTCGGCCGGCTTATATTCAGCGGCAACACCCACGGCAAACGTGGGAAGCATATCCAGGGAGAATGCTGAGGCGTGGTCATTGTAGATCACGATGGCCACGTCGGGCTGAACTTCCGACAGCCATGACTGGGCTGGCACATAATCGTCGAAGAGTGCCTTCCACTCGTCCGTTTCCGTCCGGCCCCCATCGATGGTGGCGCCTAAGACTGGCACGTGAGAAGTGCCGATCCCGCCGATAATCCTATTCATAAACCCCTACCTCCATCACGCATCATTGCCTTGTATTCAGCGATATCCAGCCCGCACATCGAGGCAGCAACATGCTGCATTGTGAGACCATCTACGATCGCAATCTTGAAAGCAAAGAATATGTTCGCCCCAAGTTCCAGCATCCGCAGCCAATCACGTTTCATCACTGCTTCACGCTGCTCTACTGTGAGACCGAATTTGTTCATGTAGGAGACGGCATCTTTGCTGAACTTCTCACGGTTTTGTTCACTGTTCAGTGAAATGCACATTCGGTTTAGTGCGTAACCGGCTGTAGCACGCCTTCCGTCAAAAACAATGGTGCCGGGTATCTGTTCGTAGTCCCGCTTAGAAGGTTCTTGATAAACATTGGGTTTAAGCATTGTGCTTAGCTCCTCGATCCCTGCTGCCGTGTGCTTTGGTGCCAGAACAAGACCCGACGCTCTGCGGCGACGAAAAGTAGGTTCAGGCCTATGCCGAGTACAGCCAACATGACGATGCCCGCCCACATTACCTGAATGTCAAACATCATCTGCGCCGATACGATTGCGAACCCCACGCCTTGGGACGCGGTGTACATCTCAGCAATAACGACCAACATGATCGACAGGCTCAATGCAATTCTGAGACCACTGAAGATGGCTGGAAGACTGGCAGGCAGAATAATCTTCCAAATAACCGTGCTACGCCTCAGATGGAGTGTTCGTGCTGTTTTAATCGCTATGGGATCGATGCTTTGGGCACCGAGAATGGTGTTCATCAGGATCGGCCAAAGGGTCCCGACAACGATGAGCGCCAACTTACCGGGTAGTCCGAATCCAAGTAGCACGATGATGAGTGGTAGCAACACCGGAGGCGGAACGTTCATCCCGAACCTGATAATAGGATTGAGCAATTCTGCAACGTGTGCCGATCGTCCGACGGCAAGGCCTGCCGGGACACCGATCACGATCGCGCATAACCAACCACTGAGGATCAACTGTAGGGTCGGCCCAAAATTTTGTTGCAGACTTGCGCGCCCGTTTTCCGTCCACGGAAGCCATTCATTCCAGAAGGCAGTCGCGACCGTCATCGGTGTCGGCAGATATGGGGAGCTCAGTAGGACGGCTGCCAAGTGCCATAAGATGAGGCAAGCCAGGGGAAGCCAAGCCCTTACAAGGAACTCTTTCCATCCGGTCCGTACGCCCGCCAGTAATATCTTCCCCGAAATAACACGACGATTGCCAGGGATGAGAACACTGGCCGTCATCACCGATCACCCCGCGCGCTTCCCCAGGGGATCAAGTGTTTCTCCGCTTGTATAAGGAGCATGTACGCGATCATGCCCGAACCTCCTATGAATAATACGCCGGCGAAGACGTCTGCGACCCTTCCAGCGGTTTGATAGAGGGCGATTTGATATCCAATTCCGCTGGTTCCCCCCAGAAGTTCGGCTGTTAGAACCATGATTAGGGCGACGGCGGTGGCCACCCGCAACCCTGTCGCCACGTAGGGTAGCGCCGCGGGTAAAACAACTTTCCTTAGAACTCGAACATGCCCCCATCCCATGAGGCGACCACTGTTGATAAGAATGGCGTCGATGGCTGCAACGCCATAAATTGTCGTGATGATCAGAGGCCAAAACGCGCCGTAGACTCCAAGGGATATTTTCATTTGTGTTGACAACCCGAGGACGAGTATTGCCAACGGAAGGATGGCGACCGAGGGTATGGGCCGGAGGGTTTCAATTAGCGTAATAGTGGACTTCCTCAAAAAGTCCACCCGCCCGATGAGCACTCCGAGAGGGACCGCAGTCACGAGAACGAGCAGAACGCTTATGCCCCAGGCTGTAAAGGTGCTTTGCACGCTCGCCAAGAACTGAGCCTGCCCAAACAAACCTATAAAGGACACAAGAACCGCCCAAGGCGAAGGAACGAAGGCTTCCGGTACTAGCCCAATGATCAGACTTAGTTGCCAGATCAGGATGACACCGAAGATGCCTGCGACGTTCCACGTGAGGCGTGTACTCAATGACATGGACACCCCAGTCCTGCATCACTGGTTGATGGCAATGCGTTCAAGACGAAAACACCATTCGGGCTTAGTTTGACGCCTGGAACTCGGCGTCCGGGCACCGGAGTTTGCATATTTGTCATTAGATGTCGGCTCCCACGGCCATAGCGTCAGCAGACGAGCGTTCCTGTGGCCCCATTATTTCTTCTAGTATTTTGGTACGCATAGCGCTATACGCGGGATACGACTTCGTGGTCAATTGATTCCTCGGACGAGGGAGGTCAACCTGCATTTCAAATTGAACGGACGAGGGGCGCGATGAGAGTACGAGAATGCGATCCGACAAGTACACTGATTCATCGATGTCGTGGGTAACGAAAATTACCGTCATATCCTCGCCTTGCCATAGTTGCAGCAGGAGGTCTTCGAGCTCGATACGGGTCTGTGCGTCTACAGATGCGAAGGGCTCGTCCATCACGAGCAGCTGCGGCTTGACTACCAAGGCCCTGGCGATGGCGACGCGCTGCTGCATTCCTCCAGACAATTGCCAAGGGTACTGTTTCGCGGCGTCTGCAAGCGCTACGCGGTAGAGTGCCTCCTCTACCGCTGCCTGTCTTTCTGATCGTGTTCCACTTCGTCCGAGCGGGAGCGCAACATTGGCTTCAACAGTTAGCCAAGGGAAGAGCGATCGCCCGTATTCTTGGAGGACCACGCCCATGCCGGCGGGAGGCCCCGATATGGGCTCGTCATCAAGAAGTACCGCTCCGGTGGTCGGCTTCATCAGCCCGGTAAGGCATTGAAGCAGGGTGCTCTTACCACATCCAGAGGGGCCGACTATGGATATGAACTCGCCGCGCCGCGTTTCAAAGGAAATTTGATCGATCGCTTGTACGCGGTTCCCTTTGCTGCCGTATACAACGCCTATACCGTCTACTTTCAACATAACTATCAACTCATCTCGCCGTGGAAGGGCTCTTACTCATACCGGTGTGTGGGTCTGTCGGATCAGGGTTCGCGCTGACCCTGCGTGCGCTAAACAGCGCTTCGATCGCTCGTGTCCCGTCAAACCGAATGAGCGGGAAAATGTTCTAGCGAACGGCCTGTTTGTTATCCCTTGGCCATTGGGCGCTCTCGGGCAGCGTCGGGGGCCCATCGCGTAAGGAACTAGGGTGAGGTTGGCTGATTGTCCTCCCAGCTCCCGCGAGAACCTAGAGTCTGTTTGTTCCTCTCCGTCTCTGTGACGTGGCCCACGTGGGCCGGTTGTGAGCCAGTATGTATCACCGAAGCATGATTGTAAATACTGTTGCGGAAAGTGTTCACAATCGTGTGGGCGAGAAGGTTAATAATCCTTGACAGTGATGCACATCACTGATTGACTGCGATTCTGCACCCGATCACCGGTGCCGAACCGCCAGGTTCCAATGGCCCAACATTGATGGAGAAGCAAGTTGAACTTACAAGCACCCAGTTTTGGCT
>RJAE01000021.1 GCA_004000035.1 Arthrobacter sulfonylureivorans | reverse complement strand
GGCCCTGGACGACGATGACCGCGGCCTGCTCCCGGTCCAGCTCCCCGGCGGCCATCGCCGCCAGCGTGGCGGGAAACAACCGGTGCAGGTCGCCCGCCTGGTCCAGCCGCGCCCGGGCCTGCTCCTCGGGCAGGCCGAGCAGGCAGCCCAGTTCCTCCGCCGCCGAGGTTGCGGCCAGCAGCTGCCGCTGCCGCAACGTGGTGCAGCCCGGCCCCGGCGGCGGCAACTGCGCCAGCGCCGTCTGCCCCAGCCGCGCCTCCAGCGCCACCTCCCGGCCGTCCAGCCAACACCTCACCCGGTGCACCGCGGCCAGATGCTCCACCGTCTCCTGATACCCCAGCCCGCCGGTGCCCGAACCGGTCAGCATGGCCAGCAGCACCGCAGGCTCCGTCCCCGCCACCAGTGTTTCGAGGCGTTCGGCAAAGTAGTCAGCGTTCGCTTTCGACTCGAACAAACCCTCCGGCAGCCAGCACCCCTCGGGCAGGTTCGGCAAATCGGCGAACTCCGCCGGGACCGCCCCACCCCCGGCGGCCGGTCAACCTCGTCGTCGAGCTCCCAGGCCGCGAAGTCCTCCCGATACGCCCGGTTCCCCTGGTCAAGCTCCTCCTCCGGTGCCGGCGGGATCACCAGGCCCGCGTACGGGTCAGGACCCGGCTCGAACACCGGCTCCGCCCACCGCACCGGCGCCGGCTCTTTCCGGGCCGGTTTCATCCGCGCCAGAATCGCCGCGATCGCCGCCTCACGCTCCTCCTGCGTAGGCAACCGCCGGCCCTCCCCAGAAACCGGTCCCCGCTGCTCCATCCCGTCCATAACCCAACTCAACCAGCCGGGTATGACAGTTTGGGAAAGTGCCTAGCGGAGCGCCCGATAGTTAGCCGCCAGACACTCAACTGAAGAGACTTAACTGCAGTGCGAGGCGCTCGGCCGCTTCGATCGGCGCCTCGGCTCGTGGCCGCGCTAGAGTGACGGTTCGGAAGGACCGCGGTGGTGGTTTGACAGGTGGTGCGCCCTGCTTGCGCTACAGCGGAGGTGGGTCGAGACCGTCGTGGCGCTACTCCCCCGGCACCGCCCGTGCGGACGGTCGGAACGCTTCGATGGCTTCGAGCAGTCGGGCCAGCTCGCGGCGACTGCTTCCGGGCAGTGGTTGCAGCGGCAGGCGCGGGTCGCCCGCGTCGATGCCCGCCGCCCTGGCCAAGCCATACAGGTTGCTGAGCGGCCTTAAGGTCCCGAAGTAGCCCATCAACGGGGCCAGCACCGCGCGCGCCGCCTCCTTCGCTTCCCCGTCACCCGCCTCCAAGGCATCGCGCAGCAAGCGGTAGTGATCCGGCAATACGGCGATCTGTCCGCCATGCCAGGCGTCGGCGGCAAAACCGGCGTCGGCGATCAGCGCGTCTCCGCTCATACCATGGCTGAAATCGCTCGCTTCCGCCGGCAACACGCGACGAAGCTGTTCATAACGTGTGCGGAATACGTCCGCGTCGGGTGCGGATTCCTTCACCGCCACGATGTTCGGCTCAACGGCCAGTTCTGCCACCAACTCCAAGCTGAAGCTGAACTGAGTGGTGCGGGGATTGCTATACAGGCACACAGGGAGCGCCGACTGCCGCGAAGCCGCGACACATTGGGCTGCAACCTCCTCGTCGGTCAACGGATAGTAGGAGACGGTGGAAACCAGCAGCCCATCGACACCCGCGGCAACGGCGTCGTCGATGTTTTGCAGGAGTTCACGGGTGCCAACGGCGCTCACGCCGGCACACACCGGCAGGCCGGGGCGCACCGCCTTGGCCGCTTCCACAGCCGCTGTGATGACATCCCTCCGCTCCGCGCGGTCCAGATAGGCGAAGTTCCCGGAACTGCCAAGCACCGTTATGGCGTCGACGGGTGACACGGCCACCGCGGAAACGTGGCGGGCCAGCTCCGGAAAGTTGACGGTGCCGTCTTCGTGGAAGGGAGTCACCGGATAGGCAATGAGACCGCGGAAGGGATTCATGCCGCTATCTTAGGTCAGCACGGGAGGCGTCAAGACACAGGGGACGACGGCGCCGCGAAACCGGGCGGATCTAGCTGGAGGCAACGACGGGGCCGCGAAACCTGGCGCAGCCAACCCGAGGCAGCCAACGCCGTCGCGAGTTGTGCGGCGGTCAGCCGAAGACGGGGCCGCCGATGAAGGGGTCCAGGGCCAGTGCCAGGAACAGCACCGTCAGGTAGCTGATGGAGCCGTGGAACACGCGCATGGCGCTCTTGTTCGTGGCGGCCGGGGTTTCGGTACCGCGCTTGGCCAACGAGTACAGCCGGTGCGATTCATAGACAAACCAACTGCCGCTTAGCAACGCCACGATGGTGTACACCCAGCCGGCGCCGCCGACCGGGGCCAGCAACAGCGAGCAGACCAGCGTGGCCCAGGCGTAAAGGACAACCTGCACGGATACTTGGCGGGCACTGGCGATGGCGCCCAGCATCGGGACGTTGGCGGCGTTGTAATCGTCGCTGTACTTCATGGACAGCGGCCAGTAGTGCGGCGGTGTCCACAGGAAGATGACCATGAACAGGATCACGGCGGGCCACGCCACCGTGTTGGTCACTGCGGCCCAGGCGATCAGCACCGGGAAGCATCCGGCAGCGCCGCCCCAGACAATGTTCTGCGAGGTACGGCGCTTGAGGATCAGCGTGTAAATGACCACGTAGAAGAAGATCGCGCCGACGCCCAGCATGCCGGCCAGCGGATTCGCGCCAAACCAGAGCAGCGCCACGGCCACAATGCCGAGCACCCAGGAGAACACCAGAGCCTCGCGAGGCGTGAGCTCGCCGGTCACCAGAGGCCGGTTCTCCGTACGGTGCATGAGCTTGTCCATGTCCCGGTCGATGTAGCAGTTGAAGGAGCCGGCGGATCCAGCGGCCAGTGCGCCGCCGATCATCGTGGCGGCCATCAACCAGAGGTCCGGGAAGCCGCCGTAGGCGAAGATCATGGTCGGCAGGGTGGTGACCAGCAGCAGTTCCATGACACGGGGCTTGGTGAGCGCTACGTACGCTTTGGCCTTGCGCGAAAAGCCGGGCTTGGCCGGAACGGCCAACGCCTGGTCCGGCACGGTCTGCATATTCAAGGAAAAACCACTCAGTTCTGCTGGAGTCCGTCTGACACACGAAAACGCCCGGCCGCTGGGGGCGGGTCAAGGTGCACCTACATCATACTCCTTCTATCTGTCGTAGAAACCGACGCACGCGGTGGCCGCGTCGTCCGGCGCAAAATCTATGAGTGCCTGTGTGACTGCGCGCACCGTAAAGCGTCCTGCGCATTGCTGGCTCAACGGATAGAGTGGGGATCGAGTGCCAGTCCGCGGGGATTTGGCGCAACAATGCTCAAGCAGTATCAACGGCGAATGGTCCACCAGGTCCGCGGTTGCGGGCGCCTTTTCCGGACCGTCGGTACTGCTATGTCGATCAGAAAGGGCCCCACCGGTGCCACATATGCAAGATCAGGAATTGTCGTGGACATCGCTGGACCAGCGGGCGGTGGACACGGTGCGCGTTCTCGCCGCCGATGCCGTGGAGAAGGTCGGCAACGGCCACCCCGGAACCGCCATGAGCCTGGCGCCGGCCGCCTACTTGATCTTCCAGCAGTTCATGCGGCACGATCCGACGGACCCGCAGTGGGTGGGCCGCGACCGCTTTGTCCTCTCCCCCGGCCACACCTCGTTGACGCTGTACATCCAGCTGTTCCTCTCCGGCTACGGCCTGGAACTGGACGATCTGAAGGCGCTGCGGACCTGGGGTTCGCTCACTCCGGGCCACCCGGAGTACAAGCACACGGCGGGCGTTGAAATCACCACCGGCCCGCTGGGCCAGGGTCTCGCCTCCGCCGTCGGATTCGCCTACGCGCAGCGCCGCACGCGCGGCATGTACGACGCCGATGCTGCCGCCGGCGAGAGCCCCTTCGACCACACGGTGTGGGTGATCGCGTCCGACGGCGACCTGCAGGAAGGCGTCACCTCCGAGGCCTCGTCGCTGGCCGGCCACCAGGAGCTGGGCAACCTGGTGGTGCTCTACGACGACAACAAGATCTCCATCGAGGACGACACCGACATCGCCTTCAGCGAGGACGTGCTCAAGCGCTACGAGGCCTACGGCTGGCACACCCAGCGCGTGGACTGGACCAACACCGGCGAGTACGCCGAAGACATTCCGGCCCTGTTCGAGGCGTTGAAGGCCGCTAAGGCCGAAACGTCGCGGCCCTCGATCATCTCGCTGCGCACCATCATTGGTTGGCCGGCCCCGAAGAAACAGAACACCGGCAAGATCCACGGCTCCGCGCTGGGCGCTGAGGAAGTTGCCGCCGTCAAGGACGTGCTCGGCTTCGATCCGGAGCAGCAGTTCGCCGTGGAGCAGGACGTGCTAGACCATGCCCGGCAGGTCGCCGCACGCGGCAAGCAGGCCCGCGCGGATTGGGACACCGGCTACCAGGCATGGCGGGAAGCCAACCCGGAAAACGCCGCACTGCTGGACCGTGTCCAGGCCTCGGAGCTGCCGAAGGACTGGGAGCAGGCACTGCCCGAGTTTCCCGCCGGCAAGGACGTGTCCACGCGAGCTGCTTCCGGCAAGGTACTCAACGCCATTGGCCCGGTGCTCCCGGAGCTGTGGGGCGGCTCGGCCGACTTGGCAGAATCGAACAACACCACCATCGAGGGCGCTCCGTCCTTCGTTCCGGAGTCGCGGCAGACCGAAATGTGGTCCGGCGGCCCGTACGGCCGGGTGTTGCACTTCGGCATCCGCGAGCACGCGGCGGCATCCATCGTCAACGGCATTGTGCTTAGCTCCAACACCAGAGCCTTCTCCGGAACGTTCCTGATCTTCAGCGACTACCAGCGGCCGGCCATCCGGCTGGGCGCGCTGATGGGCGTTCCCTCCATCTACGTCTGGACGCATGATTCGATCGGCCTCGGCGAAGACGGACCCACCCACCAGCCGGTGGAGCAGCTGGCGAGCCTGCGCGCCATCCCGGGCCTCGACGTCGTGCGCCCTGCCGATGCCAACGAAGTGGCGCAGGCGTGGAAGGCGATGCTGGAGAACCACAGCAACCCTGCCGGCATTGTGCTCACCCGGCAGAACCTGCCGGTCTACGACCGTGGAGAAGCGGGCTTCGCCTCTGCCGACAACGTGGCCAAGGGCGCGTACGTCTTGGCCGAGGCCCAGTCAAGCGGCACGGACGCGAGGCCGCAGGTGATCCTGCTGGCCACCGGCTCCGAAGTGCAGCTGGCCGTCCAGGCGCGTGAAACGCTGCAGGCGGACGGCATTGCCACCCGCGTCGTTTCCGTGCCCTGCCTTGAGTGGTTCGCCCGCCAGGACGCCGCCTACCGCGAGTCCGTGCTGCCCGCCGGAGTCAAGGCCCGGGTCTCGGTGGAGGCCGGCATCTCGCAGTGCTGGGACGGCTTGGTCGGCGACGCCGGCCGCAGCGTGTCCCTGGAGCACTACGGTGCCTCCGCCGACTACAAGACCCTGTTCCGCGAATTCGGTATCACGGCCGAGGCCGTTGTCGAGGCCGCCCGCGACTCGCTCGCACAGATCAACAACTCCTAAGGAGAACGCGATGTCCAACCCGAATACCCAGGCTCTCTCCGATGCCGGTGTCTCCATCTGGCTCGACGATCTTTCCCGCGAACGGATCAGTTCCGGGACCCTGAAGGCCCTGATCGACGAGATGAACGTCGTCGGCGTCACCACCAACCCGTCCATCTTCGCCTCGGCCCTGCAGGACGGCCGCAGCTACGAGGCACAGGTCAACCAGCTGGCCGCCGATGGCGCCGACGTGGACACGGCGGTCTTCGCCATCACCACGGCCGACGTGGCCGAAGCCTGCGACCTGTTCTCCGGACTCGCCACGGACACCGACGGCGTGGACGGGCGTGTGTCGATTGAGGTGGACCCGCGGCTGGCCCGCGACACCCGCGGCACCGTCGCCGAGGCCAAGCACCTGCACAAGGCAGTGGGCCGGACGAACGCGTTCATCAAGATTCCGGCCACCACCGAAGGCCTGGAGGCGATCACCGAGACCCTCGCGGCCGGCATCAGCGTCAACGTCACGCTGATCTTCTCGCTGCAGCGCTACCGCGAAGTGATCAACGCCTTCATGCTGGGGCTGGAGCAAGCCAAGGAAAACGGCAAGGATCTCGCCAGCCTCCACTCGGTGGCCTCGTTCTTCGTGTCCCGCGTGGACAGCGAGATCGACAAGCGCCTGGACGCGGTCGGCACCGAGGAAGCAACCGCGCTGAAGGGCAAGGCCGGCGTTGCCAATGCGCAGCTGGCGTACCAGATTTACGAAGAGCAGTTCGCCACCGAACGCTGGCAGGTCCTGGCCGCGTCCGGTGCCCGGCCGCAGCGACCCTTGTGGGCTTCCACCGGGGTGAAGAACCCGGACTACCCGGACACTTTGTACGTTACCGAACTGGTGGCCAACAACGTGGTCAACACCATGCCGGAGAAGACGCTGGAAGCCGTCGCCGACCACGGCAAGATCGAGGGTGACCGGGTGACCGGCAGCTACCGGGAAGCCAACAAGGTGCTGGATCAGATCGCCAAGGTGGGCATCTCCTACAACGAAGTGGTCGAACTGCTCGAGGACGAGGGCCTGGAGAAGTTCGTCACAAGCTGGCAGCAGCTGCGGGAGACCGTCCAGACCGCCCTGGACCAAGCGCCGGGGGCTCGGAAGGCATGAGCTCGCTGGCCTTCGAAGCATCGGGAGCGGCGCTGGCCGCTGTCCGCCGGCACATCGACACCTTGGTCGAGGACCGGGTCGCGTCCCGGATTGCCGACCAGGACAAGACCTTGTGGGGTCCGGAGGCAGAAGCGGAGGCCGCAATCCGCCTCGGCTGGGTGGATGCCGCGGCGCTCTCCAGGCCGCTGGTGGCGGACATTCTTGAGCTCCGCAGGCAACTTGCTGCCGAAGGCGTGACCCGGTTCGTGCTGGCCGGTATGGGCGGATCCTCACTGGCTCCCGAAGTCATCGCCAATACCGCCGGGGTGGAACTGACCGTGCTCGACAGCACGGATCCGCAGCAGGTAGCCGCCGCCCTGGCGGAGCGGCTTGAAGACACCGCCTTCATCGTGGCGTCCAAATCCGGTTCCACGCTGGAAACAGATTCGCAGCGCCGGGTCTTCGAACAGGCATTTGCCGACGCCGGTCTGGACGCCGCTTCGCGGATCATTGTGGTCACCGATCCCGGGTCACCGCTGGATCAGGCGTCCCGGGAGGCCGGTTACCGAGCGGTGTTCAACGCCGATCCCGACGTCGGCGGGCGATATTCCGCGCTGACCGCTTTCGGGCTGGTCCCTTCCGGGCTGGCCGGTGTGGACATCGAAAAGCTGCTTGACGACGCCGAAGAGGCCGCCGAAGTACTCTCCGAGGACTCCGCCGACAACATGGCCCTGGCCTTGGGTGCGGCCCTGGCCGGCACTGAGCCGCTGCGCAACAAAGTGGCCATTGCCGACGAAGGTTCCGGCATTGTCGGCTTCGGCGACTGGGCCGAACAGCTGATTGCCGAGTCCACCGGCAAGCTGGGCACCGGCCTGCTGCCGGTGGTGGTCAACTCCGGTGATCCCGAGACAGTCTCCAAAGCCGCCGACGTGCTGGTCATCCGGCTGGTCTCACCCGATCACGAGGTAACCCTCGGCGCTGACGAAGTTGCCGTCGGCGGCAGCCTGGGCAGCCAGCTGCTGCTCTGGGAGTACGCCACGGCGGTGGCCGGCCGCCTGCTGGGCATCAACCCCTTCGACCAGCCCGACGTGGAGGCGGCCAAGGTCGCCGCGCGCGGACTGCTGGAAGAGCGTCCGGAGGCCCTGCTTCCCGACTTCACCGACGGCGCCGTCCAGGTCCGCGGCAGCGGGCTGGGCATGGGCAGCTCGCTCGACGACGCGCTCCGGGACCTGCTGGGCAAACTTGGGCCGGACGGCTACGTCAGCGTGCAGGCCTACCTGGACCGCTTCGGCCAGGCCGAACTGGAACGGATCCGCCCCGTGTTGGCCGAAGCCACCGGCCGTCCCGTGACCTTCGGCTGGGGACCGCGCTTCCTGCACTCCACCGGCCAGTTCCACAAGGGCGGACCGGCCACCGGCGTCTACCTGCAACTGACCGGCGAAGCAGCCGCGGACGTCCCCATCCCGGGCCGGCCGTTCAGCTTCGGCGAACTCATCGCCGCCCAGGCAGCCGGCGACGCCAACGTCCTGCGCGAGGCGGGCCGACCCGTCCTGCGCCTTCATTTGGGAGACCGTGCGGCAGGTTTGCGCCAGGTGATCGACGCTGTCTCCCGCCTCGCCGGAAAGTAGTCATGGCACCTTCCACTGCACACCGCCGTCCGGCCAACCCGCTGCGGGACCCCCGCGACCGTCGGCTTGACCGCATTGCCGGCCCGTGTTCCCTGGTGCTGTTCGGCGTGACCGGAGACCTTGCGCGGAAGAAGCTGATGCCGGCGGTCTATGACCTGGCCAACCGCGGATTGCTGCCGCCCAGCTTCGCGCTGGTCGGCTTTGCCCGCCGGCCGTGGGACGACGCCGAATTCGCGGCCCAGGTTAAAGAGTCCGTGCAGCAGCACGCCCGCACTCCGTTCCGCGAGGACATCTGGACGCATCTGGCTGCCGGCATCCGGTTTGTCGAAGGTGCATTCGACGACGACGACGCCTTCGAGCAGTTGGGCGCCACGTTGAAGGAGCTCGATGAACAGCGCGGGACCCAGGGAAACCACGCCTTCTACCTCTCGATCCCGCCCAAGGCCTTCGAGCAGGTGTGCCAGATGCTCTCCTCGCACGGCCTCGCCCAGGCCGCCGAAGATGAGCCCGGCACGCCGTGGCGTCGGGTGGTCATCGAAAAGCCCTTCGGCCATGATCTGCAGTCCGCACGCGAGTTGAACAACATCGTTGAATCGGTTTTCCCGCCCGACGCGGTATTCCGGATCGACCACTATTTGGGCAAGGAAACCGTCCAGAACCTGCTGGCGCTTCGCTTTGCCAATCAGCTGTTTGAACCGCTCTGGAACGCCAACTACGTGGACCACGTGCAGATCACCATGGCGGAAGACATCGGTATTGGCGGCCGCGCGGGCTATTACGACGGCGTCGGCGCGGCTCGCGACGTCATCCAGAACCACCTGCTCCAGCTGCTGGCCCTGACCGCCATGGAGGAACCGATCTCCTTCAACGCGGAGGACCTGCGGGCGGAAAAGGAGAAGGTGCTGGCGGCCGTCAAGCTGCCCGAGGATCTCTCCGCCCATTCGGCCCGGGGGCAGTACACCGGCGGCTGGCAGGGCGGTGAAAAGGTCACCGGCTATCTGGAGGAAGAAGGCTTTAATCCCGATTCGGTCACCGAGACCTATGCTGCGCTGCGGCTGGACATCCACACCCGGCGCTGGTCCGGTGTTCCGTTCTACCTGCGTGCCGGCAAGCGGCTGGGCCGCCGGGTGACAGAGATCGCCGTCGTGTTCAAGCGCGCACCGAACCTGCTGTTCCCGAACCACAGTGAGGACGACTTCGGCCAAAACGCGGTGGTGATCCGCGTGCAGCCGGACGAAGGCGTCACCATCCGCTTCGGTTCCAAGGTGCCCGGCACCCAAACCGAAGTCCGCGACGTCACGATGGACTTCGGCTACGGGCATGCGTTTACCGAGTCGAGTCCCGAGGCCTACGAGCGGCTGATCCTGGACGTCTTGCTCGGTGAGCCGCCGCTGTTCCCGCGGCACCAGGAGGTCGAGCTCTCGTGGAAGATCCTGGACCCGTTCGAGGAATATTGGGCCGAGAGCCGGACCAGGCCGGAGCCGTACTCCCCCGGCAGCTGGGGACCGGCGTCGGCCGATGAACTGCTGGCCCGTGACGGACGCACTTGGAGAAGGCCGTGATCAAAGACCTGAAAGACACCACCACGTCGAAGGTGTCGAAGGAGATCGTGGCCATGCGCGAGCAGGGCGGCGTCGTGGCGCTGGGCCGCGTGCTCACGCTCGTGGTGGTGACCTCGTCGGGCCACGAGGAGGAGGCCATCTTCGCTGCCAACGCCGCCAGCCGCGAGCATCCCTGCCGGATCATTGCGCTGGTGGATGCAGGTTCGGAGGCGAAGACCCGCCTCGACGCCCAAATCCGGGTCGGCGGCGACGCCGGGGCAGCCGAGGTCATCGTGCTGTACGGTTACGGCCAGCTGGCTGCCGAGAGCGAGTCCCTGGTGGCCGCCCTGCTGCTGCCCGATGCCCCGATTGTGGCCTGGTGGCCGCACGGCATGCCCAAGGACGCTTCGCGCACGTCGATCGGCCGGATTGCCCACCGCCGCATCACGGATTCCGGCAATGAGGCCGACCCGCAGCAGGCGCTGTTCAGCCTGCGTAACACCTACACCGCCGGCGATACGGATCTGGCCTGGACGCGGTTAACCAGCTGGCGCGTCCAGCTGGCTGCGGTCTTTGACCAGCTGGAGCCGGCCCCGGTGACATCCGTTGCGGTAGAGGGGGCGTCGGACTCCCCCAGCACCGTCCTGCTGGCCGCGTGGCTGACGCAGGCCTTGAACGCGCCGGTGACCATCGTGGAGGCCCTCGCGGGCACCGGCATCAGGGGGGTGGAGATCTCGCGGACAACCGGCGACATCCGCATCCTGCGTCCCGGCCCCAGCGTGGCCGAGCTGCTGATGCCCGGCCAACCGGTCCAGCGGATCTCGCTGCCGCGCCGGCCGCTGGAAGAGTGCCTGGCCGAAGAGCTGCGCCGGCTCGACCCGGATGACGTGTTCGGTGAAGTATTGACCGATGGATTGCCCCGGACCAATTTGAGGAGCGTGCGCCGCAGTGACCGCTGAACCACACGTCATAGTCCATTCCGACGTCGCCGCCCTCGCGGGCGCGACCGCGCAGAGGCTTGTCGATCGGCTGGCGGCCATCCAGGCCGAACGCGGCGAAGCCACCGTGGTGCTCACCGGCGGCAGCCTGGGTATCAACACGCTGAAGGCGGTCGCAGCGGTTGGACTTCCTCCCGGCTTCGACTGGTCGAAGGTGAATGTCTGGTGGGGCGACGAACGCTTCGTCGCGAAGGACAGCCCGGACCGTAACGAGCGGCAGGCACGCGAGGCACTGCTGGACCGGCTTCCCCTGGACCCGGCGCGAGTGCACCCCTTCGGTGCCGCCGGAGAATACGCCGACCCGGATGCGGCCGCCGTCGCCTACTCCGCAGCCCTCCGACAGGCTGCGGCCGACGAGGGCACGAGTGGCCCGGTGCCGAAGCTGGATGTGCTGCTGCTGGGCGTCGGCCCTGACGCACACATTGCATCGCTGTTTCCCGAAATGGCCGGCATCCGTACGGAAGACCGCTCGGCAGTAGGTGAAACCGATGCCCCGAAGCCGCCGCCGGAGCGCGTCTCCCTCACGCTGCCCGCGATCAATGCGGCGGACGAAGTGTGGCTGGTGGTGGGCGGCAGCGACAAGGCCGGCGCGGTGGGGCTGGCCTTGGCCGGGGCCAGCCCGGTGCAGGTTCCCGCCGCCGGCGCACGCGGGCGCAAGCGCACCGTATGGCTGCTGGATCAGGACGCGGCATCCAAGCTGCCGGAGACGCTGCTCTCCCCGGCCGACGACGGCAACGACTAGGAACCTGAATCTGCCATCGGCCGGCGCGTCCGTCGACCGTCGACCGTGTGCCATCGTGTCGAAGGCTGCCCGGTGCGAGCCTCTAGTCGCCCCGGCGCTGGCGGCCCGACTCCGCCCGACGAAGTGCTTCCCGCCGGCGCCGCCGCAACTTCTCCAGGGCCTGTTCCACCACAGCCTCGGCCTCGTCCGGGCTGCGCCGTTCCTTGGCGTACTCCAAGTGGCTCTTATAGGGCTCGTCGCTGCTGCGGGCCTCGGCACCGCCCCCGCCAGGTTCCCGGGCGGCCGTCTGGCCACAGTGCGGGCAATCCCATGAAGTGGGGATGTCGGCTTCGTTGAGATTGGCGAAAACCGGTGTGGTCTGGTGTCCCTTCGGGCACCAGTAGGTGACCGGGACTTTGGTGACCGGCACCACCGTCCGGCCGGTCACGGCCTGCCACCCGGCAAGCCCGGCGCCCGTTTCGGAACCGACCCGGACGGCCCGGAAGGAATTCGACGGATCAACCATGTTTGCCCCCGATTACCAGAATGGATGCCCCCTGCATCGGGCACCAGTCTACGGTGGGAACAGCGCAGGGTTAAGGGGTTGGGCAAAGTCTCTCGGAATTCCGGCCCCGCCGAAACCGGTCCGGTTAACGGTAGGGCCGGAAGAAAAGTCGCTTAGGATTCCGCGCTGAAACGCATCATGAGGCCGAGGGCCACGATGACCGTGCCCCAGACCAGTCCAAGAACCACCGTGAACCGGTTGAGGTTTCGCTCTGCGACGCCGGAAGATCCCAGGCTGGTGGTCATGCCACCGCCGAACATGTCGGACATGCCGCCACCGCGCCCCTTGTGGAGCAGGATGAGCAGGGTCAGCAGCAGGCTGGTGATGCCGAGCAGGATTTGCAGAGTGATCTTCAGAGCTTCCACAGTGGCCTTTCGTCAGCTGTCGGGATATCCCAGTGGCGGGCAGACATCACTTTGTCAGCAGATGGTGTTCGAACCTGACAATATTAGCAAATTCGCCCGCGTCCAGGCTGGCCCCGCCAACCAACACGCCGTCCACGTCGCGCTCGTTCAGGATTGCGGCAGCGTTACCCGCCTTCACGGACCCGCCGTAGAGCAGACGGACGCCGGCAGCCACACTCTCATCGAACAGCACGGCCATCTCGGCGCGGAGGGCGGCGCAGATCTCCTGAGCGTCTTCCGGACCGGCCACCTCCCCCGTACCGATCGCCCAGACCGGTTCGTAAGCGATGACCAGCCTGGCCGCTTGCTCGGCATCGAGGCCGGCCACATTGGCACGCAACTGGCTGAGCGTGTGCTCCACGTGGCTTCCGGCTTGGCGCACCTCAAGGCCCTCGCCGACGCACAGAATGGGGGTCAGCTTGTGCCGGTAGGCCGCCTTCAGCTTCTCATTCAGCAGAGCGTCGGCCTCGCCATGGATTTCGCGCCGCTCGGAATGGCCCACCAGCACATACGTGCAGCCCAGCTTGGCCAGGAACTGTCCGGAAATGTCCCCGGTGTACGCGCCGGAGTCATGCGGCGAGAGGTCTTGTGCGCCGTAAACAAGCTTCAGGTTGTCGCCGTTGACTAGCGTCTGTACGCCGCGCAAATCCGTGAACGGGGGGAAGACCGCCACTTCCACCCGGGTGTAGTCGTGCCGGGCATCGCTGAGCGTCCAGGCCAACTTCTGCAGCAACGTGATGCCCTGGACATGATCCATGTTCATCTTCCAGTTGCCGGCGATCAGCGGTTTGCGGTCGAACTTGCCGTTGGTCGAAGTGGTCACTGCGGTCTCCATCTGTGGTGCTGGGCGTCGTTCTGCGCGGCCGGGCCGCGCTGTGGCTTGGGCAATGCCGGAACCATCCTCGCCTGGCGGCGAGGGGCCCGGCTGCCGTCAGCGGTCCAGTGCGGCGAGGCCGGGCAGTTCCTTGCCTTCAAGGTATTCCAGGCTGGCGCCGCCGCCGGTTGAGATATGGCCGAAGGCGTCGTCGTCGAAGCCCAGGGTACGCACCGCAGCGGCGGAATCGCCGCCGCCGACCACGGTGAAGCCGTCGCTTCCGGTGAGGGCCTTGGCCACCGTGCGGGTCCCGTTGGCGAAGGCATCAAATTCGAACACGCCCATCGGCCCGTTCCAGAAGACCGTATTAGCCGAATGGATCTGGTGGGCGAAGGCTTCGGCCGACTCCGGACCGATGTCCAAACCAATGCCATCGGCGCCGAACGATGCCGATTCGATGCTGTCTGCGGGCACCACTTCCCACGCCGCGTCGGCGGCGAACTTCTCCGCGACCACGATGTCGGTGGGGAGGATGAACGTGCATCCCAGTTCCTTGGCACGGGCGAGGTAGCCGCGCACCGTGTCCAGCTGGTCCTTTTCCAGCAGGCTGGCGCCGACCTTGTGGCCTTGGGCCGCGAGGAA
Organism: Arthrobacter sulfonylureivorans; assembly: GCA_004000035.1. Lineage (GTDB taxonomy): Bacteria > Actinomycetota > Actinomycetes > Actinomycetales > Micrococcaceae > Crystallibacter > Crystallibacter sulfonylureivorans. The sequence continues at coordinate 2,155 of RJAE01000021.1, read as the reverse complement.
GGTGAAGACCATTCCGCCGCCGACCAGCAGGTAGTCGGCCTTGCCCAGCAGGTTCTCGATCACGGCCAGCTTGTCCGAGACCTTGGATCCGCCCAGCACCACCACATAGGGCCGTTGCGGGGCCTCGGTGAGGCGGTTCAGCACCTGGAGCTCTGTTCGCACCAGGTCGCCCTGGTAAGCAGGGAGCAGGCGGGTGATGTCGAAGACCGAAGCATGTTTGCGGTGCACGGCACCGAACGCATCGTCCACGTAGGCACCGTCGTCGGCCGTGAGGGCGGCTAGTTCGGCGGCAAAAGCCTCACGCTCGGCGTCGTCCTTGCTGGTTTCGCGCGGATCGAAGCGCACGTTCTCCAGCACCAGCACTTCGCCGTCCTGCAGGCCGGCGGCTGCCTCCCGGGCAGCCGGACCCACCGTGTCCTCGGCGAACTTGACCGTGACAGCGGCCAGCTCTTTCAGCCGGGCGACCGCGGGGCGCAGCGAGAACTTCTCCTCGGGCGCGCCCTTGGGCCGGCCAAGGTGGGCCGTCACGATGACCCGGGCCCCGGCCTCCGCCAGCTTGGTGATGACCGGCAGCGACGCGCGGATGCGTCCGTCGTCGGACACCTTCAGCTGAGGCGATTCGCCCTCCAAGGGGACGTTCAGGTCCGAACGGACCAACACGTGGCGTCCACGGACTCCGGCGGCCAACAGTTCATCGAGAGAATGTGCAGTCATTTCTACCTTCGTGCGGAGGACGGGTGGTGCCGTGCCTAGGACAGCTTTGAGGCGATCAGGACAGTCAGATCCAACAGCCGGTTGGAGTAGCCCCACTCGTTGTCGTACCAGCCAACAACTTTCACCTGGTTACCCATAACCTTAGTCAGTCCCGAGTCGAAGATCGAAGACGCCGGGTCTGTGACGATATCGGACGACACGATGGGGTCCTCGGTATAGGTCAGGATTCCGGCCCAGTGCGGGTCCGCGGCGGCGTCCTTGAAGGCCGCGTTGACCTCTTCCACCGTCGCTTCGCGGGACAGCGTGACGGTCAGGTCCGTCATGGACCCGGTGGGCACTGGCACCCGCACCGCGAAGCCGTCCAACTTACCCTGCAGCTCGGGGAGCACCCGCCCAATGGCCTTCGCCGCGCCGGTTGACGTCGGCACCAGGTTGATGGCCGCCGCCCGGGCGCGCCGCAGGTCCCGGTGCGGGCCGTCCTGCAGGTTCTGGTCGGCGGTGTAGGCGTGAATGGTGGTCATGAGCCCGTGCTCGATGCCGAACTTCTCGTGCAGCACCTTGGCCAGCGGTGCCAGGCAGTTGGTAGTGCAGGAGGCGTTCGAAATCAGGTGGTGCGCATCGGCGTCGTACTCGCTGTCATTGACGCCCATCACGATGGTGATGTCCTCGTCCTTGGCGGGCGCGGAGACCAGGACCTTCTTGGCGCCGGCCTCCATGTGCTTGCGGGCGCCGCCGCTCTTGTTGAACCGCCCGGTGGATTCGATCACGATGTCCACGTCGAGATCGCCCCACGGCAGGGCTGCCGGGTCCTTCTCCGACAGGACGCGGATCTTCCGGCCGCCGACCATCAGGTTGCCGGCGTCCACCTCCACCGTTTCCGGAAGGATGCCCAGCACGCTGTCGTATTTGAGCAAGTGGGCCAGCGTGTCCGCGTCGGTCAAGTCATTGATGGCCACGATTTCCAGCTCCGACTTCTTGGCCAGAGCTGCGCGGAAGTAGCTGCGGCCGATCCGGCCGAATCCGTTGATACCAACTCGAGTAGTCATGTGCGTCTACCTCCTGGAGGAGAGTGCGACCGGTGCGGGGTTTCCCATGATCCGGGCCCGGCCGGTGCCTTGTGGGTGCGGCCTTAACTGGCCGGGGTGATCAGCGCGGAAGCGCCGGTACGGGCGGCGTCGAAACGGGCGGCGACGTCGGCCCAGTTGACGATGTTCCAGAACGCCTTGACGTAGTCGGCCTTGACGTTCACGTAGTCCAGGTAGAAGGCGTGCTCCCACATGTCCAGCATCAGCAGCGGGATGGTGCCCACCGGAATGTTGCCCTGCTGGTCGTAGAGCTGCTCGATGACCAGATTGCCGCCCAGCGGTTCGTAGGCCAGCACGGCCCAGCCCGAGCCCTGCAGGCTCAGCGCTGCGGCGCCGAAGTGGCCGCGGAACGCGTC
>RJAE01000020.1 GCA_004000035.1 Arthrobacter sulfonylureivorans | reverse complement strand
CTTTGGCGGCCATGATGGCGCGCAGCCCGGTCAGGCGGCGTTCGAACTCTGCATCGGAGAACGTCAGTTGCTGCTTTTCTCCGTTGTGCAGGACCTTCAACCGCTCGAGTTCGGAAACGGAATTCGGCGTCGATGCTTCGATGGACATGTTGACTCCTTTGAGATGTGGGCCTTGGCGGCTGGGAGTGGGCGGACCGTTTGGTCTGCCTCGGCTCGGTAATGTCAGGTTCTGACTTGAACGCTGGGAGGGCGATGTTGCATGAGATGCAACACTGTTGCATCAGTATTTCTTGTGACTGGGCCCACGTCAAGGTTTGGCGGGCCGGGAGTGGCTAGTGCCTGAGTTGGAGTTCCTGCGTGATGTCTTTGGCTAGGGCATCCACCACCTGGTCGAAGAGCAGCTTGCCCTTGGCTGCATCTGAGCCCTCGGGAGATGATAGGCATCCGGTGGCAGGTGTGCGGGAAGGAACAACGGGAAGGCGGTCGAATCGGGGCAGGTCGGCTGGCGGATGGTCGACGCTGCGGTCAAGGTCCACGAGTTCCGGCTCTAAGTGGAGCATCAGGGATGTCTCCAGCACCCCACCGTGCTCGATGTCCCAACCGGGGAAGCCGTTCGGATAGACGGTCTCCAGGGTCTGAAGTGAAACGTAATCCCAGTACGACAGAAGCAGGACGCTGCGATCGTCACCCGAAGCAATCCCCAGATCCCCGAGCGCCAGGTCTATGCCTTCGTAGAGAAACTGGTAGTTCTCGAAGTGGCCGTTGACGAAGACGATGTGGCGTGCGCCCTGTTTGAACAGCGATGTGGTCAAGCCGCGTGTCAGTCCGATCAGCGTTGCCGCGTCGAGGCTCGTGGTTCCCGGAAGGTGGTTTCCGCCGCCGGATTTTTGCTGAGACTTGTAGCCGTAGGTGATGGGCTGTGCGACCAGGGCGCCGGTTGTTTCGGCAACGGCAGCGGCAATGCGGGTCGACAGGATCGAGTCCGTGCCCATCGGCAGGTGCGGCCCGTGCTGCTCCAGGGCGCCGACGGGAATGAGTACCACGCCGCCGGGTTCCGTCGTGAGCCACTCGTTGAAGGTATGGGCGTCGGTTTCGGATAGGTGGACACTGGTCGGGCGTGTGGTGGGCAGCTCTAAATCCATAATGCTTCTCCTGATGGCCGTGGACATGGGTGCGGGCACTGGCGCGGGAGCGGCGGGGCCAGTTGGCCCCGCCGCAGTAATGGTGCTCTAGTCGAGCTGCCGGACGGGCAGTCCGTCCTCGTCGAGGAAGTCGTCTTCGACGCGGTGGTTCGGGTCGTTGATCTCCTTCTCAAGTTGCTTCACTTCTTTGTTCCGCATTCTCAGCCGCCGGATCAGGTTGGCAATCATGAGGAGAATGACGAAGGCGAAGGGGAAACCGCCGATGATCGTGCCCGTTTGGACTGTATCGACGACGGCGGTGCCGCCGATGGACAGCAGGATCAAGGCGACGGCCGCAATGCTGGCGACCAGAACCACCCGGAACCAAGGACCCGACTTCTTCGGCGCCGAGACGAACTCGGCGAGGGCGTAGGCCCCGGAGTCCAGGCTCGTGACGTAGTAGGTGGCCACAAGGATGGTGGCGACGACGAGGAGCAGCCCGCCGACCACCGGAATCATGTTCAACATCGAGAACAGGCCGCTGGAGGTGTCGGCAGCGACGTCGGACGAAATGGAGCCATCCGAGGTGTTGTCGTAATGGATCGCGGCCGAGCCCAGGATGCCGACCCAGACCATCACGATCAGGGAGGGGACGACGGTGACGCCGATGACGAATTCGCGGATGGTGCGGCCACGGGAAATCCGGGCAATGAATCCGGCGACAAACGGCGAGAAGGCGATGACCCAGCACCAAATGAAGACAGTCCACCAACCGTTCCAGCTGTCCTGCCAGGATTCCAAGGGGGCAGCAGAAGTCGGCGAATCCGTCCAGAAGCTCATGGGGATGAAGTTGTAGAAGAACGAGCCGAAAGTCTGCGACATGTTGGAGATGATGAAGGCTGCCGGCCCGAAGATGAAGACGGCGGCCATCAGGACGATGCTCAAGATCGAGTTCGCCTCGCTAATGCGCTTCATGCCTTTGTTAACGCCAAGGAAAGCTGAGACCGCAGTAAGCCCGCCCAGAGCGATGATGACGGCGATCCACAGCGCGGGTCCGGAGGTCAGCCCGGTGAAGGACGCCAGGCCCGAGGTGAACTGGAGCGCCGCGAATCCGAACGAGGTGGCCAGCCCGAGAACCGTGGCCATGATGGCCAGCAGTTCGACGACGACGCCCGCGCCACGCTGTGCCCGCTTGGGCAGGATGTCTACTGTGGCTTCCCGGAAGGTAAGGGTCTTGCCGAGGTTATGGTGCGAGTAGGCCAGGCAAACGGCGACGACGCAGTACATTGCCCAGGCTGTTAGTCCCCAGTGGAAGTACGTCCAGACCATGCCGCCCTCTCCGGCTGCGGCCGGGATGACGGGAGTTTCTTCGCGAAGCATGATCGGTTCGGCGACTGACCAGAAGATCAGGCCGATGCCCTGTCCGCAGGCGAACAACATGGAGTACCAGGCGAACTTGCCGTGGTCGGGCTTGGCCTTGGGACCGCCCAGACGGATCTTGCCCACCTTGCTGACTGATAGCCAAACGCAAACGACCACGGCAATGATCGAGTACAGAACAAAGAGCCAGGTGAATCCTGAGGTGACAAACGTGCGTAGCTGGCCGATCACTGCCGCCGCGCCGTTGGGATTGGTGGTGACGGCGATAATCAGAGCGAGGATCAGGACGGGCGGCAAGATCTTGATGATCGCCCGGTCAAGCGGAGGGATCAGTCGGCCCCGGAACCGCGGGAGGTCCACTTTCGAAGGCTCTGCATTGCCTCTCGTGGCCGTCGCTTCTTCGGCTTGGTCGGGAGAGACTGCGCTGTCTTTCCCGCCCGTTAAGGGAGTGGTTGTACTTATGGGTTTCTCTTGCTCATGAACGGACATGCAAGTGTCCCTTTCAGTGGGCGACCAGAGGGTGGTCGGGTGCGATGTGTCTATCGGGTGACAAGAACAGTGCCGAGAACACGGTGTTGCAGCGAAGGCAACACGGTTGCAGCACAGTTTACAGTGGTCGACATCACAGTCAAGAAAAAGTTTCTTCAGTTGAAAGGGCTGGGCTGGCGCGCCGGTTACAGCACGGCGCGGATGGTTTTTTCGAAGCTGGTGATGTGTTCCAGGGCGAGGCCGGATGCGCGGTCCGCATCGCCGTCGACGATTGAGTCCAGCAGTTCCACGTGCTCGGTGATGTGGCCGGCGACGGAGGGCACCTTGTCCAGCACCAGGCACCAGATCCGGGTAGCCAGGTTGTCCAGCCGGATCAGCGTGTCCTCCAGATACGGGTTGCCGGCGGCGCGGTAGATGGCCCGGTGCACGCTGAGGTCGTAGCGCATCAGGTCATGCTTGTCCGGCCGGTCGTCGTCGAGCTTCTCGATCTCCCGGGCTAGCTCGGAGAGTTCCGCGCGGATGGTTTCGCCGGCGGCTTCGGCGGCCTTGCGGGCGGCGAGGGGTTCCAAAACACGGCGCAGCTCCGATACCGCGGCCAGTTCGGTGATGTCCACGATGGTGGCGAAAGTGCCGCGCCGCGGATAGGAGATGACCAGGTGGTCGATCTCCAGTTTCTTCAGGGCCTCGCGCACGGGCGTGCGGCCAAAGCCCAGTTGGGCAGCCAGCTGGCCGTCGTTGATCGGAGCACCGGGCCGGATGTCCAGCATGATCAGCTTGTCGCGAAGGGCCCGATAGGCCTGTTCTGCGAGCGACAGGGACTCGGTGCCGGCATCGGTTTCGGCGGTGACGCTCATGGTGCTCCTTGCTGGGCCGGAGGGCCTGGTTGTCGGGCGGGCGGTTCAAATCAGTTGTTAAGCAGGACCTCTTGACTCGCTGTGATGTCCATCATACTATTGCAACCAGTTCTGATATATCAGTCACACATTAGTTGTGATTGATCAGTTTTTTCAAAGGAGTCATCGGATGGCGAACACCCTTTCAGCCACTTTGGCAGCCGCGGATCCCGAGGTTGCCGCAGCGATTGGTCGCGAGCTGGAACGCCAGCAGTCCACGCTGGAAATGATTGCGTCAGAGAACTTTGCCCCCACTGCGGTGATGGAAGCCCAAGGTTCGGTGCTGACCAATAAGTATGCCGAGGGCTACCCGGGGCGACGCTACTACGGCGGCTGTGAGCACGTGGACGTGATCGAACAGTTGGCCATCGACCGGGTGAAGGAGCTCTTCGGTGCGGAGGCTGCCAACGTCCAGCCGCACTCAGGTGCCCAGGCCAATGCGGCGGCAATGTTCGCCTTGCTCACGCCCGGCGACACCATCCTGGGTCTGAACCTGGCGCACGGCGGGCACCTGACCCACGGCATGAAGATCAACTTCTCCGGCAAGCTCTACAACGTCGTCTCTTATGGAGTGTCCGAGACGGACCACCAGATCGACATGGCGGAAGTGGAGCGGCTCGCCGTCGAGCATGAGCCGAAGCTGATCGTGGCCGGCTGGTCCGCCTACACCCGGCAGCTGGATTTCGCCGCCTTCCGCCGCATCGCGGACAGGGTGGGCGCCTACCTGATGGTGGACATGGCGCACTTCGCCGGACTGGTCGCCGCCGGACTGCACCCGAACCCGGTGCCCTACGCCGACGTCGTCACCACCACGACGCACAAAACGCTGGGCGGCCCGCGCGGGGGAGTCATCCTCTCGAAGCAGGAGCTGGCCAAGAAGATCAACTCGGCGGTGTTCCCCGGACAGCAGGGCGGCCCGCTGGAGCACGTCGTGGCGGCCAAGGCAGTTGCCTTCAAGTTCGCCGCCTCCGAGGAATTCGCCGACCGGCAGCGCCGCACGCTGGAAGGCTCACAGCTGTTGGCCAAGCGCCTGCTGGCCGACGACGTTGCCGCCGCCGGCATCAGCCTGGTCAGCGGTGGCACCGACGTGCATCTGGTCCTGGTGGACCTGCGCAACTCCGAGTTGGACGGCCAGCAGGCCGAGGACCGGCTACACTCCATCGGCATCACCGTGAACCGCAACGCCGTGCCCTTTGACCCGCGCCCGCCGATGGTTTCCTCCGGCCTGCGGATCGGCACGCCGGCGCTGGCCACCCGCGGCTTCGGTGCCGCCGAATTCACCGAGGTGGCCGACATCATCGCCACCGCTCTGAGCCGCGAACCCGCCGTGGACCTGCTGGCCGAACTGCGCAGCCGCGTCGCCGTGCTGGCGGAGAAGTTCCCGCTGTACCCCAACCTGAACGCCGAGCCGAACGGAGCCGAATAATGGCCGATCTGCTGCCCGAGCATCCCGATTTCCTCTGGCGGAATCCGGAGCCGAAATCCTCCTACGACGCCGTGATCGTCGGCGGCGGAGGCCACGGCCTGGCCACCGCCTACTACCTGGCCAAAAACCATGGCATGACCAACATCGCGGTGCTAGAGCGCGGCTGGTTGGCCGGCGGCAACATGGCTCGCAACACCACCATCATTCGCTCCAACTATCTGTGGGACGAGAGCGCGGGAATCTACGAGCACTCGCTCAAACTCTGGGAGCAACTGCCGGAGGAGCTCGAATACGATTTCCTCTTCTCCCAGCGCGGCGTGATGAACCTGGCGCACACCCTGCAGGATGTGCGCGAGAGCATCCGCCGGGTGAACGCCAACCAGCTCAACGGCGTGGACGCGGAGTGGATTACCCCGGACCAGATCAAGGAGCTGTGCCCCATCATCAACACCGGGGACAACATCCGGTACCCGGTGATGGGCGCGACCTACCAGCCCCGCGCCGGCATCGCCAAGCACGACCACGTGGCCTGGGCCTTCGCCCGCAAGTGCGACGAGATGGGCGTGGATATCATCCAGAACTGCGAGGTCACCGGATTCATCAAGGACGGCGACAGGGTTGTTGGCGTCGAGACCAGCCGCGGCCGGATCAACGCTGGCAAGGTGGGCCTGGCCGGCGCGGGACACAGCTCGGTACTGGCCGAACTGGCCGGCTTCGAGCTGCCCATCCAGTCCCACCCGCTGCAGGCGTTGGTTTCCGAGCTGCACGAGCCGGTCCACCCCACGGTGGTCATGTCCAATCACGTCCACGTCTACGTTTCCCAGGCGCACAAGGGCGAACTGGTCATGGGTGCGGGCATCGACACCTATAACGGGTACGGCCAGCGCGGCGCTTTCCACGTCATCGAGGAGCAGATGGCGGCCGCCGTCGAGCTCTTCCCGATTTTCGCCCGCGCCCACGTCCTGCGGACTTGGGGCGGCATCGTCGACACCACCATGGACGCCTCGCCGATCGTGTCCAAAACGCCGATCGACCAGCTCTACGTGAACTGCGGCTGGGGAACCGGCGGATTCAAGGGCACACCGGGCGCCGGCTACACGTTCGCCCACACCATCGCCACTGATGAGCCGCACCCGCTGAACGCTCCCTTTGCCCTGGACCGGTTCGAGACCGGCCACCTCATCGACGAACACGGCGCCGCCGCCGTGGCCCACTAGGAAGGAAGACCAAGATGCTTCTGATCGAATGCCCCTGGTGCGGGCCGCGCGACGAAACCGAATACCACTATGGCGGCCAGGCTCACGTGGCCTACCCGGCAGACCCGAACCAACTGAGCGACGCGGAGTGGGCCAAGTTCCTCTTCTACCGTGCCAACCCCAAGGGCCTCTTTGCCGAACGCTGGGTGCACAGCACCGGCTGCAGGCGCTGGTTCAACGCGGTGCGCGACACCGTCAGCTATGAATTCAAGGCCGTGTACAAGCCCGGCGAGCAACCACCGATCGACCTCGGCGGCCTCGCGGGCGCCAAGGCCCAGCCAGCCGAAGGAGGAGCGAAATGACCGCCCCCAGCAACCCCGCCAACCAGTCCCAGCGGCTTGCCGCCCCCGCCGGAGCCGCTGCCCGGATCGACCGGAACAAGCCGCTGAGCTTCACGCTCGACGGGGAACCCTACACGGGCTACGCCGGGGACACCTTGGCCTCCGCGCTGCTGGCGGCCGGCAAGGTCACGGTGGGCAACTCGCTCTACCTCGGCCGCCCGCGCGGCATCATGTCAGCCGGAGTGGAAGAGCCCAACGCCCTGGTCAAGGTCAGCGCCCGTTACCCAGGGCACGTTGACGAGTCCATGCTGCCGGCGACAGCCCTCGAGCTGACAGACGGGATGGATGCCAAGCTGCTGAGCGGTCTGGGCCAGTTGGATCCGCGGACCGACGAGGCCGTCTACGACCGCAAGTACGTGCATACCGACGTGCTGGTAGTCGGCGCCGGCCCGGCCGGTCTGGCCGCTGCACGCGAGGCAGCCCGGAGCGGTGCCCGCGTGATCTTAATGGATGAGCAGCCCGAGGCCGGCGGCTCCGTGCTGTCGGGCCGCGGCGAAACCATCGACGGCCTGCCCGCGCAGGAGTGGGTGGCCCAAACGGCCGGGGAGCTGTCCGCCGCCGAAGAGCTGACCTACCTGCCCCGCACCACTGCGTTTGGAAGCTATGACAGCAACTTCGTGGTGGCCGTCCAGCGCCGCACAGACCACCTGGCCGGCGAGTTGGGAGCCGGTGTCTCTCGCGAGCGCATCTGGCATGTCCGCGCTCAGCAAGTGGTGCTCGCCACCGGCGCGCACGAGCGTCCCATCGTCTTCGCGAACAACGACCGCCCCGGCATCATGCTGGCTTCCGCCGTGCGCGGCTACCTCAACCGGTACGCGGTGGCCGCCGGCAACAAGGTGGTCGTCGCCACCAACAACGACTCGGCCTACAAGCTGGTCGCCGACCTGTCCGCGGCGGGCATCGAGGTCGCCGCTGTGGTGGAGGCGCGCACGGAGATCGGCGGCGACGCCGTGGAAACGGTGCGCACGGCCGGCACCCGAGTGATCACCGGAAGTGCCGTGGTGGATACGGAAGGCAAGAACGACGGCGGAAGGGTCAGCGCCATCGTCGTCAGCAGTTTGGATGCCGAAGGGCAGCTGACAGGGGAACCGGAAACGATCGACGCTGACCTGCTGGCGGTCTCCGGCGGCTGGAATCCGGTGGTTCACCTGCACAGCCAGCGCGAGCGCCGGCTTTCGTGGAACGAGGACCTGGCGACCTTCGTGCCCGGCCGTGCGGTGAAGGACCAGCAGACCGCCGGAGCAGGCAACGGCACCCTGGATCTGGCCGGCAGCCTGCAGGAAGGCGCAGCCGCCGGCGCTGAGGCAGCCACCCGCGCCGGCTTCAGTGTGGACCCGCAGGTCCCGGCGGCCGCCGCGGAAACCGTCACCCCGATCCGGCCGCTGTGGCTGGTTCCCGCCCCCGGTGGCGAGGCCGCCGGCTGGAAGAACCACTTCGTGGACTTCCAGCGTGACCAGACTGTCGCCGACGTGCTGCGTTCCACCGGCGCCGGAATGCGCAGCGTGGAGCATGTGAAGCGCTACACCTCGATCAGCACAGCCAATGACCAGGGCAAGACCTCCGGGGTCAACGCCATCGGTGTCATCGCCGCGGCACTGAACAATCCCGACGTCGGAAGCATCGGCACCACCGCCTACCGCGCCCCCTACACTCCGGTGGCGTTCGCGGCCCTGGCCGGGCGGCAGCGCGGGGAGCTCTTCGACCCGGCACGGCTGACCTCGATCCATCCGTGGCACGTCGCCCACGGCGCCCTGTTCGAGGACGTGGGACAGTGGAAGCGGCCTTGGTACTTCCCGCAGCCGGGCGAGGACATGGACGCCGCGGTGCTGCGCGAATGCGCCGCCGTCCGCGAATCCGTTGGCTTCATGGATGCGACCACGCTGGGCAAGATCGAGATCCGCGGCAAGGACGCCGGTGAATTCCTGAACCGGATGTACACCAACGCGTTCAAGAAACTGAAGCCGGGCCTGGGCCGCTACGGGCTGATGTGCACGCCGGACGGCATGATCTTCGACGACGGCGTGACGCTGCGCCTGGACGAGGACCGTTACTTCATGACGACCACCACCGGCGGTGCGGCCAAGGTGCTGGACTGGCTGGAGGAGTGGCTGCAGACCGAATGGCCGGAACTGGACGTCGTCTGCAACTCGGTCACGGAGCAGTACACCACGGTTGCCGTCGTGGGCCCGAAGTCCCGCGCGGTCATCGCCAAGCTGGCGCCCGAGCTGGACCTGGACAACGACGCCTTCCCCTTCATGGCGTTCAAAGAAACCACGCTTGCATCCGGAATCCCGGCCCGCGTCTGCCGGATCTCGTTCTCCGGTGAGCTGGCATTCGAGATCAATGTGTCCTCCTGGTTCGGCCTGAAGGTCTGGGAAGACGTGGCCGAGGCCGGTGCGGAGTTCAATATCACCCCGTACGGCACCGAAACCATGCACGTGCTGCGTGCGGAGAAGGGCTTCATCATCGTCGGCCAGGACACGGACGGCACGGTCACTCCGCAGGACGCCGGGATGGAATGGGTGGTCTCCAAGGCCAAAGACTTCGTGGGCAAGCGCTCCTACACCCGCGTGGACAACCAGCGCGAGGACCGCAAGCAGCTGGTCGGGGTGCTGCCGGTGGACAAAACGTTCCGCCTGCCTGAGGGCGCGCAGTTGGTCAACCAAGGCACGCGCATCGCACCCGCAGAGGCACCGGTGCCGATGGAGGGACATGTGACCTCCAGCTACCACAGCGCCGCGTTGGGCCGCAGTTTCGGCCTGGCCCTGATCAAGAACGGCCGCAACCGCATTGGCGAGACGCTACAGGCTCCCGTCAACGGGCAGTTGGTGGACGTCGTCATCGCAGAACCCGTACTCTACGACCCCGAAGGGAGCCGTCGTGATGGCTGAACAGGTCATGACCGATATTGCAGCACTGCGCCGCAGCCCGCTGGCGCACTTGACCGAGGCAATCCGCCAGGGCGCCGTCGCCGGCGAACGCGGTGTCAGCCTACGCGAAATCCCGTTCCTGAACATGGTCGGCCTGCGGGCCGAACCGGGGACGGCCGGCGCCAGGGCGCTTGAAGCCGCCGCCGCACTCCCGTTGCCGGCCGGCCACGGCGAGGTTGCCGGCAGCGCGGGCTCGACCGCCATCCTGTGGCTGGGGCCGGACGAGTTCCTGCTGGTCGGGCCCGAGGGAACTGATGTTACCGCGGACCTCTCCGCCGCCCTCGGCGGTGAGCCGGGCGCCGTCGTCGACCTTTCGGCCAACCGCACTACGTTGGAACTCTCCGGACCGTCGGCACGGCTGGTGCTGGAAAAGGGCTGCCACGCGGACCTGCACCCGCGCAACTTCCGTCCCGGTACCGCGATCACCACCCAACTGGGCCCGGTGCCGGTGCTGCTGTGGCAGACCGCGGAGCAGGACGGCGGCCAGGTGTATCGCATCATGCCGCGGGCCTCGTTCGCGGACTACACGGCCCGCTGGCTGCTGGATGCCATGACGGAGTTCGCCGCCCCCGAGGTGGACTGAGATGGCACTGAGCGCGCTGGACCTCTTCTCGATCGGCATCGGACCGTCGTCGTCGCACACGGTGGGCCCCATGCGTGCCGCCCGGCAGTTCGCCGAGTCGCTCGCGGCCGACGGGCTGCTGGATGCAGTGGCCCGGGTGAAATCGGAGCTGTTCGGCTCGCTCGGTGCCACCGGGTCCGGCCACGGATCGGACAAGGCAGTGATCCTGGGCCTGCAAGGCGAGGACCCGGAGACGGTTGATCCGGGTGCCGCGGATGCGCAGGTGGAGGAGGCGGTGGCCGGGCGGAAGCTGCGGCTGGCGGGCACGCGCGTGGTGGAGTTCGACCGGGCCGCGGACGTGGTGCTGCACCGCCGCCGCTCGCTGCCGGCCCACCCGAATGGGATGACCTTCACCGCGTACGACGCCGGTGGCTCGCCGCTGCGCGAATCCTCCTTTTATTCGGTGGGCGGCGGATTTGTGGTGCCGGCCGAGGAGGCCGAGCAAACGGCCGGGGACGCGACCGAGCCGGGTACTGCGGAAGACGGACAGGTCCCCTATCCGTTTACCAGCGGCGCCGAACTGCTGACCCGCTGCCGCGAGGCCGGGACGTCCATAGCCGGCGTGATGCTGGCCAACGAGCTCACCTGGCGGACCGAAGCAGAACTTCGGGTCGCGCTGCTGCGGATCTGGGCCGTGATGCAGGAGTGCGTCGAAAACGGCTGCACCAGCACCGAGGAGAGGCTGCCCGGCTCACTGCTGGTCCGCCGTCGCGCTCCCGGACTGCGGCGGAGGCTGCGCGCCGCCGAGGCTGCGCGTGCCGCGGAGGGCACGCCGGACGCGGACCCGCTGTGGGCGATGGAATGGGTGAACCTGTACGCGCTGGCGGTCAACGAAGAGAATGCCTCCGGCGGGCGGATTGTCACCGCACCCACCAACGGTGCTGCCGGGATCATACCCGCCGTGCTGCACTACTTCACTCGTTTTGTGCCCGGCGCCGACGACGATGCGGTGGTGGACTTCCTGCTCACCGCGGCCGCCATTGGCATCCTGTTCAAGACCAATGCCTCGATCTCCGGAGCCGAAGTCGGCTGCCAAGGGGAGGTCGGATCGGCCTGTTCGATGGCCGCGGGTGCCCTTTGTGCGGTGCTGGGCGGGACTCCCGAGCAGGTGGAGAATGCCGCAGAGGTGGGCATCGAGCACAATTTGGGCCTCACCTGCGATCCGGTGGGCGGGCTGGTGCAGATTCCCTGCATCGAGCGAAACGCCATTGCCAGCGTGAAGGCCATCAATGCCGCACGGCTGGCGCTGGCCGGCGATGGCGACCATCGGGTATCCCTGGACATGGCGATCAAGACCATGCGCGATACCGGTGCGGACATGATGTCCAAATACAAGGAGACGTCGCGCGGCGGACTGGCGGTGAACGTCGTTGAATGCTGACCAGAACGGGAACACCATGTCGATCCATAATGAGCACATCCTGACGCTTGACTGCCCGGAGCGGCTGGGCCTGGTGCATGCCGTCTCCGGCTTCCTGGTGGAGTATGGGCAGACCATCCAGGAACTCACGCAGTTCGACGACCGGCGGTCCGGGCATTTCTTCATGCGCACGGACTTCGCCGGGCAGAACGGCGGGGCCACATCCACCGAGGAATTGCGTACGGCCTTTGCGCCGCTGGCCGAGCAATACGGCATGGCCTGGCAGCTGGAACCCAAGGGCCGCAAGCGGCGGGTGCTGGTGATGGTATCCAAGTTCGGGCACTGCCTGAACGACCTGCTGTTCCGTTCCCGGATGGGCGAGTTGCCGGTGGAGATCGTCGCCGTCGTCTCCAATCACCTGGACCACAAGGGTCTGGTGGAATGGCACAACATCCCGTACCACCATGTGCCGGTCACGCCGGATACAAAACCTGCCGCCGAAGCCGAACTGCTGGAGCTGATCGACGCGCACGACGTGGAGCTGGTGGTGCTGGCCCGCTACATGCAGGTGCTCAGCGACCACCTCAGCCGGGAACTGACCGGGCGCACCATCAACATCCACCATTCGTTCCTGCCGAGCTTCAAGGGCGCCAAGCCGTACCACCAGGCGTATGAAAAGGGCGTCAAAACAGTCGGTGCCACCGCCCACTACGTCAACGCCGAACTCGACGAGGGCCCGATCATCGCCCAGCAGACGGTGGAGGTGGACCATACGTTCGGCCCCGAGGATCTGGTGGCTGCGGGCCGCGATACCGAGTGCAAGGCGCTGACGAATGCGGTCAAGTGGCATTGCGAGGGACGGGTCATTTTGCACGGGAACCGGACTGTGGTGTTGCGGTAGGCCTTGTGTCTAGGGATGGGCAGATTTCAACGCGCTGAGACACCTCGCTCGTTCCTCGCTCGGCGATGCGCGCTTATGAAACCTGCCCATCCCACTGAGCCACCTCGCTCGTTTAGTTCGGTGGTGCGCGCTCATGAAACCTGCCCGTCCCACTGACCCACTTCGCTCGTTTCTGGTTCGGTGGTGCGCGCTTATGGAAACTACCCATCCCACTGGGACACGCGCTTTCCTCGGTGAGTGATGCGCGCTGAGGGTGATTCCCCATCCTTTCTGGACAGCGGCTCCGACGGGTGTGATGTTCGTCTAAGTTTTTGCAGGAGTGCAAGTTTGCACTTGTGAATGTTTTCGGCCACTGGCACACTGGTTCGGTGAGTCAACTAAATTCCTTGCGTGAGCGTAAGCGCGCCGAGTGCTGGGCCGCGCTGCATGATGCCGCAGCCGAGGTCGCGCTGGAAGACGGAATTGAGAGCGTCACAGTTGACGGGGTAGCCGACGCAGCCGGGGTTTCCCCGCGCACGTTTTTCAACTACTTCCCGTGCAAGGAAGACGCGGTGCTCGGCCTTCGGGAGCCGGTGCTCGACGATGCCATGCTGTCCGGATTCGACGTCCGCGCCAACCTGCTGGACGAAGTCGGCAAGCTGATGCTGGCGGTCACCCGTTCCATCCAAGGCGGAGACGATGCGATTCGCCACCGCATCATGCACAAGTACCCGCACCTGCTGCACCGCCGCGTCCAGTACGTGGTCAAGGTGGAGCAGTTGGTAACCACGGCTGTTTCCGAACTGCTCGCCGACTCGGACCGGCTCGCGGACGCCGAACGGATTCTGGCCGCTCACCCCGTCGGCGGGCAGTACACCGCCGAAGACACCGCCCGCATGCTTGTGCTGACGGCGGGCACAGCACTTCGCTTTGCCATGCAAAAAACCATGTCCCAACCCACCCTGGAATCGCAGACCGAGGCCCTCGAGCACAGCTTGGCCCTGTTGCGTGCAGTCCTAAAGGAATCCGAATGACAAACGAGAGCCTGCAGGCGCAACAGCGCCCAGCGGCATCCAAACCGTCCCAGCCGGGGAAGCCTGGCCACAGCCATGGCAACCTGCTGCTGGTGTTCGTCGCGCTGATGATGTCGATGATGCTGGCGGCCTTGAACCAGACCATCCTGGCAACCGCTTTGCCCACCATCGTGGGCGAACTGAACGGCGCCAACCTGATGCTCTGGGTGATCACCGCCTACATCTTGGCGGCCACCATCATGATGCCCATCTACGGCAAGCTGGGCGACCAGATCGGACGCAAGTATCTGTTGGTCGGCGCGATCATCGTGTTCTTGGTCGGTTCCGTGATCGGTGCCCTGGCCCCGGACATGGGATGGCTGATTGCCTCCCGCGTGGTCCAGGGCCTGGGTGGCGGCGGGTTGATGATCCTGTCACAGGCCATCATCGCCGATGTGGTTCCCGCCCGGGAACGCGGCAAGTACATGGGGGCCATGGGTGGCGTCTTTGCGTTGGCCTCCGTGGTGGGCCCGCTGCTGGGCGGCTGGTTCACCGAGGGGCCGGGCTGGCGCTGGGCCTTCTGGATCAACCTGCCCGTGGGTGTATTGGCGCTGATTGGTGCGTTGTTCTTCCTGAAGTCGCGGCCGGTGACGATGCGGCCGAAGCTGGATTTCTGGGGCATGCTGCTGATGGCGGCTGCAACTACCGGATTGGTCCTGGTGAGCAGCTGGGGCGGCAGCACGTACGCCTGGTCGGATCCCATGATTATCGGGCTGATCGCCGGAACCGTGCTGGCCGCCGTCGGGTTCGTGCTGGTGGAACGGAAGACGGCCGAGCCCATCATTCCTATGTCCATGTTCCGCGACCGCAACTTCATCATGACCACCATCGCGGGCCTGCTGGTTTCCGTGGCCATGTTCGGCGCGCTCGGCTACATGCCCACCTACTTCCAGATGGCTACCGGGGTATCTGCAACCGCGGCCGGCCTGCTGATGATCCCGATGATGGCGGCGCTGCTGGCCTCATCGATGTTCTCCGGCATCCTGGTGTCGAAGACCGGCCGCTACAAGTGGATGCCGGTGGCCGGCTCCGCCATAGTGGCGGTTGCCCTGCTGCTGATGAGCTTTGTTCATGCAGATACCGGTGTCTGGGTGCTCTGCGTCTATCTCGGCCTGCTCGGTCTTGGACTGGGCCTGAACATGCAGATCCTGGTGCTCATCGTGCAGAACTCCTTTCCGCTGCGGCAGGTGGGCACGGCGACGGCGGCGAACAACTTCTTCCGCCAGATCGGCGCCACGCTCGGTTCGGCCGTCGTAGGCAGCCTGTTCGCCCACCGCCTGGTTGACCTGTTGACCGACCGGCTGCCGACCGCCGCGGTCGCAGCCACGGGCGGCGGCAACTCGCTGACTCCGGACATGGTGGCGCACCTGCCGGCACCCGTGCACGACGTCATCGTCGCGTCCTACAACGAAGCCTTGATGCCACTGTTCCTCTACATGGTCCCGCTGGCCCTGGCCGCCACCGTGCTCTGCCTCTTCGTGGTGGAAAAGCCGCTGGCCACGACGCTGGAACCGGATGTCATGCCGGAGGCAATTTCGGAGGGGAACGTGATGATCACCGCCGAGACCGAGGGCAATCATCCGGCGAACACGGATCTGCGCGGAGCCGAAGCAGGCCACCGGTAGCACCCGCCCCGCAGCGTGTCGCCGCTCCAGCAGCGGCGGCACGCTCGGCGCCCTATAGCTCCGGAACGCACTCGCCCTGGCCCAGCAAGGACAGGCCGGAGAGGTCCCCGTCGGCGAATTCCAGGATGTCGTGGGAGGCCTGCGCATACATCAGTTGGTTGGGGTCATCGACGTGGTCCAAGCCGATCAGGTGGCCCAATTCGTGCATGATGATGGCCCGGGCGGAATTCTTGCCAGCGGGGGCACCGAGCAGCTGGCGGAACTGCGGGGTGTCCAGTTCTATCTGTCCGGATACATACGCGGAAACCCCGCCCCGCGAGGCCCAGCCGCTGCCGCCCAGACCGATCGTGGGGCCGGCCAGTGCGGGGCTGTGCTCGGGATCGGACCAGGCAATCAGCACCGGGGCCCAGCGCTCGCCGTAGCGGTCCGGCTGGTAGGACGGGCGCCGCTCGGTGGGCCGCTCGGTGGTGGTGCCCTCGTAAATGAACTGCAGGCCGGTGGCAGCGGAGACGCGTTCCACCGCCTGGTGAACCAGGTCCGTGCCACCCGCGGGGGAGTCCGCCGCACGGACCACGTAACGGATCGGGCGGCACGGGTCGTAGGCGATGTAGTCCTGACCCGCGGACGGCGACGCGAGGAAGCGATACGAATTGCTCTCCTCATATAGCGGCGCGGGGACGCCCAGCGGCGACTCCGCGATGTCGACGCCCGACGGCGGAAACCCGCCGTGGCCCAAACCCTCGGCCGTGGATCCTCCGTCGAACGGGGCGGCGTTAGCCGTCCCGCTGGGTTGCACCGTCGACGCGAGCCGCGGCTGGCCCAGCCAGATGAAGGCCCAGGCCACCAAAGCCGCGATGGCGGCCAGCAGGATCAGCTTGCCGAACGGTGACGGACCGCCGCTGGGCTTCAGCTGCGGCCGAGCGGCCGAGACGTGCCGCACCGACGGCAGTGGCCGGACGGATTGCCGCCACGGAACCGGGCCCTGGCGCGCGGTCGGGTTGACCCAGACCTCCGGCTCTTCCGCGGCGTCATCAGGCCTCGGGCGTCCGTCGGACTCGGCCAAGGCCCACTGCGGCACTCGACCGGTCCGGGATCTGGGCACGGGCCGGCTTGGACCCGGCGCCTCGCCCGGGCCGTCGGTCGGCGGCCAGCTCATGGTCCCCCTCGCATGGCGGACAGCGGGAGCATCGTTGCCCCGCTTGCCTCAGAGTAACCAAGCCTTGGGGCAAACGGTAGGTGTCTGCCAGATGGCCGGCAGATGAACTGGCCGGCCGGGGCCGAGGGGTCAGGCTGTGCCGGTGCCGAACAAAGAGCCCAACACGTAGGTGGCTAGCGCCGCGCCGAAGCCGATCGCCAGCTGCCGCAGGGCACGCTTGACCGGTGACGCACCGGAGAGCAGTCCCACGATGCCGCCGGTCACCAGTAGCGCCAGGCCGACCAGAATCAGCGCGACCACCACCGCCGCGGTGCCCTGCAGACCGAAGATGTACGGCAGGATCGGGATCAGCGCGCCGGAGGAGAAGAACAGGAAGCTGGATACAGCGGCATTCCAGCCGGTGCCGATCTCCTGATAGTCGTTCGCGTAGGTCTCCGGCGCTTGCAGCGACAGGCTCGGGTCGCAGTCGCAGTCCAAATAGCCCATTCGTTCGGCGGCGCGGTGCTCGGCTGCTTCCGGGGTCATGCCGCGGGCGCGGTACACCAGCACCAGTTCATTGGCGTTCAGATCCAGGTCCGGTGCCGCCTGCAGTGTGATCTGGGTGGGTCGGGTGGCGGAGAGCAGCTCCCGCTGGGAGCGGACTGACACGTATTCGCCGGCACCCATGGAGAGTGCGCCGGCCAGCAGTCCGGCGAAGCCGCTGAACAGGATGAACCCGCTCGATACGCCGGTGGCACCGATGCCCATGATCAACGCCAGGTTGGAGACCAGGCCGTCGTTGGCGCCGAAGACCGCGGCACGGAAGTTGCCGGAGAGCCGTGCCCGACCGCGGGTGGCCAGACCGCGGATGACCTCTTCGTGGATCAGCTCGTCGGCGGCCATGGCCTCGGTGGCCGCGGGTTCGGTCGCGTAGGGGGAGCGGCTTTCGGCCCGCTGAGCCAGGGCCAACACGAACACCGAGCCGAAGCGGCGGGCCAGGACGCGCAGCACAGTGCGGCGGAAGGACGGGCGGAGCCGTTGGTCGCCGTGCTCGCCCAGCAGGTCGCGCCAGTGCTTTTCGTGCCGGCCTTCCGCCTCGGCCAGGGCTAGCAGGATCTCGCGCTCCTCGCCGTCGCGGCGCTGGGCCAGGTCACGGTAGATGGCGGCTTCGGCACGTTCGTCGGCCAAGTAGCGACGCCATAGCCTGATGTCGGATTTCGACGGCGGTGCCTGGCCGTCGGCGTGGGGGTCCAGAGGGTTGGGGCCGGCTGGATCGGGGCTCGTTGTCACGCTGCTCCTGAGTCGGACCGGAGACGGTTCGATGATCTCCGGTCAGTTAACAATCAACTGACCGAAGGTCTCGCTCGCCTCGGCGCAGGATCAGGCCGTGCCTTTTCGTGCGCCCAGGTGGACTGCCGGGCCGCTCATGCTGGCCAGTATGTCGACAGGCCTCCACGCCCGTGCGCGTTGCCGCGCGGCGGTGGAGCTACTCCCCTTCGCAACCTCCATTGTAGCTGGTCGGGGGAGGGCGGCCTGTTAGCGGGTGGCGCCGTCCCGGGTTCCTAATGCGGGCGTTTGCGCCGGTTCGGGTCTGTCCAGCTGTCAATGAATCGGGTGAGGAGGGGGCCGGCCACGGCCAGAATCAGAACATAGGCAGCAGCGAAGGGGCCGACCTCCGTGTAGCCGGCTGCAACCGCCAGCCCGGCTATGATCACGGAAAACTCGCCCCGGGTCGTCAGGGCGGCCCCCGCCCGCAGTCGTCCGCGGAGGTGGACTCCCTCCTTCCCCGCCGCATACCAGCCGCTGCCGAGCTTGGTGGCGGTGGTGACAACCGCCAACAGCAGCACCGCAGGCAGGATCGGCAACACGTCGGCCAGACTGAGAGACAAGCCAAAGGTCAGGAAGAAAAACGCCGCGAACAGGTCACGTAAAGGGCTGAGGATCTGCCGTGCGCGGTCCGCAAAACTCTGCGGAATCGCGATACCGACCAAGAAGGAACCGACGGCCGCTCCGGCTCCTACCCCTTCGGCGATCCCGGCCACCACCAGCGCAATGCCCAGCAGCCGCAGCATGACCTGTTCGTCCTGCGGGTGGGAGAGCAGGCGCCCCACCCTATGCCCCGCCTTGTGCGCCGCGGCCAGGATCAGGGATACCGCGCCAAGCGCCAGGGCAACGCCGCCGGCTGCCTGCCAGGCCCCGCCGCCGGAGAGGAAAACCACAAGCATCGGCAGGTACAGGGCCATCGCAATGTCCTCGAGCACGAGCACCGACAGGACGGCCGGAGTTTCCCTGTTCCCCAAGCGTCCGAGATCATCGAGCAGCCGGGCGATGATACCGGACGAAGAGACCCAGATGACCCCGCTCAGGGCCAAAGCCGCCTGCCATGGCAGTCCCAGCAGCAGGCCGAACAGGAATCCGGGGACAGCGTTCAGGAGGAAATCCACCAAGCCCGAACTTCGGTGTCGCTGGAGGCTGTGCATCAGTTCAGTCGCCGAGAATTCGAGCCCGAGCAGGAGCAGCAAAAGAATGACGCCGATCTCCGCGCCGGCCTCCACGAAGGGGCCCGCCGCGTTCACCGGCAGCAGCCGGCCCTCGCCGAAGAGCAGCCCGGACAGCAGGTAAAACGGAATCGGCGAAAGGCCGAGCCGGTGCGCGAGGAGACCGAGCCCGGAAAGGACGGCGAACAGTATCCCCAGTTCGATGAGCAGAAGCGAGAGATGCTGCACGGCGGCCCACGGCTATCCAGTTGGCGGTGGACTGATCAGTTCTTCAACCGCGGACAGCCCGTCGGCTCCACCCACAACGATGAGGACATCGTGGGACAGCAGGCGCTGCTGCGGAGTCGGCGCGGTGATCACTGACTCCCCGCGGATGACCGCCACAATGGAGCAGCCCGTCCGTGTTCGGGCCTTGGTGTCGCCCAGGGGGTGGCCCGCGTAGGGCGAGTCAGGTCGAACGGTGATGCGTCTGGTTTCCAACCCCGGAATTTCCTTGGAGAGCTGGGCGAAGCGCTGGGTTATCCGCGGGGCGCCGAGAAGTTCTGCGAGCTGTGACGCTTCTTCCGGTTCCAGCTGGAGACGACTGACCGCCCGGTCCGGATCGTCCTCGTCGAACGTGAACAGGTCGGCCCCGCCCTCCCGGTCAATAACCAGAGCGAGGCTGACCCCGGAATTGGCGGTGAAGTCATAACGGATGCCGACGCCCGGAAGGATGGTTTCCACGATGTCCACACCACGATCTTAGGCTTGCGAGCCATCGCCGTGGATAGGCAAGGGCAAAGCGTGACCGGAGAGCACGGTCCCAGCGGAACGACCCGCACTTGCCCAGCAGGCAACAAGTGTTGAGTGTTAAGCTATTTGTGGTCTGCGGCACGTCGGCTTCGGCCGCCGCGGCGGCGTCTTCCGGCCGCCGCGTACCTGCTCCCACCACCTTGGCCCGAGAAGGATGTTTAGTGAAGGCACTGCCCGTCGAACCCAGCAATGACCCGGTGGCCATCGGGTCGCGGATCCGCGCAGCCCGCCAAGGGCAGCGCATGACCATCGAGCAGGTGGCGGACTCAACTGGGCTCACCAAAGGCTTTCTCAGCCGGGTGGAGCGGGACCTGACCTCGCCGTCGGTCGCGTCGCTCGTCACCTTGTGCCAAGTGCTGTCCATCTCCATCGGCGATCTCTTCTCCATGCCGGAAACGCACCTCACGCGAGCAGGGCAGGGGCCGCGGATTAGCCTGGGTGGCGAAGGTATCAAGGAGGAACTGCTGACCGCCCGGCACGAGCGCCGGCTGCAGATCATCCGCGCCGTGATCGCGCCGCGCGGCCGTGGCGAAACAGACCTCTATGCGGTGGACTGCGATGTGGATGTCCTCCATGTGATTGCCGGCCGCATCACGCTGGTTTTCACGTCCGAACGCTACGAACTTGCCGCGGGCGACACCATCTCCTTTTCCGGCCGCGAGCCACACACGTGGATTAACGAGACCGACGAAGAAGCCATCGTCACCTGGACTTTGGTTCCGGCCGCGGCCCGCTGACCGGCGCTGCGCCGGCGCATGGTTCGCGCCGGCGCACACACCCGAACTGCGCACGCAGGACGGGCAACCTTGACTGTTACCGGTGCCACAAATA
Source organism: Arthrobacter sulfonylureivorans (assembly GCA_004000035.1). Taxonomy (GTDB): domain Bacteria; phylum Actinomycetota; class Actinomycetes; order Actinomycetales; family Micrococcaceae; genus Crystallibacter; species Crystallibacter sulfonylureivorans. The sequence continues at coordinate 13,567 of RJAE01000020.1, read as the reverse complement.
TCATTTCAGGCAACAGATGTTGCACATAGGGCAACCTTGCCCCGCGCCGGACGCCGCCACGCATCCCGCACCGTCCGCCGCATCGAAGGAGAACCATGGAAGAGCTTCGTGTGGAAGCCAACGGCCACCTCGGCCCGATCGACTCGTCCCGGATCCCGCGCTACGCCGGCGCCGCCACCTTCGCCAGGTTGCCCCGCTTGGACCAAGTGAAGCAGGCGGACATCGCCGTCGTCGGTGTTCCCTTCGATTCCGGCGTGTCCTACCGCCCGGGCGCCCGCTTCGGCGCCAACCATGTGCGTGAGGCTTCGCGGCTGCTGCGACCGTATAACCCCGCCTGGGACCTCAGCCCGTTCGAAGAGGTCCAGGTGGCGGACGCCGGCGACATGGCCGTCAACCCGTTCAACATCAACGAGGCCATCGAGACCATCCAGCAGAACGCGCTGGACTTGACCGCCTCCGGCACCAAGCTGGTCACGATCGGCGGCGACCACACCATTGCCCTGCCGCTGCTTCGGGCGGCCGCCGAGCGCGCCGGCGGACCGGTGGCCATGCTGCACTTCGACGCGCACCTGGACACCTGGGACACCTACTTCGGCGCCGAATACACGCACGGCACGCCGTTCCGCCGCGCGGTGGAGGAAGGCATACTGGATACCGAATCCATCTGCCACGTGGGCACCCGCGGCCCGCTCTACGGTAAAAAGGACCTCGACGACGACCACCGCTTCGGCTTCGGCATCGTCACCAGCGCCGACGTCTACTACCAAGGCGTCCGCGAAGTGGTGGCCAAACTGCGCGACCGGATCGGCAACACCCCGCTCTACGTCTCCATTGACATCGACGTGCTGGACCCGGCCCACGCGCCCGGCACCGGCACCCCGGAGGCCGGCGGCATCACCAGCCGCGAACTGCTGGAAATCATCCGCGGCTTCCGCGGCATGAACCTCATCGGCGCCGATGTGGTGGAAGTGGCTCCAGCGTATGATCACGCCGAAATAACCGGGGTGGCCGGCAGCCACGTGGCCTACGAACTCGTCTCTTTAATGGCCGACAACGCCGCTGGCGGCGGCTCCCGCGACGGTTACGCCGCGCAGGCGCTGGAGGCCCCGCGGCCGTCGCAGCCGCAGGACATCGAGTCGGACCAGGAGTCCTTCGAATGACGGCACCGAAGAGCGGCGCCCTTCCCGGGGCAGGCGCGGCCCACGCCGGGCCGGCCAAACCGGCCGTGCGCAACGGCGGGGACCTCGTCGTCGAAACTCTCAGTGCTTTGGGTGCGACGACGGTGTTCGGCATTCCGGGGCAGCACGCGTTGGGCTTGTTTGACGCTTTGTCCAGGTCTCCGCTGCACTTTGTCTCCTCCCGGGTGGAGAACAACTCAGCTTTTGCCGCCGACGGGTTCTCCCGTGCGACCGGCGATGTTGGCGTGCTGTTCCTCTCCACCGGCCCGGGCGCACTGACCTCGCTGGCCGGGCTGCAGGAAGCCTACGCCACGGGCGTGCCGATGGTGGTGATCGCCAGCCAGATCCCGCTGGAAGGGCTCGGAGCCCGCCGCAAGGGCATGCTGCACCAGCTCGACGATCAGAAGGCTTCGGCCGCAAATGTCACCAAGAGTCAGCGGTTGATCCAGCATGCCTCCGGCATTCCGTCGGCCATCCAGGATGCCTGGACCGAGGCCATCTCCTCGCCGCAGGGGCCGGTCTGGGTGGAGGTGCCGCAGAATGTTCTGCTGGACCCCATCATGGTGCCGCCGGTGGAGGATGCGCTGGCCGAAGCGTTCGACAACCCGCCGCGGACCGAGCTGGTCAAGGAGGCGGTGCGTTGGCTCACCGAAGCCAAGCGGCCGGCCATCATCGCCGGCGGCGGCGCCCGCCGGGGCAAGGCCGAACCGTGGCTGCTCTCCATTGCGGAGAAACTGCACGCCCCGGTGGTCTGCTCTCCGGGCGGCAACGGTGCGTTCCCGTGGAATCACGAACTGTCGCTGCAGTCCTGGGTGGAGGACCGGTATGTCACCGACGTCCTTGAAGAGGCCGATGTCCTGGTGGTGGTGGGTTCGTCGCTGGGCGAGGTGACCAGCAACTACTTCACCATGGAGCCGCGCGGCCGGATCATCCAGATCGACGCGGAACCCCGCGTGCTCGAGTCCAACGGTCCGGCGCTGGGCATCCGCGCCGACGCCGGCCAGGCGCTGCACGCGCTCGACGACGCCCTCTCCGGGGAGCTGCGGAACCGGCCCGACTGGCACGGCCAGACCCCCGAGCAGCTGGTCAAGGACACGCTGGCCAAGGTCCAGGCCCGCCTGGACAGCCAGGACCTGGCCAAGGAGCGGGCCTTCATGGCGGATATCCGCGAGGCCGTCCCGGACACCATGCAGACCTTCTGGGACATGACCATCTCCGCCTACTGGGCCTGGAGTTGCTGGGACTCGCGCGAGGGCCAGTTCCATTCCGCCCAGGGCGCCGGCGGTCTCGGCTTCGGTTTCCCCGGCGCCATCGGCGGCAGCGTGGGCCTGGCCAGTCAGGGAAAGCCGGCCCGGGTGCTGGCCGTCTCGGGCGACGGTTCCGCCATGTACTCGATCAGCGAGCTGGCCACCGCGCGCCAGCACAACCTGCCCGTGACCTGGCTGATTGTGGACGACGGCGGGTACGGCATCCTGCGCGAATACATGGAAGGGGCCTTCGGCAAAGCAACCGCCACGGAGCTGGCCCGGCCCGACTTCGTCGCCTTGGCCGATTCCTTTGGCGTTCCTGCCCGGCGGGTGGCGCCCGAGGGTATCCGCGCCGCGCTCGAGGAGAGCTTCGCCGCCCAGGGCCCGAACGTCGTCGTCGTAGAGACCCTGCTCAAGATGTTCGCGCCCACGCATCTAGGTGGCTGACTCTTAGACCACTGACGCTGGGGCCAGACCCCTGGCTCGGGCCAACCACTCATCGAAGTATCAGCAGGCGGCCTTCTCAGCCCTGAGAAGGCCGCCTGCTGATACTTAGAATCCGGTAGGAGGAGTGGCGAGGGTGTGCTCCAGATCCCATTCATTTAGTTTGTCAAGACAACTAGTTGAAGTTATAGTTGCTTGAGGCAAGTATAAGAATGAGGTGTGCCGTGGCTGTCGAAACCGAAACCGCCCAGGAGCTGGTGGCCTGCGTCTTTTCCCTGCAGCGGTCCTTGCGTGCCGCGACCCACCACATGGCGGATCCATCCGGCCCTGGCTTCGCGCTGCAAGGCGTTATGCGGATCATCGGCGAAGCGCGGGAGCTCCGTGCCACCGAGTTGGCGGCCAAGCTGGGCATCGGTCCAGCGGCCCTCAGCCGGCACATCGCGGACCTTGAGGCGTCAGGTTTCGTGCTGCGGAGACCACATCCCGACGATGGCAGGGCGTCGCTGATCTCGCTGTCCGAGGCCGGCCAAGCCAGCATGCGGGCCGAGGCGATCCGCCGGGCCGCCCTCATGCAGGGCATGCTCGGCGACTGGTCCGAGGACGAAGCCCAGGCCGCCATCACCGCCGTCGGCCGCCTTGCCGAGGCCCTCCACACCTCGATCCTGTCAACGAAGCCGGGAACCAACCGCTACGAACCCGCAGGAGTCTGACTCGTTGAACGAACCCACTGAACCAAACCAGACCTCAGCCGTGATGCTCAAGGAGCACACGCTTCACAGCAAAGCTCCCGCCGAACGGACAAACGCCGAACAGGCGCCCGCCAAGCGGACGTCCGCCGACGGCGACCTGATGAGCCACAAGCAGATTCTGCAGGTCCTCACCGGTCTGCTTGCGGCCCTGTTCACCGCGATGCTTTCCAGCACGATCGTGGGCAACGCGCTGCCCACCATCATCGCCGACCTGCACGGCACCCAAACCGACTTCGCCTGGGTGGTTACCGCAGCGCTGCTGGCGAATGCGGCCACCACGCCGATCTGGGGCAAGTTCGCCGACCTGTACAACAAGAAGCTGCTGGTCCAGCTGTCCATCGTGATCTTCGTGGCCGGCTCCGTGCTGGCCGGGTTTGCCCCGGACATGACCACGCTGCTGGCCGCGCGGGTGGTCCAGGGTACCGCGATGGGCGGCCTGACCGCGCTGGTCCAAGCCATCATCGGCACCGTCATCCCGCCGCGCGAACGCGGACGCTACGCCGGCTACATGGGTGCCGTCATGGCCGTTGCGACGGCTGGTGGCCCGCTGCTGGGCGGCTTCATTGTGGACAGCCCGTTGGGCTGGCGCTGGACCTTCTTTGTCTGCGTCCCGCTGGCTGTCATTGCGCTGCTGATGCTGCAGAAGACGCTGAAGATGAGCCACGAGCGCCGGCACGTTAAGATCGACTGGCTCGGCTCCGTGCTGTTGACGGCCGGCGTGTCCATCCTGCTGATCTGGGTCTCCTTCGCCGGCCAGCCCGGCCACTATGAATGGCTTTCCGGAACCAGCGCACTGATGGTGGGCATCGGCGTCGTGCTGCTGGCCGTGCTGGTGTGGGTAGAGTCCAAGGCCGCACAGCCGATCATTCCGCTGAAGATCATCACCGAGCGCACCACCGCGCTGTCCATCATCGCTTCCATCTCGGTGGGCGTAGCGATGTTTGGCTCCGCCACGTTCGTCGGCCAGTACTTCCAGGTGGCCCGCGGCGCGACGCCGACCGAAGCCGGCCTGCTGATGCTGCCCATGGTTGCCGGCAACCTGATCGGCGCCACGGTCTCCGGGCAGCTGATTACCCGCTATGGCAAATGGAAGCGCTTCCTGGTCATCGGGGCCATCCTGGTGATCAGCGGAACCGGTCTGGCCGGCATGATGGATCATCAAACATCGCTATGGCTGGCCGGCATTTTCCTGCTGCTGCTCGGATTGGGCATGGGCCTGCTGATGCAGAACCTGGTGCTCGGCGTGCAGAACACCGTGCGGGCCAAGGACATCGGCGCGGCTAGCGCCTCCGTGGCGTTCTTCCGCTCCTTCGGCGGCGCCATCGGCGTTTCGGTGCTCGGCGCCGTGCTCGCCGGCCGGGTCAACACCCTGGCCACCGCCGGCATGCAGGAGGCCGGCATCCCGGTCTCCGGAGATGGTGCCGGTGCCACGCTGGACTTCGCGTCCTTGCCTCCCGCGGCCGCAGAGATCATGCGGTCGGCCTACGGAGACGGCACGGCCCTGATCTTCCAGCTTTCCGCCGTCATTGCGGTAGTGGCGCTGATTGCGGTGCTGTTCATCAAGGAACGGCCGCTGCGCCGCACCATCGACATCAAACCGACCACCGCAAGCCCGGTGGAACCCGGCATGGTCGGTGGCGCCGGACCGGTGATGACCGGATCGCTCCCGGTAACCGACGGCGCTCGGCCCACGGGCGGCGGGCAGCCCGACGCGGCCGCCGGCGGGCAGTGCAGAAAATAACGACGGCGAAGCGCCCCGCCCCTGGTGGAAACCACCAGGGGCGGGGCGCTTTTGCGTCGGCGGTTATAACTGGCCCAGTGCCCGGGTGCCCGGCCTTGGACGCTCCGGCCTCGGACGGGCCTGACTGACCGTGCCGAGGCCCCGCGGCCCGCGGGCCCGCGAGCCCGTTCAGTCCAGGAACTCCATCAGCCGGTCCTCCAAGGCGGCCAGATCGCCAGCCTTCTTGAACTCGCACTCCCAGACTGTGAGGATCTGCCAGCCGGCTTCCTGCAGCGCCGCCTGCTGGACCTTGTCCCGGGCGGCCGTCCGGGAGCGTTTGGCATCCCAGATCTCGGCGTTGGACTTCGGCGCATGCTGGCCGACTCTGCAGTCGTGGGCGTGCCAGAAGCAGCCGTTGACGAAGATGACCTTGCGGCGCCCCGCGAACACCAGATCCGGTTTGCCCGGCAGCTTCTGGCCCCCGGCGCTGCCATGCAGGCGGTAGCGGTACCCCCTGGCATGCAGCAGCTTCCGGACCAGCAACTCTGGTTTGGTGTTCTTGCCGCGGATCTTGGCCATATTGGCGCTGCGCTGCTGTGGGGTCAGCGAGTCAGCCATTGATTAAGTCTAGGTTGCACGGACAAGCGAGCCTGAGGTCAGCCGCCGGTGGTTTGGCGGCCGGACTGGGGGTCCGGACCCTGGAAACGTGAAGTTTTGCGCGTGACCGCGCTCTCATTCGCGACCGGAACGGCAGCCGTCGCACTATCCTTAAACGCTGAAGCGGCGGGCGAAGATCCGCTGCCCTCCCTTCGAAAGGACTCTCGATGCGCTTGATCGGCACTTCGGACCTCAAGATTTTCCCGCTCGCTTTGGGCGGCAACACCTTCGGCTGGACCTCCGATGAGCCCGGCTCGCAGCAGGTACTGGATGCCTTCGCCGATGCCGGCGGCAATTTCATCGATACCGCGGACAGCTACTCATCCTGGGTTCCGGGTAACACCGGCGGCGAGTCCGAATACATCATCGGCCGCTGGATGGCCGAGCGGAAAAACCGTGATTCGGTGGTCATTGCCACCAAAGTCGGTGGGCACCCGGAGCTTCAGGGCCTCTCGGCGGTGAACATCGCTGCCGCCGCGGAGGCTTCGCTGCAGCGGCTGGGCACGGACCACATCGACCTTTACTACGCCCATTACGACGACGAGGGTACGCCGCTGATCGAGGCGGCCGCAGCCTTTGACGCCCTGGTGAAGGAGGGCAAAGTCCGCCAGATCGGGCTGTCCAATCTGTCTCCAGAGCGGATCGCGGAGTGGATCAGCATCGCCCAGCAAAACGGCTTCGCGTTGCCGGTGGCGCTGCAGCCGCACTATAACCTGGTGGCCCGCAAGGACTACGAACAGGGTTACGCGCCGCTGGCCCGGGAGCACAACCTGTCGGTCTTCCCCTACTTCTCACTGGCCGCAGGCTTCCTGACCGGCAAATACCACAGCACCGACGACGCCGAGGCCAGCCCGCGCGGCGGCATGGTGGGGGATTACCTCACCGCGAACGGCTTTGCGGTGGTGGACGCCGTGGAGGCAGTCGCCTCCTCCCGCGGCATCTCTATCACGACGGTGGCGCTCGCCTGGCTGCTCAGCAAGCCAGGCATCACCGCGCCGCTGGCCAGCGCCCGGACGCCGCAGCAGTTGCCGGATCTGATGGCTGCGGTGGATGTGGAGCTGTCCGCCAGTGAAGTTTCCGTCTTGGACCAGGCGTCGCAGTCGTTCGCCTGAGCACTCCGCCTCAAGCGAACGACTCTTAAACGAGCGACGGCGATGCCCACCGCATGTGATCGGTTCACATGTGGTGGGCATCGCCGTCAGGTGGCGGAAGCTCCGCCGTCGTTGCTGTGGGCTTAGAGCCAGCCGGCCGGATCCACGGTCTGGCCGTTTTTCACAACCTCGAAGTGCAGGTGGCAGCCGGTGGAGTTGCCGGTGGTGCCCAGCTCGCCGATGCGCTGGCCCTGGGCGACCTTTTGGCCCAGCGAAACACCGATCGACTGCAGGTGGTTGTAAGTGGTCTTCAGGCCGCCGCGGTGCTCGACCACAATGCGGTTTCCGCCGCCGCCCACCTGGAAGCCTGCCTCAACCACCTTGCCGCCGTCGGAAGCGTCGACCGGGGTGCCGCAGCCCATCGCGTAGTCGATGCCGGTGTGCAGCTCGCCGGCCGCGCCGGTGATCGGATTCAGGCGGTAGCCGAAGCCGGAAGTCTGTTTCATGTGCGGAATGGGGGCCTTCAGGCTGCCGGTCGCGAAGCTGGCGGTCTTGGCCTTGGCTGCGTCAGCCTTCTTCGCTGCAGCGATGGCGGCTGCCTTCTTCTTGGCGGCAGCTTGGGCCTTGGCCTTCTTGTCCGCTGCGGCCTTCTGATCGGCTGCTGCCTTCCTGTCCGCTGCAGCCTTCTTGGCAGCGGCGTCGTCGGCCTTCTTCTTTTCGGCGGACGCGGCGGCAACCTTGGCCTTTTCCTGGGCGGCCTGGCTGGCAGCCCAGGGCCGGTCGAACCGGAGGTCGGCATCCTTGGCAGCCTGGACGCTGACCGCACTGTTGTTGGACACGAGTTCGGTGCGAACCAGCTCGTCCACGTCGCCAGCATGAGCCACCGGGATGGCAATCACTGCCAGCATGCCAGCGGTTGCGGCCGCAATGCCTGCCCTGCGTGCAACCGAGTGAGCCGCGGCGGGCGCTTCTGCGCGGCGGCGGCCACCGGGTTCACCGGTAGGGCGGGAGATCAGGGAAAGGGGCGACGTGCGGGTGTCGGAACGGCGACGACCGCGGACAGGGTTGTTCACAGGGTATTCCTCTCATGCGCCTGCGAAGTTAGCTGCCGGATTCGAGCGAGAGTTCACTCGGTCCTGCCGGCATAGCCGCGGGAATCCGGCTTGCCTCTGAGGACTTCACCCCATGGTGCCCCCAAGCACCGTACGTGGTTCCTCCGCCCCTGCCTTCGACATAAAGCTCGATATCTTACGGTCCGCTGGCAGGGTTCGACGAGCGGACCGGGCGCCTACCTTCCTAGTAGGAACACCGTCCAATTTAGCGGAGCGACACGCGGTGTTACAACTTCGTTATCCGTGTTCCTTGTCACGGGGGAGCGCCGGTGGTCCGGGAGTCACCCCAACGACCAACCGCGATCCGGCCGCCATACAAGCCGCTAATTGCCGTCATCCGGCAGCTCACCCCATCAACCAGGCCGCCGTATGCGTGCGGCCGGAGATCTCATTGCGCTCGCCGGCCTGAACAGGAACACCGGCCGGAAAGTAGCTGCGCCGCCGTTCTTCCAGCCGCTGCCCGGACTGCGGCGAGGGAATCGAGGTGCCCTTGCTCCGGTCGCAACTCGCGCAGGCCGCCACGAAATTGGTCATCACCGTGGCCCCGCCTTTTTTCCATGGGAAGAAATGGTCAGCGATGGTGGCCGGGTTCGGGCAACGGCGGTGCCGCCCAACTTCCAGTTCGCACTGGCCGCCGGCGCGCGCCAATCCTTCGCGGCGTTGCTCCCGGTTAAATTTGCGCAGCGGATCGCGGCGGCGCACATCGCGGGAGCGCCGGATCCGTACAGCAACGGCCACTGCCACCAAGACGAGCACGGGCGGACCGATCCAGCCCAGCACAGGCCAAACCGCCTGGAGCAACGCCTCGGGGCCGCCGCCAGCGAGAAGCTGGCGGATCCCGTGCAGCAGCCCGGTACCCAGGGCGGCCGAGAGGGCTGCATAGGCCAGCCACGCCAAGGCCGCGACGAAAGCCCACAGCGTGATCCGCCGCGACCAGTAGATCATGCCCAGTTCATACATCTGCCCACCCGAAGTCCCCCCAGCTCCGTGAGTCCATCCGCCGCCTAGGCTAGCCGAGGCACCCTGTGAATTCCTCGGCCCAAACCAGCCCCGCCTACAACGCGGCCGCTCCGGCCTCGGCCACCGACTGGTCCTGCTCACCGGAGCCGCCGCTGACGCCAATCGATCCCACCACCTGGCCGTCGCGGGAGAGCGGAAGGCCGCCGGCGAAGATCATGATCCGGCCGTGGTTGCTGGCATGGATGCCGTAGAACTGATTGCCCGGCTGGGCGTTGTCGCCCAGGTCCTTGGTCTGAATATCGAAGGCCCGGGACGTGAAGGCCTTGTTGATCGAGATGTCGATGCTGCCCAGCCATGCCCCGTCCATCCGCACATGCGAGACCAGGTTCCCACCGGCGTCGGCCACGGCAATGTTCATTGGCTGGCCGATCTCCGCGGCCTTGGCCTCCGCGGCGGCAATGACCCGGCGCGCATCTTCCAGAGTGACAGTGTCCATGGTTGCTCCTTGATCGAAGGCCGCGGGGCGGTCCTATCTGATGTAATCGTTGGGATTGAGCACATGCGTGGCGGCGGCACCGAGGACCGCTCGGTTGCTGCTCATGGAGGGGATCCTCTCTGATCCGGACCGGAGCCAAGGGATGGATAGGAGCCACCGTAGCCCTCGAGGCGCCGGGCTGGCTAGGGTTGGATCTCCGCGCCCTCGACCCAGCGATTCCGTCCGGACCCCTTGTGGCCCCGAACGCGATCCGCAAGGGTGGACCCCATGGGTGCGAACGCAGCGGCAGGCCGGATGGTGGGTGCGGATGTCATCGTGGTGGGTGCCGGGCTCTCCGGACTGGTCGCCACCGCCGAATTGACCGAGGCCGGGCGCCACGTGCTGCTGGTCGAACAGGAGTCGGAGGCGAATCTGGGCGGCCAGGCCTGGTGGAGCTTCGGCGGCCTGTTCCTGGTCGACTCGCCGGAGCAGCGCCGGCTGGGCGTCAAGGATTCGGTCGAGCTGGCCTGGCAGGACTGGCTGGGCACCGCCGGCTTCGACCGGCCGGAGGACTATTGGCCGCGCCGCTGGGCCGAGGCCTACGTGAACTTTGCCGCGGGCGAGAAGCGGGCGTGGCTGCGCGAGCGCGGACACCGGAGCTTCCCGGTGGTCGGTTGGGCCGAACGCGGCGGCTACGAGGCGAGCGGCCCGGGCAATTCGGTGCCCCGCTTCCACATCACGTGGGGGACCGGTCCCGGCCTCGTGGAACCGTTCGCGCGCCGGGTGCGGGAAGCGGCCGATGCCGGACTGGTCACCTTCGCCTTCCGGCACCGGGTGGACGGGCTGCTCACGCAAGACGGAGCGGTTACCGGGGTGCGCGGCAGCATTTTGGAACCGACGACGGCGGGGCGCGGCCGGGCGTCCTCACGCACCGTGGTGGGGGATTTCGAATACCCGGCCGGCGCCGTCGTCGTGACCTCCGGCGGGATCGGAGCGGATCTGGACGCGGTGCGGCGAAACTGGCCGCAGCGGCTGGGCACGCCGCCCCTACACATGGTTGCCGGTGTTCCCGAATACGTGGACGGACGGATGCTCGGCATCGCGCAGGCAGCCGGCGGACGGGTGATCAACCCGGACCGGATGTGGCACTACGTGGAGGGCATCCGGAATTGGGATCCGGTGTGGGCACGGCACGGCATCCGGATTCTGCCCGGCCCCAGTTCGCTCTGGCTGGATGCAACCGGCAAGCGGCTGCCGGCACCGTTGTTTCCCGGATTCGACACCTTGGGCACGCTGGCCCACCTGCGCTCCACTGGACACGATTACAGCTGGTTCATCCTGAACAAGAGGATCATCGAAAAGGAGTTCGCGCTCTCCGGCTCGGAACAGAACCCTGACCTGACCGGCAAATCGGTGCGGGAGGTGCTCAAGCGGGCCACCACTGACGTGCCGGGCCCGGTGCAGGCCTTTTTGGACCACGGCGTGGACTTCCTGCAGGCGGACACCGTGCCGGAGTTGGTGGCCAAAATGAACGAACTGGTGCGGAACCATCCGCTCGGCGAACCGGATGTCCAGGCCACGGTTGGAGACGCACCGGGCGGGCCTGCCGACACAATGACGCCCGCCGAACCTGTGCTGCCGGCGTTCAGCGAAGACCGGGACGGCCCGATGCTGGACCCGGCCGAGGTCGAGGCCGAGATCCTGGCGCGGGACCGCGAGGTGGGCAATGCCTACGGTAAGGACGCGCAGGTGATGGCCATCCGCGCGGCGAGACGCTACCTGGGCGACAAGCTGGTGCGCACGGCGAAACCGCATCGCCTGCTGGATCCCGATGCCGGGCCGCTGATCGCGGTGCGGCTGTCGGTGCTGACCCGCAAGACGCTCGGGGGACTGGAAACGGACCTGCAGTCACGGGTGCTGACAGCGCACGGGCAGCCGGTACCCGGACTCTACGCTGCCGGGGAGGCGGCGGGGTTTGGCGGCGGCGGCATGCATGGCTACCGCTCGCTGGAGGGCACCTTCCTGGGTGGCTGCCTCTTCAGCGGCCGCGCCGCCGGCCGTGCAGCCGGTTCCTGACGCAGCCGTCCCTGACGCGGTGGCAGTCCCGCAGGTTCCTGACTGACCGGCAGCTTCGCCGTTTCTGGCCGTTACCTCGGCCGAGCCGGACCGGTGAGACGGAGACCACCTGATGTCCGGAATAAACCGGAGCAGACATAGGTTTTCCCTGTAGATGCAATTGCATGGACAATCAAGGAGAGCCGCAGTGTCAGAACGCAAGATCGTAGTCATTTCAGCCGGACTCGGCGTACCGTCCTCCAGCCGGATGCTGGCCGACCAGTTGGCTGCCTCCACGGCGGACCAGTTCCGGCTGCAGGGTGTTGAAGCCGAGATCCAGATGGTGGAGTTGCGCGATTACGCGGTCGATATCGCCAACAACATGGTGACCGGTTACGCGGCACCGAAGCTGGATGAGGTGCTCAAGGCGACGGTTGCAGCGGATGCGCTCATCGTAGTGACTCCGGTCTTCAGTGCTTCCTACAGCGGCCTGTTCAAGTCCTTCTTCGATGTGGTCGAGCCGCGCGCGCTCGCCGGCAAGCCGGTGCTGATGGGTGCCACCGGCGGCAGCGCCCGGCACTCGTTGGCGCTGGACTACGCCGTCCGCCCGCTGTTCAGCTACCTGCGGGCGCGGACCGTGCAGACCACGGTCTTCGCCGCACCGGAAGACTGGGGCGCCGGCGAGGCCGGAACCGGCGGATTGTCCGAGCGTTCCGACCGTGCGGCTGCCGAACTGGTTGATCTGGTGCAGGGCGCTCCGGTGACCGAGCGCGGCCGCGGCGGCGTCGAGTCCAAGAGCTTCGAGGAGATCCTCGCCAGCGTCGGCCACTAAATGAGCCTCCACCACTGAGCCCGACGACGGCCCGGTCAGGGGTTAGCCACAGCAGGCGCATCGGCGCCGTCTAGGGCTCCCGACCGGGCCGTTCGCGTTGCTAAAAGCGTTCGGGCTGCTGGCCAAACTTGAAGTGCCGCCCGCTGATGCTGGCCGGCTTCACTTCCACATAGAAGTCCTTGAGGGTGGGAATCCAGGTCTCGACCGGCAGCGCCTCTGCAGCCGCAATTTCCTCCTGGGTCTGGAGCACGCGTGCGGTGCCTTTGACCACCACACTCCACGCTTCGCCGCTGCCGATGCCGTCCGCCTCGAACAGCACGTGTTCGTTGATGGTCAGCTCGGCCAACTTGGTGCCCGGCGCCGTCCGCAGGACCAGCCTGCCGTCACGGGCTACAAAGTTGATCGGAAAGATGTCGGTTTCGCCGGCGGCGGTGAGGACGAGGCGGCCGTGCTTGGTGTTCTCCAGCAGCTTCCAAGATTGCTCGTCGGTGAGCTCAAGGATCGGGTCGTCATGTTCAAACATCATGCCGCTATCTTCTACAGTTCCGTAGAAGAAAGGAAGCCTTTGGGGGAACAGTGGGGCACCGGACTGAAAAGTGTCGGTGCCCGCTTCTGCCGCCCATCGAGAGGGGCAGCAACGGATTAATCGGCGAGGCACCACCGTTCGGCCGGGTGTCCGGCCCAACGGCGGTGCCTGCTGGGTCATTCGCCGTGCAGCGGCACGGCAGGCCGGTGTTACTTGGCCGGGGTGATCAGCGCGGAAGCGCCGGTGCGGGCGGCGTCGAAGCGGGCGGCGACGTCGGCCCAGTTGACGATGTTCCAGAACGCCTTGACGTAGTCGGCCTTGACGTTGACGTAGTCCAGGTAGAAGGCGTGCTCCCACATGTCCAGCATCAGCAGCGGGATGGTGCCCACCGGGATGTTGCCTTGCTGGTCGTAGAGCTGCTCGATGACCAGATTGCCGCCCAGCGGTTCGTAGGCCAGCACGGCCCAGCCCGAGCCCTGCAGGCTCAGCGCTGCGGCGCCGAAGTGGCCGCGGAACGCGTC